>NZ_NRQR01000006.1 GCF_002849595.1 Luteimonas rhizosphaerae
TCTCCGTTCTGTTGGATCAGGTGCTCTGCTGCACTGGCGTTCGATCGCTCGCCCCGATGCCGCTGGGCCACGACGTAATGTGCACCGGTCAACCCGCCCGGCTTGTGATCGTCCTTTATGTTCGCCCAAAGGGCCAGCATTAACTCGAGGGATACGGATCGCATCCCCATCGCGTCGATCGCGAGCGTGTCGTGGATTACCCAACACCGCCCAAAGAAAAACCCCCCACCGGAGTCCGGCGGGGGGTTTTGGGTAAAAACCCTGGCGATGACCTACTCTCGCATGCTAGATGCACACTACCATCGGCGCATGTACGTTTCACTTCCGAGTTCGGAATGGGATCGGGTGGTTCCATACAGCTATTGTCACCAGGGAGAGGGTGGAGGGTCGCAATGGGTCCTGTGGCGGAATGGAATCCGGCATGGGACTGATCGCGCTCACGCTCTCAGAGGTTGGGAAGTAGCGAAACAGTTTGCGTCGAACCCGCACGTGTCGTGGAGTCCAAGGCAGCTTGAGGTTATATGGTCAAGCCTCACGGATCATTAGTACTGGTTAGCTCAATACATTGCTGTACTTACACACCCAGCCTATCAACCACCTAGTCTTGATGGTTCCTTCAGGGGAGTCAAGCTCCCGGGAGATCTCATCTTGAGGCGCGCTTCCCGCTTAGATGCTTTCAGCGGTTATCGCTTCCGAACATAGCTACCCGGCAGTGCCACTGGCGTGACAACCGGAACACCAGAGGTTCGTCCACTCCGGTCCTCTCGTACTAGGAGCAGCCCCTCTCAAATCTCCAACGCCCATGGCAGATAGGGACCGAACTGTCTCACGACGTTCTGAACCCAGCTCGCGTACCACTTTAAATGGCGAACAGCCATACCCTTGGGACCGACTACAGCCCCAGGATGTGATGAGCCGACATCGAGGTGCCAAACACCGCCGTCGATATGAACTCTTGGGCGGTATCAGCCTGTTATCCCCGGAGTACCTTTTATCCGTTGAGCGATGGCCCTTCCATACAGAACCACCGGATCACTAAGTCCTAGTTTCCTACCTGCTTGATCCGTCGATCTCGCAGTCAAGCACGCTTATGCCTTTGCACACAGTGCGCGATGTCCGACCGCGCTGAGCGTACCTTCGAGCTCCTCCGTTACTCTTTGGGAGGAGACCGCCCCAGTCAAACTACCCACCATACATGGTCCCCGATCCGGATAACGGACCTAGGTTAGAACGTCAAGCACGACAGGGTGGTATTTCAAGGTTGGCTCCACCCCAGCTAGCGCCAGGGTTTCAAAGCCTCCCACCTATCCTACACAGACGAACTCAACGTTCAATGTAAAGCTATAGTAAAGGTTCACGGGGTCTTTCCGTCTTGCCACGGGTACGCTGCATCTTCACAGCGATTTCAATTTCACTGAGTCTCGGGTGGAGACAGCGCCGCCATCGTTACGCCATTCGTGCAGGTCGGAACTTACCCGACAAGGAATTTCGCTACCTTAGGACCGTTATAGTTACGGCCGCCGTTTACCGGGGCTTCGATCAAGAGCTTCGCCTTGCGGCTGACCCCATCAATTAACCTTCCGGCACCGGGCAGGCGTCAGACCCTATACGTCCACTTTCGTGTTTGCAGAGTCCTGTGTTTTTGATAAACAGTCGCAGCGGCCTGGTCACTGCGGCCCCCGATCGCTGTAGCCCGCATGGGCCACGATCAAGGGCGCACCTTCTCCCGAAGTTACGGTGCTATGTTGCCTAGTTCCTTCACCCGAGTTCTCTCAAGCGCCTGAGAATTCTCTTCCTACCCACCTGTGTCGGTTTACGGTACGGTCTGCATAAGCTGAAGCTTAGGGGCTTTTCCTGGAAGCGTGGTATCAGTCACTTCGCTCTAATGAGCTCGTCTCGGTGCTCGGAGTTAAAGGGTCCCGGATTTGCCTAAGACCCACTCCTACCGCCTTTCTCCAGGACAACCAACGCCTGGTAGACCTAACCTTCTCCGTCCCCCCATCGCACTTATGCGAGGTGCTGGAATATTAACCAGCTTCCCATCGACTACGCATTTCTGCCTCGCCTTAGGGGCCGACTCACCCTGCGTCGATTAACGTTGCGCAAGGAAACCTTGGGCTTTCGGCGTGGGGGCTTTTCACCCCCATTATCGTTACTCATGTCAGCATTCGCACTTCCGATACCTCCAGCAGACTTCTCAATCCACCTTCAACGGCTTACGGAACGCTCCTCTACCGCGTACATCAAAAGATGCACACCCCAAGCTTCGGTTTATCACTTAGCCCCGTTAAATCTTCCGCGCAGACCGACTCGACCAGTGAGCTATTACGCTTTCTTTAAAGGGTGGCTGCTTCTAAGCCAACCTCCTGGCTGTCTGTGCCTTTCCACATCGTTTCCCACTTAGTGATAATTTGGGACCTTAGCTGTGGGTCTGGGTTGTTTCCCTTTTCACGACGGACGTTAGCACCCGCCGTGTGTCTCCCATGCAGTCTGTCTTGGTATTCGGAGTTTGCAATGGTTTGGTAAGTCGCAATGACCCCCTAGCCATAACAGTGCTCTACCCCCAAGAAGATTCACATGAGGCGCTACCTAAATAGCTTTCGAGGAGAACCAGCTATCTCCGGGTTCGATTAGCTTTTCACTCCTAATCACACCTCATCCCCTACCTTTGCAACGGGAGTGGGTTCGGACCTCCAGTTGATGTTACTCAACCTTCATCCTGGGCATGACTAGATCACCCGGTTTCGGGTCTATTGCCCGCGACTATGCGCCCTTATCAGACTCGGTTTCCCTTCGCCTCCCCTATACGGTTAAGCTTGCCACGAACAATAAGTCGCTGACCCATTATACAAAAGGTACGCAGTCACCCCTTGCGAGGCTCCTACTGCTTGTACGCACACGGTTTCAGGGTCTATTTCACTCCCCTCTCCGGGGTTCTTTTCGCCTTTCCCTCACGGTACTGGTTCACTATCGGTCGGTCAGGAGTATTTAGCCTTGGAGGATGGTCCCCCCATGTTCAGACAGGGTTTCTCGTGCCCCGCCCTACTCATTTTTCATCGATATGGCCCTTTCGCATACAGGGCTGTCACCTTCTATGGCCGGTCTTTCCAGGACCGTTTTGCTAGAACCAAATCGACTTTTGGGCTGTTCCCCGTTCGCTCGTCACTACTCAGGGAATCTCGGTTGATTTCTTTTCCTACGGTTACTTAGATATTTCAGTTCACCGCGTTCGCCCTGCATGGCTATGTATTCACCATGCAGTACCTCCTAGGAGGTGGGTTTCCCCATTCGGACATTACCGGATCAAAGCTTGTTGCCAGCTCCCCGATACTTTTCGCAGGCTACCACGTCCTTCATCGCCTCTGACCGCCAAGGCATCCACCGTGTGCGCTTAGTCGCTTGACCATATAACCCCAAGTTGCCTCGGAAGTTATATGCCTGTCGATGGGTACAAATCATCGACGCGCTATACAACACTCAATCTTTAGGGACTCGAGGTCCCCGCCTTAGCCTCTACGACACGTATGGACATTCGTCTCAAACGCTTCGCTACTTCCCATTTTTTCAAAGAACAGACGACGGCCACAATGCCCTCGTCATTCAAATCTTTATGTGTGCGCAGTTGATTGGTACCGACCAGAGTGGTGGAGCCTGTCGGGATCGAACCGACGACCCCCTGCTTGCAAAGCAGGTGCTCTCCCAGCTGAGCTAAGGCCCCAAGTGGTGGGTCTGGGAGGACTCGAACCACCGGCCTCACCCTTATCAGGGGTGCGCTCTAACCACCTGAGCTACAGACCCAGTCTGTTACGTACCAATCGTGCAGGTCACTTGTGCGGACGCCTGGAAGGCAATCAGCTGTCTTTTAGTCTCTAAAGGAGGTGATCCAGCCGCACCTTCCGATACGGCTACCTTGTTACGACTTCACCCCAGTCATCGGCCACACCGTGGCAAGCGCCCCCCTTGCGGTTAGGCTACCTGCTTCTGGTGCAACAAACTCCCATGGTGTGACGGGCGGTGTGTACAAGGCCCGGGAACGTATTCACCGCAGCAATGCTGATCTGCGATTACTAGCGATTCCGACTTCATGGAGTCGAGTTGCAGACTCCAATCCGGACTGAGATAGGGTTTCTGGGATTGGCTTGCCCTCGCGGGTTTGCAGCCCTCTGTCCCTACCATTGTAGTACGTGTGTAGCCCTGGCCGTAAGGGCCATGATGACTTGACGTCATCCCCACCTTCCTCCGGTTTGTCACCGGCGGTCTCCTTAGAGTTCCCACCATTACGTGCTGGCAACTAAGGACAAGGGTTGCGCTCGTTGCGGGACTTAACCCAACATCTCACGACACGAGCTGACGACAGCCATGCAGCACCTGTGTTCGAGTTCCCGAAGGCACCAATCCATCTCTGGAAAGTTCTCGACATGTCAAGGCCAGGTAAGGTTCTTCGCGTTGCATCGAATTAAACCACATACTCCACCGCTTGTGCGGGCCCCCGTCAATTCCTTTGAGTTTCAGTCTTGCGACCGTACTCCCCAGGCGGCGAACTTAACGCGTTAGCTTCGATACTGAGTTCCTAGTTGAACCCAACATCCAGTTCGCATCGTTTAGGGCGTGGACTACCAGGGTATCTAATCCTGTTTGCTCCCCACGCTTTCGTGCCTCAGTGTCAGTGCTGGTCCAGATGGCCGCCTTCGCCACGGATGTTCCTCCCGATCTCTACGCATTTCACTGCTACACCGGGAATTCCGCCATCCTCTACCGCACTCTAGCCTGCCAGTATCCAATGCAATTCCCAGGTTGAGCCCAGGGCTTTCACATCAGACTTAACAAACCACCTACGCACGCTTTACGCCCAGTAATTCCGAGTAACGCTTGCACCCTTCGTATTACCGCGGCTGCTGGCACGAAGTTAGCCGGTGCTTATTCTTTGGGTACCGTCAGAACAATCGGGTATTAACCGACTGCTTTTCTTTCCCAACAAAAGGGCTTTACAACCCGAAGGCCTTCTTCACCCACGCGGCATGGCTGGATCAGGCTTGCGCCCATTGTCCAATATTCCCCACTGCTGCCTCCCGTAGGAGTCTGGACCGTGTCTCAGTTCCAGTGTGGCTGATCATCCTCTCAGACCAGCTACGGATCGTCGCCTTGGTGGGCCTTTACCCCGCCAACTAGCTAATCCGACATCGGCTCATCTATCTGCGCGAAGCCCGAAGGTCCTCCGCTTTCACCCGTAGGTCGTATGCGGTATTAGCGTAAGTTTCCCTACGTTATCCCCCACAAATAGGCAGATTCCGATGTATTCCTCACCCGTCCGCCACTCGCCACCCAGAGAGCAAGCTCTCCTGTGCTGCCGTTCGACTTGCATGTGTTAGGCCTGCCGCCAGCGTTCACTCTGAGCCAGGATCAAACTCTTCACTTAAATGTTTCGACTTCGTCCCGAAGGACTCCATCAATGCTTTGAGTGCAGTCGTCTTTCCCGAGCTCAAATTACCCACCAGCATTTGCATGCTTTTGAATCATTTGTGCTCTTTCTAGAACGTCTGCGATGGACAGTTATCCACCAACCAGACGTCCGCACAAGTTACCTGCGCACACTGTCAAAGATCTGGGGAACCGGCCTCAGCGCCTGGTTCCGAATACCGCCTCGACTTCCGCCGAGGTGAGCCGCACATGATACCGCGGTTTTGGTTTCCGTCAACACCCGAAGGTGAAAACTTCAACCTGCTTCAGCGTCCCGACCCGGAGGCCTTTTCCCTGAAGCGAGCCGCACATCTTAGCGCGATTTCGAAGAACGTCAACACCCTGTGAAGACCTTTTTCGAACCCCGCCGCGCCACCAGTCAACCGGTTCGCCTCAGCGGGGCGCGCATTGTGCAT
>NZ_NRQR01000019.1 GCF_002849595.1 Luteimonas rhizosphaerae
ATGGCAAAGGGTAAGTTCGAGCGCACCAAGCCCCACGTGAACGTGGGCACGATTGGTCACGTGGACCACGGCAAGACGACGCTGACGGCGGCGCTGACGAAGATCGGTGCGGAGCGTTTCGGCGGCGAGTTCAAGGCCTACGACGCGATCGACGCGGCGCCGGAAGAGAAGGCGCGCGGCATCACGATCTCGACCGCGCACGTCGAGTACGAATCTGAGAAGCGCCATTACGCGCACGTCGACTGCCCGGGTCACGCCGACTACGTCAAGAACATGATCACCGGTGCGGCGCAGATGGACGGCGCGATCCTGGTGTGTTCGGCTGCGGACGGCCCGATGCCGCAGACGCGCGAGCACATCCTGCTGTCGCGCCAGGTCGGCGTGCCGCACATCGTGGTGTTCCTGAACAAAGCCGACATGGTCGACGACGCCGAGCTGCTCGAGCTGGTCGAGATGGAAGTCCGCGAGCTGCTGACCAAGTACGAGTTCCCGGGCGACGACACCCCGATCATCCACGGCTCGGCCCGCCTGGCGCTGGAAGGCGACCAGAGCGAGATCGGCGTGCCGTCGATCCTGAAGCTCGTCGAAGCCCTCGACACCTTCATCCCGGAGCCGGAGCGCGACATCGACAAGCCGTTCCTGATGCCGGTCGAGGACGTGTTCTCGATCTCGGGTCGCGGCACGGTGGTCACGGGCCGCATCGAGCGCGGCATCATCAAGGTCGGCGACGAAATCGAAATCGTCGGCATCCGCGCGACGCAGAAGACCACGGTCACCGGCGTCGAGATGTTCCGCAAGCTGCTCGACCAGGGTCAGGCGGGTGACAACGCCGGTCTGCTGCTGCGCGGCACCAAGCGTGACGACGTCGAGCGCGGCCAGGTGCTGTGCAAGCCGGGTTCGATCAAGCCGCACACCGATTTCGAAGCCGAAGTCTATGTGTTGTCGAAGGACGAGGGCGGCCGCCACACGCCGTTCTTCAAGGGCTATCGTCCGCAGTTCTACTTCCGCACCACGGACATCACCGGTGCGTGCGAACTGCCGGAAGGCGTCGAGATGGTGATGCCGGGCGACAACGTGAAGATGGTCGTGTCGCTGATCAACCCGGTGGCGATGGACGAAGGCCTGCGTTTCGCGATCCGCGAAGGCGGCCGCACCGTCGGCGCCGGCGTCGTCGCCAAGATCATCAAGTAAGC
>NZ_NRQR01000029.1 GCF_002849595.1 Luteimonas rhizosphaerae
GCGACCGCGACCGGCAGCTTCAGTGAAGCCACCGGCGACCTGTCGACGGCGCAGGGCTACGGCGCGATCGCGTCGAACACCCGCACGACGGCGGTCGGCGTCAGCGCGACGGCCAGCGGCACCAATGCCACCGCACTCGGCAACACCGCGGCAGCCAGCGGCAGCGCCAGCGTCGCGCTCGGCACCGCGTCGCGGGCGACCAGCCTCAACAGCACCGCGGTCGGCGGCTCGGCGTGGGCGACGGCCGACAACACGACCTCGCTCGGCCAGTTCGCCTGGGCGACGGCGGTCGGCACGACGGCGGTGGGCCGCGATTCCTACGCGTATGCGCAGAACGCGACGGCAGTGGGCCTGAGCGCCTGGGCCAACGGCGTCAACAGCGTCGCGCTCGGCGCCGGGGCGCGTGCGCCCGAAGCGGGCGTGGTCTCGATCGGCAACGGCACGGGCGCTGGCGGCTATCCGGCGACGCGCCGCATCACCAACCTCACCGCCGGCGTCAACG
>NZ_NRQR01000026.1 GCF_002849595.1 Luteimonas rhizosphaerae
GCGCCCGGCGCGCCGCCGGCACGCAGCCAGCCGTTGGTGTTGTCGCGGAACGCCGGCGACGCCTGGGCCTGGGGCGCGGCGCCGGCGCGGTTGCCGCCCATCATCTGCGACAGGAAGAAGCCCGCCATCATCGGACCGATGAAGGAATGCCCGGTCGAGGTGCGCTGTTCGGCGCACTGCTCGGCCGGATAGTCGCGCTCGCATTCGGCGCGGCTGGCGTACTGCGGTGCGGTGTCGGCGGCCTGCTGCTGGGCGTGGTCCGACGCCGCGCGGCAGGTCGACGCATCGCCGGTCGCATCGGCGCAGCGCTCCACCGAGGTGTACAGGCCTTCCTGCACCAGCTGCGACGTCGGCTGGTCGCCCTGGCAGGCGGTGAACAACAGCGGCGCGGCGCCCATCAGCAGCAGCGCGGTGGTTTTCGATCGCTTCATGTGCGTGACCCGTTCGAGATCTGCCGTCCATGATGCCCGCCGCTGCCTGTACCGGCAAAGCGCGCACGCGCGGCGGGTCCGCGTCGAGACGCGGCGCGGGCGGCCTACACTGGCCGTCGATTTCCGACGGAGACGCCGCGATGCGCCGACTGCTGAGCTGCCTGCTGATCGTCGCGGGGTCCGCGTCCGCGCAGACCCCGCCGCCCGACGAGGCGCACACGCGTGCGGTGGCGGCGGGCTACAAGGCGCTGACCCTGTGCAGCGCGAGCTTCAATGCCGCCGGACGCCCCGAGGCCGACATCGCCGCGCTGGAGCTGCGCGGCATCTATCCCGAGTACGACGCACTGGTGCAGGCCTTGCCGGCGACGATCGATGCGCAGGCGCGCGCGGTCTCGGTGCCGTTCGATGATGCGCTGCCGCCGCGGATCGCGGCATGGCGCCCGGCGCTGGGCTGCGCGCAGTTGCCGATCGGCGCCGATGCCGCCGCGATCGCGGCGCTGCCGCGGCTGGCGCAGGCCGCGCCGGATCTCGACGCGCGGCCCTGGCCGCTCGGCGAGCGCGATGCGACGGCGACGCCGTCGGGCGATGCGCCGGCGCTGGACGCGGTGATCGCCGCGGCACTCGACGCCTCGCAGTTCGGGCGCGGCCATGCGACGACCGGCGTCGTGGTGCTGCAGCGGGGCCGGATCGTCGCGGAGCGCTACCGCGACGGCTTCGGTCCGCACGTGGCGCAGCGCACCTGGTCGGTCGCCAAGAGCCTCGCCGGCGCGCTGGTCGGCGTGGCGACCGGTGAAGGCAGGCTGGACGTCCACCAGCCGGCGCCGGTGCCGGAGTGGCAGCGGCCGGGCGATCCACGCGCGGCGATCACCACCGACCAGCTGCTGCGCATGGCGAGCGGTCTGTACAGCGACACCGCCGGCAACCGCACCGATGGCCTGTACTTCGGCGGTGCCACGGTCGCCGAAGCGGCGGCCGGCTGGCCGCTGCAGGCGACGCCCGGCACGCGTTTCCGCTATGCCAACAACGACAGCGTGCTGGCGGTGCACGGCCTGCGCGCGGCGACCGGCGACGAGGCGCGCGCGCTGGCGCGGCCGTATACCGATCTGTTCTGGCCGCTGGGCATGACCCGCACCTACGCGGAAACCGACTGGCAGGGCGGCTTCGTGCTGTCGAGCCAGGTCTGGTCGACCGCGCGCGATCTCGCGCGCTTCGGCCTGCTGCTGCAGGGCGACGGCGTGTTCGCGGGACGCCGCGTGCTGCCCGACGGCTGGGTGCGCGATGCGACCACGGCGACCGGCCCGCAGCCCGAGGGCGCGTTCGGTTACGGCGCGACGCTGTGGCTGCTGCAGCGCTCGCCCGGCGTGCCGGCCGATGCGTTCGGCGCGTTCGGCAATCGCGGGCAGTACGTGATCGTGGTGCCGTCGCGCGACGTGGTGATCGTCCGCCGGGGCGAGGATCCGGCCGGGCAGCGCTTCGATGTGGCGGCGTTCGTCGCGGCCGTGCTGGCGACGCTGGACGGCGCCGGCTGAGGGCACATCCGCCGGTCGGCCTGCGCGTTGCGGGCCGCAGCGCCGGGGGTGGCCGGCACGGGCGAGGCCCGTGGTACGGACACGCGCACGCCGGCCATCGCCATTACGGCGCGGCCGGCGTCGCGCGTCGGGTCATTCCGCGGCGTCGGCGGGCGGCGGCGTGTTCGCCTTGGCCGCTTCGCGCTCGGCCTGCTTGGCCGCGTCCTTCTCGTCCTTCTTCTTTTTCTTGGCAAGTTCGCGCTGACGCTTTTCGAATGAATAGTTGGGCTTGGCCATGGGACCTCGTGGGTTGGGAAGGCGACCAGTGTAAGGAGCTTGGCCGCGAACGCGTAGCGACGCGGTCCTGCGAGCGACCGTGGCGACCCGGCGCGATGCGGCGCGCACCGCCTTCGACGGCGTCGCGCAGGCCGCGGAATCGCGTCTTGACGGGCGCCCGATCGCGCGCCTGCTGCGGGCCGATGTACCCGTCGCATCGGGCCTGGTCGCAGCGCCCGGGACGGCGGGTTGACCGTCGTCGCTGCGCCGACAGCGACGAATCCGCATCGCGCCTCGCGCCGATGCGAGCCCGGTCCAACGCGCGCGCGGACGCGTGGCACGGTTCGATCCGGCGCGCGCGCGCCGCCAGGAACGTCCGCGCATCGGCGCGGGGTGTTCGCGATGAACACGGCGCAAGGCTGGCCGCGAGCGTCCGGCCGGGGCGAAAACCCCTTGAATCCAAGCTTGAATGCGCTGCCGCTCTGAACCCGGGCTGCACGCGGACCTCCAATCGCGTGCCTTTCACTGCCTGCCAGCACCGGAGCGCGTAGCGTCCCGTGCATCGAAAGCCGTATCGCGATCCACGCGCCGCCGCGCCCACGATCAGGAGACGACGATGACGACGCGCCCGCCCGCGCAGTACGAACAGTTCGACCGCAGCAATCACCCCGACGATGTCACCGACTCCCACGCCATGTATCCCGATTTCCAGTCCCTGTACCAGGAAGCGCCCTACTACTCGGTAGGCCGCAGCTGGGACGACTACGAGCCGGCCTTCCGCTACGGAGGCGACAGCCAGCGCCAGCACGCCGGCCAGCGCTTCGAGGACGTGGAAGACGAACTCTGCGAAAACTGGGACAACGTGCGCGGCAGCTCGCGGCTGGGCTGGGTGGAGGCCCGCGGCGCGGTCGAGGACGCCTGGCACGCAGCGGCGAACGTCGCGCCGGCCGCCGGCGACGATGGCGGCCACCAGACCGGCTGAGCCGGGCGAAGATTCCGGTCGCCGCGCGATGCGACGATTCCGCGCATGACACGGCACCCACGGGCCACACCGGGTCCGGAGCGGCCGGCGCGTTAAACTGGCGGTCTTTGCGGCGTCGCCGGGGAAGTCCAGATGAGCAATCGCGATCAGCGCCACGGTGTGGACCGGGCGCAGGCCGAAGAAGCCGTGCGCACGCTGCTGCGCTGGTCCGGTGAGGATCCCTCGCGCGAGGGCCTGCTCGACACGCCGCGCCGGGTCGCCGACGCCTACACCGAGTGGTTCAGCGGCTACGCGATCGATGCCGACGCGTATCTCGCGCGCACCTTCGAGGAAGTCGCCGGCTACGACGAGATGATCGTGCTGCGCGACATCGAATACGAAAGCCATTGCGAACACCACATGGCGCCGATCATCGGCAAGGTCCACGTGGGGTACCTGCCGCGCGGCAAGGTCGTCGGCATCAGCAAGCTCGCCCGCGTGGTCGAGGCCTACGCCAAGCGGTTCCAGGTGCAGGAGAAGATGACCGCGCAGATCGCCGGCTGCATCCAGCGTGCGCTGTCGCCGCTGGGCGTCGGTGTCGTCGTCGAAGGCGCGCACGAGTGCATGACCACCCGCGGCGTGCACAAGCGCGGCGTCAGCATGATCACCTCGACGATGCTCGGCAGCTTCCGCGACGACGCGCGTACGCGCGCCGAATTCCTGCAGTTCATCGAAGTGGGCGGCGGTCGCCGCTGAGCCGGGCCTTCATCGCATCGGTGGGCCAGGGCGCGACGGCAGGGGCGCTCAGGCGAACGTGTCCCAGCCCATCTTCGCGATCAGCACGACCACCAGCACCAGGAACAGCTTGCGGATCACCGGCGTACCGCCGCGCAGCGCCAGTCGCGTGCCGAACACCGCGCCGGTGATGTTGGCGAGCGCCATCGGCACGGCGAACGCCAGCAGCACGTGGCCCGCGGGCAGGAAGAACGACAGCGCGGCGAGGTTCGTCGCCAGGTTCACGACTTTCGACGCCGCCGAGGCGCGCAGGAAGTCGAGACCGAAGAAGCGGATGAACAGGAAGATCAGGAAGCTGCCGGTGCCGGGCCCGAACAGGCCGTCGTAGAAGCCGATCGCCGCGCCCATCGCCAGCGCGATCGCGAGGTCGCCGCGGCCCAGCGTGCGTGGCCGGTGCAGCGCGCCGAAATCCTTCTTGAGCAGGGTGTAGGCCAGCATCGCGACCAGCAACGTGAGGATCAGCGGCCGCACCGCATCGCGTGGCAGCAGGCTGACCGCGGTCGCGCCGAGGAACGAGAATGCGAACGCCGTCGCCGCGGCGAGCAGCACCGGCGTCCACGGGAACCGCACGTTGCGCGCGTAGCGCCAGCCGGCCACCGCGGTGCCGAACACGGCGCTGAACTTGTTCGTGCCCAGCAGCGCGGCCGGCGCCTGCTGCGGCAGCGCCGTGAACAGCCCCGGCAGCTGCACCAGGCCGCCGCCGCCGACGGCGGCATCGACGACGCCGGCCATGAACGCCACCGCCAGCAACCACAACAGTTCGGGAAACAGCGCGTCCAACGGCGTCCGGCGGCAGGCGAGGGCGCGCAAGCATACGCGCCGGCACGCGCCGGCCGGAGAATGGGCGGTGTCGTGCCTGCGTCCGGTCGGTCGCGATGACGGGGCCGCCGCGGCGTGCGCATCGCCCCGGCGCGCCGGCAGCAGGCTCGAACGGCCTGGCCGTCGTCGCCCCGAACGCGCCTGCGTGGAACGCACCCGTCCCTGGGTCGTCCTTGCGCAAGCGGAACCCGGCGACGTTCGAGAGCCGCGGGGCGCCGGAGCACCGAGCGCCGCGTCGATGCGTACCCGCGCGGATGACGGCGCGCGATCCGCACCATGCCCGCACCATCGCGATGCGCACTGCCGGTGCGGACGTCACGCCGGACGACGCCGGAACCATCGGCCACGCAGCCACCCCCGACCGCGGCACCGCGTCGCGTTCCCACGGCCGGTCGTGGCTGGCACTCTGGCGTCCCGGCCTCAGCGTCCGTTCCGCCACCATCGTCACGCCATGTCGTCATCCAACCCCTGTCCCTGCGGCCTGCCGTCGTCCTATGCCGCGTGCTGCGGGCGCTATCACGCCGGCGTGCCCGCACCGGATGCCGAAGCGCTGATGCGCTCGCGCTACAGCGCCTACGTGCGGCGCGACGCGGATTACCTGCGCGCGACCTGGGACCCGACGACGCGGCCGGCGACCCTGGACTTCGACGGGCCGCAGCCGGTGTGGCTGGGCCTCGACGTGCGGTCGCACCAGGACACCGGCGACGACCGGGCCGAGGTCGCCTTCGTCGCCCGCTACCGCGTCGGCGGGGGCAGCGTCGTGCGACTGCGCGAGCACAGCCGCTTCCGGCACGACGGCGGCCGCTGGTGGTATGTCGATGGCGATGTCGCATGACGACGCGCGGCACGCGCACCGGCGCTGAGTCGACGATGAAGCCGCGGGCGCCGTCGACCCCGGACGGCCGACGCTTCGGGCACAGTGCAGGCCTGCCGACTGCTGGAGTGACCCGATGCCCGTGACGCGCCCGACGCTGCGAACGACCCTGACGACCCTGGCCCTCGCCGCCGCCGCGCCCGCCGCGTTCGCGGCCGAGCCCGCGCCGGTCCCGCCGGCGGATCTGGCCGCGTACGCCACGTGCATGAGTGGCATCCGCGCCGACGCGGCGACGCAGGGCATCACCGGTGCGAGTTTCGACCGGCTCACCGCCGGCCTGCAGCCGGACATGACGGTGCTCCCGCTGCTCAACGCGCAGCCCGAATTCACCACGCCGTTGTGGGATTACCTGGCGGGTCTGGTTGACCAGCAGCGCGTCGACGACGGCAAGGCGTTGCTGGCCGAACATCGGGAGCTGCTGGCACGCGTCGCCGCGCAGTACGGCGTCGATGCGGAAACCGTGGTCGCGGTCTGGGGCGTGGAGAGCGACTACGGCCGCGTGTTCGGCAAGCGGCCGCTGCTGGTGTCACTGTCGACGCTGGCCTGCAACGGCCGGCGCCAGCCGTTCTTCCGCGGCGAACTGCTGGCGACGCTGAAGCTGCTCGACGCCGGCGACCTGCGCAATCCGGGCATCACCGGCTCCTGGGCCGGCGCGTTCGGGCATACCCAGTTCATGCCGAGTACCTACGCGCGGATCGCTGTGGATTTCGACGGCGACGGCCGCCGCGATCTCGTCGACAGCATTCCCGATGCGCTCGCCTCGACCGCGAACTATCTCAAGCGCTCCGGCTGGCAGACCGGCCAGCCCTGGGGCTACGAGGTGAAGTTGCCGGCGGGCTTCGACGTGTCGCAGGCCGGACGCACCAGCCGCCGGCCGGTGTCCGACTGGACCGCGCGCGGCATCACCCGGATCGATGGCAGCGCGCTGCCGTCGGGCAGCACGCGCTCGGCGCTGTTGGTGCCGACCGGCGTCAACGGCCCGGCCTTCGTCGTGTTCCGCAACTACGACGCGATCTATTCCTACAACGCCGCCGAGAGTTACGCGTTGGCGATCGCCACGCTGGCCGACCGCCTGCGCGGCGGCAGCGGCCTCGTCGCGGGCTGGCCGACCGACGATCCGGGCCTGTCGCGCGCCCAGCGCCGCGAGCTGCAGACCGCGCTGCTCGCACGCGGCCACGACATCGGCGAGGTCGACGGCATGATCGGCACCAATACGCGACGCGCGATCCAGCTCGAGCAGCGCCGGCTCGGCCTGACGCCCGATGACGGGCGCGCCGGCACGAAGATCCTGCGCGCGCTGCAGTCCACGCCCTGAGGTCGTGACGGCAGGCCGGCCGGCGGATCAGTCGCTGCGCCGGTCGTAGCTGCCGTTGAGATCCGCGCGCATCGCGCACAGCGTGAAGTCGGTCGCGACGACAGCGGTGTCGCCGTCCAGCGTGACCGTGACCGTCGCGGGCGTCGTCGCCAGCTCGGCTGCGGTCACCGCCATGCGGTCGGTCTCGAACGGCACGACCACGGCGTCGATGCGGCCGTCCTCCAGGGGCCCTTCGGCCTGGAGGTCGCAATCGGCCGCGACGCCGGCGCCGTCGGACGGGGTGGTGCCGCCCTGCAAGGTGATCCGCCAGACGCCGTCCGCGTCATCCAGCGTCAGCGTGCCGCTGCGCGGCGCACGCAGCGCGTAGCGGCCTTCGGGCGACGGGTTGGCCGCGACCGCGGCGGTATCTGCGGTCGCGACAGGCAGAGCGGCCGGCATTGCGGCATCGGCGGGCGGTGCACCCTCGCAGGCGGCGAGGGCGCAGGCCAGCGTCAGCGTCGTGAGACCGATGCCGACTCGAGTCCCGGCAGCGTGGGCCGCCACCGGCATGCCCCGCGGGTGCGCGGACTCAGCGCCCATCGAGCATCGCGAGCGCATCGGCGCGTTCGTCGACGAAACGCTGGGCGACGCCGGCCTGGACCGCCGCCGACGAGCTGCTGAAGTGGACCAGGGTGCCGTTGGCGTCGGTGCGACCGCGCTCGGCGTAGACGGCATCGATTAACGCGCGGTCGTAGGCGATGCCGTCGTCGGGCGTCAGGCCCTGGTCCTCGACCACGCCGAGCGCGCGATTGACCAGGTTGTTGGCCGGTCCGTGCTGCACGGACGTCGACCAGACTACGTCCTGCACCGCCGGCGAACGCGCGGAAAGATCCACGCCGACCGTCGTCTGGACATGCGCCACCTGCACGTCGTAATGCGTGCGCTGGATGTAGTCGTGCTGCGCATCGCCGAAGGCCTGCGGCTCGCGCGCGGCGATCTCGCGCCAGGTCGCACTGAAGGCCGCGGTGCCAGGCGCCGCATTGCCGAACTCGGCCGCCCACTGGCTGCCCTCGTTGGCCAGGAACTGCTGCGGACGGCCCATGTTGGTCGCCAGCTGGTAGCTGCCGTAGGACACGCCACCCCGATCGCCGTTGCCGGTCGACACCGTGCCCGGACCGCGTCCGCCGGTTTCGTACTGCGACGACAGGCCACCGGGCACATGGGTGCCGTCACCGGCGACCGGCGCGGGCTGCTCGGGTGTCGGCGCGGGCGTCGGCGCCACCGGCGGGGTGCCGACCGGAGCCGGATTGCTGCCGGCGCCCGGCAGCGTCAGCGTCTGCCCGACCGAAATGAGATCGGGATTGCGGATGCCCGGATTGGCCGCGAGCAGCGCCGGCAGGCTGACGCCGTTCGCATGCGCGATGCCCGACAGCGTATCGCCGGACCGCACGGTCACCGTGTCGCGCGCCGGCACCTGCAGCGCATCGCCCGGATACAGCACATCCGGATTGGCGATGCCGGGATTCAGCGACAGCAGCGCCTGCACGTCGGTGCCGTGGCGCTGCGCGATCGCCGACAGGGTGTCGCCGCGTTCGACGGTGTACGCCGCGGTGCGCTCGTCGGTGCCGGTCGACGACGGCAGCTCGGAGGGCGATGAAGACGAGAGGGAAGAGACCGTGCTCATGACGTCACCTGGAGTGCGGGGTTCCGGGCCAGTGTCGCGACGCCCGCACCGCATGACATCCCCGGGCAGACCCTAGGCGGGCGCCGCGACCGCGCGGATCGCGTGAGGCCCGGGCCGTCGATGGCCGTCGATGCCGCGAACTGTGATCCGGCGCACACGGATGCATCGCCGACCTCGGGTCGGCACCAGCTGTGGCGGCGCGTCGGTGCTGCCTACAGTGGCGCCACGCAGACTTCTTCCGGAGATTCCGCATGAACGATAGCAGCGACGGCGTCGGTGGCGCCGGCAGTGGCAGCGGCGGCAACGCGGCAGGCAGTGCGACCTCGGCCAGCGATGCGCTGGGTTCCGCGGCCGATGCCTTCGGCGACACCGTCGACGCGGCAATGGATGCGCTGGGCAGCGCGATCGGCGCGGCGCTCGGCACGACGACCGACGCGCTCGGGCTCGACCGCGCACTCGAGGGTCTGGCGAACGCGATCGGCATCGACGCCCGCGACCTGCAGGGCATCGTCGGCGCCGCCGTCGTCGGCGCACTGACCGGCGGCCTCGCGGGTGCGGTCATGGGCGTGGTCAACGGCCTCGTCGGCGGCAGCCTCGGCGACGCCGCGCGCGGCGCGGTCGCCGACAACCTGCCGGCGGCCCTGCAGCCGCTGGCGAATCTCGCGATCGATCGCTTCACCGGCGGCATTCCCGGCGCCACGACGTCGGTGCAGGACGCGCTGACCAGTTTCGCGAGCGGCGCGCTGACCAGCGGACGTGCACCGGACATCGGCGACATCGGCGCGATCGCGCGGTCGCTGACCGAGGTGCAGAGCGCCGCCCGCGGCCTCGTCGACGGCGTGACGCGTGGCGACATCCGCAGTGCCGCCGAGGCCGCCACGACGCTCGACCGCACGCTCGGGACCGGCCTGGAACAGGCGACCGGCATCGCCCGCGGTGTCGCGAGTGCGCTGGCGCAGGGCCAGTCGACCTACGCCGCTGGCGGTCACGACGCCTTCGGCAACGCGGTCGAACGCCTGGCCGTCGACGTGACACGCCTGATCGGCAGCCGCTGACCGGTCGGCGTGTCCGAATTGCAGGCGCCGCGCGCGTCTGCAATCCTCGAACGCCCTCTGCCGCCGAGCACGCTCATGTCCCGGATCCTTGCTGCCGTCGCCGCGCTCGCGCTGCCCCTGCTGCTGTGCGCATGCCAGTCGACGGACTACCGCGATACCAACGCCGCGGTGGACGCCAATCCCCTGTGTGCGAGCCGGCCCGATCGCCCCGGCGAGCCGGTTTCACGCGATTGCGAGCGCGTCCGCGAAGGCCGTATCAGCACCGAGCGCACGTCGCAGCCGATTGACTTCACGCCGCGTCGCGACGACTGACCCCGCGCGCATCGACCGATCGCGTGGCGCACCAGGGCCGTGCGCTAGATCCGGATCGCGTCGCGCGAACGCTGCATCCTCGATCGCCGCCCACGCGACGCCCGCGTGGACCACGTCCGCCCCGCGTGTCCGCCCCCTCAAACGGGAACGCCCGGTACGCCCGGGCGTTGCGTGTCGCGGCTACCGCGGCGTGTCAGCCGCAGCGGAACCCGGTGATCTTGCCGTCCGCGTCGAGATCGATGTTCAAACGATCCTCGCGGAAATCCATCGTCGCCATGTCGGTCGGGCCGAGGGCGCGGAACTGCTTGGCACCGCTGTCCTGCTGCGCCTTCTGGTACAGCGCCTCGTTGCCGGTCTCGCCGATCAGGCTCTGCACGGTTTCGGTGTCGCAGGGGGTCGCGCCGGGGGGCGTGGCAGCGGGCGGCGTGGCATCGGGGTTGTCGGCGATCTCGGACCGGCTGGCATCGGTCTCGATCGGGCTGCCTGCGCCGGTGTCGGCGTCGGTCGCGGTGTCGGTCACGGGCGGCTCTTCCTCGAAACCTTCCTGGTCGGCGGGTGCGCAGGCGGCGAGCGTGAACAGCGACGTCAGCGCGGTGGCGAGCAGGGCACGCGGCAACGTGCGGGGGAAGCGTGGGGACATGGGGTTCTCCGGGT
Organism: Luteimonas rhizosphaerae; assembly: GCF_002849595.1. Taxonomy (GTDB): domain Bacteria; phylum Pseudomonadota; class Gammaproteobacteria; order Xanthomonadales; family Xanthomonadaceae; genus Luteimonas; species Luteimonas cellulosilyticus. The sequence continues at coordinate 10,664 of NZ_NRQR01000026.1, forward strand.
CGGGCACCGTCGCACTGTAGCCAATCCGAGGCGCACGTTGCCAGTTGCGGCATCATGCGGAGCCCTGCTGCCGACGGAAACCGCGATGCCTGTCTCCCGCCGTGTCCTGCTGTGCACCTTGGTGCCGGCGCTCGCCATCGCCGCCTGCGCGCACCCCGTGGTCGACGTGCCCGCGTCTCCGGACGCGGCCGCGCCCGCCGCGGGCGGAGCGCCGATTCCCGGCGGCGGCATCTCCGCCGACAACCTCGCGCACCATCTCTCGGTGCTGGCCTCGGACGAATTCGAAGGCCGTGCGCCGACGACCGACGGCGAGCGCCGCACGATCGACTACCTCAGCGCCGAGTTCGCGAAGGCCGGCCTGCAGCCCGGCGGCGATGCCGGCGGCTGGACCCAGGCGGTGACGCTCGAACGCAGTGCGATCGAGGGCCCGGTGACGGCGACGCTGCACGTCGGCGGCACATCGCGTGCGCTGGCCAACGGCGACGACATCGCCGTCGAGACGCTGCGCCCCGGCGACGCCGTCGACCTGCGCGACACGCCGCTGGTGTTCGCCGGCTACGGCATCACTGCGCCCGAGCTCGGCTGGGACGATTACGCCGGGCTCGACGTCGCCGGCAAGATCGTCGTCGTGCTGGTCAACGATCCCGACTTCGAGACCGAAACGCCCGGCAGGTTCGGCGGCCGCGCGATCACCTGGTACGGGCGCTGGACCTACAAGTACGAAGAAGCCGCGAAGCGCGGCGCGGCGGGCGTGCTGATCGTGCACGAGACGGCGCCGGCCGCGTATCCGTGGGCCACCGTGCGCAACGGGCGCAACGGGCCGCAGTACGACATCGTGCGCGCCGATGCGACGACGCATCACCTGCCGATGCGCGGCTGGATGCAGCGCAGCGTCGCCGAGCAGTTGTTCCGTGATGCCGGCCGCGACTTCGACGCCGAGAAGGCGCGCGCACAGCAGGCCGGGTTCCGCGGCGGCGCCATCGACGGCGCGACGCTCGACATCGCCTTCCGCGTGCAGCGCGACCGCATCGTCAGTCACAACGTCGTCGGCGTTCTGCCGGGCACCGCGCGCGCGGACGAGACCGTGATCCTGTCCGGCCACTGGGACAGCTTCGGCGTCGGTGCGCCCGATGCCAGCGGCGACGCGATCATCAACGGTGCCGTCGACAACGCGACCGCGGTGTCGTCGCTGATCGAGCTGGCGCGCATATTCGCAGCCGGACCGCGGCCGGCGCGCACGCTGCAGTTCATCGCCCTGACCGCCGAGGAGAACGGCCTGCTGGGCGCGACCTACTACGCGGCCAATCCGCTGCGTCCGCTTGAGACCACGGCAGCGGTACTGAACATGGAAATGTGGAGCCCGGATGGCGAGACCCGCGACATCTCGTCATGGGGCATCGGCCGGGTGTCGCTGGAGCGCGACCTCGCGACGGCGGCGGCGCAGGACGGTCGCACCTGGTCGCCGGACCCGAATCTCGAGGCCGGCTTCTTCTACCGCGCCGACCATTTCGCGTTCGCCCAGGCGGGCGTACCGGCGATCACCATCGGACCCGGCATGGACCAGCGCGACGGCGGCGTCGAAGGCGGCAAGGCCGCACGCGCCGATTATTTCGCGCAGCGCTATCACCAGCCCGGCGACGCGTTCGACGCCAGCTGGGACATGGCCGGCCCGGCCGCGGACACGCGCACCGTCTACCGGCTGGCCGCGGCGCTGGCCAACGGCGACGGCTGGCCGCAGTGGGACGCCGACAGCGAATTCCGCGCCCGACGCGACACGAGCGACGCGGCGCGCCGCTGATTGCGGATCGATCCCCGCCGCGCCCGGAAACTGCCGGGCGACGGCCCGCGCGCGCGATGTGTCGCCGGCCGGACGCCAGGCTTCGGTGCGTCCGCAGCGGGCGGCTGCGCCGCGTCGATGCGGTCGCCGTGGCGTCGCCATTCCGCTCCGCATCGTCCAATAAAAAGCCGCCCGCTCCTGGAGAAGAGCGGACGGCAAGGTGTCACGGGAGAGAGATGAATCGACGCGCTCGCGCGCGGTGCAGCGTGGATCAGGTGTTCGTCATCGTCGGCGGCGTATCCGGGGTGCTTTCGGTGTCCTGGGTGCCATCCACCGGCGGCGGCGTGGTCATCGGGTCCGTGGGTGGCTGCGTCGGATCGGTCGGCGGCATGGCGGGATCGGTCGGCGGCGGCATCGTGTCGTCCATCGGCGTCTGGCCCGGCGGCGGAGTCATCGGATCCGTCGCCGGCGCCGCGGTGTCGGTGGCCGGCACGTCGGGCGGCGGCGGCTCGTTGCTGCAGGCGGTGACGGCGAAGGCCATGGCAGCGACCAGCGGAAAGGCGATACGGCGCATCGGGGACTCCTCGTGTGTCGTACGTTGCGGGGTTGAGGGCCAGTCTCGACGCGTGGATGTAAGCGGCATGTCGTTTTTGCGCTAGCGCGGCATGACGGCGCCGGCATCCCGCCGTGGCGCGAGCGGAGGGTTCACCGAGTTGCCGATGGGGTGAGGACGGACGCGGTCGTAGGACCGCCGGGCGTTCGACCCCACGCAGCGCGTTCCGCCATGGACGATCGATCCACGGTGAGAACACCAAGGAGGCAGGGCCTTGGGCATCGGGTCGGTTCCGACATGCGGGCCGTTCGCACGCGCATCGAAACGAGCCGCGACGAAAACAGTGCGTTCGACCCGTCGCGCCAATGCGGTGGCGACCGCATTCGACGCATGCTCGGATAACACCGCCATCACGACGGTTTCTTAAGCTTTGCCGATGTCATCCCGCATGCCTGCGAACGCGTCGGTCGCATCCGACGACCTGCCCGGACGCACCGCAGCACTGCGGACGCGTTTCGACGACGTGCGCGCGCAGTCGCGCAGGCTGGCCGCGCCGATCGGCCCCGAAGACGCGATGGTCCAGAGCATGGACGACGCCAGCCCGACCAAATGGCATCTGGCGCACACGACATGGTTCTTCGAGCGTTTCGTGCTCGGCGCAGACCCCGGCTACCGGCCGATCGATCCGCAATGGGACTACCTGTTCAACAGCTACTACCAGAGCGTCGGTCCATTCCACACGCGGGCGCATCGCGGGCTGATCTCGCGGCCGTCACTGGCGCAGGTGCTCGACTATCGCGACGCGGTCGAATCGCGCGTGCGCGCGCGTCTCGACGCCGGGGCACTCGACACCGCGACGCTCGAGATCCTCGCGCTCGGCCTGCAGCACGAGCAGCAGCACCAGGAGCTGCTGCTCACCGACATCAAGCACGCGTACTGGTCCAACCCGCTGGCGCCGGCCTACCGAGACGACCTGCCGTCTGCAGGCGGCACCGGCGCGCCGCTGCGCTGGATCGCGCGCGACGAGGCGATCACCGAGATCGGCGCGCCGGCGTGGCCGCAGCACGACGCCTTCGCCTACGACAACGAATCGCCGCGGCACCGCGTGCTCGTGCCCGCGCATGCGCTGGCGAGCCGGCCGGTCAGCAATCGCGACTACCGCGAATTCGTCGCGGACGGTGGGTATCGCAAGGCCGGCCTGTGGTTGAGCCCGGCCTGGGATCTGGTGCGCAGCGCCGGGTGGCAGCACCCGCTGTACTGGGACGATGACGCCGAACGGGAATTCACCCTCGCGGGCTGGCGTGCGCTGGCGCCCGACGCGCCCGTCTGCCATCTGAGCTATTTCGAAGCCGACGCCTTCGCGCGCTGGGCCGGCGCGCGCCTGCCGACGGAGGCCGAGTGGGAGCAGGCCGCGACGGGTGTCGCCATCGACGGCAATTTCGTCGACGACGGCCTGCTGCAGCCGCGTGCGGGCGCCGATTGCGCCGGCCTGCAGCAGATGTTCGGCGACGTCTGGGAGTGGACCGCGAGCGCCTACACCGCATATCCGGGCTATCGCCCGTGGCCCGGTTCGCTGGGCGAATACAACGGCAAGTTCATGTGCGGCCAGTGGATCCTGCGCGGCGGAAGCTGCGCCACGCCGCGCTCGCACATGCGCGCCAGTTACCGCAATTTCTTTCCGTCCGATGCGCGCTGGCAGTTCGCCGGCGTGCGTCTCGCTCGAGATACCGAATGAATGCCGCCCTTGCCGTCGCCCGCGCCGAAGCGGCCCTGACCGACCTGCAGCCGCAACCCGATGACATCACCGCCGACGCGATCGCCGGCCTGTCGCGCACGCCCAAGCAGCTGCCGTCGAAATATTTCTACGATGCGGAGGGCTCGCGGCTGTTCGAGGCGATCACCCGCCAGCCCGAGTACTACCTGACGCGCACCGAGCTCGCGCTGCTCGAAGCGCGCATGCCGGCCATCGCGCAGGCCGTCGGCAGCGGCGTGCATGTCGTCGAATTCGGCAGCGGCAGTGGCCGCAAGACCGAGCTGCTGCTCGAGGGGCTCGATGCGCCGGTCGCGTACACGCCGATCGAGATCTCGCGCACCGCGCTGCTCGACAGTGTCGGGCGCCTCGCGCCGTCGTTTCCGCAGATCGAGATGCTGCCGGTCTGCGCCGACTTCACCCGCCCGGTGCCGCTGCCGGCGGCCGCGCGCCACCCGCGCCGCACGCTGGTGTTCTTCCCCGGTTCGACGCTCGGCAATTTCGCCAACGACGACGCCGTGCGTCTGCTCGCCTCGATGCGCCGCACGATGGGCGACACCGGCTGCGCGCTGGTCGGCATCGATCTCGACAAGGACCCGGCGCTGATCGCCGACGCGTACAACGATCGCGCCGGCGTCACCGCAGCCTTCACCCTGAACCTGTTGACGCGCCTCAACCGCGAGATCGGCAGCGATTTCGAGCGCGACGGCTTCCGCCACCACGCCGTGTACGTGCCCGAGCGCATGCGCATCGAAACCGCCCTGGTCAGCGCGCGCGCGCAGACCGTGCATCTGGCCGGACGCGCCTTCGAGTTCGCGGCCGGCGAGGCCATGCAGGTCGAGACCAGCCACAAGTACACCGACGAATCCTTCGCGACGCTCGCGGCGATGGCAGGGCTCAAGGTCAGCCATGGCTGGAACGACGCGCAGGACTGGTTCGGCCTGCGGCTGTTGCAGCCGGCGTGAGCGGCGGCGCACCGGGGGACGCGCGGATCGCTGCGGAGATCCGCATGCTGCTGACGGCGCGCGCGGTGGACGCGTCGATCTGCCCGTCGGAGGTGGCGCGGCGGTTGTGGCCCGAGCCCGGGTGGCGCGACGCGATGCCGACCGTGCGACGCGTCGCCTGTGCCCTGGCCTCCGACGGCGTGCTGCGGATCACCCGGGGCGACGCCGAACTCGATCCGCGCGCGCTGTCCGACGGTCCGATCCGCCTGCGACGCGGCGCGGACTGGCGGGATCCGGCGCCGGACGGTCCTGCGCCCTGAGCAGGCGCGCGCGCCGACGCGATGCGCGCATCGGCGGCCACCCGGCACGGCGCCGGCGGTCCTGCCGTATGGTGCGCCGATGACGACGTTCTCCCAGGTGCCGCACGACCGGCCGTACTCGCCGGCGTGCGAACGCAATCGCGACCCCATTCTCGAGGTGCTACGGACGGCCTTCGCGCAGCGCCGCCGCGTGCTCGAGATCGGCAGCGGCACCGGACAGCACGCAGTGCATTTCGCCGCGGCGCTGCCGTGGCTGCAGTGGCAGTGCTCGGATCGCGCGGCCGCGTTGCCGGGCATGGCGCAGTGGCTGGACGCCGCGGCGCTGCCGAACACGCCGGAACCGGTCGAACTCGATGTCGCGACCGGGCCGTGGCCCGCCGCCGCCGACGGCGCAGGCTTCGATGCCGCGTTCACCGCGAACACGTTCCACATCATGGGCTGGGCGGCCGTCGAGGCCTGTTTCGCCGGTCTCGACACCGCGCTGGCGCAGGACGCGAGCCTCGTCGTCTACGGTCCGTTCAACATCGGCGGCGCCTGCACCAGCGACAGCAACCGCGACTTCGACGCGATGCTGCGCATGCGTGATCCGCGCTCGGGCCTGCGCGATCTCGAAGCGGTCGACGCGCTCGCCGCCCGCATCGGCCTGCGACTGCAGGACGATATCGCGATGCCGGCGCACAACCGCTGCCTGGTCTGGCGGCGCCGGCGCTGATCCCGCATCGCGCGTCCGCGGACGGACGCGCGTGTCGCAACCGGGGCGTCGGCCTCAGGCCGCCTGCACGATCCGCAGCGGATTCGCCCATTCCTTGAGCAGCTCGGCCTCGCGGGCCTTCGCCGCGTGCAGGTGGGCCTCCTTGACGTGCCCGTAGCCGCGGATGTGTTCCGGCACGCTGGCGATCTCGGCCGCGAGGTCGACGTTGCCGCCGTCGAGCCCGTCGAGCAGGCCGCCGACGGTCGCCTCGTACTCGTTGATCAGGCGGCGCTCCATCTTCCGCTCCTCGGTATAGCCGAAGACGTCGAAGGTGCCGCCACGCAGGAACCTCAGCTTCGCCAGCAGGCCGAAGGCCTTGAACATCCACGGGCCGTATTCGCGCTTGACCAGCTCGCCCTTGGCGTTCTTCTTCGCCAGCAACGGCGGCGCGAGATGGAAGCGCACGGTGTAGTCGCCCTCGAACTGCTGCTCCAGCTTCCGCTTGAAATCGCCGCTGGTGTACAGGCGCGCGACTTCGTACTCGTCCTTGTACGCCATCAGCTTGAACAGGTAGCGCGCGGCGGCTTCCGACAGCGCGGTCGAACCCGGCGCTTTCGTCTGCTCGACGCCGCGCACGCGCGCGACGAAGTCGCTGTAGCGCTTCGCGTAGGCCGCGTCCTGGTAGTCGGTCAGGAAGGCGCTGCGGCGCGCGACCAGTTCGTCGAGCGAGCGCGACAGGCGCACGTCGTCGAGCGGCAGGAAGGCGACGTTGTCGCCGGCGCCGTGCGCGGGCACGTGGCGCAGGTCGGCCTCGTTGCGGGTCACGCGCGGCGCGGACGTCGCGCCCCATTCGCTGGTTTCCCACTCGCCCGGCGGCAGCACCGGCAACTCGTGGACCACGCGCTCGGCATCGGTCGGCGCATTGCGCACCAGGCCGGCCGCGGCACTGACCGCGTCGAAATCGACGACCGCCAGGCGCCCCCAGGCGAACGCGGTCTTGTTCATCTCGACCGCCGCGCCGTTGAGCTCGACCGCGCGCATGATCGCGTCGAACGAGATCGGCACGAGGCCGCGCTGCCAGGCATAGCCGAGGATGAAGAGATTCGCCGCGATCGCATCGCCCATCAGCGCGGTCGCGAGCTGGGTCGCGTCGATCTGCAGCGGCGCCTTGCCGCCGAGCGCGTGCTGGATCGCGGCGACGATGTCGGCCGCCGGGAACTGCATGTCCGGGCGCGTGGTGAACGTGCCGGGCATCGCCTCGTAGGTGTTGAGCACGACCTGCGAACGGTCGCCACGGATCTTCGACAGCGTCCAGTAGTCGTTGACGACGACCATGTCGCAGCCGAGCACGAGGTCCGCTTCGCCGGCGGCGATGCGCACCGCGTGGATGTCGGCCGGCGTCTTGGCGACGCGGATGTGCGTGGTCACCGCGCCGCCCTTCTGGGCGAGGCCCGTCTGGTCGAGCACGCTGGAGCCGCGGCCTTCGAGATGACCCGCCATGCCGAGCAGCGCGCCGATCGTCACGACGCCCGTGCCGCCGACGCCGGTGATCAGGATGTTCCAGGGCTGCGAGAGATCGCTGGCGAACGTGGGATGCGGCAGGTTGGCGAGCTTCTCGGCTGCCGAGACCTTCTTGCCCTTGCGCGGCGCACCGCCGTGCACCGTGACGAAGCTGGGGCAGAAGCCTTCGACGCAGGAGTAATCCTTGTTGCAGTTGCTCTGATCGATCTCGCGCTTGCGGCCGAACTCGGTGTCCTTGGGCAGCACCGACACGCAGAACGACTTCTTGCCGCAGTCGCCGCAGCCTTCGCAGACCAGGGTGTTGACCATGACCCGCTTCTGCGGGTCGGCGATCTTGCCGCGCTTGCGGCGGCGGCGCTTCTCGGTCGCGCAGGTCTGGTCATAGATCAGCACGCTGGTGCCCTTGACCTCGCGCAGCTGCTTCTGCACGGCGTCGAGGTCGCGGCGGTCGTGGAACTCCACGCCCGACGGGAACAGCTCGCGCTTGGACCACTTGCCGATGTCGTCGCTGACCAGCGCGATCACGTCGACACCTTCGCTGCGGACCTGGTGCGCGATCTGCGGCACGGTCAGCGTGCCGTCGACCGGCTGGCCGCCGGTCATCGCGACCGCGTCGTTGTAGAGGATCTTGTAGGTGATGTTGACGCCGGCCGCGACCGACTGGCGGATCGCCAGCGAACCGCTGTGGAAATAGGTGCCGTCGCCGAGGTTCTGGAACACGTGCGGCGTCTCGGTGAACGCCGACTGGCCGCACCAGGTGACGCCTTCGCCGCCCATCTGGGTGAAGGTGTCGGTGTCGCGGTCCATCCACGTGACCATGTAATGGCAGCCGATGCCGGCGAGCGCGCGCGAGCCTTCGGGCACCTTGGTCGAGGTGTTGTGCGGGCAGCCCGAGCAGTAGTGCGGCACGCGCGGGAACTGCGCGCGGGGCAGGGCGAGTTCGCCCTCCTTTGCCTCCATCCACTGCAGCACGTCGTGCATCTTCTGCCGCTCGCTCCCCTCGTCGGGCAGGTAGCGCAGGATACGGCGGGCGATGACGCCGGCGATGGTCGCGGGCGTGAGTTCGCCGGTGCTCGGCAGGATCCACGCGCCGCTCTCGTCGTACTTGCCGACGATGCTCGGACGCTCGCCTTCGAAGTTGTAGAACAGTTCCTTCATCTGGCCTTCGATGAAGCCGTGCTTCTCCTCGACGACGAGGATGTCCTGCAGCCCGCGCGCGAAGCTGCGGATGCCGACCGGCTCCAGCGGCCAGGTCATGCCGACCTTGTAGACGCGGATGCCGAGCGCGCGGCACGCGGCTTCGTCGAGGCCGAGATACTCGAGCGCGGTCAGCACGTCGAGATAGCTCTTGCCGGTGGTGACGATGCCGAAGCGCGCGTCGGGCGTGTCCAGCACCATGCGGTCGATGCGGTTCGCGCGTGCGAACGCCTGCGCGGCCTTGACCGCATAGCGGTGCAGGCGCATCTCCTGGTCCATCGGCGGATCCGGCCAGCGGATGTTGAGGCCACCCGACGGCATCTCGAAATCATCAGGCGTGACGATCTCCAGCGCGAACGGGTTCACGTCGACCGACATCGACGATTCCACCGTTTCGGCGATCGTCTTGAAGCCGACCCAGCGGCCGGTGTAGCGCGACATCGCCCAGCCGACCAGGCCCATGTCGAGGATGTCCTGCACGCCTGCCGGGTTGAGGATCGGCATCATCGCGCTGGTGAATTCGCCTTCGCTGCCGTGCGGCAGGGTCGAGCTGCGGCACGCATGGTCGTCGGCCGCCAGCGCCAGCACGCCGCCGTGCCGGCCGGTACCCGCGGCATTGCCGTGCTTGAACACGTCGCCGCAGCGGTCCACGCCCGGGCCCTTGCCGTACCACATGGCATAGACGCCATCGACGTTCGCGCCGGGGAACAGGTTGGTCTGCTGCGTGCCCCAGACCATCGTCGCGCCGAGGTCCTCGTTGAGGCCGGGCTGGAACTTCACGTTGGCCTCGGCGAGGTACTTCTTCGCGCGCCACAGCTCCAGGTCGAAGCCGCCGAGCGGCGAGCCGCGATAGCCGGAGATGAAGCCGCCCGTATTCAGGCCGGCGGCCGCGTCGCGCAGGCGCTGCATCAGCGGCAGCCGCACCAGGGCCTGCACGCCGGACAGGTAGATGCGTCCCTCGGTCCGCGTGTACTTGTGGTCGAGCGTGTAGTCGGTATCGAGCACGCCGTTGGTCAGACCGGTATCGGCCGAGGCGGGCGAGGAGAGTTCGGCGGTGCTGGTCATGGCGTCGGGCTCTGGCTTGCGACCGGGCGGTCGCTGGCGGGCCCCGGCACAGAGGGGCCGGAGCGCGGAAACGGGGGAAACGGCCGAAAATTGTAGCAGTGGCCCTCGCATCGCCCGCGGCGCGCCTGCACGGCCGGCCGCGCGGCGCCCGGTCCGGGGCCAGCGCACAGGTGCCCCGGACCGTGACCGGCGTCCCGGAATGCGCGCGACCGGGTGCCCTTAGAATGGGCCGGGGCTTTTTCGATAGCAGGGGACAACATGAAGTACTTCCGACACGGCATCGTTGCGATGCTGTTGGCCAGCGCGTCCGCGGTCGGCGCACAGACACTGCCGGCGCCGGCCGAATTCTATTTCGACACCGACGAGCGCGTCGCCGCGCCGATCGTTGCGATCGAAGGCGACGACGAGGCCACCTACGCGAAGCTGCGCACGGCGATCGAGCGCAACGCCCGCAACGCCGACCAGGCCACGGCCCAGCTGGCGCACGTGCTGATGCGTACCGGCCGCACCGACACCGGCCGCGCGCTGTACGACCAGCTGCTCGGCGCACTGGCGCCGCGTTCGCCGTTGCGTGCGTCGGTGCACTGGAACTACGGCTGGGACCTGTCGCGCAACGGGGATGCCGAAGCGGCGCTGGCGCAGTGGCTGCAGTCGCTCGACGGTCGCCTGGTCAAACCATCGTGGGTGCCGCCGACGCTGGCGTTCGCGCTGTGGCGCCTGGACCGCAAGCAGGACGCGGTGCGCTGGTACGCCGCCGCGGTGCGGACCGAACCGCAGCTGTGGAACGATCCGGCGCGGTTCGAATCGCTGCTGCCGGGCTGGCGCGACGACGAGCGTGCCGTGCTGGCCGAAGTGTTCGCCGCGTGGCAGGCGGATCCGACCGCCTGGCCCTGAGCCGGTAGTCGGGACCAACGCGCGACGCCCGGTGCGTCGCGCGACATGGGCGCGCGGAGATGCAGTCGCCGGGCGTCGCACGCCACGACACATCGTGAGTCTTTATCGGGGTCAGGCTGGCCGGCGCACCGGGCTGGCCGGCAGGTCCCGCCCGTCGACGCACGGAGCGTCAGTCGTTCCGCGCTTCGACCGGAATTCCGCGCTCGGTGAGCCAGGCGCGGACGGTCGCGCGATCGCGCTTGGCGTCGCCCGACAGCACCGCGTCCCGGGCCCGGAAGAACGACGGCTGGAACGTCACCCCGACACGGTCCTTCGCATTCGGATCGACGCCGGCCTCGAGCAGGCGCACGACCCAGTCGGTCGCATTGATCCGCGCGGCCTTGTGCAGCAGCGTGCCGCCGTGGGCATCGGCCGCATCGACGCGCGCGCCTGCATCGATCAGGCGCTGCATGTTGGCGTCGTTGCGCGCTTCGAGCGCGGCGTAGAGCGGGGTTTCGCCGTTCTTCGTATTCGGCGTGTCGGCATCGGCCCCGCGTGCGAGCAGGGTCTCCAGCCACGCGCCATCGTCCTGCATCGCCGCGACGTGCACCGCGGTATTGCCGCTGTCGCTGCCTGACGCGGGGTCGGCGCCCGCATCGAGCAGGGTCTCGAACCCACGGCGGTCGCCCTGCAGGATCATCCGCTGCAGCAGCGGCGTGCCGTCGGCATTGGCGGCATTGGGATTGGCGCCGTCGGCGATCAGCCGTTTCGCCTCCGCGGCGTCACCGGCGCTGGCCGCCTGGGCCAGGCGGGCGGCGGCGGGATCGGCGAACTGGTCGGAACTCATGGCAGGTCCTTGTCGGGCGCAGGCGCCACCGGTGGCGAGGAGCAGCACGGCGCAGGCCAAGGCGCGCCAGCGGTGCGAATGGGGGAACGGGGCAGCGGAATCCATCATGGTGTCGGCCCGGAAACGGCACAAGGCGACAGGCTAGCGCGCATCGCGCACGCCGGTCGTGAGCGCAGGGCGGCCTCGTGATGGACCGGTACGGCCATCAGCGAAGCGCGCCGGCTGCACCAGACGCGGCACGCACCGATCAGCGGAACCAGTTCATGGGGTTGGCCTTCTCGGCGACCCAGCTGGCGCCATCGGACACCCGGTCGCCCACCCAGGCTGCGCCCTCGGTCGCCTTGTTGCCGGTCCACTGCGCGCCCTCGACGATCCTGCCGCCGGTCCAGGCCACGCCCTCGACCACCTTGTCGGTGGTCCACTGCGCACCCTCCCCGACCTTGTCGAGCGCCCAGCCTGCGCCGTCGCCGACCTTGTCCAGGCCCCACTGCGCACCATCGCCGACGGTATCGGCGACCGTGTCGACGCTGCGGCCGGTCCATTCGACGCCACTCGCCACCGCGTCGAACGGGGCGTCGAAGCCGACCCGGTCGCCCACATCGCGCAGGACGCTGCCACCGAAGTTGGCGACGTTCTCGACCACGTCGCCGGCGGTGCCGACCGTGTTGGAGACGACGTCGCCGCCCAGCCCGACCACGCCATCGACGACATCGCCGGCGATGCCAAGCGTGCCGGCGACGTAATCGCCATTCGCGTAATCCCGGGTGACGTGGTCCGAGATGCCGTCAACGGCCCCGGTGACCGTGGCGCGCCCGTCGTTGAACAGGCTGACGCCGCCGTTGACGAGGCTGCCCAGCTGGTTGAGGTTGTGCTCGCCGATGTTCTCGACGGTACTCAGGGTGAAGCCCAGGCCGGTGCCGGACCGGTCGGTCGGTGCGTGCGCGGTGTTCTCGCGCAAGGCTTCGACATAGGAGGGGTGATCGGCGCCACCGCCGTGCAGCGCGGCCAGATCGAAGCGACCCACATCGGCCGGCGGATCGATCCGCAGCTCGTGGCCCACGGCATCCGGCGGCGAGACCGACACGATGGGCAGGATCGGCAGATCCTGCTGGGCGGCGGTCAGCGGGTCGCCGTCGACGACGTAACGCCGGATCTGGCCGCTGTCGGCGAGGTCGCCGCGCGCGCCGTTGGGGTTGAAGCCCAGCGTCGCCAGGGTCTGGTTGCTGAGGCCCGACGCGTTGAACGTGACGCCCGGCGCGCCACTGGCCAGCATCGCCGCCGAGGCGAGGCCGCCGCCCAGCGAATGGCCGGTGATCGCGACGTTGCCGTCGCCGAAGGTGTCCATCGCCAGATTGGCCAGCTCCATGGCCTGCGAGTACTGCGCGGTGTCCATGCCGATGCCCTGGCCGCCGTTTGCGCGCGAGTCGCCGCCCGGGCCGGTCAGGCCCCAGTTGTCGGTGCCGCGGTACGCGACCACGTACTGGCCTTCGGCATTCTGGAAGATCGCCGCATCGAAGCCGGTCTCGGCATCGTGCAGCTGGTCGGCCGAAATCGGGATCGCATTGCCCTGCGCATCGATCAGATGGCTGCCGTCCTCGCTCGGCGTCAGGCGGTTCCAGCCCGCAGCCTGCAGCTCGGCTTCGGCCGCGGTGCCGGTGACGCCGTCCGCATCGGCCAGCGTGTAGCTGTCGTTGGCCATCAGCGAGAAGTGCAGGTCGCGCTCCGGCTGCGGCGTCGTGCCCTGGACCGAATCGGCGAAGCTGCCGTCGCCGCGCGGCCAGCCCGCGCTGGTGTCGACGGGCGTCATCGGTGACGTGGTCGTGGCCGCCGTCCGCAGCAGCGGATCGAGCGCGGTGTCGCGGTAGGCGTCGACCGGGATGCTGTTGCCGGAAACCGGGGAAAGGCTCATGACGCGGACCTTCGAAACGTCGGATGCGTCGACCTTAAGGCGCCGCGCGCCGTGGAACAGCTGGTGCCGACCCTAGGTCGCCGGACGGCGTGGCCGTTCGCCGCGGCTCAGGCGCCGGGCGTGCCCGCTTCCAGCGGCACGTCGTGGGCCCGCAGCCAGGCGATGACGGCCGTGCGCTCGGTGCGGGCACGGTCGTTGAGCACGTTGTCGGGCACGCGGAAGTAATACGGCTGGAAGCTCGCGTCCTGGGCGTTCTTCGCCTGCGGATTCGCGCCCGCCTGCAGCAGCGCCAGCACGTGGCTGCCGGCGTTGACCATCGCGGCGCGGTGCAGCGGCGTGTTGCCGGTGCGGTCGGCGAGGTCGGGATCGGCGCCGGCGGCGAGCAGGCGGTGGAACTGCGGCGCGGTGCGGGGTCCGACGGCCTGGGCCAGCGGCGTCTCGCCGGTCCCCGCGTGGCGGGCATCGGGATCGCCGCGATGCGCGAGCAGCAGGTCGAGAAACGCGGGGTCGTCGACCAGCGCCGCGGTGTGCATCGCGGTGCTGCCGCCGTAGCCGGGCACGTTGGGGTTGGCGCCCGCCTGCAGCAGCGTTTCGAGCGCCGCGGGGCTGCCCTTGAGGATGGCGTGCTGCAGTAGCGTGAGGTCGCCTTCGCCGCGGGCGTCGGCGTTGCCGCCTTCGGTCAGCAGCGTGCGGACGACATAGGCATCGTCGCGCTCGACCGCGTCGGCGAGGCGCGCGGTGTCGGCGTTGGTGAACGGTCCAGGCGACATGGAACTCCCGTGGCAGGATGCGCAGGCGATGGCCAGGGCCGAGGCCAGCAGGACGGACAGCGGCGTGGGCGCGCTCATCGCCGGATCATGGCACGCATCGCGGCAGGCCCCTCAGGCGCGCCATGCCGCCGCGGCTCAGCGACGGAACAGCCCGGCGACGAAGTCCGCGGCCGATTCCACGCCCTGGCCGAGCGTGTCGCTGACCATCTCGACGCCGTCGCCGACCCGGTTCACGCCACCGGCCAGCAGGTCGCCGCCGCCTTCGATGACGTCGCCGGCCAGGTTGCCGATGCCGCCAAGTCCCAGGGTGCGCACGTCGGCGCCGAGTTCCGCGCTGCCGCGGTCGAGGCCCCCGGCCGCGGTCTCGGCCAGGCCGTCGACCGTGTCGCCGAGCGACTGCAACGCGCCCTCGCCGACGTCGCCCGCCAGCGCCGCGACGCCGGCCGCCACGTCGCCGTTGGCGAAGTCGCCATCGAGCGTCGCGAACAGGTCGCGCGCGAAATCGCCGACGTTGCGCGCGTAGTCGTCCTGGATCACGTCCGGAATCGCGGCGATCGCATCGCGGGTCGGGGTGGTCGGATTCTCGTAGCCGGCCTGCCACGGCTGCTGCTGCAGCATGGTGTCGATCATCAGTTGCTGCTCGTGGCTGATCGCCGCGCGCACCACGTCGCGCACGACGGGGATGCCGTCGACGATCGGCGCCAGCCACGGCGGCGCATTCGCGTAGTCCATCGCGCGGTCGACGAGGCCCGTATCGAGATCGCCTTCGGGCCGTACCACGATCGGCGCGCCGAGTGCATCGGGCAGCAGCGGCGCCGTCGCCGGCAGCGCCTCCTGCAACTGCGTCAGCACGTCTTCGAACATCGAATAGCGGCGGATCTGGCCGTCGCCGGCGATCTCGCGCGCCGCGGTCATGTCTAGGCCCAGGCGGTCGAAGGTGTCGGGATGGAGGCCCGACGCATCGAAGGTCACGGCCGGGATGCCGGTCATCAGCGAGCCGACCGTGGCCAGGCCGCCGCCCTGCGAATGGCCGGTGATCGCCAGGTTCGTCGGCGCACCCGCGGCATCGAACTGGCCCAGCGTCTGGGCGAATTCCTGCGCGACCTGCGGTGCCAGCCGGTCGAACTCGTCGGTCTCCAGCCCGCTGCCCTGCGCGTAGTTGGTCTCCCAGTCCGGACCGGTCAGCGGCGCGCCCTGCGATTCGGTGCCGCGGTAGGCGAGCACGTAGTTGCCTTGGCCGTCGGTGAACACCTCGGCGCGGAACTGGCTGCCGGGCACGTCCAGCTGCACGTCGGGATTCCAGCCCAGTGCTTCGAGTTCCTGCTGGCCGACCTCGGTCCAGCCGCAGACCGTCTGCGGGCCGTCCTCGTAGGTCGCGTAGGACATGCGCATGAAATCCACGTCCAGCGGCTGCGCCTGCGTACCGGCGACGTAGCTGGAAAATTCGCCGGGGCCGTAGGGCGTCGCGACGACCGGCCCGCACTGGGGTGCATTCGCCGCGGTCAGGGCCGCGAGCTGGGGATGCCATGCCGGTTCCTGGCGGAACGGCGTCGCCGCATCCGCCTGCCGCGGCGTGGGCACCGGGCGGGCGCTCTCGTCGACCGGCGAGCGGGTCGGGGCACCACCATCGGAAAGACGCGCGATCTGCATCGGGGTCGCCAACGCGGGAAGTGGTGTTCGAGTCTGGCGTCGCCGGCGGTGGCTGCCAGTGGGGCAGACCCTAGGCGATGGGCGCGGTGGACGGCATCGCGGCCGCGAGCAACGAAGCCGGACGCGCGTCGCGTGCGCGGCGAACGTCGCGGAACCCGAGCGTCGCCGCGAGCGCGGCCAGGCGATCGCTGGCGGCCAGCACCTGGGCCGCGCGCAGTCGCTCGCGCAGATCCGCCGGCAGCGCGGCATCGATCCGCTGCAGCGCCTCGCCGCTGCTCAGCGGCAGCAGCCAGGGACCGTCGCACCCGCGCAGCGCCGCAATGCGGGCCGGCGACAGCGTGAGCGGTTCACGCAGGTAGACATCGGCGCGCCGCAGCGACGCGCCGGCCTCGCGCACGGCATCGGCGATGCGTCCACGCCCGCCCGGCGCCGTGACCAGTCCGACCCGCAGGCCGGCGAGCGACTGCAGCGCCGGCAGCGCGAGCAGGCCGTCGCTGTCCATGCGCGTCGGCGCTTCGACCTCGCCGATGCCCGCGCGGCGCAGCGCGCGCGCGCTGCCACTGCCGACCGCGAGCCAGACCTGGCCGGCGCGCGCGCGCAGGGGCCGCAATGCCGCCGCCGCGGCGACTGCCGCAGGACTCGTGAAGACCACCCGTTCAGCGTCGAGCGCTGCATCCAGATCGCGTCGCGTCGACGTAGCGTCGAGATGCACGACGCGCCACGGCGACAACGCGAAAAGCCGCGCGCCATGCCGCGTCACCACACGCCGGAGTACGGCGTGTTCACCGGCCGGCCGCAGTGAGATCACGTAGTATCCCGCCAGAATTGGGCAGGCAGGCGCGGGTTTCATGCGTGCAAGCTTGGTGGCTGCCGATGTGCGGTGCAAGCCACGCCCGCTCACTCCCCCGAGGATGTCGCATGACGTTGGACCAATCCCTGCGTGCGCTCGAAGCGCACTACCGGTCGATGCCGCCGGTCGCCGTGATGCAGTTGCGCGTCGACGACTACGACGGCGAACGCCTGCGTCTGCACGCGCCGCTGTCGGCCCACGTCAACGACAAGGGGTCCGCGTTCGGCGGCAGCCTGATGTCGTTGATGACGCTGGCCTCGTGGGGCCTGGTCACGCTGCGGGTCGAACAGGCCGGTCTGGACGCCGACGTCTACGTCGCCGATTCCGACGTGAAGTACCGCGCACCGCTGCACACCGACCTGCTGGCCGAATCCACGCTGGCCGACGAAGGCTGCTGGGAGACCTTCAGCACGACGCTGCGCAACCGCGGGCGCGCCCGCGTGTCGCTGGTCTCGAAGATCGCGCTGCCCGACGGCGGCGTGGCGACCGAGTGCCGCGCCCGCTACGTGGCGATCGCGCGCCGCTGAACGCCGGCACGCGGCGCTTGCGCGCGGCCCGGACCGGCCCAAGAATGCGCGCCTGATTCGCCATGCCTGCAGGTCGGTTCCGATGCGTCACCCGTGTCGTTCGTGCGGTGCCTGCTGTGCCCACTACCGCGTCAGCGTGCACTGGATGGAGACCGACGCCTCGCCCGGCGGCCTCGTCCCGCAGGCGCTGACCGAAGCCTTCGGCCCGCACATGGCCGTGATGCGCGGGACCTGGGCCGCGTCGCCGCGGTGCGTGGCGCTCGATGCCGACATCGGCACGCATGCGACCTGCACGATCCACGCGCAGCGGCCGGCGCCGTGTCGCGACGTCGAGGCCTCGTGGGAATCGGGCGCGCGCAGCGACCAGTGCGATCGCGCGCGTCTCGCGCATGGGTTGCCGGTCCTGACGCCGGCGGACTGGCTACCGGTTGTCGCGATCGCGGTCACCCTGGTCGACCGGATCGACGCCCCGCTGGCCGCGGCGTTCGAGCCGGAGCGCGTCGCGAGCGCGCCGACGCGCTGAGCTCAGTCCGGCGTGTGCGGGCGCTCGTCGACGGGCGCTGCGTCCGCATCGTGCAGCGGATTGCGGTCGAGGAAAGCGCGCATTGCCGGCACCAGCACCTCGTGCTTGTCTTCCAGCACGTAGTGCGCGGCGTCCTCGAACGCATGCACCTCGGCCTGCGGCAGCGCCGCGCGGAAACCGGCGAGGAAATGCCGGTCGAACACGAAATCACGCAGGCCCCAGCCGATGAACGCCGGCCGGTCCGCGTAATCGGGCAGACGCCGCCCGGCGGCTTCCAGCAGCGGCCAGGCGCGGTCCTTCGGTCCCAGCGGAATGTCCTGCATGAAGCGGATCGTGCTGATGCGATTGGCCCAGCTGTCGTACGGCGCGACGTAGGCACGGCGTACCGCGTCGGGCATCCGTCGCGCGACGCCCTGGTAGGAGGCGCCGGCCGAAAAGGCATTGAAGCCGCGGATGATCCATTCACCGACCGTGTAATCGCGTCCGAGCGCGATCTGCCACGGCATGGGCTTGTCCTGCGGCAACGGGAACGCGGCCGTGTTGGTGATGATCAGGCGGCGCACCTGCGGCATGTGCGACAGCGCCCAGCCGAAGCCGATCATCCCGCCCCAGTCGTGCACCGCCAGCGTCACCGGGCCGGTGATGCCGAGATGCGCGAGCAGGGTCTGCAGATCCTCGACACGCGAGGCCAGCGTGTAGTCGTAGCGCGGCGCCGCGCGCGGCGCGTCGTCGGGCTTGTCGGACAGGCCCATGCCGATGTGGTCGGGCACGATGCAGCGGTAGCGGTCGCGCAGGCCCAGCACCAAATGGCGCCAGTAGTAACTCCAGGACGGGTTGCCGTGCAGCATGACGACGATCTCGCCGTCGCGCGGACCTTCGTCCAGATAGTGCATGGCCACGCCGGGACGCACTTCCAGGCGCTGCGGATTAAAGGGATAGTCAGGAAACTGCACGGCGGTTGACGCCCGGGTTTG
Source organism: Luteimonas rhizosphaerae (assembly GCF_002849595.1). GTDB lineage: Bacteria > Pseudomonadota > Gammaproteobacteria > Xanthomonadales > Xanthomonadaceae > Luteimonas > Luteimonas cellulosilyticus. The sequence goes on from NZ_NRQR01000026.1 coordinate 29,405, forward strand.
GCGAAAATGAGCCGGCATTGTAGTCGCGGCGGAATTCGACCACTGGATATGGGGTCTGGCGCCGCGTGGCCGGCAGATAAATGCGCCGGACGTAAGCGGGAAAATGAACAGACGCGTCGCCGGGGGAAGGATATTCTGAGCGCTTGAATATGAATGCGCCAGCTCAGCGACTCCCCCGCGCCAGCGCCACCGGCGACGTCCGCCAGTATCTGCGGACCGCGACGGCCTCCCTGCATGCAGGCGTGGACGGCGCGTTTCCCGATGGCCTGCGCGATGCGCCGACGTATGCTCGATATCTGATCGGCATGCATCGCTTCGCGCTGGATTTCGAAACCGCGACCGGTGTGGTGCCCCGGCATTCGTACTGGCTGTCGCGCGACCTCGCCGCGTTGTCGCTGGCGCCGCTCGCGCCCGTCGGCATCCAGCCGACGATCCAGGACGGCGCCGAGCGCGCGGGCTGGGATTACGTGATGGCCGGCAGCAGCGTCGGCGCGCGCCACCTGGTGCGCGGTGTCCGCGCGCTCGGCCACGACGGCGCGCACGGCGCGCGCTTCCTCGAAGAACATGGCCGCAGCGACGACTGGACGCGGATCCAGGCACGGCTCGCCGCCTTCGATCTGCACAACGCGCCGCAGCTCGCGCGCGTGGTGCGGGGTGCCCGCGACGCGTTCATCAGCGTCGCGTCAAGCTTCGACCGTAGTGTTCAGACGACTCCCGCCCCCGACAAGGAGCGCCCATGAATCCAGCCCTTGAACGTGCCCTCCAGGAGTGTGCGCGCGAACCGATCCATCTCGCCGGCGCGATCCAGCCGCACGGCTACCTGATCTCCTGTCAGCTGCCGGACTGGACGATCCGTCACGTCTCGGCGAATGTCGAAGCGCTGACCGGCGCGACGCCCGACGAAATGCTGCGGCATTCGCTGCGCGAGTTCCTGACCGACGATCTGATCCAGGCCGTGGCCGAGACGATCGGTTTCGGCGAGCCGGGTGCGCCGCCGCAACGTGCGGCCGTCGGCAACATCGGTCCGATGGCGAACCTGTGCGACATCAGCGTGCACGTCGCCGACGGCCTGGTGCACATCGAGATCGAACCGCAGCCGCGCAGCACCGGCGAGCGCTCGCCGACGGTCGTCGCGCAGACGATGATCGCGCGTGTCGCCGGCAGCGACGACATCGCCGATTTCCACCAGCGCGTCGCCGAACAGGTGCGGCTGCTGACCGGCTACGACCGCGTCATGGTTTATCGCTTCCGCCACGACGACGCCGGCGAAGTGGTGGCCGAGTCGCGCGATTCCGCGCTCCCCGCATACCTCGGCCTGCGCTATCCCGCATCCGATATTCCGGTGCAGGCGCGCACGCTCTACCTGCGCAACCGCATCCGCGTGATTCCGGACGCGAGCTACGTGCCGGTGCCGATCCTGCCCGACCGCGACGCGCGCGGCGCGCCGCTCGACCTCAGCCAGCATGCGCTGCGCAGCGTGTCGCCGGTGCATCTCGAGTATCTCGCCAACATGGGCGTGGCTGCGTCGATGTCGATCTCGATCCTGTCGGGCGGTCGCCTGTGGGGTTTGATCGCCTGCCATCACCGCAGCAGGCGCACGGTACCGCCGGGCGTCCGCGCCGCGGCCGATCTGTTCGGCCTGTTCGTGTCGATGCGCGTCGCGGCCCGCGAGCAGCAGCACGCCGCCTCGCTGGAAGAGGAGGCCCGCAACATCCGCGACACGCTGGCACTGCGTCTCGACAACGCCAGCGATCCGCGGCTCGCACTGGCCGGCGAACTCGACCTGCTGGTGCGCGCGGTGGATTGCGACGGCGTCGGCCTGCTGCAGGCCGGTCACTGGCACAGTGCCGGGCGTGCGCCCGGCCCCGACCGCGTGCCGGGCCTGCGGGCCTGGCTGCAACGCGACAACACCGGCACCGGTGCGGTCAGCACCGAGCGCGCCGAGGACTGGGCGGGTTCGGTCGAGGCGGCGGACGGCATCGCCGGCGCGCTGGCGGTGCCGATGGATCTCGGCCGGGACGAGTGGCTGTTCTTCTTCCGCTGCGAAGAGATCGAGGAAGTGCGCTGGGCCGGCAGTCCCGAGACCCCGATGCTGATCAACGAGGACGGCTCGCGGATCGGCCCGCGTGCGAGCTTCGCCGCGTGGCACGAGACCGTGCGCGGCTGCAGCGCGCCGTGGCGCGACGCGGACCATCGCGTCATCGGTCGCCTGCATCTGATGCTGCGCGAGCGCTATCGCCGCAGCGTGCTGGCGGCGTCGGACGTCGGCGATATCCGCGCGCACCGCACCCGGCTCGACGTCCGCGCCCAGCGCGAGCGCCTGCTGCAGCTGTCGGAGCTGCTCGATGGCCTGGTCCATGTCAGCCCGCAGGATGCGGTGCAGCTGTCGAACCGGATCAACAAGCTCGAATCGGATCTGCAGTCGCTGATCGGCACGGTGCACGTCGCCAACGAGTGAGTTCCGGCTGCCACTGCGGCGGGTGGGTGAACAAAACAGAAGGGCGCGCATCCTGCGATGCGCGCCCTTTCCGTGTGCGGCTGCCGCGCTGCGCGCGGCTGGCCGGCGTTACCAGACCACCTCGGCCATCGAGCAGTTCAGGCCCGAGCCGATGCCGAGCAGGGCGACGCGGTTCCCTTTCTTCAGGCGACCCATCTCGCGCAGCTTGCTGAGCACGATCGGCACCGAAGCCGGGCCGATGTTGCCGTGCTCGCCGAAGATGGTCAGGACCTTCTTCGGGTCGATGCCGAACGACTGCACGAAGGCGCCGGTGTGGACCTTGCTGACCTGGTGGATCACGAACTCGTCCATCTCCTCGACGACCCAGCCCATCGCCTGCCGGGCGGCGACGAAGGTCTTCTCGGCGAGCTTCATGCCCTCGATCAGCAGCATGCGGGTGTCGGTGACCATGCGGTCGAGATTGCCGCGGCACAGGGTGTTCCACTCGGTCGCCGAGCGGGTCACGCCACCCTTGTAGCGCGGCGCGTCGGGGGCGAGGTCGGCGCGCGACAGCACCATCGCCGCCGAGCCGCAACCGAGCGTCAGCGTCGCCAGCTCGTTGCGGAAGTCCTCTTCGGTGGTTTCCGGGCGCAGCAGGCGCTCGATGGTCTTCTCGTAGGCGAGGTTCGCGGTCTCGCCATCGACGATCAGCGCGTAGTCGATCTCGCCGCGTTCGATCATCCGGGCGGCGACGTCCATGCCGTTGATGAAGGCCAGGCACGCATTCGCCAGATCGTAGTTCTGGCAGGTGTCGGCGACGCCGAGGTTGCCGCTGACAATGCTCGCGGTCGACGGTTCGAGGTAGTCGCGGCTGACCGAGGTGTTGACCAGCAGGCCGAGCTTGGTGGCGTCGATGCCGGCGTCGTCGAGCGCCTTGCGGCCCGCGAGCGTCGCGGCGTCGGACGCCAGCACGTCGTCTTCCCACAGGCGTCGGGCATGGATGCCGGCGATGTCCTGCAGCACGTCGGTCTTGATGTCGAGGCGGTCGAGCGTGGGCTTGAGGCGGGCGTTGATCTCGTCACTGGTCACGCGTCGCGGAGCATCGACATGAGCGAGGCCAGCGATGGCGACGTTGTCAAAAAGCATGGGCAGGCCGCCGAATCTGGCAAGAGAGCCGCATAGAGTACCCGCTTCGCCGGGTCGACGCATGCCGCCACTGCCCCAAAAACGGCGCAGCAGCGGGGTCGGGCGCCGGGTGCGACCCGCGGTTCAGCGTGCGCAGCGCCAGGCGCCGAAGCGCTGGCTGCCGCCGGCAGGCTCGGCGAGCGGGCTGATCGTGTCGGCGCCGAGCGCGGGGGCCTCGTTGCGCGCGAGCGTCTCGAGTTCCTCGCGGACCCGCAGTGGATTGCGGTCGACGAAGGCGATGTTGTGCTTGACCGCGACCTCGACCTCGCCGCGCTTGTCGCAACCCGTCGGCGCCGCGCTGGCGACACGGACCGCGCTCGCGCCCGGGGCCATGTGCACCCAGGTGCAACCGGCGGCGGACAGGGACAGCAGCAGGATCAACGGGAACTTGCGCATCGGGACGGCTCCAGGAACGAGGGGGGCAGGATGGCGCGGATCGCGGGACGGCGCGCCACACCGGTGCCGGGACGAGCACGGGGCCGCCATTGTGGCGGGCCCCGGCTGAGCGGGCCAACACCGGTCCGCGTGGTGCGTCACTCGGCCGGCGGCACCGGCGCGCCAGCCGCGTCGATGACCTGCACCTCGCCCAGACCCAGCGCACGCACCGGCGCCTCGATCTGGTCGAGGTCGCCGACCACGACCCAGGTCAGGGCCGACGGGTCCAGCGTCTTCGCCGCCTCGGCGATGGCCGCGGGCGTCATCGCCTCGATTTCGGCCTTGCGCCGGAACACGTAGTCGTCGGGCCGGCCGAAGCGCACGTTGCCGCCGATGGTGCTCATCACCGCCCACGCGGTCTCGTAGGCGCCGGGCAGGCTCAGCGTCTGGATCGCCTGCGCGCGGGCCAGCTCGGCGTCCGTGGCCGGGCGCGTGCCGTCGGTGAACGCCGTGAGCTCCTTGCCGATCTCGGCGATGGCATCGGCCGTCCGGTCGATCTGCACCGGCGCCGAGACCGTCCACGGCCGCTGGCCCAGCGTGCCGCTGGCCGAGCTGCGGGCGCCGTAGGACCAGTGCTTGTCCTCGCGCAGGTTCATGTTGAGGCGCGCGGTGAAATCGCCGCCGATCACGGTGTTGGCCATGTCGAACCGGGTCGAGCTCGGATCGCCGGTCGGCGGCACGACCTGCGCCGCGAAGATGTTGGCCTGGACCGCGCCCGGCTGGTCGAGCAGGAACACGCGCGGTGCCTGCGGCCGCTCGACCGGGGTGACCGCGATCGGCGCCGGGGCCGGCGTGTCCGCCCGCCAGTCGCCGAAATGGCGTTCCAGCAGCGGCACGATCTCCGCCAGCGTGGTGTCGCCGACGACGATCAGCGTCGCGCCATCGGGGCGCACCCAGTCGCGGTGGTAGGCGACGAGGTCGTCGCGGGTCAGGGCGGCGATCGACGCTTCGTCGCCGCTGCCGCTGAAGGGAATCGCGTAGGGGTGACCGGCGCCGTAGAGCAGGGGCGGCAGCACCCGCATCGCCGCGCTGGCCGGACGCGCCTTCTCCTGCGCGATGCCGGCGATCCACGTGGCCTTGATGCGCTCGATTTCCTTCTCGTCGAAGTTCGGGCGCCGCACCATGTCGGCGAACAGCGCCAGCGACGGATCCAGGTGCTCCTTGAGGGCCGACACGTAGGCGTTGCTGCCGTCGAGCGACGCACCCGCGCCGAGGCTGGCGCCGAGCGATTCGACCCGGTCGGCGAAGTCGAGCGCGCCGATGCCGGCGGCGCCCTCGTCGAGCACGCTCATCGCGAAGCTGGCGGTGCCGGGCGTGCGGCCCTGGTCGGCGGTGTAACCGCCCTGGAATTCGTAGCTGACCTGCACGACGGGAATGTCGTGGCGCTCGGCGAGGATCACCTGCGTGCCGTTGGCCAGCGTCGCGCGCTGCTGTTCGGGGAACTTCAGTTCCGGGAACGTCGTGGTCTCGGGCACGCCGGCGCTGCGATCGATCGCGGTCGGAGTGGTGCGGAACGCCGGGTCCGGGGCGGGCGGGGTGAACGGCGCCGGCGTCGCCGCGGGGGCTTCGGCCAGCGCGGTGCGCGCGCCCGGGGTGACGACGATGGTGTGGCTGCCGACATCGAGCCAGCGCGCGCCGACGCTGCGCACGTCCGCCACGGTGGTCTCCGCGATGTTGCGCAGCGAGGTGCGGAAGCAGCCGGGGTCGCCGGCGTAGACCGCGCACTCGGCCAGGGCATCGGCCTTGCCGCCGAAACCGCCGATGCGTTCGATGCCGCGCACGAAACCCGCGCGGAACGCGGTCTTGGCGCGGTCGAGTTCGTCGGCGCTGGGACCGTCCGCGATCAGGCGGGCGAGCTCCTCGTCGATCGCGGCTTCGACGACCGCCGGGTCCACGCCCTGCTTGACGGTCGCGATGATGCCGAAGCTCGAGCCCAGCTGCGACGCCCAGGCGCCGGCGCTGATGTTGTCGACCAGCTTGTCGTCGTGCAGCAGCCGCCGGTCGAGCCGCGAGGACTTGCTGCCGCCGAGCACGCTGGCCAGCACCTGCAGGCGGTCGATGTCGCCCGAGCCGATCTCGGCGACGTTCCACACGCGGTAGATGCGCGACTGCGGCACCTGGTCTTCCATCGTCTCGCGCGTGTCCGCGGGACGCCTGGCGACGTCGACGGCCGGCTGCGCCATCGTCGGGCCGGCGGGGATGTCGCCGAAATACTGCGCGACCTTCTGCTTCGCGGTCGCCACGTCGATGTCGCCGGCCAGCACCAGCACCGCGTTGTTCGGTCCGTACCAGGTGCGGAACCACTGCTTGACGTCGTCCAGCGAGGCCGCGTTGAGATCGTTCATCGAGCCGATGACGCCGTGGTGGTAGGGGTGGCCTTGCGGATACAGCGCACGCGTGAGCCTGTCCCAGACCTGGCCGTAGGGCTGGTTCTCGCCCTGGCGCTTCTCGTTCTGCACCACGCCGCGCTGCTCGTCGAGCGCGGCCTGGTCGACGGCGCCGAGCAGGTGGCCCATGCGGTCGGATTCCATCCACAGCGCCATGTCGAGCGCGGTCGTCGGCACGTTCTGGAAGTAGTTGGTGCGGTCGGTATTGGTGGTGCCGTTCTGGTCGGTCGCGCCGACCATCTTGAAGGGATCGAAGAACTCGCCGTCGTGGTGTTCGGTGGCCTGGAACATCAGGTGTTCGAACAGGTGCGCGAAGCCGCTGCGGCCCGCGGGCTCGTCCTTGCTGCCGACGTGGTACCAGACGTTGACCGCGACGATCGGCGCCTTGCGGTCGGTGTGCACGACGACGCGCAGGCCGTTGGGCAGGGTGAAGGTCTCGAAGGGGATGTCGACGCGCGCGGCGGTGCGTTCCGCGGCCGGCGCCTGCGCCAGGGCAGGCAGGGCGAGGCCCGCGCCGGCCAGTGCCAGGCCGGTGGCCAGGGCGAGCAGGGCGCGACGGGGGGCGGAAACGGTCGGTGCGCGACGGGCAGCGGTCATGGAAATCCTGGGGCGACGGAAGTGCGGACATCGTAGCCAGCGCCGCGCGGAGGCGCACCGGCCGCAGGTCATGGTCGGCGCCGTGACGGACCGCGGGCTAGAGTCGGCGGATTCCCGGACAGGCAGGAGAACGACGATGACCGACTGGACCCTCGTGACCGGCGCCAACCGTGGCCTCGGTCTGGAATTCGTGCGCCAGTCGCTGGCGGCGGGCCGCCACGTCGTCGCCACCTGCCGCCAGCCGGGGCGGGCGACGGCCCTGAATCCGCTGGCCGGCGAACACCCCGGCCGGCTCAAGGTGCTGCCGCTGGACATCACCGACGCACGTTCGCGCGCCGAGCTGGTGCGCGAGCTGCCGCTGGTGCTCGGCGCCGGCGATCGCGTCGAGCGGCTGATCAACAATGCCGGCGTGCTGCATTCCGGCGAACGCTTCGGCCATCTGTCGGCCGAGGTGCTCGACCACAGCCTGCAGAGCAACGCCGTCGGCCCGCTGCTGCTGACCGAGGCGCTGGTGGCGTCGCTGGCCGACGGCGCACGCATCGCGAACATCTCGTCGCAACTGGGTTCGATCGGCTCGACGACGCGCTTCGGCACGCCGAGCTACGCGATCAGCAAGGCCGCGCTGAACATGGCGACGGTGCTGCTGGCACGCGCGCTGGCCGAGCGCGGCATCGTCGTCGTCGCGCTGCATCCGGGCTGGGTGCGGACCGACATGGGTGGCGCCCAGGCCGATCTCGATCCCGCCGACGCGGTGGCCGGACTGCTCGCCCGGATCGACGCGCTCGGCGCCGACGACAGCGGGCGCTTTCTCGACGCTGCCGGCAAGACCCTGCCCTGGTGACGCGCGCGCCGGCGAAACCCCGGACAATGCCCGACCCGGCCGCGCCCGCCGCCGTCACCTGCGACGCAGCATGTTCGACGTCATCCTCCACCAGCCCGAGATCCCGCCCAACACCGGCAACGTGATCCGGTTGTGCGCCAACACCGGCGCGCGCCTGCACCTGGTGCGCCCACTGGGCTTCGATCTCGACGACCGCAACCTGCGTCGCGCCGGGCTCGACTACCACGAGTACGCGACGCTGCAGGTCCACGACTCCCTGGACGCCGCGCTCGCGGCCATCGCGCCGCGGCGGCTGTTCGCGCTGAGCACCCGCAACAGCGTGCGGCTCGATACGCCCGCGTTCGTCGAAGGCGATGCATTCCTGTTCGGCAGCGAAACCCGCGGCCTGCCCGATGCGGTGCTGGCGACGGTGCCGGACGGGCAGCGGCTGCGCCTGCCGATGCGGCCGGGCAACCGCAGCCTCAACCTGTCGAACGCGGTCGCCGTCGTCGTCTTCGAAGCGTGGCGACAGCAGGGGTTCGCGGGCGGCCTGTGACCTGAACGGCGCGCAAAAGTTCCTGAACTCGCCGGTTCACTATTCAGCGCGTGTTGGCCGCCGGTGCGGATGATGCACCTCTGCCGGCCCGGATGGTCGTGCTTCCCCTCCCCCTCGAAGCATCCCCTCCCTGCCATCCGGACCGGCCTCTTCTTCTTCCCTCGAACGACGATCGCAACGCCCGATGATGCGCACCCTCACGATCGCGGCCCTGACCGCCGCGCTGCCCGTCACCGCCAGCGCGGCCGAGGGCCTGTCCTACAACTACGTCGAAGGCGGCTACGCGGCCAGCAACTCCGAGCTCGCCCTCGTCGGTCGCGACGTCGATGCCGATGGCTGGGCGCTGCGCGGGTCGGCGGCGTTCCTGCCCAACTTCCACGCGTTCGGCGACTACGCCCGCGAGAGCTTCGACGACAGTCCGGTCGATCGCGACCAGTGGCGTCTCGGCATCGGCTACAACCACGAAGTCACGCCGCGGACCGACCTGCTGACCCGCGTCGCCTACCAGAGCGTCGATTTCGGTCAGGGCATCGATGCCGACGGCTATGCGGTCGAAGTCGGCGCGCGCAGCGCGCTGCTGCCGGCGCTGGAAGGCTATGCGCTGGCCGGATACGAGGATTACGGCAGCGACTTCGACAGCGAGTTCTACGGCCGGCTCGGCGCGCAGTGGAAGTTCAACGCCAACGTCGGCGTCGCCGGCGACATCAAACTGATCAAGGGTGGCGACACCCAGTGGTTCGTGGGTCCGCGTCTGACCTGGTGACCACGCAGCGCTCGTGCGGCGTTCGGCGCTTCCCCTGGCGTCTCTCTCTCCCCTGAACGTCGCACCGACCCGGCCGGAAACGGCCGGGTTTTTTTATGGCCGCGCGTCGCGACCCCGGTGTGCGGGCGGGTCGTCGCCGCCGCGCCGATGCGCGCCAAGCCGCCCGGCGCGTCGCGATTCATCCGGCCCTGCGATCGCAGGCACGCGGAGGGTCGGCGTTCCTGCCGGTCGAACAGGACATTCACGCCTGTGTGGGCTGCTGCGGCCGGACAGGAAAGGGCGCCCGGCATGGAGCGACACGAGGCGAGGTCCCCAGCGGCGGGTCGACGGGCAGTGCAGGATCTCGACGCGGACCAGCGGCGCGCGCCGCAGGCCTCAGCCGAACAGGTTGTCCGGGTACTCGGGCTTCTGTTCGCGGGCCATCAGGCGGGCGAGGCCTTCCTCCGGCGAGATCTCGCCGTGCAGCACCGCGCGGACGTTGCTGGAGATCGGCAGTTCGATGCCGTGCCGCTCGGCGAGGCGCATGACCTCGTCGGCGGTCTGCACCGATTCGACCACCTGACCGATCGCGCGGACGGCGTCGGCGAGCTGCTCGCCGCGTCCCAGCGCCAGGCCCAGGCGCCGGTTGCGCGACAGGTCGCCCGAACACGTCAGTACCAGATCGCCCAGACCGGCGAGCCCCATCAGGGTTTCCGGCCGGCCGCCGATCGCGTGGTTCAGGCGCAGCATCTCGTTGAGGCCGCGGGTGATCAGGCCGGTGCGGGCGTTGAGGCCCAGCTCCATGCCGTCGGCCGCGCCGGTGGCGACGGCCAGCACGTTCTTCATCGCGCCACCGAGTTCCGCGCCGCGCATGTCGTTGCCGGTGTAGGCGCGGAACGTCGGCCCGTGCAGCACGTCGGCCACGGTCTGGGCGAAGGCGTCGTCGTCGGACTGCACGGTGATCGCGGTCGGCAGGCCGGATGCGACTTCCTTCGCGAACGAGGGACCGGTGACGACCGCCAGCGGCACGTCGTCGCCGACGAGGCCGCCGGCCACTTCATGCAGGAACCGGCCGGAGCCGGGCTCGAAGCCCTTGGTCGCCCACGACACGCCGACGCCGTCCGGGCGCAGCGGCGCGAGCAGCTCGAGGGTTTCGGTGAAGGCATGCGACGGCACGACGACGAGGATCAGGCCGACACCCTCGAGGGCGGCGGCGAGATCGGTCGTGGCCCGCAGGGTCTCCGGCAACGCGATGCCGGGCAGATAACGCGGGTTCTCGTGGCGCTGGTCGATCGCTTCGATCTGCGCCGCGTTGCGACCCCACAGCATCGTGGGGTGGCCATTGCGTGCGATCAGCGAGGCGAGCGCGGTGCCCCAGGAGCCCGCGCCCAGCACCGCGACCGCGGGCTTGCGATCCGTCACGCTCAGGCGTTGCCGATCTGGTCGGTCGTCGGCTGCTCGCCGGCCTGCTGGCTGCGCTGGCGCACGCCTTCGGCGTAGAGCGCGTCGAAGTTGATCGGCTGCAGCAGGAACGGCGGGAAGCCACCGGCCTGGATCAGCTCGCCGATCAGCTGGCGGGCATACGGGTACAGCACGTTCGGGCACTGGGTGCCGAGCAGCGCGTCGAGCGTGTTGCCGTCGAAGCCGGCCAGGCCGAACACGCCGGCCTGCTTCACTTCCGCCACGTACACGGTGCTGCTGTCGTCGTCGCCCGAGGTGCAGGTCAGCGTGATCGCCAGGACCACTTCGTAGGCGTTGTCGCCGACGCGCTGCACGCTCTGGTTGAGATTCATGTTGAGCTGCGGCTGCGCCTGCTCGCTGAAGATCATCGGCGACTTGGGCGACTCGAACGAGACGTCCTTGACGTAGATCTTCTCGACGCTGAACTGCGCGCCGGTCGGCTGGGCCGGGGTCGCGCCATTGGCGCCGTTGGCGGCTTGGTCTTCGGACATTGCTTCAACTCCAGGAATTTGAATGAGGCGACGGGCGCCCGCACGAGGCGCCGATTATGGCATTGCGCCGGGATCGGGCCGGATCAGCCCTTGCCCTTGACCAGCGGCAGGTCGGCCTGCTGCCAGCCGCCGATGCCGCCATCGAGCACGTAGACGTTCTCAAAGCCGGCTTTCTTGAGCCGCTTGGCGGCGTCGGAGGCCGTGCTGCCGGTCTTGCAGACCAGCACCACCGGCAGCGCCTTGGCGGGCGCCAGCTGCTTGCTCTCGGGATCGAAGTGGCTCATCTGCACGTTCTTCGAACCCGGGATGTGGCCCTTGCCGAAATCGGCGGCGGGCCGCAGGTCGACCACCAGCGCGTTGTCGCGGTTGACCAGCGCGGTCAGCTCGGCCGGACGCAGGGTCTTGAACCCGCGGAACAGCCGGGAAATCTCGTTGAAGACGATCGCGACCGTGATCACGACAAGGATCAGCGACAGCACCTGGTTTCGGCCGAAAAAGGCCAGAAGTTCTTCGAAGTTCACGGATGGATCGCGGGTGGGCAGCGGGCGGCGATTGTCGCATACCGCGCGCGGGCGGACCTATCGGGCCCGGGGAGGCCCGGACGGCGCGGAGCCCGCACGCGGGCCGGACCTATTCGCCCGCCCAGAAATCCGGCAGACCGCCTTCGACCCACCAGGTCTTGGCGGCCGGGTCGTAGCGCCAGCGCTCGGTGTGGCGCAGGGTGCGCTCGGCCATGGTGTGGCGGTTGACGACGCCGATGTCGATCTCGCGCGTGGCGGTCTCGGGACCGGCGACGCTGCCGCGGTCGGTGTAGCCGGTGACCTGGATCTGCTTGTAGCGCTCGATCTCGACCTCGTTGCGCGGGTGCGCGGCGCGGTAGTCGGGATCGACCAGCTGCCAGGCGGTGTCGAAATCGTTCCAGCGGATCGCGGCCGACCACGCGGTCTGGGCGCGATCGAGCGCGCTCATCTGCGACCCGGTGCTCGCGCAGCCGGCCAGCAGACAGAGCAGCAGTGAGCCGGCGAGCCAGCGCAGGCGTGGTGCGTGCATGTCGTCCCCTTCCGGCCCCCTGGCCGGTACGGCGGTCATCCTAGCCCAGGCGCCGGCGTCGGCGCCGCGGAACGCGCGGGTATCCTGTCGCGGTGACCGAATCCCCGACCTCCGCGACCGCCGATGCGGTCAACATCGCCGCCGCCCTGCCGCGCCTGGCGCGCGAGCATCCCGACCGGATCGCGATGCGCTGCCCGGGCCGCGACGGCGGTTATGCCGACGCGCACGCGCTGACCTACGCCGCGCTCGATACGCGCAGCGATGCGATCGCGGCCGGACTCGCCGCGCGCGGCATCGTCCGCGGCACGCGCACGGTGCTGATGGTGCGGCCGACGCCCGAGTTCTTCCTGCTGATGTTCGCGCTGTTCAAGGCGGGCGCGGTGCCGGTGCTGGTCGATCCGGGTATCGACAAACGCGCGCTGAAGCAGTGCCTGGACGAAGCCCAGCCCGAGGCGTTCATCGGCATTCCGCTGGCGCAGGTCGCGCGCGTGCTGCTGCGCTGGGCAACAGCGGCGCGCGTGCGCATCACCACCGGGCGTCGGGCGCTGTGGAGTGACGCGACGCTGGCCGAGGTGGAACGCGCGGGCACCGGCGCCGGCCCGCAACTCGCCGCGACGGCCGGCGACGATGTCGCCGCGATCCTGTTCACCAGCGGTTCGACCGGCGTGCCCAAGGGCGTGGTCTACCGGCACCGCCATTTCGCCGCGCAGATCGACATGCTGCGCGAGGCGTTCGGGATCGGTGCCGGCGGCGTGGATCTGCCGACGTTCCCGCCGTTCGCGCTGTTCGATCCGGCGCTGGGGCTGACCTCGATCATTCCGGACATGGATCCGACCCAGCCGGCCAAGGCCGATCCGCGCAAGCTGCATGCGGCGATCGAGCGGTTCGGCGTCGACCAGCTGTTCGGATCCCCTGCATTGATGGGTGTGCTCGCGACGCATGGTCAGCCGCTGCCGACCTTGCGCCGCGTGACCTCGGCCGGTGCGCCGGTGCCGCCGGACACGGTCGCGAAGATTCTCGAACTGCTGCCTGACGACGCACGCTTCTGGACGCCCTACGGCGCGACCGAATGCCTGCCGGTCGCGGTCATCGAAGGCCGCGAGCTGCTCGACCTGCGTACGCGCACCGAGCACGGCGCCGGCACCTGCGTGGGCCGCCCGGTGCCGCCGAACGCGGTGCGCATCATCCGGGTCGACGACGCCGCGATCGCAACCTGGTCCGACGCGCTGTGCGTGCCCGGCGCCCAGGTCGGCGAGATCACCGTCGCCGGACCGAGCGCGACCGACGCCTACTTCAACCGCGACGCGCAGACGCGACTGGCGAAGATCACCGAGACATTGCCCGACGGCAGCACGCGCATCGTCCATCGCATGGGCGATCTCGGTTACTTCGATTCCGAAGGCCGGCTGTGGTTCTGCGGCCGCAAGGGCCACCGTGTGGTGACCGCGACCGGCACGCTGTGCACCGAACAGGTCGAACCGGTGTTCAACGTGCACGCCGAGGTGAAGCGCACCGCGCTGGTCGGCGTCGGTCCGAAGGGCGCGCAGACGCCGGTGCTGTGCGTGGAGCTCGAGGCCGGTGTCGCGAAGACGGAACAGGCGCGCATCGCCGACGAACTGCGCCACATCGGCGAAGGCTTCGTCCACACCGGGCGCATCACGCGCGTGCTGTTCCATCCCGGCTTCCCGGTCGACATCCGCCACAACGCCAAGATCGGCCGCGAGACCCTCGCCGTGTGGGCGGCGACGCGTGTCGGCTGACCCTGCGCCTGCGCAGTACCGGCTCGACGATCTGCGCATCGATGTCGCGCGGCAACGCGTGGTCCGCGATGACGGACAGGTGCTGGATGTGTCCGGCCTCAGCTTCCGGCTGCTGCATGTGCTGCTGGGGCAGGGCACACGCGTGGTCGGCTTCGACGAACTGATCGATCGCGTGTGGGCGCCCGCGCACGTGGGCGAGGAAACCGTCACCCAGCGCGTGCGCCTGCTGCGCCAGGCGCTGGGCGACGACGGCCGCCAGCCGCGCTATCTGCGGTCGGTACGCGGGCAGGGCTACCAGCTGTGCAGCGAACCGCGGATCGAAGCGCCGGCAACGCCGACGGCCGTCAAGTTCGAACGGCGACCGCATGCACCGCGCATCGCCGTGCTGCTGATGCTGACACTGTCGACGTCCGGCGCGCTGCTCTGGTGGTTGTGGCCGCGATCGGAAACGCCGGTCGTCTCGCCGTTACTGGAACGTGCGGCGTACTACGCCGCCATCGGCCAGCCCGCGAACAACGAGCGCGCGATCGCGCTGTACCGGCAACGCCTGCAGGAAGCACCGGACGACAGCACCGCGCAGCTCGGCCTGAGTCGCGCCTACAGCGCACGCCTGTGTCTCTACAGCGGCAATGCCGAGGATGCAGCGCAGGCGCTGGCGCTGGCAGACGCCGTAGTTGCGCGACAGCCGGAATCCTCCGCTGCACATAACGCGCTCGCGTATGCACACGATTGCCGCGGCGAAGTCACCGCCGCGCTGGACGGCTACACGCGCGCCGTGAAGCTGGATCCCGCGGCCGACGGCAGCCGTGCGTCGGCCGCGTACCTGCAGGCACGACAGGGCCACATCGCCGAGGCGCTGGCCGCGAACCTGGATGTGCGCGCACCGGAGCGCGTGCGTTTCCTGGAGTTGCAGATCGCGTCCAACCTCGACCTGCTCGGCTACACCGCCGCAGCCGAAGCGCGGTACCGGCGCAGCTTCCAGCTGTATCCGGACAACGTGTTCTCCAATCTCGCCTGGCCCACGTTCCTCTACGAACACGGCCGTCCGGACGAAGCGCAGGCCGCGTTGAATGAAGCGATCTCGCGCGGCACGGATCACGCCGGCCTGCATCTGCTGGCCACGGAACTCGCCCTGTTGCGCGGCGAACACATCGCGGCGGGTGAAGCTGTGCAGCAGGCGCGTGCGCGCAAACCCCACGCCAGCCTGCCCGAGACGATGGCGTGGCGCATCGGTGCAGTGCCGCCGCCCGACGTCGCCACACTGCGCGCACGCGCCGATGCATTGCGCGCCGGACTCGCCAGCGGCTCCGATCCGTTCGACGGTGTCGAAGCCGCCCTGCTGCAGGTGCAGGCCGGCGACAACGCCGCCGCGTTCGGTGCACTCGATGCCGCGATCACCGCCGGCTTCCGCAATTCCGGCTACCTGCGCGTCTCACCGCTGTTCGCCGAACTGCGCACCGCGTCGGCGTTCGATGCCGCGCTGCGTCGCATCGACACGGCGCTCGCGGCCGAACGCGCTGCGGTGCAGGCGTCCGGCCGGCTGCCCGACGATGCGGTCACGGCATCGCGCTGAGCACGTAATCGGCGAACAGCTTTTGCGACTCGGCATGCATGCCGCGCTGGTTGTAGCGGGTGCGGGTGATCACCACGACCAGCTGCGATTCCGGCACCACGAACACGTAGTTGCCGCCGTTGCCGGACATCGCCCACGCGTGCACCTGCCGGTCGCCCGCCTTGAACGGGAAGCGCCACATCTGGTAGCCGTAGTCGGCATCGAACGGCGTCTGCGCGTGCACCTGCGCCATCGCCCGCACCCAGTCGGCCGACACGATCTGCCGGTCGTGCCAGCGACCGCCATCGACGATCAGCTGTCCGAATTTCGCCAGATCCCGGCTGCGGTATTCCGTGCCGCCACCGCCCATGCCGGTGCCGTCCGAGGAACGATGCCAGCTTGCGGATGCGATCCCCAGCGGGCGCTCGAGCACGTCGGCAGCGAAGCGTTCCAGCGACATGCCACTCGCGCGCTCGACGATCGCGCCGAGCAGGAACGCGTTCGCCGTGCAGTAGGCGAACGCGCGGCCGTGGGGACTGTCAGCCGGACGCTTGGTCCAGGCGGGATAGCCGCGCTGCGGCAGATCGAGCGCGAACTGGATCCAGTCGGCACTGACGTACATCCGCTCTTCGTGCCCGGACGAGAACTCGTTGTTGTCGTCGCACTCCCACTGCGCGCTCATCGTCAGCAGGTCTTCGACCGTCGTGGCGGTCTTGAACGCGCCCGGATGGGCCGGCGTGCGGTCGGGAAAGAAGCCCAGGACCGGCGCATCGACGCCGTCGATCAATCCGCGGTCGATCGCCGCCCCGACCAGCAGCGCGGTCACGCTTTTGGCCAGTGAGCGGGTGTTGTGCAGGGTGTCGCGGTCGGCCCCGTTGAAATAGGCCTCGTGGATCAACGCGCCGCGGTGGACGACCAGCACGCTGGTGGTATCGGGCGCTTCGCCGCCGGCGATGGCGGCATCCAGCGCGGCGAGCCGGTCGGTGTTCCAGCCACGTGCACCTGCGTCGGCGACCGGCCAGTCGGTGACGGGCGAGGGTGAAGCGGCCGCAAGCGGCGCGGCGGACAGAGCAAGCAGCGCGGACAGTGCGAGGCGGGACAAGGACTGCATGGACGGACTCCGGTCGAGGGAGCCGCACTGCACGCCATGTCCGTCTGAAGTGCCTGATAGGGGAATGAAGAATTCTGAAGTGCAGGCGGATCAGCGACTTGCAGCCGTCAGTGCCATGGGCGCGTCGCCAAGCCCGGCGGGCGTCGCTATCGTGTGCGGCCCTGCAACGTGTGGAGTCGGCAATGCGGATCCTGGTTACCGGTGGCGGCGGCTTCCTCGGCCAGGCCCTGTGCCGCGGCCTCGTCGAACGCGGTCATGACGTCACCAGCTTCAATCGCGGGCACTACCCCGAGCTCGATGCGATCGGCGTGCGCCAGGTGCGCGGCGATCTCGCCGATGCGGACGCGGTACGCGCTGCCGCGCTGGGCATGGACGCAATCTTCCACAACGCGGCCAAGGCCGGCGCTTGGGGCAGCTACGAGAGTTACCACCAGGCCAATGTCGTCGGCACGCAGAACGTGCTCGATGCCTGCCGCGCGCATGGCATCGGCCGGCTGGTCTACACCTCGACGCCCAGCGTGACCCACCGGGCGACGCATCCGGTCGAAGGCGGCACCGCCGACACCGTGCCTTATGGCGAGGGCTTCAAGGCGCCGTACGCGACGACCAAGAAGATTGCCGAACAGGCCGTGCTCGCCGCGAACGGCCCGGACCTCGCGACGGTCGCGCTGCGTCCGCGGCTGATCTGGGGGCCCGGCGACCAGCAACTGCTGCCGCGCCTGGCCGAGCGGGCACGGGCCGGGCGGCTGCGCTTCGTCGGCGACGGTGAGAACCGCATCGACACCACCTACATCGACAATGCGGCGCAGGCGCATTTCGACGCCTTCGACCATCTGGCGCCGGGCGCGGCCTGCGCGGGCCGCGCCTACTTCATCAGCAACGGCGAACCGACGACGGTGCGCGAGATCGTCAACGCGCTGCTGGCCGCCGCCGGCGCGCCGCAGGTCGCGAAGACGATTCCCTTTGGCGCCGCCTACGCGATCGGTGCGATCTGCGAATCTGTGTGGCCGCTGCTGCGCCTGAAAGGCGAGCCGCCGATGACGCGGTTCCTGGCCGAGCAACTGAGCACGACGCACTGGTACGACATGGCGCCGGCGACGCGCGATTTCGGCTACGTGCCGCGTGTCACGCTCGCCGAAGGCCTGCGCCGGCTGGCGGCGTCCCATGTGGGCGGCACCGCGGCGCGGGCCTGATCGACGCCACGGTCCGGCGGCCGGCGGTTTCACGCATCCATCATCCTGCTGAAGAACATCGCGGCGAATCCGTCGCGCCGTCACCTGATCGCGACCTGACCGGGCATACCGTGACCCCACGCCGCTTCCGGCCGGAGCCCCAACGGAGACTCAACAATGCTCAGGTATGCCGGCCATCATCGCCGGCGTGCTCGGCTTCAGTGGCGTCGCAGGCGCCGCGACCAATATCGCGTGGATCCTGTTCGTCGTGTTCCTGATCCTCGCCGTCGTTTCGATGCTGCGTGGTCGACGGGTCTGACGATCCGTTCCGATCCCAGGATCGAACGCGAAAAGCCCGCCGCAAGGCGGGCTTTTTCTTTGCCTGGCGACGCGGCTGCGGGCGCGGGGCGGACGCTACAATGCCGCATGGTCGACCGTCCGTACTCTCCGTTTTCGATGTTGAAGCCGATCGCCGGGCGCGCGCTCGAGACGGCGCTCAATCGCGCGCTGGCACTCGACGCCGACACCTGCGCCGCGCTGCGCGGCCTCGACGGCCAGCGCATCGCGCTGACCCTGTCGTCGCCGCCGCTGGCGCTGGAACTGCGCGTCGACGGCGAACGTCTCGTCGTCGGGCCGGTGGATGCGGCCAGCGAACCGGACCTCGCGGTCCGCACCTCGCTGGCCGGCGTGCTGTCGCAGCTGCCGTTCCTGCGCCGCGACGACGCCCCGCCGATCGGCAAGGTCCGGGTCTCGGGCGATGCCGAACTCGCGCGGCGCCTGCAGAAGCTCGCCAGCCGTTTCGATCCCGACTGGCAGCAGCCGTTCGTGGCCGTCTTCGGCGAGGTCATCGGCGTGCAGGTCGCCAACGCGTTCGCCGCCGCGCTGCGCCAGGCGCAGGATCTCGGCCGCACGCTGGCGGGCAGCGCGGCCGAATACGTGACCGAGGAATCGCGCGACGTCGTCGCGCGCGATGAGCTCAACGCCTTCCACGACGACGTCGATGCGATCCGCGACGATGTCGAACGCCTCGCCGCGCGCGTCGCGCGCCTGGCGCCCGACCGCGGGTCTGCGGGATGAGGGGGCTGCTGCGCGCCTCGCGCATCGGCCGGGTCCTGCTGCGCTACCGGCTCGACGATCTGCTCGACGGCACGCCGGTCGAACGCTGGCTCAGGCTCGCGCGCCCCTTCGTGCCCGGCGCGTCGCACGATATCGCCGGCCGCTCGCGCGGCGCGCGATTGCGGCTCGCGCTGCAGGACCTCGGGCCGATCTTCGTCAAGTTCGGCCAGATCCTGTCGACCCGCCGCGACCTGGTGCCGGTCGACATCGTCGACGAGCTGGCGCTGCTGCAGGACAACGTCGCGCCGTTCGACGGTGCGCTGGCGCTGGCGATCATCGAGCGCGAACTGCAGATGCCGATCGCCGCGGCGTTCGCGGACTTCGACAGCACCCCGCTGGCCTCGGCGTCGATCGCCCAGGTCCACGCGGCGACGCTGCCTGCCGACGACCGCCATCCGCCGCGCGAAGTCGTGGTCAAGGTGCTGCGGCCGAACATCGAGAAGCAGATCGCGGCCGACATCGCGCTGCTGAAGAACCTCGCCGCGCTGGTCGACCGCACCCATCCCAATGCCGACAAGATCCGGCCGCGCGAAGTCGTCGCCGAGATCGAGAACACACTGGCCGCCGAGCTCGACCTGCAGCGCGAAGGCGCCAATGCATCGGTGCTGCGGCGGTTCTGGGAGGCGTCCGCGGATCTCTACGTGCCGGCGCCGATCTGGGAGCGCACCGCGCAGCGCGTGCTCACCCTGGAGCGCGTGCGCGGCATTCCCAGCGACGACATCGCCGCGCTCGACGCGGCCGGCATCGACCGCAAGGCGCTGGCGGCCAAGGGCGTGCGCGTGTTCTACACGCAGGTGTTCCGCGACAATTTCTTCCATGCCGACGCGCACGCCGGCAACATCTGGGTCGATCCCACGCGTCGCGACAATCCGCGTTTCATCGCGCTCGATTTCGGAATCATGGGCCAGCTCTCGCGCGAGGATCAGTACTACCTCGCGGAGAATTTCATGGCGATCTTCCGCCGCGACTACCGCCGGATCGCCGAGCTGCACATCCAGGCCGGCTGGATGCCCGCGCATCTGCGCATCGACGAACTCGAAGCGGCCGTGCGCTCGGTCTGCGAGCCGTACTTCACCCGGCCGCTGTCGGAGATCTCGCTCGGCGAAGTGCTCGGCAAACTGTTCCGCACGGCGCAGCGCTACCAGCTCACGCTGCAGCCGCAGCTGATCCTGCTGCAGAAGACCCTGTTGAGCATCGAGGGCATCGGTCGCCTGCTCGATCCCAAGCTCGACATCTGGGCCGTCGCGCGGCCGGTGCTCGAGCGCATCCTCGTCGAGCGCTACAGCCCGCAGCGCCTGGGCCGCGAATTCCGCGACCGCCTGCCGGAACTGATCACCCAGGCGCCGGACATGCCGCGCCTGCTGCATGCCTGGCTCAAGCAGCAGGTCGAGGGCGGCCACGAGCTCAAGATGCGCTCGCACGATCTGGCCGAACTCAACGCGACGATGCAGGGCATGCAGCGCCGTGTCGTCGCGGCGATCCTCGGTGTCGGTCTGCTGATCGTCGCGGCGGTGCTGTTCGCGCTGGAAGCGGGCGGTCCGTCGCTGTTCGGCCTGCCGGTCGCGACCTGGGTCGCGGGTGTCGGCGGGCTGTGGGCCCTGCTGGCGTCCTGGCCGCGGCGCTAGCGCGCCCGACGTCGCCCGGCGGGTGCGGGCGATGTCCTCCGTCGACTTTTTGCGTGTGTGACGGGCCGCTCGGGCCGTGACGCGGCATGTCGCGCGCGAGCGCCTTCCTATGACGGGCAGCAACTTGCGCTGCCGCTGCGGTCGGCAGCGCAGTCGACGCCCGACGAGTCCGTCGCGTTCGGACGGCGTGTCGGTAGGCGCGTGTTTGCGCGAGAACCGGGACGGCAAGAAGGCCCGTCGCGCGCGAGCGCCCTCCATTACGACGCGTGGAGGTCGGGCCGGACCATGCGGCGCGCAGCAGGCGAGGGGCGCCTGCGCAGGTTCCGCATCGCCGTTCTCTGAGAACGTGCTTGCGCGCGGGCCAGGCGGAACGCACGACCCGCGCGAACCGGCCTGCCCCCGCCGTGCGTTTCTCCGATTTTTATGCCGAACCGGCGTCGGCGTCCTGCACTGCGGACAGTCCGAAGAACGCCAGCGCCGTCGCCGTCGTCGCGGCGGCGGTCACGTCGACGGTCTCGCTGCGATCCCGCGCCAGTTCCTCGACGATATGCGGCAGGAACGCCGGTTCGTTGCGACGGTCCTTGGGCATCGGCTTGAGCGTGCGCGGCAGCAGGTACGGCGCGTCGGTCTCGACCATCAGGCGGTGCGCCGGAATGTTCGGCACCAGTTCGCGCAGATGCTGGCCGCGGCGTTCGTCGCACAGCCAGCCGGTGATGCCGATGTGCCAGTCGCGGTCGAGGTAGTCGAACAGCTCCCGCCGCTCGCCGGTGAAGCAGTGCACGACCGCCGGGCCGAGCCGGCCGTCGAACTCGCGCATGATCGCGATGAAGTCGTCGTGCGCGTCGCGCTGGTGCAGGAACAGCGGCTTGCCGGTGTCGACGGCGATCTGCAGCTGGCGCTCGAAGGCCTTGCGCTGTGCCGGGCGCGGGGCGAAGTCGCGGAAGTAATCGAGCCCGCATTCGCCGACCGCGACGACTTGCGGATGCGCGTGCAGCGCCCGCAGCTCGGCATCGCATTCGGCGGTGTATTCCACCGCGTGGTGCGGATGCACGCCGGCCGTGGCGTACAGAAATCCGGGATGCTGCTGCGCGAGTGCCAGGGCCTTGGGCGAATGTTCGCGGCTGGCGCCGGTGACGACCAGCGCCGACACGCCGGCCGCGCGAGCGCGTTCCAGCACGGCGTCGCGATCGCGATCGAAGCTGTCGTGGGTCAGGTTGGCGCCGATATCGATCAACTGCATGGCGGGGCGTGCACGGCTGCGGGGCGTGCATTGTAGAGGCTGCACCGCGCGGCGATTTCGGATCGGCGCCTGCCACTGCAACGCGCGGTGACGGGAATGGAGGCGATCGTGCAGGAGCGCGCTGGCGCGCGACAGGCGTTCGATCAACTGCCCATCGCGCGCGCGCTCCTGCAGACGCAGGCGCCGGGAATGCGGTGGTGTGCGGAACGCGCCGGCGGCGTCAGTCCGCCAGCTGGCAGCTCGCCGGCGACGTGCTGCCGAACAGCGCCGCGCTGGCCCACTCGGGATGGTCGATGAAGGGATTGCGGTTGCCCTGGAAGCTGTAGACGACTTCGTTGCGCGCGCGTTCGCGGGCATCCGGCGGGTCGGCCTGGTGCCAGGCCAGCAGCGTCGACAGCAGGCCCATGTAGGCCGGCGACGACGACGTGCCGACGATGCGGCTGCGGTCGTCGGTCAGTTCAAGGTCCGGTTCCGACTGCCCGGTCTGCGGGTGGGTGCCGCCTTCGTAGCGGATCGCCATGTACAGCACCGCGCGCGCCATGTCGCCTTGGCGGTGACGCCAGGTCTGGAAGCCGCTGGCGTTGGTCCAGCTGGAATTGCCCGGGAACTGGCCGCTGCCGCCGCCGACGCCGGCGTTGGCTTCGGTGACCAGCTCGCTGCAGTTCGCCTGTGCGGGGCAGTTAGCGTACGGCTTGTTGCCGCGCGCGGAATTGTGGCTGGTGTCGCTGAGATGCAGCATGTGCGCATCGGTATGCGGCGCGTTCGGCAGGCCCCTGTCGCCACTGGTCGACGGGAATCCGAGCGACTTCGGCCACGTGTGCTCGCGGTTGTAGGTCAGGCCGCTGCCGGTGCCGGCCCGCGCGCTGCCCTTGGCATAGCTGCGGTTGCGGTAGACGTCGAGCACGCGCCCGCCGTCGGCCGGATCCTCGTCGGCGATCTCCAGGATCGTCCAGGTATTGGTCGTGCCGCCGCTGTAGGGATACGCGGTGTGG
Source organism: Luteimonas rhizosphaerae (assembly GCF_002849595.1). Classification (GTDB taxonomy): domain Bacteria; phylum Pseudomonadota; class Gammaproteobacteria; order Xanthomonadales; family Xanthomonadaceae; genus Luteimonas; species Luteimonas cellulosilyticus. The sequence continues at coordinate 52,134 of NZ_NRQR01000026.1, forward strand.
CCGCGGATCGTGGCGTGCAGCGAGCAGCGCAGCTGCGGCGCGCTGCTGGTGTTGACGCGGCTGTAGTAGCCGGCCCCACCACCGCCGCTGCTGGCGACGGAGAACGCGATGACGGTGTCGGCGGCCGGAGCGCGTCCGTCGGTATCGCGGATCGACGCCGCGCGGATCGTCAGCGTGCAGGCTTCGCCGCCGCGCAGCGCGGTCCCGGTGCCGATGGCGAAGACGTCGCCGCTGGCGGCATGGTCGAGCGTGACCGTGCCGGAGACCGCGCATTGCAGCGCGAACGCGCCGGCGCCCAGCGTGACCGGTTCGCTGAAGCGCACCGACAGATCGCCAGCCGCCGGAAAATCGTCCTCGCCGGCGACGGGCGTCGTCGCGGCGATCGTGGGCGCGGTGTCGTCGCCGCCTCCGCCGAAGGTCTGGCCGGTGTTGCACGCGCCGAAGGTCTGCGTCGACGACGCGGCCCAGTCGAAGTCGTCGGCCGACGTGCCGCTGCCGGTCCGCTGCAGCGAACTGCCGACCGGGGCGGCGGCGCTTTCCGACACCGGCAGGCTCTGGCTGCTCATGCCGGCGGCGGCGCCGTTGCCGGCGACGAGCGTGCCTTCGTAGCTGAGGAACTGCACGACGCGGCCCGCGCCATCGACGAGGGCGATGCCGTCGTTGGGTCCGTTCTGCAGGCCGTCGCGCGGCCAGGTCACCGTCGCGATGCCGACCGCGGCGCCGCAGGCACGCGGTTGCGCGGCCGGCACGGCGACGTTGCCGTAGCTCGTCGCATTGCCCGGGGCGTTGCTGCCGTTGTAGAGCCACACCCGATACGTCGACAGGTCTTCGCCCGCGGTCGCGACGAGTTCGATCGCCTCGCCACTGTCGGCGCCGGCATTGTCGTAGTGCAGCTCGTTGATGAAGACCTCGGCCAGCGCCGCGGGGGCGACCGCGAGGCCGCAGGCGAGCAGCAGCGCGCGGGAGAGAGCAACGGCACGACGGGACATGGCGGATCCGGGCAGCAGGGACCGCACGAATCTAACGGCCGCAGATGACGCTCGATACCGGGGCAAACCCTTGCACGCGTGCGCGCGCATCGACGCCGCGGCGGCACCTCGCTAGCCTGTGCGCCGTGACCGCCGCCGCGCCCGCTCCCGTCTTCCCCATCACGCCGCTGCTGCCCGAGATCCTCGGCAGCCTCGCCGCGCATCCGCGTCTCGTGCTCGAGGCGCCGCCGGGCGCGGGCAAGACCACGCAGGTGCCGCTGGCGCTGCTCGCCGCCGACTGGTTGCAGGGGCGCCGCATCGTGATGCTGGAGCCGCGCCGCGTCGCCGCACGTTCGGCCGCGGGCTTCATGGCCCGGCAGCTCGGCGAGGAGGTCGGCGGCACCGTCGGCTACCGCATCCGCTTCGAGAACCGCACCTCGGCGCGGACCCGCATCGAGGTCGTCACCGAAGGCATCCTGACCCGGATGCTGCAGGACGATCCCGCGCTGGACGCCGTCGGCGCGCTGCTGTTCGACGAATTCCACGAACGCCATCTCGCCGGCGATCTCGGCCTCGCGCTCGCCTGCGACGTGCAGTCCGGCCTGCGCGAGGACCTGCGCCTGCTGGTGATGTCGGCGACGCTCGATGGCGCGCGCCTGGCCGACTGGCTCGACGCGCCGCGGCTGTCGAGCGCGGGGCGCAGTTTTCCGGTCGACATCCGCCATGCACCGGCGCGGCGCGACGAAGCGCTGGAGCACCAGGTCGGGCGCGTGGTTGCCGAGGCGCTGGCGACATTGCCCGGCGATGCGCTGGTGTTCCTGCCGGGGCAGCGCGAGATCGCACGGTGCCGCCAGCTGCTCGAAACCGCGCTGCCGGCCGACGTCGAACTGCTGGCGCTGCACGGCGAGCTGCCGGTCGACGCGCAGGCGCACGTGCTGCAGCCGTCGGCGGACGGGCGCCGACGCGTGGTGCTGGCGACCAACGTCGCCGAGAGCAGCGTGACCCTGCCGGGCGTGCGCATCGTCGTCGACAGCGGGCTGGCGCGCGAGCCGCGCTTCGATCCCAACAGCGGCTTCTCGCGGCTCGATGTCGTCGCGATTCCGCAGGCCTCGGCCGACCAGCGCGCGGGCCGCGCGGGCCGCGTCGCGCCCGGAGTCGCCTTGCGTCTGTGGCCGGAATCGCAACGGCTGGAACCGCAGCGGCGGCCGGAAATCGCCCAGGTCGAACTCGCCGCACTGGCGCTGGAACTCGCGGCCTGGGGCGACGTGTCGCTGCGGTTTCCGGATCCGCCGCCGGCCGGTGCGATGGCCGCGGCGCGCGATCTGTTGCGCCGCCTCGGCGCGTTCGATGCCGGCGATACGATCACGCCGCTCGGCCGGCGCATGCTCGGCCTCGGCACCCATCCGCGGTTCGCGGCGATGCTGCTCGCCGCCGGCACGCCCCATGCGCAGGCGCTGGCCTGCGACCTGTGCGCGCTGATCGAGGCGCGCGATCCGCTGCGCCCGTCGCCGGGCATGCCGCGCTCGGACGCGCTGGCCGCGCGCTGGCAGGCGCTGGCCGCGTTCCGCGCCGGCCGCACGCCGCCGGATGCGCAGCGCTCTACGCTCGCCGCGATCGACGCGGCGGCGAAGCAATGGCGACGGCGCCTGCGCACCGATGCGCTGCCGCCCCGCGACGCGCCGGCGCACGCGCTCGGCGACCTGCTGGCGCATGCGTTCCCGGATCGCATCGGGCACCGCCACGCGCGCGAGACCTACCGCTATCCGCTGAGCAACGGGCGCATGGCGAAACTGTTCGACGACAGCACCCTGGTCGGCGAGCCGTGGATCGTCGCCAGCGAGCTGCGCTTCGATGCCAAGGATGCGCTGCTGCTGCGCGGCGCGCCGGTCGACGAGGCGCACCTGCGCGCGACCTGGCCCGAGCGCTTCTCCGATGCCGACGAAACCCGCTGGGACGCGCAGAAACGCGCGCTGGTCGGCGAGCGCGTGCGGCGCTTCGACGGCATCGTGCTCGACGCGGTGGCCAGCGGCCGCGTCGATCCGGCGCAGGCCGCGCAGGCGCTGAGCGATGCGGTCGGTGCGCTCGGGCTCGAGGTGCTGCCGTGGCGCGACGGCCTGCGGCAATGGCGCGCGCGCGTGCAGGGCCTGCGCGAGTGGATGCCGGAACTCGGCTTGCCGGACCTGTCCGATGCCGCGTTGCGGGACACGCGCGACGCCTGGCTGCGTCCCGCGTTCGCCGGCTGCACGCGGCTCGATGCGCTCGACGCGGAGACGTTCGCGCAGGCGCTGCAGGCACGCCTCGACTGGACGCAGCGCCAGCAGCTCGATCGCCTCGCACCCGTGCGCCTGACCGTGCCCTCGGGGCAGGCGCGCGCGATCGACTACGCGATCGACGGCGACGGCAGCGCGCAGCCGCCGGTGCTCGCGGTCAAGCTGCAGGAACTGTTCGGTCTCGCCGAAACCCCGGCGATTGCCGACGGCCGCGTGCCGCTGACGATCCATCTGCTGTCGCCGGCCGGGCGGCCGCTGCAGGTCACGCGCGACCTGCGCGGCTTCTGGGAGCGGACCTATCCCGAGGTGCGCAAGGAAATGAAGGGGCGCTACCCCAGGCATCCATGGCCCGAAGATCCCTGGAACGCGTCCGCAACGCATCGCGCAAAGCCGCGGGGCACCTGAGGCTCGACGACCCGCATCCGTGGCGACGGTGGCCCATGGCCGGGGTCGTCGCGGGCGTGCGGGGCGCGGCCGGACGATCCCTGGAACGCATTCGCGACACACCACGCGACACCGCGCGGTACCCGGGACCCGTCGATCGGGACCGAGGTGTCGAACATGACAGGGCGCCGCCGCGCGTGTTCCGCCTGCCGTTGGCCGCCCGCCGATGCGAAACGGCGCTTGAACGCGGCGCGGCACGGCCGCAGCTGTCACGTCCGGTCGACCTCACCGGCCGCAGACTGGCTCGCCTCCCTTACCGGACTTCCAAGGAATCCATGATGAGCAAGTTCGAACAGCTGTCCGACAAGGCCATTACGCTGGTCGGCCAGGCCGGCGACAGCCTGCGCCACGCCATTCCGGATTCGGCCGAGAAGTGGCTGCAGACCGGTATCGCGATCGGAGCGGCCAAGTCGGGTGCACGCGTTGCCGGCGGCTTCCTGCGCCGCAATCCCGCGATCCTCGCTGCCAGCCTCGCCGGCGCCGGGCTCGTCTGGCTGGCCGCGCGCCAGTACAAGAAGAAGAAAGAGAACGGCACCATCGAAGGCTCGTCGCGCCGCATCGAGGCCAAGCGCGCGCCGTCGCGTCGTCGCACGACGACCCGTCGCGGCCCGGCGGCTGCGTCCTCGAACCAGGACTGACGCACCGCAGGCGTTGCCTGCAGCCCAACGAAAACGCGCGCCCCGGGGCGCGCGTTTTTTTTGGGTCATCTCGAACCCGCGAATCAGGCGTGGGCGTCGTCGTCCTGGTCCGCCTCGAGCCGTTCGACCGTGCCGTCGGCCTCGGCCGTGGCCAGGTCGCCGGAGATTTCCGGCAACTCGATGACGAACCGCGAGCCGCCGCCCTCGCGGTCTTCGTACCAGAGCTGGCCGCCGAGATTGACGACGATCTGCTTGGCCAGCGACAGGCCCAGTCCGCTGGAGCGGCCGTCGTCCTTGCCCGCATGCGCGAGGCGCGAGAACGGGCGGAACAGCGCGTGCTGCAGATCGCGCGCGATGCCCGGGCCGCGGTCCTCGACCAGCAGCTGCCAGAAGCCGACGCCGCCGCCGCGCATCGACAGGTCGACGTCGCTGTCGGGCGCGTACTTGATCGCGTTGGTGATCAGGTTCTCGGCGACCTGGCGCAATACCAGCGCGTCCACCGCGACCAGCGGCGACACGTCCGGCGCACGCATCTGCAGCGCCACGCCGCGGTCCTCGAACTGCAGGCCGTAGCGGTCGACCAGCCAGTCGAGCACGTCGCGCAGCGCCGTCGCCTGCGGCGCGTCGCCTTCCTTCTTGCGGTCCTGGGTTTCCAGGTAACGACGGATGTAGCCCAGCGCGTCTTCGGCGCTGTCATGGATCATCTTGTGATAGCGCGGCACGCGCTCGGGCTTGGTCTCGCCCTTGATCAGCATGTCGCTGGCGAACCAGATGCTCGACAGCGGATTCTTCAGATCGTGCGCGACCAGGTTCACCAGCTCCTGGCGCTCGCGCGCGATTCGCTCCAGCCGGTCGCGGGTCTGCTTGAGGCCGACGTGCGCGTTGACGCGCGCGAGCAGCTCTTCGGGCATGAACGGCTTCGTGACGTAGTCGACGGCGCCCGAGTCGAACGCGCGCAGCAGCAGTTCGCGGTCCTGGGCGACGGTCAGGAACACCACCGGCAGGCGCAGCAGGTCCGGGTTCTGCTTGATCTCGGCCAGCAGCGCGAAGCCGTCCATGTTCGGCATCAGCATGTCGAGCAGCATCAGGTCCGGCTGCAGCGTCGCCAGGATCGACAGGGCCTCGGCGCCATCGCTGGCAGTGGCGACCTCGTAGCCGTGCCGGCTCAGCAACGAGCTGACCACCCGCAGGTTGGCGGGCTGGTCGTCGACGACAAGAATGCGTCCGCTGGCGTTGATCGAAGTCGGCATGTCTCTGGCTGCGTTGCCCCATGGCGGTGATGGACATCGCGCGCGCACGCGTCCGGCGCAGACGGTAACAGAAATCTCACGATCCCCGCGCACGCTCCCAACAAGTGGCGTTAACTGAACGCAACTCCCGCCAACGTCGGACACGGAACGCGCACCTTCGCCGGGCTCATGCCGGCAACGCGCGCCACGCCCCGGGGCCCAGCGTGTCGAGCGCCCAGTCGCCGATCGCCACCCGCACCAGGCGCAGGGTCGGCAGGCCGACGGCGGCCGTCATCCGCCGGACCTGGCGGTTGCGGCCTTCGCGGAGCGTGATGGCCAGCCACGCATCCGGCACCGACTTGCGGAACCGCACCGGCGGATCGCGCGGCCAGAACACCGGCGCGGGATCCAGCAGCGCGACCGCGGCCGGGCGCGTGGGACCGTCGTTGAGGGCGACGCCATCGCGCAGCGCCTGCAGCTGCGCCGCGTCCGGCGTGCCTTCGACCTGCACGTGATAGGTCTTGGGCAGCTTGTGCCGCGGATCGGTGATGCGGTGCGCGAGGCCGCCGTCGTCGGTCAGCAGCAGCAGGCCTTCGCTGTCGTGATCGAGCCTGCCGGCAGGATAGACGCCGGTCGGCAGGCCGAACCCGGCGAGCGTCGGACGCGGCGGCTGGCTGCGGTCGGTGAACTGGCACAGCACGCCGTGGGGCTTGTTGAACGCGATCAGCATCGAGGCGGCGACAGGACGAGAGACGCGCGACGCGCATCGCCGCGACGAGCGCGCGCGGTCCGGTCGCGACGACCGGGCCCGCGCCGCGTGCCGGAGCCGGCTTACGGCTTGACGAAGCGCAGCGTCATCCGGTCGCTCTCGCCGATCGCCTGGTAGCGCGCGGCGTCGGCAGGCTCGTGGTTGTTGCCGGGCGGCAGCATCCACACGCCCTTGGGATGGTCCTTGGTGTCGCGCGGGTTCGCGTTGATCTCGCTGCTGGCGTCGACGCGGAACCCGGCCGCCTGCGCCATCGCGATGACCTGCGCCTGGCCGACATAGCCGCTGCGGTCATCCGCCGGCACGTCGTTCGCGGCGCGGTGTTCGACGACACCGAGCACGCCGCCCGAACGCAGCACGTCGTAGAAGCCCTTGAACATGCCCTCGGCCTGGCCGGCGCCGCGCCAGTTGTGCACGTTGCGGAACGTCAGCACCACATCGGCCGAGCCGTCCGGCCCGAAGCGTGGTGCGGCCGGGTCGTAGGCGGCGATGCGCGTGCGGTCGAAGCGCGTCGGCGCGTCGGCGATACGCTTGTCGAGGTTGGCGCGCTGGGTCTGCTGGTAGGTGCGGCCGCGCCCTTCCGGCAGCGCCGCGGGATCGACGATCGCGGCGACGTACTGGCCGTCCTCGCGCAGGTACGGCGCCAGGATCTCCATGTACCAGCCGGCGCCGGGCGTGATCTCGATGACGGTCTGTTCCGGACGCACGCCGAAGAAGGCCAGGGTCTCGCGCGGATGGCGGTAGACGTCGCGCGCGGTGTTCTCCGGGCTGCGCCAGTCGCCGGCCAGCACGGTGTCGAGTCGCGTGAGGTTGGCGGTATCGAGGTCGGTGGCGGTGTCGGCCTGCGTCTGCGGACCGGAGGCGCAGCCGGCGAGGGCCAGCACGAGGGTGGCGCACAACAACATGGAGCGTTGCATGGTCGGAACTCCGGTTCGCGAAAGTCGCGCAAGGGTGCCACAACCGCCGCAGCGCCGCGTGTGCAGGCAGGTGCCGGCCTGCGCGGCGATCGGCGCGCGCATCCGGAACACTGTTTCCGCCGCGGGCCATGCGCGCTGTCGTGCACGCGTGCCTATGCTGGCCGCCCTGCACAGAGGAGTGGACGATGGCGGACCGTGAACTCGGACGCTCGGGCCTGCGGATCTCGCCGCTGGCCTTCGGCGGCAACGTGTTCGGCTGGAGCGCCGACGAGGCGACCTCGTTCGCGCTGCTCGACGAATGCGTTGCGCTGGGTCTGGACCTCGTCGACACCGCCGACGTCTATTCGGCCTGGGCCGACGGCAATGCCGGCGGCGAGTCCGAAACGCTGATCGGACGCTGGCTGCAGCGCAGCGGCCGGCGCGACCGCGTCGTCATCGCGACCAAGGTCGCGAAATGGGCGTCGCGCAAGGGACTGGCGCCGGCCAACATCCAGGCCGCCTGCGAGGACTCGCTGCGGCGGCTGCGCACCGACGTCATCGATCTCTACCAGGCACACGAGGACGATCCGACGGTGCCGCTGGAAGACACCCTCGGCGCGTTCTCGCGTCTCATCGAGCAGGGCAAGGTGCGCGCGATCGGCGCGTCCAACTACAGCGCCCCGCGCCTGGCCGAAGCGCTGGACGTCGCCCGGCGCCACCGCCTGCCGCGCTTCGAGACGCTGCAGCCCGAGTACAACCTCGTGGACCGGTCGGGATACGAAGCGGAGCTCGCGCCGCTGGTGCGCGAGCACGGCATCGGCGTCATCAGTTACTACGCGCTCGCCAGCGGCTTCCTCAGTGGCAAGTACCGCAGCGAGGCCGACGGCGCGAAGAGCGCCGCGCGTGGTGCGCAGGTCGTGCAGCGGTATCTCAATCCCCGCGGCAAGCGCATTCTCGCCGCGCTCGACGATGCCGCCTGCCGGCATTCGGCGACCGTCGCCCAGATCGCGCTGGCCTGGTTGATCGCGCGCCCGGGCATCACCGCGCCGATCGTCAGCGCGACCAGCGTCGCGCAGCTGCGCGAACTGGCCGCCGCGCGCACCCTGTTGCTGACGAAGGCCGACATCGCCGCGCTCGACGGCGCCAGCGCCGGCTGAGCCCGCGCTGCGTTGACGCGCCGCCACGGGCGCGGCGCGCATGCTGCACGGCGTCGGCCTCTTTCCGACTGGAGCGTCCGTCATGAACGACACCCTCAATACCCGCATCGTCCTCGCCGCCCGCCCCCGGGGCGCCCCGACCGACACCGACTTCCGCCGCGAGCAGGTGCCGCTGGCGTCGCCGCGCAACGGCCAGGTGCTGCTGCGCAACCGCTGGCTGTCGCTCGATCCCTACATGCGCGGGCGCATGAATGCCGGGCGTTCCTATGCGGCGCCGATCGAGGTCGGTGACGTCATGGACGGCGCGACGGTGTCGGAAGTGGTGGAGTCGCTGCATCCCGCGTGGTCGCCCGGCGATCTGGTGCTCGCGCATGCCGGCTGGCAGACGCACGCCGTCGTCGATGGCGAGGCGCTGCGGCGCAAGCTCGATCCCGATGGCGTGCCGCTGTCGACCGCGCTCGGCGTCTATGGCATGCCCGGTTTCACCGCGTACGCGGGCCTGCGCGAGATCGGCAAGCCGCAGCACGGCGAAACGCTCGTCGTCGCCGCGGCCAGCGGCCCGGTCGGCGCCACGGTCGGCCAGATTGCCCGGCAGGCCGGCGCGCGCGTGGTCGGCATCGCCGGCGGCGCGGAGAAGGTCGCGCACGTGCGCGACGACCTCGGTTTCGACGTTGCGCTCGATCACCGCGCCGACGATTTCGCCGCGCAGCTCGCAGCCGCGTGCCCCGATGGCATCGACGTCTACTTCGAGAACGTGGGCGGCAAGGTGTTCGACGCCGTGCTGCCGCTGCTCAACGACTTCGCGCGCATTCCGGTCTGCGGCCTCGTCGCGCACTACAACGACACCGCGCCGCCGGCCGGCCCCGACCGCGTGCCGCAGCTGATGGGGTTGATCCTGTCGCGGCACCTGACGGTGCGCGGCTTCATCCAGCACGATTTCATCCAGCTGTATCCCGAGTTCCTGCGCGAGATGGGACGCTGGCTGCAGGACGGCAGGATCCGCTATCGCGAGGACGTCATCGACGGCCTCGACAACGCGCCGGCGGGCCTGATCGGGCTGTTGCAGGGCCGGAACTTCGGCAAGCTGCTGGTGCGCATCGCGGACTGAGGCAACGCGTCCCGGGGCGCCGGTCGACATCGTGTCGGAGAACGCGGCGCGCGCGATCGACCTCCACGTCGCGTGCTGCGGGCGTCGCTGCGTAAACGCCGCTCCCGTAACGCAGCGGGCCCGCCGAAGCGGGCCCGTGCAAAGACGTGGGACGACGCGTTTACGCCGTCAGCGTCTTCAACGCCTGATTGAGCGTCGCGCTCGGCCGCATCGCCTCACCGACCTTCGCCAGATCGGGATGGTAGTAACCGCCGATCTCCACCGGCTTGCCCTGCGCGCCGTTGAGTTCGGACAGGATCGCCGCCTCGCCGTCGGTCAGCGCCTTCGCCACCGGTGCGAACGTCGCCTTGAGGTCGGCATCGTCGTTCTGGTCGGCCAGCGCCTGCGCCCAGTACTGGGCGAGGTAGAAGTGGCTGCCGCGGTTGTCGAGTTCGCCGACCTTGCGCGCCGGCGAGCGGTTCTCGTCGAGGATGCGGCCGTTGGCGACATCGAGCGCGGCGGCCAGCACCTTGGCCTTCTTGTTGCCGTAGGCGTTGCCCAGATGTTCGAGCGACGCGGCCAGCGCGAGGAACTCGCCGAGCGAATCCCAGCGCAGGTAGTTCTCTTCGACGAACTGCTGCACATGCTTGGGCGCGCTGCCGCCGGCGCCGGTTTCGAACAGGCCGCCGCCGGCCATCAGCGGCACGATCGACAGCATCTTGGCGCTGGTGCCCAGCTCCATGATCGGGAACAGGTCGGTCAGGTAATCGCGCAGCACGTTGCCGGTGACCGAGATCGTGTCCTCGCCCTTGCGGATGCGTTCCAGCGAGAACGTCGTCGCCTCGACCGGCGGCAGCACGCGCAGGTCGAGACCGGCGGTGTCGTGATCCTTGAGATACGTCTCGACCTTGGCGATCACCTGCGCGTCGTGCGCGCGGCTCTTGTCGAGCCAGAACACGGCCGGCGTCTCCGACAGGCGCGCGCGGTTCACGGCGAGCTTCACCCAGTCCTGGATCGGCGCGTCCTTGGTCTGGCACATGCGCCAGATGTCGCCGCTCTCCACCGCCTGCTCGAACACCACGTTGCCGTCGGCATCGGTGACGCGCACGGTGCCGTCGCCGGGGATCTGGAAGGTCTTGTCGTGGCTGCCGTATTCCTCGGCCTTCTGCGCCATCAGGCCGACGTTGGGCACCGAGCCCATCGTCGTCGGATCGAGCGCGCCGTGCGTCTTGCAGTCGTCGATGACCGCCTGGAACACGTCGGCGTAGCAGCGGTCCGGGATCACGGCCTTGGCATCCTGCAGCTTGCCGTCGGCGTTCCACATGCCGCCCGAGTCGCGGATCATCGCCGGCATCGAGGCGTCGACGATGACGTCGCTCGGCACGTGCAGGTTGGTGATGCCCTTGTCGGAATTGACCATCGCAAGCGCGGGGCGCGTGACGTAGAGCGCATCGATATCGGCGCGGATCGCGTCCTGCTGGTCCTGCGGCAGGGACGTGATGCGCGCGTACAGATCGCCGATGCCGTTGTTGGCATCGAAGCCGACCTGCGCCAGTGCATCGGCGTACTTCGTCAGCACGTCGCGATAGAACGCCTGCACGACGATGCCGAACATGATCGGGTCGGAGACCTTCATCATCGTGGCTTTCAGGTGCAGCGAGAACAGCACGTCCTGCGCCTTCGCGTCTTCGATCTGCGCGTCGATGAAGCTCGACAGCGCCTTGCGCGACATCACCGCGGCATCGACGATCTCGCCGGCCTGCACCTTCACCGCGTCCTTGAGCACGGTCGTCGCGCCGTCGCTGCCGACGAGTTCGATCTTCAGCGCGCCGGCCTTGTCGAGCGTCGCGGAGCGTTCGCTGCCGTAGAAGTCGCCTTCGCTCATGTGCGCGACGTGCGACTTCGAATCGCTGGCCCACTTGCCCATGCGGTGAGGATGCTTGCGCGCGAACGCCTTCACCGACTTCGGTGCGCGGCGGTCCGAATTGCCTTCGCGCAGCACCGGGTTCACCGCGCTGCCCTTGGTGCGGTCGAAGCGCGCCTTGATGTCGGTTTCTTCGTCGGACTTCGGCGAATCCGGATAGTCCGGCAGATCGAAGCCCTGGCCCTGCAGTTCCTTGATCGCCGCCTTGAGCTGTGGCACCGAGGCGCTGATGTTCGGCAGCTTGATGATGTTGGCTTCGGGCGTGGTCGCCAGCTGGCCGAGTTCGGCGAGGTGGTCACCGATCTGCTGCGCGTCGGTCAGGCGTTCCGGGAACTGCGCCAGGATGCGGCCGGCGAGCGAGATGTCGCGCGTCTCGACCGCGATGCCGGCGGTGCGCGTGAACGCCTCGACGATCGGCAGCAGCGACTGCGTCGCCAGATACGGCGCTTCGTCGGTCAGGGTGTAGATGATCTTCGGGGTAGCGGACATGGCAGGCGTGTCTCGCAGGAAGGCGGGCGGGGGAAGGCGCCGCGGGGCGGGTCGGCGCAGCCTCCAGTGGCTGCGCAGGGACCGGGCGTCTCCGCATGCGGGATGGTCGCCGCGCGGCGCGTCGGATCGCGCGGCATTGTCGCGCGTTTGCCGGAGGGACGAAAGCCGACGCCGCCTGTCGCACGTACCGGCGGGTACGGCGTGGATGCGGACACGCACGGAGACGACATGCACCGTTGCGCCCGATCTCCGCGCGGGCGATGCGGCGCGAGTACGGAGGGCAGCGGATCGCGTTCCGCGGGTGATGCGAGGCGACCCACTACGCGTCGGTTGGTCCCGCGCGAGACGCGTTCGCGTCAGCGGATCTGGAACACCGTGCGGCGCATGCTGACGCCGTCCAGCGAGATGTCGACGCGGTAGCTGCCGGTCGGAAAGCCGGCGGGATCGCGGATCTCGAAATTGGTCCTGCCCGGCCCGCTGAAGGTGATCTGCCTGCGCTCGTCCTCGATCACGGCGCCATCCGGCCCGGTCCAGGTCGCGGCGAGTTCGCCGACCGCGGTGACGTCGCCGGTCGTGTGCGTGGACACCGACGCGATGATCGTGTCGCGCGGCGCGAAGGCGGTTGCGGGCGTGGCGATCTTGCGGTCCGGGCCGAGGTTGGTGCCGAGCTGGACCGAGGCCACCGAGACGATCGCCGGCGCCGCGGGTCTGTCGCGCGCGGCCTCGGCCGGCGTCGCCTCCGGCGCGTTGGGCGCCGTGCCACCGCAGGCCGCCAGCGCGAACGTCGCGGCGCAGACGGCGACGCGCAGCCGGGATCGCCACACGGCGCGTCGTGGGGTGTCCATCACGGCGGCGGCGGCGTCGTCGCCGGCAGCGCGGGAATCCGCAGGACCTGGCCGGCCGCGATGCGGTCGGGATCGTCGAGCTGGTCGCGGTTCGCGTCGAGCAGCGCGCGCCAGTGGCGCGCATCGCCGTAGCAGGCCTCGGCGATCGTCGACAGCGAGTCGCCGCGCCGCACCGTGTACCGGCGCGCACCGTCGGGCGTGTCGCGCGGCGGATCGAGCGGAGTCGGACCGGTCATGCCGGCGTCGCCGGCCACGGACGCAGGTCCGCCGGCCGTTCCGGGAACCGCCGGCGATGCGTCCCGGCGGGTGGCTGGATCGGGCGCAGTGCGTGCGCGGACACGGCGGCGGACGCGTCGATCAGCGGACCGCGAATTCGCGGGTCTCGACGACGGTGCCGTCGAGCAGGACTTCGATCCTGTACGCGCCGACCGGCCAGCCTTCGGGATGCTGGATGTCGAACGCGATGACCTGCGGGCCTGCCGGCACGTCGGCCTCGGTCTCGTGCACCAGCCGGTCTTCGCCGAACGTCCAGCGCGCCCCGATCTTCGCCGCGCTGCCGCCGTCGGTGGCGACCGAGGCGTAGATCGTGTCGCCGGTCGCGAAGGCCGAGGCCGGCGTGGCGACACGGTTGTCGGTGGTGACCTCGTTGCCGAGTTCGACCGCGGTCACGACCGCCGGCGCAGGCGCTTCGGGTTCGGGCGCTTCGACCGGCGCGCTGGCGACCGGCGGCGCGGCCGGCGCCGGGGCGGGCGCATCGTCGCGGCAACCGGCGAGCGCGCCGGCGCCCAGCAGCGTGGCGACAGTGACGAAACGCAGGGCGGAAGAGGTCATGGCAGCTCCGGAACGGAAGGGAATCGGGACGGACCGCATGCGCGCGCTCGCGCGCCGCGTCGCGAGGGGAAGGACGGGCGCATCGCGGGGGCGCGTGGCCGCGCGACGATGACAGGAGCCGATGGCGTCGTCATGTCCGGAATCTCGGCGAAGAAGCAGGGCTGCAGGCTCCCACGCGCCCTGTTAAGAATCCATCGCGGGTCACTGCCGCAGATCGCGACCCGCCGCCGGTGCCGGCGTACCCGGCGAGGCGCGCCAGGGATTGATGTCGAGGCCACCGCGGCGCGTGTAGCGCGCGTCGACCGACAGCCGCTCGGGCCGGCAGCGGGCCAGCACGTCGACGAAGATCCGTTCGACGCACTGCTCGTGGAATTCGGCGTGGTTGCGGAACGACACCAGGTAGCGCAGCAGGCTGGCGCGGTCGATGCGCGGACCGCGGTAGGCGATCGTCACGCCGGCCCAGTCCGGCTGGCCGGTCACCGGACAATTGGATTTCAGCAGCGCCGAGTGCAGGCGCTCGTCGACGGGTTCATCGGGATCTGCCGACAGCAGCGTGGCGTCGGGCGGGCCGTAATGGTCGATCGCGATGTCGAGGCCGTCGATCGAATCGGCGTCCGGCGCCGCGTCGAACGGGGGCAGGCCGAGCACGACGTCGACATCGGCGCCCGCCACCTGCGACAGGTCCGCGGCGATGCGCGTGCGCACCGCGTCGGCCGAATCGAAGCGCGTGTGGTTCAGCGCGTTCAGGTAGAGCTTCAGCGATTTCGACTCGACCAGCTGCGCCGACGTCGCCGGCACCGTCAGCGTTGCGGTCGCGACCACCAGCTTGCCGCGCGCCTCGAGCCAGCTGAGCTCGTAGGCATGCCAGCGGTCGTGACCGACGAAGGGCAGCGCCGCGCCGATGCCGATCTCACCGCGGCCCAGCGTGCGCGCGATCGGAAACAGCAGGCCCGCGTCGTAATGCCGGGGATAGGCGACCTCGCGGCCGAGCGGAATGCGCGGCGCGGCCGCGTCTTGAGGGGAAGACGACATGCGGCGATTTTACGCCGGTGCGACGGATCGCCGTGGGGTGGGATGCACGTGCGGTGGATTCGGGCTCCAGCACACCTGGAAGCGATGCCGTGCTCGTCCACCGCTTTTCGCACCAGGACCCCGTCGTCCCCACGCAGACGGGGACCCAGCGTCCTGCCGCATGCGAGCTGCGATCAGTGCCCCGAGTGGGCGTCGCTCCGGAACGAGTGCGGAAGCCCGTTTCCCGGACTTGTTCGACGAATCCTCGTGCTCTCGCTGGCTGGAGGCGCTTTCCAGCGGCCCAACGGGCGGATCACCCATTGCCTTGGATCGGAACCCGCCGCTGCAGCCGGCCTGTCCGCGACCGGCCATTACCCCTGCGGCCGCCTGCCCGACTTCGACGCCATCGCCCCTGCTGGCCGACCGATCCAACCCGGACCGGAATGCCCGTCATCAGCCCGCGTCGGCGTCCAGATAATCCAGGCTCACCTGCAGCAACGCGCGCATGCCGAGGTCGAGTGCGGACTCGTCGAGGTCGAACTGCGGCGAATGGTTGCTCGGCGCGGTCGACGGATCCTTGCCCGCCGCGGTCGCGCCGACGAAGAAGAACATCGCCGGCACTTCCTTCGCGTAGTACGCGAAATCCTCGGCGCCCATGTTCAGCGGCGTTTCGACGACCTGGTCGGCGCCGGCGACGGCCTGCAGGCTCGGCAGCATGCGCGCGGTCAGCGCGGGGTCGTTGACGGTCACCGGGTTGCCGGTGGTGTCGGGCACCTTGGCCTCGACGGTCGCGCCGTGCGCGGCGGCGACATGCTCGGCGACGTTCTTGAGGTCGGCGAAGATGTCGCTGCGCACGGTCTCGTCGAACGTGCGGATGGTGCCCACCAGCTCCACCCGATCGGGAATGATGTTGTAGCGGATGCCGCCCTTGATCGCGCCGAAGGTCACGACCGCCGGCAGGTCGGAGATGTCGGTACGCCGGCTGACGATGCTCTGCGCCGTGCCGATCAGGTCCGCCGCGGCGACGATCGGATCGATGCCGCCCCAGGGCCGCGAGCCGTGCGTCTGCCGGCCGATGACCTCGATGCTGAACCGGTCCGACGCGGCCATCAGCGGCCCGCCGCGCACGCCCAGCTGGCCGGCCTGCAACGTCGAGAACACATGCAGGCCGAAGATCGCCTCCGGCTCGAAATCACGGAAGAGGCCTTCGGCCAGCATCATCGAGGCGCCACCGTCCTCGTCGTCGGGCGGGCCTTCCTCGGCCGGCTGGAACACGAACAGCACTTCGCCGGCCATCTGCTCGCGCATGCCGACCAGCGCCTCGGCCACGCCCATCAGGATCGCGACGTGCGCGTCGTGGCCGCAGGCGTGCATGACGCCGGTGGTCTCGCCGCGATAGGTCGCCGTCGCGGTCGACGCGAACGGCAGGCCGGTCTGCTCGGTGACCGGCAGCGCGTCCATGTCGGCGCGCAGCGCGATCTTCGGGCCGGGGCGTCCGCCCGTCAGCACCGCAGTCACGCCGGTGTGGGCGACGCCGGTCGTCGGCTCGAGGCCGAGGCTGCGCAGATGCTCGGCGATCTTGGCCGCGGTCCGCGTCTCGCGATTGCCGAGTTCGGGGTGCTGGTGGATGTCGCGGCGCCAGTCGACGAGCTTGGCCTGCAGCGCGGTCGCGGCCTGCGCGACTTCCGGGCGCTGCGCGTCCTGGGCGAACGCGGCGGCGGGCAGGACGGAACAGGCGCACAGCAGCGCGGCGGCAAGACGTGGCATCGGTGTGGCTCCCCAGCGAGATGAAGCCCGATCCTAGGCCATTTCGCCGATGCCGGCCGACGTGGTGGCCCTGATCCCCCTGGATGGCGACAATGGTCGCGCGCGCCGGCTGGTGCGTCTTCCTTCCGCCATCCGAGGTGCCCATGTCCGATGCCGCTCGCGGTCCATCCAAGCTGGAACAGCTGCGCGACCTGTCGGTCGTCGTCGCCGACACCGGCGACGCCGAGGCGATCCAGCGCCTGAAGCCCTACGACTGCACGACCAATCCGACGCTGGTGCGCAAGGCGCTGGACCTGCCGATCTACGCCGAGCTGGTCGCCGAGGAACTCGAGCGCGCCCGCGATCTCGACGGCGATGTCGACAGCGTCGCGCGCCAGGTCGTCGACCGGCTGACGGTCGGTGTGGGCCGCAAGCTCGCCGCGCTGGTGCCGGGCCGGGTCTCGACCGAAGTCGACGCCGACCAGGCCTACGACACCGACGCGACGATCGCCAAGGCGCGCCAGTTCATCGACATGTACCAGGACGCCGGCGTGCCGCGCGACCGCGTGCTGATCAAGATCGCCGCGACCTGGGAAGGCATCCGCGCGGCCAGGGAGCTGCAGCGCGAGGACATCGACTGCAATCTCACGCTGATCTTCAACCGCACCCAGGCCATCGCCTGCGCGGAAGCGGGCGTGTTCCTGATCTCGCCGTTCGTCGGCCGCATCCTCGACTGGCACGTCGCGCGCGGCGACACGCCGGCGACCATCGATGCCGATCCCGGCGTGCGTTTCGTGCGCGACGTCTATGCCGAGTTCAAGCGCCGCGGCTCGCCGACCGTGGTCATGGGCGCGTCGTTCCGCTCGGCCGCGCAGATCGAAGCGCTGGCCGGCTGCGACCGCCTGACGATTTCGCCCGACCTGCTGCAGGCGCTGGACGCGGACCATGGCCCGCTGCCGCGCGCGCTGCATCCGGGCGACAGCGACGGCGCCGCGACCGTGCCGGTCACCGAAGAACGCTTCGCCGCCGATCTCGCCGCCGACCCGATGGCCGACGAGAAACTGCGCGACGGCATCGCCGCGTTCGCGGCCGATCTCGCCGCGCTGCGCCAGACGATCACCGATCGCCTGCCGCCGCGGTAAGCCGTTCCGCGGGTCGCGTGCGTTGCGCGCGACCCGCGCTGCTCCAGACGGGCGCGCGCGTGGAACGACATCCGCCGTCTCTTGAACCACCTTTGCCGCCTTGATCCGCGTGGACGTGGAGGCGAGCGAAGTGAGCTTCACGGCTGAGCTGCGCGACTACACCACGTAAATGATCGGTGCCGCCAGACGGCTTCGGTCTCCCGCTTTGTGAGCCCGATCTCAGGCGAACTGCAGTGTCGTCGCTGTGCCTTGCCGCGATGCCGGTGTGGATGACTGCGGTCCGGATCGAACAGGAACGCTGACCAGGAGCGCGCCGCATTCCCCTGGGTTGCCGGCATGACGAACCCGGCTGCGTCGCGTATCGAGCCGACGGAGCGTGCACTGCGAGCAAGCAGGCGGCTGTCTGTCGGAGGCGCGCCGGTCGGCGCGTGCGTGCGTGACCGCGATCACGCCGACTTGCGCGTGCAAATCGCGTGTCATCAAACATGCGGTTTCGTTGCCCAGGATGACGCGCTCCACGCGACGCCCGTGCGTCGCTGCGTTCCCCAGCAGGAAATCCCTCATGCCGAATCCTTCCCGCCTTCATGGCGCTATTGGTCGTGTCCTGATTGCCGGCAGCTTTGCTGTTTCAGTGATTTCGCCGGCGTCGGCGCAGACCGTCGGCGTCGACGATGAAGCGCGCGACCGTGCGACCGAACTCGACACCGTCGTGGTGACCGGACGCGCGGGCACGGGCCTGCGCACCAAGGCCGAGACGAGTTACTCGCTCACCAACATCGAAGAGGAAACGTTGCGACTGCAGGCGCCGACCAGCGTGACCGAAGCGATGAAGTCGGTCCCCGGGTTCTGGGTGGAGGCGTCAGGCGGCGAGGCCAGCGGCAATATCCGGGCACGCGGCATTCCGGTGGACGGGTTCGGCTCGGTGACCCTGCTCGAGGACGGCACGCCGGTCGTGCACGATCCGGCGCTCGGCTACCTCAACGGGGATCAGGCCTTCCGCCTGGACGAGACCATCGAGCGCATCGAAGTGGTCCGCGGCGGTCCGTCGTCGGTGTTCTATTCCAATGCACCGGCCGGCGCCATCAACTTCATCCCGCGCCAGGTCGGCGACGAGGCCAGCGGCATCGTCAAGTACACCGTCGGCGACTACGGCCTGAACCGCCTGGACTTCTATTACGGCGCGCCGCTCGGCAACAACTGGAAGCTGGGGATGGGCGGCTTCTACCGCGTCGACGACGGCATCCGCGAGCCGGGCTTCCATGCCAACGAAGGCGGCCAGTTCCGCCTCAATCTGGCGCGCGAGTTCGAGCGCGGCCGCATCGCATTCGACTACAAGCGCCTCGACGACAAGGTGGCGCTGTATCTCGGCATACCCATGCGGACCGATGAGGACGGCGAGATCCGCGGCGTGCCCGGTTTCGATGCCCATTACGGCACGGTCTCCGGACCGGAGACCCGCCGCCTGCAGCTGACCCAGGGCGACGGCAGCCTGTACGACTTCGACAACACCGAAGGCACCCACGTCGAGCGCGACCAGTTCACGGCCAAGCTCGACCTCGACCTGGGCGGTGGCTGGCGGCTGGCCGATTCGATGCGTTACAGCCAGACCGACACCACCCGCAATGGCGTCTTCGCCAACTCGCTGGGCAGTGCGACTGCATTCCTGGGCGCTGCCAGCCAGCAGGCGCTGCTGGCCGGGACGCCGGGCGCCACGGCGCTGCAACTGCGCTATGCCAACGGCGGGACCGTGTTCGACACCGCCAACCAGAACGGCAACGGCCTGATGATCGTCGGCGGTCTGCGCGGCCTGACCCTGCCAGTCACGGAGTTCACCAACGATGCGCGCCTGATGCGCCCGTTCCAGCTCGGCGGACAGCATGACCTGACGCTCGGCTACTACTACGCCAACTTCCGCCAGGACTACGACCGCTATTCGTCCAGCGTGCTGCTCGACGTCAAGGACAACGCCTCGCTGCTGGATCTGGTCGCGGTGGATGCGGCCGGCAACGTGCTGCGGACCTTCTCCGACAACGGCATCTGGCGCGAAGGCTACGAATGGGACCACGCCAGTGGCGAGTCCACCACGCACGCGGTGTACGTCGCGGACGAATGGCAGGTGGGTGAGCGCCTGCGCATCGATGGCGGCCTGCGCTGGGAACAGGTGGAAACCAACGGCTGGGCGGAGATCCGCGACACGGTGGATCTAGGCACGCTGCCGACATCGACCATCCTGACCGGGTCGGGCCAGTACATCCGCCACGACGAGCGCTCCAGCAAGACCGGCTGGACGATCGGCGGCAACTGGCAGTTCGACGCCCGCTCGGGCATGTTCGCGCGCTGGACATCGGCTTTCCGCCTGCCGTCGCTGGGCAACTACCTGACCCGTGGCAGCAACTGCAACCTGGCCAGCCCGGAAGCGCTGGCGTCCTGCATCGCCAGCAATACCGGACCCGCGATCACCCAGACCATGGATCTGGGCGAGGTGGGGTACAAGTTCGCCAGCGCGGGGTTCAGCGCCTACGCGACGGCCTTCTACACCAAGTACGACAACGTCGGCTTCAGCAACTACGTCTTCGATCCCAACGCCGGCGTGTCCTATCAGCAGCAGGGCTATGCCAGCACCCGCACCCACGGCCTCGAACTGGAGGGCATGTGGTCGCCCTGCAGGTCACCGCGACCTGGCAGGATCCGCAGTACCAGGACCTGACGTACAGCGAGAACTCGTCCACCGGTCCGGTGCTGCGCGATTACGTCGGCAATCAGCTGATCCGGGTGCCCAGGACCAGCTACCGGCTGGTGCCCGGCGTCTATCTGCTCGATGACCGCCTGCGGCTGCAGGTCAGTTACGAGCGCCAGGGCGAACGCTACGTGGACACCGCCAATTCCGTGCGCCTGCCCGCCTACGACCTGATCGGCGCGAGCCTGCGCTACGAGGCGACGCCGCAATGGTCGTTCTATCTGTACGGGGACAACCTTGGCAATTCGCTGGGACTGACCGAAGGCAATCCACGCGCGGGCGAGCTGCAGAGTGGTGACGCCGGCGCCAACACGTTCATCGCGCGACCGGTCCTGGGACGCTCGTTCCGGGCGGCAATGATGTACCGGTTCTAGGCCATGCCCGAACATTTCCGAGATGCCACGCGGTGCGCCAGTGGCCTGCTGTTCGCCTTGCTTGCAGCCGTGGCCGCTGCCGACGACCGGGCAGTCGCCTGCGATCTGCAGGCGTCCGATGCCGCCACGGCCGGCGCCGGCTGCGCGCAGGCCTGGATGGACGCCCACCTGCGCCTCAACGATCTCCAAGTGATCGGCACCCACAACAGCTACAAACTTCCGATGGCGCCGGACGACATGCGGGCCCTCCGCCAGCGCGATCCGGCTAGCGCCGAAAGCCTCGACTACAGTCACCGGCCGCTGGCCGAACAACTCGACCGCGGCGTGCGCGGCCTGGAGCTGGACGTCCACTACGATCCCCAGGGCGGTCGCTACACGCACCCGTCACTGCCGCCCGCGCAACGCCGAGCGATGGCGACGCCCGGCTTCAAGACGATGCATCTGTCCGACATCGATGACCAGAGCCATTGCCAACCGTTCGCGCAGTGCCTGCGCCAGGTACGCGACTGGTCGCAGGCGCATCCGCGTCATGTGCCGATCCTCATCCTGATCAACGCCAAGGACGGCGCGACGGCGCCCGGTGCAGTGCAGCCGCTGCCCTTCGATGCCGTCGCGTTCGCTGCGCTGGACGCCGAAATCCGTGCGGTGTTTCCATCCGGAACGCTGATCGAGCCGCGGACGCTGCAGGGCGCCCACCCGTCCCTGCGGCATGCCGCCCGGGCCGACGCATGGCCGACGCTGGGCGAGGCACGCGGACGGGTGCTGTTCGCGCTCGACGAGGGCCCGGCCAAGGTGGCGCGGTACCTGGACGCCCACGGTGAGGACGCGTCGCCAGTGATGTTCGTCAACGCGCGCGACGAATCGGTGGACGAGGCCGCGTATCTGACCCTCAACGAACCCCTGCAGCAGGCCGATCGGATCGCTGCAGCGGTGGCAGCGGGCGCGCTGATCCGCACCCGCGCCGATGCCGAGACCCGCGAGGCACGCAGCGGCGACGGCGCGCGTCGCGACGCCGCCTTCGCCAGCGGCGCACACGTGGTGTCGACGGACTACATCGACCCCGACCCGCGCTTCGGCCGCTATCGCGTGCAGCTGCCAGGCGGCGGCGTGGCCCGTTGCAATCCGCAACGCGCGCCGGCGCGCTGCGCCGGACTGGCGATCGAGGAATGAGCCGGGTGTACGCCGTCGCGTGGCGGGCGGGTCTGTTGCTGATGTTGGCTGTCGCATGGCCGGCGGTCGCCGAGCGCGCACCCGATCGGGTTCTGGAAGGCAGCATCGACGGCCGCGATCACCAGAGTTATCGCCTGCTGCCATTCGATGTCCCCGCCGGCACGTCGCGGATCACGGTGGCATTCGACTACGAGGGGCGCGAGCGCAAGACCGCGATCGATCTGGGGCTGCTGGGCCCGGACGGATTCGATGGCCCGGACGGCTTCCGTGGCTGGAGCGGCGGCAACAAGCCGCGCTTCACCGTGTCGGCCCACGATGCCACGCCGTCCTATTTCCCCGGTGCGCTGCATCCGGGCACCTGGTCGCTGCTGCTGGGCATTCCCAATATTCGCCAGGACGAGCGCGCCGATTACCGCGCCAGCATCTGGCTGGACGCGGTCGCGGCCGAGCCCGTCGAGGCGCCGCTGGTGCTCGACGGGACCGCGCGCTGGTATCGCGGCGATCTGCACCTGCACAGCGGCCACAGCGATGCCAGCTGCGACAGCCAGAGCGGCGCGAGGGTGCCGTGCCCGCTGTTCCTCAGTGCGCAGGCGGCCGCTGCGGCAGGTCTGGATTTCGTTGCCGTCACCGAGCACAACACGGCCTCGCACCTGCACGAACTGCTTGGTCTGCAGCCCTACTTCGATCGCCTGCTGCTGATGCCCGGCATGGAAGTCACGACGTTCCAGGGCCATGTGAATGTCTTCGGCCTCGCGCAGCCGCTGGATTTCCGGCTCGGCAGCGAGGCGGTCCCGGACTGGAACGCGCTGCTCGACGCCATTGACGAGGCGGGCATGCCGGCGTCGATCAATCATCCGGCGCTGCCGTCCGACGAACGCTGCATGGGCTGTGGCTGGACGCCGCGGCAGCCGGTGTCGATGGGCCGCTTCGCCGCGATCGAAGTCGTGAACGGCGGCGATGCCGACACCCCGGTGTCCGGCATCGGCTTCTGGCAGCGCCAGCTGGATGCCGGCCATCGCCTGACCGGCATCGGCGGCAGCGACAACCATGACGCGACACGCCGGGGCGCAGCGCTGGGCGCCGCGCGCATCGGCGCGCCCACCACCGTGATCCACGCCACGGCGCTGTCGCAAGCGGCGCTGCTGGACGGGCTGCGGCGTGGCCGTGTCTTCATCGATGTAGAAGGCAGTCGCGACCGGCATCTGATCCTGACCGCGCGGCACGAGGATCGTGCGCTCGCGATGGGTGATGTGGTGCGACTGGCGACGGGAGACTCGCTCGACATCGGCCTGGACGTGCGGGCACCCGCCGGCTCCCGCATCGAACTGTTGCTGGACGGCCGGCCGCTCGCCCTGCCGCAGGACGGCGTCCTGCACGCCGACAGCCGGACGGATGCGCTGACCTGGCGCAGCGACGGCGCCCGCCACTGGCTGCGCGCCGATGTACGTTCGGCCGACGGCCGTCTGCTGCTGGTCGGCAACCCCATCTACATCGACGTCGACGCGCCCGCCCACGCCGGTCACTGAGCGTGTGCCGTGCTCACCTGGTGTGCCCGTCCCGGTGCCGGTATGACCGGCGACACCCGTAAGGGCCGGCGGATCGAAGGGCTGGTGCCCGACTCGGCGCATTGCGTCTCGAGGTCGCGGACGGTCGCGAGGTGCGCCCGATCGATCTCCGAGGATGCATGACCGGCGTCAGGCAAGGTCCGCGCAATGTTGCGTCGCCATGCTGCTTGCGCAGGCAGTGACGAGCCGCGCCAGACCGACCCTCGCATCGTCCGGTTCATCGCCGCAAATCGCGTCATGGCGCCGCGCCGCAGCTTGTACGCCGTCGGATGGCGAGCGCTGGCTGGTCCGGGTCACCGCGTCGGACGCCGTGGTCGAACGCCATGCCAGCGCATGCCACACAATGGCGGCCGTCTCGTGCCGCACCACACGTGTTCTTCCCCCCCACGGAGCCCCCGATGAAATCCACCTTCGCCCTGCTTGCGCTCGCCCTTGCGCCCGGTCTGCTGCTCGCGCAGACGCGCGACGACACCACCACATCGCCGCGCGCGCCGCAGGGCTGGTCGCTCGGCATCGCGGTCGCCGCCGCCGACAGTCCCTATGTCGGCGAAGGCACGCGCGTGCTGCCGTTCCCGATGTTCGCCTACGAGGGCGAGCGCGTGTTCCTGCGCGGCATCTCCGGCGGCGTGCATCTGCTCGACACCGGCGCGTTCCAGCTCGATGCCCTGGTGTCGGCGCGCCTCGACGGCTTCGACATCGACGATCTCGACGCGGGCGGACTCGCGGCCAACGGCCTGGACGCGCGCCTGCTCGACGATCGCGACCACGGTCTCGATGTCGGCGTCGGCGCGGCATGGTCCGGCAGTTTCGGCCGCGTGCGCGTGCGCGCGCTGGCCGATGTCACCGATGCCAGCGGCGGCCAGGAAGTCGGCGTCGAATACGCCTATCCGGTGCCGGCCGGCGCCTGGATGCTGGTGCCCAGCGTCGGCGTGGAGTGGATGTCGGACGATCTGGCGAACTACTACTTCGGCACGCTCGACAGCGAAGTCGCGCGCGGCGTGCCCCGCTACGATCCCGGCGCGGCCGTCGTGCCGAGCGTCGGCATCGCGGTCACGCGTCCGCTCGGCGAGCGCTGGACCTTCCTCGGCGGGCTGGACTACAAGTTCCTGCCCGACGAACTCGCCGACAGCCCGCTGCTCGAACGCGGCGCCGACGGCATTCCGGCGGTGTTCGGCGGCGTCAGCTACCGCTTCTGACGCCGACGCCCGCGCGCGCCGGGAACGCGGCGCGTGTTCCGGCGCCACGGGTCCGTGCAGCGCGGCTGGCCGTGGCCCACGTGCGCGGGCATCATCGGCGCCCCGCATTCCCGAGGTCCCCGCGTGGCCACCGCCGACGACCCGCGCCCGCAACCGCCCGAACCGCCCCTGCCCAGCGACTGCTGCGACAGCGGCTGCGCGGTCTGCGTGCACGACAGCTACGCCGAAGACCTGCAGTACTACCGCGAGCAGCTCGCGGCGTGGCGCGCGCGGCACCCGGACGCGGACTGAACGCGGCACGCAGCGGCGCCCTCGCATGGGCCGGTATCATCTGGATTCCGCGCGGACGCACTCCGTGCGCCAGACAGGATGACGACCGTGGCAGCACACCAGGCACAGCAGGACAGGATCGCAGCGGGCAAGGGCTTCATCGCCGCGCTCGACCAGAGCGGCGGCAGCACGCCGAAGGCGCTCAAGCTCTACGGGATCGAGGAGGACGCGTACGCGAACGACGCGGAGATGTTCGGCCTCGTCCACGCGATGCGCAGCCGCATCGTCACCAGCCCGGCGTTCACCGGCGAGCGCGTGCTCGGCGCGATCCTCTTCGAGCGCACGCTCGACGACCAGTTCGCGGGCCAGGACGCGGCGACCTACCTGTGGGACGTCAAGGGCGTCGTGCCCTTCCTGAAGATCGACAAGGGCCTCGAAGACGAAGCCGACGGCGTGCAGCTGCTCAAGCCCATCCCGGGCCTCGATGCGCTGCTGGCGCGGGCCAAGGCCAAGGGCGTGTTCGGCACCAAGGAACGCTCGGTCATCAAGCAGAACAACGCCGCCGGCATCGCGCGCGTGCTCGACCAGCAGTTCGAACTCGGCCGCCAGGTGCTGGCCGCGGGCCTGGTGCCGATCATCGAGCCGGAAGTCGACATCAAGGCGGCCGACAAGGCCGACATCGAGACCACGCTGAAGCAGGGCCTGCTCGAGCGCCTCGACGCCCTGGACGCCGCGCACCCGGTGATCCTCAAACTCACCCTGCCGAGCGTCGACGGGTTCTTCCGCGAACTCGTCGCGCATCCGGCGGTGCTCAAGGTCGTCGCGCTGTCGGGCGGCTACAGCCGCGACGACGCGAACGCCAAGCTCGCGAAGAACCCGGGCGTGGTCGCCAGCTTCAGCCGCGCGCTGACCGAAGGCCTGTCGGCGCAGCAGAGCGACGACGCGTTCAACGAGGCGCTGGACACCGCGATCGAGTCGATCTACCGCGCGTCGATCGCCTGAGTTCCAAGGCCTTCGCTCGTTCGCCCCGGCGAAAGCCGGGGCAAATCGCGCCGGTCGTATTCGTTCGAGCGGACGAGCCGGGCGCGGGTGTGTCGTCGTCAGCGGATCTTGCGTCCGTCCGACGTCAAGCAAGGTGCGGTCAGCAACGACGCGAGCGCCGCATCTGCGCCAAGGTCCATAAAATAAGGGCCGCTGGCTTTCAGCTGGATGCGTCCTTCGCCAGAGCTCGTGTCGTAGCGGACGCGAAGGCGTATGCCCTGGACGTTGGTCCTGGCGAAGTCTCCGGTTTCAAGCACACCGGTTGCCATGTCCTGCTTCGTGACGTCGCTCCAGGTGGCGCTTCGCTGCTCGGTGATCCTGCCGCGGATACACGCGAAGACGACCGCTCGCTGTGCCCGGCTGCATCTCGAATGTGCCATTCGCAGTCGGCTCCACAAGCGCGCAACCGGCCAATAGACAGGTCGCGAATGCAGCCGCGGTCGAACAACGCCTCGTTTGCACGGATGGTCAGCCGCGCGTCTTCTGCACGAAGGCCTCGAACACCGCCAGCGTTTCCGCGCTGACGTGGTGCTCGATGCCTTCCGCGTCGCGGCGGGCGATGTCGGGCGGCACGCCGAGGGCGAGCAGGAAGGCTTCGACCGTCTGGTGGCGGGCGCGGCTGGACTGGGCCAGCGTCTCGCCCGCCTCGGTGAGGAATGCGCTGCGATACGGCTTCTGCCGCACCAGGCCGTCGCGCACCAGGCGCTGCAGCATGCGGGCGACGGTGGGCTGGGCGACGCCCAGGCGTTCGGCGATGTCCACCTGGCGGGCCTCGCCGCGATCGGCGATCAGGTCCGAGATCAGTTCGACGTAGTCCTCGACCAGTTCCGCGCGGCGCGCCTCGCGCACCTGGCGGAAGTTCTCCACGTGCACGCTGGCCTCGGGCAGGCCCGCGTTGGGCGCGACGTGCTCCGGGGCGGCAGCGTCCGGGGCATCGTCGGCGGGCGTGGCCTTGCGAGCGGGCATGGAACCGGATCCAGCGGATGAGGCGCCATTGTCGCCGATCGCCCGCAGCGGCGTCCGGCGTCCGGCGTGCGCGTGCCGCCGGTCCACGCATGCAGCCCATCCGCTGCGCGCGGGTCAGCGCTTGCGGTTGAGGAAGGTCAGCACCGCGCCGCAGACGATGCCGATGCACAGCCCCAGCGCAAGCCACTCCAGGATCGACAGTTCGTTCATGCCGCGCCTCCGGGCAGCGGTGCGACCGGCGCGGGACGTCCGCGCGTGTCCAGCGCGATCATCACGAAGCGCCCGCGCGTGCACAGCTCGCGGTCGCCGCTCAGCAGGTCTTCGGCGATCAGCTCCACTTCCACCTGCATCGACGTGCGGCCGACCTCGACCACGCGCGCGATCGTCTCGACCAGCTGGCCCTGCCGGATCGGCAGCTTGAAGTCGACCTGTTCAGACCGCGCGGTCACCACCGTGCGCCGCGCATAGCGCGACGCGGCGATAAAGGCCGCCTTGTCCATCCACGCCAGCGCGGTGCCGCCGAACAGCGTACCCAGGTGGTTGGTGTGGTCGGGGAACACCATCTCCAGCAGGCGGGCTTCGAGCTGGGGACGTTCTGGCGTGTCGGTCATGGGGTGGCGTGCCTGTGGGAGCGGAGGGAACGTGGGGGGATGTGGCACCGCGCGCAGATCGCACGCGCAACATCGCGGGTGTTGCCGCTGCGCGATGGAGGGGCGAGGAGGGTGCGCCAGGATCAGATCAGGTTGGAGTTCGATGCCTCGGAGATTGTCCCTGACGCCAGATGCTCTGGGTGTCCCGTTAAGAACGCAGCTGCGCGGGCCAGCGGCGCGGCCGAGCCGCACACGCGGCGCGCTCGTCTCCCGGGGGTGCAGGGCCGCGCGGGGGAGCTGAAATGTCGCCGCCATCGCCACCTCGCCCTCGGGTCGGCCCCAGGTGCGCACACCGGTCCGCGGCCCTTACTGTCCGCGCAGGGTTCGCCACCCGGCACGAACCCATCATCAAGGAAACCTGCCATGCAGACACGGATTGCCGCCATTGCCGTGACCCTCGGACTCACGCTCGGCCTCGCGCTGCCGCAGGTCGCGCACGCCTACGATCCCTGCCAGCGTGCACTCGAGCAGCGCGAAGTCCACCGCGATGCGATGCGCCGCTACATCGCCAACCAGTGCCCGGCCAACGCGCGTTACGTCCCGGCGGACTGCAACAATCCGAACCGCGGCTACGAGCTTCTCGGGACTCTGAACATGTGGTCGCAGCGGGTGCAGGAGCTCTGCCACTGACCGCTGCGGCGTCGCGCGTCAGCCGGCGGCGTCCAGCACGATCCTCGCGAGCCGGGTGCGCGTGCAGGGCGCAGAACGGCGCCTCGCCGACACGCCTCTCTGCGACCAGGCAGGGCCGCCGCGGCCGCTCGGACATCGGGACAACGCGGCGGGCTTCGTTCACGCGTAGCGCGCGAGCGCCTGGGCGATCTGTGCCGGCGACTGGAAGCCGGCCAGGCGCGCGGCCTCACTGCCGTCCTTGAACAGCGCGAGCGTCGGCGTCTGGCGCAGGCCCAGGTTCCGGAAGAAGTCTTCGCCGATCGTTTCCATCTTCACCTTCAGCAGCGCGACGCCCGCGGCGCCCTCGCTCGTGGCGAACTTCGCCAGCGACATGTCGAGCATCTTGCAGCCCGGACAATCGTCCTTGTAGTAATCGACGAGCAGGCGCGGATGCGCGGCCAGTGCTGCGGCGTAATCGTCAGGGGTGGAGGCGTGGAGCGTCTGCATGGGGGGTGGTCTCGAACGGTGTGTTGGCGAAAGCCAGAATGGTGTCGGTCCAGCGTTGGATCGTGGCGGCGTCGCGCTCGCCGTGGGGCATCTGTTCGATCTCCAGCCGCGGGTAGGGCGTATTGAAGAACGCGCCCATGCGCCGGGCCGCACCGCAGTAGTACTCCTCGCCCCACTGCGTCTCGCCGGTGCCGAACACCGCCACGCGGTCCGGCTTGCCGACCGCGGCGACGAGGTCTTCGATGAAACGCTTCATCTCTGGCGGCGTGCGCCCGGCGTTGATGCTCCAGCTGCCGAGCACGTAGAGATCATGCTCAGCACCGTTTGGGCAGACCTTGGCGAGCGTCTGGATGTCCGCATCGATCCAGGTGACGGCATGGCCCATCTCTTCGCACCGCGCGCAGATCGCACGCGCGACATCGCGGGTGTTGCCGCTCAGCGATGTGTGGGCGAGGAGGATGCGCATGGAGGCAGACTCTGTGCTCGATCTTTAAGGCTAACAACGCAGGTCAACTTCAGGAAAAATTCTAGCTTGGCTTCGCTAGAAGGTCTTCAAATCGTTGGCCAAACTTGATCTCTGGGTGGTCGCTGATCATTCGCTCCGCAAGTGAGAAATCACCGTTTGAAGAGAAGATGTAGCGTTCACTACGAACTATCTGAAGCGAATTGAAGTTCATTACGTTCTGAGGTTCGTACTTCAGCATCGACCCTTTGCGCAAAGACTCTGCAATAGCGAGCATTCGGGTTGGATTTTTTATCTTCGCAGCGATCAGTTGTGTTGGGAGGCGCTTGAGCGTTCCCGCAGCGTCCGCAAACTGCTGTGCCAAAGATGGGCACCACATCGCTAGAGCCCGGTTTGACGACAATGGCAGATAGATCTCAATGCCACGTACGCCCAAGCCCAAATTGCCGTAAGGAGCCATATCAATGTGGTTCTGGAGGCTGATTGGGTTGTCACTTATCAAAAAAGGCTGGGCGTCGTCCGTTTCGACTAAAAACCAAAATTTGTTAAGAAACTGTGGGCCAAAAGAAGTTGGAGCATCCAAGATCATGCGTGTCGCATCGAGCTTGACTTGGTTTGGACTAGGTTCTTGGATCAATGCTTCGGCTTGTGAGCCAGGCGCAATTGCAGACCCCATTGACTCAATCTTCTTCCGAAGAATTTGAGGTAGCCCCATACACTGCATACGAAAAGATTTGGTCCGAACTAACTGAATCGCTAGGAACGATGCCAGCGTTTCTCGTTCCTGCTGATCTAGGTTTGCAGCCGTTTCATCCTGGAGAATCTTTTCGATTACAGGCTTGGCATTCGACTCGATTCCAGAGAGGCCTGATTCGAGCGAAAAGGTCTCCCCCTCAATCTCAAAATCGTAAAATTTGTTCTCACTGGCAACATTCTTCACATGCGTAGGAAACGACCTGCCGGCTTGTTTGTCGTAGACCCAGACTTGATCATTTTTGCCGAGCCCAAAGTTCCGGAGTAGGAACTTGGGCACGTAGTGTTGAATTTTCGCGTGCGTCATGGGCAACCTGCAGGATACGGAGTAGGCCCTAGTGGATACTCTGGTCGCGCCAGCTCGCCTATAAGCGCTTATTCAAAGATCGTCGAACCCGTTATCCGAATTCGTCTTCTTGTACGACGCATTCC
The DNA here is from genome assembly GCF_002849595.1 of Luteimonas rhizosphaerae. Lineage (GTDB taxonomy): Bacteria > Pseudomonadota > Gammaproteobacteria > Xanthomonadales > Xanthomonadaceae > Luteimonas > Luteimonas cellulosilyticus. Next base: position 82,310 of record NZ_NRQR01000026.1, read on the forward strand.
GCATCTTCTTCGTCTCGGTGAAGTTGTCGGCGTAGGCCTTGATCCACGGCATCACGTTGTCGGTGGTGTCGGAATACAGCTTCTCGATGCCCAGCATGCCGGCCATCTTGTTGGCGCGGTACTTCACGTAGCGGACCATCTCGTCGACGTCGATGCCGTCGATGCCGTCGAGCACCTCGGACGTCCAGCGGGTCTCGAGCTGGATGGCGTGTTCGAAGGCGTCGTGCACGTACTGGGTGAGCTGGTCGCCCTGCAGCGACTGGTTCTCGCCAACGATGGCGCGGATCAGTTCGCTGATGAACTTGCTGTGCGCCAGTTCGTCGCGGTTGATGAAGCTGATGATCTTGCCGGTGCCGGTCATCCGGTTCTGGCGGACCAGGTTGTAGAAGTACGCGAAGCCGGAATAGAAATTGATGCCTTCGAGGATCGACGACTGCACCAGCGAGCGGATCAGCGTTTCGGCCGAGCGCTCGCGCATGAAGTCGTTGTAGGACTCCATGATCGGCTGGTTGCGCGCGATGATCGTGGGATGCGTGCGCGCGAGTTCGAACACGCGGTTCTGGTCGGCCAGGCCGGTGATCGAGGCCAGCACGTAGCTGTAGCTCTCGTTGTGGATCACTTCCTGCTGGCCGATGATCGCGGCGTTGGCGTGCGCGGCCGGGTCGGTGATGTATTCGGCGACGTTGTAGATGTAGCGCGTCTGCGGCGAATCCAGCGTGGCCAGCAGGCCGATGATCGAATCGTATGCATTCTTCTCGCGCGCCGAGAGCTCGCCGTACTGCTTGGCGTCGCCCTTCATGTCGACCTCGTCCGGAATCCAGAAGTTGGTCGTGAGTTCCTTGTAGGCGCGATAGAACGACGGGTACGGAATGTCGTTCCAGTTGAGGATGCCGCTGGTCTGGCCGTTGATGATGCCGGTCGAACGGTTGGGGTGACGCGGCTCGAGGATCTTGATGCGGTCGAGCGGGGTAGCGGTCGCGGCCATGGATGTCTGTCTCGGAATTCGGTCTTGAGCCCCTCTCCTGTGGGAGAGGGGTTGGGCAGTTGGGTCGCGCGCGATCTGGAACGCGCTGGGTCTTTCGACCGTCATTCCCGCGCAGGCGGGAATCCATGGACCTGATTCCAGTAGAACAACGTCCATGGATCCCCGCCTTCGCGGGGATGACGATCAAAAGCGGGGATGACGGTCGAACGCGGCGCGCCGCTCCCTCAGCTCGAACACCATTCGCATTCCGCGATATCGATATCGTTCGAACGCACGTAGTACGTGGTCTTCATGCCGAGATTCCACGCGGTCATGTGCAGGTCGAGCAGGGTGCGGGCGGGGATGGTGCTGGGCACGTAGAAGTTGAAGCTGATCGCCTGGTCGACGTGGCGCTGGCGACGCGCGTTCTGGCGCACCGAAGCGAACTGGTCGACCTTGTAGGCGCCCTTCTCGTAGTAGGGCCAGGTCTCCAGCGACAGGCCGGGCGCGGCGACCGGGCGACGGTAGTCCTTCTTCTCTTCGTAATAGAACGCGGAGTAGATCGGATCGATCGACGCGGTGGAGCCGGCGATCTGTGCGGTCGACATGTTCGGCGCGACCGCCATCAGCCAGCCGTTGCGCATGCCGTTGACGCCGACCTGCGCGGCGAGGTCCATCCACTCGGGCGAGTTGTAGCTGCGGTCGCTGAAGTACGCGCCGGTGTGCCAGTCGCTGCCGGCGAACACCGGGTAGGCGCCCTTTTCCTTGGCGAGTTCCATGCTGGCCTGCACGGTGAGGAAATTGATGCGCTCGTACAGCGAATCACTGAAGTCCTCGGCCTGCGCGTCGTTCCACTGGATGCCCTTCTGCGCCAGCAGGTGATGCCAGCCGAAGGTGCCGAGGCCGATCGCGCGGTACTTCTGGTTGGTGATCGTGGCCTGCGGCACGGGCAGCAGGTTGAGATCGATCACGTTGTCGAGCATGCGCACCTGGATCGGGATCAGGCGCTCGAGCACGTCGGTGATCAGATCGCTCTGGCCGGCCTGCGGCATGACCGCGCGGCCCAGGTTCACCGACGACAGGTTGCAGACGACGAAGTCGCCGGCCTGCTTGGTGGTGACAATCTGATTGCCGGAGATGATCTCCTGCATCATTTTCGTCGGGCTCATGTTCTGCAGGATCTCGGTGCAGAGATTCGACGAATACACGCGGCCGACGTGCTTGTTCGGGTTCTTCCGGTTCACTTCGTCGCGATAGAACATGAAGGGGTTGCCGGTTTCGAGCTGGCTCACCATCACGCGCTTGAAGATGTCGATCGCCTTGACGGTCTTGCGCGAGATGCGCTCGTCGGCCACGACTTCCTCGTACTTGCGGCGGAAGCTGCCGTTGGGGTCGCCCTTCTTCTCGTCGAAGAAATCCTGCAGATACCAGCCCTTGATCTTGTGGACCTCGTGCGGATCGAACAGGTACCAGTCGCCGCGACGGTCGACGGCTTCCATGAAGATGTCGGGGATGCAGATCGAGGTGAACACGTCGTGCGCGCGCAGGCGCTGGTCGCCGTTGTTGAGGCGCAGGTCGAGGAAGTTCTCGATGTCGCGGTGCCAGATGTCGAGGTAGACCGCGACCGCGCCCTTGCGCTGGCCCAGCTGGTCCACCGACACGGCGGTGTTGTTGAGCTGCTTGATCCACGGCACCACGCCGCCCGAGGAATTGGGCACGCCGCGGATCGCCGAGCCGCTGGAACGCACATAGCCCATGTACGCGCCCACGCCGCCGCCGCCCTTGGAGACGCGGGCGATGTCGGTATTGGAGTCGTAGATGCCCTGCAGCGAATCATCGACGGTGTCGATGAAGCACGACGACAGCTGGCCGCCGACCTTGCCGGCGTTCTGCAGCGTCGGGGTAGCGACGGTCATGTACAGGTTCGACAGCGCCCAGTAGGCCTCGCCGACGAGCTGCATGCGACGCTCGCGGCCGCCCCTGGTCTCGTTCTGCATCAGGTACAGCGCGATGGTCAGCCAGCGCTCCTGCGGCAGCTCGAACACGGCGCGCGAGGTGTCGGTGGCGAGATAGCGCGTGGCCAGCAGGTACAGGCCGTTGTAGGCGAAGAGCTTGTCGCGCTCGGGCTCGATCATGCGGCCGGCTTCCTGCAGCTCTTCCTTGGAATAGGCGCGCAGGATGTCGTTGGAATAGATGGTGCGGTCGGCCAGCGATTCCTGCAGGCCGACGTAGGAGCCGTACTTCTGCTCGGCGTCGTAGAAGCGGTTGCGGCTGGCGCGCTTGTACAGGCGGTGCAGGTACAGGCGGGCGGCGAAGAATTCCCACTCCGGCGCGGTGACATCGACGCGGGCTTCGGCCTCGCGGATCAGATGGTCGACCAGGTCGTCGGCGTTGACGGCCTCCTTGCGCTCGACGAAGCCGAACACGCTGCGCTTGTAATCGACGATGTCGAGCTGCGGGAACTCGGCATGCGTGCGGTCGATGCTGCGCTCCAGGCGCGCGCGGTCGTAGGGAATGCGGCGGTTGCCGGCTTCCTTGGTGATCCAGTTGGAGACGTCGGCCTCGACGTCGGGGGTGTCGGCAATGGCGGTGTGCATGGCGGCGCTCGGCGGTGGCGGCACCACGTCGTCGGGCTCGACGGCGGGCGGCGCAACGGAAAGGAGGGGGGCGGCGGTCGCGGGGGTCGGGGTGGCGTCTGCGGCGGCCGGTGCCTTGGCCGTGATGTCCTGTGTGGTCATGTGGTTTCTCGTTCGTCCAGTGCATTCGCGCACACCCCCGGCCCGCCCGCGTCGGGTCCGGCGGCTGCGGAACGGTCCAAGGATCGGCGGGCGGCGTCGCAGGGTTCGCGATCCGACGCCATGCGCCATCGCCCCCACTCCGCAAGCCCGCTCCCCTCGGAGCGACTGCAGCCGGCACCGCGCGTCGTGCTTTCGCGCGGCTGTCGGCAGGTCTTCGGACTCATGGGCGCGAAGGCACGGCCTTCTCCTGGCCCGCCGCTTCCCGGATCGCTCCAGTGCGTGTGGCGGGTTCGTTCCCAATTACCGCTGCGGGGCAGTGCCGGAGTGGGCCCGAAGGCGTCACCGGCTTCCCGTTTTAATCCGTGCGCCCGGGGGCGTCGGAACCGACAGGCCCAAGATAGTGGGGTGCCCGGGCGCGGTCAACGCTAAATGTGGTGAATACGCTCGGGGCCGCGTGGCGCCTGCGTTTCCCGTCCGTCAAGCCCCTCGTTGCCCGCCGGGCATGCCGATCCGGGTGCGCGATGCAAGTCCCGGACGGACCTTCCGTTCGGTTTCGGGCGCCCTGCGCGTCGCCCTGGATGGACCTGGCGAGCACCCGGCGGACAGGTTCCGACGAACGGCACCGCCGCCCCGCGGGCGTCGGGGCACGCTCGCGCCAGCGGCGCCGCCGTGGCCCGCCCCCGTCCAGGAGACTTCGCGATGCCGGCGCCCATCCGTCCCGTTCTCGTCCTCGCCACGTCGCTGTCGCTGTGGGCGGGCGTTGCCGCCTGGCCTGCCGCGGCGCAGGCACCCGCGCGCGATCTGGGCGGACTCGAAGGCCGCGACGCCGCCGCGGCCCGGCGCACCCTGGACGAACGCGGCTACGTGCGCACCTCGGGCTCGGGCGAGTACGGCAACTGGTGGCAGGCACGCGACCGGCGCTGCGTCACCGTGCGCACGGTCGGCAACCGGGTCGCGTCGGTGGTCACCGCGCCCGCGCCCGACTGCGGCCAGCAGGCCGGCAGCAGCGGGCACGACGGCATGAGCGACGGCACCAAGGCGGCCATCGCCGCGGCGGCGATCCTCGGTATCGCCGCGCTCGCGCACCAGTCGCACCACCACGACGACGGCGACCATCGCGACGACCCGCGCCACGAGGCCGATTACGAGCGCGGCTATCGCGATGCGCTGCACGGCTACCGCGCCGAGTCGGACCGCGGCGCCTACAGCGAGGGCTACGGCGCCGGCCTGCGCGAACGCTCGGCGCAGGTGCCGTGGCAGTCCGGGACCCGCAGCCCCGGCGGCAGCGGCCGGCTGGACGATCTGATCGGCGCCCGCGCGGCAGGTGCGGACACCCAGCTGCGGGCACGCGGCTACGTCGACCGCGGCGCGCGGCAGCGCGACGGCCGGCCGGTCGTGACCTGGTGGAACGCGGGGGCGCGCGACTGCGTCGATGTCGTCACCGAGGACGGTCGCATCGCGTCGATCCGCCCGGTGGACGCGGGCCGCTGCCGCTGAGTACGGCGCGGCGGCACTAGGCCGGCGGCGGACCGGCCGGCGATGGGGCCGGGGCCGGCGGTGGCGGCGCGGGGTAGACCGTGCCGGCCGCATGCGCCAGGCCGATGCCGCGGGCCAGCAGGCCGTCGTAGAGGCGCGCGACCAGGGCGCTGCGGATCGTGCCGGCGTCCTCGTACTCGTGGGTCCAGGCGCGCACGACGAATTCCATCGCCACCGTGCCCAGGCCGTCGAACAGCACCACCGGCGCCGGCGATGTCGCGACCCCGGGCGTGGCGCGCGCGACCTCCGACAGCACCGCCTCGACCTCGCCCGGCGCGCTGCCGTAGGCCACGCCGACGCGGACTTCCAGCCGCCGGCTGCGGTCGCGCAGGGTCCAGTTGACCAGCTGCTGCGAGATCAGCTGGCCGTTGGGCACGACCACGCTGGCGCCGTCGAAGGTGGCGACCCGCGTGGCACGCATGCCGATGTCGACCACGCGTCCGGTGGTGCCGCCGACCTCGACCACGTCGCCGGGCTGGAACGGCCGCTCGAAGATCAGCACCAGGCCCGAGACGAAGTTGTTGACCACGTTCTGCAGGCCCAGCCCGACGCCCACGCCCAGCGCGCCGAGCACGAAGGTCAGCTGGCTGGCCTTGAAGCCCGCCGCCGACAGCGCACCGACCAGGCCCAGCAGCAGGACCGCGTAGTAGCTCAGCGAGGCGACGCTGTTGGCGACGCCGTGCGGCAGCGACATCCGCGACAGCACTTCGGTGTCCAGCACCAGGCGCACGGTCTTCGCCAGCCAGAACGCGATCACCACCGTCAGCACGAACAGCAGCACGTGGCCCAGGCTCAGCCGCAGGTCGCCCAGCGCCCAGCCGTAGGACAGCAGCGCCGACAGCGACGCGTGCACCGGCGCCAGCACGCGGAAGCGGTCCAGCGTGTAGACGACCCAGCCGACCACCGCCACGACCACCAGCAGGTGCAGCAGCACCTGCACGGCGGGGCCGGCGTGGTCGCGCGCCAGCCGGAACCGGGACACGCCCGGGCGCTTGAACAGCAGCTGGATCCACGTCGCCACCACCGTCAGGCCGGCGCCCAGCAGCAGCGCGAAGTAGATCGCGTCGATGACGCCGCCGGTGAGCGTTTCCGCCAGCGACACGTTGCCGGCCACGTTGGCGACCAGCGCCACCGCGAACAGCAGCGCCCCCACGTGCACCGCGCCGCGCAGCGCCTGGCCGAGCCGCCCGGTGTGCGCCGCGTGTCCGGTCCGACGCGCGCGCCACAGCAGCCAGCCGGCCGCGGCCAGTCCCAGCAGGGTCAGGCCGAGGATGTAGAGCCGGTAGGCGGTGGCGCTCGACAGGAACACGAAGCCCACCCGCAGCAGCAGGAACAGTGCGCTGGCGACGTAGGGCGCGGGCCCCAGCAGGCTCCGGCGCGACGCCGGCAGCAGGCGCAGTACCGGAATCACCGCCAGCAGCAGCGCGACCTGGTGGGTCAGCATCGGCGCGTCGGGCTGGAAGGCGAACACCCCGATGACGATCACCAGCATCCAGCACGAGACCGGCCGCGCCAGCACCGTGGCCTCGGTCGCGCTGACCTGGCCGGCGCGGATCGGGCCGCGGCTGTGCCAGGCCAGCCACAGCAGCAGCGGCAGGCTGCACACCAGCAGGGTCTGCAGCGCACGCAGGCCACGGCTGCGATCGGCCTGCAGGTATTCGCGGGCGAAGCGGGATTCGATCTCCAGACCGCCGCGGATCACGTCGGCGGTCGCGTCGTCGGGCCCGGCCACCGTCCCGGTCATCCGCCACAGCGGCGGCGCGTCCTGGCGCAGCAGGCCGATGTCGTAGGCGGCGATCGCGGCGGCCACTCGATCGCGTGCCGCCTGGATGCGTGCATCGACGGCATTGCCGCGCCGGCCCAGCGAGATCAGCCGCGACAGCGGATCCGACAGCGCGCTCTCAGCCCGGGCCAGCTCCGCGCCGACCTCGTCGACGCGCTGGCGCAACGCGGCCGGCAGTTCCTGGCCCGCGGCCGCGGTCGCTTCCCAGGCCTCGCGACGCGCGGCCAGGCCGGCGGCGTCGCCAGCCTGGCGCGCGGTCGCATCGGCCAGGTCCGCCCGCCACCGCGCCAGCCGCCGGGCCTGGAACAGCCAGTGCCGCGACAGGCTTTCCAGACGCGGCACCGGCAACGTGCGCAGGCCGGCCGGCGACAGGCGCCAGAACGGATCCTCGACCGAGCTTTCGATCGCCGCGAGCCGCTGCGCGAACGCCTCGGCCGGCGCGGCGGCGTTGGCGCGCGCCGCCAGCGTGCGTTCGGCCAGGCGCTGGTCGGCATCGGCCTGCGCGGGGATGTCGGCGACGTCGACCGCGGTGGGCGCGTCGTCGGTTGCAGGCGGTGCCGCGTTCGAGGACGCCGCGCCGGCACCCGGCAGCAGCGGCGATTGCGCGGCCGCGGTCGTCGCCAGGGCGAGCGCCGCGAGCAGCACGCTGGCAATGCGGAGGACGGGGCGCATGGGCATTCCAGTGCCGGCGGGACGGTTCGCCGCATGCTACCCGGCTTGCGGCGGGCCGCGCGTCACGCGATCAAGCCACGCGTGTCGCGCGCACCGTATCCCGCCAGGTGGACCACTCGGGCGTGGCCGCGCCCAGCGGCTGGCCGTCGGCGATCAGGCGGCGCAGATCGACCGGCGCGTGCTGCGGCGCCAGCGCGGCGAGCAGGGCGAAGCCGAAGTCGCGCAGCACGCGCGTGGGCGGCAGCAGCAGCCACGTGGTGCACGCCGGCAACAAGGCGTCTTCGAGTACCGGGGCGACGAGATCCTCGCCCAGCTCCAGCGCCATCTCCGCCACGATGCCGATCCCCAGGCCCGCCCGCGTATAGGCCTGGATCAGGTCGCCGTCGCGCGCGGTCACGGCGACGTCCGCCTGCAGGCCGCGCTGCGCGAACGCGCGCTGCAGCGACGAGCCGGGCAGACGGCTGGAGGCATAGCTGACCAGGCGCCGGCCGGCGAGATCGTCGAGTCGCAGGGCACGGTCGAGACCGCCCAGCGGATGTCCGGCGGGCAGCACCACGCGCCGGCGCCAGCGGTACAGCGGCACGGCGATGCAGTCGGCGGGCGGCGCCCCGGTGCCGCTGAGCAGGGCGAGATCGGCATGGCCGTCGGCCAGCGCCTGCAGTCCGTCGGCGTCGTCGCCGGGCACCACGTGCACCGCGACCTCCGGCCAGTCGCGCTCCAGCGCCTGCAGGCCGGGCGCCAGCGCATGCCGGGCCTGGGTGTGGGTGGTCGCGATGCGCAGCGCGCCGCGGCGTTCGCCGCGCAGGTCGTCCGACAGCGCCTGAATGTTGTCGGCCTCCGCCAGCAGCCGCCGCGCATGCGCCAGCACGCGCTGGCCCGCGTCGGTCAGGCCCGCGAGTGCGCGCGCGCGGCGTTCGAACAGCGGGCAGCCGAGCGCGGTCTCGAGCTGGACCAGCTGCTTCGACAGGCCCGACTGGGTGGCGTGCAGGTGCTGCGCGGCCAGGGTGATGTTGTGCCCGTTCTCGACGATGGCGAGAAATCCGCGCAGCTGGGTCAGGGTCACGGGCGTGATGCGCCGGGGGCGGCGCGGCGTGGGGCATCGGTCATGCGCCCGATCTTGCGACAGCGCGTCCGGGCCCGTGTCCCGTGGCGGGCAACACTGTGTGCCGGCGTGCAGGCCGGGTGCGGGCCGGCGGCGGGGCGTGCGGTCGATGTGGGGGGCTCGCAGGCGCGGCACCGGAGGCCGTGCCGCGTGGGACGTCAGCGCCGCGGCGGCGCCGGCGCCAGGTGGTCGGCGAAGAACAGCGCGTTGACCAGCATGCGCTCGGTGCCGAGCCAGTACTTGCGGTGCGCCGGATCGTCGGCGAACAGCACCACGTTGCCGCTGCCCACGCGCGCGACCTGCGCCCAGACGGTGCCGGCGAGCGCGGCGCGCAGGTCGGCGCCGAGGTAGCCGTTGACCAGCGGGTCGTCGTCGATGCGCACGACGTTGGAAAACGCGTCGGGCAGAGGTGCGAGCGTGACGTCGGTTTCCTTGTGCACGAAGCCCGCGCGCTGCGGTACGCCGAAGGCCAGCGGATGCGTGGTGTCGACATCGACCGAGACCAGGTTGCCGGCGCTGCGCTGCTCGGCCAGCGTGTCGCGGCGCGACGCGAAGTCGAGACGCTCCGTCGCGACAGGTGCGTCCTTCGCGGCCGGCGCAGGCGCGGCGCCGGTCAGGCCCTTGGCCTGCGCCCAGCGTGCGGCGCTGCCGAAGGTCACCAGCGAGCCGCCAGCTTCGATCCATTGTTTGAGCGCAGCCACGGTGGCCTCGGGCAGATCGTCGTAGCGGCCGCCGGCGAGCACGATGCTGGTGTAGGGGCCGAGTGGGACGCGGCCGAGCTGCGCGGGATCGAGGCGCGTCGCCGGGTAGTGCAGACGCTCGCTGAGCGCGAACCAGGTGGAGCCGATCTCGGTCGCGTTGACGCCTTCGCCCATGACCAGCGCGATCGCAGGCTTGCGCACCGGTTTGATGCCGTCGCTGCCCAGATCGATGCCGGATACGCTCTGGCCGCTGGCTAGGCCGTGGGCGACCACGCCCGCGTCGCGCGCTGCCGTATCGACCGCCGCGCGCAATGCCGTGGCATCCAGCGTCTGGCCGGCGACCGGAATCACCAGCGTGCCTTCGCCGAATGCGGTGTCACCAGCGGCGGTGCGCGTGGTGAACGGCGAGAACGCGGTGCGCACGCGCACGTTTTTGGTGAGCAGGTCGGCGAGCGCGCGCTGCGCACCGAGATCGCGCCAGTCGATCGCCCAGGCATAGGCGGTCTCGCCGCGCGCGCCGCTGTCGAGCGCGGGGACTTCGGTGACCGCCGCGCCGAGACTTGGCGCGCGACGCAGGCGATCGTTGCGCAGCCCATACGCATGCGCAATCGCATACGAAGTGCTGCCGTAGACGCCGCCGCCGGTGTCGGGCGTTTCCTCGAAGATCGAATGCACCAGCCGGAACTGCGGCTGCGCGGCCGGCACCGCCCAGGCGCTGCCGGGCGTGTAGGTGCGGCCGTCGACGGTCAGCGCCGCATCGAGCGCGTGCACCTGGATGCGGTGGGTCAGCAGCAGATCGAGCAGACGTCGCGAGGTCGTCGCATCGGCAGCATCGCCGAAGACATAGGCCGCGTGCGGATTGCGCCGGCCCTGATCGCGCGCCGAACGGAAGAAGTCCTTCTGCAGCTCGAACAGGCCCGCATGCTCGTCGACCGCGCCGCGGATCGTCGCCAGGCCCACGGCCAGCTGGTTGCGGATCGTGAAGCGGAACTCGAGCGGCCCGTTCGCGGTGTCCTGCACCAGGCCGCGCGAGCTGGCCTGCTCGACGGTGACGCCGACACCGCCGTGGAAATCCGGATAGGTCGAGCCGTAGACCGGCGAGAAGTTGTCGAAGTTTTCCTTCGTGTAATAGAGCGAGCCGAGGCTGTCGAGCGCCTGCGCGTGGTAGCGCGCGAGCCGCACGTTCCAGTCGTAGGAGGCCTGCGGCAGCAGCGGGCTGTGCATGCTGCTCGGCGAGGGTTCGAAGTAGTAGGTGCTGTTCGAGCCCATCTCGTGGAAATCGATCTGGATGTTCGGCAGCCACGCATGGAACACGTCGAGCTTGGCGCGCGTCTCGCGCTGGCTCACGGCCAGCCAGTCGCGGTTGAGATCGGTGAAGTAGTGGTTGCTGCGGCCATTCGGAAACGGCTCGACGTGTTCCTTGTCGAGCGGATCGGCGATCGCCGGATTCGACTTCCAGGCGTTGTGCCAGTTCGCCGCGCGGTCGCGGCCGTCGGGGTTCTGCGCCGGGTCGATCAGCACGATCGCGTTGTCGAGCCAGCGTGTGACCTCGGGATCGGTGCTCGCCGCGAGATGCCAGGCCGTCAGCAGCATCGCTTCGCCGCTCGAGGTCTCGTTGCCGTGCACGCTGTAGTACAGACCGACGACGACCGGCACCTGCGCCGGATCGACGGCCGGCGCATCCGGATCGGCCAGCGTCGCGTGCGCGGCGCGCAGTTGTTCGCGGCGTGCGTGGTTCGCGGGGGATGTCACCAGCACGGCGAGCAGCGGACGCTCCTCGTAGCTGCGGCCGATCTCCTCGACATGCACGCGGTCCGACAGCCGCGCAAGTTCGCGCAGGTAATCGACGATGCGGTCGTGGCGCGTGTAATGCGTGCCGATCGGATAGCCGAGGAACTGCTCGGGTGTCGGGATCGTCGGATCATGCGAATCCGGCGCGGCGTCGGGGAAGTAGTACGCGGTCTGCGCGGCGACCGGCAGGGCGAAGCAGGCGAGTGCGAGCAGCAGCACGCGCGCGGCGTGGCGGATGGATACGGACATCGGGTTTCCCATCGTCGATGCCCGCGTGCGACGGCGCTGGAGAGGACGCCACTGCACGCAGGCGGATGAAACGGAGTGGCGCGGAGCCGCGCCTCGCAGCGTCAGAACCGGTAATCGAACCCCACCTGGAAATACCGCCCCCGCAGGTCGTACTGGCTGAAGTCGTAGGGCGCGCGGATGCCGGGGAACGACGCGTCGTGCGGCGGTTCTTCATCGAGGATGTTGTCGACCTTGGCGTACAGCGTCAGGTCTTCGATGCCCGACCAGCCGGCGTAGAGATCCAATTGGTCGTAGGCATCGACGCGCGACTGCACCGCGGTCGCCGCGACGCTCGCCTTCTGGTCGTAGCCACCGGTGCGGTACCAGGTCAGCGCGGTCTCGACATCGCCGATCGACCAGCCGAAGCGCGAGGTCAGCTTGTTGCGCGGCAGCGACGGGCCGAGGTTGCTGCCGGCGTAATCGACCAGCGGACCACCGACGACCTGCGGGCGGCTGTAGTCGAGCACGTGGGTGTAGACGCTCGCGATCCTGAAATCGCCCGCGCCGGTGCGGAAGGTCTGGTTGAACTCCGCGTCCAGGCCCGAGGTCTCGAGTGCGGTGAGGTTCTGGTAGCGGTTGTAGACGGCGACCCGGGATCGTTGTTCTGCACGATCGTCGTCGAATTGTTGGTGCCGATCAGGTTGTCGAGTTCGATGCGGTACCAGTCCAGCGACAGACTCGTGTCGGCCCACGGCGAGACGACGAAGCCGACGTTGTAGGACCTGGTGCGTTCGGGATCGAGTTCGGTGTTGCCGACGGTGAAGAAGGTCGGGCTCTGGCGCGAGCCGGCGATGTCGGGGTCATACGGATCGACGACGGTGCCGTAGGAGATGTTGGTCGAGGCCGAATTCTCCGACAGCGACGGCGCACGGAAGCCACGCGACGCGGATGCGCGCACCAGCAGGGTGTCGAGCGCCTGCCAGCGGAGGCCGGCCTTGGGCGAGAACGCGCTGCCGAAATCGCTGTAGTCGTCGCCGCGGCCGGCGAGCTGCAGGTCCAGGCCCTGGACGATGGGCACGTTGAACTCGGCGTAGAGCGCGGCAACGTCACGCTCGCCATCGACTGCGGCGATCGCTGGACGCACCTGCAGGCCCGCATCGATCTGCCAGGGATTGCGCGAGGTCAGCGATTCGGTGCGCGCCTCGATGCCGGCGGCGAACCCGACAGGACCGGCCGGCAGGTCGAACAGATCGCCGTTGAACTTGAAGTCGAAGCCGTGCAGCGACGACTGCGCCGTGCGCACCGTCGACAGGCGGATCGCATCGAGCACCGCCGGCGCGGTCGCGCCCGGCTCATGCAGGTTCAATGATCCATCGGCCAGCGATTGCGCCAGCGGCCAGCGGTTGGCGAAACCGCCGGCGACGGTTTCCTCTTCGGTGCTCTTGGCGAAGAAGCCGGTGAATTCCCAGTCGAAGCGTTCGCCGCGGCCGCGTACGCCTCCGAGGATGCGGAACGCATCGGAGCGGTTGGTCTTCAGCGACTGGCCGAGATCGAAGAACGTGTATTCGATCTGCGTCGGCACGCCATAGGGGTTGTAGGGATTGCCGGCCGGCAGCAGGTTCGACACCGGCTCGGCGAGGCCGGTCTGCGCGTTGAGCGCGAAGCGGCCGCCTTCGAGGGTGAAGTAGGGACTGGAGCCGAAGATCGACGCGCCGCGGATCCGGCTGACCAGCGCTTCGCCGAACAGGTCGACATCGTCGGTCAGGCGCACGGTGCCGTTGAGATACGCCTGGTAGCGCTCGGTCGACGGAATCAGTGTGGTGTAGGGCGCAAGGTTGATCGCGCAGGTATCGCCGGCGAGGCCGTCGATCGGCGCGCTCGGCGTCAGCGTCATGCCCTCGGGGCAGTTGCCTGCGGCGTCGAGGAACGGCACCGAGCGGCCGCCGACGAGAAAGCGCGCGCCCTTCGCCGACCAGCCGTTCCAGCGCCCGCCGGGCAGATCGTTGTAGATGCCGGATGCGGTGAGATCGCGCTGGTCCTGGTCGAGGCGGTCGCGGTCGTAGGCCTCGACGCTGAGCAGCAGGTTGTAGCCGTCGGTGTCGAGATCGCCGACGCCGCCGACCAGTCGCGCGCGGCGCGTGTCGAGACCGCCCTCGTCGGAGGTGCCGACGCTGCCACCGACTTCCAGGCCCTGAAAATTCTGCCGGGTGATGATGTTGACCACACCCGCGACGGCATCGGACCCGTAGACCGCCGACGCGCCGTCCTTGAGCACCTCGATGCGTTCGACCGCGACCAGCGGCAGCGCATTGAGATTGACGAAGGTGTCCGACAGGCCGTTGGCGGGAAAGCCGTAGTTCGCCAGGCGCCGGCCGTTGAGCAGCACCAGTGTGTTTTTCTGCGACAGCCCGCGCAGGCCGATGCCCGCGGAGCCCGACGCCCAGCCGCTGTTGCTGGTCTCGTTGGTCGCGTTGCCGGTGTTGGCCGAGATCGAGCGCAGCACGTCGGCGACGGTGACCTTGCCCGAGGTCGCCAGTTCCTCGGCGTCGATGACCTGCACCGGGTTGCTGCCCTCGGCCTCGGCGCGGCGGATGTTGGAGCCGGTCACCGTGACCGTGTTGAGCGTGCGCGGCGCATCGCCGGCACCGGTCTGCGCCGTGGCGGCGACGGGAAGCGCCAGCGCCGAGACGACGGCCGCGGCAAGGAGAGAGCGTGTCGACATCTGCTGCACCGCAATAAATGAACGGGCAGCGAGTACGCCATGCGGCGTCGGCGTTAAAAAACGGTGATTCGGAATACCGAGAGTCCACGACGGACTCTGCAGGCGTGCTCAGCAGACGTGTTCGCGGGTCATGTACTCGGTGCTGCGCATCTCGATCAGGCGCGAGGCCGTGCGTTCGAACGCGCCGGCCAGCCGCTCGCCGGTATACAGCCGCGGGGGCTCCGCGTCCGCGGTGCAGACCAGGTTGACGTTGCGGTCGTAGAGCTCGTCGATCAGGGTCACGAAGCGGCGCGCGGCGTCGTCGCGACTGCCGTCCATGACCGGGATGGCGCCGAGCAGCACGGTGTGGAATTCGCTCGCGACCTCGATGTAGTCGCTGGCGCCGCGCGGGCCTTCGCACAGCGCGTCGAAGTCGAACCAGGCCATGCCCTTGCAGCGCGCGCGCACCGCGATGCGGCGGCCGTCGATGTCGATGCCGGCATCGCGATGGGCGTCGTCGCCGCCGAGCTCGCGCCAGCGGGTGTCGAGCCAGGCGTCGGATGCCGGGTCGACTGGCGTGCGATAGACCGGCGAGCGGGCCAGCGCACGCATGCGGTAGTCGGTGTCGCTTTCGAGGAAGACGACGCGGCAATGCTGTTCGATCAGCGCGATCGCCGGCAGGAACCGCACGCGCTGCAGGCCGTCCTTGTACAGCGCGTCGGGCGCGGCGTTGGAGCTGGTCACCAGCACGATGCCGTCGGCGAACATGCGGTCGAGCAGGCGCGCGAGCAACATCGCATCGCCGATGTCGCTGACGAAGAACTCGTCGAGCACCAGCACGCGCAGGCCGGCGTCGCGCCAGCCGCGCACGATCGCCGCCAGCGGATCGCTCTCGCCGGCATGCACGCGCAGCTGCGCGTGGACCTCGCGCATGAAGCGGTGGAAATGGGTGCGGCGCTTGCGGCCGAGGGCGGGATCGGGGGCGGAAGCAGCAGCGTTAGCAGAAGCCGGCTGTGCTTCCCCGGAGGGGGCGGATGCGGGCGCGCCTTGCGGGTCAGGCGCGCTGGTCGCCGCGCCCTCACTCCCCCGTTCGCTCTGCGGACGGCCCCCCCCCGCTTCGCGCCCCGGCCCGCGCTCGCTGCGCGGGCGCGCCGTCATCCGCGCGGCAGCGCCGCGCAAGCCTTCTGCCGTCGCCCCGTCTGACGGGAGAGGGGCATTGGTCGGGCCTTCGGCCCGCAGTATCTGGAGGGGCAATCCGTCGTGGAACAGGTCGATCATGAAGGTCTTGCCGCGCCCCACGCCGCCCCAGAGATACAGGCCGGCCGGCGCGTCGACCGGTTCGTCACGTCCGAACAGGCGACCCAGCAGGCTGCGCCGCGGCGGCGCCGCCCGCAGCGCGCGGTGCAGGCGGTCGAGCTCGACCAGCGCGGGTCGCTGTGCGGGATCGTCCTGCCAGTCGCCGCTGGCGATGCCGGCGTCGTAGCGCTGCGACGGCAGCGGCGCGGCCGTCATCGGCGCATCGCCGGCGGCCGGG
The DNA here is from genome assembly GCF_002849595.1 of Luteimonas rhizosphaerae. GTDB lineage: Bacteria > Pseudomonadota > Gammaproteobacteria > Xanthomonadales > Xanthomonadaceae > Luteimonas > Luteimonas cellulosilyticus. Next base: position 98,060 of record NZ_NRQR01000026.1, read on the forward strand.
CCGCGCACACCGCGCCGGCCAGTGCCGGCATCGAACCGCGACACGGCATCAGGCGACGGGGTCCGGCAGATAGGCGCGCACGCCGTTCTTCACCGCGCCGCGCAGGTCCATCAGCTTGCGGTGGAAGAAATGGCTGGTGTCGGGCATGCGCACCAGCTCGGCCGACGCCTTGGTGTCTTCGAGCCACTGGTAGACGGCCTCGGGATCGACGATCTCGTCGGCCTCGCCCTGGATCACCAGCCAGGGGCAGGTGGGCAGCACGATGCGATCGAAATCCCAGCGTCCGGCCGGCGGCGCCACCGAGACCAGCAGATCCGGCTGCCGCGCATCGGTCGCGCGCCGCGCCACGTAGGCGCCGAAGCTGAAGCCCGCGAGCCACAGCGCATGACCGGGGCGCGTCGCGCGCACCCAGGCGGCGACGGCGGCCAGATCGTCGATCTCGCCAATGCCGTCGTCATAGACGCCGGCCGACGCACCGGTGCCGCGGAAGTTGAAGCGCAGGGTGGTCACGCCGAGTTCGCGCAGCGAGCGCGCGACCATCGTCACGACCTTGTTGTGCATGGTCCCGCCCTCGGTCGGCAGCGGGTGGCAGATCACCGCGACGACGGGCAGTGCGACCCCATCGGCCTCGGGCAGGTCGAGGATGGCTTCGAGATCGCCAGCGGGGCCGGCCAGCGCGAGCGGACCGGAGGCGGTGGGGAACGGGGGAGACGTCATGCCGACGATGATAAACGGCGCCACGTTCAGTCCGTGCGCAGGCGCAGCCCGACCAGCAGCGGGTCGTGATCGGAACTGCGCCAGGGCGACCCCGTGCCCGTGTCGCCGGCCGCGCCGCGGTACCCCGCATCCGGCGCCTCGTCGGCATTGCTGTGCCACTTCGCCGCGCCGGCCACGCGCCCGGCCAGCGCCGGGCTCAGCAGCAGGTGGTCGAGGCGTCCGGCCTGGCCGTCGAAGACGAAACTGTGCGGGGGTGCGTCCGCGCCGCCGGCGAAGGGATCGCGCCAGCCGGCGTCGAAGAACACGCGCAGCGGATCCTCGCGGGCATAGGCATTGAAGTCGCCGACCACCGCGACACGTTCGCTCGCGCCGGTCGGCGCGGTCGCCAGCCAGTCGCGCAGGCGTTGCGCGGAGTCGGTGCGGGTCGCGTTCCAGCAGGCCTGGCCGTCGCCGCGGTCGGCGTCGGCCCCGGCCGCGGTGCCGCAGCCCTTTGACTTGAAGTGCACGGCGACGACGGTGAAGTCGGCGCCGTCGGCGCGGCCGCCGCGCACCGGCACGAAGGCCTGGGCCAGCGGCACGCGGCTGCGGTCGTCGAACGGGCCGCCGCCGAGCGTGGCCGGCGCGCCCTGCGGTCGCACGCGGGTGTCGCGATAGAGGAGGCCGACGCGGATGGCGTCGGTGCCGGGGCCGTCGCCGGCATCGATGAAGCGCCAGTCGCGCGCGGGACCGGCCGCGTTCAGGGCGTCGACCAGCTGGGCGATGCTCGACTCCGGCCCCGAGCCGTCGTTCTCGAGTTCCATCAGCGCGGCGACATCCGCCTGCAGCGGCGCGATCGTCGCGACCAGGCCGGCCAACTGCCGGGCGAATTCGTCCGGCGTGCGCGCGCCGCGCTCGGTCGGGAAACCGCCGCCCCGGCCGTCGCCGTTGAACAGGTTCTGCAGGTTGAACGCGGCGATGCGCACATCGCCGTCGACCTGCGGCGGCGCCGGGCGTGGTGCCGGCTGCACCTGCACGGGCGCGGTGAGCTGCAGCCGCCAGGCGCCGTCGCGGTAATCGACGAAGCCTTCGACCCCGGTCAGCACGCTGCCGCTGCGCAGCGCGCGCGCGGTCTCGGGCAGATACCAGGGCACGCCGTCCAGCGGCGCGTCATCGCGACCGTCGTCGAGCAGGATGCGGCTTTCAGCATTGGCGGCCTCGACCAGGGCGGCCTCGGCGCCCGGCGACGCGATCTCGGTCGGGGTGTAGAGGCGACCGTCGAAGCTGGCGACCAGGGTGCCGCGACGCGCACGCTCATGCTGGCCGCTGACGGTCAGTGGCACCTCGATGTGCACCTTGCGCCCGGCAATCTTCGACCAGTCGTACGGACCGGGCAGACGCAGCGGCGCCAGCGCACGCGCCGGGGTCGGCAGCGTTTCGATGTGCGCCGGACGCACAGTCCGAAGACCGTCGACGCTGCGCATCGGGCCGGTGACGCGCACGTGCGCGCCTGTTGGCGGCGCCCGCGCTCCGTCCTCGGCGACGACGAACACGCCGGTCGGCATGCCCGGCTCCAGCGTCATGGACTCCATGAACCAGCCACCCATGCCCTCGACGAGATCACCGGTCACGTGTCCTTCGATGACCCGGTCCGGGTCGCTGAACACGACTGGCGAGGCGTCCACGACGGGCGAGCCGTCGGCCGGGGGCGGTGCGTCCGGCCCTGGCGCCGTCGCGCGGCATGCGGTGAGCAGCATGCAGACGAGCAGGCCGGGCAGCAGGCGGTTGGAGGTGGGTGGCAGAAGCATCGGGCGGATCTCCAGCGGCCACGACAGGCCGGATACGACGACGCCGCCCGGGGAGGCGGCGTCAGGGGCGGGCGAATGACCGGCTCGCGTTATTGGAGGTTGTCGACCATCCAGTCAACGGCGGCGTGCATCTGCTCGTCGCTGAGGGCGGGGTTGCCGCCGCGCGCCGGCATCACGCCGGCTTCGCCGGTGAAGCCTTCGATCGAGTGGCGGTACAGCGTCTCGGTGCCCTGGGCGATGCGCGCATCCCAGTGCTGGTGGTCCAGCGTCGGCGCGCCGCCGGCGCCCGAGGTGTGGCAGCCCGCGCACAGGTTCTGGTAGATGGTCGAGCCGTCCAGCGTGCCGCCGTAGGCGACCTGCGACGCGGCCGCTGCGGCCGCCGCTGCGGTGGCGGCGGCCTGCGAGGCCGCGCCGGTGGCGCCCGCGTAGACGGCGCCCGTCGGGGCGATCCGCGCCTCGGTGCGCTTCACGGTGCCTTCGGAAACTTCGGGCGGAATCGTCTGATGCAGGAACCACGCACCGATCATCAACCCCAACGTGACGATGGTCAGGAACACCAGCACCATCGAGAAGCGCTTCAGGAACTCAAGGTCGTAATTGCGCACGAAACACCTTTGGCGACATGGCGCGTGGCCACAGCTGAAGCCGGAGTATAAAGGCACCTCCGCGCAAATGCCTGCCCGTCGCGGTGCGGCCTGCACGCCCCATCCACCGGGCCGCGCGCATAAGAGGCGCATGCCCGCAACGACCGCCCCGCCCGCCGCGATGCACCGTCGATGGCGCTGACCGAATACCGCCGCAAGCGCGATTTCGCCCGCACCGGCGAGCCCGAGCCCGGCAAGCCCGCCCCCAAGGGCCGGCGTCCGCAGTTCGTCGTGCAGCTGCATCACGCCAGCCACCGGCACTACGATTTCCGCCTGCAGGTCGGTGACGCGCTCAAGAGCTGGGCGGTGCCTAAAGGACCGAGCTACGACCCCAAGGTCAAGCGCATGGCGGTCGAGGTCGAGGACCATCCGCTCGACTACGCGACGTTCGAAGGCGCGATTCCGAAGGGCGAATACGGCGGCGGCCACGTCGCCCGCTTCGATCACGGCGTCTGGAGCACCGACGGCGATCCCGAGGCGCAGCTGGCCAAGGGCCATCTGCGCTTCGAACTGTTCGGCGAGAAGCTGCGCGGTGGCTGGCACCTGGTGCGCTCCGGGCGCGCGTCGAAGAAACCCCAGTGGCTGCTGTTCAAGGCCGACGACGCCTATGTCGGCACGCTGGAAGCCGACGACCTGCTGGCGGACGTCACCGCGCCGCCGGACGACGATGCCGCGCGCGCGGGCCGGGGCAAGGCGCGCCCCAAACGCCGCGCGACCGTCGCCGCGCCGGTGCCCAGCCGCACGCGCGACTGGACGAAGGCGGCGTCCAGGCTCCCCGGCGCGCGCCGGGCCAAGGCGCCGGCCGGGGCGTTCCCGCCGCAGCTGGCGAAGCTGGGCGCGGCGCCGCCGACCGGCGACGGCTGGCTGCACGAACTCAAGTGGGACGGCTACCGGATCCTGGCGACGATCGCCGACGGCGCGGTGCGGCTGTGGTCGCGCAACGCGATCGAATGGACCGCGAAGCTGCCCGAGGTCGTCGACGCGCTGCAGCGCCTGGGGCTCGCGTCCGCCGCGTTCGACGGCGAGCTGATCGCCGGCGACGGCACCCGCGACGACTTCAACCTGCTGCAGGGCACGCTGTCGGGCGAGCGCCAGGGCGCGATCGCCTACGTGCTGTTCGATGTGCTGCATCTGGAGGGCGTCGACACCACCGAGGCGCCGCTGCACGCGCGCAAGGCGCTGCTGCAGGCACTGCTCGACAGCCCGCCGCCGCACCTGGCCTTCAGCTCGCACATCGACGGCGACGGCGCGCAGGCGCACGCGCTGGCCGACGCGCGCGGCTTCGAAGGCATCATTTCCAAGCGCGCCGACGCGCCCTACGTGCAGGGGCGCAGCGACGACTGGCGCAAGACCAAGACCGTCGCCAGCGACGAGTACGCGGTCGTCGGGTTCACGCCGCCGAAAGGCAGCCGCAGCGGCTTCGGCGCGCTGCTGCTGGCCCGGCCCGACGGCGCGGCCGGCTGGACCTATGCCGGCCGCGTCGGCAGCGGGTTCACCGACGCGATGCTGGACGAGCTCACCCGCCGCATCGGCAAGGCCGGTCGCACGGCGCCGACCGTGCACGTGCCCGAGCACGACACCGATCTGCGTGGCGCGCGCTGGTTCGCGCCGAAGTTCGTCGTCGAAGTCTCGGCGCGCGGCATCGGGCGCAGCGGTCTGCTGCGCCAGCCGTCGCTGAAGGCCCTGCGTCCCGACAAGGACATCGCGGACCTGCGCAGCGCCGACCACGCGCCGCCTGCCGCCAACGAGAAGGACACCGCCATGCCCTCGAGTCCGCGCGCCCGCAAGAGCGCGAAGACGCCGGCCCCGTCGGCCACGCCATCATCGAAACGCCCCCGCAAGACCGCCGCGCCGGACACGCGCGAGGCGCGCACGCCGCCGACGCTGACCAGTCCCGAGAAGGTGCTGTTCCCGGCCGACAAGATCCGCAAGCGCGAGGTCGCCGCCTACTACGAGGCGGTGATGCCGTGGCTGCTGCCCGAGATCGTCGGGCGTCCGCTGTCGCTGGTGCGATGCCCGTCCGGCATCGCCGGCGCCTGCTTCTTCCAGAAGCACCACACCGCCGGCATGCAGCTGGTCGACGCGGTGCCGATCGACGAGGACAGCGGCACCGCCGATTACCTGGTCGTGCGCGATGCGGCGTCGGTGCTGGAACTGGTGCAGTTCAACGCGCTCGAGTTCCATCCCTGGGGCGCGCACGCGGATGCGCCCGATCTCGCCGACCGCATCGTGTTCGATCTCGACCCCGGCCCGGGCGTCGCCTGGCGCGAGATCGTCGCCGCGGCGCGCTACGTCCGCGACCTGCTGACCGAACTCGGGCTGGTGTCCTATGTCCGCACTTCGGGTGGCAAGGGACTGCACGTGGTCGTGCCGCTGGCGCCGATGGTCGACTGGGCGCAGGTCAAGCCGTTCGCCCAGGCCTTCGCCACGAGCATGGCGGAGACCGATCCGCTGCGTTTCGTCGCCAGCGCCGCCAAGCGCCTGCGCAAGGGCCGGATCTTCGTCGACTACCTGCGCAACGGCCGCGGTGCGACCAGCGTCGCGTCGTTCTCGCTGCGCGCACGCGCCGGTGCGCCCGTCGCCATGCCGCTGTGCTGGGAGGACCTCGGTCGGGTCAAGAGCGGCGCCGCCTTCGATATCGCGAGCGCACCGCGCCGCCTCGCGCGGCTGAAACAGCATCCCTGGGACGGCATCGACGCGATCCGCCAGGATCTGTCGAAGTTCGCGTGATGCGATGGCGTGTCGCGCGGCGACGTGCACGACTGCCATGCGGTGACGACGCGGAGCGGTCGGCCACAACGTCGATGGCCGGCGGGAAGGAAAGACGATCGACGAGCCATGCCTAGCGGCAGGCATTGACGAGAGCGACAGCGCGGGCATTGCACGGCTCCGGTCCGTGAACTACGGCGCTGAAGCTGCTGGGCTTGCCGGTACGAGATTCAACAGGCGCCCGGCGATACGTCGGGGAATGCGGTCGCTCTACCGGATCGACGCCGCCGGCTGCTGCGCGTGCGCATCGCGGAGCGTCTGCCGCATGGCGCTGCCGGCAGAGGCCCCGCGCAATCGGTACTTCAGGGCCGGTCCGGATCCGGCAGCTTCGCGGGGACGAACGGCGACGTCGGGTCGCTGGCCGGGAACGTTTCCTCGAGCGCTTCGTCCTGGTTGTCGCTGTCGCGCTGCTTGCGCGTGGGGTCCGGGTCGGGCGATCCGGCGGGCGTCGTCATGGCAGGGGCCACGGGGGTGCGTCGGTTGGTCATGGGGTGGCTCGCAGACAGGGGGAGGCCGACCTTACGGCGGCCGCGCGCGCCGCCGCGTGAGGAACGCGGCGCGCGGTTGACGCCTCCGCGACGAGGCCTGTGCAAGCGTGCGCATTCACTTCGGAGCACGCGCATGGCACGTCCCATCTGGACCGGTTCGATCTCCTTCGGTCTGCTCAATATCCCCGTGGCGCTGATGTCGGGCGAGCGGCGGACCGATCTGAGTTTCCGCATGCTCGACTCGCGCGACAAGAAGCCGATCCGCTTCGAACGCGTGAACGCCGATACCGGCGAGGAAGTGCCGTGGAAGGACATCGTCAAGGCGTTCGAATACGACAAGGGCAGTTACGTCGTCATCGAGAAGGAGGACCTCGCGTCCGCCGCGCCCGACACGCACGAATCCGTCGACATCGAGGCCTTCGTCGAGGCCGACAGCATTAGCGAGCGCTTCTACGAGAAGCCCTACGTGCTGGTGCCGGGCAAGAAGGCCGACAAGGGCTACGTGCTGCTGCGCGAGACGCTGAAGGCCAGCGGCAAGATCGGCATCGGCCGCGTCGTCGTGCGCACGCGCGAATATCTGTGCGCGCTGATGCCCGAGGACGATGCGCTGATCCTCAACCTGCTGCGCTATCCGCAGGAACTCGTCGATCCCACCGACTACAAGCTACCGGCCGGCGGCACGTCGAAGTACAAGATCAGCGCCCGCGAAACCGAGATGGCGACGCAGCTGATCGAGTCGATGTCGACCGACTGGGCGCCGGACGGCTACCACGACGAATTCCGCAAGCGCCTGACTGCGCTGATCACCAAGCGCATCAAATCCAAGGGCAAGAAGGCGAAGATCGAGACCGACGACGCCCCGCACCGCGAGGATGCGGCGACCAACGTCGTCGACTTCATGTCGCTGCTGCAGAAGAGCCTCGACAGCAACCGCCGCACCCCGGCGAAGAAGGCGGACAAGAAGACCACCAGGGCGGCGAAGACCAGCAAGGCCGCGAAGAAGGCACCCGCCAAGAAGGCCGCCAGCAAGGACACGAAGAAGGCCGCCAAGCCGGCGCGCAAGCGCGCCTGAGGGCGCGTCTTCGCAGCTGACGTGCCGCGCGACGCGTGCCCTGCAGACGCGTCGAAGGCGTCGCGTCCGCCGCGCGATGCGCGCGGTACGCGTGTTCCGAAGCAGTCGCATCGCGCGCCGGTCGGGCAACGCCCGGGCCGCGACAGGCGAAGCGACTGCGGGTTGGCGACACGCGAATCGAATCACCGCATCGCGCGGTCGCGCTCGTGCAGGCGCGACCCGGGTCGCGACAGGCGGCGGCCGTGGGTGACGCGGCCGCCCGGTGACGTCCAGCGCGAAACGGGTTCGCGCGCGAGCGCGCTCCTACGGAGCGACGTTGGCCGGACGTCGCTCCGGGCGGGGTCGGGTGCGAGCCTGGAGACAGGCCAACGCGCCGCGACCCGCGCACGTCCGCGGGGCAACCCAGACGATGTTCTGGGTCGGATCCTTGATGTCGCAGGTCTTGCAGTGCACGCAGTTCTGCGCATTGATCTGCAGCCGCGGGCCCTGCTCGCCTTCGATGAACTCGTAGACGCCGGCCGGGCAGTAGCGCGCCTCGGGGCCGGCGTACTGCGCCAAATTGATGTCGACCGGCACCGATGCATCCTTCAGCGTCAGGTGCGGCGGCTGGTCCTCGGCGTGGTTGGTGCTGCTGAGATAGACCGAACTCAAACGGTCGAAGGTCAGCGTGCCGTCCGGCTTCGGATAGACGATCTTCGTGTGCTGCGCTGCCGGCTCCAGGCACGCGTGGTCGGGCGTGTCGCGATGGATCGTCCACGGTGGCGTGCGGATGCCGAGCTTCGGCAGCAGCCACTGCTCGATACCCGTCATCAGCGTCGCCGTGGTGCGGCCCTTCTTGAACCACTGCTTGAAATTCTTCGACTGCGACAGCTCGGCATGCAGCCAGCTGGCTTCGAACGCGGCGGGATACGCGCTGAGTTCATCGCCCGAGCGCCCCTCGCCCAGCGCGGCGAACGCGGCCTCGGCGGCGAGCATGCCGGTCTTGATCGCGGCATGGCTGCCCTTGATGCGACTGGCGTTGAGCGTGCCGGCCTCGCAGCCGACCAGCGCCCCGCCGGGGAACACCAGCTTCGGGATCGACAGCAGGCCGCCCGCGGTGATCGAGCGCGCGCCGTAGCCGATGCGCTTGCCGCCTTCGAGATACCGGCGGATCGACGGATGGGTCTTGAAGCGCTGGAATTCCTCGAACGGGCTCAGCCACGGATTGTGGTAGTCGAGACCGACCACCAGGCCGATCGCGACCTTGCCGTCTTCGGCGTGATACAGGAACGAGCCGCCATAGGTGTCGTCGGTCAATGGCCAGCCGGCGGTGTGCACCACCAGGCCCGGCTCGTGCACGGCCGGATCGACCTGCCACAGCTCCTTGATACCGAGTCCGTAGCTCTGCGGATCGCGGCCTTCGTCGAGGCGGAATTTCGTGATCAGCTCGCGTCCCAGCTGGCCGCGCGAGCCCTCGGCGAAGACCGTGTACTTCGCCAGCAGCTCCATGCCGAGCTGGAATTCGCCGGTCGGCTGGCCGTCCTTGCCGATGCCGAGATTGCCCGTCGCCACGCCGCGCACGACGCCGGCGTCCGTGTAGAGCACTTCGGCCGCGGCGAAGCCGGGGAAGATCTCGACGCCCAGCGCCTCGGCCTGCGTGGACAGCCAGCGCGTCAGCGCGCCGAGGCTGATGATGTAGTTGCCGTGGTTCTTGAAGCAGTCGGGCAGGAAGAAATCGGGCGTCGACTTCGCGCCGGTCTCGTCGAGGAACAGGAACTCGTCGCGGGTGACCGCCTGCGTCAGCGGGGCCCCTTTTTCCTTCCAGTCCGGGATCAGCTCGGTCAGCGCGCGCGGATCGACGATCGCGCCCGACAGGATGTGCGCACCGGGCTCGGAGCCCTTTTCCAGCACGCAGACCGACACCTCGCGGCCCGCCTCGGCGGCCATCTGCTTGAGCCGGATCGCGGTCGCCAGGCCGCCGGGGCCGGCGCCCACGACGACGACATCGTACTCCATCGATTCGCGCGGGCCGTGGGTGTCGAGCAGTGCCTGGGGAGTCGTCATCGTTGCCTTGGGCGGTACGCCCGGGTGTGAAAGGGAGCGCGCGTCGGTCCGCGCGATGCCGGGCAGCATCGCAGGCCGCCCGCGACGATGCCGTCGTGGCGCGCACTGCGCACGGCGAATGCACGGCCTGGCGGCGCGGGGAGTCTACCGTCTGCCTCCGCGCAAGCCGAGACGCGCCGCGGCAACACCGCCGGCCGGTGCCGCGGTCCCGACACGCGGGCGGTGCGGATCATCGTCTCTGAGGAGCGCGCCTGCGCGCGCAGATCGCCAGCGCTGCATCCGCGGCGGCGGCCTCGGCGGTCGCGAGGATCAAAACAAGGAGTCAGAACAGGAGATGGTGCGCCTGGAGGGATTCGAACCCCCGACCAATGGCTTCGGAAGCCACTACTCTATCCGGCTGAGCTACAGGCGCCCGGTGCTGTCAGCGCGACGCCACGCGGAGCATGGTCGAAGCGGCCGCAGAGTGTAGCGGAAACTCCGCGGGCGCGGTGCAGGCCACCGGGGTCGTTGCCGGGTCGTGGGCGACGGCGGGCAGGGCCGGGGCCGCGCGGCGTGCGCTGCGCCCCCGGCCGATGCCGTAGTAGGCGAGGCCGGCGGCCTCGACCATGTCCGGCGGGTAGAGATTGCGGCCGTCGAACACCACGCGGTCGTGCAGCGTCGCGGCCAGCCGGGCGAAATCGGGGCTGCGGAACTGCTTCCATTCGGTCACCACGATCAGCGCGTCGGCGCCGGCCAGTGTGGCCTGCGCATCGCCGCACAGGACCAGATCGTCGCGCTCGCCCCACAGCCGCGCGGCCTCGCGCCCGGCTTCGGGATCGAAGGCGCGCACGCGGGCGCCCGCGGCCCACAGCTGGGCCAGCAGCGTGCGGCTCGGCGCTTCGCGCATGTCGTCGGTGTCGGGCTTGAAGGCCAGGCCCCACACGGCGAAGGTCTTGCCAGCCAGCGCGCCGTCGTAGTGGCGCTGCACCAGCGCGAAGAGATGTTGCTTCTGCCGGGTATTCACCGCTTCCACCGCCTGCAGCAGCTGCGGCTCCAGGCCGTTCTGTTCGGCCGTGCGCGCCAGCGCGCGGACGTCCTTCGGGAAACACGAACCGCCGTACCCGGCGCCGGCGTAGATGAAGTGGAAACCGATGCGCGGATCCGAGCCGATGCCCAGGCGCACCTGTTCGATATCGGCGCCGACGCGCTCTGCGATGTTGGCGATCTCGTTCATCGTGCTGATGCGCGTCGCCAGCATCGCGTTCGCGGCGTACTTGGTCAGCTCGGCCGAGCGCCGGTCCATGACCACGATGCGGTCGTGGTTGCGGTTGAACGGCGCGTACAGCCGCCGCATCGTCTCGATCGCCTCGGCGTCGTCGCCGCCGATGACGATGCGGCCGGGCCGCATGCAGTCGGCGACAGCGCTGCCTTCCTTGAGGAATTCCGGATTGGCGATCACCGAGAACGGCACGGCGACGCCGCGCGCCGCCAGTGCTTCGTCGATCGCCCGGGCGACGCGGTCGCCGGTGCCGACCGGCACGGTGGACTTGGTGACCACACAGGTGCGGCGGTCGATGTGCTCGCCGATCGTGCGGGCCACCGCGAGCACGTGCTGCAGGTCGGCGCTGCCGTCCTCGTCGGGGGGCGTGCCGACCGCGATGAAGACGATGTCGGCATGGGCGATCGCCGCGGCCGCGTCGCCGGTGAAGCGCAGGCGACCGGCGTCGAGATTGGCCCGCACCAGGGCCGGCAGGCCGGGTTCGTGGATCGGGATGCGGCCGGCACGCAGCCCGGCGATCTTGATCGCGTCCACGTCGACGCACAGCACGTCGTGGCCCATGTCGGCGAGGCAGGCGCCGGTGACGAGACCGACGTATCCGGTTCCGAAGACACTGACATGCATGGCAGGCGGCTCGTCGGCGGGGTCTCCAGCATCGCGCCGGCACGTGGCAGTCCGTCGACGTTCCGGTGACGGATCGGCGACAGCGGGCGACGTGCGGCCGCGGGCGGCGCTGCTACCCTGCGCGCCATGCACGACTACGAACGCTTCTCCGCGCCGTACCGCCCGCGCTGGCGCGAGCGGCTGGCGGTGTACTGGACGCTGGTCCGCGGCGACCGGCCGATCGGCTGGCTGCTGCTGCTGTGGCCGACGTGGTGGGGCCTGTGGCTCGCCGCCGACGGCGTGCCGCCGTTGTGGATCCTCTTCGTGTTCACCGCCGGTGTGTGGCTGACGCGCTCGGCCGGCTGCGTCATCAACGACTATGCCGACCGCTGGCTCGATCCGCTGGTCGAGCGCACCCGGGACCGGCCGCTGGCGACCGGCGCGGTGCGCGGACGCGAGGCGCTGGCGGTGTTCGCGGTGCTCATGCTCGCGGCCTTCGCGCTGGTGCTGACGCTGAACCTGCTGACCATCGCGATGAGCGTCGTCGGCGTGGCGCTCGCGGCCACGTATCCGTATCTCAAGCGCCATACCTACCTGCCGCAGGTCTATCTGGGCCTGGCGTTCGGCTGGGGCATCCCGATGGCGTTCGCGGCCGTGCAGGGTGCGGTGCCCCCGGTCGCCTGGGTGCTGTATGTGGCCAACATCTTCTGGGCGACCGCCTACGACACCTGGTACGCGATGGTGGATCGCGACGACGACATCCAGGCGGGGTCGAAGTCGACGGCGATCCTGTTCGGCGAACTCGATCTCGTCGCGCAGGGCGTGCTGTACGCGCTGGCGTTCGCCGCGCTGGCGCTGGTCGGCCGGCAGGCGACGCTGGGCGGCTGGTACTGGATCGGGCTCGGCATCGCCGCGCTGCTGGTGCTGTGGGAATTCGCGCTCGCCCGGCATCGCGACCGCGAGGCCTGCTTCCGCGCGTTCCTTCACAACCACTGGGTCGGCATGGCGATCTTCGCCGGCATCGCCGCGCATTACGCGCTGCCGGCGCCGTCGGTGCTGCTGGCGGGCTGAGCGCGCCGCTCAGCGCACCCGCGCGCAGACCCAGGCATCGACCCGCGCCACACCGGCCCGGCGCAGGGCGATGGCGGCGGCGTGCAGGGTCGCGCCCGTGGTCATGACGTCGTCGACCAGCACCACGTGGGCCGGCAGTCCGGACGCGGCGGCGACCTCGAACGCGCGACGGACGTTGCGCCGCCGCGCGGCGGCATCCAACCGGGATTGCGGCGACGTGGCCCGGCTGCGCCGCAGTAGGTCCGCGCGCAGCGGCACGCCGGTGCGGCGTGCCAGCGGACGCGCCAGTTCCAGTGCCTGGTCGTAGCCGCGCTGGCGCAGGCGTGCGGTGTGCAGCGGCACCGGCACCAGGGCATCGGGGCGCGGCAGCGCCGCGACGGCGCGCGCCAGGCACCCGGCCAGCAAGGCGCCCGCGGCCAGATCGCGGTGGAACTTGAAGCGGGGCAGCAGGCGGTCGACCGGGAAGCCGTAGACGAAGGCCGCGCGCACCTCGGTCAGCGGCGGCGGGCGGCGCAGGCATGCGCCGCAGCAGGCGTCGTCGCCCGGCAGCGGCATGGCGCAACGCCGGCAGGCGTTGCCGGACCAGGGCAGGGCGGCCGCGCAGGCGAGGCAGAGATCGAGACCGTTGGCGCCGCGTTCGCGGCAGATCAGGCAGCGCGAGGGGGCCATGGCCCGCAGCCAGCGTCGCCAGCGTTCGTCAACCGCGGCGGGCGGATCTCGGTTGACAGCCTGCGACATGCTTTCCAGACTGCCGGTCTCGATCCGCCCGATCTGTCGGAATTCCGCCATGTCCCCTGTCAGCCACGCCCCTTCGGAGGCCGGCCAGCCCGTCCTGCGTCACGACTGGAGCCGCACCGAGATCGAAGCCCTGTTCGATCTGCCGTTCCCCGAGCTGCTGTTCCGCGCCGCCGGCGTGCACCGGCAGCACTTCGATCCCGCCGAGGTCCAGGTCAGCACGCTGCTGTCGGTCAAGACCGGCGGCTGTCCCGAGGACTGCAGCTACTGCCCGCAGGCGCAGCGCTATCACACCGGCGTCGAGGCGACGAAGCTGATGGAGGTCGAGGCGGTGCTGGAGAAGGCGCGCCAGGCCAAGGCCGCGGGCGCGTCGCGCTTCTGCATGGGCGCGGCGTGGCGCTCGCCCAAGGATCGCGACGTGCCGAAGGTCGCGGCGATGATCCGCGAGGTCAAGGCGCTGGGCCTGGAGACCTGCGCGACGCTCGGCATGCTGACCGGCGACCAGGCCCAGGCGCTCAAGGCCGCGGGCCTCGACTACTACAACCACAACATCGACACCGATCCGGAGTATTACGACGCGATCATCCACACGCGCGAGATGCAGGACCGCCTGCAGACGCTCGAGCACGTGCGCGACGCGGGCATGAAGACCTGCTGCGGCGGCATCGTCGGCATGGGCGAGACCCGGCGCCAGCGTGCCGGCCTGCTGAAGACGCTGGCGAACCTGCCGGCGCATCCGGATTCGGTGCCGATCAACCGGCTGGTGCAGGTCGCCGGCACGCCGCTGCACGGCACCGCGGAACTCGATCCGTTCGAGTTCGTGCGCACGATCGCCGTCGCCCGCCTCCTGATGCCACGCTCGATGGTGCGCCTGTCGGCGGGCCGCTCGGACATGAGCGACGAGATGCAGGCCCTGTGCTTCGCCGCCGGCGCCAATTCGATCTTCTACGGCGAACAGCTGCTGACGACCGGCAACCCGGACACCGAGCGCGACCTAGCGCTGTTCGCGCGCCTGGGCCTGCGGCCGATGCCGGTCACCGTCGACGCGGCGGGGCACGACCGCCCGGGCACCGTGCACGCCGACATCGTCGAGCATCCGGCGCTGGCGCTGCATCCCGCGAGCCGCGCTGCATGAACTCCCGGCGTGGCCGCAGGACCGGGGGGCGTACCGCGCCCGGGGCCGACCGTGGCCGTTGACCGCCCCGACCTGCGCACGCGCGTGCGCGAGGCCGCCGCCCAGCGCGATGCGGCGTCGCTGCGCCGCGTGCGCCGCACGGTCACGCGTCGCGACGGCATGCGTTGCGAGGTGCTCGACGCCACCGGCGGCGCGCGCTGGCTGCTGAACTTCTGCGGCAACGACTACCTCGGCCTGTCGCAGCACTTCTCGGTCACCGGCGCGTTGCAGGACGCCGCGGCCGGCGTCGGCACCGGCAGCGCCGGCTCGCACCTGGTCTGCGGCCATCACGCGCTGCACGAGGCACTGGAACGCGAGGTCGCCGACTGGCTGCAGGTGCCCGCCGCGCTGCTGTTCGGCAGCGGTTTCGCGGCGAACCTCGCGGTGCTGCAGGGCCTGCTCGGCGACGGCGATGCGTGCGTGCAGGACCGTCTCAACCATGCCAGCCTGATCGATGCCGCGCGCCTCGCCGGCTGCCGCTTGCGGCGTTATCCGCATGCCGACGCGGAAGGTGCGCTGCGCCAGTTACGCACGCTGCCCGAGGGCGCGGCGATCGTCGCGACCGACGGTGTCTTCAGCATGGACGGCGATGTCGCGCCGCTGCGCGAGCTGGCGCTGGTCGCGCGCGTGCAGCACGCACTGCTGTACGTCGACGATGCGCACGGCATCGGCGTGCTGGGACCGGACGGCCGCGGCAGCGTCGCCGATGCGCGACTGGACGTCGCGACGGTGCCGCTGCAGCTGGCGACGCTCGGCAAGGCGCTCGGCGGCTACGGCGCGGTGCTCGCCGGCGATGCCGATCTGATCGGCCATCTGCGCGAAACCGCGCGTCCCTACGTCTACACGACGGCGCTGCCGCCGGCGCAGGCCGCGGCGGGTCTGGCGGCGGTGAAGCTGGCGCGGCAGGAACACTGGCGGCGCACGCGGCTGCAGGCACTGGTCCAGCGCTTCCGCGCGCGCGCCGCGCGGCACGGCCTCGACCTGATGCCGTCGGACACGCCGATCCAGCCGCTGCGCTGCGGCAGCAACGCCGAGGCGCTGGCGCTGTCGCGTGCGCTGGACACCGCCGGGTACTGGGTCGTCGCGATCCGCCCGCCGACCGTGGCCGACGGCCAGGCGCGGCTGCGCATCACCTTGAGCGCCGCGCATCAGGACGCGGACGTCGACGCGCTGGTCGACATGCTCGCGTTCGCGCGCGACGAGCTGCGGGTCGATCCCGACCGCGCGCTTCCCGCATGACCGGCGCGGACGATGCGCCGCGTCGCGCGCTGCTGGCGGTGGCGATCGCGCTGGCGTCGGCCCTGTTCTTCACGATGACCTACGTGCTCAACCGCGCCAGTGCGACCGGCGGCGGCCACTGGGCGTGGACCGCGTCGCTGCGCTACTTCATCACCCTGCCGTTGCTGCTGCCGCTGATGCCGTGGCAGGGCGGCATCGCGCCGGTGTGGCGCGCGATCGCCGCGCATCCGCTGGCGTGGCTGCGCTGCAGTGCGATCGGCTTCATGCTGTTCTACTGCATGCTCGCGTTCGCCGCGTCGAGCGGGCCGTCGTGGCTGGTCGCGGGCAGCTTCCAGTTCACCGTCATCGCCGGCATGTTGTGCGCGCCGTTCCTGTATCGCGACGCGCGCCGGCGGATTCCGCCCGCCGCGCTCGCGGTCGCCGTCGCCATCCTCGCCGGCGTGCTGCTGATGCAGTTCGGCCACGGTGGCGCCGGGCTCGGCAGGGCCGGCTGGATCGCACTGGCCTGCGTGCTGACCGCGGCGATCGCATATCCGCTCGGCAACCGCCTGCTGCTGCTGCATCTCGAGCGCACCGGCGAAGCCTTGAACGCGACCCAGCGCGTGTTCGGCCTGACCCTCGTCAGCCAGCCGCTGTGGCTGCTGGTCGCCGCGCTGGCCTGGCACGAATCCGGGGCGCCGTCGCTGCCGCAGGTGTGGCTGGCGGCGGGCGTCGCGCTGAGCGCCGGCGTCGTCGCGACGATCCTGTTCTTCCAGGCCACCGGCATGGTCCGCGACAATCCGGTCGCGCTCGGCGCCGCCGAGGCGATGCAGGCGGCCGAGCTGCTGTTCGCCTCGCTGCTCGGGGCGCTGCTGCTCGGCGAAGCCTGGCCGCAGGGCCGCGCGCTGCTCGGCGGCATCCTGGTGACGCTGGGCATCGTCGCGTTCGCGATCCTCGTCGCGCGGCCCGCCGCCGGCAGACCACGCCGGACGCGCGCGCTGCGCAGCGACAAGGGCGCCTGACCATGCAGTCCCGCACGCTCGACAATCCGCACGGCCTGCACATCGACGTGGTCGGCCACGGGCCGCCGCTGGTGCTGCTGCACGGCTGGGCGATGCACGGCGGCGTGTTCGCGCCGTTGCGCGACCGGCTGCAGGCGACGCGCACGCTGTACCTCGTCGACCTGCCCGGACACGGCGGCAGTCGCGACAGCCGACTGCCGTTGGCGATCGCGCCGGTTGTCGATGCGCTGGCCGCGCTGCTGCCGCCGGCGCCCTGGCTCGGCTGGTCGCTGGGCGGACTGTTCGCGCTGCAGGCCGCGCAGCGCCATCCCGCCGCCGTGCGCGCGCTGGTGATGCTGTGCGCGAGTCCGCGTTTCGTGAAGGGCGACGACTGGGCGTTCGGCATGTCGGCGGAGATCTTCCGCGACTTCGCCACCGGCCTGCGCACTGACTACCGCGCGACGCTGGACCGCTTCATCGCGCTCGAGGCGTTCGGCTCCGACGATGCGCGCGGCGAGCTGCGGACGCTGCGCAGCGAGGTGTTCGCACGCGGCGAGCCCGCGGCGCACGTGCTCGCCGATGGTCTGGACCTGCTGGAAACCAGCGATCTGCGCGCGGCATTGCCCGGGCTGCAAGTGCCGAGCCTGTGGCTGTCCGGCCGCCGCGACCGCCTCGTCGATCCGCGCGCGATGCGCGCCGCCGCAGTGCTGGCCCCCGACGCCGACGCGGCCACCCTCGATCACGCCGGCCATGCGCCGTTCCTCACCCACGCCGACGCGGTCGCCGCGCGGCTGCTCGACTTCATCGCTGCGCGCGACGCGGCGTCGCCGGACCCGTCATGACGATCTTCGATCCCACCCAGGTGCGCCGTGCGTTCTCGCGCGCTTCGGCCACCTATACCGGCGCCGCCGCGCTGCAGCGCGAGGTCGAAGGCCGGCTGCTGGAATCGCTCGAGTATCTCGACGACCGCGTGCCGGACGTCGTGCTCGACGTCGGCAGCGGCCCCGCGCATGCCGCGCTGGCGATGCGCGCGCGCTGGCCGAAATCCCGCATCGTCGCCGTCGACCTGGCCTTGCCGATGCTGCAGCAGGCGCCGGTGCGCAGCGGCTGGCGCGACCGCCTGGGCCTGCAACGCCCGGTCGACCGCGTCTGCGCCGACCTGCGCCAGCTGCCGTTCGCCGACAACAGCGTCGACGTGCTGTTCTCCAACCTGTGCCTGCAGTGGGTCGAAGACCTGCCCGCGGCGTTCGCCGGGTTCCGCCGCGTGCTCAAGCCCGACGGCCTACTGCTGTGCTCGACGTTCGGCCCGCAGACGCTGATCGAACTGCGCGAGTCCTTCGGCCATGCCGACGAGGCGCCGCACATCAGCCCGTTCGCGTCGATCGCCGAGTTCGGCGATGCGCTGATGCGCGCGGGCTTCCGCAATCCGGTGCTGGATCGCGACCTCGACGTGCAGCGCCATCCCGACATGACGGCGCTGATGCGCGAGCTGCGTGCGATCGGCGCGACCAACGCCCTGCAGCAGCGGCGTCGCGCGCTGACCGGCCGTGCGCGCTTCGCCGCCGCCGCCGCGCACTACGCCCAATTCCGCGACGCGGATGGTCTGCTGCCGGCGAGCTGGGAGACCATCACCGCGATGGCGTGGGCGCCGGCGCATGGCGCGCCGATCCGCGATGGCGGCGAGGAACTGGCGCGGTTCCCGGCGGACGCGATCCCGGTACGGCGCCGCGGCGCCGGCTGACACCGGCCCAGGCACGCCGTCGGCACACACGGCGCATCACCGGCCGGCCTGTATGCTGCGACGCAGCAATCCTGGTGCCCGCGTCCGTGTCCGATTCCGTTTCGCCCTCCGACCTCCTGCCCGACGACCGTGCGGCCGCTGCGGCCGTCGCCGTGGCCGCGCCCGCGGCGAAGCCACAGCGGCACACGCGGGTCGAGGACGTGCAGGGCCTGGTGCTGGCGAGCCTGGTCAGTGCGCTGGGCATGGCGATCCTCGCCAGCGGCGGCCTGCTGGTCGGCGGCATCGCGGGCGTCTCACTATTGGTGCATTACGCCAGCGGCTGGAACTTCGGCCTGCTGTTCGTGCTCATCAACCTCCCGTTCTACTGGATCGCCCTGCGCCGGATGGGCTGGGAATTCACCCTGAAGACCTTCCTCGCGGTCGGCGTGACCGGCGTCGTCGCGGACATGATTCCGCGCTGGGCCTCGGTCGACGCGGCGTCGCCGCTGTTCTCGGCGGTGTTCGGCGGCGCGCTGGTGGGCATGGGCCTGCTGTCCTTCATCCGCCACCGCGCGAGCCTGGGCGGCGTCGGCATCGTGGTTGTGTGGCTCCAGCAGAGCCGCGGCTGGCGTGCGGGCAAGTTGCAGATGGGCTTCGACGCCGTGCTGATGCTGGTCGCGTTGACGATGGTGCCGCCGTCGAAGGTGCTGTATTCCGCGCTCGGCGTGCTGGTGCTGAATCTGGTGCTGCTGTTCAACCACCGGCCCGGGCGCTACATGGGGGTCTGAGCCGGGCGGGTGCTGGCGGGATTCAGTCGGCGCTGCCTAGACTCGGCCCGACCCCCGCACTGGACGCGCCGATGCGCATGCTGCTCTCCGTTTCCCTGCTGGCGCTGGCCGCCTCGACGGCCCTCGCACCTGCCCAGGCGCAGCGCTACGAGATCGACCTGTCGCGGCTGGACCCGGCCGCGGTGCTGGCCACCGGCGGCGACGTGCTGCGCCGCGCGTCCGCGCCCGCCATCGACGAGCTGTTCCAGGCCGTGCTGCAGTCCTCGCGCGATCCCGCGGAAGCGCGCGCGCTGTGCGCGCTGTTCGAGCCCGACGCGCGTCGCGATGTCGCCGCCTTCCAGCGCACCGTCGACAGGCTCGGCGCGGCCAGCCAGGACCGCTTCGCCAACGCGTTCACCAACGTCGCGGTCAGCGGCCTGCAGGGCGCGCCGCAGCAGTACGAGCCGTCCGTGGCCCAGCAGATCCTGCGCGCCGCGGCCGTGCGGGCGACCCTGCTGCACGACGGTTTCATGCTCGGCATGACCGCGACCGGCACCGACGACGCCAGCCGGCAGGCGCGCTGCCGCTCGTTCCGGCAGATGGTCGACGTGCTCAAGGACCAGCCGCAGGCCGAGCGCGTCCTGGCGACGCGCTGGCTGCTCAACGAAGGGCTGACGCTGGTGGCCGACGGGCAGGCGGGCTGAGTCGAGCGGCGCCTGCCGCGCTCAACCGACCTGCCGCAGCCAGTCCTCGAGGTTGTAGTAGTTGCTGACCCGCGCGATGCGGCCGTCGCGGAGCGCGAAGAACGCGCCGCCGGGCAGTACGTAACGCTGGCCGTGCGCGGGCGGCAGGCCGTCGTCGTCGGCGAGGTATTCGCCGTGCACGACGTACTCGGCCGCCGCGCACGTGCCGTCGGTCGCCGCCAGCACGACGATGTCGCGCAGTTGCTCGCGATAGCTGCGGTCCATGCGCTGCATGAAGCGCACGAACGCCTCGCGTCCGGTCTCGCGCGCGCCCTGGTTGAGGTCGTGGGCGACGTCGTCGGTCAGCAGCGCGAGCATCGCGTCGCGATCGCCGGCGTTGAAGGCGGCGTAGTAGCGCTGGATCAGATCGAGCGCGGCGGCGTGGGGCGTGGCAGTCGGCATCGGGAACTCCGGATCAGGCGGGCAGGCCGAACAGATCGCGATGGAAGAAATACACCTCGCGCAGCAGGAAGTCCGACTGCGTGCGCCAGCTGCGGAAGCGCGTGCTCGGGGTCGGCGAGCCGATCGCATCGATGCCCAGCTTGCGGCTGGTGCGCAGCGCACGCGCCATGTGCAGCGGGTCGCTGACGATGAGGATGCGGTGCAGGCCGTGCTCCTGCATCAGTGCGCGCGCCTCGACCAGGTTCTCGACCGTCGTGCGCGAGCGCGATTCGATGAGGATGGCGTCGTCGGGAATCTTGTGGCGCAGCGCATACCGGCGGGCGACCTGCGATTCGGAAAATCGCGCGCTGGCACCGCCGTAGCCGCCGGTGAAGATTAGCGTCGGCGCGTGTCCCGCGCGGAACAGGTCCAGGCCGTGTTCGATGCGCGCTTCGAACACCGGTGACGGCACCGCGTCGTAGGCGGCCGCGCCGAGCACGACGATCGCGTCCGCCGTCCCGGCCTCGTCGCGGTTGCCGACGTAGACGATCCAGGCGGCCACGCCCGCCAGCCACAGCACGCACAGCAGCAGCAGCCGCACGAAGAAGCGGAACGGGCGGAAGCCGGGCTTGCGCGGATGTGGCATCGGGTCGGACTCGTCGAGCGGAAAGGCGGAGCGGCGATCAGTGCAGCCAGGGCAGCCGGTCGGGATCGACATTGCCCCCGGTCAGCAGCACGCCGACCCGCTGCCCGGCGAACCGGGCGGGATGGGCGAGCACCGCGGCCAATGCGATCGCCGACGACGGTTCGACGATCTGCTTGGCGTGCACCAGCAGGCGTCGCATCGCGGCGACGGCATTGTCGTCGTCGACTGCGATCACGTCGACAGGCGGGGCGCGGCCGTCGCCGCCGTGGCCGGCGAGAATGTCGAAGTTCGGTTGGCCGAGCAGGCCGCGCAGGCCGTCGCAGACGGTGTCGGGCACTAGGTCCTCGACCCGGGCGCCGGCGCGCAGCGACCGCAACGTGTCGTCGGCGCCCGCCGGTTCGGCCAGCACCAGTCGCGTCTGCGGCGCCACGCCGGCCAGCGCCAGTGCGCTGCCGGCCGCGAGGCCGCCGCCGCCGACGGGGACCACCAGGGCATCGAGCGAGCCCGCCGCGTGCAGCAGTTCCAGCGCGGCCGTGCCCTGGCCGGCGATGACGCGAGGATCGGTGAACGGGTGCACCAGCGTCGCACCGGTGCGTGCCTGGACATCGGCGCAGGCCGCTTCGCGCGCCGCCATCGACGGCGCGCAGCGATGCAGCACGGCGCCGTTCGCGGCGATCGCGGCGAGCTTGGTCGCGACCGCACCTTCCGGTGCGACGACGTGGCAGACGATGCCGCGCAGGCGGGCCGCCAGCGCCAGCGCCGCGCCGTGATTGCCGGACGAATGCGTGACCACACCGCACGCGGCCTCGGCGGCATCGAGCGACCACACGGCATTGGAAGCGCCGCGGAACTTGAACGCGCCGCTCCGCTGCAGATGCTCCGCCTTGAAGTGCAGGGTGCAGCCGGCCAGCGCATCGAGCGAACGCGCGCGCAGCACCGGCGTGACATGGGCATGCGGCGCGATGCGTGCGGCAGCGGCCAGCACATCGGCGAACACGGGAAGAGCGGGCGGCGTATTCATCGCGCAAGCCTAGCCGAGCGGCGCGCGGCATTCATGAAGCGGGCGGCAAAGAACGGAAAATTAAGGGCGGATTCAATGCCTTGGGCGGAAGCTGGTCGTCCTGACTCGGGGGCGAACGCCATGTTCCGCAACGCAATGATCCTCGTCGCATGCCTCGCCATGGTGGGCTGTGCGAGTTACGGCTACCGCGGCGGCAGCGGCGATTACTACTACGGCAGCCCCAGCACGGTGTACCGCAGCTACGGCGCCCCCTACGGCAGTTACCGCGCCCCTTACGGCAGCCTGGGCTACGGTCGTGGCAGCGGCTGGTACGGCGGCGCCGGCTTCGGCAATCCGTATTACGGCGGCTGGAACCGTGCGCCCTACGGCTACTGGGGCGGCGGGTATTACCGGCCGCCGGTCGTGATCCGGCCGGTGCCGGTGTATCCGGGGCGTCCCGGTGGCCATCGGCCGCCGCACGGCCATGGCCGCCCGGACCATCGTCCCGATCGCCCGCACAGCGGCCGTCCCGGTCGCCCGGGCTGGGAGGGCGGTCGTCCGGATCGTCCCGAAGGTGGCCGTCCGGGTCGCCCTGGCTGGGATGGCCGTCCGGACCGGCCCGACAGTGGGCGTCCCGATCGTCCGGGCCGACCGGGTGGCTGGAATGGGCGTCCCGACGGGCAGCGTCCCGATGGCCAGCGGCCGGGCCGCCCGACGCGTCCGGCCGGCAGCGGCCGACCGGAGGGCGTCACCCAACGGCCGCCGCCGCGCCCGCAGGTCCAGGCGCCCGCACCGGCGCCGCGGCAGAGTGCGCCGCGCACCTCGCCACGCGAAATGCGGCAGCCGGTCACACGTCGGCAAGTGGAGCGCTGATAGGACTTGCGCGGTCCAGATTCCCGGGCCACTCTTGCCCCACGTGACCGGATGCGTCGCTTTTCGCCGTAAACCGGACATGCAGTTGTCGACTCCCGGCGGGGGAACACCGGATCCCCCCTGTTCCGCCCCTGCCGGGCGTCGGCTCCTCCAGGACCTCCAGGGTCCGCGGGGAGCCAAAAAAATGGGGCCGGATGTCCCCCGACATCCGGCCCCGCGCTTCCCCGGGCTGTGCATGGCCAGCCCTGTTCCAATCTCCGGCCGCGTTCCCCCTTGCGAACGCCTGCCACCCCGGGTGCGGCATACAGCGCACGCAGAAAGTGTGCCAACTCTGGCCCGTCGCGCATCGCGCGTCCCGATCTCGCGGATAATTCGTGCATGAGCACCGACTTCCACACCTGCGATGTCATCGTCGTCGGCGGCGGCCATGCCGGCACCGAGGCCGCACTCGCGTCCGCGCGGGCCGGCGCACGCACGCTGCTGCTGACCCACAACGTCGAGACCATCGGCGTGATGAGCTGCAACCCGGCGATCGGCGGCATCGGCAAGGGCCATCTGGTGCGCGAGATCGACGCGCTGGGCGGCGTGATGGCACACGCGGCCGATGCCGCGGGCATCCAGTGGCGCCGGCTCAACGCGTCGAAGGGGCCGGCGGTGCGCGCGACGCGCTGCCAGGCCGACCGCAACCTCTACCGCGCCTACGTGCGGCGCGCGGTGGAAGCGCAGCCGAACCTGACGATCTTCCAGTCCGCGGTCGACGACCTCGTCATCGAGGGCGATGCCGTGCGGGGCGTGCTGACCCAGACCGGGCTGCGCTTCGATGCGCCCTGCGTGGTGCTCACCGCCGGCACCTTCCTCGGCGGTCGGATCCATGTCGGCGAGACCCAGTCCGCCGGTGGCCGCGCCGGCGATCCGCCGGCGACGACGCTGGCGACGAAGCTGCGCGAACGACCCTTCGTCGTCGACCGGCTCAAGACCGGCACGCCGCCGCGCATCGACGGCCGCACGCTGGATTACGCGGCGATGGTCGAGCAGCCTGGCGACGATCCGTGCCCGGTGTTCTCCTTCATGGGCAGCCGCGACGCGCATCCGCGCCAGGTGCCGTGCTGGATCACCCACACCACCGAGCGCACGCACGAGATCATCCGCGGCGCCCTGCACCGGTCGCCGATGTACTCGGGCCAGATCGAAGGCATCGGCCCGCGCTACTGTCCGTCGATCGAGGACAAGGTCGTGCGCTTTGCCGAGAAGGCCAGCCACCAGATCTTCGTCGAGCCCGAGGGCCTGGATGTCGCCGAGGACGTGCAGCTCGCGCTGGTGCGCAGCATCGTCGGCTTCGAGCGCGCGCACATCACCCGCGCCGGCTACGCGATCGAGTACGACTTCTTCGATCCGCGCGGCCTGCGGCCTTCGCTGGAGACCAAGGCCGTTGCCGGCCTGTTCTTCGCCGGCCAGATCAACGGCACGACGGGCTACGAGGAAGCGGCGGCGCAGGGCCTGATCGCCGGCCTCAATGCGGCGCGCCGGGTGCGCGGACTCGAGGCCTGGACGCCGCGCCGCGACCAGGCCTACATCGGCGTGCTGATCGACGACCTGATCACGCACGGCACAAAAGAGCCCTACCGCATGTTCACCAGCCGCGCCGAATACCGGCTGCAGTTGCGCGAGGACAACGCCGACCTGCGGCTCACCGCCACGGGGCGCGAACTCGGAATCGTCGACGACGCGCGCATGGCGCGGTTCGATGCCAAGCGCGACGCGCTCGAGCGCGAGACCGCGCGTCTCGGCAGCCTGTGGGCCTCGCCGCAGAACGCGACCGGACGCGATGCCGTCGCCACGCTCGGCATCGAGTTGCGTCGCGAGAGCAGCGGTCTCGATCTGCTGCGCCGACCGGAACTCGATTACGCGACGCTGATGACGGTCGCGGCGTTCGGCCCGCCCGTCGACGACGCCGAGGTCGCCGAGCAGGTCGAGATCGAAGCGACCTATTCCGGGTATCTCGAGCGCCAGCGCGTCGAGATCGCACGCCAGCAGCGCCACGAGGACACGGCGATTCCCGACGGATTCGACTACGCCGGCGTGCGCGGGCTGTCGATGGAAGTGCAGCAGAAGCTCCAGGCCGTGCGGCCGCAGCGCATCGGCCAGGCGCAGCGGATTCCCGGCATGACGCCGGCGGCGATCTCGCTGCTGCTGGTGCATCTGGAGCGCGATCGCCGCACGCGCGTGGCGTAGGACCGCGTGCCCGTCGGCGCGCGTGGCGAGCCTGCTGCGCAGGCGGCATTCCCGTGACTCGTCGTGTCCCGCGTTCCGTCCGCGCGTATGCAACAGCGGTGTCCGCGCTCGCCTCGTGCGCAGTCACGGCCTCGGGCGCGGCGACGTCATCGGACGTGTGATGGCAGGTCCCGCGGCGACGTGCGCAGCGCCGGCTGCTCGGGTATTGCGGCCGCCTCACGTGTCGCTCGCGGCCGCGCAAAAAAAAGGGCCGCACATGGCGGCCCCTGGATCCATCGATCGACGACGCGGCCGGTGCCGCGTCGTCGTCGTGCGTCAGCGCGCGACCGGGTAGGCGCGCGGCAGGCCGCCCTGCGCTGCCGGCGTCGCCGGGTGCAGGTAGCGATCGCGCAGTTCGGTCTGGCGCGAACGCATCGGGATCGCGCGGCCGTCGAACCAGGTCTGCACCGCGGTGTGGGCGACGTCGAGCGGATCGCCGGTCCACAGCACCAGGTCGGCGGCCTTGCCGACGGCGATGCTGCCCAGGCGCGCATCCACGCCCAGCACTTCGGCCGGCACGCGCGTCAGGCCGGCGAGACCGGCATCCCACGGCAGGCCGTTGGCGACCGCGTTGCCGGCGAGCTGGCGGAGCTTGCGCGCGTTGTGCGAGGCGTCGCTGGCCTGTGCGAACGCAACCTGCACACCGGCCGCCTGCAGGCGTGCGGCGTTCTGCAGGGTCGCGCCGAGCTGGTCGAAGTCCGACGGCAGGTTCACCAGCGGATCGACGAACACCGGCACCCGCGCGGCGGCGAGTTCGGGCGCGAGCTTCCACGCCTCGGCGCCGCCGCGGATCGCGATGCGCAGGTCGTGGCGCTTCGACCACCGCAGCAGCTGGCGGATGTCGGCGGCGCGATTGACGCCGACGACGATGACGCCGTCGCCGTCGAGATAGCGCACCAGCGCACGGCGGCCCGCGGGCGTCAGCGCGGCGACGTGCGAGTCCGCCGGCAGGCGGCCGCGGGCTTCGTCGATGAGCTGGTCGAGCAGCATCCATTGCGCCGCGCGCGATTCGCCGCTCTGCGCCGCGCCCGCCGCGCCCAGCGCGAGATGCAGCACCTTCGGCCCGGCCGGATCGACGCTGCCGTCGAGCCGCATCACCGCGCCCTGGCCGCCGATGATCGAACTCGCGCTGCCCGCCGACAGCAGGGTGAAGCCGATGCCCTCGACGGTCGCGACCGGCAGCACGATCGAGTCCGGGTTGTAGGCCTGGGTCACGTCGAACTCGGGGCGCACCGCCATGTCGCTGGCTTCGCCGAGCGTCAGGCGGTCGTCGCGCGTGCCGCTTTCGCCCGAGACTTCCTCGATGCCGATGCCGGTCACGCCGCCGAACAGCGTCGGCGTCAGCGGCCGACCCGCGGCGTCGACGCTCTGCACGCCGTCGGCCGCCAGCCCGCGCCCGATCGCGGCGATGCGGCCGCCGCGCACCAGCACGTCGGTGCCTTCTAGCGTGCCCTGCGCGGTCGCGGTGTGCACGGTCGCGTTGCGGATCAGCAGGTCCTGCGCGGACACCGCCACGCTCGCGCAGGCGGCGACGCCGGCGAGCAGCAGGCGCGCGAGGCGCGCATCCCGGCGGTTCATCGCGCACCTCCCGCGGCAGCGCCCTGGCCGAGCATGAAATCCGAGACCGGCTGACGCGCCGGATCGAAGCGGTCGTAGACGTGCGCGCCGTCGATCCAGACCTGTTCGGCCAGCGCGTAGACGGTGAACGGGTCGCCGTTCCACAGCACCACGTCGCCCATCTTGCCGGCGGTCAGGGTGCCGGTCTCGTCCTCGACGCCGAGCGATTTCGCGGCGTTCTCGGTCAGCCAGCGGATCGCGTGTTCGGGTGCGATCTCGATGCCGACGCGGCGCGCGTTCGCGATGACCTTGGCCGCTTCCTGGTTGAGCCGCTGGATGCCCTCGTCGGAATCGGAATGCACGATCGCGCAGCCACCGGGCGCGCGGTCGACGATGGCGATGTTCTCCTGGATGCCGTCGAAGGCCTCCATCTTGAAGCCCCACCAGTCGGCCCACAGCGCGCCGCAGACGCCTTCGGCCGCCAGCTGGTCGGCGATCTTGTAGGCCTCGACGCCGTGATGGAACGCGGTGACGCGGAAGTCGAACTCGCGCGCCAGATCCAGCATCTGCGCCATCTCGTCGGCGCGGTAGCAGTGGATGTGGACGAGGATGTCGCCGTCCATGACCTCGGCCAGCGACTCGAGCTTGAGGTCGCGCTTGCCGGGCGATTCGCCGGCCTGCTTGGTGCGGTATTCGGCCGCGTCGATCAGCGCCGCGCGGTAGCCGGCGACGTTGCCCATGCGCGTCGCCGGCCCGCCCTTCTGGCCGTAGACGCGTTTCGGATTCTCGCCGCAGGCCATCTTCAGGCCGTAGGGCGCGCCGGGGAATTTCATGTCCTGCACCGTCGTCGCCGCGACGTTCTTCAGGGTCACGCCGCGACCGCCGACGAGGTTGGCCGAGCCGGGCAGGATCTGCAGCGAGGTGATGCCGCCGGCGAGTGCCGCGCCGAAGCCCGGGTCCTGCGGCCACACCGAATGTTCCGCCCAGACCTGCGCGGTGATCGGCGCGGTCGCCTCGTTGCCGTCGCTGTGCGCGCGTGCGCCGGGGCTGGGGTACACGCCGAGATGCGAGTGCACGTCGATGATGCCGGGCGTGACCCACTTGCCGGTGCCGTCGACGCGCTGCGCATCGGCGGGCACGGCCAGATCGCGGCCGACCGCGACGATCCTGCCGTCCTGCAGCAGCACGTCGCCGGCCTCGAGCCGCTGGCCGTCGCCGACCAGCACCGTCGCGTTCTGGATCAGCACCGGCGGCGCCGCGATCGGCACGTAGGTGCTCGCGTACAGGGCGCGGTCGGACGTGCCGCCGGCGGTCGCCGGGCGGTCGGTTGAAGCGGTATGCGCGCACGCGGCCAGCACGGCGGCCGCCAGTGCGGCGGTCAACGGTCGGTACATCGACGACTCCCCGGGAACATGAAGAAACGCGTCGAGTGTACCTGCCGCGCCCAGGCGCGGACCGGCGCGCGGCGGCCTCCGTGACAGAATGCGTGCACCACACGAGAAGGACGCGAGCGACGATGAAGGAGAAGGAGCAGATCGTCGAGAACTGGCTGCCGCGCTACACCGGCGTGCCGCTCGACCGGTTCGGCGAACACATCCTGCTGACCAACTTCGGCGGCTATCTCGGCCACTTCAGCCGCCTGACCGGCGCCGAGGTCGTCGGCCTCGACCGGCCGATGCCGAGTGCGACGGTCGACGGCATCACGATGATCAACTTCGGCATGGGCAGCCCCAATGCCGCGACGATGATGGACCTGCTGTCGGCGATCGGCCCGAAGGCGGTGCTGTTCCTCGGCAAGTGCGGCGGGCTCAAGCGCAAGAACCAGCTCGGCGATCTGGTGCTGCCGATCGCGGCGATCCGCGGCGAGGGCACGTCGAACGACTACCTGTTGCCGGAAGTGCCCGCGCTGCCGGCGTTCGCGTTGCAGCGGGCGGTGTCAACGATGATCCGCGACCTCGGCCACGACTACTGGACCGGCACCGTCTACACGACCAACCGCCGGGTCTGGGAACACGACGAGGCCTTCAAGGACCGGCTGCGGCAGATGCGCTGCATGGGCGTGGACATGGAGACCGCGACGATCTTCGCCGCCGGCTTCGCCAACCGCATTCCAGCCGGCGCGCTGCTGCTGGTCAGCGACCAGCCGATGATTCCCGAAGGCGTCAAGACCGAGGCCTCCGACGCGCGCGTCAGCGCCGAGTTCGTCGAGCGCCACATCACCATCGGCATCGAGGCGCTGAAGCTGATCCGCCGCCACGGCAAGTCGGTGCGGCACCTGCGCTTCGACGAATAGGCGCGCGGCGCAATCAGCGGCAACCTGATCGTCTGCGACCTGTAAGAGACGCGTTCGCGCGCGACAGGATTCGCAGAGATGCCGAGCGCCTGTGCGTGTCCGACGTGCGCGTGGACGCACGGCCGGTGAGGGCCTGTCGCGCGCGAGCGCGCTCCTACAGGCGCGTGTGCCGCGAAAGAGATGCGAGGGCGGACCAACGAAGAAGCCCGGCAGGCGCCGGGCTTTTCCTGTGACACGGACCGTGCGGATCAGTTCGCCGCGGCGGGGCGCTTGACCGCGTAGATCAGCTTGTCGTCCCAGGCCTGGACCAGGTCCGTGCGGGCGATCTCGATCTGCTCGCTGTCGTCGAACTCGATGTTCGCCATGTCGCCGGCGATGTCCTGGCGGGAGACGGCCTGCTCGCCCGACGCGGCGTTCTCGGTGATGACGACGACGTTGGCCTCGTCGACCGCGGTGACGCGCATCAGGCCGTAGGCCGGCGCGAGGTCCTTGCCGCTTTCGTCGGTGAAGCCGTAATCCGAAAACTCGCTGAGCTGCGCCGCGTAGAGATCGCCGACCACCGGCGCTTCCAGCAGGGTGCGGTCCTCGGGACCGGCCTTGCAGCCGGCGACCGCCAGCGTGGCGAACAGCGCGAGGACGGGAAGCAGACGGGTCGTGCGACGCAGCATGGCGATCTCCGGGAGGCGGGCAGGAAGGCAGCGCGCGAGTATAGCGCCGGCGATCGGGCGCGATGCCGTGGCGGCGGGCGCGGTGACGCTCGCGACGTGGCGCCGGTATCCTCGCGGCATGGACACCATCACCGCACACGATGTCATCGGTTTCTGGCGCGACGCCGGCCCGCAGAAATGGTTCAACGGCGGCGACGCCTTCGATCGCGCCTGCGACGTGCGCCTGCGCGATGCGCACTTCGCCGCCGCGCGCCGGGAGCTCGATGCCTGGCGCGACACGCCGGATGGCGCGGTCGCGTTGCTGATCCTGCTGGACCAGATTCCGCGCAACATCTTCCGCGACACCGCGCATGCGTTCGCGACCGATGCGCTGGCGTTGCTGCACGCGCGCGATGTCGTCGATGCGGGACGCGATCGCGAGGTCGATGCCGACCTGCGCGCCTTCGTCTACCTGCCCTTCGAACATGCGGAATCGATGGACGACCAACACCGCGCGGTCGCGCTGTTCGAGGCGCTGGGCAATACGGAATACAGCCAGTACGCGCAGGCGCATCTCGATGTCATCGCGCGGTTCGGCCGCTTCCCCCACCGCAACCGCGCGCTGGGCCGTCGCAGCAGCGTCGAGGAGCAGGACTGGCTCGATGCGGGCGGCGGGTTCTAGGCCGTCCATCGCCGGCAGGCGCGTGCGCCACCGGGGGAGCGCATCGATGCGCCGTGTCGCCGGGCCGCCCGCTCGAAAGCGCGCCGCGCGGCATCGCCTGCCGATGGCCCAAAAAAAAAGGAGACCCGAGGGCCTCCTTCTTCATGCGCGACGGGCCGTGGCTCAGTACGTCGGCACGCCGCCGTCGACGCTGTCGCTCCACGCGGCGATGCCGCCGGTGACGTTGAACACGCGGGTGAAGCCTTCGTTGCGGAAATGCTCGGCGGCCTGCTGGCTGCGCACGCCGGTGTGGCACAGGAACGCCAGCGGCGTGTCCTTGGGCAGCGCCTGCAGGCGCTGCATGCCGTCGCCGTCGAGCACCTCGAACGGGCGCGCGACCGATGCGATGGCGCGCTCGTCCGGCGGGCGCACGTCGACCAGGGTCAGCGTGCCGGCCGCGAGCTGGTCGTCGGCATCGGCGGGGCTCATCTCCTGCACCGGCTTCGGCGCGTTGGGGTTGTCGATGACCAGGCCGCGACCGCGGATGTCGTCGGCGAAGTCGATCGTCAGGCCGTCCGCGCGGCGTGCGCCGGCGAGGTCGAACTGCACCGGCACGCCGTCGGCGTCGGCGATGACGGCGTTCGCATTGCGCGGCGCCAGTTGCAGGCGGGTGCGGAAGTTGCGGTCGATGTCGATCTGCAGCACGTAGTCGCCACCGGCATCGGCGACGGCCTTGGCGATCGTCTCGCGCGCGGCCGCGGTGATCGTGATCGACGGCGGCGTGCGGTCGGGCGCCTGCAGGCCGAATACGGTGTGCAGCTCGCCGCTGCCCGACATCTGCTCGATGATGTCGCTGCCGCCGAGCAGTTCGCCGTCGACGTACAGCTGCGGGATCGTCGGCCAGTCGCCGTAGGCCTTGATGCCTTCGCGGATCTCGCCGTCCTCGAGCACGTTGACGGTCGCGTAGTCGACGCCCAGCGCATCGAGCGCGGACACGGCCTTGGCCGAGAAGCCGCACTGCGGCGTCGCCGGCGAGCCCTTCATGAACAGCACGGCGCGGTTGCCCTGCAACAGGGTGTCGATGCGGGTGCGGAGAGCGGGATCGAGGGACATGGCAGCGGTTCCGGTGTGCGGGCAGTCCGACATGGTAACGCGGCGCCCCGGATGCAAGCCCGGGCGCGCCCGCAACGCTGCGGTGCGGGTGGCGCCGGATGGCATCATGCGCGGCATGTCGCCGCACCGTCCGCCCCGTCATCCGCAGCTGTGGCTGCCCCTGCTGCTGCTCTCCCAGGTCGCGGTCGCGCTGGTCTGGTGGCGGCTGGGCGGGGCGATCGGCCTGCCGTTGCTGCTGGCCAGCCATGCGCTGTGCCTGTGGGGCGTGCTGGCGCCGTCGGCGCGGCTCTACGGCCCGGTGCTGACGCGGCTGCCCGGCGACGCGCCCGAGGTCTGGCTGACCATCGACGACGGCCCCTCGGACGACACCCCGGCGCTGCTCGACCTGCTGGATGCGCACGAGGCCAAGGCGACGTTCTTCCTCGTCGGCGCGCGTGCGCAGGCGCGGCCCGGCCTGGTGCGCGAGATCCTGCGGCGCGGCCATGGCATCGGCAACCACAGCCAGACCCATCCGCAGGCGCTGTTCTGGGCGCTCGGTCCGCGGCGCATGCGCCGCGAGATCCTCGACTGCCAGCGCGCGCTGACCGGCATCGCCGGCGTCGCGCCGCGCTGGTTCCGCTCGGTCGTCGGCCACACCAATCCCTTCGTGCACGCGCCGCTGCGCGATGCGGGGCTCGCCCGGGTCGGCTGGAGCGCGCGTGGTTTCGACGCGGTCGAGCCTGATGTCGACAAGGTCGTCGCCCGGATCGCCGCCGACCTGGCGCCCGGTGCGATCGTGCTGCTGCACGAGGGCGCGACGCACGGACGCAATGTCGAGATGGTCGACGGCGTGCTGCAGCGGATGCGCGCGGCGGGATTGCGCGGGGTCGTTCCGGAGAGGGAACGCGGCGCGGGCTGAGGTGCCACAGGGGGCGGGGCGACGACGCGTCGCCGCGATGGTCAGTTGCGACAGAACTGCTTGTGCGGGAGCGCGCTTGCGCGCGACAGAAGGCCGATCTCGAATCCCGACACATTCGCTGTGCGACAGCACTTGCAGGGCGCCAAACGCATCGCGCGCAAGCCCGCGCCTGCAGGCGTGGGCGGATTCCGCAGGTACCCAATGCGATGCACAGGGGCGAACGGACCTCAGCCCCGCACGCCGCTCAACCCGTGCGCAACCACGCCAGCACGGCCTGCACGTCGTCGGCTTCCAGCAGCAGTTCGGCGATCGCGTGCTGGCCGGTCGCGGCGGCGGTCGCGGCCAGTGCGGCGGTGCACAGCGCCTCGTTCCAGTCCGGCGATGCCACCAGGCCGGCGAGCAGCGGCAGTCGCGACAGTGCGGTGACGTAACCCTCGACGACGGCGTCGGGCACCTCGACCGCCTGCGCCGCGCGCGCGAGCTCGATGCTGGCCGGCAGCACGAAATGGCTCAGCGCGGCGCGCTCGGGCGCGGCGGCCAGCGCGTCGACGATGTGCGGCACCGCCGCGAACGACGCGCTGTGGATCGTGCCCTCCTGGCACAGCGCCAGCCACAGCGACTGCCACGGTTCGCTCTGCCAGTGGTCTTCCGGCGGCGCGGTGTCGAGCTGGGCGAGCAGTGCGGGGATCGCGCGCGCATCGCCCTGCGCGCACTGCAGCGTGGTCCAGGCCGGGTCGTCGAGGGCGAGCAGCGGCGCGTCGGGCGCGGCGTGGAGCGTGGTCACGCGCGCGTGCCGACGATCAGCCAGTTGTTGAACGGCGTGTCCCCGTACAGCGGCCGGATCGTCGTCGCCAGGCCCGCGCCTTCGAGCTGCGCACGCAGGCCGTCGGCGGTGGGATAGCACTTCGCGCGTTCCTGCATCCAGCCGACGAGGTTCGCCAGCCGGTCGGTCACGCGCGTGGTGCGGCTGCGCGAGGAGTCGTCGGCCAGGCCGCTGCGGATCACCAGCCGCGCACCGGGCGTCAGCATCGCGATCACCGTGTCGAGCAGCGCCCGCTGCTTGTCGTGCGAGAGGTACTGCAGCACGTCGAGGATCGCGACGCTGCCCTGGTGGTCGGGCGAGCCGTTGGCGAGATCGACGACGTCGAAGCGCGTGCCGCGCAGACCGCTGCGCGCGGCGACCTCGCGCCCGCGTTTGATCTTCGCCGCGTCGATGTCGACGCCGTAATACGCCAGCCGCTGGCCGTCGGCCTGCAGCGCGTGCGCCAGCAGGCCCAGGCCGCACCCCAGGTCGAGCACCGGCGCCGAGGTCGGTCGCAGGGCGTCGAGCACGCCCGGGTACAGCGGGTCTGTGCGCAGCTTGGTCAGCGTGTAGTAGTAGTCGTAGCGGTTGCCCAGCGGATGCGTCGGCAGGAACGCGCGGGCGATGCCGCGGGCGGCGTCGCGATCGAACGGAGCGGTGGGCGGCGCGGTCGTGGTCGAATTCATGGGCGCGACAATAAGCCGCGCACGACCGGCAGCGCCAGCCGCGTCCATTGCGCATACAGCGCGGCCGACGGGTGCAGGCCGTCGTCGGCGAGCATCTCGACCTCGCCGCCGCGCGCGCGGCTGACCGGTGCGATGTCGACGAAGGCCACGCCGTGCGCGGCGCAGATCGCCGCGGCCGCCGCGTTGTAGGCGTCGAGTTCTGCCGCGATCGACGCGATGTCGCGCCCCGAGTGCGCGCCGAACGGGGTCACGCCCCAGTCGGGAATCGCGAGCACGAACACCCGCGACGCAGTGCCGCCGGCGAAGCCGATCGCGCGCTGCAGCAGCGCGGTGAACGCCGGGGCGTACGCCGCGACGTCGCGGCCGCGGTACTGGTCGTTCACGCCGATCAGCAGGCTGACGAGCGCATAGGGGCCGCGTGGCGCGGCGGCGTCGATCGCCGCGTCGAGTTCGTCGGTGGTCCAGCCGGTCGTCGCGATGATCTCGGGCCCGTCGAGCGCGAGGCCCGCATCGCGCAACGCGTCCGCCAGCCGGACCGGCCAGCGGTCCTCGGGCGCGACGCCTTCGCCGATCGTGTAGCTGTCGCCGAGCGCGAGGTACGCCGCCGTCATCGCGCCGCGCGCGCCTGGCGCGTGGCGAGCGGCACGACCTTGCCCGTCGCTTCGACGTGGCGGTCGAGCACGCGCTCGATGCGCGCGAACACGTCGCGCAGCTGCTCGGGCGGCGGCAGCAGCGTCACCCGGAACCGGTTGCGGTAGGGCACGTTGAAGCTGTTGCCGGGCACCACCAGCACGCCTTCGGATTCCATCAGCTCGAGTGCGAACGCGTGATCGTCGAAGCCGGTGGCGAATTCCGCGGCGACGCCGGGGAAGGCGTACAGCGCGCCGCCCGGCGCATCGAGTTCGAGGTAACGGCTGGCCGCGCAGGCCTCGATGACCGCGCGCCGCGCCTCGTACAGGCGACCGCCGGGCTGGCACAGCGGGGTGATCGTGTCGGCACCGGTCAGTGCGGCCTCGATCGCGAACTGACCGGGCACGTTGGCGCACAGCCGCAACGCGCCGAGCAGGTCCATCGCGTTGCGGAACTCGTGGCTGCGCGCGGGATCGCCCGACAGCACCGCCCAGCCCACGCGCCAGCCGCAGGCGCGATGCACCTTCGACAGGCCGCCGAACGACACGCAGGGCACGTCGCCGGCGAGCGGCGCGATCGGCTCGAACGCCGCGCCGTCGTAGACGATGCTGTCGTAGATCTCGTCGCACAGCAGCAGCAGATCGTGCTTGGCGGCGATCGCGACGATGCGCTCGAGCAGCGCACGCGGATACACCGCGCCGGTCGGGTTGTTCGGGTTGATCAGCACGATGGCGCGCGTGCGCGGCGACACCAGCGCCTCGAGCGCGTCGGGATCCGGCAGGAAGCCATTCTCGGCCTTGCACTGGTAGAACACCGGGCGGCCGTCGTTGAGGATCGTCGCCGCCGACCACAGCGGGTAGTCGGGCGAGGGCACCAGCACTTCGTCGCCGGGATTGAGCAGCGCGCGCAGCGAGATGTCGATCAGTTCGCTGACACCGTTGCCGACGAACACGCGTTCGGGCGTGACGTGCGGCGTGCCGCGTGCGGCGTGGTGCGCGGCGATCGCCTCGCGCGCGACCGGCAGGCCCTGCTGGTGGGTATAGGGGTCGGTGTCGTGGATGTGGTCGGCGATCGCGCGCTGCAGATGCTCCGGCGCGCGGAAGCCGAACGCGCCGGGATTGCCGATGTTGAGCTTGATCAGCGAGCGCCCCTGCGCCTCGAGTTCGCGTGCGCGCCGGGCGAGTTCGCCGCGGATCTCGTAGCGCACTTCGGTCAGGCGTTCGCGGGTCTTCAGGGTCGGGGCGGACATGGCGGGAAACAGCGGCGGAAGTGCGCCGGATGCTAGCGGAAAAGCCCGCCGCCCGTGGGTTGGGCCGACGAATGGCGGGCGGTCGATCCGTGCCGACGGGCGACGCGACGATCCGGCGCCTGGCGTCCCGATGCGGCGTGGGCGTCGCACGACCGCGCGCCGCCGCGGAACACGACCGCCGGCGCGCCGATACCGGCCCGCCGGCCCAGGGCCTAGAATCCGCGCATGACCATCGCTTCGTCCCTCGTTTCCGCCACCGCCAGCGGCGCCACTTGAGCGCCGACCTCGCCGCGCTGCGCGCCATCGGCTGGCCCTTCGACAGCCTGTCGGCGAGCGGCGACTGGGGCGACTGCATGGCCGCGCATCCGGGCACGCGCCCGGCCCGGGTCATCGAGCAGCACCGCTCCGGCTACATCGTCGCCGACGGTCCGGACGGCGGCGGCAGCGTGGAGTCGCCGCCCGAATGGCTGCGCCGCAGCGGCTACCGCAAGGGCACGATGGCGCCCGAAGACCGCGCCGCGGTCGGCGACTGGGTGCTGATCGAGGACGGCAAGCGCATCGTCGCGATGCTGCCCCGGCGCAGCGCGATCAAGCGTGCGGCCGCCGGCGAGCATTACCGCCAGCAGCTGATCGCCGCCAACATCGACACCGTGCTGGTGGTCTGCGGGCTCGACGCCGATTTCAACCCGCGCCGCATCGAACGCTACCTGCTGCTGGTGCAGGGCGGCGGCACGCCGGTCATCGTGCTGACCAAGGCCGACAAGCCCGAGGCCGACATCGCCGCCGCAGTCGCCGCGCTGACCGAGATCGCCGGCCTGGGCGTCGCCGTGGTGCCGGTCAATGCGCGCGAGCGCGACAGCGTGCAGGGCCTGCACCGCTGGCTCGGGCCGGGCATGACCGCGGTCCTCGTCGGCAGTTCCGGCGCCGGCAAGTCGACGCTGACCAACAGCCTGCTCGGCACCGAACGCATGAAGACCGCCGCGGTGCGCGAGACCGATGACCGCGGCCGCCACACGACGACCCACCGCGCGCTGATCCCGCTGCCGTCGGGCGCCTGCCTGATCGACACGCCCGGCATGCGCGAGCTCAAGCCGACCGGCGAGGAAGACCTGGCCGAGGGCGGCTTCGCCGACATCGAGGCGATCGCCGCGCAGTGCCGGTTCCGCGACTGCACGCACGGCACCGAGCCGGGCTGCGCGGTGCAGGCGGCGCTCGCGGCCGACACGCTGGCGCCGCAGCGGCTGGGCAGCTACCTGAAACTGCGCGACGAGCTCGCCGGCGCTGCCGGCCTGCTCGCCAACCGCATGGCGCACAAGGCCGAGGCCAAGGCGCCGGTCGGCAAGGGCCCGGGAACGCGGCCGGCGAACAAGTCCGGCGCGCGGCCGGCCGGCAAGCCCGCCAAGCGCGGTACCGACTGGACGCGCGAGGAATGACCGCGCCGCATCCGGCTTGACGACGCGCGGCGCGCGCCGCCCAATCGGACGATGTCCGATACCCACGACATCGCCCACCACGCCGCGCTCGATACGCGGATGGTCGCCGCCGCGCGCGGCATCAAGCTGCTGAGCCTCGCCAGCTGGCCGCCCGCCGCTCAGCACCGCTTTCTCGCCGCGCATGCGGCCGGGCGCCGCGAGATGCCGGTCGTCGTCTATCCCGCGCTCGACTTCGGCGACACGCGGCGCGCGCTCGCCGCGATCGCGGCCGAGGCCGACCCCGCGCATCCGCTCGGCGCCTATCTGGTCGAATCGACCCGTGACTGGGACATCGCCGCGCAGCTGCTCGAAGCGCTCGGCACCGGCGCGGTCACCGCGCACGCGATCGCGCTGTACGGACGGCCCGATGCGCCGCTGCCCGGCGGCACGCTGACGACCTGCGACGCGGCCCGGCATTTCATCCACATCGCCGACGAACTCGATCCCGGCCTGCGCACCGAGGCGGGGCAGGTGTCGATCGATGCGCCGACGCTGCAGGCGCAGCTGCAGGGCGACCTGGATACGTACTTCGGCGCACGCGTCATCGCGGTCGAGCTCGATGCCGACATGATCGCCAAGGCCGCCGCCGGCGCGTACCGGCTGCGGCTGCGCGCCGACGCGCGCTATTCGGTCTTCGATCGCGCCCAGCTGCTGCAGCACGAGGCCTTCGTGCATTCGCTGACCGCCCTCAACGGCCGCGAGCAGACCGTGCTGCCGAGCCTGGCGATGGCGTCGCCGCGCACGACCGGCACCCAGGAAGGCCTGGCGGTGCTGGCCGAGCAGCTGACCGGCAGCATCGACATCGCGCGCATGCAGCGCATCAGCCTGCGCATCGAGGCGATCGCGCGCGCGCTCGACGGCGCCGATTTCCTCGAGGTGTTCGACTATTTCCACAGCGCCGGGCAATCGGCGACCGAGAGTTTCGCCTCCGCGCAGCGGGTCTTCCGCGGCGCGCCACTGGGCGGCGGCCACGCCTTCACCAAGGACGCGGTGTACCTGCGCGGGCTGATCGCGGTGCACACCTTCTTCCGCCAGGCGCTGGCGCAGCAGCGGCTGCCGCAGTGCCGGCAGCTGTTCGCCGGCAAGATGACGCTCGACGACGTGGTGCGGTTCGAGCCGCTGTTCGCCGCCGGCGTGCTGGCCGCGCCGCGCTGGCTGCCGCCGTGGCTGGCGCATGCGGGCGGCCTCGCGGGGATGCTGGCGTTCTCGCTGTTCGCCAACCGGATCCGCATCGACCGGCTGTAGCGCGTCCCGGCGTCAGCGGGTGAAGCGCGGCACGTCCGGCGTCGAATGCAGGATCCGCACGCCGTCGCCCAGGGTCGCCGGATCGGCGCCGGCGAGCAGCGCCTGCAACGCGGTGCGGTCGACGGCCGGTCCCGGCGCCAGGCCGATCCACGCGTTGCGGCCGGCGGCCTTCGCCGCGTACAGGCAGCGGTCGGCGAGCGCGCTGGTCTGCTGCCAGTCGCCGAGGGTCGGCCACGTGGTCGAGAACGGCCACGGCGCGAAACCGATCGAGCACGTCAACGGCACGATCGCGCCATGCGGCAGCACGACGGCCTCGTCGGCGACCACCCGGCGCACGCGCTCGGCCACGCCCGCCGCCGCGTCGGCATCGGCCAGGCGCGTGACCAGCAGGAATTCCTCGCCGCCCCAGCGCACCAGCAGGTCGCCGTCGCGACACAGCCCGCGCAGGCGCGCGGCGAACTGCACCAGCACCGCGTCGCCGGCCTGGTGGCCGTGGCTGTCGTTGACGCGCTTGAACGAGTCGATGTCGACCATGAAGAAGCACAGCGTGTCGGTCGCCGCGCCGCTGTCGAGGCGCGCCAGCACGCGGACCGATTCGCGTCCCAGCCAGTCCTGCAGCTCGCGCCGGTTGGCGACGTGGGTCAGCGGATCCAGCCGCGTCGCCGCGTCCAGCTGCGTGTTGCTGTCGAGCAGCTGGCGGTTGGCCTGCTCGAGCTGCGCGGTACGCTCGGCGACGGTGCGGTGCAGCAGGTCGACGTGCTCGCGTTCGCGGCGCACCGCGCGCCGGGTGCGATGCACGAACAGCGCGACTAGCAGCAGCGCCAGCAGCACGTAGGCCGCGTAGGCCAGCGGGTGCCGCCACCACGGCGGCGGCATGTCGATGGTCAGCACGCGCGACCCGCCGAACTGCCCGTCGCGGCCGGCGGCCTGGACTTCCAGCTGGTAGCGGCCGGCCGGCAGATGGTTGATCGACACTTCGGTGCGCGCCTCGTGCGGATAGATCCAGCCGCTGTGCAGCCCGTCGACGCGGTAGCGCAGCTGGGCCGCGGCCGGGGCGAGGAAGTCGATCGCGGTCATGCCGATGGTGAACACGCTGTCCTCGCTGTCGAGGGTGATGCCGCGCGCGTAGACGATGTCCCGGCCGGTCGACTGCCGGGCATCGGCATCGCTCTGCCGGCTCAGCAGCTGCAGGCTGGTCAGCACCGCGTGCGCGGGTGCGCTGCGCTGCGGCAGCTGCAGCGGATCGATGACGTCGAGTCCTTCGGTGCCGCCGAAGTAGAGCCGGCCGCGCGCGTCGACGAAGCTCGCGCCGCTGTTGTATTCCTGGTTGCGCAGGCCGTCGCGGCGGCCCAGGTTCTGGAAGATGCCGCTGGCCGGATCGACGACGCTGAGGCCGTAGTTGGTGCTGAGCCACAGCCGCCCCAGCGGGTCGGGCAGGATCCGGTAGATCACGTTGTTGGTCAGGCCCTCGCGGTCGGTCAGCACGGTCGACGCACCGGTGGCGCGGTCGATCCGGAACAGGCCCGCGGAGAACGTGCCGACCCACAGCGCGTCCGCGTCGCCGTGGATCGCCCAGATCGACCGGTGCAGGCCGTCGCCGCCCGGCTGCACGCGCGCGAACGTGTCGCCGTGCAGGCGCCACAGGCCGAGCGCATTGCTGCCGACCAACAGGCTGCCGTCGCGGTCGCGCGCCAGCGTGCTGACGAACTGGCCGCGCAGCGCGGCGACCCGCGGGTCGTCGACCAGGCGCCCGCCCGCATGGCGCAGCAGGCCGCTGCGGGTCGCGATCCACAGCGTGTCGCCGTCGACCAGCAGGTCGTCGATGCGCGGGTCGGGCAGGCCGTCGATCGCGGTCACGCGGCCGTCCGCGTGCAGCCGCCACAGGCCGCCGACCGCACCGACCCACCAGCTGCCGTCGGGCGCCGCGCGGATCGCGCGGATCGAATGGCCGGCGAATGCGGGGAGTTCGCGCCAGGCGCCGCCGGGCGTCTCGCGGACCCGCAGGCCACTGTCGGTGCCGACCAGGGTGCGCCCGTCGCCCCGCCACAGGGTGCGGATGCTGTGGCTGGGCCAGTCGGCCATGTCGCCGAGGCCGGCGCCGTCGTGGCGGATCACCGACGACAGCGGGCGCACCCGGTACAGGCCCGAGGTGTAGGTGCCGATCCACCACGCGCCGCTGCCGTTCTGGTGGAAGCGCGTGACCGCGCTGCGCAGCGGCCGGTCGAAACGCAGCGCGCGCGTCCGCTGGCCGCCGCGCGGCAGCTGCACCACGCGCCCGTCGACGAACCCGACCAGCACGCGACCGTCGTCGAGCCGCAGCAGCGCACTCGGCGCGCTGTCGCCGGCGCCGAGCGCGGCCGGCGCCCAGACGCGGCGCTGGCGGCCCGCATGCGTCAGCACGTGCAGGCCGCCATCGGCCGACGCCGCCCACATGCCTTCGGGGCCGACCTCCAGCGCGACACAGTGGCGCGCATCCTGCGGACCGGGCAGCGGCACCAGCGCATCGGCATCCACGCGCCACAGCCGGCAGGCATGGTCCAGCGCCACCGGCCGGCCCAGCGCCGCCGACCACGCCAGTCCGACCACCGGGTCGCTGGCGCCGATGGTGCGCGCGGCGGTGACCTCGGCATCGACGTGGTCGACGCCCCGTTCGGTCCCGATCCACGCGCCGCCGGCGGGATCCAGCAGCAGTTGCATCACCCGCACGTGCGACAGGCCCTGCGCGGTGCCGAGGCGGCGGTGCTCCCACGTCGGCAGATGCACGACTTCCAGCCCGGCGTCGTTGGTGCCCAGCCACAGCCGGGTGCGCGCCGATTCGAACGTCACGCTGTCGATGCTGCTGCTGACCAGGCCGTTGCCACGGCCGTCGGGCGCCGGGTCGTTGCGGTAGGCCTCGAAGCGGTGGCCGTCGAAGCGGTTGAGACCGTCCTGGGTCGCGACCCACAGGAACCCCTGGTCGTCGCTGGCCATCGCCGAGACCGTCAGCTGCGACAGGCCCTCGTCGAGGTCGTACATCTCCAGGCTCAGCGGCGGCCCGGCGTCGCCGGTCTGCGCGAGGCCGGGCGGCGCCAGTGCCAGCGCCGCGACGACGCCCAGCCCGCGGAGTCCCGTCGCCAGCCGCGCACGCACGCCGGCACGCGACCGGCCTGCGGTCGCGTGCGGCATTGCTGGCGATCTGGTCACTCCCACCCCGGCGGCTTCCCCACGCGCTGTCCCCTGTCCGGCATTGTGCCCGCACGCGCCGGGGGTGGCGGCGTCGTCGATGTCGGTCCTGCAGGGGCCGTGCCAGACTTGCGTGCATGACGCTGCCCGCTCCGACGATCCTGGTCGCCGACGACCACCCGCTGTTCCGCGCCGCGGTGCTGCACGCGCTGCGCGACAGCCTCGGTGCGATCGCCGTCGTCGAGGCCGCCAGCGCGTCGGCGCTCGCGGCCGCGGTCGTCGCCCATCCGCAGATCGAGCTGGTGCTGCTGGACCTGGCGATGCCGGGTGCGCGCGGCCTGTCGTCGCTGGTGCACCTGCGCGGCGAGCGGCCCGAGGTGCCGGTCGTGGTGATCTCGTCGAACGACCATCCGCGGACCGTGCGCCGGGTGCAGCAGTTCGGCGCCGCCGGCTTCATCTCCAAGTCCGCGCCGGCCGAATCGATCGGTCAGGCGGTCGCCACCGTGCTCGACGGCGGCACCTGGTTCCCGCCGCTGACCGCCGAGCGTTCGGAGGCCGACGCCCAGCTCGCCGTGCGCCTGGCGCAGCTGACCCCGCAGCAGTTCCGGGTGCTGCTGTGCCTCGCCGACGGCCTGCTCAACAAGCAGATCGCGCATGCGCTGGGCCTGGCCGAGAACACGGTCAAGGTCCACGTCACCGCGATCCTGAAGAAGCTCGACTGCCACAGCCGCACCCAGGCCGCGGTGCTGGTCAAGGCGCTGGAGCCCGACGGCGAGGTCTGACGCGCGGCGCCGCCTCAGCCGCGTGCGGCGGCCTCGGCGATGTAGGCGTCCACTTCGCGTTCCAGCAGCGGCAGCGGCACCACGCCGGTCAGCAGCACGCGGTTGTGGAACTGCTTCGGGTCGAAGCGGTCGCCCAGCGCGTCGCGCGCCTTGTCGCGCAGGCGCATGATCTCGAGCTGGCCGATCTTGTACGACGTCGCCTGCCCGGGCATGACCACGTAGCGGTCCACCTCCGACTGCGGAATGCCGTAGTCGATGGCCTGCTGGCGGGTCCAGCGCATCGCGTGCAGGCCGGTGTCGACGACCAGACGACGCGCGCGGAACAGTTCGGCGTCGAGCTGGCCGAGCCGGCCCTCGGCATCGCCTGCGTACCAGCCGTCCTCGACCGCCAGCTGCTCGGCGTACAGCGCCCAGCCTTCGCTGAAGGCGGAGATGCCGCCGAACGCACGGGTCTGGCGGAACTTGGGCAGCGCGGTGTTCTCCACCGACAGCGCGATCTGGAAATGATGGCCCGGCACGGTCTCGTGGTAGGTCAGCGTGCGCAGGCCGAAATTGGTGAGCCGGTCCGGCCGCAGCGGCATCTGGAACACGCCCTGCCGCGAGCCGTCGAGCGGCGGCGCGGTGTAGCTCGCCGCGGCATTCGCCCAGCGGTATTCGGGATAGGGCCGCGCGATCACCGCACTCGTCGGCACCACGTCGAACAGCGCCTGCGAGCGCTGCTCGGCGTCGCGGATCATCGTGTCGATGTCGGCCATCAGCCGCGCGCGCCCGTCGGCGTCGTCGGGATAGGCGAGGTCCCGGCGCAGCTGGGCGATGCGCGTTTCCACGCTGCCGTCGTTGCGGCCGAGCGAGCGCAGGATGCGGTCCATCTCGCCTTCGATGCGCGCGACCTCGTCGCGGCCGGTCTGGTGGATCTGTTCCGGCGACAGGTCGGTCGAGGTGAAGCGCCGCAGCTGGTGGCGGTAGTAGGCATCGCCGCCGGGCAGGCGCCACAGGCCGGCATCGTCGGTGGCCTGCGCGCGCTGCGCATCGAGCACCGCGATCGCGCGCTGCCATGCCGGATAGACCTTGGCTTCGACGATGCGCGTCGCGTCGGCGACGTAACGCGCGCGCTGGGCGGCGTCGACGGATTCGACCGTGGCGAGCTTCTCGTCGAGCGTCGCGACCAGCGGGTTCTGCGCCGGCGGCGTCGACACGAAATGGCGCATCTGCGCGATCGTCTGATCGAGGATGAAACGCGGCGGCAGGATGCCGTCGGCGGCCATCGCCTGCGCGCGCTGCGCGGCTTCGTCCATGCGCGCCTCGAACTGGCCGAGCCGGGCGAGGTAATGGTCGGCG
Source organism: Luteimonas rhizosphaerae (assembly GCF_002849595.1). Taxonomy (GTDB): domain Bacteria; phylum Pseudomonadota; class Gammaproteobacteria; order Xanthomonadales; family Xanthomonadaceae; genus Luteimonas; species Luteimonas cellulosilyticus. The sequence continues at coordinate 141,573 of NZ_NRQR01000026.1, forward strand.
TCCTGCGCGCTGCCCAGCGGATGGATCACCGTCATCAGGTTGGGCAGGCCGACGTTCGCGCCGCTCATCTGCTGCAGCGGATACGCGTAGTCGCGGAATTCGGCGCCGTCGACGATGCCGGTCAGCAGCCAGTCCATCAGCTCGGCCGACACGCGCTCGGTGTCGGTCATCGCCGCGCGGTCGAAGCCCGCGAGCTGCGCCAGGCCCTCGCGCGCGAGGGCGGCGGTCTCCGCGTCGAACGCGGCCGTCTCCGGCGTCAGCATCGCGTCGAGCTCGGCCTGACGCGCGCCGTCGAAGAAGCGGCTGCCGGTGGAGGCCGACGGCTGGCGCTGCATCCACGTGTCGGTGAATTCGGCGAAGAACGGGCCGATCGCGCCGCGCTGGTCCGCGGCGGTCGCGGCCGGCGCCGTCCCGTCCCGCGTCGCGGTGCCGGCGCCGCTGCAGCCGGCGAGCAACACGGCGGCAATGCCGAGGGCGAGGGGAAGGGCACGGAAACCGAACACAGGACGTGCGGGCATGACAGCTCCTTGGCGAAACGCGGTCGTCGATTCTAGGTCCTGCCGGTCGGCGGGCACTCACGCGGCGCTGCAGGCGGGCGGCGGCGAAGGCGCGCGCGCCCGGATCGCGTCCGGCGCGGCGTCAGCTGCTGAAGTTCAAGAAGGGCGCCCGCAGGTCTTCCCAGCGGCCGGGCCGGGCGAGCGGGAAGCCGGCCGCGTCGGCGCGCGCGAACCAGTCTTCGATCCGGGCCCGCGCGATGCCGTCCACGTCGCCCTGCATCGCCAGCAGGCCGCTGAAGTACCAGCCGATGGCGGCGCCCGCATCGCCCGCGCGCTGGAAGTTCGCCAGCGCGGCCTGCTGATCGCGGGGCATGCCGATGCCGAAATGCTGGAGCAGGCCGAGATCGATCCACGCCTCGGCATCCCCGCGCGCCGCCTGGTCGCGGATCGACGCGACGATGCCGTCGAGCCGTGCCTGCGACGCGGGGGTGACCGGTGCTTTCAGGTCGGGCCGACCGCCCAGCTGCGTCGTCCTGAGGGCGCCGCGTTCGAAGACATCCTGCGTGGTCATCGCAAATCGCATGCGCCAGCGCGCTTCGCCCGGCGCATCGCCGTCGCGGCGCGCCATATCCCACAGGTCGCGCATCGCCGCCGTCGAGCCGTGCGCGGCCGCGCGCAGCAGCCAGGGGCGGCCCTGGGCCGGTCGGGGGCGCCGGAGACTGCCGTCTGCGTCGCGTTCTCCGTAGGGCGCCAGACTGCCGGACGACAGCGCCCGGCCCAGCCGCGCCTCGGCCGCCACGACCGCGTCGTCGACCGGGCGGACCTTTGCGGCCTGTCGGTACAGACGCAGCGCCTTCCAGTCCTGCTGCCGGGCGTGTTGCTGGCCGGCCTGCAGCCAGGCCTGCGCGCCGGCATCGGCGTCGGGCCGCACCGGGCCCATGGCGCAGCCGGCGAGGGCGAGGACCCAGAGGGACAGCGCCGCGACGGCGAGACGAAACAGAGGGCGGGGTGACATGGACATGGCGTGGGCGGAATTCCAGATGGCGACGTGATGGTGACTGCGGGCCGCGGGCAGCAGGGTGCAGTGGCTCGGGTGGAAACGGCGGGTGCGCACGTGGACGCAGCCGTCAGCCGCGCCGCAGCAGCCGCTGGCTCAGCAGCGCACGCAGTGTCGGCGGCCGCACCGGCAGCGGCAGCACGCTCCAGTCGTGCGCGTCCGCCAGTGCACGCAACGCGGCATCACCGTGTTCGACCAGCAGGATCACCAGCGGCGTCGTCGTCCAGCCGGCCTGCAGGGTGCGCCAGCGTGTGCCGACATCGGGGCGGTGGCCTCGCGCGGCGAGCAGCAGCACCTCGGGCGCGTCGCTCGACGATGCCGGCGGGCCGCCACCGTCGATCACGTCGCACTGCCACTGCCGCAACCGGGCGCGCAACGCCTCCGCGGCGTCCGCATCGTCGTCGACGACCTGGATGCGGCAGCCGCGCAGCGGCGATTCGGCGTCGGCGTCGCGCACCGGCACGACCGCTTCGGTTTCGGCGTGGCCGGGCGGCGCCAGCGGCACGGTCACCGCGAACACGCTGCCGACGCCGGGCCGCGAGCGCAGCGTGATGCGATGGCCGAGCAGGCGCGCGGTACGGTCCACGATCGCCAGGCCCAGGCCCGCGCCGCGCTCGCTGGCGATGCCGTCGTCGAGCCGGCGGAATTCCTCGAAGATTTCGCGCTGCCGGTTCGGCGGAATGCCCGGTCCGGTGTCGTGGACCTCGATGCGCAGCGCGTCGCCGACGCGGCGGCAGCCGAGCACGATGCGGCCCTGCGCGGTGTAGCGGACCGCGTTCGACAGCAGGTTCTGCAGCAGCCGGCGCAGCAGGGTCGCGTCGCTGGTGATCCACGCGCGCGTCGGCACGTGGTCGAGGCGCAGGCCGCGCGCTTGCGCCAGCACGCCGGCATCGCGCGCCAGCGCGTCGAGCAGCGGCCCCAGCGCGAGGTCGCGCACGTCGGTCTGCAAGGTGCCCGATTCCAGCCGGGCGATGTCGAGCAGGCTCGCGAGGATGCCGTCCTGCGCGGCGAGCGCGCCGTCGATGTTGTCGGCGAGTGCGCGCGTCGGCAGGTCCGGCAGCCGCGTGCGCAGGCCCGACAGGAACATCCGCGCCGCGTTCAGCGGCTGCAGCAGGTCGTGCACCGCGGCGGCAGCGAAGCGGCTCTTGTAGCGGGCGGCGGCTTCGGCGTCGTGGCGCGCCTGTTCCAGATCGGCGGTGCGCTCGGCGATGCGCTGCTCCAGCGCGTCGGCCAGCGAACGCAGGTCGCGCGCGGTGTTCTTGTACGAGGTGATGTCGGCGTAGCTGGTCACGAAGCCGCCCTCGGGCAGCGGATTGCCGCGGATCTCCAGCACGGTACCGTCGTCCTTCTCGCTCTCGCGCAGGTGCGGGCGGCCGCTGCGCAGATGGCCCAGCCGGCGCTGGATCGCGTCTTCCACCGGCCCCGGGCCGAGCAGCCCGCGGCGCGCGTTGTAGCGGAACACCGCTTCGATCGACGTGCCGACCTGGACCAGATCCGGCGGGAACCGGAACAGCTCGATGTAGCGCGCGTTCCACGCGACGATGCGCAGGTCCGCGTCGACGATCACCACGCCCTGCGGCAGATGCGCCAGGCGCCGGCTCAGGCCGGTGTCGGCCTCCTGCGCCGCGGCGACCAGGCCGTCCTGCGCGGTGCGCAGTTCCTCGGCGTGATGGCGCACCAGGGTCTCGAGCTCCGCGCGGCTGCGCCGGCGCAGCGCGCCCATGCGCAGCCGCTGCTGCACGAACAGCAGCACGAAGGCGAGGGCCAGCCACGACGCACCGGCGATGCCGGCCCACTGCCAGCCGGCCGCGGCGACCGGCGTCGCGTCGTGCAGCAGGTGCAGCGTCCAGTCGGTGCCGGCGATCGGCTGGCGCTGCCACAGCCACTGGCCGGGGCGCGCGGGCAGGGCGATGCGCACCAGCGCGCCGCCATCGGGCAGGCTGCGCAGCGTGCGGCTGGCGACCGGCTGCAGCGTGCGGCCTTCGTACTGGCGCGTCGCCGCGAGTTCGGCGCGCGCGCGGGCGTCCAGTGGTCGCAGCGTGCGGTAGCGCCAGTCGGCGCGGCTGGCGAGGAACACCACGCCGCGCGCATCGCTGACCAGCACGGTGTCGAGATCCGACGGCCAGGCCTGTTCGATCGCCGCGAGTTCGATCTTGATGACGACGACGCCGATCGCGCGGCCGGCGGCGTCGCGCAGCGCCTCCGACAGGAAATAGCCCGGCACGCCGGTGGTCACGCCGATGCCGTAGAACCGCCCCGAGCCTTCGCGCAGCGCCTGTTGCACGTAGGGGCGGAAGCCGTATTGCGCGCCGACATTGCTGCCCGGCTCGCGCCAGTTGCTGGCCGCGACCGCCGTGCCGTCGGCGTCGATCAGGGTCAGCGTCGACGCGCGGCTGGTGCGGTTGGCGTCTTCCAGCCGCAGGTTCAGGCGCTGGCGCGTCGCCGCGTCGACCGGCCCGGCGACGCTGCGGCGCAGGTCCGGATCCAGCGCCAGCAACTGCGGCAGGGTGCGGTAGCGTTCGATCTGCTGGCTCAGCGCCTGGCGGTGCAGCGCGGCCTGCTGGTCGGCGAGCCGGGCCTGGATGGCGAGTTCGTGGCGCTCGCCGGCGCGCCAGGCCAGGCCCGCGGCCAGCACCAGGCCGCCGAGCACCAGCAGCGCGGACAACAGGCGCTGGCGACGGGCGGACGTGGGGCGCATGGCCGCCAGTCTAGCGGCGCGATCCGCGCCGCGACGGGGTGCAGCGCCGGTCTAGTCCCAATGCGCTATCGGCGCGGCGCGGCGCGCGGGGTACAACGTCGCCCTTCCCGGCCCGTTGCGTCCCTCGCCCATGCAGCCCATTCCCGCGCCCGATCCCGCCGTGCAGCAGCGCCTGCCGCTGTATCGCCAGCTGTACGTGCAGGTGATCGTCGCGATCGTGCTCGGCGCGCTGCTCGGCCACTACTCGCCGCTGCTGGCCGAACAGATGAAGCCGCTCGGCGATGGCTTCATCAAGCTGGTCAAGATGATCATCGCGCCGGTGATCTTCCTGACCATCGTCACCGGCATCGCCGGCATGACCCAGTTGCGCACGGTCGGCCGCGTGTTCGCCAAGGCGATGGCGTACTTCCTGTTCTTCTCGACCCTGGCGCTGGTCATCGGCCTGGTCGTCGCGCACGTGGTGCGGCCCGGCGCGGGCATGAACATCGATCCGGCCTCGCTCGACGCGACCGCGGTCGAGGGCTTCGTGCAGGCCTCGCACGAGATGACGCTGACCGGCTTTCTGCTCGACGTGATCCCGTCGACCCTGGTCGGCGCCTTCGTCGACGGCAACATCCTGCAGGTGCTCTTCATCGCGGTGCTGTTCGGCATCGCGCTGGCGATGGTCGGCGACAAGGGCCGCCCGGTGCAGCTGTTCCTCGAAGCGCTGATCGCACCGGTGTTCAAGCTGGTGCACATCCTGATGAAGGCCGCGCCGATCGGCGCCTTCGGCGCGATCGCCTTCACCATCGGCCGCTACGGCGTGGAATCGCTGGCCAACCTGGCGTGGCTGGTCGGCACGTTCTACGTCAGCGCGCTGCTGTTCGTGCTGGTGATCCTGGGCGCGGTGTGCCGGCTGTGCGGCTTCTCGATCCTCAAGCTGATCCGCTATCTGAAGGCCGAGCTGCTGCTGGTGCTGGGCACCTCGTCGTCGGAATCCGCGCTGCCGTCGCTGATGGAGAAGATGGAAAAGGCCGGCTGCCAGAAGTCGGTCGTCGGCCTGGTCGTGCCGACCGGCTATTCGTTCAACCTCGACGGCACCAACCTGTACATGACGCTGGCCGCGCTGTTCATCGCCCAGGCCACCAATACCGAACTCACGCTGTGGCAGCAGATCACCCTGCTGCTGGTGGCGATGCTGAGCTCCAAGGGCGCGGCCGGCGTGACCGGCGCGGGCTTCATCACCCTCGCCGCGACGCTGTCGGTCGTGCCCACGGTGCCGGTCGCGGGCATGGCGCTGATACTCGGCGTCGACCGCTTCATGAGCGAGTGCCGCTCGATCACCAACTTCATCGGCAACGCGGTCGCGACCGTCGTGGTCTCGCGCTGGGAGAACGCGCTCGACCGCGACCAGCTGCAGCGCGTGCTCGACGGCGGCCCGGCGTTGGTCGACGCCGCCGCGCCCGTCGCGCCCTTGCCCGACACCACGCACACCGGCGCCGCCGCGACGCCCGCGGCCCGCTGATTCCGCACACACCAGGAGGGGACCCATGACACTTTCGATCCGATGGGCCGGCGCGGTCGCCGGCCTGTTGCTGGCCTGCACCGGGCTGGCGCACGCGCAGGCCGCGCCCGAGACCGTGACGCTGTGGCCGGCCGGCCATCTGCCGCAGAACGTGACCGGCCCCGAGCAGGTCGGCACCGAAGGCAGCGCGCTCGGCGCGGTGACGCGCGTCGTCGAGCCGCGCATGGAGATCTACCGGCCCGCGCAGCCCAACGGCACCGCGGTGCTGATCCTCGGCGGCGGCGGCTTCTTCCGCATCCAGGTCGGCACGGCCGCGGCGCCGATGGCGCAGTGGCTGTCGTCGATCGGCGTCACCGCGGCAGTGCTGTACTACCGTCTGCCGGCCGACGGCTGGCCCGCCGCGGCGCCGTTCCAGGACGGCCAGCGCGCGATGCGCCTGCTGCGCAGCCAGGCCGATGCGCTCGGCATCGATCCGCAGCAGATCGGCGTCATGGGCTCGTCCGCGGGCGCGACCCTCGGCGGCATCCTCGGCACGCGCTACGACCACGCCTTCTACCCGGCGCTCGACGCCGTCGACCAGGTCCCCTCGCGCCCGGACTTCCTGGCGATGCTGTACCCGGTGGTCTCGCTGCAGGCGCCGCTCGACACCACGCGCACCCGCCGCGAACTCGGCACGCAGTCCGACGCGGTCGCTGCGTATTCGGTGGAATCGCACGTGCGCGCCGGCATGCCGCCGGTGTTCCTGGTCCACGCCGCCGACGATGCGATCGCCGACGTCGGCCACAGCCTGGCGATGTTCAACGCCGCGCGCGCCCAGAACGTGCCGGCCGAGATGCACATCTTCGAGCGCGGCGGCCACAGCTGGGGGCTGGGCAAGCCGGGCGCGCTGGTCGGGCAGTGGCCGCGCCTGTTCGCGACCTGGGCGCGCAGCCACGGCTTCATGCAGGCCGCGCCGGTCAGCCTGCAGCCGCTGATCGGCGATCGCGCGCCGCCGCCGGTGGCCGAGCCCGAAGACGACGACACCGCATTCGAAGAGGACGGCGACTGATGCGCACGACACCGGTCACCGCACACGCACACACGGGAGAGCACCACATGACACGACGCCGCACCGCCGCGCTGACCGCGGCCATCGGCCTGGCCCTCGGCGCCGCCTCGCTGTCGGCCGCCGCGCAGGACGGCGACGCCGCCCTGCGCAGCCTAGTCGAACAGCAGGCCGAACAGCTGCGCCTGCAGTCCGCCCAGCTCGAGCAGCTCAACGCGCGCCTCGCCGCGCTGGAAGGCAACGCCCCGCGCGTCGCCACCGCGCCGGCGACGTCGCCGGCGACGACCGGCGTGCTTGCGTCGGACACCCAGGCACAGGTCGAGGCCGCCGTCGCCGACACCCGCCAGGACGATCTCGCGATCCTGCAGGCCCAGGTCGCCCAGCTCGCCGCGACCGGTACCGGCAGTGGCGGCGGCAACGTCAGCTGGCGTCGCGGCGGCCCGGAGTTCCGCAGCGCCGACCGCTTCTTCACCTTCAACCCGCGCGGCCGGGTGCTGGTGGACGTCTCGTCGACGCGCGGCTCCAGCTTCGACGACCGCAACATCACCGGCACCAACCTGCGCCAGGCGCGCATCGGCGCGCAGGGCAACCTGGGGTCGCTGGGCTACAAGATCGACGCCGAGCTGTCGGACAACGTCGTCAGCCTGTCGGATGCCTATGTGCGCTGGAACACGTCGATCGGCAGCCTGCCGACCGAGGTCTACATCGGTAACAAGCTGAAAGACCGCGCGCTGGATTCCAGCTCCACGCTGACCCGCACGCCCTTCATGGAGCGCAATGCGGTCGCCAGCGTCGGCATGCCGGCCAGCGGCTACTTCGGCCTCGGCGTGCAGGTGAAGACCATCGGCCAGAACTGGCACACCACGTTCGGCATCTCCGGCGACGACGTCGGCAACGCCGGCGCGGAAACCGACTCGCTGACCTATTCCTTCCGCGGCCACGTCAATCCGGTCAAGCGCCCGGCCGGCTTCCTGCACGTCGGTGGCTGGTACGTGCACGAGGACTACGGCGTCGACACCAACCGCATCAACCGCACGCCGCGCATCGCCTCGCGCTTCAACGACAACGTCCGCGTGTCGGCCAGCGCGATCAACGACGTCACCGGCGAGCAGGTCTGGGGCGCGGAGCTCGGCGGCACGTTCCGCAACTTCTGGGCCTTCGCCGAGACCAGCGCGACCACGCTGCAATCGGACTCGGTCGGCGATGTCGAGCAGAAGGCGCATTCGGCCTATGCCGGCTGGCTGATCACCGGCGAGAAGCCCGGCTTCAGCGCCCGCTCCGGCGTCTGGGGCACGACCCGCGTCGCGCGTCCGGTCACCGACGGCGGCATCGGCGCGTGGGAACTCGCGACGCGCTACGACAAGTACGACTTCACCGACGCCGCGCGCGGCGGCGAGGGCGATTCGTGGACGCTCGGCGTCAACTGGTACCTCAACAACTGGTCGCGCGTGATGTTCAACTACGTGCGCTGGAACACCGAGAACCAGGTCGGCGCCTACGCCGGCGAGGATGCGGGCAACAGCTTCAACATCCGCACCCAGGTCGTGTTCTGACCCGGCGCACCGCCGCCCCGGCGCCGCGCATGCGGCGCTGCAACACACCGCTCCGTCCGGGAGCCACTGCGGGGCAGGGTTAGAATCCTGTCCCGCGTTCTTTTTCCAGAGCAGAACCCCGCCGATGTCCAACGACGATTTCCGCCAGGCCGCCCTCGATTACCACCGCCTGTCGCCGCCCGGCAAGATCACCGTCAACGCCACCAAGCCGATGCTGACCCAGCGCGACCTGGCGCTGGCGTACTCGCCCGGCGTCGCGTTCGCCTGCGAGGAGATCGTCCGCGACCCGAACATGGCCAGCGAGCTCACCGCGCGCGGCAACCTGGTCGCGGTGATCTCCAACGGCACCGCGGTGCTCGGCCTCGGCGACATCGGCCCGCTGGCCGGCAAGCCGGTCATGGAAGGCAAGGGCGTGCTGTTCAAGAAGTTCGCCGGCATCGACGTGTTCGACATCGAGGTCGACGAGCGCGATCCCGACAAGCTGGTCGACATCATCGCCAGCCTCGAGCCGACCTTCGGCGGCATCAACCTCGAGGACATCAAGGCGCCGGAGTGCTTCATCGTCGAGCGCAAGCTGCGCGAGCGGCTGAAGATCCCGGTGTTCCACGACGACCAGCACGGCACCGCGATCATCGTCGGCGCCGCGATCGTCAACGCGCTCGAAGTCGCCGGCAAGAAGCTCGAGGACGTGAAGTTCGCGACCACCTCGACATGCTGGTCGCGCTGGGCCTCAAGCCCGAGAACATCCTCGCCTTCGACCGCGACGGCGTGATCCACACCGGCCGTCCGGGCCTCGACCCCGACAAGGCGCGCTACGCCCGCGACACCGAGGCACGCACGCTGGCCGAGATCGTCGACGGCGCCGACGTGTTCCTCGGCCTGTCGGCCGGCGGCATCCTCACCGCGGAGATGGTCGCGACGATGGCGCCGCGCCCGGTGATCCTCGCGCTCGCCAATCCCTACCCGGAAATCATGCCGGAGGACGCCAAGCGCGTGCGCCCGGACGCGATCATCGCCACCGGCCGCTCGGACTACCCGAACCAGGTCAACAACGCGGTGTGTTTCCCGTACATCTTCCGCGGCGCGCTCGACGTCGGCGCGACCGGCATCAACGAGGCGATGAAGCTCGCCTGCGTGCATGCGATTGCGCAGCTCGCGAAAGAGGAAGCCAGCGACCTCGGCAGCGCCTACGGCGAGGAGATCCCGAGCTTCGGCGAGGACTACATCATCCCGCGCCCCTTCGATCCGCGCCTGCTGACGATCGTCGCGCCGGCCGTCGCCGAAGCCGCGATGGCGTCGGGCATCGCCCTGCGCCCGATCGACGACATGCGCGCCTACCGCGAGAAGCTGGGCCAGTTCATCCACCGCACCGGCCTGGTGATGAAGCCGGTCTACGACCGCGCGCGCGCCGACCGCCAGCGCGTGGTCTACGCCGAGGGCGAGGAAGAGACCGTGCTGCGCGCGGTGCAGACCGTCGTCGACGAAGGCCTCGCGTTCCCGATCCTGATCGGCCGCCCGGACGTCATCGAGACGCGCATCAAGCGCCTGGCGCTGCGCCTGGTCGCGGGCCGCGATTTCGAACTGACCAACATCAACGACGATCCGCGCTTCAACGAGTACTGGCAGCACTACCACGCCATGACCGCGCGCCGCGGCGTCACGCCGGATTCGGCCAAGACCCTGCTGCGCTCGCGCCCGACCCTGATCGCCGCGATCATGGTCGACCGCGGCGAAGCCGACGCGATGATCACCGGCATCGTCGGCCGCTTCCACAAGAAGCTCGGCTACGTGCGCAGCGTGTTCCCGCTCGACCCGGGCCTGCAGAGCACCTCGGCGATGACCGGCGTGGTCAACGACCAGGGCCTGTGGTTCTTCCTCGACACCCACGTGCAGCCCGACCCCTGCGCCGAGCAGATCGCCGAGAGCACCATCCAGGGCGCCTACCGCCTGAAGCTGTTCGGCATCGAGCCGAAGATCGCGCTGCTGTCGCATTCCAACTTCGGCAGCCACGACGATCCGAGCGCGAAGAAGATGGCGCAGGTCCGCCAGATCCTGCTCAAGCGCGCGCCCAAGCTCGAGGTCGACGGCGAGATGATGGCCGACACTGCGTGGGACGAAGCGCTGCGCAAGCGCATGCTGCCGGGCACCACGCTCAGCGGCCGCGCCAACCTGTTCGTGTTCCCGAACATCGACGCGGCCAACATCACCTACAACATGATCCGGGTCATGACCGGCGGCGTCGCCCTCGGCCCGATCCTGATGGGCGTCAGCAAGCCGGCGCACGTGCTCACCCCGTCGGCCACCCCGCGCCGGGTCATCAACATGACCGCCATCGCCTCGGTCGACGCCCAGATCCGCAAGGCCCAGCAGCTCGACGCCGCCTCGCAGGACGGCTGAGCGCACGGTGTGCGATGCCCGCCGCCACGCGGCGGGCAATCGCGCGCCAGCGCGCTCCTGCACAACCGTCGCGCGGTGCCCCTGCAGGAGCGCGCTCGCGCGCGATGCCGGCCGCGGCATGCCGGCGTCAGGCGACGTCTCACGCCGGCGCGCCGGACGCCAAGGGCCGCGACGCGCTACACCACCGGCGGCGCCGTCACCGCGTCGCGCGGCTGCCGCCGCATGATCCAGTTGAACAGCGGCGTCGCCATCAGCGTGGTCACGATCGCCATCAGCACCAGGATCGAGAACAGGCCCGGCTGGATCACGCCGGCCTGCAGCGCGATGTTGATCAGGATCAGCTCCATCAACCCGCGTGCGTTCATCAGCGCGCCGATCGCCAGCGCGTCCTGGTTGTCCTCGCCCGACAGCCGCGCCGCGCCCCAGCAGGCGATGAACTTGCCGGCGAACGAGGCCAGCAGGATCGCCGCCGCGGCCAGCGCGAGTTCGGGCTGCAGCACCAGCGCCAGATCGGTCTTCAGACCCGAGAACGTGAAGAACATCGGCAGGAAGAACACGACGACGAAGGGTTCGAGCTGGCGCCGCAGCGCCTCGGTCAGCGCGCCCTTGGGCATGCACGCGCCGAGCAGGAAGCCGCCGAACACCGCATGGATGCCGATCGCGTCCATCGTGAACGCACTGAGGCAGAACAGCCCCAGCATCGCCGCGAGCAGCGTCGCGCCGAGCGGCTGGTCGGGCTTGACCGTATCGGCCAGGCGCCGCAGCAGGTGCCGGCCGACGAAGACCATGAAGAGCGCATAGGCGATGCCGCCGCCGATGGCGAGGTAGGCGCTGTTCCAGCTGCCGCCGAAGCTCGCCAGCACCACAGCGAGGATGCACCAGGCCGCCGCGTCGTCGACCGCGCCCGCGGTCAGGGCCAGCGTGCCCAGCGACGAGCCCGACAGCCCGCGCTCGTGGATGATGCGCGCCAGCATCGGGAACGCGGTAATCGCGATCGCCGCGCCGAGGAACAGCGCCGCATCGCCGATGCGGATGCCGTCGGCGAACAGGCCCGGCACCGTCGTCAGCCACGGCGCCAGCAGGAACGCGAGCGCGAACGGCACGCCGATGCCCGCGACCGACACCAGCATCGCGCTGCGGTAGCGCGCGCGGAAATGGTCGCCACGGAACTGCGTGCCGACGAGGAACATGTAGAGCCCGACGCCGAACTGCGCGAACACGTACAGCGTGTCGAGCGTCTGCGCGGGGAACAGCGCCGCCTGCGCGGAGGGGAAGGCCCAGCCCAGCAGCGACGGGCCGAGGGTGACGCCGGCGATCATTTCGCCGACGACCTGCGGCTGGCCGAGCTTCTGCGCCAGCCGGCCGACGAGGCGGCAGACCAGCAGGATGACCGCGACCTGGAGGAAGAAATAGACGGACAGCTGGGCAGTCGGCATGCGGGGTCGGCGCTCGGTCGGGCTCGTGTGAAGCGCGCATGGTGCCAGCAAAGCCGGGCGCCGGCGCGGGCCGGTGCACCGGTGCGCGGCCGGGCATCACGCACCCGTGCACCAGCGCGTTCATGCGGGCATGCAACGCGATCCGGCGCGGGCCGCGCAATCGGTCCCTCTCGTGTAGGAGCGCGCTTGCGCGCGACGGCGTCAGGCGATGCAACGAACGCACGTCGGCACATGCGACTCGCAGACCCGCCTTGTCTCGGGGTCCTCTACGACGGAGGCAGCACCTGCTTCAGCCCCGCGTCTTCCCAGCGCGGCAACGACCGCATCGGTCCGCCGGCGATGCACGACCGGAACGGCGCGTCAGAATCCAACCGGCGTCCACAAATAAGCAGCGACGCCGGTCGCCACGCCCTCAAGCCAGCAGACGCCTCACCAGCGGCGGCAGCTCGGCGTCGAGGTCGTCCTTCAGCACCAGTCCCTCGGCGACCGGAAGGGCGTCGTCCAGGGTGTCCAGCGTGCCGGTCAGGAACACCAGCGGCACGGCCGGCAGCACGGCGCGGGTCAGGGCCAGCGCCTCGGCGCCGGAATAGCCCGGCAGGTTGATGTCGGACAGCACGATCTCGGGCACGAAGTCGCGCAGCGCGGCCGTGAGGCCGGCCTCGCCGTGCACGCGCTGGCACTCGATGTGCAGGCCGGCGTCGCGCAGGGCCAGTTCGGTCAGCTCGGCGTCGTCGCGCGAATCGTCGACGATCAGCACCCGCCGCCGCGGCGGCAGCGCGCCGCCCGCGTCCACGTCGCCCAAGGCTTACTCGACGTCCGGCACTTCGTTGAGCACGGCCCAGAACTTGCCAAGCGTGCGCACCGCTTCGAAGAACTGGTCCACGTCGACCGGCTTGACCACGTAGGCGTTCACGCCGAGGTCCCAGCTGCGCGCCAGATCGCTTTCCTCGCGCGACGACGACAGGATCACCACCGGCATGCGCTTGAGGGTCTCGTGCTCGCGCAGCTGCTTCAGCACTTCCAGGCCGTCCAGGCGCGGCATCTTGATGTCGAGCAGCAGCACGGCCGGATCGCCTTCCGCGCGGTCGGCGTACTTGCCGCGGCGGAACAGGAAATCCAGGCATTCCACGCCGTCTTCGACATGCACGATGGGATTGGCGAGGTGGGCGTCGCGCAGCGCATCGATGGCCATCTCGGCGTCGTGCGGGCTGTCCTCGGCGAGGAGGATCGTGCGGATGTCGCTCATGGGTCTGTGTCCGGTCAGGAGGAGGATCCCGCGTCCTGTGCGGACGCGGGCAGGGTGAAGAAGAAGGTGGCGCCTTCGCCGGGCGCGGAGTCGGCCCAGATGCGGCCGCCGTGGCGGCCGAGCACGCGGCGCACGCTGGCCAGGCCGACGCCGGTGCCGGGGAATTCGGTCGCCGAATGCAGGCGCTGGAACACGCCGAACAGCTTGCCGGCGTACTGCATGTCGAAGCCGGCGCCGTTGTCGCGCACCGAGAACTGGTAACCGCCCTCGTCGAGCTTCCTGCAGTCGATCTCGATCGTCGCCGGCTCGCTGCCCACGCTGTACTTGACCGCGTTGCCCAGCAGGTTGAGCCACACCTGGCGCAGCATGTTCTCGTCGCCGACGACGATCGGCAGCGGCGTGATCGTCCACTCGATGCGATGGCCGGCATGTTCGGCGGCGGCGTTCGAATCCAGCATCGCGCGGGTGTCGGCGACCAGCGACTGCAGGTCCACGCTCTGCAGGCGCAGCGCGCTGCGGCCCAGGCGCGAGTACACCAGCAGGTCGTCGATCAGCGCCGACATGCGCTTGGCCGACGAGGCGATGACGTTGAGGTAATGCGTGGTCTTCTCGTCGACGTCGTCGCCGAGATGGCGGCCCAGCTTGTCGGCGAAGCCGGCGATGTGGCGCAGCGGCGCGCGCAGGTCGTGGGAGACCGAATAGCTAAAGGCTTCCAGTTCCCGGTTGACGTCCGACACCTGCGCCACCTTGCCCTCGAGCTGCTGGTTGAGCTCGCGGATCTGGCGCTCGCTGATGCTCTGCGCGGTGACATCGGACGCGGTGATCAGGGCCACGTCGGCGTTGCGGTCGGGCAGCTGCATGCGCCGCGCGTTGAGCAGCATCGTGCGTTCCAGGCCGTCGACGGTGTGCTGGACCTGCTTGAAGTCCCACAGCTCGCGGCCGCGGGCCAGCACGTCCTGCAGGCGGCGCAGGGTTTCCGGATTGCTCCAGGCGCCGTTGCCCAGCTCGTCCAGGCGCAGGCCGCGCGCGTCGTCTTCCACACCGTAGAGCTCGGCGAATGCGGCGTTGTACATCACCACGCGCTGCTGCATGTCGGTCAGCACGATCGGCTCGCGCACGGTCTCCAGCACCGCCGCGGCGCGCGCGCTGGCGCGCTGGGCGAAGCCTTCGGCCTCCTGGCGCCCGGACAGCTGGCGCAGCGCGAAGAAGCTGGCGCCGCCCAGCAGCGCGATCTGCACCAGCATCGCCGTCCAGCTCGCGATCTCCGCGTCGCGCGTCGTGCGCTGCGAGACCTCCAGGCGCTCGACCAGCAGCGCCTGTTCGGCCTCCACGATCTCGTCGATCAGCGCCTGGATCGGATACAGCCGGATCATGCTGTCGATCGTGTCGTCGGCCGCGGACTCGGCCGCCACCGTCACCTCGTCGATGCGCGCCAGCCGCTGTTCCAGGTACCGCTGCAGCGCGCCCACCCGGGCCTGCTGCTCGGGGTTGTCGCGGGTCAGCGCCTTGATGTCCTCGAGGTTCGGCAGGATGCGCGCGCGGGCGTCGCTGATGCGGGCCTGCAGCGCCGGCGAATCGATACCGCGCACCCGGGTCAGCGCCGCGGCCTCCAGGCTGCGCGCATCGGCCGCCACGGTCTGGGTCAGGCTGGCGACCTCGTAGGTGTGCTTGACCTTGACCGCCGCGTTCTCGGACGCGTCCATCGCCGTGCGCGTGATCAGGAACGGCCCGACCACGATGACCACGATCGCCAGCGCGAACGCGGGCAGGCGCCAGCGGCTCAGCAGGAACGGGGGCGGGGCGGCGGAGTGGGGCATCGGGCAGCGGGATCCTGGCGCACGGGCAGGCGCGCATGATGCCGCATTCCCCTGAATGGCCGAATCATCGCCGACCGCGCTGCCACAGGCAATCGGCACCGTTCGCCCCCGTCCGGACCCCGGTGTCACCCCTGATAGAATCGGCAGTCTTCTCGACCCCACATGCCGCGGCCGTGCGCGCCGCGCTGGAGCACGCAATGAACTGGCTGAACGACGTCCTGCAGAACGACCCCGATCCGACCGAAACCCGCGAATGGATCGAGTCGCTGAAGGCCGTCATCGATGCCGATGGCCCCGAGCGCGCGCATGGCCTGCTGGAGAACATGGTCGAGCTGACGCGCCGCGCCGGCGCGCACCTGCCGTTCGACCCGACCACCGAATACGTCAACACCATTCCCACCCACGTCGAGCCCAAGATGCCGGGCAACGCGGAGCTGGAATGGCGTATCCGCTCGATCATCCGCTGGAACGCGATGGCGATGGTCGTGCGCGCCAACCGCAAGCCGGGCGACCTCGGCGGCCACATCGCCAGCTTCGCCTCGTCGGCCACGCTGTACGACGTGGGCTTCAACCACTTCTTCCGCGCGCCGTCGGCCGACCACCCGGGCGACCTGCTCTACACCCAGGGCCACAGCTCGCCGGGCATCTACGCGCGCTCGTTCCTCGAAGGCCGCCTGACCGAGACCCAGCTCGACCACTTCCGCATGGAAGTCGACGGCCAGGGCATCTCGTCCTACCCGCACCCGTGGCTGATGCCCGACTACTGGCAGACCCCGACCGTCTCGATGGGCCTCGGCCCGATCGCCGCCATCTACCAGGCGCGCAACTGGAAGTACCTCGAAGCGCGCGGCCTGATGCCCAAGTCCGACCGCAAGGTGTGGTGCTTCATGGGCGACGGCGAGACCGACGAGCCCGAAAGCCTCGGCGCGATCTCGGTCGCCGGCCGCGAAGGCCTCGACAACCTGGTCTTCGTCATCAACTGCAACCTGCAGCGGCTCGACGGCCCGGTGCGCGGCAACGGCAAGATCATCCAGGAGCTGGAAGGCCAGTTCCGCGGCGCCGGCTGGAACGTCGTCAAGGCGATCTGGGGCAGCTACTGGGATCCGCTGCTCGCCAAGGACAAGGACGGCATCCTCAAGAAGCTGATGATGGAAACCGTCGACGGCGAATACCAGAACTGCAAGGCCTTCGGCGGCGCGTACACGCGCGAGAACTTCTTCGGCAAGTACCCCGAAACCGCCGAGATGGTGGCCAGCCTGTCCGACGACGACATCTGGCGCCTCAACCGCGGCGGCCACGATCCGCATAAGGTCTTCGCCGCCTACCAGAACGCCATGGACACCAAGGGCCAGCCCACGGTGGTGCTCGCCAAGACCGTCAAGGGCTACGGCATGGGCAGCGCCGGCGAGGCGCTCAACCCCACCCACAACACCAAGAAGCTCGACGACGATTCGGTGCGCACCTTCCGCGACCGCTTCAAGATCCCGGTCACCGACGCGATGCTCAAGGACGGCAACGTGCCGTTCTACCACCCGGGCCCGGACTCCGAGGAAGTGCAGTACATCCAGGAGCGCCGCAAGGCCCTCGGCGGCTACCTGCCGCAGCGCCGCGCGAAATCCACCGAAAGCCTCAAGGCGCCGAAGCTGGAAGTGTTCGAGCGCCTGATGAAGGACACCGGCGAGCGCAGCATCAGCACCACGATGGCCTTCGTGCAGTCGCTGTCCATCATCCTGCGCGACAAGCAGGTGGGCCCGCGCGTGGTGCCGATCGTCGCCGACGAGGCCCGCACCTTCGGCATGGAAGGCCTGTTCCGCCAGCTGGGCATCTACGCCCCGCAGGGCCAGAAGTACAAGCCGGTCGACCGCGACCAGCTGTCGTACTACCGCGAGGACGCGGCCGGCCAGGTGCTGGAAGAAGGCATCACCGAGGCCGGCGCGTTCTCCAGCTGGATGGCCGCCGCGACCAGCTACAGCACCAACGACGTGCCCATGCTGCCGTTCTACATCTACTACTCGATGTTCGGTTTCCAGCGCATCGGCGACTCCGCCTGGCAGGCTGCCGACATGCGCGCCCGCGGCTTCCTGCTCGGCGCGACCGCCGGCCGCACCACGCTCAACGGCGAAGGCCTGCAGCACGAGGACGGCCACAGCCACCTGCTGGCCGGCGCCATCCCCAACTGCCGCGCCTACGACCCCACCTTCGCCGGCGAAGTGGCGGTGATCCTGCAGCACGGCATGCAGCGCATGCTCGACGAGCAGCAGGACGAGTACTTCTATCTCACCCTGATGAACGAGAACTACCCGCACCCCGAGCTCCCCGCGGGCGCGGCCGAGGGCGTCATCAAGGGCATGTACCTGCTCAAGGACGCCGGCAAGCCCAAGAAGGGCGAGCTGCGCGTGCAGCTGCTGGGTAGCGGCACCATCCTGCGCGAGGCCATCGCCGCCGCCGAGCTGCTGGACAAGGACTTCGGCGTCACCGCCGACATCTGGTCCTGCCCCAGCTTCACCGAGCTGCGCCGAGACGGCTGGGATGCCGAGCGCTGGAACCGCTTCAACCCGGAAGCCAAGACCAGGAAGAAGGCCTACGTCACCGAATTGCTGGAAGGCCGCCAGGGCCCGGTCATCGCCGCGACGGACTACGTGCGCGCGTTCGCCGACCAGATCCGCGCCTTCGTGCCGGCCACGTACACCGTGCTCGGCACCGACGGCTTCGGCCGCTCGGATACGCGTGCCAACCTGCGCCGTCACTTCGAAGTGGATCGTTACTACATCGCGCAGGCGGCGATCGATGCACTGGCGAAGGACGGCAAGATGACCGGCAAGGACGTGGCCCGGGCGATCAAGCTGTACAAGATCGATCCGGAGAAGGCGAATCCGGTCGGGGTTTGATCGACTTTGAGGAGTAAGGCGGCTTAGGCCGCCTTACTACTTTTTGAAAAAGGGGCTGATGTGAATATCAAGAGTGCGCTGGTCGATATATTTTCGTCGAAGCCGGCTGGTCCATTCTTGTTCGTAGGTTCAGGGTTTTCTCGACGCTACCTCGGCTTGGAAGATTGGCGGGGACTTCTGTCGAAGTTCTGCGTGACGGGGCGGCCATTTGAGTATTACTTGTCTACTGCTGATGGAAGTTACCCTGCGGCAGCCCAGGCGCTTGCAAAGGATTTCAATGCGCACTGGTGGGGCGCTCCCGAATTCAAAGGCAGTGTCGAAAGGTACAAAGACAAGATTCACACTGAATCATCTGCTCTTCGTATTGAGATTTGCTCCTACATATCCACTCTTGATCAAACAATTGCATTGTCAGGAGCGTATGCGGACGAGGTTAAGTTGCTATCAAGCCTGAATGTAGACGGCGTCATCACAACAAATTGGGATCTGTTTTTGGAGCAGATATTTCCCGATTACAAAGTCTACGTGGGCCAAGAGGAGCTTCTCTTTTCGAATCCGCAAGAGATCGGAGAGATTTACAAAATCCACGGAAGCTGCGGTCGTCCTGATACGTTAATTCTTACTGACACCGATTACAATCAGTTCAATGATCGTAACGCGTACTTGGCGGCGAAGCTGATCACTCTTTTTGTTGAGCATCCGGTTATATTTCTAGGTTACTCGATATCTGACGATAATATTCAGGCGCTTCTCAAGTCCGTATCCCTTTGCATTGGCAAAGGCAATGTCGAAAAGCTAAGAAAGAACCTAATTTTTGTTCAGAGATTAGGCGGGAATGAGGTTGAATCAGTTTCCGACACTTATTTGACTGTCGATGGCGTCCAAATTCCTCTTGTGCTAGTTAAAACGAATGACTTCAAGGGAATTTATGAAGCAATCGATCTGACAAAGAGAAAAATTCCAGCAAGAGTTCTCCGTTTTTGCAAAGAACAGCTTTACGAGTTGGTACAGTCAGCAGAGCCGGAAAAGAAACTTTGCGTTGTCGGAATCGATGAGATAGAAAATAAAGACGACGTTGAGTTCCTCGTCGGCGTCGGAGTTGCAAGCGCTGCACCTGCCGCGACAAATCTCGGTGACATCGGCTATGCGGGGATAAGCGGGCTGGACCTCATTCATGATCTTCTTCATGAGGATGGAGGATACGACCCTCGGCAGATTCTCGAGCACACTATTAAGTCGGCAGGGCGTAATTCTAAGAATATACCCGTTCTTAAGTACATGCAGGCGGCTGGTATAAAATCCAAGAAGGAATACGAAGCCAGCGGTCTCAACCTTGACAAGTGGGTCAATCGCGATGTCAGGGAGTTTAGAATGAAGCAGTACGCGGCTCCCTTCAGGCGGCATCATCGGAGTAAGAATGCGGCTGATATAATTGCCACTTGCACCCCAGAGAATGCTGCGGCTTACATCCCGTTTCTGAGTGCGGAAAAGATCGACTTGGATGTTCTCAGGTCATTTCTAGTCGATAACGAGTCAAAGATGGACTACGAAAAGTCTAGTTATGCAAGTAGCTATCGAAAATTGGCCAGTTTGTTTGACAAATTGAAATGGGGCTGGTGATAGAGCAGCTGCAAGCCTGTGCGCTTTGTTTTTGTATGCCGCGCTGAATCTGCCGCCAGGATTTCTCTGATATTTAGGATTTAAGAGGCGGGGCGGGGCGCCCTGATGATTAGGGCTGCGGCGGTTCCTCTTGCGCATCGCGAACTTTTTCAGATCTGGATCTCTGCTCTCTTAATTGAATTTAAGGTCGACGCATGGAGAAGCAAGCAAAGGCCAGGCCTTTTCGATCGCCTCGCAGCATGGAGTTAGAGAGGTCGGCACGGAACTCTATCAAGCCGTTCCTAGAATCATGTGGTTTGACAGACGTTGTGGAGCAACGGCAAGTCACGGGCACTGCGACGACACAGCGGATAACAGCGTTGTTGTCATCGGGGATATCGATCACTGCAAAGGTGAAGCTCTGCTGGCACCGAAACGACCGTAATCCGAGAGAGATGTGCTACTCCGCTACACAGCTAAAGGCGCGGCGACTTGAGGCGGGCTGGGACGCGACCTTGGCCAGCTTGGTGAAGTCAAACCAGAAGCAGGGAATTACCCATTTTCTAGTTGCGCAGCCGGGGGTGATTGGCATTTCGTTTGCAGCACTGATTCCGATGACGGCGGTGCGTGATATCTGGTGGCGTCAGCATGACTTAAGTCAGGAACTGATACAGAAAGGGCGGCTCGGTCGTCAGACGAAGAATCATGCTGCCAACGGACACAGTCCTACTCTGTGGCTGCAAGACGACCGGACACCAGCCGGACACCTTGTTGCGGACGAGTTATGGGGCTTTCCAGGTGTCATCGAACTGGTGCCCGGGCTAGCTTCTGAGACTAACGATACTTACGACGACTACCCTGGACTTCCTTCCAACATAGGTCACGACGGCGCCGGGCGGGTGTTCGTTAAGCAATCCAAGGTTCGCCGCTCTCGACGAGTGCGTGAGCGTGTGCGTCAGCGCGCTAACGGCATCTGTGAGCGATGCAAGGACAGTCGGCCTTACGGAAATTTTCTTGATGTGCACCACATCATGGGTGTGGAAAAAAGCGATCGCGTATGGACATGTGTTGCAATCTGTCCGAACTGTCACCGAGAGGCGCATGTATCTCCCGATGCAGAGGCGATTAACGCGGAACTGATGAGATTTGCTGCGAAGTTCGAAGTGGGGCTTGGAACCAAATAACCGGGGCAGGTTCTAAGGTTTCCCCACGTTTTCATGGGGATGACGGTGCCAGGTTCACTTCCTTGGCCGTCGACGAGGTCAAGCGAGATCTGTTGGTCACCCATGGCCTGGACGCGATGGAAATCAATCTCTCGGGATCGACCCGCAGCTAACGGTGCCAGGTTAACTAACCGTGCCAGGTTTACTTAAGACGCATCGTCGACTGCATGGCGCTGGTCCGAGTCGGCGTTGATGCGTCTAATCCATGATTCGCCAACCCGTTCGGCGATCTTCAGGGCTTCGCCATGCCAAAGGCTGAGAAACGCTGCGGCGATCATGACGGTGGCGAGGATTGCGTACGCCCGCTGGCTGAAGCCAGTCGCGTGCGTTGCGAGATACGCAGCGAGCGCGCCCACGCCTGCGAACAGGAAGTAGCGGAGCGTGGGCCAGTGGCGGAGGAGCGCGCGAATCCGTGCGCTGCGATGTGGCGTGTACTTCCAGGCCACGGCTCGGGCCGCCGGGTCGTAATCGAAGAAGTCCCACAGCTCCGATAGGTCCAGCAGGGCTTGGCTCGTATGCGGGTGTGCGAGCGCGTTGCGAATGACGTGCGCCGGCAGGTGTGTGCCGTAGAGATGGCGGACTAACGGGGTCAGGTTCACTTACTTTGCGGGCTGATGCCTCGGGCCGTCTCTTCACTGTGCGTTGAGCCAATCCTCCAGCATCGATTCGGACATGGGGCGCGCAAACAGGTAGCCCTGGAAATGATCGCAGCCCATCCCGATCAGCAGATCGCGTTGGGCAACGGATTCGACACCCTCGGCCAGCGCGCTCATGTGCATCACTTGGGAGATCTCGATGATCTTGCCTAACAGGCGTTGTGCGCTGTCCTGACCGGCGGCTTCCTGCACGAACTGGCGGTCGATCTTCAGCTTGCGCACCGGCAGTTGGCGCAGCGTGGCCAGGGACGAATAGCCGGTGCCGAAGTCGTCCAGCGCCCAGGTGATGCCCAGCGCTTCGATCGCCCGCATCTTGTCGACGATCGCCGAGGTGTTGGTGGACAGCGCGGACTCGGTGAGTTCGAGTTCCAGCAGCGCCGGGTCGATGTCCGCCTGGCGGATGACGGCGGTGAGGGACGGCGTGAAGTCCTCGTCCATCAGCTGCATCGGGCTGACGTTGACCGCGATGCGGAGATGCCGGGTGTTCGCCACTTCGGACCACGCCTTGAGCTTCTCGCAGGCTTGGCGCAGGACTTCCAGGCCGATGTCGCTGATCAGCGTGCTTTCTTCGGCCAACGGGATGAACACATCGGGTGACAGCAACGTTCCGGACGGGTGCCGCCATCGCGCCAGCGCTTCCACGCCGGTGACCGTGCCATCGCCCCGCACCTGCGGCTGGTACATCACCTCGATTTCGCCGTTCCGCACGGCACGTCCCAGTTCGCGCTCGAGCTGCAGCCGCTTGCCGACGTCCGCCCGGTAGATCTTGAAGATGATGGCCAGCAGCGCGATGGCGAAGATGATGTTCGAGCGCGCGCCCCACTCGCGCACCTCGACGGGAGGCGAAATCCCCGGCGCCAGTGGATCCAGCGCGCCGGCCGCGAACGCCGCGAATGCGGCCAGGCAGAGCATCGGGAAGACCAGGGAGCCGTAGCGCTCGCGTGCTTCGAAGATGAAGGCCGCGGCGGCCGCGAGCGGAAGCAGAAACATGTGCGCCGATCGTGGCACCCATGCAATGGGCGCATCGATCAGCGCGATGCCGCACACCGCGACCAGGATGCCGTGTGCGACCAGCAGGACCGACTTGCCGTCGCCTCGCCGTCTGCGGGCCAGTGCGAGCACGCCGACCACTGCAACTGCGAAGAACAGCCCCGCCAGTTCCACGCGATCGAAGTACCAGTAGCACACCGTCCACGCCAGCCCGAGCGTGATGGATGCCACGCCCGTCAACGTCAGGATGGCGGAGATCTTCTCGCGCCGCGCCGCGCTCTGGAATTTCAGCATTCCATGCCGATCGTGAGCGGCGATGTGTTTCATTCTGTGCATGGGTCTTCGAGCGCAAGCGCGAGGTGCACGTCCGTCTTCCGGGGAGGACTGGCCGGGCAGGGTGTCTTCGGGAGGCGCTTTGGCGCGCCGTATGCACAGGGACGTCGTGCGGTCTGCGTGCTTCGCCTCGTCGGCAACTCGGTGGGAGGCGCGCTCGGATCGATGCGTTCGATCCGTGACGCGTCCGCAGCGGCGGGCATTCTAGGGTTCGCCGGGGCGAGCGCGGAGAAGCGCTGCAGGAACTGTGATCAGTGCCACGCTCGATTGCCAGGATTGGGCTTACGCCTGGCAGCGTCGGGCGTGTCACGGACGCGGCGGGTATCCAGGGCGTGGATGCACGGACTGGCATCGAGCTGGCCGCTCAAGGAACCGGGGCAGGTTGTGATCCCGAACGCGCGAGGCTCGACCTCGATCGGTGTGCATGCGGTGTTCGCAGGCTGACCCGACGCGCGCCGCCTGGTCAGCGCGCCGCTGATCAGAGGATCACGCGGGAGGTGGTGGTCCCGGCTTCACGTCCGATCACGGCGTGCTCGTCGTGCGCTACATTCCCGTCTCCCCGGTGATGGATCACGACATGGCACGCAGGCGGATGGGCAACGGAATGCGGTGGATGATACTTGCCGGTGTGATGGCCGTGGCCGGATGCACGGAGCTGGCAGTGACCGAGGTCGAGACGAGCGCCAGCGGCGCGGATCCCGGCGTAGACGCCGCGCCTGCCGCGCCCGCTGCGACAGCGCATGTCGACAGCGCGCCGGCCGTGGAGTCCATGACATCCGTCCCGCTCGGCGCGACCAAGCCGTTCGCGTTCGAGCCGGGCAGCGCAGGCGAGTCCTCTGCAGTCGAGTGCCGACTCGATGGCTTCGCAATGCCGCACGATGCGCGCGTGTTTGCAGCGGGCGGCTATGCAGGCGCACCCGCTGGCTTCCAGATCGATCAGAGCGGTCATTCGGCGACCACGATGCAGGTGGCCGTGCATCAGGCCGATGTGCCGGTGGCCTTGCTGCTGGGCGCGTACGAGCCCACGGTGTGGACGGTGGGCTGGACGGCGGGCACACGGATCGCGGCCGTGGTGGTGACCGGCTACCACCGCCAGCACGTGACCGGCCTGCCGACCGATGTCCCGGTGTTGGTGAGCACCTACGACAATCGCGGCGCCTGCGGGTATGCCTACGTGGGCGGCGAGGGGTCGGCGAAGCTCAACCCGATCGCGCGGCAGGTGTTCGGACGCCCGGTCGACGTCGCCTACGAGGCCCGCGACGGACGTGTCACGGTGGGCACGCTGCCTGCCGGCGCTGCGCTGGTGACCGATGCTGCGGCCGCCCCGGCGGAACAGTTCCAGTTGAAGGACGCGCCCCTTGCCGGGCAGGCGGGCATCGATGCGGCATTGCGCGCCGGCATCCTGCGGCCGGCGACGCTCGCCGACGTGCAGGCCTGGGAACGCGCGCAGCAGCAGGCGGGCACACGCGACGTGCCGCCGGTCGTGGGTGGCAGCGCCTCGCGCGCGCAGGGCGTGCCGTATCGAAGCTACACGGTGCTCGAGGCCTTCCAGATTCCCGCCGGCCTGTACGGGGCGCATTCGGCCACGTTCTTCGTCGCCCGCGGCGCGCCGCCGCCGAGCGGTGATCCCGGGCATTCGGCAATCCAGTTTCTGGATACCGGGCATTGCGAAGGTCGGATCTGCGGGATGCGGTGAATAACGGTGTCAGGTTCACTTCTTCGCAAGCGCTCAGATCATTGAACAGGCGAACCATCCGCGGTGGTGTCATTTGATCTGCCACTCCGGATTGGCAGCCGAATGGCAGTGGGTCTAGATGCCCTTCGCGTCGCGCGACCGGGTGGCGAGTTGCGTGACCAGACCATGTGGAATCGGTCGATTTGCCGGGAACGTCACGCCGGTCTTCGTCGCCTTGAGCTTGGCGTCCGATATCTCTAGGGCGCAGGCGGCAATTGCGGCCGGATCGACGTAGAGGCCGCACTGTCGACTGAAGGCCGCATAGCCGGCCACTACGGTGCCGTCGACTTCGAAGCCGGGCATGTCGTACTTGACCACTTCCTGCGCATCGGGAAGTGCAAGGGCCAGTTGCGCACGCAGGCGTCTGAGGACGTCGCGGAACTGCTCGGGCGCAGCATCAATGTAAGTGTCGTGGTCGGTCTTCTTATTCACTGGTTTGTGCTCCTTCTGCGCGGTGCCAGCCAACGGTGCGAGGTTCACTTAAATCGCGCCATCGACTGCCTGGTGCTGTGCCGATTCGGCATTGATGCGCTTGATCCATGACTCGCCTACTGTGGCGGCTACCCGCAAGGCTTCGCCATGCCAAAGGCTGAGAAACGCAGCGGCAATCATGACCATGGCCAGGATTGCGAACGCCCATTGGTTGAAGCCCCCCACGCGTGTTGCCAGATACGCTGCAAACGCGCCGACGCCTGCGAGCAAGAAGTATCGAAGTGTGGGCCAGTGACGTAATAGGCTGCGTGTCTTCGCGTTGTGGTGCCGCCTGTGCTTCCAGGCGACGGCTCTGGTCTGAGGGTCGTAGTCGAAGAAGTCCCACAGCTCCGACAGGTCCAGCAGGGCTTGGCTCGTATGCGGGTGCGCGAGCGCACTGCGGATGATGTGCGCCGGCAGGTGCGTGCCGTAGAGATGACGAATCGTGACTTCGAGCCACAAGTCGTCGTCGACACGCTTGGTGTCCCAGTGTTCCAGAAACTCGCGCCGATGCTGGCTGCGCCGGCCATGTAGTCCGAACAGGCCGCGAACGGCGTACAGGAGCAGGGCGAACAGCACGACGGGAATGAGGAAGCCGGCGCCGCCGGCGGCAATGACGTCCTTGATCAATTCGACACCCTCCGTGAGTGAGTGGATTGCGTATGAGCGCGCTAAGAGCGTCGCACGAAAGCTGCCGCGCTACGTGCGAGGGACGCCGGGAGGGCACCAGTGGTGTGCCGTTGACGCGCATGCGTTAGACGCGTGACGGGTCGGCAACGTGCGGCACGCGTCCCCGCCCGCGCAGAGGGGTGCGACAACGTGTCGCGGAAGAACCGAAGCTAATGGTGTCAGGTTCACTTGCTGCGGTGCGGGCTCTGAAGCCCGAGGGCCGGTGTGCTGCGCTATGTGCGTTGTCCTGCCGAGGAGCGGCGAATGGACGCCAGCTCCGCATTCCATGGAGAACCCGCATGACGCGCATCAATCGAGTCACCGCTGCCTTGTCAGTCTCTTGCGCACTACTGGCCGCAGGCTGCGCGAGCAGCGGTGGAAGCAGCGCCGCATCCGCGTTCCAGCCAGGCAAGTACCAGAACGGAGAGAACGTCGCCATCTTCAACGCTGATGGCACGTTCGTCGGCACGACGACCACGGGCGAGGACTGGGTGCGAGGCACCTACGCGCTCAGCGGGAACGAGGTCGTCATGCAGGACACCTGGGAAAGCGAGATGCTGCGCCAGCAGATGGGCAAGGACTGCATCGGCATCGTGGGTCGCTACCGCTGGACGCTGGCGAGCGACGTGCTCACGGCGACGGTGATCGACGATCCCTGCGAGGGACGCCGGCAGGGCACCAGTGGTGTGCCGTGGACGCGCATGCGTTAGACGCGTGCCCGGTCAGCAACGTGCGGCAGGGCGTTCCCGCCCGCGCACAGGGGTGCGACAACGTGTCGCGGGGGGCCAGCCGGCGACCGGTCTAAGATGCCGCTCGACGATGGCACGCAAGAAAGAAACTGCTGCCACAGCGATGTGCGGCGGTTCGCGCGCATCACCCCATGCGGCGCCGAGTGACGGCCTGGAACTGAGCAGACATGTACGACTGGGTGCCGATCGTCCTGATGGTGTTCAAGGTGCTCGTGCTCGGCGTGGGCATGTTCTTCTCGATCAAGTGGCACCACGACCAGGCGAAGAAGGACGCGCAGGACAAGAAGGACGAGGAAGCGCGGAAGCGACAGCACGAGGCGAGCGGGCCGTAACCACCCCTGGCCACCGCGCCGGCTTCAGTTGGTCAGACGAACCGCAGGTCGCTCGGGGCGGGCCGTTCAACCGATCCCGGATCGGCGCTCAATGCGGCCCCGTCAAGATTGGGGTGCTCACCCTTCCCCCTCGTACCGCAGCGCATCGATCAGCGCCCGCAATGCAGGCGGCGTCTGTCGCCGGCTCGGGTGGTAGAGATGGCAGCCGGCGAACGGTTCGCACCAGGCATCGAGCACTTGCACGAGGCGCCCGGCGGCGATGTCCTCGGCCACGTCCTGTTCCATCTGGTAGCCGAGCACGGCGCCGGCGCGCACGGCGGCCAGGGCGACCTCCACATCGTCGACGACCAGCGGGCCGTGGGCGCGGACGCGGATCTCGCGGCCTTCGTGCGTGAACTCCCACGGCAGCAGGCCGCCCGACGTGCGCAGGCGGTAGCCGATGCAGGCGTGGTCCTTCAGGTCGTCCGGGGTGTGCGGCGCGGGGTGGCGGGCGAAGTAGTCGGGTGTGCCGACGACGATCGTGCGCAGGTCCGGCCCGATGCGCACGGCGATCATGTCCTGCTCGACGGTATCGCCGAAGCGGATGCCGGCATCGAAGCCGTCCGCGACGATGTCGGTCAGGCCGTTGTCCACCACCACTTCCACCTGGATACCGGGATGGGCGAGCAGGAACGCCGGCAGCCGGGGCGCCAGCACGCGTTGCGCGGCATAGGTGAAGGTGGTGATGCGCAAGGCGCCCAGCGGCTGGTCGCGCCAGGCGTCGAGTGCGGCCAGGCCGTCTTCGATGCCGGCCAGCGCCGGGGCCAGCGACTGCAGCAGGCGTTGGCCGGCCTCGGTCGGCGCCACGCTGCGGGTGGTGCGGGCGAGCAGGCGCACGCCCAGCCGCGCTTCCAAGCCGCGCATGGCATGGCTCAGGGCCGAGGGCGAGAGGCCCAGCGCGGCGGCGGCGCGGGTGAAGCTGCGCTCGCGGGCCACGGCGGCGAAGGCGAATAGATCGTTGAGCGGGTTGCGCTGCATTGCTGCAGTGTGCTCACAAGCCCATGCGCCGGGCAATGGCTAATCAAACGCGATGCCGGCCACTAGGCTGGATGTCCGGCCCGCACTGCGGGCAACCCCACAGGACACCCCCATGGACCTCACGCATTACCGCACCCTTGGCCGCTCCGGCCTGCTGGTGAGCCCGCTGGCGCTCGGCACGATGACCTTCGGCGCGCAGCGCTGGGGCACCGACGCCGCGGCGTCGCGCGCGGTGTTCGACGCCTACATCGATGCGGGCGGCAACTTCGTCGATACCGCCGATCTCTACAGCGACGGCCGCAGCGAGGCGATGCTCGGCGACTTCATCGCCGACGCGGGCGCCCGCGAGCGCTTGGTGGTGGCGACCAAGTCCGGCTTCCCGCGCATGCAGGGCAATGCCCACGGCGGCGGCAACGGCGCCAAGAACATCCGCGCCGCGCTCGACGGCTCGCTGGCCCGGCTGCGCACCGACTACATCGATCTGTACTGGATGCACGTCTGGGACCGCATCACCCCGCCCGAGGAAGTGCTGCAGACGCTCACCGACGCAGTGCGTGCCGGGCGCATCCTGCATTACGGCTTCTCCAACACGCCGGCCTGGTACGTGGCGCGGGTGGCGACGCTGGCCCAGGCGCACGGGCTGCCGGCGCCGATCGGGCTGCAGTACCAGTACTCGCTGCTCGATCGCGGCGTGGAACTCGAATTGCTGCCCGCGGGTGACGCGCTCGGCCTCGGCCTGGTGCCGTGGAGCCCGTTGGGTGGCGGACTGCTGACCGGCAAGTACGCCCGCTCCAAGCTCGCCGATGCCGCACGCAGCGGAGGACTGCCCGGTAATGCGTCGGGTGGCGAGGCGACACGCAGCGACGACGACGGCCGGCTCGATGGCGACAATCCCTTCGGCGGCATGCTGTTCACCGAGCGCAACTTCGACATCGTCGACGTCGTGCGCGAGGTGGCCGATGCGCAGGCGCGTTCGATGGCGGAAGTCGCGCTGGCCTGGACGGTGGCGCAGCCCGGCGTGTCCTCGGTACTGGTGGGCGCCAGCCGCGTCGAGCAGTTGCACCAGAACATCGCGTCGCTCGACATCACGCTGACCGCGGACCAGCAGCAGCGCCTGGATGAGGCGAGTCGCCCGCCATCACTCAACCCCTACTTCATCTTCCAGCTGCCGCCGCAGATGCGCTTCGGCGTTGAACATGCGACGGGGTGGGCACAGCGGTAGCGGTGCAGCGCGAGCGCGCGGGGCGCCAAGGGGGCGCAGGCGAACCGTGATGCGGACCTGGCGTTACGGGAGCAAGCCACTCTTGGTCAGGAGTGGCTCGATATCGCGAAGGTCAGGCAGACGGATACACGGGCCAGCGATGGCAATCAGCCCAGCGCGTCCAGCGTCACATCAATCCCGTCGCGCAGCACCCGGAAATCGATCGGCTTGTAGTGGAAGTTGTTCGACTGTCCCGCGGAGCACGCGGTCATCGCGGCGACCAGCGGCATCTCCGCGCGCAGGCGGATGAAGTCGCCGGGCTTGCTCAGCGGCGGCAGGACGGACACCTTGCCCGATGCGTCGAACGCGACATGCATGAAGACGTTGAACGCGATGGGGATGCGGTCGACGCCGATGCCGTAGGGCGCCAGGGCCGAGGCGAGGTTGCCCTCGCAGCCCGGGCGGCCTTCGGTCTCGCCGTAGAGCTTCTCGAACATCGTCTTCGAGCACGGCGTCAGGGTGAAGTCGTGCCGCCCGCAGGTGTCCTCGACGATCGAGAACATGGGGTTGCTGCGGTTCGAGTAGAGCGTGTCGCCGGTGCTCAGGAACAGCTTGGACGCGTAGTCGATGGAGCGTCCCGACGACAGGTATTCGGCCGTGTCGTCGCGGGCGAAGGCGGTCAGGTCGCTGACTTGCTCGCCCATCGGGTCGATGATGATCAGCTCGTCGCCTGCCTCGAGTGTCACCGCACGCCCCGAGCAGGGCGGAATGCGCTGGGTGTTCGATTCGCTCACTTCGGGCTCCTCACGCGGAACGGGCACACCCAGTCCGCACCGGTCTTGCGACCGCTGTACTGGCGCGTCTCGGCCGCGGCGCCGAAGTCGGCGAGGTTCGGGTTGATGGAACCCTGCAGCGCAATATCGCGTTCGCGGGTGGCGACCTGCATCTTCTGGTAGCGGCCGTCCTCACGCAGCTTCTCGAACTGCTGGTGGGAATTGAACACCAGTACCGGCGTGTCGAACTGGCGCGCGATGCGCGACGCCCCGGGATGCAGGCCGATGACGAAGAAGGCGTGACCGGCCAGGCTCAGGCTGAAATGCGGATCGTCGGGGTCGCGGCTCACGTCGGGGGCCCAGCGCGTGCCGCCCTTGATGTCGAGATCGTGCAGACGCTGGAGCTGCGACCAGAGCATGGCCTCGAAACGGGACTCGTCCGTGTCGCGCGGACCCTCGAAGATCGCGACGAAGGAATGCACTGTCTTGCTGTCGTCCGGTTCCTGCTCGATCTTCCGCGCGAAGCGCGCGAGCCCTTCGAGCAGCGGCGCATCGTTGATCCGGTCCCCCATCCGCCCGAACACGTGTGGCTCCAGCGCATCCTTGGCCAGGGCAGCCTTGGAGCCGACGCAGGGCCAGTCGGCCGCGCGGATCTTCTCGAAGAACAACTCGGGCAGATGGGCGGGGGACGCAATGCCTGGCGACGTGACGGGACGCGAGACATGCGGACAACGTGCGGGTGAAGAGGCCATGAGTGCATCAGATCGGCTTGCGGGACTCGGAGCCTAGGCACTGGGTCGGGATGCGACTGTGTACGAACGGGACAAGCGGGACGGGTCGGTTAGAAGCAGGACAGCTTTGTGCGGCGACTGTCATAGGCCCCGACATTGCCGCGGTCAGAACGTGCAGACACTGCATCCTTTTCACTGCGGACGCGGCGGCATCCGCGATTCGCGCCTGTCTGCAAGCGCAGACGCGTTGTCGTGATAACGCGGCGCATCACTCAAGCGAGGGTGACGGGAGGGTGCCCGGTTTCGCCACTGCTGTTGCTTAACGACCGCGTTGCGGCTCGCAGCCCACGCCGTCGTCGTCGCGATCAAGATGCGGGCCGTAACCCGGCTCGCCGCGATGCACCGGTGCGGCGCCGGCCTCGCGTGCCTCGGTGCAGTTGCGGAACGCACCCTGCGATCGCTGCGGCTGCAGGCCGAAGCGGGGTGACGCGGGTGCGGAGCGCGATGGCAGCGGCTGCACGGACGGCGGCGCCGATGCGGCAGGGCGATGGCAGTGGTAGTCGCCGTTCTTGCGATCGTTGTGGCAGCCGTGCCGGTCGAGCCCGCCGCCGTGCGCATGCGCCGCGCCGACGCCCAGGGCGAGGACGAGCGCGATCAGGTGGCGAGGCGGTGCGGGCATGGGTATTCGCAGTGGTGATGTTACCGACAGCCTGCACCTTCCATGCCACGGCGCGCGACCGGCACCGGGGGAACCGCGGCCCCTTTCGCACGCGACCAAGGGCGCGAATGGTCAGTCCCGCCATCGGCCGAAGCCGAAGGCCGAGGTCGATTTGATATCGTCGCGGCGGCCCAGACCGATGGACGCACCCGACGCGAGGCGATGCAGGCGTGAACGACGTAGACCAACCCCGGGTTGCCGTCGTCGAGGACGACGACGAGCTGCGCGAGCAGATCCTGCTGCCGTTGCTTCGCGATTCGGGTTTCAGGGCGACCGGGGTGGCGAGCGCGCTGGCCCTGTATCGCGATCTCGTCGCGAACCGTTACGACCTGGTGCTGCTCGACGTCGGGCTTCCGGACGAGGATGGCGTCGAGATCGCCCGCCATCTGCGCCAGGTGGCGCC
This sequence comes from Luteimonas rhizosphaerae, assembly GCF_002849595.1. Taxonomy (GTDB): domain Bacteria; phylum Pseudomonadota; class Gammaproteobacteria; order Xanthomonadales; family Xanthomonadaceae; genus Luteimonas; species Luteimonas cellulosilyticus. The sequence continues at coordinate 173,311 of NZ_NRQR01000026.1, forward strand.
GGCGACGGGCCTGGTGATGCTGAGCGGGCACGTCTCGGACCGCGATCGCCTGCGTGGACTCGAAGCCGGCGTGGACGCCTACCTCGACAAGCCTGTCGAGTCCGACACGCTGGTCGCCACCCTGCGCAACGTCTACCGGCGCGTGGGAACGGGCGCCGGCGAGGCCACCGGGCGCTGGCGTCTGGATGCGGCAGGCTGGCGCATCCTGTTGCCCGATGGCCGCGCGGTCGCGATGTCGCTGCCCGAACAGCAGATCATGCGTCTGCTCGCGGCAGCGCCCGGCACGCCGGTGCGCCGCGATGCGCTCATCGCCAGCCTGTCGGATGATCGGGACGGTTTCGATCCGCACCGGCTGGAAATGCTGGTCTACCGCCTGCGCCGCAAGTGCCAGGACTCGACCGGCCTGGCGTTGCCGTTACAGACGGTGCGCGGCGTGGGCTACGTCCTGGCCTGGTAGGGCCCGCGACCGGCAGGTCGCATCTTCAAGGGCATCGCGGCGTCTCCCCTTGGTGGGACCCCACGGCCCTTCTGGGCTTCGCGATCCCGTGATGTCCGGGTGTCACTCGCCGATGGCCGAGTTCCCTCACCTGGCGTGAGGTTCCGCAACACAAGGTGCGTGATTCTGGGATGCGCATCACATATAGTGCGCGCCGCACGTCTAATCAGTCCGCGGCATCGCGGTCCGGTCGGGGCGTCCGGGGAGGCGCGTGTTGGGCAACGCGCCGAAGCAGTGATGAGAGAGGCGCCGTTTGGCGCCGGAACGCATGCGCCGTTTCTGACGGCGCAAAGGGGCAGCTACGTGTTCGAACAATCGCTTTCCGGCCGGGCGCGGACGACCGCGTCCGGCTTTCTGCTGGCGCTGGCCTTCACGCTGATCGCGGGCGTCTCGCATCTGGCGATCGCGCAGTCCTCGACGGTCACCAATGTCGCAACCGTCACTGCCCCTGCGGGCCGGAACGACGTCGACCCGACCAGCAACACCGGCAGTGCCACGGTGGCGATCGGCGCGAGCGGCCCCGACTTCTGTGCGGCGGGCGATGTCTTCAGCGTCATCAACGGCGTCGGCATCTACCGCTATTCCACGGCGTCGCAGACCGACGTCCGCGTTCCGGAACTCGATGCCCCCATCACGGGCGATCTCAATGCGCTGATGGTCGATCCGAGCGGCGATCGCAGCCGGCTGCTGTTCCACGCCGCGGGCACTGGCGTCATCTGGGCCTTCGACCCGACCCATCCCACAAGCCCCGGCTGGTACGAGACGGGCGCGGTGGTCAGTGCCAACCTGCCGCGCGCGGGGATGACGGAGTCTGGTGTCGGCTATCTGGTCAGCGCCGTGACCGGTCCGGTCACAGCCCGCGTCGCCAGCATGTACCGGCTGGAGCGCAACGGTGCCTACGGCTACACCGTCAGCGGCCCGACCACGCTGCGCTACGACGTGAGCCCGAGCGATCTGGGCTCCGGCGACATCGCGTTCGACGACCAGGGCTTCGGCTGGCTGGTCGCGGGTTCCGATCTCTATCGGGTCGACGTCACCGCCGGCACCGCCACCCGCCAGCAGAACTTCACCGGCGCGCCGACCGCCGTGAACTACGCCGGCGCCGCTTTCGGCAGTGACGGCCGCCTGTACGTGGTGAACAACAGCGGGGGCGCGTACTACGCGATGGACCTCGACACCGGCACCATGGCGCCGGCGGGCACCTCCACGAGCGGCATGGGGCGCGATCTCGCCTCCTGTGCGTTCCCGAACATCGTGCCGCCGACGCTGCAGGCGACCAAGTCGCTGGCGTCGATCACCCGCGGCGGCACAGCGGTGCCGCTCAGCGAGCCAGCCGCCCCGGGCGACGTCCTCGGTTACGACATCCAGATCCGCCACGTCGCGGGCACCCAGGCGGCGACCGTGTTTCCCGGCGATGTCGTCGAGACCCTGCCCGCGAATACGAGCCGCGGCGGCGCCTCGGACGACTTCACCTGCACCGGTGCGACCTGCACCAACACCGCGTCGCGCAACATCGTCGCCGGCGCCAGCACGACCTTCCGGTTCGAGGTGCTGGTCGACGCGAGCCTGCCCGCGACCACGACCGGGATCACCAACACGGTGGCGGTCGACGGCGTCGACTGCAGCACTGCGGGGAACGACTGCACCGAAACCACACCGATCGCCCTCGCGCCGGGTCTGGACAGCGAAAAGACGCTGACGGCAGTCAACGGGGTTCCCGTCACCGTGGTCGAACCCGTCGCCCTCGGCGACGTGCTGACCTACACCATTACCGCGACGAATGTCGGCAACGTCGTGCTGCCGACCGTGACGCTGACCGATGCCCGCATCACGCCTGGCGCCATCACCTGTGCGCCGCTCGCGACCGCTGCGGTCTGCACGCTCACGGGCACGTACACGGTCATCGCGGCCGACATCGTCGCGGGCACCGTTTCGAACACGGCCGTCGTCACCACGCCGGACACGCCCGAGCTGTGCCCGGCCGGTGCGACCGACGTGGCCTGCCGTCCGAGTCTCGATGTGCCGACTGCCGCCGCCGCGCCGTCCCTGACCGTGGTCAAGACCGCCGGCACGCCGACCGGCACCATCGCCGGCAGCACGATCGCGTATTCGTTCCTGGTGACCAACACCGGCAACGTGCCGCTCGCCGATCTCGCGATCGACGACGACCGGCTCGATGCCCCGGCGGTCTGTCCGGTCACCACGCTGGCACCCGCGGCGTCGACGACCTGCACCGGCACGCACACGATCACCCAGGTCGAAGTGGACGCGGGCGAGGTGCTGAACACCGCGACCGCGACCGGCACGCCGCCGGGCGGTGGCACGACGACCAGTCCGCCGGACGATGACGACGTGACGCTGGCGGCGACGCCGTCGCTGACCGTCGTCAAGACGGCGGGCACGCCGAGCGGCAACGCGGTCGGCAGCACGATCGGCTACACGTTCCTCGTCACCAATACCGGCAACGTCACGCTGACGGGCCTCGCGATCGACGATGCCCAGCTCGATGCCGCCGCCGCTTGCCCGGTCACCACGCTGGCGCCGGCCGCGTCGACGACCTGCACCGGTACGCACACGATCACCCAGGCCGAAGTGGATGCGGGCGAGGTACTGAACACCGCGACGGCGACCGGCACGCCGCCGGGTGGCGGCACGACGACCAGCCCGCCGGACGACGCCGACGTGGACATCGTCCGCAGTCCCGGGCTTGCGACCAACAAGGCGCTGGGCGCGAACGCCGACGAGGATGGCAGTGGCACGGTCACGCTCGGCGATACGCTGACCTACACCGTCACCGCGACCAACACCGGCACGGTGACGCTGGCCGATGTCGACGTGCGCGACGATCGCATTACGCCCGACCGCATCGTCTGCGCCAGCCTCGCGCCGGGCGCGAGCTGCGTGCTCACCGGCACGTATGCGGTGACGCAGGCCGACGTCAATGCCGGCCAGCTGGTCAACACCGCCACCATCGCCACGGGCGAGCCCGGCGTCTGTCCTGCAGGCAGCACGTCCGCCGCGTGCAGCCCGACCGTCACTGTCGGCATCACGCCCTACGAGATCGCCGCCAACGACGACAGCTTCGGCCCGGTCAACGGGACGGACGGCGATCCGTCGGTCGGCAACGTGCTCGACAACGACACGCTCAATGGCGTGCCCGCAACGCCGGGCACGGTGACGATCACGCCCGGCACGGTGCCGCCGGGTCTGACGCTCGATCCCACCACGGGTGTCGTCGGTGTCGCGCCCGGCACGCCGGCGGGCAGTTACACGTTCGATTACACGATCTGCGAGACGGCGAATCCGGCCAATTGCGACACCGCGACCGTGACGGTCGTGGTCGAAGCGGCCGAGATCGTCGCCACCGATGACAGCTACGGCCCGGTCAACGGCGCCGACGGCGATCCCTCGGTCGGCAACGTGCTCGACAACGACACCCTCAATGGCGTGCCGGCAACCCCGGGCACGGTCACGATCACCATTGGCGCGTTGCCGGATGGCGTCACGGTCGATCCCACCACGGGTGTCGTCGGCGTCGAGCCGGGCACGCCGGCCGGCAGCTACACATTCGAGTACACGCTCTGCGAGACGCTGAACCCGGCCAATTGCGACACCGCCACGGTGACCGTCGTGGTCGAGGCGGCCGAGATCGTCGCCAGCGACGACAGCTTCGGACCCGTCAGCGGCGCCGATGGCGATCCCTCGGTCGGCAATGTGCTCGACAACGACACGCTCAATGGCGTGCCGGCGACGCCGGACACGGTGACGATCACGACCGGCACGCTGCCGCCCGGGATCACGGTCGATACGACGACGGGTGTCGTCGGTGTCGAGCCGGGCACGCCGGCGGGCAGCTACACGTTCGAGTACACGATCTGCGAGACGCTGAACCCGGACAACTGCGACACCGCAACCGTGACGGTCGTGGTCGAGGCCCCGGCGATCGACGCGGTCGATGACGGCGCGACGACCGACCAGAACACGCCGGTCACGATCCCGGTGCTCGACAACGACACCCTCAACGGCGTCCCGGTCGATCCGGATGCGGTCACGGTCATCGAAGTGACGCCGCCGGCCAACGGTCGCATCACGATCAATCCGGACGGCACGATCACCTACACGCCCAACCCCGGCTTCTCGGGCGACGACGTGTTCGAGTACCAGATCTGCGAGACCAACAATCCGTCGAACTGCGCCACCGCGACGGTCACGGTCACGGTCATGCCGAACATCGTCGAGGCGATCGACGATGACGCGGGCACGGTCGAGTCCGGTGTCCCGACACCCGTCCTCGTGGTCGGCAACGACACCAGTACGGGTGCGCCTCTGGATCCCGGCTCGCTGACGATCCTGACGCCGCCCGGTCACGGCGCGGTGGACTGCGCGAACGGGATCTGCACCTACACGCCGGCGTTCGGCTATACCGGCGAGGACAGCTTCGTCTACCGCGTCTGTGATACCTCGTACCCGACGCCGGTCTGTGACATCGCGACGGTGCTCGTCCGCGTCGAAGGCGTGGCGCCGTTGCGCGTGACCAAGACCGCCGCCGTGCGCGAGGTCAAGGTCGGCGATCTGGTGCGCTACACGGTGACGGTCGAGAACATCGGCAATACCGTGGTCTCCGGCGCCAGCGTGGTCGACACGCCGCCGGCGGGCTTCAGCTACGTCGACGGGTCGCTGGCCGCCAGCGATGGCCGCGCGCTGTCGATGACGGGCGCGCGTCCGATCCGCATCGCCAGTCTCGATCTCGCGCCGGGCGACAGCCTGACGATGAGCTACCTGCTGCGCGTGGGCGCCGGCATCCGCGCCGGTGGTCACGTCAACCAGGTGCAGGCGCAGAGCGCAGGCGGCATCGCGCTGTCCAACGTCGCGACCGCGCAGGTACAGACCGCGTTCGATCCGCTGCTCGACGACAGCCTGGTGTTCGGCACCGTGTTCGACGATCGCAACGGCGATGGCTGGCAGGCGAGCGCGGCGCTGCGCGATGTGCGCGTGCAGGGCGGCTTCGCACCGGGTGCCTACATCGCAGGTTCGACGACGATCGATCATGGCGACGGCCCGCAGCCGCTCGCCGACGCCAGCGCGCCGCTGCTGCACGGGGTAGCGCTCGACACGATCGCCGGTCGCCAGTCGGTGGCCGATCCGATCGAAGCGAACCAGATCGTGATCCGCCAGCGTCTGCGCAGTGCGGACTTCACCGGCGACTTCGTGCTGACCAGCGTCGACGGCGCGACGCTGCGCATGGCGGCCGACGGCAGCACGCGCCTGGAGCGCACTGGCGACGTGGCGAATGGGCTGTCGGCTGCCGAGCCGGTGGCGACCCGTCGCGTCTCGCAGGACGGCGAAGGCGTGCTGGTCGAGTACGTGATCGGCAACGTCGGCATCGACGAGCGCGGCATTCCGGGCGTGCGGATCGCGTCGGTGGAAGGTCTGCTGATCGAGACCGACCAGTACGGCCGCTACCACCTGGTCGACGTGCCGGGCGGGACCGCCGCGCATGGCCGCAACTTCATCCTCAAGGTCGATCCCGCGACGCTGCCGCCGGGCACCACGTTCACCACGGCCAATCCGCTGGTGCGTCGCGTGACCGCCGGTCTGCCGGTGCGCTTCGATTTCGGCGTGCGTCTGCCGGTGGTCGAGCTGCAGGCACCGGGCGAGACCGTCGAGATGACGCTGGGCGACGTGATGTTCGATCCCGACAGCAGCGCGCTGCGCGCGGACATGCTGCCGGCGATCGAGGCGATGGCGCGCGAGGTCGACCGCCATGGCGGCGGCAGCCTCGTCATCACCGGCGAAGGTGGGCAGGAAGCGCTCGCGTTCGCACGTGCGGCGTCGGTGCGCGATGCGCTGCAGGGCAAGGTCTCGCCGGCGGCCGCGCAGGCGCTGCAGGTCGAACTGCGCACGCGGGTCGAGGATCCGCACGCGTTGGTGGCCGGTGTCGGCAACGGCGACGTGCTGCTCGGCACGGTGCTGTTCGAGACCGACCGCGCGACGATCCGGCCCGAATTCGCGGCACTGCTCGATGCCGTGGCCGCACGTCTGGAGACCCTGGGCGGCGGCGTGGTCGGCATCGTCGGACACACCGACGTGCGCGGCCCACATGCCTACAACGTCGATCTGGGCTTGCGCCGCGCGCGGGCGGTCTACGACGCGCTCGCAGGACGCCTGAGTCCGGAGGTGCGTGCGAAGACACGGGTCGAGGCCACGCGCGATCCGGCTGCACCGGTCGGGGAGGTGCGCAAGTGAACGGGAACCGCAACATGAAGATGAAACTGCTCGACGCCACCCTGCTGGGCATTCTGGCCAGCATGGCGTCGGCAGCCGCGACGGCGCAGGACGCTGTCGCGACGGACGCAGCGAACGCAGCGCCGACCGGTACCGCAATCGATTGCGACGATTCGGGGTGCCGCGACGGCGATACGACGCTGTTCCAGCTGCGCACGCGCAGCTTCGGCCAGCCGGTGACCACGGGCACGTCCGCGCGTTCGTCGTCGGCCGCGTTGCAGCCCGATCGCCGCGTCAGCGTGGCGCTGGAGCAGCCGGGACGCGCGACCGCGCTCGGTCGCTTCTCGGTGCAGTTGCCCGGCGGTGGCGCGATCTGGGCGACCGAAGATCCCGATCTCGGCCAGCCCGAGCTGTCGGTGTCCGGCCCGTCGCTGGCGCCGTTCGAAGCCGGCCGCATCACGCGTCCGGTGCGCTTCTACGCGCGCAGCAACTATGTCGACTTCATCGATCGCCTCGAGCTCACGCTGTATCGCGCCAGCGATGCCGATCTGATCGAGCCGATTGCGCAGTTCGACCTGCCGCACGCGGCCGTCGCCGATGCGGAGTGGGACGGCACGCTGCCCGCCGGTCGCCAGTTCCGTCCCGGTGACGAGCTGGTCTACGTGCTGCGTGCCTACGACGCGCAGGGCCACTTCGACGAGACGTACACGCATCGCCTGCAGCTGGTCACACCGGCCGAGGCCGATCGCGGCGACCAGATGCTGCGCTCCGGCACCGAGCGTGCACTCGGCACCGCGCTGACCGCCGACGAGGCGGCCACGCAATCGCTGGTCGATGCCGTGTTCTCCGGCAACGGCCTGCGCCAGCAGAACATTCCGGTGTACGGCTCGCGCGTGCGTATCCAGGGTCGCAACCTGGCCGAAGGCCAGACGCTGCTGATCAACGGCGACAGCTACCCGGTCGATCTTGAACGCAAGTTCGTCGCCGAGTATCTGATGCCCGTCGGCCAGCACCGGTTCGACATCGGCCTGCAGAACCGCAATGGCGACACCGCGCACCACGCGCTGGATGTCGACGTCAGCGGCCGCTATTTCTTCGGCGTCGGCATCGCCGATGTCACCGTGTTCCAGAACAAGGCCAGCGGTCCCGGCCGCGAACTGGCACTGGCCGGACGCGAAGACGACATCCTCAGCGATGGCCGCCTGGCGTTCTACGGCAAGGGCAAGATCGGCGGCAAATACTTGATCACCGCGCAGGCCGACACGCAGAACCGGCCGCTCGGCGATCTGTTCGACGGCTTCACCGCCGCCGATCCGCAGGACATCTTCCGCCGCGTCGATCCGGATCTCTACTACCCGAGCTACGGCGACGATTCCACGACGTATCGCGACGTCGACACCATGGGCCGTTTCTACGTGCGCATGGACTGGGACAAGAACCAGGCGCTGTGGGGCAACTTCTCGACCGGCTTCACCGGCACCGAGTACGGCCAGTACCAGCGTGCGCTCTACGGCGCGGCGCTGGCGTGGCGTTCGCGCGCGGCCAATGTCTGGGGCGACCCGGTCAGCGAACTGCGTGCGTTCGGCTCCGAAGCGCAGACCGCGCCGGGTCACAGCGAATTCGTCGGCACCGGCGGCAGCCTGTACTACCTGCGCCACACTGACGTGTTGCCGGGGTCGGAACAGGTGGTCGTCGAAACGCGTGACCCGACGACGGGCCGCGTCGAAGTTCGCAGCGTGCTGCTGCGCGGCGCCGACTACGAGATCGACGAGCTGCAGGGCCGCATCATCCTGACGCGTCCGCTGATGCCGGTCTCGCGCGACAACGTGCCCACGATTACCCGTGACGCACCGCTCGACGGTTTCGAACAGCGCCTGATCGTCGACTACGAATGGGTGCCTGCGGGCTTCGATCCCGACGAGATCGCTGCCGGCGTGCGCGCCAAGCAGTGGTTCGGCGATCACGTCGGCCTCGGCGCGACCTGGGTCGACGAGAACCGCGCCGGCGAGGACTACACGCTGATGTCGGCCGACCTGACCCTGCAGGCCGGCAAGGGCACCTACCTCAAGCTCGAGCACAGCCGCACCGAGTCCACCGGCGCGCCGGTGTTCTTCTCCGACAACGGCGGTTTCACCTTCACCCAGCTCAACCCGGTCGGTCCGCGCGAAGGCGAGGCGAGTGCGGTCGAACTGCGCGCGAACTTCCGCGAGCTCGGCTGGACCGCGCAGGACTGGAGCACGGGTGCATGGTGGCGCCGCGTCGATGCCGGCTTCTCGGTCGCGCGCTTCGACACCGGCGCCGACATCGAGGAATACGGCGCTGAAGTGCTGGGCGAGTTCACGTCCGACATCGGCTTCTACGCGCGCTACAGCCGCGCCGAACGCGGCGTCGATGCGCTGGTGCAGGCGCAGGCGACGACCGAGTGGCGCTTCTCCGATGTCTCCGCGCTCGCCGCCGAACTGCGCCGTGTGCAGGAAGAGCGCGCGGCGACGGCGGACATCGCCGGCACGCTCGGCGCCTTGCGCTACACGCATCGCTTCGGCACGTCGCTCGACGTCTACGGCGTTGCGCAGCTGACGCTCGACGATGACGGCGGCCGTTACGCGGACAACGATGCGTTCACGCTCGGCAGCCGCTACAACTTCGCCAACCTCTCCACGCTGGGCGGCGAAGTCACGACCGGTGATCGCGGTGACGCGGCGCAGGTCAACGGCGAGTACCGGCTGTCGCCGCAGCATGCGCTGTACGGCGCCTACACCTACTCGACGGACACCACCGAGTACGACCCGCTGTTCAATCCGACCCGCCAGAACGGCTGGACGCTCGGCCAGCGCTGGCGCCTGTCGAACCAGGTCAACATCTTCAACGAAAGCCAGTTCCTCAAGACCCGGCAGGAGTCGGGCCTGGCGCACACCTACGGCATGGATTTCTATCCGGGCGTGGGCTGGAACCTCGGCTTCACGCTGTCGGACGGCGAGTTGACCACGCGCGATGGCGGCCAGGTCGACCGGCGCGCGATCAGCGTCTCGGGCGGTCGCGCGTCGAACGTCACCGACTGGCAGAGCAAGATCGAGTGGCGCGAGGACACCGGCGCGGAACGTCGCACGCAGTGGATCACCACCAACCGCGTGCAGCATCGTCTCAACGAAAGCTGGCGCGTCGCCGCGCGCTTCAACTACGCCGACACCCAGGACGATCTCGATCCGCGCGCCAGCGCGAAGTTCATCGAGAGCAACCTCGGCTTCGCGTACCGCCCGTGGGACGGATCGCGCTGGGGCCTGTTCGGCCGTTACACGTATCTGTACGACCTGGCGACGCTGGGCCAGCTGGGCGGCGCGGACTACGACCAGAAGTCGCAGGTGCTCTCGCTCGAAGGTGTGTACCGCATCGACGACCGCTGGGAAGTCGCCGGCAAGCTCGCACGCCGCGAAGGCGAAGCGCGCTACGGCCGCGGCACCGGCGCTTGGTTCGACTCGGCGACGACGTTCGCCGCCAGCCAGCTGCGCTACGAACTGCTGCAGAAGTGGCACGCGCTGGCCGAGTACCGCTGGCTCGACGTCGATGACGGCGGCACCCGCCAGGGCTGGATGGCCGGCGTGGACCGCGACATCGGCCGCAACTTCCGCGTGGGCGTGGGCTACAACTTCACCGATTTCAGTGACGATCTCACCGATCTCGACTACGACCACCGCGGGTTCTACATCAACTTCGTCGGCAGCTACTGACGCCGCTCCGGTAACGCACAGGCTTCGCTCATGATCGATCATCGCCCCGCTTCCGCCCGTTGCCGTGCCGCGCTTTCCGTGGCGACCGCACTGGCGCTCACCGTTGCTGCAGGCGGCGCGTCCGCGCAGGTCGGCATCGCGGCCGTGCAACGCAGCTTCATCAATCTCAGCTTCGAGCAGCCGAACCTGCAGACGGTGGGGTGTCGCGTCTATATCGGCGAGCAGTACGTGCCCGGCTGGACGACGACGCACAGTGCGCAGCCGCAGGAAAATTCCGGAGGCTGCGTGACGCCGCCCGGCTTCGTCGTCGGCGCTTCAGCACCGATCATCGAGCTGTGGCGCACGCCACGTACGAATGGCTTGACCGTGAACGCGCGCAATGGGTCCCAGCTGGCCGAGCTGAATGCTTCGGAGCTGTCGCGGATCTCGCAGAACGTCTGCCTCGTCCCGGGTGACGACGTGCGCTGGCGCTTCAGCCACAAGGGACGTGACAGTGCCACCATCCCGGACCGGATGCAGTTTCTGCTCGGCACCGCACCCATCGTGGAGGTGGGCACCACCAATACCGGCGACGGCGGCGTGACCTCCACGTTCATCGGCACATCTGGTTCCAGTGCAGGCCCCGACGGCTGGCGCGACTACGACGGCGAGTTCGCCTACGCAGGCGCTGGCGGTGTCACCAACATCGGCTTCGAAGCGCTCTCGGGCACGGCGACGACGGGCAACTTCCTGGACGAGATCCAGGTTCTGCTCAAGCCCTTCATCGAACTGGCGGGCGCCGGCTTCGAAACGGTCGAGGGCGCGGGTGCGGGCGCACCGTCGCTGCGCATCGTCGGCACGCTGGAGGCCGACCTGACCATCGAGGTCACCATCACCGGCGGCACCGCGGAGAACGGCGTGGACTACACGACGCCGTCGGGTGGCGCGACCTTCAGTGTGGTCGTCGCTGCGGGCACGTACGAGGGGGACGTGCTGCTGCCCCTCGGGCTCACGTCCATCGGCAATGCCCTCATCGACGGCAGCCGCACCGTGGAACTCGCACTGGCGCCCAGCCCCGACGATTTCCTGCTGAGCTCGACGGAGGCCTGCGGCGGTACCGCCAACCCTGCTGGATGACGATCTCGACCTGCAGATCCAGAAGACCGCCTCCGTGGCCAACGCGGCCGTCGGCGATCCGGTGACGTTCACTCTGCTCGCCACGCACGCCGGCGGCGCCGATGCCGACGGCGCCGTGGTCCGCGATCCGGCGGTCGCGGGTCTCGACTGCAGCGCGGCCGTGCCCACCTGCAGTGCGACCGCAGGCGCGGTCTGTCCGGCCTCGCCGACGATGTCCGCCCTGCAGGGCGCGGGACTGGTCATTCCGACCTGGCCGGCTGGCGGCACGATCGAAATCGGGTTCACCTGCGAAGCGACCGGCACGCCCTGATGTGATGGCCGCACGCACGCGAGCGCATCGACGCTAGGCCGCGACCTGATCGGTCGCGAGCGGCAGACGCATGCGGAACCGTGTCCCGCGGCCGGGGGTGCTGTCGACGGTCAACGTGCCACCGGCATCCTCGACGAGGCCCGAGGCGACGGCCAGGCCTAAGCCCGTGCCCTGACCTGCCGGTCGGGTGGTGAAGAACGGCTCGAAGATCCGCGCCTGCAGGTCGGGCGGGATGCCGTGGCCCGTATCGACGAGATCGAGCTGCATCTCGCCGTCTGCATCCGACGCGCTCAGATGGATGCCGAAGCGGCCCCCGTCGGGCATCGCCTGCGCGGCGTTGGCGGTCAGGTTGAGGACCGCGAGGGCGAACTGCGCCCGGTCGAAGAGGATCGGGCTGGCGATTTCCGTCAGGTCCAGATCCAGCGCGATGCGCGGTCCCAGCGTCTGCCGCAACATCGGCACGGTCTCCCGCAGCGCGTCCGCCGCGTCGAAATATTCCAGATGGCTCGGGTCGTTGCGGGCGAAATGCAGGAGCTTGTGGGTGATCGCAGTGGCCCGGCGCACGGCCACGTCGAGGCCGCTCAGCACGGCATCGATCTCATCCGGGTCGCGGCTGCGACGTCCCCGCTCCACGTACCCGAGCATCAGCGTCAGCAGATGATTGAAATCGTGGGCCACGCCGCTGGCCATGCGGCCGACGGCTTCGACTTTCTGCGCATGCAGCAGCTGGGTCTGGGCGCGCTCGCGCGCGGCCATCTCTTCCGACAGGCGCGTGTTCGCCTTGGCCAGCGCCGTGGCCTGCCGGGTCGCCTCGGCCAGACTGCTGCGCAGGGCCGAGGACCTACGGTCGACGACGATCGTGATCAGCAGGAACATCACCGAACGCACACCCACGTCGGCGAACGTCGGGACGAGGGGCTCGCCGGTCCGGCCGGCATCGGTATAGCCGCCGGCCACCATGGCGACGACCAGTACGCCGTACATCGCCCACAGCGCGCCACGTCCGATCATCATGCCGGCGACCAGGAGCCACATCACCTGGATCGGCTGCTCGAACGTGTGCGACATCAGACCGGCCATCGCGTACGAGACCAGCATCATGCCGGCGACCACGACGAGAAGCTGACGGATCGCCCACTGGAAACGCCCACGACGAATCAGCAGCAGCGACCAGACGGCGACCGCGCTGATGACCAGGCTGGTGACCAGGGACGCGGTCTCGCCCGGTTGCCAGGGAAGGCCGCTTCCGAAGACCCGGTACAACCAGAGCAGTGGCGGGATGCTGCCCAGCAATCCGAGCACGAGCTGCAGCATCGGCGCATTGCGACGATCCACGGGATCGTGGATTGCCGGCACATCCAGCCATCGGGAAATCGGTCGCATCCGGGGTGCCCTCGTACGTTCTGACGTCGCTGCCCACGTGCGCGGCAGCGACTGGTGTGTGGTTGTAGCGTCGTGCGCGACGCCCGAGAAGCGGGCGTCCTGCATCCCGAGGACGGTCGCGCGGTCCTGCGTGTTGCGAATGGTATCGCCGGGAGCGCGTCGTCGTGATGTCCGCCCCGTTGCGCGCGTCGACGTCGTGGCGGCACGTGTGGCGAGGACCCGTTCGCGGATCGTGCGCAAGGCGGATCGCAATCGCGAGACGGTCGGTGCAGGCAGCGGCCTCACTCCTCCCGCGTCTCACCCCGTGACCCGCACCCGGCGCACCCTGCGCCGATGGAATGGCAGACCGACCCCCTGCTGCGGGAAGAGATCGAAGCGGTGCGCAAGCCGTCGCGTGGCATGACCGTGCCCTACCAGTGGAGCGCCAGCGCCGGCGTGACCATGCTGACGTGGAAGGGCCAGGCGGTCGGCGCGGTGTATCCGGGCGGGCGCTACTGGCTGCACTGGCGCCGTCGCGAACATGCCGGCCGGGCCGCGTCGGCGGCGCAGGCCAAACGCTTCATGACGCGCTGGCTCGGCGCGCATCGCACCGCCGCGCCCCTGCTCGACGACGACCTGCCGCCGCCGACCCTGGTGCCGCTGGCGACCTTCCTCCGCGAACACGAGGAGCAGATCGGCTGACGACGCGGAGACGCCGGACCCGGCTCCGCACGGACGCTTCCGGTCCTTTGCCGGACGCGCCAGTTCGCCGGAGCAGACGCTGCCGCGGTCCGGAAACGCGGATCCCGGCGTGCCGATCCGCACGCTGGAGGCGCCGGCACGGGCATGGGCATCGCGTCGCAAGGTGATCGAATCCATGGGCCGCAGCGCTACCATGCGCCCTCCCTGGGGAGGCGCGTCATGAGTCGAGCAGGTTTTTCCTTCCACCATCCCATCGCATTCTGGCTGGGCTGCGCACTCATCATGGCGGGCGTGCTGTCGCACGGCCCGATGTTCATGATGGGCGAGCACACGCAGTGGCAGATGGTCGGCATGGCGATGACCACCGCGATGTGGATCGGCATGGCGATCATTCCGTTCGGCCTGGCGCTCTCGGCTTACGGCATGTTGCCGCGTTCCCCCGCGAACCTGCATCCCGGCATGGGCACGCCACTCGATTTCCACGTGGCCGATGGGGTGCCGCTCAGTCGCGCGCACTGGACGCTCGTGACCGTGCTCGTGGTGACGCTTGCGATCGATGTCATGAAGCCCGCCACGCTGGGCTTCGTGATGCCGGGCATGCGCGCCGAATACGGCATGGACACGTCCGGGGCCAGCGTGCTGGCGCTGTTCGCGTTGACAGGCACGACGGTCGGTTCGGTGGTGTGGGGGCGCGTGGCGGATCGCTTCGGCCGTCGCTCCGCCATCCTGCTGTCGGCGCTGATGTTCATCGGGACGGCCATTTGCGGCGCGATGCCATCGTTCGGCTGGAACCTGGCGATGTGCTTCCTGATGGGCGCCTCGGCTGGCGGCCTGCTGCCGATCACCTTCACCCTGATGGCGGAGACCGTGCCGGCCCTCCATCGGGGTTGGCTCCTGGTCGCCTTGGGCGGCCTCGGTACCTCCGGCGGCTATCTGCTGGCGGCCGGTGCCGCGGCAGCGCTGGAGCCGATGTTCAGTTGGCGCGTGCTGTGGCTGCTCGGCCTGCCTACCGGTGCGCTGATCATCGTGCTCAACCGGTTCATTCCCGAATCGCCGCGCTTCCTGGCGAGCATGGGAATGCACGCGCAGGCACGGGCACTGCTCGCGCGCTTCGCGGGGCCGGACGGTCGCGTCGAACGTGACGACGCGGCGCATCCGGCGCCGCCCGTCATCGACGAGGGGCATCCGGTCGCGGGCGTCCGGGACCTGATGCGCGGCCGGCACGCGCCCATCTCCATCAGCCTCCTCGTCGCGGGTACCGCCTGGGGACTCGTGAATTTCGGCTTCCTGCTGTGGCTGCCGACGAATCTGACCGAGTTGGGTGTCGATGCCGCCGCCGCGAGTGCCTTGCTGGCCAGATCGGCGATCTATGCGTTGCCGGGCATCGCTCTGGTGATCTGGCTCTACTACCGCTGGAGCAGCTTCAAGTCCCTGGTGCTCTTTCTCGGGCTGACCGCCGCATCACTCCTGGTCTTTGCCGCGCTGGATCTCCTGGGCATTCGCTCGTCCACCCTGACCACGAGCGCGATTGCCGCATTGCTGGTCAGCGTGAGCGGCGTCATCGCGATGCTGATTCCCTACGCGGCGGAAATCTATCCACTGCGGCTGCGCGGAACGGGCTCGGGTGTCATTGCGGCCAGTTCCAAGTTCGGCGGCATTCTGGGCGCAGGCCTGGGCGTGCTCGGCTTCTTCGACCATTTCGCGCTGTCGGCCGCATTGCTGGCACTGCCGATGGCCGCCGCCGCGATCATGCTCGGCCGCAGCGGCGTGGAGACGCGCGGGCAGGGGCTCGAGGAGATCCAGACGCGGTTCGCCTGATCGGGCATGGCGAGAAACCGCCAACCTGGACGCTGACGTCACCACACCGGGCGTATCTGCGCCGAGGGCGGCGGCCCAGCGCGCCGCCGCTCTCCGCCACCGGGCGGTCGCGCTCCAGCCGCTTCCTTGCCTAAGTGCGGAATCGCGATGACTCGTCTGAAGCCGGTCTGCTCTAATGCGCGACCGCAGCTCCACTTGGAAGGACCGAACGCATGCGATTGGCCGACTTCATCAGGCAGCACGCCCCGGACATCATGGACGGTGCCGAAGCGTTCGCGCGGACGCAGTCGCCCGCGGGTGTGGAGCTGAGCGCGAAGGCGCTGCGCAACCATATCCCCGAGATCCTCAAGGCCATCGTCCTCGACCTGTCGGAAGACCAGAGCGCGCAGCAGCAGCTGGCCAAGGCCGAAGGCCGCGCGCCAGTGAGTACCAGCGGCGAGACGGCGGCCAGCATCCACGGCCGGATGCGGGCGGCCGACGGCTTCGACGTCAACCAGATGATCGCGGAATACCGCGCGCTGCGGGCGTCGGTGCTGCGGCTGTGGATCGCCGAGGCGCCGCTGACCACGGACTCCGTCGAGGACGTGATCCGCTTCAACGAAGCCATCGACCAGGCCATCGCGGAGTCGCTGGCGCGCTTCAACACCGAGGTCGAATCCTGGCGCCAGGTGTTCCTCGGCGCGCTGGGGCACGACCTGCGCGGCCCGCTGACCGCGATCGTCTATTCGGCGGACCGGCTGTCCGACACCGTGCAGGGCACGCCGCACGCGAAGTACGTCGATCGCATCGTCAGCGGCGGCGCGCGTATCCACGACCTGCTCGACGACCTGCTGGTCTACACCAAGAGCAAGCTCGGCGCGGGCATGGTCATCAGCCGCGATACCTGCGATCTCGCCGACGCGCTGCACGAGGAAGTCGACCTGATCCGCGCCGCGCTGCCGGACGTGCCGCGCTGCTTCCATCCGCGAAGCGCTGCACAACCTGCTGACCAACGCGGCGAAATACGGCGCCGCGGGCGAGGACGTGTGGGTGACGGTGAAGGGCGATGCGGACCGCGTGGTCGCGACCGTCTGCAACATGGGCGAACCGCTGCAGGAAGGTGCGCTGCACGGCATGTTCGATCCGCTGCGTCGCGGGTCCAGCACGGCGGCCGTCGGCGAACACACGAGCCTGGGGCTGGGCCTCTTCATCGTCCGCGAGATCGTCAACGCGCACGGCGGCGAAGTCACGGCGAGCTCGTCGAACGGCAAGACCGAATTCACGTTCTCGCTGCCGCGCCACGCCTGAGCGCGCACGCCGGAAATGGCCGGGCGCGCCGCCGCGCGGGCCGGTCGATCGCGGGCAACACGGCATGGCAACGCGCGCCCGCTTAGGGTGACGCGCTCCGGGCTCGCGCCCGCACTGCAGGAACGTGCCATGCCAGAGCCGACCATGACCGCCATCGCCGTCCGCGGTGGCACGGGCGAGGCCGATGCCTTGCATCCCGTGTCGCTGCCGCGGCCCGTGCCGCAGGACGGCGAGGTGCTGATCCGCGTGCGCGCGGCCGGCGTCAACCGCCCGGACATCGCCCAGCGTGGCGGCCACTACCCGCCGCCGCCGGGTTCCCCCGAGACTTTGGGTCTGGAAGTCGCGGGCGAGATCGTGCGTGGCGCGGGGCGCTGGAAGGAAGGCGACCGCGTCTGTGCCCTGCTGGGCGGCGGGGGTTACGCCGAATACGCCGTCGCCGATGCGCGCCACGTGCTGCCGATTCCCGACGGTCTCGACTGGGTGCACGCGGCGGCGCTGCCGGAGACCGTGTTCACCGTCTACGCCAACGTGTTCGAACACGGCGCGCTGCAAGCGGGCGAGTGGCTGCTGGTGCACGGTGCGACGTCGGGCATCGGCGTCGCCGCGATCCAGATGGCGAAGGCCGCCGGCGCGCACGTGCTGGCGACCAGTCGCGGCGCGGACAAGGCGGCGCGCACGCACGCGCTGGGCGCGGACGTGTCGGTCGACACGACGACGATGGACTTCGGCGTAATCGCCAGGGAACACGGCGGCATCGACGTGGCGCTGGACATGGTCGGCGGGCCGACGCTGCGGGCCACGCTGGACGCGCTGAACCCGAAGGGCCGCATCGTCTACATCGCGACGCTCGGCGGGCCGACGCTGGAGGTGCCGGTCATGCAGCTGATGCAGAAGCAGGCGGTGATCACGGGTTCCACGCTGCGTCCTCGCAGCGCCGATGAGAAAGCGCGTCTGGCCGTCGCAATCGAGCGCGTGGTCTGGCCGTGGATCGCTGCGGGCCGGGTCAACGCGATCGTCGATCGGACCTTCCCGCTGGCGGATGCTGCCGCCGCGCACGCGTATCTCGAAGGCGGCGCGCATGTCGGCAAGGTCGTGCTGGAGGTCGCATGAGCGCAGCGCCCACGTTTCCGGTCGGCGACGTCGACGCACTCTGGACTCCACGCGACGACGACGTCATGGGCGGACATTCGCGCAGCCACGCCGAGGTGCGGGACGGCGTGCTGACGTTCGCTGGCGCGACATCGCTCGACGACAACGGCGGCTTCGCCTCGATCCGCGCGCGCGGCGCGTTCGGTCTCGCCGACACGACCGCGCTGCGCCTGCGGCTCCGCGGCGATGGCCGCGCCTACCAGCTGCGGCTCGCGACCGATGCACGGCATCGCGGCTCGCCGGTGTCCTGGCGCGGCGACCTCGACACCCGCGCCGGCGTCTGGCACGAGGCCACCGTCGCGTTCGCCGACATGCGGCCGACGTATCGCGGCACGACGCTCGACGGCCCGGCGCTGGACCTGGCGAAGGTCGAGGAAATCGGCCTGCTGATCGCAGATGGCCACGCCGGCGACTTCGCGCTGGACGTCGCGTGGATCCGGGCGGTGCCCTGAGGGCACGCAGGGCGTCACGACCGCGCCGTGCACGCGCGCTGGCGTGACGGCGGCGCGTCCGCGAACCTGACGGGCATCGAGTACATCGTGTCGGCGCGCGTGTTCGCCGGCTTGCCGGATGGCGAGCGCGACTACTGGCACCCGCACAACGGCGAGATCCTGTCCCGACAGCTCGTCGCGCCCGGATTGCCCGAGGTCGCGGAGCGTGCGCGGATGGCCTCGAAGATCAACGGCTACGGCAAGACCTGGCACACGTGGCATCCGCACGGCGACGCGGGTGCGGACGGTGCGATGCCGCTCGGGCCGGCCAGGCTGGCCTGGTCGTTCAATCGCGATGGCGAACTGGACCCGGCCCTGCTGGCGGCACGCGATGCGCGCCTGGACATCGACAGCGCCGCCCTGCGCGCGGCGCGTCAACCGCTGACTGCCACCGCCAGGCCGCAGTCCGGCGTGGATGCACTGGCGCCCCGGTTTCCGCAGGCGACACCGATGCCCGGCGTGACCGACGCCGACGCGCCACCCGCGACGGGGCTGCCGCGCTGATCGCGGCGCCGCCCGTGCACCGCATGCCGATGCACTAGGCGTCCCGCGATCACGCCGTCGAAAGCCGCGGAAACTCGCGTCTGTTTCACCTCGTCGCGAAGACGCTGCACGTCCTCCTCCTTCGGCGCCACCCCATGAAATTTATCCACGTCCTCACCCTGATCCTTCTCATCGTCGGCGGCATCAACTGGGGCCTGGTCGGCGCGGCGCAGTTCGATCTCGTCGCGGCCATCTTCGGCGGCCAGGATGCGATCGGCGCACGGGTCGTCTACATCCTCGTCGGCCTGTCCGCGGTGTGGCAGGCGGTGACGCACCTGATCCGCAACGACGCCACCGGCACGCGGGCCACGACCGGGCGTCTCTGACCCGCACCGTGCACCCGGGCACGTCCCGGGTGACGCCCCGACGGACGGGCTCCAGGCCATGGGCATCCGAGACTGCATGCTGGCCGCCGCCATCGCGCTGGTCCTCGTCGCGGCGATGGCGATCCTCGCCCTGATCGTCTGCACGCTGCGCAAGATCGCCGCGCACTGCGATGCGAGCTGCATCCATCCGACGCTCGCCCACGAGGACCTAATGGCGCGCGTTGCATCCAACGCGCGTCTGCAATGCGGCGTCGTCGTCGTCGCGCTCGCGGCGTCGATCGCGGCGCTGGTCTGCGCCTGGCTGTCGCAGTACGCCTGCTGTCCTGACGGAATCGGGAGCCGCGCCGCGGCGTTCCACCGGGTATTGCGAGGCGGCGGCGTTTTGCGGCGGCCCTCCGGAATCCGAGGCCGCGCAGGTGCGTTCTTCACGATGGCAACAGGTGGGCGTGGCGAGGATGCGCACTCCCGGCCGCGCCGATCCGGCGCCACGGCCGCATCACAGGAACCGACGCATGCGCATCCCCCGCTCCGTATTCGACGCCACGCGCTTGTCGCAGGCGATCAGCCTCGGCCTGGTGGCCTGCGCCCTGCTCGCCGGCTGCACGCCGGCCGACGACGCGACACCGGCCCAGGCGACGGCGACGCCCGCCCCGGCCGATGCCGCGCCTGCGCCGATGGACGCGACCACGCCCGATACGGCGGCACCTGCCGCGACCGGTGCGACGACCGGCGGGGACGGCTCCGAGATCCAGCTCGACGCCCTGACCGAATCGGACCTCGCAGGCGCCACGCTCGCCGGCGAGCTCGCCTGCAGCTTCTCGCTGGACGGCGCGCAACCGCTGCTGCTGGCGAAAGGTGATGTCGCGTCCGACGCGCCGGCGCAGGGGGTCGTCAAGGTGGCGGGCTACGTGGAACCGGTGCGCGCGCCCGGCGGCTTCGACGGCATGACGAAGGATCCGACCTTCAGCGGTCAGGGCAAGACCCTCCGCATCGTCGAGACCGGCGCGCCGATCGGCGGCGGCGAATCGCCCGCACGTCCGGCGACGCTGACCTACCAGCGTGCCGACGGCGCCAGCCGCACCTTCGACGGTCGCTGGCAGTGCGGTCCCTGACCGCGGCCGTATTGCGTAGATGATCCATCGCAGGTCCACGCCGCGTGCGTGGGCCTGCGTCATCGAGATCGTCGGGGATCTGTTCGGCGCAAGCCGCCGTAGTCGGCGTGTCGCCCGCGCTCGCGTGCTGCAGCCCCTGATCGCGTTGGTCGTCCGACACCGGCGCGGATTCATACGCGGCGAGCGGATGTGCGCGATCGCGGCCAGGCGTGTTCCGGACGCCGGATGTACGGCCATCGCGGGACCCCCGCGATGCATCCGCGTCGCGCATCCGCCCGCGCGATGCGCACGGTGCACGACGCGTCACGCGTCCGGCGGGGTGTCGTCAGTCTCGGCGTACCACGCCGCGTATGGCGAATTCTTCACCAGATGGCGGTTCCAGTCCTGCGCGCCGTCCGTCCACCACACCGGCCCGCGTTCGCCGAGCTCGACTTTCGCGGCGTCGACCTGGCAGCGTGCAGCGGCCAGCGCCGCCGCATCCTCCGCGCGCATCGCCGCCTTGACCGCGCGGCGCGCGTCCATCAGCGCCGCGACGAGACGCGTGCGGGTCGCGTCGGAGAGGTGCGGATTGGCGGCGCGCCACAGGTGCCCGCGCACGATCAGATAGCGCCCGTCAGGCGTGGTCTGCGCCGGCATCGTCGGTCCGGGCAGCGCACGGGCGCGCTGCGCCCCGCGTGGATTCCCTGCGCGGTCCCGGGGAACGCAGTGTGCGATCCGGACCCGATGAAACCGTACCGGCCGGCATGCGACCCGCTGCGGTGGTCCGCGCCGTATCGCCGTCAGCGCGCATGCTGCAGGCAGAACGCCAGGATCAGCGCCGAGGCATCCGGCCCCTGCGCATCGGTGTGGCTGCCCGCAGCATCGCCGCCGCTCCAGGCGTGGCCTGCGCCGGCGATGACCACGTGCTCGACCTGCACGCGACCGGCGTCGTCGACATAAGCGGTGCGCGTCGCCTCGCGGCCGTTGACGCGCAGGGTCTCGGTCGGCCCGGCGCGCAGCGGTGGCGTGGCGGCATTGCCCGCGGTCGCGTCCTCGACGATCGCGGTGCCGTTGCCGGCCTGCACGGTGTGATCGGCGCTGCCGTGGAGGACGATCGTCGGCATGCGCTGTGCGGCGACGGCGTTGGCGCCCGGCGCGGTGCGGGCCGTGCCGCGGCCCTGCATCGCGGCGAAGGCGCCGGGAACATCCTGCGCGGCGCCGAACGGCAGGCCGGAATGCGCGCCGACCGCCGCGAAGACATCGGGATACGTGCGGCCGAGAATCACCGCCATCGCGGCGCCGGCGGAAAGGCCGGCGACGTAGACGCGGCGCGGATCGACGCGTTGGCGAGCGGCGATGTCCGCGACGATGCCGGCGAGGATCGCGGGCTCGCCCGAGCCGCGCTGCTGGTCTTCGCGGCGGAACCAGTTCCAGCAGCGCGAGCCGTTGTCGCGCGCGGTCTGCGACGGATACGCGACCAGCACGCCATGCGCATCGGCGAGCGCGTTCATGCGCGTGCCGGTGGCGAAGTCGTCGGGCGACTGGGTGCAGCCGTGCAGCATCACCAGCAACGGAGCGGGCGCAGCGTCGCTGGCGTCCAGACCGGGCGGGACGTACAGGGTGTAGTCGCGCGCGCCCGCGGCCCCGCTGTAGCGGAAACCGCTCGAGGTGCCGCGCGCGGCAGCGGTCGGCGACGCGGACGGCGCGGTCCAGGTGCGCGGCTTCGCGGGACCCGCCGGGGTGTCCGCAGTGCTCGCGTCGGATTGCGCACCGGGCGATGGCGACACCAGGCCGCTCTGCTGCAGGGCATCGCGGATCGTCTTCTGGGACGGCGGGGACGCTGGATGGTGGCCTGCACGCGCGCGGCGTCCGGCGCGACGGCCGCCGCCTTCTCGCGCAGTTTCGGCAGCACATCGGACACGGACTTCGGCGGCTTGAAGCGCCGGAACAGCGGATCGAAGGGATTCAAGGGCATATCCAGGCGGTGGGGGAGTCCCGCCGGTACAGGCTAGCCCGTGCGCCGTGAGCAGGGCGGGTGCACCGCACGCGTCATCGCGGCATGGGGCTGCACGACATGCACGCGTGGACCCGGCCGTGGCGACGAGATCGCCAGCTCACAACGCCAGATCTGCAGCAAGCGCGCGTGCCGGCGACGGACCGGCCGCCGGCACGCACGGCGCTCAGTCCTCGCCGCCGAAACCCGGGCTCGACTGCGCACCGGCACGCGGCGTCGCGGTCATGTCGGCCGACACCTTGGTCAGCAGGGGCGTCCGCGGCGCCGGCGCCCGCTCCGTGGCGTCCTCCAGCGAGGCCGGTTCTGCCGTCGGCTGGCGGCCTTTCCACGCCTTGTACGCGAAATAGCCCAGTGCGCCGACGGCGGCGATCTTCAGCATGCCCATGTCGAATCTTCTGCAGTTGTGCGGGGCGGGCAGGATGCGATGGCCGCGGTGATCCGGGCGTGACCTGCGGCGCGCGGCGCATCGCTCGCAGTGCGACGAAGCGGTGGTCGACGCCGCACGCCGTGACATGGCTGCGCACCCATCGCGGGCGTGTGCACAACTTTCAGGCTTGTCTGATTGCGCCCGGTGGCGCCCGCGCCGCAGGCTCTGCGCCCCGGGCCCCGTCCCGTCCAGGAGCCGGTGTTGCGGAGTCCACGTGTCCTGCTGTTGCTGCTGTGGTGCTGCGGGCTGGTCGCGGGCTGCGATCGGGGTCCGCGCTGGCCTGCGCACAGCGCAGCCGATCCCGCGGTCGCCACGCCGGCGATGCCGGTGACGATCACCGGCGAAGACGGATTCCTGGCAGAGGACGTTGCGCAGGCTACGGCTGCGCGTTCGACGCTGCGCAGCGGCATGGCCTACGGCGACTTCCGGGCACAGCTGCTCGACCACGGCTGGACGCCGGTCGTCGATCGCGACTGCCGTCCGGATTCGCCCGACGCCGCCGCCGTCGCGTGCGCACTGCAGCCGGACCTGTCGGATTGCGGCCCCTGCGCGGCGCTGCCCGAACTGCAGGCCTGCAGCGCCGACGGGCGCTGTCGCGCGCGCTTCCGGCATGCGGTCTCCGGCCATCGTCTGGAGGTGCGGGTCGCCGGCGACATCGACGCATGGCAGGACACGGGTGTGGACCCTGGCCTGCACCTGCGCGACTGGACCCTCGTGCCGGCGTCCGGCTGACGCCGCGCGGGCGTGCACATGCCGCGCGCGGCAGCGGGTGACGCCTGGCGACACGATGGGACGCGGCGCGATGCACGCGCGTCTCGACCGCGATGGCGGCCACGGGCCGAAACCGCTGGCGTCCGGACCGCGATCGGTCGTACCGTCGGGTGTCCGTCAGCCAGGCCGAAGTCGTACGCAATGCAGAATCCCCTCGCCACGCCGGCCACCGCATCGACGCAGGGCCGCCGTGCGTACGCGGGTGGCGGCATGTCGGCGTTGTCGCCGCTCGGCTGGGCGGTGCTGGCCCTGGTCGCGGGCCTGGCGATCACCGGCATCCTGGCGCGTCGCGAATGGCTGGAGGCCCAGGCGCATGCGGCGGCGATGCACGAGGCGCTGGCCGATGCCGCGCAGGGCCGGCTGCTCGCCTCGCTGGATTCGGCCTCGATCGCGCTGCGCGCGATGCAGACCGTCTTCCTGTCGAACGACACGATGGACCAGGCGGCGTTCGACCGGTACCAGTACAACCTGCGCGCGGCGGACGAAGTGCCCGGCTACCGCCTCATCGGCTTCGCGCGTCACCGGCCAGGCACCGGCGGCGTGCCGCCGGCCTACGTTTACGAACTGGTGACGCCGCTCGCCGGCAATGCGCGGCTGCTGGGCCTTGACGTCGCCACGCAGCCGGCCAACCTGGCGGCGCTGCAGCATGCGCGCGACACCGATACGGTGAAGATGTCGGCACCGTTCCGGCTCGCCCAGATCCAGGCACCGGGGACCGCCGCGCTCGGCGTGACCCTGCGCCTGCCGGTGTATTCGCAGGGGCCCGTGCCGGCGGATGTGGCGGCGCGGCGCGCGCGCGAGATCGGCGCGCTCGCGATCAGCCTGCAGCTCGAGCCGATGGTGCGGGATGCGCTGGCCGGACGGATCCTCGAGTTCCTGCACGTCGACGTGCGCGATGCCGGCGCCGCGCCCGGCGCGCAGGCCGTGTTCGTCGGCGGGTCGCGACCGGCGCACGGCGGCCAGGTGATGACGCGAGCGCTGGCGTTCGGCGGGCGTCGCTGGGAGCTGCGGCTGCAGCCCTACGCCGCCCGGCCCGACACCGACCAGGTGCGCGCAGCCGTCGTCGCGGGCGTGGCGATCAGCGTGCTGCTGTCGCTGCTGTTGTG
The DNA here is from genome assembly GCF_002849595.1 of Luteimonas rhizosphaerae. Taxonomy (GTDB): domain Bacteria; phylum Pseudomonadota; class Gammaproteobacteria; order Xanthomonadales; family Xanthomonadaceae; genus Luteimonas; species Luteimonas cellulosilyticus. The sequence continues at coordinate 198,270 of NZ_NRQR01000026.1, forward strand.
GTCGATGGCCAGCACCCACCGTCGCGCGCTCGCGATGGGCCAGCGCATGGCCGCGCGTTTCAGCGAGAGCGAGGCGCGCTTCCGCACGCTCAACGAACTACTGCCGGTGCTGGTGCTGCTGGCGGACGAGGGTACGCGGCACGTCACCTATGCCAACCAGGCCGCGCGCCAGCGCCTCGGCGACGTGATGGGACGGCCGCTGGCGTCGCTGTTCGTCGACACGGCGATGGTCGATGCGCTGGTGGCCGCCGACGACGACGATGCCCACGAGGCCTCGATCATCGCGAAGGCCGGCCGTTTCTGGGCCCGCGTGTCGCTGGCACCGGTGGTGGTCGACGGCGCGCCGCACCTGCTGCTGACCGCGACCGACATCAACGAGAACCGCGAGCTGACCGAGCGGCTGAGCTACCAGGCCTCGCACGATGCGCTGACCGAACTGTGCAACCGCCGCGAGTTCGAACGCCGGCTCGACGCGGCGTTGGCGCGGTGCGCTGCCGGGCCGGACCAGCCGGGCTTCGCGCTGCTGTATTTCGATCTCGACCAGTTCAAGGTCATCAACGACCTGTCCGGGCACATGGCCGGCGACCAGCTGCTGGTCGAACTCGCCCTGGCGCTGCGCCTGAACATGCGCGAAGGCGATCTGCTCGCGCGGCTGGGCGGCGACGAGTTCGGGCTGCTGGCCTTCGATGTCGATCCGCCGATGGCGCACGCCCTCGCCGAACGCCTGCGCCGCTGCATCGACGCCGTGCGTTTCGTCTGGCACGGGCGCACGTATTCGGTCAGCGCCAGCATCGGCGTGGTCATGGCCGACCGCGCGGGGCTCAGCCTCAAGGACGTGATGGCCTGGGCCGACAGCGCCTGCTACCAGGCGAAGGAGAACGGCCGCAACCGCGTGCATCTGTACCGCGAGGACGACGACAGCACGCGCCGGCACAGCGAGATGGAGTGGGCCAACCGCCTGCGCGGCGCGATGGAGCAGGACCGCCTGCTGCTCGATTTCCAGGAGATCGTGCCGATCGACGCCGATGCCGACACCGGCGCGCACGTCGAACTGCTGCTGCGCCTGCGCGACGAATCCGGCCAGGTGGTCATGCCCGGGACATTCCTGCCCGCCGCGGAACGCTACGGCCTGATGCCTGCGGTCGACCGCTGGGTCATCCGCACCGCCGTGTCGCACTTCGCGCAGCTGCATCCCGCCGGCGCGGACCTGCGCACCTGCGCGATCAACCTGTCGGGCGCCAGCATCGACGACGACGCCCTCGCCGATTTCATCCTCGACTGCATCGCCGAGCACGGCGTGCCCGCGCACCGCTTCTGCCTGGAGATCACCGAGACCGTCGCGGTGCGCAGCCTGTTGAAGGTCGCCGGCATGATCGAGCGCCTGCGCGCGGCCGGCTGCCGCGTCGCGCTGGACGACTTCGGCGCGGGCATGTCCTCGTTCGGCTACCTGAAGAACCTGCCGGTGGATCTGATCAAGATCGACGGCAGCTTCATCCGCGAACTCGACACCGATCCGATGAGCCGCACGATCGTCAGCGCCATCGTGCAGATCGGCCACCAGCGTGGCCTGCAGGTCGTCGCCGAATGGGTCGACGACGTGCGCATCCGCGACGTGCTGGCCGACCTCGGCGTCGACTACGGCCAGGGTTTCGCCCTGCACAAGCCGGCGCGGGTGCTGTTCCAGCGCTGATCGCGTTTTCGCCGCATCGTGCGACGCATGTTCCCGGCAGGCGGACGCAAGGACGTCGGCCTCGCGTCCGGTCGTGCATCAGGGCGTGATGTTGCCTTCGATCGAATCGTCCAGCGTCTTGCCGAGCGCCGCGCCGATGGCCATCTTGGTCGCGGCGACGAAATCGCCGTGCTTGTTGTCCCAGTAGTAACCGGCGGTCGGGTTGACCTCGATCACGGTGATGCGCGGGTCGTCCTTGCCCTCGGTGAACCAGGTTTTCAGGATCGGGTTCCACAGTTCCTCGATCTTGGCGCGGTCGCGGCTGATCGTCGCCGTGCCCTCCAGCGCGAGGAAGCCCGAGTGCTTCGACGACTGCAGGAACAGGCGCACGTGCGGATCCGCCTCGATCTCGGCGTTCTTGTGGCTGTCCGAGGCGCTCATGAACCAGAGCACGCCTGCGGCGTCGGCTTTCTGGATCGACATCGGACGGCTGCCGCCGGTCTCGCTGCGCGCCAGCGGTGTGGTGCAGAAGAAGCAGGAATCCGCGTCGTCGGACATGTCCTGGATGCGCGAGATCGCATCGGCGCCGGCGAGATCCTGGCGGTTGTGTTCCGGCTGGTTACGGTTGATCGAATCCATGGAAAGCTCCGTGCGGGAATGGGGCGGCCGCAGCGCCGACGGCGTCGGCGCATGGGCCGGAGCGGATCAGACGGTGGTCGGGCCGGTCTGCGGGCCGCTGCGCGTCGACGCGGTGGTGTCGGTCGTGGCGGTGGCGAGCGGGTCGCCGTGCGGCGCGGTGCGCGTGCTGTCGTCGGTGACGGCGTTGGTCGCGGGGGCGGCCTGGCGCTTCTGCCATGCCTTGTAACCGAAATAGCTCAGTGCGCCGGCGGCGGCGAGTTTCAACATGCCCATGAGGGGTCTCCAGTGCGGTGGGTCGGAGCGGCAGAGTGGCGAGGCCGCGGTGATCCGCGCGTGACCTGACGCGCGGCCGTGCATCCGGTTCACCTGCGGCTGGGGAATGGCGCGGCGGCGTGTACGCGGTGGCCGGTCGACGTGCCCCCGCGTCGGCACGGCTCGAGGTCGCGCCCGCCAGAACGACGGTCGGCCCCCTTTCCGCGACGCGTTCCGCCAGAATCGCGCCTGGCCATCCGGCCCATTCATCGGGAGTCGCTGCATGCGCGTCGCTGTCCTCGTCCTGGCCGTCTCGGCCGCGCTGGCCCTGTCGGGCTGCCACAAGTTGCTGCCGGGAAGCGGAGACGCTGCCGCCGCGGCCGATGCGCCGGGCGCCGCGACGCCGATCGCACTCGACGGCTCGGTCGCCGGCGAGATCACCTCGTCGAGCGGCCTCAACTACAGCGACGGCCGCCGGCACCAGTTGCACACGCTGGCGCTGAGCGAGGACCAGGCGGTGACGCTGCGGCTCGACCGTCCGCTCGCGGGCGCGCGGTAGGTGTTCCAGGGCACGACCCTGGTCGCGGCGACCACGCCCGAGGCCGAGGAGACGACGCTGGCGTTCCGCGCCGCGACGGCCGGCGACTACACGGTCGCGGTCAGCGGCGACTCCGCCGCGGCCTATGGCCCCTACACGCTGCAGGCGCAGGCACTGGCGGCCTACGACGGACAGGCGCTGGTGGCCGGCAGCGATGTCGTCGACTGGCTGACGCGCGCGCGCCAGGACTACACCCTGCAGGCCGACAAGGCCGGCCTGTACACCCTCACGCTGGCCTCGACCGCGTTCGACACCGTGCTCGACGTGCGCGGTCCGGGCGTGGACGCCAACAATGACGACGGCGGCGATGGCACCGATTCGCGCCTGCGGCTGTATCTGGAACCCGGCACCTACACGCTGACGGCCTCGGCGCTGGAGGGTAAACCCGGCGCCGGCGATTTCGCGCTCGGCGTGCGCTTCGCCGACGTGCCCGGTGGCCTGGTGCGCACCGATGGCACCGCGTTGACGTCGGGGCAGACCGTCCATGGCGAGCTGGGTGGCAGCGGCGCACGGCGTTTCGTGCTCGACGTGGCGGCCGCGTCGACGGTGCATCTGGATGCGCGCTCGGGCGACGTCGACACGGTGCTGCGCGTGACCGGTCCCGGCGGCAGTTTCGAGGACGACGATGGCGGCTCCGGCACCAACGCGCGGATGGCCCTGTCGTTGTCGCCGGGTCGCTACGAGGTCGTCGTGTCGGCGCTCGACGACAGCCCCGGCATGTTCGAGCTCGAGACCCGCATCGAAGGTGCGGATGCCCCGCCGGTGGCGGACGCGGCCGCCGTCGTCGGCGCGGGTTGAGGAGGCAGGTCGCCTCGCCGCGATCCCGCGCGCGGCATCACGCGGCGCTGCGCGCGGCGCCTGCGTCCGGCGCGGCAGGCGCCGCCCGGATCACCGCCGGATCGCGAGGACGCCGTCCAGCGCCAGCTGGGTCCTGAACCCGGCCTTGTCGAGGCGCCGGGCGACTTCGCGCGGCACGTCGCGGCCGGTGGTCAGCTTGTTCGGGCTGCCGGTGTAGTGGAACAGGCGGCCGTCCTTGCGCAGCACGCGCGCGAGTTCGTCGTAGAACGTGCGCGCGTACAGCTCGCCGGCGATGCCGAAGCGCGGCGGGTCGTGCAGCAGCGCATCGACCGAGGCATCGGGCACCGTGGCGATCGCCGCGGTGATGTCGGCGTGGGTCAGCACGAGGCGACCGTCATGTTCGGGCGCGTCGGGATCCGGCGACCACGGATTGAGCGTGCGCAGCCACAGCACGTCGGCGTTCTTCTCGAACGACAGGATGCGCGCCGCGCCGGCCTCGAGGCAGCACGCGGCGAAATAGCCGAGCCCGCCGCAGGTATCGAGCACCACCTTGCCGCGCGGCGCGACCAGCGCGACCTTCTGGCGCGCGTCCTCGATCGGCGAGATCCGTGCCGAGACCAGCATCTTGATGCCGTCGATCTCGAACGTCGGCGCGCCCCATTCGGTCGGCACCAGCTTGATCAGCGATCCGGAGAAGCAGGCGGCACGCGTCCAGTCGTCGCCGTCGCGGTAGTACAGCGTGCGCTCCTTGAGCTTGCCCGGGTAGGGCTGCGGCACGTCGTTCCACAGCCAGTGATCGCGGCGCAGCGTCGCGGTGCCGGTGCTGCGGCCCAGATCCAGCGAGCCCGTCCACACGCCGCGGCGGGCATCCTGCGCGGCGCGCAGCGAGGTCGCGGTCTCGCGGGTCAGCAGGGGGCCGGTGTAGTGGGGCATGACGGGCCGGGGCAACAGGGCCGGGCATCGTAACCGAGGGCCGCCCCGCGGCGCTCGATGACCGGGGGCTGCGGCCGCGCAGGTGCGTCGCCCGCATGGTGGATCACGTGCAGCATGGACAGTGCTCGCACCGGTCGTCCTGTGTCGTTGTCGGAGGCGCGGAGATGCGCATCGAACGAGGCGCCGCATCGCGCGCACGCCTGGACCAGTCACCACCACGTGCAGCGAGCGACGCCGCATCGCCATTCGTGAGTACGCAGGCGTTATGTCGGAACGCGTCCAGGGCGTCTTGTTGGCGCACCGCAAGGCACGCGCAGCAGCGCTGTCGCGCCATCGCACGCCTTCGCAGCGACATCACCCGCTTGAACGCGCGTTGAACCCGGACGTCGAGTTTTCGTCCAGCGGAAGTGAAGGTTTGATTGCGCTTCAGCTGCGGAGGTTCCTACTGCCCACCGCGCGCAGGCCACGAGGGCTTTGTGCGTGACCCAACAGGCTTGCGCTCCCCCGTATTGCGCAGGTCCAAGACCAAGTAGAGAGGAACCTCCCCGATGAAGAAGTTGCTTGTGCCCGCCGCTTTGGCGGCCGCCATGTTCGCCCCGTCCGCATTCGCCCAGAGCATGGGCGGCGATACCTATCGTCCCGACCTCCAGGTCGGCGAAGGCAATGCCTTCGTCGCCGGTAGCGTCGGCCGCACCGACGGCGGCACCGCCGGCCGTTTCGGTACCGGTGATTTCAACGTGTTCGAAAGCCGCGAAGGCCGCAAGACCGGCTATGGCCTGGTCGGTGGTTACCGCTGGAAGGTCGCCGAGAGCTTCGGCCTGGGCCTCGAGGGCGGTTACGCCGATCTCGGCAATCTCGTCGTGCGCAACGCGTTCAACGACGACGCCGTCAACCAGCGCGAAGACGAGAATGCGCTGCGTGGCTGGGTGGTCGGCGGTAATGCGCGCTTCAACGTGACGCCGGCCTGGTACATCGGTGCGCGCGGCGGCTTCTTCCGCGCCTCGGACAACAACGCCGATTACTACAACAGCGTCGGCGAAGACCTGGGCCTGGAAAGCGGCGGTCGTGATGGCCGTAACAGCTGGTACGCCGGTGTCGGCACCGGCTGGAACGCAACGCAGAACTTCAGCGTCGGCCTGCATTACGACTACTTCCGCGCGAAGTCGGGCGACCTGCGCGATCCGGTCAGCGGCGACAGCTTCGAAGGTCCGAAGCGTTCCACCGCGCTGCTCGGTCTGACCGCGGAATACGCGTTCTGATCGAACCGGTGCCGGGCGTGTCCCGGCATCGAAGGAAGCGGGCGCCCCAGGGCGCCCGTTTTTTTTTCAGTCGTCCTCGCGATTTCGTGGCGCGGCGCACGCAGCAGCGCGCTCGCGCGGCGGGCGCATTTGCGTCAGAGAGCGGGCGGCGCGCGCGACGGCGCCGTGTGGGCGCAGTCTTCTTGACGGGCGCCGGGTGAACCGGTCGGCCTGTCGCGCGCGAGCGCGCTCCTGCAGGGGCGTGGTGGCGTCCGCGTCGACGCGGTGCGCGTGGCGCCGCGTGTTCGTCTCGATGCCGGACCTCAAAGCGCGCGCCGTGCGCGCCGGATCAGGCCGTGGATGTAGGCCATCTTGTCCACCACCGGCTTGCGGATCACGAAGGGATACAGATCCGGCTGGCCCATTGCGCGGTTGAGGCTGTTGACTGCGTAGGTCAGCGGCAACCAGGCGTCGATGAGCCGTTGGATGTCGGCGACGCGGTGGGGATCGAAGCCGATCTCGGTCGTCATCGCATCGTCGTCGGTGATGTCGGGATCGATGCGGATGCCGAACGCGGCGGCCATCTCCAGCGTGTCGACGATGTGCAGGTAATGCGCCCAGGTCTCGGCCCAGTCTTCCCAGGGATGCATGGTCGCGTAGCTGCTGACGAAGGCCTGCTGCCAGTCGTCGGGCGCGCCGTTCTCGTAATGCCGCGTCAACGCATCGGCGTAGCTCGCGCGTTCGTCGCCGAACAGGTCGCGGTAGCGCGCGAGTTCCTCGTCGCCGCCGTCGCGCACCAGCTTGTCCCAGTAGTAATGCCCGACCTCGTGGCGGAAATGCCCGAGCAGGGTGCGGTAGGGCTCGCCCATCCGGACGCGCGCGGCTTCGCGGGTCGCGTCGTCGGCCTCGGTCAGCGCGATCGTGATCAGGCCGCTGGCGTGTCCGGTGATGACCTTCTTCTTCGCGCCCGGCTGGTCGGCGAGAAAGTCGAACTCCAGCGGTTCGGGATCGCCGCTGGCCGCGGTCGGCATCGGCAGGCGCAGCCGCAGCAGGGTGTAGAACAGCCGGCGTTTCGCGGTTTCGATCTTGCGCCAGTGCTCGCGGTTGTCGGCCTCGGCGAGATTGGGGATCGTGCGGTTGTGGCGGCACGCGCGGCAGTAGGTCTCGCCGTCGCCGGCGGGCAGCATCCAGTTGCAGGCGTTCAATTCCCAGTTGCGGCAGAAGCGGTAACGCGGGCCGGGATCGGCATGCGCGATCCAGTTGCCGCCGTCGGGCGTCACCGCGCTGAGCTGGGCCAGGTCGGGCAGGTAACCGAGCCGGCTGTTGCAGCGGGTGCAGGCGGTGTTCTCGAAATAGACCACCTGGTCGCAGTGCTGGCATTTGAAGAGTTGCATGGGGTCTCGTGGTCGGGGCCGTGCGGTCGCGTGCCGGCGGCACGATGGAACACGGCACGCGCGGCGCGCGGCGTGTGGATGGTGCGCCGTGTGCGTGAAGGGCGGGTGGCGGTGCTGCGGACGGATGCAACCGATGCGGCAACACTCCGTTGCAGCGTGCGGTGAATGCGCGCGACATCGCGGTGTGCCTGTCTTCCTCGATGCGCGCATCCGCCACGTTCATGCGGCGGTGCGTTTCGGCGCGCGGGTTTCACGCGCATTGACTCGTCCCGCTCGCAGCATGGCCCTCCCGTTCGTCGACCAGGAGTCGCCATGTCCCCCGCATCCACTGCCGCACCGGTCCGTCTGCACGTCGAAGATTCCGGCGGCACCGGCCGTCCGGTCGTCCTGATCCACGGCTGGCCGCTGTCGGCCGCGTCGTGGAGCAAACAGGTCGGCCCGCTGAAGGACGCCGGCTATCGCGTCGTCGCCTATGACCGCCGCGGCTTCGGTCGCTCCGAGAAGCCGGCCGACGGTTACGAGTACGACACGCTCGCCGCCGATCTCGCACGTGTGATCGAAGACCTGGACCTGCGCGACGTCTCCCTGGTCGGGTTCTCGATGGGCGGCGGTGAAGTGGCGCGTTATGTCGCCAACCATGGCGAAGACCGTCTGCACAGCGTGGTGTTCGCGGCCGCGGTGCCGCCGTACCTGCTGAAGACGCAGGACAATCCGGACGGCCCGCTGACCGAAGACAAGGCCAGGGAAATGGAAGACGGCCTGAAGGCGGATCGCGCGGCGTTCTTTGACGGCTTCACCACTGACTTCTTCAGCGTCGATGGCGATCTGAAGGTCGACGAGGCGCAGCGCCAGGACGCAATCGCGCTCGCGCAGCAGTCCGACCAGACTGCCGCGCTCGGTTGCATGCAGGCCTTCGCGACGACCGACTTCCGCGAGGATCTGAAGCGCGTCGCGGTGCCGACGCTCGTGCTGCACGGCGCCGGCGACGGCACGGTGCCCTTCGACGGGTCCGGCAAACGCACCCATGCGGCGATTGCCGGCGCGGAACTCGCGGTCGTCGACGACGCGCCGCACGGCTTCAACGTCAGCCACGCGGACGTGTTCAACCGCGCCCTGCTGGCCTTCCTCGAGAAGTAATCGCGATGCGGCAGGCGGCCCGGCGCGCCCGGGCGGCCTGTCGTCGCCCCTCGGGACCGCCGCGTCACACGCGGCCCGATGCCCACCGGAGCACGTCGATGTCCGCCCCTTCTTCCACGCGATACGCCCGCTACGGCGAACGCCTGGCGCAGCCCGGTCCCGACGAGGCCGCGGTGTCGGCCGAGTTGAACGAGGTCCTGCGCTCGATCTCCGAAACGACGTGGGAGGACGAAGGCCACGGCCTGCGGTCGGTCCACGCCAAGAGCCACGGCCTGCTGAGCGCCGAGGTGCGCGTCCCCGCGGGCCTCGCCCCCGAACTCGCGCAGGGCATGTTCGCCACGCCCGGCCGGTTCGCTGCGGTGCTGCGGTTCTCGACGACGCCGGGCGATCTGCTGGCTGATGCCGTGTCGACGCCGCGCGGCGTCGCCCTGCGCATCGCCGGTGTCCCGGGGGCGCGCTTGGAAGGCGCGGTCAACACGGAAGGCCAGGATTTCATCTTCGTCAACGGCCCGGTGTTCAAAGCGCCCGACGGCAAGACCTTCCTCAAGACGCTCAAGCTGCTGGCGAAGACCACGGACCGCATGGACCGCAGCAAGCGGGTGATCTCCGCGATCCTGCGCGGCACCGAACGCGGGCTCGAGGCGCTGGGCAGCGAGCGCACCGGGATCAAGGCCATGGGGGGCGAGCCGCCGACGCACATCCTGGGCGAGACCTTTTTCAGCCAGCTGCCGCAGCGCTACGGCGACCACACCGCCAAGCTGCAGCTCGTACCGGTCTCGCCCGCCCTGCGCGCGCTCCACGGCCAGGCCGTGGACCTGTCGCACGACGACGCGATCCGCGAGGCCGTGGTGGCGTTCTTCCGTGACCACGACGCCGAGTGGGAACTGCGCGCGCAACTGTGCACCACGCTGGCGGCGATGCCGGTCGACGACGCGACCGCCGAATGGGACGAGGACGCGAGTCCCTTCCGCACCATCGCGATCATCCACGCGCCGCGCCAGGACGCCTGGACGCCCGAGCGCAGCCGCGCGATCGACGACGGCATCGGCTTCAGTCCCTGGCATGGCCTGCAGGCGCATCGGCCGCTGGGCGAGATCATGCGTCTGCGGCAGAGCGCGTATGCCTCGTCGCAGGCGTTTCGTGCCGATCGTAACGGGGTGTCGCTGCATCCGGGTTGCCCGGTTCTGGAGGTCCGCTCCGGTCGCTGACGGACGCGCACGCCGGCCGGGACCGGGCGTGCGCGCCCTGCAGGACTAACGCGTCAGCGCGTCCAGGATCACGCCGGTGGCGGCTTCGATCAGCAGGTACTGGTCCTCGTTCTGGCGCACCCAGCGCTGCCCGTCGCGCGGCGCGTGCAATCGCTGGGCGCGATAATCGTCGACGTAGTAGCGGCCGTCGACTTCAGCCAACGGCAGCCGCTCTCCGCGACGCCACGCCTTCCGGTCCCAACCCGGCGGCGTGCGGTCGCGATCATGGTGATGGTCATGATCATGCCGGCCATGCGGGCCGCCCGCATGCGCGGGCGGTCCTTTTCCGGCCGCGTGCCGGGGCGGATCGGCGAGGGCGACGGTGCTGACGAGCACCAGGGCGGACAGGACAGCAGCGAGCGTGGTCGGACGCATGTGGAAACTCCTCGAGGCGATGCAGCGACACTAGGCCCCGTCGCGTGAACACCAGGGCACGCGGGTGTCGAGAACCCATAGCGCCTCGCAGTGGGGCGGCATGCCGCCGACCGGCAGCGCGACTGGCATCATGGCGCGATGCCGTCGCCGACCCTCGACCAGTTGCGTCGCCACGCCGTCGCCCGTTCGCTGTTCCGGCCGACGACGTTGATGCGCGCGATCGCGCGGCTCGGCTTCGTCCAGGCCGATCCGATCCGTGCGCCCGCGCGGGCGCAGGACCTGACGCTGCGGCACCGGGTCATCGGCTATCGCGCCGGCGATCTGGAACGGCGCTACCCGCGGCTGGCGCTGGAAGAGGATTTCTTCGTCAACTACGGTTTCCTGCCGCGCGCGCATCAGGCACTGATGCATCCGCGCACCGCGCGCGAGGTCTGGACACCGGCGCGCCGGCGCCAGGCCGAGGCGGTGCGTGCCTTCGTCGCATCGCGCGGCACCGCGCATCCGCGCGACGTCGACGCGCAGTTCGCCCACGGCAAGGTCACCAACTGGTTCGGCGGCGCATCGAACGCGAGCACCCACCTGCTCGACGCCATGCACTACCGCGGCCTGCTGCGCGTCGCGCGCCGCGAGGGCGGCACGCGCGTGTACGCGGTGCGCGAGGGCGATCCGGCGGCGCCGGCGGCGGACGCGATCGAGCGGCGACTGGATGCCCTGCTGGATCTGCTGGTCGCGAAGTACGCGCCGCTGCCGCGGGCGAGCCTGCGCCAGCTGCTGTCCTATCTCGGGCGCGGCGTGCCGCAATGGGACGCCGCGCGCGCGGGCACGCTGGCGCGTGCGGAAGGCCGCCTGGGCGGGGCGCGGATCGACGGCGTCGACTGGCTGTGGCCACTGGACGAAGCGCCGGCCAGCCGGCGCTGGCGTCCGGATGCCGATCGCGTGCGCCTGCTGACGCCGTTCGATCCCGTGGTCTGGGACCGGCGCCGGTTCGAGCTGCTGTGGGGCTGGCGTTACCGCTTCGAGGCCTACACGCCGGCGCCGAAACGCCAGCTCGGCTATTACGCGCTGCCGCTGCTGTGGGGCGAACGGGTGATCGGCTGGGGCAATCTGGCCGTCGTCGACGGGCGCCTGGCGGCCACGTTCGGCTACGTCGACGGCCAGGCGCCCCGCGATGCGGCGTTCCGCGCGGCGCTCGACGACGAGCTGGCGCGGATGCGGGAATTCCTCGGGCTGGCGTGATGCCGTGGGCGCGTTACGGCTTCTCGCCGACCCACACCTGCATGTCGACCGTCTGCATCCAGCCGTAGTTGGTCAGGAACGCGACATCGGCGGCGTCGCGGCCGTAGGCGACGACGATGCGGCCGCCGCGCGGCGCATCCTGGGTCGCATCGAAGGTGTACCAGCGCCCGTCGAGATAGGCCTCGAACCAGGCGTGCAGATCCATCGGTTCCAGCCCGTGCAGATAGCCGACGACCATGCGCGCCGGAATGCGCAGGCTGCGGCACAGCATGATGCCGACGTGGGCGTAGTCGCGGCAGACGCCGGCGCCGTGCGCCATCGTGTCGAGGCCGTCGGTCATCGCATTGCTCTCGCCGTAGCGATAGGCGATGTGCTTGCGGATCCACGCGACGATCGCACCGACCTGGCCGCTCTGCGGGCCGGCCGCATCGACGATCTCCTGGGCCTGGTCGAAGGTCTTGTCCGACGGGCAGTAGCGGCTGGGCAGCAGGTATTGCAGGGTGTGGTCGGGCAGCAGCGCCGGCGGCGTCGCCATCGTCCATGGCGCGATCGCGATGCCGGCCTCGGTCTCGACTTCCAGCTCGGCGCGGATGCGCATGCGCCCCGCGGGCACGACGAAGCGCTGGCAGAGGTTGCCGAAGGAGTCGACGAATTCGGTGGGCTGCACGTCCGGGTCGAAGGCGTAGCTCTCGCTGACCAGCCACTGGGCGTCGCCGCTGCGCGGGCGCAGCATCGCCACCACTGCGCAATCCACGTCGGCTTCGACGACGAGCTCGCAACCGGCCAGCAGGCGCATGGGGAATTCCTGATTCGGGAGCGCCCACGCTAGAGCGCGACCTGTGTAGCGGGTGTGGGTGTCCGGCGTCGCGTGTGGAAGGTGCGGGCCGTTGGGCGTAGGCTCCAGCCGTCCAGGACCGGACCGACCGCGATGCATGACACCCACCAGACCCAGCGCGATGTCGAGGCCGTCGGCCGCATCGCCGCCGTGCCGCGGATCCTCGAGGTCGTCGCGCGCACGACCGGGCTGCGCTTCGCCGCCGTCGCGCGCGTTACCGAATCGCGCTGGACCGCGTGCGCGGTCCATGACGAGCTCGACTTCGGCCTGCAGTCCGGCGGCGAACTCGACGTGCGCACGACGATCTGCGACGAGATCCGCCAGCACCAGCAGCCGGTCGCGTTCGGCCAGGCCAGCACGCATCCGCAGTTCAGCACCCACCGGACGCCGCAGCTGTACGGACTCGAGAGCTACATCTCGGTGCCGATCTTCCGCGCCAGCGGCGAGTTCTTCGGCACGCTGTGCGCGATCGATCCGCGGCCGTCGCGGGTCGACGACCCGGACACCATCCGCACCCTGGAGCTGTTCGCCCAGCTGATCGGACTGCAGCTCGAGAGCGACGAGAAGTTCGCGCTGAGCCAGGCCGCGCTGCACACCGCGCTGGATGTCGCCAAGCTGCGCGAGCGTTTCATCCGCGATGTCAGCGAGGATTTCCGCGAGCCGATCCAGGCCGTGATCATGGAGACCTATCTGATCAAGACCGGCGCGACCCTCGATACCGACACGCGCGAGCGCGTCGGCCGCATCGAGGAGCACATCTGGCAGATGTCCTCGCTGCTCGACGACATCGTCGACTTCGCGCACGACAAGCTCGCCGCCGGCCTGCCGCTGGCGCAGGTGTCGGCGGCGGCGCTGTCGGCCGAGCTGCAGCGGGTGTTGTCGCAGGTGGTGACGGCGCATCCCGATCGCGCCTTCGCGAGTGCGGTGCGCATCCACGCCGACGTCGACTGCGACCCTCCGCGCATCGGCCAGCTGCTGGTGAACCTGGTGCTCAACGTGGTGCGCCACGACGACACCGCGCAGACGGTGGCGATCGATGTCGGCACCACGGCGGATGCCCTGGTGCTGCGCGTCGGCGTCGCCGGGCTCGCGCTGCCGGACGGATTGCTCGACACGGTCGCCGGGCCGCTGCCCAATCCCAGCGGCGATGCGCGTCGCACCGGCTGGGACTTCTTCATCGCCGGCGAGATCGCCCGCGCGCACGGCGGCCGGATCGATGCGGTGCAGATCGCCGGCGGAGGCGAGCTGGTGTTCACGATGCCGCTGCGCGTGTCGGTCGCGGTGCCGGCGGCGTCCGAGGCGGGACGCGTCGACGCCTGACGGGTTCGGCGCCGCGTCCTGATCGCGGCTACGGCAGGCGTCTCGGCAGCGAAGCAAACGCGCCCGTCCGCGCGCCCGCATCACGCCGGATTCGCCTCGCTGAATCGATGCGTGCCGACGGTGCGCAGCCTGCAATCCCTTCACCCGCGCATGGCGATCTGCGGTCTATATCGTCTGCACCCTGCAATCCAGCAGGCGGAGCGATCGACATGGACAAGAACCGTACCGATGGTCTGAAGAACCAGGTCAAGGGCACCGCGAAGGAAGTCACCGGCAAGGTGACCGGCAACAAGACCAAGGAACTCGCCGGCAAGACGCAGAAGGAAGTCGGCAAGGCCCAGAACGCCGCGGGCAAGGCCGTCGACGGCGCACGCAAGCCGCGCTGAGATGGGCCGGCCGGGCAGGCGCCTCGCGAGGCCTGCCCGGCGTCAGGATGTCCGGCGACAGGCGGCTCCGGCCGCCTGTCCTGCGTGACGGCGGTGGCCGCCCGCGTCGCTCAGCCGATGACGCGCTCGAACGGCGGCAGTGCGTCGAGGATGCGTTTGCCGTAGCGGCGGCTGATCAGCCGCGAATCGAGGATGATCACGCGGCCGGTGTCGCTGGAGGTGCGGATCAGGCGCCCGGCGAACTGGGTCAGCGTGCGCAGCGCATGCGGCACCGCGATCAGGTTGAAGGCGTTGAGGCCGCGGCCTTCGAGCCATTCGCTGAGCGTCGAGGTCTGTGGATCGGTCGGCACCGCGAACGGCACCTGGGTGATGACTACCGTCGTACAGGCCTCGCCGGGTAGATCGAGACCTTCGCCGAACGAGTTGAGGCCGAACAGCACCGAGCCGTCTTTCGCCGCGACACGCTTGAGATGCTCGGCGACGACCTGCGACTTGTTGGTGCTGGTCTGCATCTGCACCTGCGCGCGGCGCGAGGCAGGCAGCAGCTCGGCGACCTTCTCCATCTTCCAGCGCGAGGTGAAGAGCACCATGCTGCCCTTCTTCCAGTCGAGCTCGCGCACCAGGTACTCGGCGATCGCCTTGGGGTGGCCTTCGCGGTCGTCGGGCGTGACCGGGAAGTTCGGCACGATCAGCTGCGCCTGCCTGCGCAGCTCGAAGGGCGAGGGCAGCGACGCGGTCTCGGCGTGATCCGGCAGGCCGGTATCGATGGCGAAGGACTGGAAATCGCCGCCGCCGGTCAGCGTCGCCGAGGTCATGCCCACCGAGTCGACGTCCTTCCACAGCAGTTGCCGCAACACCTGCGCGGCCGAGACCGGCGAGCAATGGCAGACCAGGTCGCCTTCGCGGGTCGCGGTGACCCAGCGTGCGAACGGCGGCTGGCCCTCGCGGTCCTCGCGGCGCCAGCCCGACCACAGGTCGTGCTGCTGCTCGACCATCTCCAGCGCCATGCCGAGGCTGCGCTGCAGGCGCTCGCGCGCGGGATCGTCCTGCTTGCTGCGGGCGACCAGGGTCTGCGCCGCGTGCACCCAGTTGAACAGGGCGCGGGTGTCGTCGCCGAGCACCTCGATCGCCGGCAACCACGCGTCGGGCAGACGGCCGTTGGCGGCGCGCCACATCGGATCGCGGTCGTCGGGTTCCGGCCGCCACACGGCGTCGATCTCGGTCCGGAACGCCTTGAGCGCCTTCGCCACCCGCGTCGCCAGTTCGATCGCCTCGTTCGGCAGCAGCGTGCCGATCTTGTCCTTGTCGACGAGGCGGTAGGCGCCGGCGATCAGGATCTGCAGCCGCGACACGCGCCGCGCCATGTCGCCGAGCGGCAGGCGCGCGGCGCCCTGGTCGATCGCCACGCTGGCGACGTGATGGCCTTCGTCGAGCACCAGCAGCATGTCGGCCGGCGCGGCGAGCAGTGGCTGGCCGTTCTCGACGTCGCCCAGCGACAGCGACGACAGCAGCAGCGCGTGGTTGGTGACGACGATCTGCGCCTCGCGCACCGTGTTGCGCGACTTCAGCACGGGACACTGCTGGGCGAAGCTGCAGCGGCGACCGGCGCAGCCCGAGGCCGGCGTGGTGATGCGCGTGCGCAGCGCCGGCGAGACCGGCTCGGGCGCGGCATCCAGATCGCCGTCCCACAGCCGGTCCGCGTGGGCCTCGAGCAGCCGCCGCGCGGCGTCGGCCTCGTGCGGCGCCAGCGGGCGGTCGTAGAGCTGGGCCTCGTAATCGCCGCCTTCGTCGGCGCCGAGCGGCGCATCGCCGAACGCGGTGTCGCCGAAAATATGGGTCTGGCTGGTCTCGCCATGCAGTTCGGCCGCGTTGCGCGTGCACAGGTAACGCGTGCGGCCCTTGGCCAGCGCGACAGTGGCCTCGATGCCGGTCGCCTTCAGGAAGGCGGGAATGTCGCGTTCGACCAGCTGCGACTGCAGCGCGACGGTGCCGGTGCTGATGACCAGCTTCTTCTTCGTCGCCAGCGCGATGGGCACGCCGGCGGTCATGTAGGCGAGGCTCTTGCCGACGCCGGTCGGCGCCTCGGCGATGCCGATGCCGCCCGACGTCGCCAGGGCGCGCGACACCAGCGCGATCATCTGGCTCTGCGAGCGGCGCGTGCTGAAGCCCGGCGTGTTCGCCTGCAGCTTCGCGTACGCATCGCGGATGTCGGCTTTCAGCGCGTCGGTCAACGCGCGCGGCGTCGCGGCGGCCGGTTCGGCCGGCGACTGGAGGTCGGGTTCGCCCATGCGCGCATTTTCCCACGTGCGGTCGCGCAGGCCGAGACGGATTTATGAACGCTTGACGGGCGGGCCCTACCGGGCTGCTAGATTCGCCGCCACGACCCTTGAAGGACACGCCATGGCCGCCGGCACGCAGGAACTCGACACGTTCGTCCGCGAGGCGCTGCAGCGCGGCGCCAGCCGCGACGAGGTGGCGACGGTGCTCGCCGGCGCCGGCTGGCCGGACGAGCAGGTGCGCAGCGCGCTGGCCGTGTATGCCGACGTGCCGTTCGTGGTGCCGGTGCCGCGCCCGCGCCCCTACCTGTCGGCGCGCGAGGCGTTCCTGTATCTGGTGCTGTTCGCGACCTTGTACGTCTCGGCCTGGCAGCTGGGCAGCCTGCTGTTCGACCTGATCAACCACGCCTTCCCCGATCCCACGGATCCGGAGTACCGGGTGCAGCGGCTGGGGCCGTCGATGCGCTGGGCCGTCGCGTCGGTGCTCATCGCGTTCCCGGTGTTCGCCTTCGTCGCCCACAAGCTCTCGCGCGAGATCGCACGCAATCCGCTGAAGCGGCTGTCGGCGGTGCGGCGCTGGCTGACCTACATGACGCTGTTCCTCGCGGCGACGGTGCTGGTCTGCGATCTCATCGCGCTGGTCTACAACGTGCTGGGCGGGGAGCTGAGCGTGCGCTTCGTGCTGAAGGTGCTGGTGGCGGGCGCGATCGCGGGGGCGATCTTCACCTTCTATCTCCTGGATCTGCGGCGCGAGGAGGTCGAGGCATGACCGTGTCGGGCTTCGGACGCGGGCTGTTGATCGCCGGCGGCCTCGTCAGCCTCGCGGCGGTGGCCGCGGCGCTGCTGTTGATCGGCTCGCCCGGTGCGCAGCGCGAGTCGCGGCTGGACGCGGCGCGGGTACGCGATCTGGCGCGGATCGAAGCGCTGGCCGCACAGCAACTGCGGCGCGACGGCACGTTGCCGGCCTCGCTCGATGCGCTGCGCGGCGAGGCGCGCCGGGTCGATCCCCTCACTGGCCTGCCCTATGGCTACGCGGTCGTCGACGCCCGCACGCTGCGCCTGTGCGCGACCTTCGCTACCGACAGCGGCGATGCCCTGCGGCAGGCCGAACCCTGGATGCATCGGGACTGGCCGCACGGCCCCGGCGACGCGTGCTTCGAGCGCACCATCGCGCGCGATGCCGACGACGCGACCGGCGTGCCTGCCCAACTGCAGTGACACGGGACTGCGGGCGTCGCTCGTGCGCGTTGCGCGCCCGCAGGGACGGGCGCTCGCCGGGCATCCGAAACGGGGCCGTTCAGGACGCTGCGGCCTCGCAGGGCGCAGTGGCGGTCAGCGCCGCACGCACGAGGTCGGCCGCATTGCCGCGACGCGCGGCCGCGGGCAATGCGTCGAGATGCGCGAAGACGCGCGCGACGAGCTCGTGCGGTTTGACCAGACCCTGGCCGCACCAGACATCGCGCCCCGACGCATCGGCGACGCCGGCGACATAGGCGGCCGCCGTCTGCGCGGCCGCTTCGCGGCGGATCGCCTCGTCGCGGAACGTGTAGGCCGCATTGCCCTTCAGGGCGTCGAGCAGTTCCTCCCCGCTGTAGAGCCAGGTGCCCGCGCGCGTGGAGGCGTCGACGGGCGATGCCGGGGCGAAACCGGCCGTCAGCAGGCCGACGAGGACAGCAGCGCGGAGCAGGATCGTCATGCAGGGAGCGTAGCGCGTCGCATCCGGCGGTTCACGAACAGCGGCTGTCCGTCCGGGCTCCATCGACGGCACGAAATGGCAGGTTGGTCAGGAGTGCGAATGCGGGGATCGCGCGCGCCTCGATACGGCAAATGGAGGACCGCTTCGTCAGCCGCGAACCACTCCGAGTGAAGCTGCGGACGCAGGCGTCTCGTAGACCGAGGTCTGCGGGTTCGCAGGCAGGTCGATCTCGAACGGCTTGCGCGTCATCCAGGTCGCAGCCGCTGCGAGCACGACGCCGAGCAACCACATCACACCCACCGCGATCGCGACCGTTGCCCCGATCTTGAACCAGATCGAGCGGTAGACGGCGCCGCAGTGGGGGCATTCGATCGCCGTACTGCTGATCTGTCGCGCGCATTCCGCGCAGGGAATCCATCGCCATCGTCTCGCCTCACGCCGTCCTGGTGGGCGGCCAGCCTAGCAGGCAGTGCGCCGCAATCAGGACGCCCGCTTGCGCGCCTTCGGCAGCGCTGCCATCCGCGCCTCGAAATCGCGGGCGACGTCCGCCAGCGTCACGTCGCGCAGCCGCTCGCGCAGCAGGGTCTCGGCATCGTGCAGGGCCGTGCCCAGGCTCGCGTTGACGGCCCGTTCGACGAGGCATTGCGGATCGTCGTTGGCCATGCCGATCGCGAACAGGGCGGGCTCGCCGAGCGCGGTGTAGATGTCGAGCAGGGAGATCGCATCCAGCCGCCGCGCCAGCGACCAGCCGCCGCCGTGGCCTTTCTCGGAACGCACGTAGCCGGCATCGCGCAGGCCGCCCATGGTCCGGCGCACGACGACCGGATTGGTGCCGAGCATTCGCGCGATGTCGTCCGACGTCGCCGGCCCGTCGCGCTCGGCGAGGTGGATCAGCACGTGCAGCATGCGGCTCAGACGACTGTCGTTGCGCATCGCGCATCCCGGGGGCTGGAGAACGGACGACATCTTACGACACCACAAAAGTTGCACGATGCAAGACACTCGCGCATCATGGCACTTCATAAGTGGCATGAAGCGGCGGTATCCGGCGCCGCGCCGCGCAGGGAGACGACGTGACATACGACGTGATCGTGATCGGAGGCAGTTTCGCCGGCCTGGCGGCAGCGCAGGCGCTCGGGCGGGCGCGGCGGCGCGTGCTGGTCGTCGACGGCAGGCAACCGCGCAACCGGTTCTCGGCGGCCGCGCACAACATCCTCGGTCACGACGGCAAACCGCCCGCGCAACTGCTGGCCGAGGGACGCGCGGAGCTGGCGCGCTATGCGACGGTCGCGCAGCGGGAAGGCCATGTGCGCGACATCACGGGCGCGACCGGCGGGTTCGAGGTCACGCTGCACGATGGCAGCGTCCAGCAGGGCCGGCGTCTCGTGCTGGCGACCGGCGTGCGCGATACCCTGCCGGACATCCCGGGCGTCGCCGCGCGCTGGGGCGTGACGGTGCTGCACTGCCCCTACTGTCATGGCTACGAGGTCGCGGATCGCGCCTTGGGCGTGCTCGCCCACCATCCGGGCGCGACGCATCACGCGCTGATGCTGCCGGACTGGGGGCCGACGACCTATTTCAGCCAGGGCCGCTTCCCGCCCGACGCCGAGACCGCGGCCAGGCTCGCCACGCGGGGCGTCGTCGTCGAAGACAGCCCGATCGTGGCGCTGCTCGGCGCCGCGCCGGACCTTGACGGCGTGCGCCTGGCCGACGGCCGTATCGTCGCGATCGGCGCGTTGTTCACGATTCCGGCGAGCGACGCCGCGAGTCCGCTCGCGTCGCAACTCGGCTGCGCATTCGACGACGGCCCGCTCGGGGCGTTCCTGCGCGTCGATGCGATGAAGCAGACGACGGTGCCGGGCGTCTTCGCGGCGGGCGACGCCGCCAGCCCCCTGCACGGGGTGGCCGGGGCGGTGGCAGCCGGCGTCATGGCCGGCGTCGGCGCGCACCAGTCGCTGGTGGCCGACGCGGCGGGCGGCACGCCGCCGCACTGAGCCACGCGCGCAGGGCGCGTTCACTGCAGGTACCCGCGTGCATTCCGATACTGCGGACATGACCCGTTGGCTTTCCCTGCTGCTGTGCGCGCTGTTGGCCGCGCCGCTCGCCTCCGCGGCCGACGCGCCGCTCGATCAGGTCCTCGACGCCGCCGGCGACCTGACGCCCCTGCGCACGGTGCTGGTCGCGCGCGACGGCACGGTGCTCGCCGAGCGCGGCTATCGCGGCGCGTCGCCGGGGCGTGCGACCAACATCAAGTCGGCATCCAAGTCGGTGGTGTCGGCGTTGGTCGGGATCGCGATCGAACGCGGCCTGCTCGACGGCGTCGACCAGCCGGTCGCGCCACTGCTGGCCGACAAGCTTCCCGGCACGCCCGATCCGCGGCTCGCATCGCTGACCATCGGTCACCTGCTGTCGATGCAGGCCGGCCTGCAGCCGACATCGGGCCGCCAGTACGGGCGCTGGGTGGCGCAGCGCGACTGGGTGCGGGCCGCGCTGGCGCAGCCGTTCGTCGACGATCCCGGCGGCGGGATGCTGTATTCGACAGGCTCGACGCATCTGCTGTCGGCGATCCTGACGCGCGTCGGCGGCAAGTCGACGCTGGCGCTCGCGCGCGACTGGCTGGGGCCGCAGGCGGGCTTCGCGATCACCTCGTGGGACCGCGATCCGCAGGGCATCTATTTCGGCGGCAACCAGATGGCGATGACGCCGCGGTCGCTGCTGGCGTTCGGCGAGCTGTATCGCAACGACGGCCGCGCGGCGTCCGGTGCGCAGCTGCTGCCGGCGACGTGGATCGCGCAGTCGTGGCGTCCGCGCACGCGCTCGATCTACACCGGCGACGGTTACGGCTATGGCTGGTTCGCGCGCCGCATCGGCGGGCACGACGTGCGCTACGGCTGGGGCCATGGCGGGCAGATGCTCTACATCGTGCCGAGCCTCGGCATGACGGTGGCGATGACCTCGGACGATGCCGCCGGCGCGGCGGGCTCCGGCCATCTCGGTGACCTGCATGCCTTGCTGGCGCGGATCATCGCCAGCCAGGCCTGAGCCGAACGCTGCACGGCGCCGCGGCGCCAGCGACGCGCATGCGCGAGCGTTGCGCACCTGTGACAGAGCATGGCGCCGGTGGGCCTTCCGCGGCTGCGTCGGCGGCGCCATTCCTGCAGCGCGCCCGGCATGCCGCCGGTACGTGGATCCGGAGTCGCCCATGCCCGTCCTGCCTTCGCTCTACATCTCGCACGGCTCGCCGATGACCGCGCTGACGCCCGGCCTGGTCGGCGAACGCCTGGCCGCGCTCGCGCGCGACCTGCCGCGGCCGCGCGCGATCGTCGTCGCTTCCGCGCACTGGTTGACCGCGCGGCCCCGGGTCGGCGGTGCGGCCGCGCCTGCCACCGTGCACGATTTCGGCGGCTTTCCGCAGGCGCTGTTCGACCTGCGCTATCCCGCACCGGGCGAACCGGGCCTGGCGCAGCGGATCGCGGCGTTGCTCGACGCGGCGGGTCTGCCCGCATCGGTCGATCCCGCGCGTGGCCTTGATCACGGCGTCTGGGTGCCGCTGCACCTGCTGTTTCCGGATGCCGCGATCCAGGTGGTGCCGCTGTCGATCCAACCCCATGCGGGCCCGGCGCACCAGTTCGCGCTCGGGCGTGCGCTGGCGCCGCTGCGCGAGGACGGCGTCCTGCTGGTCGGCTCCGGCAGCATCACCCACAACCTGCATGAGGGGCGCGGCGCGGACCCTGAGGTCGAAGCGCCGTACGTGCGGCCCTTCATCGGGTGGATCGAACAGCGCCTGGCCGCCGACGATCTCGCCGCGCTGCTCGATTACCGGCGCCAGGCGCCATTCGCGCAGCGCGCCCATCCGACCGACGAGCACCTGTTGCCGCTGTTCTTCGCGATGGGCGCCGCCGGCGGCGAGCGGCTCGGCGCCCGGCGCATCGACGCGGGCATCGACATGGGGTTCCTGGCGATGGACCTGTACCGCTTCGACGGCGCGGCGACGCGCGCGACGCCGCCCGGGCGCGCGTGATCAGTCCGGCTGCGGCACCGGATACGGCTGCGCCTGCAACACGCGGGCCAGGTGCACGGCATTGCTGGCAATGACGCGCAGCGTGTCGCGCACCTTGTCGGGCGTGGTTTCGAGATCCTGGTAGTCGACGCTGCCCATGGCCTCGCCGACCCAGTACGGCGGGCTGCCGCCGGGGATCGTGAAGCCGACATCGGTCAGGCCCTGGTAGAGCTGCGCGCAGGTGTGGTGCGCGCCGTCCTCGTTGCCGACCACCGCCGCTACCGCGACCTTGCCGAAGGTCGGGTACATGCCGTCGTCGTCGATCTCGGAGAGGAAGGCGTCCATGCGTTCGAGCACCCGCTGGGCGATGCTCGAGGGATGCCCCATCCAGATCGGCGTGGCGACGACGAGGATCTGCGCGTCCATGACCCGCTGGCGCAGCGCGGGCCACTGGTCGCCGGCGCCTTCGTCGGCGGTCACGCCGGGGCGGACATCGAAATCGGCGACGCGGGCGGAATCCGTCTCGACGCCGTAGCGGCCCAGCGCCGCGAGCATCTGGTCGAGCAGGCGTTGCGTCGACGACGGGGCGTCGCCGGATTTGAGGGTGCAGTTGAGTCCGAAGGCGCGCAGGGCCATGGCGGGGTGTCCCGGAAGGAAGGTCCGGCGACTATCGCCAGCGCGGCGTCCACGACGCGTCATCCCGGACGCGTGGCACGACGCGACGTGTCGACGCCGTTGTGGATCGACGTCAGTGCGCAGCGGCGTAGGCGTCACGGGTGTCGTAACGCGCGGTGTAGTCGCTGCGTGCGTCGCGGCTGATCCGGGTCGCCAGGCCACGGCCCGTCCGGGCGGCTCGCCGCAGGGCCGCAAACCGGCGTGCGCCGAGGCGGCGCGCGCTGTAGACGTAGACCGCGCCGTCGCGGAACTCGATCGCGAGTTCGCGCGCGTCGAGCCGCCAGGCCTGCACGCCGCTGTCGCCGTGCAGATTGGCGTAGGGCTGCCAGACCGCGCTCATCGCCGGGCGCACCGGATGCAGGTCAACGGCTCGGCGAGATGCCGGACGCACGCTGGCGCCGGACGGATCGCACGCGTACGTCGCGCGCCGCATGCGATCGACACGGGTGCGGCATCCGTCCGCGTCACGCGCACGCTGCGCGGGATCAGGCCACCTGTTGCTGCTGCTGGCATCCGGCGGTCGCGGCCTGCACGCTGGCGACCATGTCGCTCTGGCGGAACGGCTTGGACAGCACCGTCAGCCCGGCATGGACGCTGTCGACGTTGGCGTAGCCGCTGACGACCACGACGGCGATCGAGGGCAGGCGCTGCTTCACCGTGCGCGCAAGCTCCGAGCCGGTCATGCCCGGCATCAGGTGGTCGGTCACCAGGATGTCCGGCTCCAGGCCGTCATCGAGCTCGCGCAGCGCTTCTTCCGCGGATGCCGCCTCGACGACGCGGTAGCCCATGTCGAGCATCACGTCGGCGGTGCACATGCGCACCGCGTCCTCGTCGTCCACGACCAGTGCGACGCCCTTGCTGTCACTCATGTCTTCCACTGCGGTGTCCTCTTCGATTGAATGTGCGGCATCGCCGTGTACCGGCAGCCAGAGTTCCATAGTGCTGCCTGCGCCGGGCGCGCTGTCGATCACCAGCGCGCCGCGCAGCTGTTGCGCCAGGCCATGCACCATCGACAGGCCCAGCCCCGTGCCCCTGCCGACGCCGCGCGTCGAGAAGAACGGCTCGATCGCGCGTTCCCGGGTCGCCTCGTCCATGCCATGCCCGGTGTCGCGCACCGACAGGACGACATAGTCGCCGCGCGCCAGGCCGTTCGCCGCCTGGGAGACGCGCCGGTTGCGCGCCGACAGCGTCAGTGTGCCGCCTTCGGGCATCGCATCGCGTGCGTTGACGCTGAGATTGAGGATCGCCATTTCCAGCTGGTTCGCATCCGCGACCGCGTGCGCCAGCTTCGGCTGCACGTTGAGTTCCACCGAAATGCGCGGATCGCAGGTGCTGGCGATCAGCTCGGCCATGCCGCCGAGCAGCTTGTCGACATCCACGTCGCCGGCCTGCAGCGGTTGCCGGCGCGCGAACGCGAGCAGCCGCTGCACCAGCATCGCCGCGCGATCCGCGGACTGGCGCGCGACCGAAACCATGCGCCGGGTGCGCTCGCGGTTCGCGTCGGGCGTGTCCGCCAGCTCCAGCGCGACGACGATCGGCGTCAGCAGGTTGTTGAAGTCGTGCGCGACGCCGCCGGTCAGCTGGCCCATGGCCTCGAGCTTGCGCGACTGGCGCAGCGCGTCTTCCGCCGCGCGCCGGTCGGTGGTGTCGATCGCCTCGGGCACGACGGCGATGATCGCGCCGGCAGGATCGCGGATTGGCCGCAGCGACAGGTCGTAGGAACGCATGCCGGCCGCGACCGACACGGTGATCTCGCTGCGCACGGTCTCGCCCGCCCTGGCGCGCTGGAACGCGTTGCGGACCAGCTCGGACATGCCCGGCGTCGCCGCGAACCACGGCGTGTCCCAGTAAGGCTGCCCGACGACGGCCTCGAGCGTGCAGCCGATCGCCTGGAGCGCGGTGTGGTTCGCGTCGACCAGGGTGCCGTCGAGCAGGCACATTCCCTGCAGCTGGTAGCTGGTCTCGAACAGGGTGCGCAGCCGGGCCTGGGAATGCGCGAGCGCCTGGGTCGCGGCGCTGAGTTCGGTGACGTCGCGGGCGCTGCAGTAATAGCGGCCGGCCTCGGGCGTCGCCACCCACGACAGCATGCGGTAACCGCCGTCGCGGGCCCGGTAGCGGTGTTCGAAGTGCAGCACCGGGCGGCCGTCGCGCAGTTCCTCGATGGCGTCCTGCAGCGCGGCGGCGTCCTCGGGATGGACCAGCGCCCGCAGCGGCTGGTCGGCCAGGTCTTCCGGCGCCCAGCCGAGCAGCTGCTGCCACGCGGGATTGGTCTTTTCCAGCACGCCGTCGGGGGTGACCACCGCCAGCAGGTCGGGCGTCACCTGCCAGGTGCGCGAGCGCTCCTGCGCACGCTCGAGCACCTGCTGCTCGAGGTTCGCGTTGAGCGCGCTGAGCTGCGCTTCGCGGTCGCGCAGGGCCAGGTCGCCGAGGGTGCGCGCGGTCACGTCCACGCCTTCGACGAAGACACCGGCGATGCGCCCGTCGTCGTCGTTGATCGGCTGGTAGACGAAATCGACGTAGCGCTCCTGGATGGGCCCGTCGGGATCGGCCTGGACCATGAAGGGCGCGCTGGTCGCGGAGAAGGGCTCGCCGGTGCGGTAGACCCGGTCCAGCAGTTCCAGGTAGCCCTGCTGCACGGCGTCGGGCAGGGCCTCGGCGATGGTGCGGCCGACGACGTCGCGATCGCCGATCAGGCGCGTGTAGCAGGGATTGACGAACTCGAAGCGGTGCTCGGGCCCGGTCAGCAGCGCCATGAAACTCGGCGCCTGTTCGAACAGCCGCACCAGCTGCTGGCGTTCGGTGGCCAGGCGTCGGGCGTTGACGACCTTGGCCGTCATGTCGGTCGTGATGTTGAGCATGCCCGCGACGCGGCCCGACTCGTCACGCACCGGCGTGTAGGAGAACGTCCACCACGTGTCTTCCGGATAGCCGTTGCGATGCATCTCCAGATACATGTCCTCCTGCCAGGTCGACACGCCCGACAGCGCGCTGTCGACCAGCGGCGCGATGTCGGGCCAGACCTCGGGCCAGACGTTCTCCAGCGGCCGGCCCAGCGCATCGCGCTGCCGTGCACCCAGGAACGGCGCATAGCTGTCGTTGTAGAACAGGACGAGCTCCGGGCCCCACGCCAGACACATCGCGAAGCGCGAGGCCAGCATGATCGACAGCGTGGTGCGCAGCGATTGCGGCCACTCCGTCAGCGGACCGAGCGGCGTCTGCGACCAGTCGAACGCCGCGACGCGCTGCCCCATCTCCCCGCCGTTGTGCAGGAAGTCTTCGGGAGGTGGCGCGGCGGACGGATTCACGCGGCAGGCTCGGGCGAGGCAACAAGGGGCCGCATGCTGCCATAGCGATGCGCCCGAGTGGCGTGACGGATCGGGCGGCGCGCCCGTCGTCGGCGGCCGGTTCAAGGCGCGCGGCCGCGCCGTTCGAGCTGCGTGCGCACGGCCAGCGCGTCCGGTGTCGCGGCGCCGCGGGCGGTGTTGTCGAAGATCACCCACGTGGCGTCGCCCGGGGCGGCCCCTGCCGCGACGGCGGTGACGAGCGCCCGCCGCGCGGCGGCGTCGTAGGCGCTGACGTAGATCTCCGGACTGCCGTGCCAGCGCCAGTAGCGGCAGGCGGGATCGCCGCCCGGGACATCCGCGCCGGGCGCACGCGCCGGATCGGCCGCCACCCGCGCGATGCGATGGCGGGCCAGCAGCGCGTCCGCACCGGCGTCGAACCAGCTCGGGTGTCTCGGCTCGCAGGCGACCTGGCCGGGCCAGCGTCGACGCAGCGCGGCGAAGAAGGCGGCCGCGACGCGGGGCGCCAGCGCTAGGCTCGGCGGCAGCTGGACCAGCAGGCAGCCGAGCGTCGGGCCCAGCAGGCCGGCACCGGAGAGGAACGCGTCCAGGCCGGCGCCCGGCGCGGTCAGGCGCTGGTCGTGGGTCAGCGTGCGCGGCAGCTTGACCGAGAAGCGGAAGTCGGCCGGCACGCTGTCGCGCCAGCGGCGCCAGGTGTCGGGCCGGTGCGGGCGGTAGAACGAGGAGTTGATCTCGACCGCGTCGAAGCGGGTCGCGTAGCGCGCCAGCTGGCTGTCGCCCGCGCCGAACCGGCGTTTGTGCACGGACGCGATCGACCAGCCCGCGCAGCCGATCCGCAGGCGCGCGGTCGGCGTTGCGGACGGGTCTGGCGGGGTGGCGGCAGGGTCGGGCATGACGCAGGCATATCAGGCCGGCGACGCGCGGCGGGTGAACCGCGCCGAACGCGGGAACACGGCATCCCGCCATTGCGGCTGACACCTATGCTGCGATGCAACATAATTCGAGATTGCACGCTGGAGAGCCGCGATGGCATCCGCCCATCCGTCGCCCGCGACACCGATGTCGCGCCGCACCTACACGCTGATCCTGTTCGCGCTGGCCATGGGCGGGTTCGCCATCGGCACCAGCGAGTTCGCGATGATGGGGCTGATGCCCAACCTCGCCCGCGGCTTCGGCGTCAGCGAGCCGCAGGTCGGCCATCTGATCAGTGCCTACGCGATCGGCGTCGTCATCGGCGCGCCGCTGCTCGCGATCCTCGGCGCGCGGCTGCCGCGGCGCCGCCTGCTGCTCGCGCTGATGGGCTTCTACGCCGTCGGCAACCTCGCCAGCGCGCTCGCGCCGACCTACCCGGCCATGCTCGCCGCGCGCTTCGTCGCCGGCCTGCCGCACGGCGCGTACTTCGGCGTCGCGATGCTGGTCGCCGCGTCGATCAGTCCGCCCGCCCAGCGCGGCACCGCGGTCAGCCGGGTGCTGCTGGGGCTGTCGATCGCGATCCTGGTCGGCAATCCGCTGGCGACCTGGCTCGGCCAGCAGCTGAGCTGGCGCTGGACCTTCGCCCTGGTCGCGGTGCTGTCGATGCTGACCGCGTTCCTCGTCGCGCGCTTCCTCGCGCCGGATCCCGACGAAGCGGTGCAGACGCCGATGCGCGAACTGCGCGCGTTCAACACCTCGCAGGTCTGGCTGGCGCTGCTGATCGGCGCGATCGGCTTCGCCGGCATGTTCTGCGTCTTCAGCTATCTGGCGCCGACCCTGGTCGACGTGACTGCGGCGTCGGCGCGATCCTCGGCAACGTCGCCGGCGGCTGGCTGGTCGATCGCCTGCAGTTCCGCGCGGTGCCGGTGATCCTCGGCTGGTCGCTGCTGGTGCTGCTGGCGTTTCCGTTCGCGGCGCAGGCGGCCTGGTCGATCCTGCCGGCGATCCTCGCGGTCGGCACGATGGGCGCGCTGGCGCCGGTGCTGCAGACCCGGCTGATGGACGTCGCCGGCGAGGCGCAGACGCTGGCCGCCGCGTCGAACCATGCCGCGTTCAACACCGCGAACGCGCTCGGTCCGTGGCTGGGCGGCATCGCGATTTCCGCCGGGCTCGGCTGGACGTCGACCGGCTATGTCGGCGCCGCGACCGCGGCCGCGGGCCTGCTGGTCTACGTCTGGGCGCGTCGCGACGAACGCCGTACGCGCGCGCTGCCGGCGGCCGGGCACGCGTCCTGACGCGTCGCGCAGCGCGGACTTCTTCACGCGAGGCAACTGCACGGGCGACAACACTGCGGGCCTCTCATCGATGGAGCGCACCATGGCAACCCGCAAGCAGAGCAAGGCCGAACAGGACGCGGAAACCCTCGCGAAACTGATCGAGGACATCGACATCACGATGTTCACCACCGTCGGCAAGGGCGGTGCGCTGGTCAGCCGTCCGCTGTCGACGCAGAAGGCCCAGTTCGATGGCCAGCGGGTGTGGTTCTTCGTCTCCTCCGACAGCCCGAAGATCGCCGAGATCCGCCGCAACGCGCAGGTCAATCTGGCGTATGCGTCGAAGTCGAAGAACACGTACGTGTCGATGTCCGGCGACGCCCGGGTCAACAACGATCCGGTCAAGATCGAAGCGCTGTGGAACGACGCGCTGAAGGCCTTCTATCCGAAGGGCATCCGTGACCCGAAACTCGCCCTGCTCGAAGTGCAGGTCCGCACCGCCGAGTACTGGGACGGTCCCGGCTCATTGATCGGCAAGGCGATCGCGTTCGCCGTCGCCCGCGTGACCAAGCGCGAGGAAGCGATGGGCGAGAACCGCATCATCGACCTGCAGGGTCGCAAGACCTCGCGGTTGCCGCCCTCGCACGCCGATGCCCGCGGCGGCGCCAAGCGGGCGCCGGCGAAGCAGGCGGCCAGCAAGCAGGCCACCAGCAAGAAGACCGCAACCGGCAAGGCAGCGTCGAAGAAGACGGCGGCCCGCGGCGACGACATCGGCCAGCAAGAAGACCGCGCGCCGCGCCTGACGCGCAGGCCAACGCGCGGCCCCGGATTGCGGTTCCGAGGCGGCACGTTGGCCGCTTTGCGGCACACTGGGCACCCTCAGTTCCGCGCCGACCGACGATGATGCTTCCCGACACCGAATTCGACCCCGACGACAACTTCGCCGGCGGCGAGGCCGACGACACCGAGTTCGACGACGAGGCGTCCACCGAAGCGCTCGTCTGGCAGCTGCTGCTGATGATCAATCCCGGCGATGGCGATGCGGCCGGCGAGCAGTTCCGCGCCTGGCAGGAGGTCATGGCCGATGCCGACGAGGACCAGGCCGTGCCGGCGTTGCAGGATGCGATCGACTGGAAGGCCGGTTTCCACGTGCCCGAAGACGATCCGGGCACGCTGATCGACGCGCTCAACGAACTGGCCGCGCGCTACAACATCGATATCGACTGGGGCGTCGAGGATCCGACCGATGCCGCCTTCCTCGAGAGCGCCTCGCCGCATGCGCTGCTGGAAACCGCCTACGACCAGCTGCGCGTCGACGGCTACACGCTGTGGACCCGCGAAACCGGCGACGACACGGTAGCCGGCTGGTTCGCGGTCCGCGACGACGACGAAGGCATGCGCATGCTGTCGCACGCGCTGGGCATCGAGATCCGTCCCGGCGCCGGCTGAACACGCGTCGTCTTCGCACCGTCTTTCGCATCGGGTGCTAGCGTCGGCACGTCGATGCGGCACGGGAGGGTGCGATGGACATAGTGAATGGGGTGGCGCGGTCGCGCCGAAAACTGCCTGGCCTCCGGTCCGGCTGCGCCGCAGTGGCGCTGCTGGCCGCGATGCTGCCGGGCGTGGTCCTGGCGGGCGGGCCGGGCGCGAACATCGAACCGATGTCTCTGGCGCCACCGGCGTCGGCGCTCGCATCGACGGCGACGAACGACGCGCCGTGGCTGCGGCCGATCGCGCGCGACACGCCGATTTCCAGCGTCTCCGCGCTGCGGGCCGAGTACAAGCGCATCCGAGACGAGCGGCGTGCACAGCTGGAACCGGAATACGAGCGGCGCCTGCATGCGGACGGGGAGACGGCTGCCGAAGAATGGCGCGAGACCACGTTGCGCGACGTCGTCCGCCGCGATCGTCGCGACCTGCGGGCGCGCGTGAGCCGCTGACCCCGCACGGGCCGGCATTGCCGGCCCCGTTCAGCCCTTGACCGGCGCCGCCTCGGCGTCGTGCGCATCGGCGACGTCCATCGCGCCCTCCGCGTCTTCCTGCGCCTGTTCGTCGAGGTCGAGGCCGGCATCGGCGTCGTTCTCGCCAGGCTCGAGCGCCAGCTCGACCAGGATCGGGAAGTGGTCCGAACCGACAGCCGGCAGGCGTTCCATCGACACCAGCGTGAAGTGCTCGCTGTGGAACAGATGGTCGAGCGGCCAGCGCAATCCCGGCAGTTTCGCGTGGAAGGTGTTGAACATGCCGCGCCCGATGCGCGGGTCGAGCAGGCCGCTGACCTTGCGGAACAGCCGCGTCGTGCGCGACCACGCGACATCGTTGAGGTCGCCGGCGACGATGACCGGTCGCTTGGCTTCGTGGGCGGCGCGTCCCACCAGCACCAGCTCGGCGTCGCGCTCTTCCGGGATGCAGCGCGTGCAGCACCACGCGCTGGCCGTTGTCGAGTTCCAACACCGCGTGCGCGGACGGGATGTCGTCCTCGACCAGATAGCGGATTTCGGCGTCGTGGAGCGGCAGCCGCGAGTAGACGTGCATGCCGTAGAGGTTTTCGAGCGGGCAGCGGATCGCATGCGGGAGCTGGTCGCGCAAGGTCTCCAGGCGCGCTTCCCACCATGCATCGGTTTCCAGCGCGATCAGGATGTCGGGCTTGCGTTCCCGGACCAGGGCGAGCAGCGGCCCGGCATCGCGATTGGTCATCAGCACGTTGCTGGCGAGCAGCCGGACACGCGCATGGCCACGCGCGGGATCCTCGTCCTGGACTTCGACCGGATGCAGCCGGGTGTAGGGCAGGATCCACCAGGTCTGCCACAGCATGCAGCCCGCGTTGGCGGCGATGACCGCCACCGTCCACGGATCATCGACCGGATGGAACACCAGCTGCAGCACCAGCACCACCGCGGACGCGACGACCAACTGCAGGCGGGGGAAGTCGCAACCGCGGATCCACCACACGCCGCTGCGGATCGTGGGCAACAGCGTGACGATGACGAGCAGGACGGTCAGTCCGGCGAAGATCGGAGTCAACATGCGGCGAGTGGGCGACGGAAAGGCGAAAGAGTATTCAGCTTCGCACGGAATGCCGTCGTGAACGCGGGTCGCGTCACTCGCGCGGCGGCACGTCGGGCTCGTCGCGGCGACCGCCGTACCAGAGCTCGAGCGCATCGCGCGAGGTCAGCATGCCGCGACCACGGCGTGCGAACCGCAGCAGCAGGCGCAGATGGCCGAGCGGCGACAGGTGATGGAGCTTGCGGCCGGACGTGAACACCGGCGCGCGCAGGATCACGAACCGGCCCTGCGTGGCGAGCGCGCGACTCAGGGCGATGTCCTCGCCGGCATACCAGCGCTCGTCGAAGCCGCCGACCGCATCGAAGGCGACGCGCGTGCAGAACACGAAGCAGCCCGGCGCGATGCCGCGCCAGCGGAAGCCTACGCCCGCCGCCCACACGCCGAGCCGCACGTGCCACGGCGGCCGGCCTTCGAGCCGCACGGTCGCGCCGCCGCCGACGGCGCCGTCCGCCAGCGCGGCCAGCGCGGCGTCGAGCAGGCGCGCGTCGATGCGGGTGTCAGCATCGACGAACACCAGCACCTCGGCCGTCGTGGCCGCCGCACCGGCATTACGGGTCGCGGCGATGTGGCGATGCGCCACCGGCACCACGCGCGCCCCGTGCGCGGTGGCGATCGCCGCGGTGGCGTCGGTCGAGGCGTCGTCCGCGACGACGATGTCGGCAGCCAGGCCCAGCGCGGCGACGGCGGCGTGCACCGCGTCCAGGGTCGCGCCGATCCGGCGCGCCTCGTCGAACGCGGGGATCACGAACGCGAGCAGGGGCGTCGTCATGGGTGTGCGGCGGAAGACCGTCCGGGCCGACGGGATGCGCCGGGCCGGACGGGTCACCGGTTCAGCGCACCCATGCCGGCGGCCGGATAGCGCGTGCCGGCGGCGGCGTCGGGCGGGAAGATCGCATCGATGCGCGCCAGGTCGTCTTCGGTCAGATGCACGCCGAGCGCGGCGATGTTCTCGTCGAGATAGCCGATGCGCTTGGTCCCCGGGATCGGCACCAGGTCGTCGCCCTGCGCCAGCACCCAGGCGAGCGCGAGCTGGCCGGGGGTGACGTGGTAGTCCTGCGCGATCGCCTGCACCTGTTCGACCAGCGCGAGATTGCGGCCGAAGTTCTCGCCCTGGAACCGCGGCGCGTTGCGGCGGTAATCGTCGGCGTCGAAATCGTCGACGGTGCGGATGGTGCCGGTGAGAAAGCCGCGGCCGAGCGGCGAGTACGGCACGAAGCCGATGCCCAGTTCGCGGCAGGCGGCGAGCGTGCCGGTGGTCTCGGGATCGCGCGACCACAGCGAATACTCGCTCTGCAGCGCGGTGATGGGATGCACCGCATGCGCGCGGCGCAGCGTGTCCGCCGAGGCTTCCGACAGGCCGAGATAGCGGACCTTGCCCTGCTCGACCAGTCGCGCCATCGCACCGACGGTGTCCTCGATCGGCACGTTCGGATCGACGCGGTGCTGGTAGTACAGATCGATGACCTCGACCTGCAGCCGCTTCAGGCTGGCCTCGCACGCGGCGACGACGTACGCCGGGCGCCCGTCGATGCCGCGCACCTGCGGATCGGTCGGGTCGAGCTGGATGCCGAACTTCGTCGCCAGGAACACATCGTCGCGGCGGCCTTCGATCGCGCGGCCCACCAGCACTTCGTTGGTGTGCGGTCCGTACATGTCGGCGGTGTCGAGCAGGGTGATGCCCGCATCGAGCGCGTGGTGGATGACCTTGATCGACTCGGCATCGCTGTCGCGGCCGCCGTAGAACGCACTCATGCCCATGCAGCCGAGGCCGAGTGCGGAAACGCTGGGGCCATCGGGGCCGAGGGTGCGGGTCTTCATCGCGGTGTCACTCCGTCGGGAACTTCGGGCGGCCAGTCTGGCGAGGCGCGGTGTAAGCCCGCGTCGAGATCGGGCGTGTCGGCCGTCTCGGCGCCGGGCGAACGGGTGTCCGCATGGCGCGGCGGGGGTGTGCGTACCGTGGCGTCGTCAGCCCCGTCGGCGCGGCTGATCTCGTTGCGCAGCCGCGGCAGCGCCTCGGGATGGTGCGCGCCGAGGAAGGCCAGCATGCCTTCGCGCACCGCGCAGCGCAGGTCGAACAGATCGCCGGAATTGCGCGCGCTGACCAGCAGCCGCACCTCGATCGTGTGCCGGTCGGTCTCGGTGATCTGGGTCACGCAGACGCGCCCGTCCCAGCGCGGATCGGCCTCGCAGATGCGCTGCAGCTCGGCGCGGATCGCGGCGATCGGCGCGCGGTGGTCCAGCCACAGGAACGCCGTGCCCAGCAGTTGCGCGCTGGTGCGGGTCCAGTTCTGGAACGGATTGGCGATGAACCATTGCAGCGGCACCACCAGCCGGCGCTCGTCCCAGATGCGCACGACGACGTAGGTCGCGGTGATCTCCTCGATGCGACCCCATTCGCCTTCGACGATGACCACGTCGTCGAGCCGGATCGGTTGCGCGAGCGCGATCTGCAGGCCGGCGATCAGGTTGCCGAACACCGGCTGCGCGGCGACGCCCGCGACCAGGCCGATGATGCCTGCCGAGGCGAGCAGCGCGGCGCCCACCTGGCGGATCTGCGGGAAGGTCATCAGCGCCAGTGCGACGCCGACCAGCACCACCGCGCCCTGGATCACGCGGCTGATGACGCGCGTCTGCGTCTGCACGCGGCGCGCGGCGAGATTGTCTTCGACGTCGACCGGATGCTGGCGCAGGATGCGGTCTTCGATCGCACCGACCACGCGCGCGGCGAGCCAGGTCAGGCACAGGAGTCCGCCTATGCCAAGCCAGTGGCGCAGCTGGCCGGTGAGTCCGGCATCGAGCGGCGTGTAGCGCAGCGCGATCGCGAGGAACAGCAGGGGCAGCGCGATCGACGCGGGCACGGCGACGACGGTCGCGATCCGCGCGCGCAGCGACTGGTCCGCGCGCCGCGCCGCGACCCGTGCCAGGCCGCGCAGGCCCCAGTGCACGGCGATGCCGAGTACGAGGGCGACGACGAGCGGCCACGCGACGGCGGCGCTCTGGGTCCAGTCCAGGGACATGAGGACTCCGGTTGACGGCGAGAAGCGATCGATTGTGCGGTGCAGCAGGTCCAGAGTCCGTCAATGGCTGGGCGCCGTGTGCCGCGCCGCCGGTGTGGAGTCGACGCGCTCCTGCAAAACGGCGTTCCTGCGCGCCACTGCCCGCAGCGTCATCGCAGCCAGGCCGCGGCGAGCGCGACGAGCACGAGGACGATCGATGCGCCGATCCCGGCGCGTCGCAGGTGGCGATGCATCATCGAGCGGGGCTCCAGGCGAGCGGGCGGCGGACCATCGTCACACCAGCCCGAAGCGTTCGGAGTACAGCCGCTCCGACCCCACGCCGTGCCGGCGCAAGACCGGCTCGACCGCATCGGCCATGACCTCGGGACCGCAGACGTAGGCGCACCGGCGCGTGATGTCCGCCGGCAGATGACGCGCGAGCAGGTCCGCGTCGAGATGGCCGGTCTCGCCCGTCCAGCCGTCGTGGCCGGTCTCGAGCACGTGCACGACGGTCAGCGGCAGCACGCCGGCCAGCGCAGCAAGCTCGTCGCGGAACAGCACCTCGTCCCAGGCCGGGCTGCCGTAGAGCAGCAGCAGCGGCGCCGTCGCGCCGCGATCGCGCGCGGTGCGCAGCATGCTTATCATCGGCGTGATGCCGACGCCGCCGGCGAGCAGCACCGCGCCGTGTTCGGACACCTCCGGCCGGTAGGCGAACTCGCCGTAGGGCCCTTCGACGAAGGCGGTGTCGCCCGGCGCCGCGGTCGCCGCGAGCCGGCCGGTGAAATCGCCGAGCGGCTTGATCGTGAACGCCAGCGCCGCCTCGTCCGCGCTGGAGCTGATCGAGAACGGATGCTGTTGCAGGCGCCATGGCGTCGCACCGAGCGTGATCCACGCGTACTGGCCGGGCCGGAACCGCAGGCCGTCGTGGCCGCGCGGCTGCAGCGTCAGCGTGTGGCTGCCGTCGCGTTCGGTGGTCAGCGACCGCACGGTCCACGGCCGTCGCTGCAGGCGTCGGGGCCGCAGCACCCGGGTCTCGAG
Organism: Luteimonas rhizosphaerae; assembly: GCF_002849595.1. Classification (GTDB taxonomy): domain Bacteria; phylum Pseudomonadota; class Gammaproteobacteria; order Xanthomonadales; family Xanthomonadaceae; genus Luteimonas; species Luteimonas cellulosilyticus. The sequence continues at coordinate 233,559 of NZ_NRQR01000026.1, forward strand.
CACCGCGACCAGCGACGCGCCGACGACCAGCGCGAGTGCGGCCTGCTTCCACCACGGGCCGGTGTAGTGCCCGACCATCAGCGCATGGCCCAGGCCCAGCGTCACGACCAGCAACGCCAGCGCGCCGTGCAGCAGGCGCCAGTGCTCGTACGACAGGCCGAACGACAGCCGCCACAGCGACGTCGCCGCCAGCCACGTCACCGACAGCAGCACGGTCCACAGCGCCGACGCGCGCAGCCAGTCGGCGCGCGGATCCAGATAGTCGAGAAAGCGCACGTCGCCCAGCACCATCGTCAGCGGATGCGCGAACACCAGCCCCCAGCCGAGCAGGCCGGTCTGACGATGGAACTGCAGCACGTCGTCCTGGCCCAGTCCGCGCGCGACCCAGCGCTGGCGGCCCGAGGTCAGCGCCTGCGCCGCGAGCACGCCGAGCCCGAGCAGTCCGAGCATCGCGCCGGTCTCGACGAGCCGGCCGCGTGCCGCGGGCGGATCGCCGCTCAGCGCGATCGCCATCGGCAACAGCGCCATGCCGAGGTAGCCGCACAGCCACAGCGCCAGGCGCCACCAGCGGGTGTTCACGCGTCGCCGCCGGGGCGACGCGACACGGCGTGCGCACGCCGTTCGGTGCGACGGAACAGCGCGACCAGCAGCCACATGCCGACGGCCAGATACGGCAGCGCGCCCGGCACCCACATCACCAGCCCGGCCAGCTGCTGGTCGACTAGCGGATCGAGGCCGACCAGCATCGCGCGGTCGGTGTAGACCGGATACAGCAGCCGCGGCGCGAACGTCAGCAGGGCGCCGAGGAATCCCATCGGCATCATCACCGCGACCAGCGCCACCAGGCCCGAGGTCGCGCCCGCATCGGGCGCACGCAGCCGGCGCCAGACCGCGGCCCAGAACCACAGTCCCGCGAGCAGGAAGCTCGCGTGCATGGCCCAGTGCAGCGGCTCGCTGCCGAGCGCGGCGGTCGTCGCGCCGGGCAGGTGCCAGCCCCACATCACCGCGACGTGGACGATCGTCGCCGGCGTCAACGCACGCGCCAGCGCGGTCATCGGCCGATGCAGCCCACGATGCAGCGCATGCGCCGCACGCCGCGGCAGGGCCACGCTCGCGACGGCGAACGGCCGCGCGGCGAGCAGCAGCGGCGGCGCCAGCGCCAGCAGGGTCATGTGCTGGCCCATGTGCGCGCTGAGCGCGTATTCGCCGAAGGCGTCGAGCGGCCACACCATCGCCATGCTTATCGCGGCGATGCCGGCGGCGAAGGCCGCGACTTCGAGGCGGCTCACGCCACGCCCGCGGCCCGCGCGCGCCCACAGCCGCGCGACGCCCAGGGCGTACAGAGAGGTGCCCAGCAGCAGCGGCACGAGCAGCCAGGGCGAGAACGTCCACGACGTCGCCAGCGTCGGCGGGTCGCCTTCGGGCAGGACCGCGTGCGCGGCAGGCGCCAGGCAGGCGGCCAGGCCGGCCAGCAGGGCGCGGCGGAACGGGACACGGATCATGCGGCGACGGTAGCAGCGCATCGCGGGACATCGCGTCGACGGCCACGCCCGCATGCACCGCCCGTTGATGCGGGATGCGCCACACTGCGCCATCGATTTCCGGAGCTGCCGGTGTATTTCTGGCTCAAAGTCCTGCACATCCTCGCGATGACGATCTGGTTCGCCGGCCTGTTCTTCCTGCCGCGGCTGTTCGTCGCGCGGCACCGGCGCGAGCTCGATGCCGACGACGCGTTCTGGAATCCGGTCACCAACACGCTGTTCTTCTGGATCATGACGCCGGCGGCGATCGTTACGATCCTCGCGGGCATGGTGCTCATCGCCTGGAATCCGACCGGGGCGTGGCTGGTGCTCAAGCTCGTCGTCGTCGCGCTGGCGGTGCTGATGCACCTGTACTTCGGTCTGCTGCTGTACGAACTCGGCCAGGATCGCGACCGCCACGGACCGGTGTTCTACCGCGTCGTCGGCTGGGCACCGCTGGCGTTCCTGCTCGGCATCGCCGCCTTGACCGGTGCCAAGCCGGAGACCGTCGGCGATCTGCCGCCGCCGCCGACGCAACGTGCGGCCGATACCGAGCTGGTGCCGGGGCTGGAGGATGCGCCGACGCTGTGAGCCGATGGCTCGCGTCGCGCGTGCCGAGTCTTCGCCGCTGCGTTGATCCGGATTCGACGGGTGGCGCGGTGGTTCGTGTGCCTCGAAGTCCCGAACGAGCCGCCGTTGGGTCACACGCCATTCCCATGCGTCTGATCGCGCGACCGCCTTTGTAGGAGCGCGCTCGCGCGCGACCGGGCGAGCGGCCTCCGTCGCGCGGAAATCGGACATCGCAAACGTGTCGCGACGGGCCGCCGTTGTCGTTGCAGACGCGAGGTGGGGTGGCGGCGGCGTCCACCGTGCGCAACGCCAACGGCATCGCGCCCGAGCGCGCTCCTACAGGAAGCAGTGCGAGGCAGTGGATCGCGAAGCGCGTCCGCCCGATGCCGTCCTCGAATCCCGAAACGTCCGCGCCGGGATGACGCCGGCCGCTCACTCCGCCGGCGGCTTGCTGTCCTTGCCTTCCGCCAGCTCCGGGTCCTCGTCGCCGTAGACGCCGACGCCGTGGCGGAAGCTCAGCGTACCGCCGAGCCAGCCGGCCACGCCGACCAGCACCGCCATCATCGACGACGACAGCAGGCCCCAGGGCCAGACGGCCGCGACGTGGTCGGGCAGGCGCAGCCAGACGCCGAGCGCGGCCATCGCCAGCACCATCACCGCGACGATGAAGTGGTTCCACGCCGAGACGTGCCGGCGCACGACGCGGATCGACATCATGTCGATCGTGCCGAACACGCCGGCGATCAGGCCCATCGCCAGACCGGCGACGTTGAGCCAGAACGACAACTCGGCCCAGAACGGCGCCCGCAGCCACAGGAACAGCAGGTCGGTGACGACCACGACGCTGAGGAACGCGATGGGGAACGTCACCAGCATCGGATGGATCGGGTGCTTGGCGATCGCGACCACACTCTCGACGGTGTGGCTCTGCGTCTGCGGCACGGGTTGTTTCAGATCCTTGCGCATCGGGGTCTCGGTGGGGGCGAGGGCGTCGTCGCCGTCAGCAGGTGGGGAGCAGGGCGACCGGCACTGCGGTGAACACGACCGCGATCGCCGACAGCAGCGCGGTCAGCCCGGTCAGCGCGATCAGGAACAGGTCGCGCTGGGACGCGGCGCGACCGGTATCGGTAACGCGCAGACGACGCCAGCGCTGTCCTGCACGCAGGCCGAGCGCGGCGATCGCCGCCAGCGCCAGCACGGTGAGAAGCGACAGCGCCCAGGTGACCGGTTCCAGGCCGGCGACCGGCTCGCGCCAGACATCGCGCGCGCAGGCGATGCCCTGCAGGCTGTAGACCACGGTGAAGTGCAGCGCCCACACCGCGAGCGGCGCCGACACCTTCATCAGCGATGGCGCGCTGCTCACAGCCACCTCGGCAGCAGATGCAGCACCGCCAGTGTGATCACGCCCTGGCCGACGACGTAGCGCCACAGACCGGTCGCGATCCGCGGTTCCAGCGTGCGCACGCCACCGGCGCGGCCACGGTGGAGCCGCAGCGCGACGAAACCGCCGACCAGCAGCGCGACGACGACGTGCACGATGTGGAACCCGGCCAGCGTCCACACCACCGACGCATAGGCATGCTGCTGCGGCGCTGCGGTGGCGCCGGAGACAGCCACCAGCTGCAGCACGGTGAAGGCGATGCCGGCGCCGATCGCCGCCAGCGACCAGGCGATCGCCGTGCCGCGTCGCGTCGCCGCCGCGGCGCCCGGCACGCGGGTCGCCGCGAACCACGCGACCAGCAACGCCGCCAGCGCCGCCACGGCCACGGGCAGATCGGGGATCGTCGAACCCGCAGGCGGCCAGACCGGGGCACCGAGCCACAGGTAGAAATACGCGAACACCAGGGATGCGAACAGCGAGCCGTCGATCAGCAGCGACGCGACCAGCGCCCACCAGCCCGGCGCGTTGCGCGCGGAATACTGCGTCGGCAACCGCAGGCCCGGCGCGACCTCGATGTCGTCCGGCGCATCGCGATGGCCGGTGGTCCACGCCCAGCGCAGGAACAGCCCGAGCAGCGGCACCAGCATCAGCAGCGACACCCAGTACTGCGAGGCGATGAAGCCCGTCAGCAGCACCGCGATCATCAGCGCGCCGACCAGCGGCAGCCAGGTCGACTGCGAGATCCGGATCACCTGCTCGGGCTGCGCCGACTGGATGCCGGTGCCGAGCAGCTCGCGCTGGCCGTCGTGCGCTTCGCCGAGCAGGCCGTCGGTGCGGCGTGTCTCGTCGGCGATCGCCGGCCGGTCCCACAACGGATAACGGCCGTCGACGTGCGGCACCGATGCGAAGTTGTAGTTCGGTACCGGCTGCGGCAGTGCCCATTCCAGCGTGCCGGCCTGCCACGGGTTCTCGACCGCGCGACGTCCCAGGCGGAAGCACAGCGCGACGTCGATGAGGATCGCGATCATGCCGACCGCCATGACGAAGCCGGCCGCCGTCGAGAGCAGGTTGAGCCACTGCACGCCGAGTTCCATCGAGTAGGAATCGACGCGGCGCGGCATGCCCGCCAGACCGGTGATGTGCATCGGCAGGAAGGTCAGGTTGAAGCCGATGAACAGCAGCCAGAAGCCGCTGCGGCTCAACGATTCGCTGGGCATGCGCCCGCTCGCCAGCGGCAGCCAGTAATAGAGCCCGGCGAACAGCGGGAACATCAGCCCGCCGATCAGCACGTAATGCAGATGGGCGACGACGAAATGGGTGTCGTGTGCCTGCCAGTCGAACGGCACGAAAGCCAGCATGACCCCGGTCAGCCCGCCGCAGACGAACACCACGAAGAAGCCGATGATGTAGAGCATCGGCACGCGCAACCAGGGTTTGCCCGCCCACAGCGTGGCGATCCACGCGAAGATCTGGATGCCCGTCGGGATCGCCACCGCCATGCTCGCCGCGCTGAAGAACGCCAGCGCCAGCAGCGGGATGCCGACCGCGAACATATGGTGCACCCACAGCCCGAAGCTGAGGAAGCCGGTCGCGACCAGCGCCAGCACGATCCACGTGTAGCCCACGACCGGGCGCCGCGCGAAGGTCGGAATCACCATCGACACCACGCCCGCCGCCGGCAGGAAGATGATGTAGACCTCGGGATGACCGAACAGCCAGAACAGGTGCTGCCACAGCAGCGGATCGCCGCCGCGGCCGACCTCGAAGAACGCGAAGTCGAACGCGCGCTGGATCTCGAGCAGGATGCTGGCCAGGATCAGCGGCGGAAAGCCGAACGCGATCATGAAGGCCGTGACCAGCACCGCCCACGCGAACAGCGGCATGCGCCGCAGGTCCATGCCCGGCGCGCGCGTGATCAGGATCGCGACGATCAGCTCGATCGCCGCGGTGACCGCCGCGATCTCGGCGAAGGTCACGCCGATCAGCCAGAAGTCCGGGCCCATGCCGGGCGAATAGGTCTTGTCGGTCAGCGGCGTGTACATGAACCAGCCGCCCTCGGGCGCTGCGCCGAACAGGAAGCTCGAATACAGGAACAGGCCGCCGAACAGGTAGCACCACCAGCCGAAGGCCGACAGCCGCGGGAACGGCAGGTCGCGCGCGCCGATCATCTTCGGGATCAGGTACATCGCGAAGCCTTCCATGATCGGCACCGCGAACAGGAACATCATCGTCGTGCCGTGCATGGTCACGAACTGCGCGTAGCGCTGCGGATCGAGCACCTGCGCGCCCGGCCACGCCAGCTGCAGGCGGATGAACATCGACAGCAGGCCGCCGATCAGCAGGAACGCGAAGCCGGTCGCGATGAAGCGGAACGCGATCGTCGAATGGTTCACCGCGGTCAGCTGGCCGACGAGGCCGCGGCCATTGGCCCAGACGCGGTCCAGCGTCGCCAGCCGCTCGTTGTGGCGCAGATGGTCGCCCGGCGTGGGAATCGTGTGGTCGGGACCGGTGCGGCTCACAGCACATCCTCGGCGGGGGCGTGGCGCGACGGCGCGCGGCCGGCCGGCGCGTCAGTGGAAGGGGGCTCCGCGGCGGGTGGTGGCGGGCGGTCCGCGAGCCAGCCCGCGATCGCGTCGGCATCGAGCACGCGCACCGGGAACACCATGCGTGCGTGTTCGAGTCCGCAGAACTCCGCGCACTGGCCGCGCATCGGCGTGCGCTGGTCGGCGCGCAGGCGCAGCGTGTTGACCCGGCCGGGGATCGCATCGATCTTGCCGCCGAGCCGCGGGATCCAGAAGCTGTGGATGACGTCGTCGCTGGTGATGCGGTACTCGACCATCCGCCCGACGGGCACGGCCAGTTCGTCGATGCTCTCGCCGATGACCTGGCCGTCCGCGTCGAGATAGCGGAAATGCCATTGCCACTGGCGCGCGGTCACTTCGACGACCGCGTCGACATCGCTGTCGTGGCCGGTGACGCGGGCGCTGGTCAGGGTGCCGTAGACCAGCAGCGCGGCGACGACGACGGTCGGCAGCACGAACCCGCCGATGATGATCAGCCGCCGCGGCTGCCGCAGCGCACTGTCCTCGTCGCGGCGGCGCAGGGCCAGCCACAGCAGCGCGAGCACGAGCACCCACACGGCGGTGAACACGGCGGTCATCAGCCACCAGCCCTGGGCGATCGCGGCCGCGGCGGGCCCGGCCGGATTCAGCGCGGACTGCGGGCCGCCGCAGCCGGCCAGCAGCAGGGACAGGCCCGCCACCGCCAGCGCCGGCGCGCGAAGTCGAGATTGCAGCATGGTCTTGATGGTGCGACGCCCCGGTCATTCGGGCTGCACGGAACGACAGACCCGGGTGCCACGCTACCGGGCGGCGCGGGCAGGCAATGTGAATGCGTCGCCGTGTCGCAGCGCCTCCAGCACGTTCATCCCCGATCTCACGGATTGAGACGGCCGTCGGGCAGCGTGCATGGGTGAACCTGACCGAAAAACTCGCCATCCTCGCCGACGCCGCCAAGTACGACGCCTCCTGCGCGTCCAGCGGCGCGGGCAAGCGTGACTCGCGCAATACCGGCGGCATCGGCAGCACCGAGGGCATGGGCATCTGCCACTCGTACACGCCCGACGGCCGTTGCGTGTCGCTGCTGAAGATCCTGCTGACGAACTTCTGCGTCTTCGACTGCGCCTACTGCGTCAACCGCGTGTCGAGCAACGTGCGCCGCGCGCGTTTCGCGACCGAGGAAGTCGTCAAGCTGACGCTGGACTTCTACAAGCGCAACTACATCGAAGGCCTGTTCCTGTCGAGCGGCATCATCCGCAACGGCGACTACACGATGGAGCAGCTGGTCGAGGTCGCGCGCAGCCTGCGCGAAGACCACCGCTTCGGCGGCTACATCCACCTCAAGACGATTCCCGACGCCGCGCCCGAGCTGCTCGCCGCCGCGGGCCGCTACGCCGACCGGCTCAGCATCAACATCGAGCTGCCGACCGAGGCCGGCATGACCGCGCTGGCCCCGGAGAAGACCCACGCGGGCATCCATGGCGCGATGGGCGAACTCAAGTGGCGCATCGACGAAGGCAAGGAAGCGCGCAGCCGCAAGCGCACGATCTCCAATGCGGTGCGGGCCAAGATTCCCCGCTTCGCGCCCGCCGGCCAGAGCACCCAGATGATCGTCGGCGCGGACGGCGCCGACGACCGGCGCATCCTCGAAGCCAGCAACCGCATGTACGGCACCTACCGCATGCGCCGCGTCTACTACTCGGCGTTCAGCCCGATTCCCGACGCGTCGAAGACGCTGCCACTGCAGGCGCCGCCGCTGCAGCGCGAACACCGGCTCTACCAGGCCGACTGGCTGCTGCGCTTCTACGGCTTCGACGTCGACGAGATCACGCCGGACGCATCCTCGGGCGCTGCCAACGACGACGATCCCGCGCGCGGCGCCGGCATGCTCGACCTCGACATCGATCCCAAGCTCGCGTGGGCGCTGCGCAACCCGGCCAGCTTTCCGGTCGACGTCAACCGCGCGCCACGCGAACTGCTGCTGCGGGTGCCGGGCCTCGGCACCAAGACCGTCGATCGCATCCTGATCGCGCGGCCGCACGGCGCGCTGCGGCTCGACGACCTGTCGCGGCTGCGGGTGCCGCTGAAGAAGGTCATGCCCTTCGTGCAGGTGCCCGGCCACCATCCGCGCCAGCGCCTCGACGATCCGGTGCGCCTGCGCCACGAACTGGCGCCGCAACCGCGGCAGGCGAGCCTGTTCTGATGCGGCATGCGGCGGCGTCGCACCGTCCGGTGCGGGTGCGCCCGTTCCCCGGTGCGCCACCCGTTCGCCGGCAGCCGCGTCTGCGGCACGACGGCGGAGACTGCGTGCCATCCACGCATGCCGGTTCGCATGGCTGGCGCGTCGCGCCTTGCGCGATCAACGGGCGTGGCGACATGGACCACCCGGTGCACGTCGCATGAGCCTGTTCCCGCCGGCGCCGCGTGGGCAGGACACCGTTGCCGCGTCCGTCGAACCGCCCTGGGACCCGGTCGCGTGGCGCACGGCGGCACGCGCGGCGCTGTGTGCCGACATCCCGCCGGACCGCATCGACTGGACCGGGGGCGCGCAGGGCTCGCTGCTCGGTGGCCTCGACGTCCGCGCGCTGCCCGCGACCCGGCCGGCGCCGCGCGTGCCGTCGGAATTCATGGGGCTCGCCGATGCGGTGCTGTGCCATCGCGATCCAGACCGCCACGGTCTGCTGTACCGGATGCTGTGGCGGATCGCCCACGGGGAGCGCGCGCTGCTGCAGCGCATGGCCGATCCCGACGTGCACCGCGCGCGCATCCTCGCGCAGGCGATCCGTCGCGACACCCACAAGATGAAGGCCTTCGTGCGCTTCCGCGCGGTGCCGGGCGCGGACGAGCAGTACGTCGCGTGGTTCGAACCCGACCATGCCATCGTCGACCGCGTCGCGCCGTTCTTCATGCGTCGCTTCACCGGCATGCGCTGGGCGATCGTGACCCCGTACCGCACCGCGCTGTGGGACGGCAGCACGCTGGCGTTCGCGGGCGGCGGCACGCGCGCCGATGCGCCCGCCGACGACGCCAACGAGGATCTGTGGCGCACGTACTACGGCCACATCTTCAATCCCGCGCGTCTCAATCCGACGATGATGCGCAGCGAGATGCCGCAGAAGTACTGGAAGCACCTGCCCGAGGCGGCGCTGCTGCCGACGCTGATCCGCGATGCCGGCGTGCGCGTGCGCGAGATGGCCGAGCGCGAACACGAAGCGCCGCGGCGGCGTATTCCCGACGCGCCCCAGCCCGCGCCGGTCGCGGCCGGCACGCTCGAGGCGCTGCGCGAGGAGGCGCGCGACTGCCGCCGCTGTCCGTTGTGGGAGCCCGCGACCCAGACCGTGTTCGGCGAAGGTCCGTCGGATGCGCGGACGATGATCGTCGGCGAACAGCCGGGCGACGAGGAGGATCTCAGCGGCCGGCCCTTCGTCGGCCCGGCCGGGCGCCTGTTCGCGCGTGCGCTCGACGAGCTCGGCATCGCCCGCGACACGCTGTACCTGACCAATGCGGTCAAGCATTTCCGCTTCGAGCCGCGCGGCAAGCGGCGCATCCACAGCAAGCCGGGTGTCGCCCACATCAATGCCTGCAACGGCTGGCTGCAGCGCGAGATCGCGCTGGTGCGTCCGGCGCGCATCGTCTGCCTCGGTGCGTCCGCGGCGCGCGCGGTGTTCGGCCCGGGCATTCGCCTGACCGAATCGCGCGGCGTCTGGCGCACCCGCGACGACGGCATCCGTGCGTTCGCGACGGTGCATCCATCGTGGGTCCTGCGCCAGGCCGACGACGCGGCGCGCGCCGAGGCCTACGCCGGCTTCGTCGACGATCTGCGGGAACTGCTGGACGCGTGATCGGGGCGGCGCGGGTGAATCGATGCTGACGCCGACCGGGCCGTATTCACTCCGGCATCGCAGTGCGGGGCCAAGACTCCGGCCACCCCAACGCAGGAGAAGTCCGATGACCCATGCAGCCGCAACCCGTGGCCTGGTGCTGGCCCTGTCGCTCGCCGCCGCCGGTGCCGCGTCGGCGCAGACCGCGCCGGCCGCCGATGCGATGACGAGCGCCCAGGTGCGCGCCGCGCTGACCGAAGGCGGTTACACCGAGATAAGGCCGACGTCACCGACGCCAACGGCAACAAGATCGACGTGCGCCTGGACCCGGCGACCGGCCGCGTGTATCCGGAGACCGCGGGCGCGACCAATCTCGGCGAGGCCGATATCCGCGCCAAGCTGACCGCCGCGGGTTTCACCCGCATCGAGGACGTCGAGTTCGACGACGGCATGTGGAAGGCGGAAGCGGATACCGCCGAAGGCCAGCGCGTCGATCTGAAGCTGGATCCGGAAGACGGCCGCGTCGTCAGCCAGTCGCGCGACTAAGACGCGCAGGCCGGCCGCGCGCTGCGCGGATCCGGTCGCTTTGAAGCACGACGCCCGGTCCAGGCCGGGCGTCGTCGTGTCCGGGGCGCGGTGGCGGCAACGAGCGCACGTCGCCGCAGGTCGCGCCGCGCTGCCGGCAGCCGTTTGCAGCGTCAGTCGGGCGTCGGCGTGACCGCGGCCGGCGCCGCTGCCTTGACGCATGTCGCGGCATCGCGCGGCGCATCGGGTGTCGCGACGATGCAGGCCGCCGCAGCCTGCGCCCAGATCGATGCACCGCTGGCGTCCTGCGCAGACAGCGCGTCGCCGGCGTCGATCCAGCGCGCGATGTCGACGATGCGCTGACGGTCCTCCAGCGATGCGGTCGCGTCGAGCGACGCCGCGGCATTGACGAAGCTGGCCGCGAAGGCCTGGGTCGCACGCGCGTGGACGAGGTCGGGTCCGGCAATGCCGTCGGGCGCCGCGATCAGCGCCTGCAAGGCGATCGCCTCGCGCGCCTTCAGGTCGCCGGCCGAACCGATGCTGGTGCGCAGCAGCACCGTCGTGCCCAGCGCACCGATGAACATGCCGGCCAGCAGCGCCAGGATGACGGCGACCAGCAGGCCGGTGCGGGATCGTTCGGACATGGCATCAAGGTGCGGCGCAGCCGGCGCGGCCGGCGGGCGCTCAGGCTACCACCGGCGCAGGCGGCGACCGCGCGACCGGATGTCGCACGGCGCGCGCGGGATCAGCGGATCCAGCCGCGCAGTTCCTCGCGGCTCAGACGACCGTCGCCGTTCGCGTCGACGCCGCCGAATTCCGACCGCAGCGTCGGATGCGACACCGCTTCGGCGCGGTCGATGAACCCGTCGCCATCGGCGTCGAGCGCCTCGAAGTGCAGGCGGTAGGCATCGGTCTGCGCGGACGCGGGCTCGTAGGAGCGCACGATGACCTCCTGGCCGTCGGCGTCGCCGAAGGTGACCAGTCCGGTCTGGCGACCGCTGGCTGGCGAGGTGACCGGGGCGGCATCGGATTGTTCGAGCGGCGAGGTGCTGACCTGCGCGGTGGCGGCACCAGCGCCGGCGAGCGCCAGCATGGCCAGCGACAGGGACGGGAAGAAGCGGAGCGATCGGGTCATGACGGCCTCGTCGGGGTGGGAATCAGGTGCGGGCGCGCAGGCGCAGCCACGCGGTCTGCAGGGTCAGCAGCGCCGCGAGCGCGACCGCGATCCAGGCGGACGTCGCGGCACCGGGCAGCTCGGCCTGCGACTGCCGGAGGTAGACGGCGACCAGGCCCCACCAGGCGATCGCCAGATACGCGACGTTGCCGCGCATGCGCGCGTTCAGCGCCAGCAGCACCACGGCGGCGGCGACCCACAGCGCCGCGCTCCACGCGAGCATGTCGCCGCTCGGCAGCAGGCGGTAGGCGACGACGGTCTGCGCGAGATTGAGGAACGCGGCCAGCGACAGCCAGCCGGCGTGGATCGACAGCGCCAGCCAAGCGAGCCGGCGGCCCGATGCCGCGCCCGGCCGCGAGAGCTGCACCGCGCACCAGGCCAGCGCCGCCAGCGCACCGAAGATCACCAGTACGCACAGCCAGAACAGCCCGGCCGAGAACAGCGGCATCCAGATCGCCGTCAGGAAGAATCCGAGCGCGGCCGCCGGCGCGATGCGCGCCAGCGTCGCGTCGCGACGACGCGCGCCGGTGGCCTGCCAGACGGCGTAGGCCACATCGAGCAGGAAGATCAGGCCCCACACCGAAAACGCATAGCCGGCGGCGACCAGCAGCGTGGGATAGCGGTCCGAGATCGTGCCCTGGTCCGGGCCGAAGGCACCGGTCTGGGACAGCCACGCGACCAGCGGCATGGCGAGCGACAGCAGCAGGACGAGCAGGCGCATGGAGCGACTCCGAAAGCGGTGGCGATACGGGACCGGGCGCAGCGGCGCTTGCCGCGGGACGGCCGGTTGCCCGTGGAGGACGGGCGCGAGGCTAGCACCGGGGTCGTGATGGCGTGGAGTGCCGGCGGTGCACGAGCACGCGCGCTGCGGATCGCACACCGGGGACGGCCGCCACGCCTTCGCTCGGCCACCTGACGCGGGGCAGGCCGCGCCGCCACGGGCGATGCCGATGCCGCTCCGGCCCGGCGTCCGCGTGCCGGACCGACGGCCCCGCGCGAGCCGCGGCGTCCGTCTGCCGCTGCTGCGGCGTCAGGCCGCCATGCCGCCATGGCGCAGCAGCGCGGCGAGGTCCGGGTCGCGGCCGCGGAACGCGCGGAAGTTCTCGATCGCCGGCCGGCTGCCGCCGCGCGCGAGGATCTCGCTGCGGAAGCGTGCGCCGGTGTCGGCCACCTGTTCCGGCGCTTCCTCGAACGCGGCGTACGCGTCCGCGCTCAGCACTTCGGCCCATTTGTAGCTGTAGTAGCCGGCCGCATAGCCGCCGGCGAAGATGTGGCTGAACTGGTGCGGGAACCGGTGCCAGGCCGGCGTGCGGTTCACGGCGACTTCGTCACGTACGCGTTCGAGCAGTTGCAGCACGTCGTCCTGCGCGGGATCGAAGCCGGCATGCAGCTGCATGTCGAACAGCGCGAACTCGATCTGGCGCAGCGTCTGCAGGCCGCTCTGGAAATTGCGCGCCGCCAGCATCTTGTCGAAGAGCTCGCTCGGCAACGGCGCGCCGGTGTCGACGTGCGCGGTCATCGCCTGCACGCGATCCCATTCCCAGCAGAAGTTCTCCATGAACTGGCTCGGCAGTTCCACCGCGTCCCATTCCACGCCGTTGATGCCCGCGACCGGCAATTCGCCGATCGCGGTCAGCAACTGGTGCAGGCCGTGGCCCATTTCGTGGAAGAGGGTGATCACTTCGGTGTGGGTGAACGTGGCCGGCGTGCCGTCGCCGCCCTTGCCGAAGTTGCAGACCAGCTGCACCAGCGGCGTCTGGCTGCCGTCGTCGCGCTCGCGCCGGTTGCGGCAGTCGTCCATCCACGCGCCGCCGCGCTTGCCGGTGCGCGCGTAGAGGTCGAGATAGAACTGGCCGACCAGGCGGCCGTCGGCATCGACCAGGCGATGGAAGCGCACGTCCGGATGCCAGGTCGGCGCGGTGTCGGGTTCGACCCGCAGGCCGTACAGCGCCTGCACGACATCGAACAGCCCGGCGAGCACGCGGTCCTCGGTGAAGTACTGCTTCACCGTCTGCGCGGAATAGCTGTAGCGCGCCTGGCGCAGCTTGTCGCTGGCCCAGGCGATGTCCCAGGGCTCGAGCGTGTCGAGCCCCAGCGTGTCGCGCGCGAAGGCCTCGAGCTCGGCGCGGTCCTGGCGCGCGTGCGGCGTCGCGCGCGCGGCGAGGTCGCGCAGGAAGGTCTGCACCTCGTCGGGCCCGGTGGCCATCTTGGTCGCCAGCGACAGCTCGGCGTAGCTGGCGAACCCGAGCAGCGCGGCCTGCTCGGTGCGCAGCGCGAGAATGCGCGCGATCAGCGGGCCGTTGTCGAGTTCGGCGGGGCCGGACTCCGACGCGCGCAGACCGAACGCGCGGTACAGCCGCTCGCGCAGGCCGCGATCGTCGGCATAGGTCTGCACCGGCAGATAGACCGGCATCTGCAGCGTCAGCTTCCAGCCGTCGACGCCGTCCGCCTGGGCGGCGGCGCGCGCGGCCGCGACGACATCGGCGGGCAGGCCGGCGAGCTCGGTGTCGCTGGACGCGATGTAGGCGAACGCGTCGGTCGCATCGAGCACGTGTTCGGAGAACTGCGCGCCCAGCGCGGCGAGCGCCTGCTGGATCTCGGCGAAGCGCGCCTTCGCGTCGGGCTCGAGCGCCGCGCCGCCCAGGCGGAAGTCGCGCAGGGCGTTGTCGACGACGCGCCGGCGCACGACGTCCAGCCCCAGCGCGTCGGCCTGGTCGGCCAGCGCCTGGTACTGCGCGAACAGCGCCGCATCCTGGCCCAGCGCGCTGAAGAACGCGGTGACCTTCGGCAACGCCGCGTTGTAGGCCGCGCGCAGGTCGGGCGTGTTGACCACCGCGTTGAGATGGCTGACCTGGTGCCAGGCGCGCGCGAGGCGTTCGGTCGCATCCTCCAGCGGCGCGACCACGGTCTGCCAGCCGACCGGCTGCATCCGGCCGGCGACGGCGACGGCCGCTTCGGCCTCGGTCACCAGCACGTCGATCGCAGGCTGGATGTGCGCCGGTTCGATCGCATCGAAACGGGGCAGGCCGGAGAAATCGAGCAGCGGATTGGTGGCGGGGGACATGGCGGTACCGGAAAGCGGAGACGAGGCTCGATTCTAGGCGCGCGTCGCTGCATGGCGCTTGGCTGGCGGCGCAGGTGGTCCGAAACCGCGGCTGTCCGACGTCGCAACCTGCGGGCGTCCGCGCGTCGGCGCCCCGCGGATCGGCGGCCGTCGGCGGTATCGTGGCGGCCGGGCCGCCGATGGCCTGCCAGGCAGCGGTGCGGGATGCATTCGATCGAGGTCGTGCTGGTGATGCTGCTGGCGGTCGTCGCCAGCGGTTACCTGGCCCGGGTGCTGCCGCGCTGGCTGCCGTTGCCGCTGCCGGTGGTGCAGATCGCGCTCGGCGCGACCATCGCCGGCGTCTTCGGCCAGGGGGTGACCCTGGATCCGCACCTGTTTTTCGTGCTGTTCCTGCCGCCGCTGCTGTTCCTCGACGGCTGGCGCATTCCCAAGGACGGCTTGTTCCGCGACCGCCGCGTGATCCTGCAGCTGGCGCTGGGACTGGTGGTGTTCACCGTCGTCGGCGCGGGTTTCCTGATCCACTGGCTGATCCCGGTGATGCCGCTCGCGGTGGCGTTCGCGCTCGCGGCGATCCTGTCGCCGACCGATCCGGTGGCGGTGTCGTCGATCGCGGCGCGCGCGCCGATCCCCAAGCGCGTCATGCACATCCTCGAAGGCGAGTCGCTGCTCAACGACGCCTCGGGCCTGGTGTGCTTCCGCTTCGCGGTCGCCGCGGCGATGACCGGCACGTTCTCGCTGGCGTCCGCGTCGCTGACCTTCGTCTGGGTCGCGCTGGCGGGCATCGCGGTCGGCGTGGCGCTGACGATCGCGATCAACCGCGGGCATGCGCTGATCTCGCGCCTGTTCGGCGAAGAGGCCGGCACGCCGATCCTGATCAGCCTGCTGACGCCGTTCGGCGCGTATCTGATCGCCGAACAGATCGCGGCGTCGGGCATCCTCGCCGCGGTCGCGGCCGGCATCACGATGAGCTACGTCGAGCTCAGCGGCCGCGCGCTGGCGACCACGCGCGTGCAGCGCGCCGCGGTCTGGGACACGGTGCAGTTCTCGCTCAACGGCATCATCTTCGTGCTGCTCGGCGAGCAGCTGCCGTGGATCCTGCAGCGCGCGGTCGCATCGGTGCGCGAGGCCGGCCATGTCGATCCGTGGTGGCTGGCGATCTACGTCGTCGCGATCTACGCCGGCCTGTTCGCGCTGCGCTTCACGTGGGTGTGGGTGACGCTGCGCATCGGCCTGTACCGCGCGCGGGGCGCGGGCCTGCCGCCGCGCAAGCCCGAATGGCGGCTGGTCGCGGCGATGTCGCTGGCCGGTGTGCGCGGCGCGATCACCCTCGCCGGCGTGCTGACGCTGCCCCTGCTGTTGCCCGACGGCGCGCCGTTTCCGACCCGCGACCTGGCGATTTTCCTGGCCGCGGCCGTGATCATCCTCTCGCTGCTGCTCGGCAGCCTCGCGCTGCCGCGCCTGCTGCGCGACCTCGACGTGCCGGAAGCGCGCGACGACGACCGCGAACTCGACCATGCCCGGCACGAGGCCGCGGTCGCCGCCGTCGCCGCGGTCGAACGCGCGCAGCACGCGCTGCCTGCGGCGACCGCCAATCCCGATCTCTATGCCAGCGCGGCGGTGCGGGTCATGGCGCTGTACGAGGAGCGGATCAGGCGCGACGGCAGCGGCGGCGTGGACGCCGCCGAGCTGCGGCGCGCCGACGACGCCGAACGCGCCCTGCGTCTCGCCGGCATGCAGGCCGAGCGACGGCGCGTCTACGAGCTCGCGCGGCAGCGGACGATTTCGGACGAGGTCGCACGGCGGTTGGTGCGGGAGCTGGATCTGCTGGAGGCGCGGTATCGGTGAGATGTGCTTCTGCGGGTTTTCGCAGTTGCGACTGATGCTGCAATGGGCTTGCGTGTGATGCCCACTAGTTTGGGCTCCGGCTCCGGCTCCGGCTCCGGCTCCGGCTCCGGCTCCGGCTCCGGCTCCGGCTCTAGCTCCGGCTCCGGCTTTGGCTTTGGCTTTGGCTTTGGCTCCGGTTTTGATGTTGCTTTGCTTCCGGCTTTACCGAGCCGTAAAGCGAGCCGAGCACCGAAGGCTGGCGCGGCCGAAGAGGCGCCCGTGTCTGAGCGAAGCGAGTTTGGGCGCCGTGCCGCGTCAGGCGGGGAGCGGAGGGCACCGATGCGGCTTCATTGCATCGGCGAGTGTCCGGCGATAGGACTTTTTGGTTCCTTTTTGGTCCTTCAAAAAGGAACTCGCGCGCGCAAGCGGGCGAAAGCTCTGCAATTGATTTCGCTCTTTTCTTTCCCTGCTGTCGCGCGAGTCTGCTGACCCGCGAAGAACAGAGCTTCCGCGCTGTTCGCGCGGCTTACTTTTGTCTTGGCAAAAGTAAGCAAAACCGCCGTCGCCGGACACGAGCCGACGCGGCTGCGCCGCGCCGGGCCCCTGCGCTTCTCGGTCCGCGAGGCACGCAGCCCAAACTCGCTGCGCTCAGACATGGGCTGCTCTTCGGCCTCGCAGCCCTGCGATGCTCGGCTCGCTTTACGGCTCGAGAGACCAACAGCCCAAGCCCAAGCCAGAGCCAGAGCCAGAGCGCATCGAAAGGCGGAGAAGCGAGCCCCGAACGCGCAGGCGCAACGGCGAGAGCACGCAAGCGCTATGCGGATAGAAAGCGCCGACCTCAGACCCCGTGCAACAGGCGTCACCGTTCCGCGCGCGACAGAGAGATCGACACCAAGCAGTGGCCCGTTGCCACAGCGTTGCTCGCATCAGGCAACCGGGACAGAAAGCACCGCGCCATGTGCATGGGCGGCAATCCATCTGGACGAACGTAAGCCCGCCGCGCCTCAGGGCGCCGTCAACCGCTCGAGCCGGTCGAGCATCGCGAACGCGATCTCCCTCGAATCGCCGCACATGTCCGCCGCGGGACGCAGCGACGCGCAGAACGCGGGACGCTCCGGCTTGCCGAACAGGCGGCATCCGAGCCGCTCGTCGAGCTGCACGCACGGCGTGCCGGCGGGCTTGCCGTGGGGCATGCCCGGGATCGGCGAGGTGATCGACGGCGCGATGCAGCAGGCGGCGCACCCGGGGCGACAATCCATCGGCTCAGCCCGGCGGGCGGCGGGTGATCGCCAGCGCGACGAGCACGAAGCCCGCAGCGGTCAGCACCGAGAACGCGATGCCGCCGGCGGTGAAGGTCAGTTGCATCAGATCGGGCGGCAGGTGCCCGCGCAGCAGCAGCACCTGCATCAGCCAGTAGAACAGCGACGAGGCCAGCGTCGTCAGGGCGATCAGGCCGAAGCCGAGCAGCCCCAGGCGGCCGGCGGCGCCGAGCGTCGCGCGACGCTGCGCGACCAGCGCCAGGGCGATGCCGAGGCCGATCAGGGTCGGCACCAGCACGGGCAGCTGCGACAGCAGCAGGAGCACTTCGCTCGTGTCGGCGTGCATGCGGCGCTGCGCTCAGTCGGCGGTGACCAGTGACGCGTCGCGCGCGTGCAGCGCGGCGTAGATGGCGTCGGTCTGCGGGCGCACGCCGTGCCACAGGGCGAAGCTCTCGGCCGCCTGTTCGACCAGCATGCCCAGGCCGTCGATCGTCTCGTGCGCGCCATGCGCCTGTGCCCATGCCAGGAACGGCACCGCGACCTCGCCGTAGCTGAGGTCGACCGCCGCCGTGCGCATGCCGACCAGCGAGCGCGGCAGCGCCGGCAGCGCGTCGGCACGTGCGGCGGAGGTCGCGTGCACGATCAGATCGAATTCGCCGAGCTCGCCCAGCGTCTCCAGATAGCGTGGATGCACGCGACCCGGCTCGCCCAGCGCGTCGGCCAGGGCATCGGCGCGTGCCGGCGTGCGGTTGACGACGAACAGGTCCGCAACCCCGGCATCGAGCAGCGCCGGGGCGACCCCGCGCGCGGCACCGCCTGCGCCGATCAGCAGCGTGCGCCGGCCGCGCAGGTCGAGGCCGTGGCGCTCGGTCAGATCGCGCACCAGGCCGGCGCCGTCAGTGTTGTCGCCGTGCCAGTGATCGCCCTCGCGCACCAGCGTGTTGACCGCGCCGGCGCGTGTCGCCCGCTCGCTGCGCGTGTTGGCGAGCGCGAAGGCGGCTTCCTTCAGCGGCAGGGTGACGTTGGCGCCGCGACCGCCGTCGGCGGCGAACCGCGCGAGCGCGTCCGGGAACGCGTCGGCCGTCGCGTCGATGGCGGTGTAGTCGACCGCGATACCGAGCTGCGCGCCGAAGGCCGCGTGGATCCGCGGCGACAGCGAATGGGCGACCGGGTGGCCGAACACGGCATGGCGGACGGGCTGCGGCATGGGCTTCCTCGACGGTGGGCGGTGCGCCGGAACGGCGTGCGGCCAGTCTACCGGCAGCGCCGGACGCGGACGGCGGCGCGCGCGTGGAGGGGCGCTGCCGCGCATTCGGTCGGCCTGCCCGCATCGGCCGGCGCATGCGACGCCCGCGACGTGCGACGCGTTAGGGCAGCCTGCGCCCGCACAAAGATAAATACGACGCGGTGCGGCACTCATGCGCCCACCGCGTCGAAATAGTTGTATATATCGTCACAGATCCGTTGACGCGCCGGGGCAGGGGCCCGCGTCGCCGGACCGGGAAGTCGATGCCGCGGCGAAGCTTCCGCCGCATCGCACGCGCTCAATCCAGTGTCATCTCCGAGGGGAACACCGCATGTCTCGTATCCGCAGGTTCGGCGTGGGTTCGGCGTTGCTGGGGCTGGCCGCCCTGGCGGTCGCCAGCACCGTGCTTCCGTCCCGTGTCCCCGCCGCGCAGTCCGCGCTGGCGTCGGCCGGCTCCCAGGTCGCCGGCTGGTTCGGTGGCGATGCCGCCGCGACGCCGGTCGCCACTGCCGGTGGCCGTTCGCAAGCGCCTGTCGCGACGGCGCCGGCGGTTTCCGCATCGCCCGAGCGCTACATCGTCGTGTTCCAGGATCCGGCACTCGGCGCCTACCGCGGCGAGATCCAGGGCCTCGCCGCGCCGCAGCGCACGGCCAATGCGCGTGGCAAGCTGCGCCTCGACACCCGGAGTGCGGCCGCACGCAGCTACGTCGGCTACCTGCAGACCCGGCAGCGCGACATCGAGGGTGCGATGGCATTGCGCCTGGGCCGTCCGCTCGATGTCGAGCGCCGCATGCAGCACGCGGTCAACGGCATCGTCGTCGCGCTCGACGCGAACGAGGCCGCGCGCGTCGCCACGCTGCCCGAGGTCCGCTTCGTCGAGGCCTACCACGAGTATCCGCAGGACACCGACACCGGCCCGCGCCTGATCGGCGTCGAGCCCGTCTGGGCCGGCACCAATCCCGGCGCCACCGCCGCGTTCCAGGGCGAAGGCGTCGTGTTCGGCATCCTCGACTCGGGCATCAACTTCGGCGCGCCGTCGTTCGCTGCGGTCGATCCGGTCGACGGCTACCAGCACGTCAATCCGCTCGGCAGCAACACCTATCTCGGCACCTGCGCACCGGGCGAGGTCGATGCGGGCCGCTGCAACGACAAGCTGATCGGCGGCTACAACTTCGTCTGCGGGGCGCCGGGCAACACCTGCGGCCAGCCCAACATCCGCGAGGAACCCGGCTTCGGCGACACCAACGGCCACGGCAGCCACGTCGCGTCGACGGCCGCCGGCAACCGCCGCGACGTCGTGTTCCGCGGCAACGCGCGCCGGATTTCGGGTGTCGCGCCGCGCGCGAACATCGTCGCCTACGACATCTGCTACACCAACACCGCGACCGGCCAGGGCCTGTGCCCGAACGTGTCGGCGGTGGCCGCGGTCAACCAGGCGGTGGCCGACGGCATCATCGACGTCATCAACTATTCGATCGGCGGCGGCGCGCAGCCGTGGGGCGAGGCGGTGTCGCTGGCCTTCCTCGGTGCGACGGACGCGGGCATCTACATCGCCGCCTCGGCCGGCAACAGCGGCCCGGGCCCGAACACGATGGGCCACCTGGAGCCGTGGGTTGCGTCGACTGCAGCTGCCCAGCACGGCCGCGGCGCGTTCGCGCTCGCGCTCAACGTCACCGGTCCTGCGCCCGTGCCGGAACCGCTGTCGCCGCTGCTGATCAATGAAGGCACCGGCGGCGTGCCGCACGCCGCGACGATCCCGGGCACCACGCCGCTGAAGGCCAGCCCCGGCATCGACAGCGCCAACGACGCCTGCGCCGCGCTGCCGGCCGGCACGTTCCAGGGCGCGATCGCGATCGTGCGCCGCGGCACGTGTCCGTTCACCGACAAGGTCAACAACGCGGCCGCCGCCGGCGCGATCGCCGTGGTCGTCGCCAACAACGCCGAGGCGGGTCTGATCCCGTCGGTGCCGGGCACCACGGTGCCGGCCTTCGGCGTGTCGCTGTCGGAAGGCAACGCGCTGCGCGATTTCGCGAATGCGCATCCCGATGCCACCGCCGGCATCGCGTTCCCGCCGCTGGTGACGCCGAACGTCGCCGACGCGCTCGGCGCCTTCAGCTCGCGCGGTCCGGCGGGCACCTTCGATCTGGTCAAGCCGGACGTCACCGCGCCGGGCGTCAGCATCCTCGCCGTCGTTGCCGGCACCACGATCACCGGCTTCGAGAACGCGCTGGATCTCTACAACGGCACGTCGATGTCCTCGCCGCACCACGCCGGCGCGGCCGGTCTGATCCGCCAGGCGCGTCCGGGCTGGTCGGTGCCGGAGATCAAGTCGGCGCTGATGATGACCGCCACGGCCCAGGTCTTCACCGAAGACACCGTGACCCTGGCGGATCCCTTCGCACGCGGCGCCGGCCGCATCCGCGTCGACCAGGCGATCAACGCGGGCCTCGTCATGCACGAGACCGGCGCGCGCTACCTGGCGGCCGATCCGGCGCAGGGCGGCGACGTCTCGGCGCTGAACCAGCCGAGCATGGCCGACGGCAACTGCTACCGCAGCTGTACGTTCACTCGCACGTTCCGCAACCCGCACGCCACGTCGTCGAGCTGGCGCGTGCGCTTCACCGGCCTCAACGCGACGGCCAGCCCGTCGATCGTCAAGGCTGCGCCGGGCGCGAGCGTCACGGTGCGCGTGACCGTCAACAGCACGGCGATCCCGGCCGACGGCACCTGGCGCTTCGGCGAGATGGTGCTGGAGGCCAGCGGTCCGGTCCTCGGCACGCAGCGCCCGCCGCTGCACCTGCCGATCGCGGTGTCGGTGCTGCCGCCGGTGGTCCGCCTGCCCGAGGTGCTGGCGCTGTCGCTGGCCGCGGGCAGCTCGGGCACGGTCGCGGGGTCGGTCGGGAACGTCGGCGGTTCGCCGCTGATCTACTCGGTGGCCAATACCGGCACGGGCTCGCTGACGCCGGCCGACCGCAACCGCGGCGCGCTGACCAACGGCTTCCGCGCCACCTGGCGTACCGATGCGGGCGCGCCGGTCGCGGCGCTGGCCGCGGACGACTTCGTGCTGCAGGGCGAGACCCGCCTCACCTCGTTGTTCACCGAGGGCTTCGTCGTCGGCGGCTCGGCGTTGACCAGCGCCGCGTCCAGCCTCGGCTGGGCGATCTATCCAGACGCGAACGGCGTGCCGGCCGGCAATCCGGTCAACGCGGCAGCGGCGGCGGCGTGGAGCTACACCAGCCCGCTCAACGGGCCGGGGGTGCAGCTGTCGGGCAGCAACATCGGCCTCAACCTCGCGGCAGCAGGCCAGGCCGGCGTCGTACTGCCGGCGGGCCGCTACTGGCTGGCGGTGTATTCCCGTGGGCCGTACGCGACCAGCTGGGCCTGGTACGCCTCGCCGGACGGCGACGGCACCTTCGCCGCGCTGACCGTCAACGCGGCGAACACCGCCGCGGCGTGGGCGCGGGTCGCCAACTTCCCCGGCCTGTCGATGCGGGTGCAGGGCGAAGTGGCCTGTGGCGGATCCTGGATCGGCGCGGTCACGCCGTCGTCGGGCACGGTGCTGCCGGGTGCGACCCAGGCCAACCGCATCACCGCCAACACCGGCGGTCTCGCGGCAGGCCGCCATGTCGGCAACGTCTGCGTCAGCAGCAACGATCCGGCGCGGCCGAAGGCGGCCAGCCCGCTGGTGCTGACGGTGAACTGAGCCGTCGCCTCCAGATGGAAACGGAAACGCCCGGGCTGGTCCCGGGCGTTTTCCTGTCGGCGAGGCGGTTGTGTCGGTCCGTGCCGACGCACCGGCCCACGCCGGGACGCGCGCCGCGATCGGGTATCGCGCGCCACGCGCCTGTAGCCCCCAGCGCATGGTTCGCGGGTCAGGCCGCCCGCACCGCAGGTCCAGCGCCGTCACCGCGCCGCGGCGATCGCAACGCGGCCACTGCGGTCATGCTCCGCCGCGTTCGCGCAGCCATTGCGCCGCGTCGAGCGCGAAGTAGGTCAGCACGCCATCGGCGCCCGCGCGCTTGAAGCCGAGCAGCGCCTCGAGCGCGCACTTGCGCTCGTCGAGCCAGCCGTTGGCGGCGGCCGCCTTGAGCATCGCGTACTCGCCGCTGACCTGGTAGGCGAACACCGGCACGCCGAACTCGTCCTTGGCGCGGCGGACGATGTCGAGATATGGCATGCCCGGCTTGACCATGACCATGTCGGCGCCTTCGTCGAGATCCTGCGCGATCTCGCGCATCGCCTCGTCGCTGTTGCCCGGGTCCATCTGGTAGGTCGACTTGTCGGCCTTGCCCAGCGCCGACGACGAGCCCACCGCATCGCGGAACGGGCCGTAGAACGCGCTGGCGTACTTCGCCGCGTAGCTGAGGATGCGCACGTGGATGTGGCCGGCGTCCTCGAGCGCGGCGCGGATCGCGCCGATGCGGCCGTCCATCATGTCGCTGGGCGCGACGATGTCGGCGCCGGCGCGCGCGTGGCTCAACGCCTGGCGTACCAGCGCGTCGACGGTGAGGTCGTTGACGACATAGCCGCTGTCGTCGGTGAGGCCGTCCTGGCCGTGCGCGGTGTAGGGGTCGAGGGCGATGTCGGTGATGACGCCAAGTTCGGGAAAGCGCGACTTGAGGGCGCGGATCGCGCGCTGGCACAGGCCGTCGTCGTCCCACGCGGCGGCCGCGTCGAGCGACTTCGCCTCGGGGGCGGTCACCGGGAACAGCGCCAGCGCCGGAATGCGCAGCTCGCTCGCACGCTCGCCGATGCGCAGCAGCGCGTCGATGGAGACGCGCTCCACGCCCGGCATCGACGGCACCGCGGCGCGGCCCTCGGCCTCGTGGACGAAGACCGGATAGATCAGGTCGTCGGCGGTCAGCGTGGACTCGCGCATCAGGCGGCGCGAGAAGTCGTCGCGGCGCATCCGCCGCATCCGGGTATCGAGTCGGGTCATGCGCGGATTCTACGCGTGCGGCCCGGGCGGCGGCCTGCGACGCCGGGTCGCGGCGCGCGTCGACGCATTCACCACGCATCGCCCCTGTGGGCGCGTGCTCGGCGCGAGGGACGTGCGCCTTGTCGCGGCCCGCGCGCAAGGCGCGCCGGCGATCAGCCGCGACGCCGGACGGCCGCGCCCACGGCACGCCTTACTCGGCGCCGTGGACGCCGTCGATCTCCAGCGCCAGCTCGCGCCGGCAGATCGCCGCATGCAGCACGACGCGGGGCACGCGATCGCCGAACCGCGCGTCGAGCGCCTCGGCGACGATCGGCAGGTCGTCGGCGTCGCGCACGTAGACCTTGAGCCGCGAGCCGGGCCCGAAGTCCGGCGGCAGGCCGGGCTGGCGCTGGCGCGCGGACGCGATCAGCGCATCGAAGTTGGCGAAGGTCTCGTCGAGCTGCGCCAGCAGTTCGCCGTCGTGCTGCGAGGCGTGGCCGACGACGCTGGCGGTGCCCGACAGCATCAGCGGCATCGCGCTGCCGTCGGGCGGCAGCATGGCGCGCGCGAAACTCGGCGCCTGCGGGCCGTACTCGCGCGGGTAGCGGTAGGCGCTGACCTGGCGCGGATTCTCGACCGGCGTGCCGGGCGCACGCGCGGCCAGCCAGTAGATCTGGATGGTGCGCGCATCGTCGCAACGGCCGATCGCGGTCGCGGCCGGGAGGTTTGAAGGGTCGAAGCTGCCGAGCCCGCGCGCGCGGCCGACGCAGAACTGGCGGTAGCGTTCGGTGTCGCCGTCGCCGAGCGTGATCGCGTCGAGGTAGTTCCAGATCCGCAGCAGGTGCGGGTAGTCGCTGTCGCCGATGAAGCGGGTCAGCGCCCGGTAGGCGTGTTCGGCGGCGAGCAGGATGCCGCTGTGGTCGCCCTCGCCGGTGTGGCCCGCGGGCTCGTCGACTTCGATCGCGCCGAACAGCAGCTCGCCGTCGCAGGACCAGGCGATCTCGCCGTCACGTCCCGCGCTGACCGGCGCCCGCGCATGCCAGACCTCGAGCGGCGCCGGGCCGTGCGGCTGCAGCGGCACGCGCAGATAGCGCGGATCGTCGAGCGCGGGTGCCTCGCGGCCGAAGCCGAACAGCGCGAGCACGTCGTCGCGCGCGAGCAGCGTCGCCGGTGCGGCGTCGACGTATTCGACGCGCAGCTGCTGGCGGCCCGGGGCGGGTGGAACGGGAAGCGGGCGGCTCATGGCGTCTCTCCGTGCAGGGTGTCGCCGGAGAATCCGACGCCGGGTTGCCGGCGGCGCCGGCGCCAGCCGCGCCAGGCCTCGGGCGCGATCGCGAGCGCGTTGAGCGCATAGATCATGCGGAACACGTACAGCCGCCAGCGCACGGACGGATTGTCGAACACGTCGCCGGCCAGCATCGAGATCACCGCCTGTTCGATCTGCAGGTCGTTGCGCGGATCCGCGAACAGGCGCTGCATCACCGGCGTGTTGAAGCGGTGGATGAACCAGGTGAAGTGGCGCAGGCCACGACGCAGGCGCGTCTGCATGGCGCGCTGCAGCGCGGCTTCGCGCGCCGGCGTACGCAGGCTCGCATCGACGAGGGCCGCGGCCTGGCGCGCGCTGTCCATCGCCAGGAACACGCCGGACGAGAAGATCGGATCGACGAAGGTGTAGGCATCGCCGATCAGCATCCAGCCCGGCCCGGCCATGCGCCGCGAGCGGTAGGAATAATTGCCGGTCGCGTGCACCGGCGCGATGCGCGTCGCGCCCTGCATGCGCGCGTGCACGGCGGGCGACGAGGCCAGCGCATCGAGCAGCAGCGCCTCGTTGTCGCGCGGCGTGGCGCCGGTGTGGCGCTGCTTCAGGTACTCGGGCAGGCAGACCGCGCCGACGCTCATCACGTCGTCCGGCAGCGGGATCAGCCAGAACCAGCCATGCGCGAACCGCGCGATCGTGATGTTGCCGGCGTCGACGCCGGGCTGCCGAGCGACGCCGCGGAAATGGCTGAACAACGCCGCCGACTGGTGCCGCGGGTCGCGCTGCTTGAGCTTCAGTGACGAGGCGAGGAAGGTGTCGCGGCCGCTGGCGTCGAGCACGTAACGCGGCCGGTAGTGCAGCGTGCCGCCGTCGTCGGCGCGTGCCTCGACCAGCGCCGGCCGGCCGTCGTCGCCGAAACGCACCGCGGTGACGCGCGTGCGCTCGCGGGTCTCGACGCCGGCGTCGCGCGCATGGGTGAACAGCAACTGGTCGAACTGGTCGCGGCGCACGTGCACGGCGTAGTCGCTCTGCGGCGCCAGCGCCCGGGTGAAATGGAATACGTGGTGGCCGCCGGCGGCGCCGGGCATCGGAAAATCGGCGCCGGCCTTGTGCACGCCGATCGCGCGGACCTGTTCCAGCACGCCCAGCTCGTCGAGCAGCGGCATGTTCATCGGCAGCAGCGATTCGCCGATGTGGAAACGCGGGTGCGCGTCCTTTTCCAGCAGCGTCACGCGGTGGCCGGCGCGGGCGAGCAGCGTCGCCGCGGCGCTGCCGGCCGGGCCGCCGCCGATCACCACGACGTCGACCTCCACGGGCGTGGCCGCCGCGGAGGGCGGGGCGGCAGGGGCGGGCGCGGGCGTGGTGCGGCTCATCCGGTCGGGCGGTCTGGCGGGGACGGGTCTGCGGGCAGGCGCGCATGATAGCGGAACCCCGGCGGGCGCCTGCGCCGTGCGGCGCGTGCTGCAGCTTGCGTCGGCGCAGCCGATGCCGGATCGTGGCACCCCCTGCCAAGCCCTCGTGGAACACGTTCATGTCCGTACAAACCGATGCCGAGCGCGATCTGGCCCAGTTGCTGGTCGACAGCCTGAATCTCGAGGACGTGCAGCCCGCCGACATCGATCCCGAAGCGCCGCTGTTCAATGCCGGGCTGGGACTGGATTCGATCGACGCGCTGGAACTGGCGCTGGCGATCAGCAAGCAGTACGGCTTCCAGCTGCGCTCGGACAACGACGAGAACCGCCAGATCTTCGCCTCGCTGCGGGCGTTGTCGGCCCACGTCGAGCAGAACCGCACCACTTGATCCTGCTGCTGCAAGCAGTCTTCGCGCTGGCCTATGCGGCGCTGGCGCACCTGGCCAGCCTGTGGCAGCACGACGGGTACGCGCTGGCCGCGTTGCTGGTGCTGGTCGCGATGCTGCTGGTGGAGCCGCTGCTCGCCCGTCGGCCCTGGGCCTGGATCGCGCTGCCGCTTTCGCTGTGGGGCGCGTGGGCGCTGTACGCGGCCGGACACGCGGCGCTGCCGCTGCTGCTGGTGCCGGTGGTGTTCGTCGTCGCGATCGCGTGGATCTTTGCGCGCACGCTGCGGCCGGGCGTCGAGCCGCTGATCACCCGCATCGTCACCGGCATCGAAGGCGTGGGCTCGCCCGAGGCGCTGGCGCCGGATCTGCGGCGCTACACCCGCACCCTGACCGCGGTCTGGGCCGCGGTGCTGCTGGCGATGGCCGGCGCGAACCTGCTGCTGGCGATGATCGCCAGTCCCGGCGGCTTGCTGGAGAGCCTGGGGCTGCGGTCGCCCTGGCCGATCACGCGCGAGCAGTGGTCGCTGTTCGCCAACCTGCTGAACTACGGCGTGATCGGCGGTTTCTTCGGCATCGAGTTCATGGTCCGCAAGCGCCGGTTCCCCGGGCGTTACGCCGGGTTCGTCGATTTCCTGCGCAAGCTGGCGGGCCTCGGGCCCACGTTCTGGCGCGATCTGCTGCGCTGACGCGACCGGATGACGCCGGAACGGCGTTTCACGTATTTCTAACGTTATCCTAGGCGCCAGATGGAACAACCACAGGCCCACGCAGACGCCAGGGGTCCGGCGCTCGCCGGTTTCTTCCTCACGCTGCTCAATGCGTTGCAGTTCGCGTTCACCCTGCTCTGGACGGCGGGCTGGATCAGCGTGTCGCTGTGCGTGCAGCTGGTCACCGGCCGTCCCGATCTGGCGCTGCGCATGGCGCGCGCGTGCTGGGCGCCGCTGCTGCTCGATGCCGCCGGTGGCCTGACCGTCGACGGCGCCGAGGCGATCGACTGGTCGCGGCCCTACCTGGTCGTCGCCAACCACCAGTCGATCCTCGACATCTGCGTGGTGTTCCGCGCCGTGCCGGTGCCGCTGCGCTTCCTGCTGAAGGACGAAATGCGCCGGGTGCCGTTCGTGAACTGGTATGCGCAGGCGACCGGCATGCTGTTCATCACCCGCGACGACCGCCGCTCCGGGCCGCTGCTGCGGCGCCAGGCCGCCGGCGTGCTGCAGGCAGGGCAGATGCTGTGCCTGTTCCCCGAGGGCACCCGGGCCCGCGACGGGCGCCTGGCCGAGTTCAAGTCGGGTTCGTTCCAGGCCGCGATCGACGCGGGCGTCGAGGTGCTGCCGATCGCGATCCACGGCACCGGCGACGTGCTGCCGGCCGTCGGCTTCTTCTGTGCGCGCCGCGGCCCGATGCGCGCCACGATCGGCAAGCCGCTGTCGACCACCGGCTGCGTCGGCGCTGCCGGCCGCCAGACCATCGCACGCCAGGCCCACGATGCCGTCGCCGCGATGCTGGCCGGGCGCTGAGGTGTCGGGCTTCTCGATCGACGCGGACCATCCCTGCCTGCCGGGCCATTTTCCGGGCCGGCCAGTGGTGCCCGGCGTGGTGATCCTGGACCGCGTGGTGGCCGCGCTCGAGGCCGAACACGGCGCGCTCGGCGCGCTGCGGTTTCCGCAGGTCAAGTTCGTGCAGCCGCTGCTTCCCGGCACGTTCGCGTCGATCGCCCTGGACGCGATGCCCGCCGCCGACGCCCGCCGCTGGCGGTTCCGTGTCAGCGCCGACGGTGCGCTGCTCGCGAGCGGCGAGATCGTCGCGCCACCGGCGTCGCCCGCGGCATGAAGCCGCAGTGGAAGCACCGCCGCGAAGGCGGCGGGCGGCTCGCGTTGCTGCTGATGATCGGTGTGACCCGGCTGTGCGGCCGCGCGGTCGCGCGCGCGCTGCTGTATCCGGTGACGCTGTATTTCATGCTGCGCCGGGGCGACGAGCGCCGCGATTCGCGCGCCTATCTCCAGCGCGTGCTGGGCCGCCCGGCGACGTGGCGCGATGTCTGGCGGCACGTTCACACCTTCGCCGCGACGATCCTCGACCGGCTGTTTCTGCTGACCGAGAACACGCGCCGCTACGCGGTCCGCACCCAGGGGCTCGATGCGCTGCACGGCCACCTGGACGCCGGCAAGGGCGTGCTGCTGTTCGGCTCGCACCTGGGCAGTTTCGAAGTGCTGCGGGTGCTGTCGCAGCAACGGCCGAACTACGCGATCCGGGTGGTGCTCGACCGCGCCCACGGCAAGGCCCTGACCGAACTGCTGGAAGCGATCAGCCCCGAGCTCGCGGCGACCGTCATCGATGCCGGCCAGGACGGCCCGTCGGTCGCGCTGGCGATCAAGGACGCGCTCGATACCGGCGCGATGGTCGCGCTACTGGTCGACCGCGCGCAGGACGGCGGCGCGACGACCAGCGTGCCCTTCCTCGGCGCGCCGGCGCCGTTCCCGACCGCGCCGTGGCAGCTCGCGTCGGTGCTGAAGGTGCCGGTGATGCTGGCCTTCGGCCTGTACCGCGGCGGCAACCGCTACGACCTGCTGTTCGAGCCGTTCAGCGATGCCATCGCACTGCCGCGCGGCCAGCGCCGGGCCGGGGTCGACGCACTCATCGCCCGTTACGCCGCGCGACTGGAACATCATGCGCGATCCGCGCCCTACAACTGGTTCAATTTCTATGACTTCTGGACACCCGACCCCGCGCCCGGCGGCGATCTTCCGGGCGCTGCGAGCATGCCTGCACGGCCTGCTGCTGACCGGCTGCCTGGCGGCGCCGACGTGGGCCGCGACGCCGGCGACTGAGCGTGCGACGACGGCGATCGACGCGGCCGGCATCCTGCAGCGGCTGACGCGCCCGCCGCCGATGGCGACGCCGTTCGTCGAGCTGCGCGAGTCGTCGATGCTGAAGCGGCCGATGCGCCTGGCCGGCGAGTACCGCCGCCCCGACGCCGACACCCTGGTGCGCGATGTGCGCTCGCCGTACGTGGAGACGACGACGATCCGCGACGGCGAGGCGACACTGGCGCGCGAAGGCCGCGCCGCGCGCACGTTCTCGCTGTCGCGGGTGCCGGAACTCGCCGCGCTGCAGGGCAGCTTCGGCGCGCTGCTGTCGGGGGACCGCGCATTGCTCGAACGCCACTACACGCTGGACGCGGCCGGCGCCGCCGACGACTGGATGCTGACGATGACGCCGAAGGACGCGCGCAGTGCGTCGCGGCTGACCGCGGTCGTGCTGCGCGGTCGCGGCGACGAGCTGCGCTGCATCGAGACCCAGCCCGTCAAGGGCGACGCGCAACCGACCCTGCTCGGCAGCGCGGCCGCCGCCGCCGGTGCCGTCGAGACACTCGACGATGCGCTGCGCCTGTGCCGGGAGCGCGTCCGCTGATGGCAGGGGGCGCGTCGCTGCGTCCCGCGATGCGCCTCGCGCTCGCGGTGACCTGGTTGCTGGCCGTGCTGCTGGCCGGCTGGCTGACCTCGCGGCACCTGGAATTCAGCGGCGACCTGCGCAAGTTCCTGCCCGATGCGCGCACCCCGGAACAGAAACTGCTGATCGACGAGCTCGGCGAAGGGCCGGGGTCGCGGCTGCTGCTGGTGGCGCTGTCGGGCGATACGCCCGAGACCCTGGCCACGCAGTCCGACGCCCTGCGCGCGGCACTGGCTGACGATCCGCGCTTCACCGTCGTCGCCAACGGCGCCGATGCCGGCCTCGAGTCGTTTCCGCCGGCGCTGCTGCCATACCGCTACCTGCTGTCGCCGACGCTCGACACCCAGCCGCTGGACGCGGACTACCTGCGCGCGGAACTGGAGGCGCGCGTGCAGGATCTCGGCTCGCCCGCGGCCGGGCTCGTCGAGCCGCTGCTGCCGTCGGATCCGACGCTCGAGACGCTGACCCTCGCCGAGTACTGGGCGCCCGCCGCGGCGCCGCAGCGCCTGTTCGACGTGTGGTTCGACCGCGCCGGCACGCAGGCCCTGCTGCTGGTGGAAACGCGCGCGGCCGGCTTCGATCCGACCGGCCAGTTCGACGCCGTCACCGCGATCCAGGCCGCCTTCGAGACCGTGCGCGGCGACAGCACGGCGGCGCTGGAGATGACCGGCCCGGGTGCGTTCTCGGTCGAGATCGGCGGGCGGACCCAGCGCGAGGCGCAGACGATCGGCCTCGTCGACACGATCGGGCTGGTGCTGCTGCTGCTCGTCGCGTATCGCAGCTGGAAGATTCCGCTGTTCGGCGTGCTGCCGCTGGCCAGCGCCGGCGTCGCCGGCCTCGGTGCGGTCGCGCTGCTGTTTCCCGACGGCGTGCACGGCATCACCATCGCGTTCGGCTTCACCCTGATCGGCGTGGTGCAGGATTACCCGATCCACTTCTTCAGCCACCAGCGCGCCGGCCTGTCGCCATGGCAGAACGTGCGCAAGCTGTGGCCGGCGCTGTCGACCGGCGTCGTCGCGACCTGCATCGCCTATGCGACGTTCCTGTTCTCCGGCGTCGACGGGCTGCGCCAGCTGTCGGTGTTCACGATCTTCGCGCTCGGCGTCGCGGCGCTGTCGACCCGCTTCCTGTTGCCGGCCCTGATCGATCCGGCGCCGCGCGATCTCGCGACCTCGCCGCGCCTGCAGCGGCTGTGGCAGCGCATCGAAGCCTTGCCCCGGCCGACGTGGTCGCTGGCCGTCCTCGCCGCGGCGGCGCTCGCGGCGATCGTGCTGAGCCCGGGCGCGTTCTGGCAGAACGACCTGTCGAAACTGACGCCGGTGCCCGACAACGCGATGGCGCGCGACACGGCGCTGCGCGCGGAGCTCGGTGCGCCCGACGTGCGCTACGTGCTGGTCGCGCAGGCCGCGGATGCCGACGCGGCGCTGGCCTCGACATCGGCGTTGCGTCCGCAACTCGACGCGCTGGTCGCGTCCGGCGAGCTCGACGGCTACGACATGGCCGCGCGCTATCTGCCCGCCGCCGACGTGCAGCGGGCGCGCCAGGCCGCGCTGCCGGACGCGCCGACCCTGCGGCGCACGCTCGACGCCGTGCTAGCCGACTCGGCGTTCAACGCCGATGCGTTCGAGCCGTTCGCCGACGATGTCGAGACCGCACGCACTGCGCCGCTGTTGACCCGCGAGTCGCTGGCCGGCACGCCGCTGGCGTCGGCGGTGTCGGGACTGCTGCTGGTGCACGACGACGGCGCGACCGCACTGGTCTCGCTCAGCGGGCTCGACGACCCGGCCGATGTCGCCGCGCTCGCCGACGCGGCGCGCACGCCGCAGGTCGACGTGCGCCTGCTCGACATGAAGGACGCGTCCGAATCGCTGGTCGCCGAATACCGCGGCCGCGTGCTGTGGGCGATGGCGGCGGCGCTGGTGCTGCTGGTCGGCTCAGTGTGGCTCGCGCTGCGTTCGCCGTCGCGGGCCTGGCGCGTCCTGCTGCCGACACTGCTGACGCTGCTGGTGATCGTCGCGGTGCTGCGGCTGTGCGGCGTCGAGCTGACGCTGTTCCACCTGGTCGCGATGATCCTCGCCGCCGGTCTCGGCCTGGACTACGCGCTGTTCTTCGAACACGCCGGCGACGATCGCGCCGACCAGATCCGCACGCTGCATGCGGTGCTGGTCTGCAGCCTGATGACGCTGCTGGTGTTCAGCCTGCTGGCGTGGTCGTCGATTCCGGTGCTGCGCGCGATCGGCACCACCGTCGCGCTCGGCGTGGTCTGCAATTTCGTGCTGTCGCTGCTCGTCGCCCGCCATCGTGCGGCGATCGACGCCGCGCGCGCCGAGCCGGGCATCGGTGCATGAGCGCGCAGGACGCTGTCGCCATCGATCGGGCCGCGCTGATGGCGATGATCCCGCACCAGGACGCGATGTGCCTGTGGGACGCGGTCGTCGACTGGGACGCGCAGCGCGTGCAGCTGCGCAGCACCACCCATCGCGACGCCGCCCATCCCCTGCGCAGCGACGGCCGGCTGCGGGCGCTGCACCTGTGCGAGTACGGCGCCCAGGCGATGGCGGTGCACGGCGGCCTGCGCGCGCGCGACACCGGCGCCTCACCGCGCACGGGCATGCTGGTCGCCCTGCGCGGCGTGCAGCTGCATGTCGACAGGCTCGACGCGCTGACCGGCGATCTCGTCTGCACGGCCGAGGTGCTGATCGAGTCCGCCGACAGCCAGCAGTACGCATTCCGCATCGAGTGCGATGGCGTGCTGCTCGCCGAAGGCCGCGCGGCGGTGATGCTGGGCGCGGCGCAGGGCGCGCCGTAGCGGCGCAGTCGCGTCCGACCTGTTGCCGCTCCTACAAGAGACAGTCGCAACTGTTTCGCGGCAACGCCGCCAGCGCGCACGACGACCCGCGCCATCGGCCCGCTACAATTCCCGCATGACGACTTCCGACTCCAGCATGCCCACGCGGCGCGCCCTCGTGACCGGCGGCAGTGGCGACATCGGCGGCGCGATCTGCCGGCGTCTCGCTGCCGACGGCCTGCATGTGATCGTGCATGCGAACGGCAACCTGCAACGCGCCGAACACGTCGTCGCCGACATCGTCGCTGCCGGCGGCAGTGCCGAGGCGGTCGCGTTCGACGTCGCCGACGGCGACGCGACGCGTGCGGCGATCGACGTCCTGCTCGAGGGCGGCGCGATCCAGGTCGTCGTCAACAACGCCGGCATCCACGACGATGCGCCGATGGCCGGCATGTCCGATGCGCAGTGGAAGCGCGTCGTCGACGTCTCGCTGCACGGCTTCTTCCACGTGACCCAGCCGCTGCTGCTGCCGATGGCGCGCAAGCGCTGGGGCCGCATCGTCAGCGTGTCCTCGGTCGCCGCGGTCACCGGCAACCGCGGCCAGGCGAACTACGCCGCGGCCAAGGCCGGGCTGCATGGCGCGTCGAAGTCGCTGGCGCGCGAGATGGCCAGTCGCGGCATCAGCGTCAACGTCGTCGCGCCGGGCGTGATCGCCGGCAGCATGGCCGACGAGGCGTTTCCCGAGGCGATGATCAAGCAGATCGTACCGGCCGCGCGGGCCGGCACGCCGGACGAAGTCGCCGCACTGGTCGGCTTCCTGTGTTCGGAGCCGGCCGGTTACATCAACGGCCAGGTCATCGGTATCAACGGCGGCATGGGCTGACCACGCGCACTGCGCACCGGCTGCGGTTCCAGGTCGATGGCGCCAGGAGCCGACGGCGGCTGAACCGGCGGCGTGCACACCCGCTTCAGACGTCCGGCGCGATGATCGCGACGCTGTCCGCCCATCCGCCGAGGAACCCGTCATGCGCGCCGTCCGCCTGCTTTTCCTGCTGCTTCTCGCGCCGATCGTCGTCGGTTGCGCCAGTTCCCACGTCCTGACCGGCACGCCGCGCGCGCCGATCGACCCGGCGCAGGTGCGCATCTACCACGGGCCGCCGCCCGGACAATACGAGGAGATCGCGCTGCTCAACACCAGCAGCGGCGCATTCACCTACGGCGAGCAGAACAAGACCGACTCGGTGCTGCAGAAGCTGCGCACCGAAGCCGCCAAGCTCGGTGCGAACGGCGTGCTGTTCCAGGGCACTGCCGACGCCTATGGCGGCGGTGGCGTCAGCGTCGGCGGCGGCCTGGGTCGCGGCGGCGGGCGTTCGTTCTCGTCGGCCGGCGTCGGCGTCGACATCAGCCCGCGGCAGAAGTACGCCAACGGCATCGCGATCTGGGTGGCGAATCCGCCGCCGATGGACGCGCCGCAGACCCCGCCGGTGCTGCCGCCGGAGCCGTCGGTCCCCTGAGGCGACGGGCGCGTTGCACGCGAGCGAACGCGTGTTCTCGCACTCGCATGTCGATTACACGCGGCGCCTTCGGGCGCCGTGTTGCGTTGGGAGGTGTCGCGTCGTTGCACCGACCTTCCCAACGCGAGGCGGGGGGGGCGAGGTCAGGCGGCGTCCGCGTACCAGGTGCCCGACAGCGACGCGAGCCGCTGGGGATCGGCGCCGGCCAGCAACGCATCCAGGCCGAAGGCGTCGATCGCGGGATGCGCGCTGCGCGCGTGCTGCAGGATCTCCGTCGCCAGCCACTGCATCCGCGCGACGTTGTCGCCGATGCGGGCGATGAAGGCGTCGTCGTCCAGCGTGTCGCTGAGCGCACGGTTCATTTCGCGGAACCAGTCGATGCCCGACTGGTCCAGCAGCCGGGCGCCCGGCACGCCCGCATCGCCGTTGCGCCGGCCCCAGTCGCGCAGCAGCGCCTGCATCGCGTGGTTCAGCGCGCTCGCCGTCGCGAACATCGGGCGCAGGCGCCCGAGCACCGGCATGCTCGTCAGGCGCTCGGCGAAGAACAGCGGCGCCAGCAGCGACCAGTAATAGGTGTAATCCCAGATCACCTTGACCGGCATCACCTGCTCGTCGCCGAACAGCGGGTACTGGTCCTGGTAGAGGGTCAGCGTGTTCTCGTAGAACGAGAAGTACAGCTGCTGGTACAGCGCCACGTAGGGCCGGAAATCGGCACCGGCGCGATCCTTGCCGATGAGGTCGCAGATGTAGGTGTTGGAGATCGCGATGAAATCAGTGCCCGGCGAATAGAACGGATCGAGGAACAGGCCCGCTTCGCCGGTCAGCGCCCAGCGTTCGCGCGAGAACACCTGCTTGCAGCCGTAGGAGAAGTGGCGCAGGAACAGGAAGTCCTGCAGCGTGTGCTCGCTGCGGTCGAGCGTCGCGGCGACCTGCGGCTGGTGCGTGCGCAGCCAGTCCATCGCCTTGGCGTGGGTGTTCATCGTGTCCAGCGGATGCATCGCCGCATCGCAGACGATGCCCAGCGAATGCGCGCCCGACGACAGCGGGATCAGCCAGAACCAGTAGCCCGGGCCGCACATGTGGTTGGTCGAACGCCAGCGGTCGGGCGGCGTGCAACGCTGCAGCCAGGCGGCGTCCTGCGACCAGTCGTTGGGATCGACGATGCCGTCGACGCGCCACCACACCGCGTTGGCGTCGTGGGCGTTCGCGACCGCGAGGTCGAGCTTGCGCTTCAGCAGCCCGGCGCGGCCGCTGGCGTCGACCAGCCAGCGGCTGCGCAGCGTGCGCGTCTCACCGGCCTGTTCGAAGGTGACCACGTGGTCGTCGTCGCCGTCGCCGCCGAGGTCCAGCGTGCGCACCACCGCGCCATCCTCGAAGCGCACGCCGGCCGCGCGTGCCCGCTCGCCGAGGAAATTCTCGAACCGGCCGCGGTCGATCTGCCACGACGGTGTCGGCAACAGCTGACTGACGCCGAGCTCGGTGCACTGGTCGACCGCGTCGCTGCGGTCGGAAAAGAAGAAGCGGAAGCCGAACTTGCGGATCTGCTCGGTTTCCAGATGCGCTTCCAGACCCAGCGTCTTCGCCAGGTAATAGGCGCCGATCTCGACCGTCGATTCGCCGACCTTGTGCGCCGCTTCGCGGACCGGATGCGCGCGCCGCTCGATGACGGTGATCGCGCAGTCCGGCTCGCGCTGGCGCAGCTGCAGGGCGAGCGTCAGTCCGGCGAGTCCGCCGCCGAGGATCGCGACGTCGGTCCGTGTGTCGTGGCTGGCATGCATGGTCAACCCGTCCCTTGCAGATGGCGCGTGGCGGATGCCGGTTCGAGCGTGCCGTCGACATCGTCGATGACCGGCGGCCGGCGGCGCGCATTGCGATATTCGCGCACCGGGTGGCCCTGCGCCAGCAACTGCCGGCCCACGTGCAGGGTGATGTGGCGCAGGTCGTGGAACAGGCGGAAATGACTCTTGCGGAACTGCTCGTCGCTGCCCGCGCAGTGGTAGCGCGACTCGACCGGCACCGAGACCACGCCGCAGCCCAGGCGGCGAGCGGCCGAGATCAGGATCTGCGCCTCGAACACGAAGCCTTCGCCCGGGATGTCGCCCATCGCCAGCACCGACGCGGGATACAGCCGCTGGCCGCTCTGGCTGTCGACCAGCCGGTAACCGCAGGCCCATGCGATGCCCCAGTCGCCGAAATCGTTGCCGATGCGGCGGTACCACGGCTGGGTGCTGCGCTTGCGCAGCCGCGCGCCGTTGACGATGCAGTTGGGATGGCGGTTCGCGGCGTCGATCAGGCGTGGCACGTCGCTGGCGCGGTGCTGGCCGTCGCCGTCCATCGTCACGACGGCGGCGGCGCCGTGGCGCAGCGCTTCGGTGAACCCGCTGCGCAGCGCTGCACCCTTGCCCTGGCGCCGAGGATGGCGGACCACGGTCACCGGCAGCGATGCGAGGATCTCGGGCGTGCCGTCGTCGGAGCCGTCGTCGACGACGATGACGCGATCGCTGTGCGCCAGCGCGCCGGTGACGACCTCGCGGATCCGCAATGCTTCGTTGAGTGCGGGGATGACGATCGCGACGTTGCCCCGATGCAGCGGCGACAGCGCCGTCGCCTGCGCCGGGCAGCGCTGCTGCAGCGGCACCTCGCGCATCCGCGCGGCAGGCTCAGCCATGGGCGATCTCCAGCGCCAGCCGCCGGTGCGGCCCGGCGCGCAGCAGCGCACGGTCACCATCGGCGGCCAGCGCGTCGAACAGCGGCAGCATCTGCGCCATCGCGTTCGCGCTGCTGCGCGCGCCGAGCGGGCCGGGCAGGTCGACATCGCTGCCGTCGAGGAAACGCCCCTGCACGCGCGGGCCCGGGCCGTCGCGCGTCAGCACCAGTGCGCCGCCGAGCAGGCCGATGCTGTGGGTCACCGTGCCCAGCGGCCCGGTCGACTCGGTGTCGTAGCCGACCAGCAGCACGGCCTCGGCGCCGGCGTCGAGCTGCATCATCGCCTCGACCAGGCCCTGGGCGAACGTCGCGTCGTGCGCGCTGATCGCGGTCGTCGCCTCGGTGCAGCCGTTGCCGATGGTCCAGTACCCCGCGGCGGCGTTGTGCACGGAATTGTGGAACTTGGTCGGCGAGATCGCCGTCGGCTCCTGCGCCAGCGTCGCGCACATGTAATCGGTGATCGCCAGATCGCCGTGGGTCGAGGCGAAGACCGACGGCAGCGTCTTCGGGTCGCGGCCGGCGGCGCTGCAGGCCGCCAGCGCGACATCCAGCGCGACCGCGACCGAGCCCGGCGCGCGGCGGCGCTCGTTCGGTGCCAGCAGCTGCGGCGACGGCTTGGCCGGCGCGCCCTCGGGCAGGCGGCCATCGGCGACAAACGCGCGCGCGGCGGTCCAGTCCGGCAGACCGGGCGCCCAGAAGCCGACGCCGGCGATGGTGGCGGACAGGACGCTCATGCCCCGGCCTCCGCCGCCTTGCCGAACAGCAGCGTGCAGTTGTTGCCGCCGAAGCCGAACGCGTTGTTCATCGCGTAGGCGATGTCGCGCTCGGCGTTGTCGAAGCGGATCTGCGGGCCGCACGCGGGATCGCGGACAGCACTGTTGAGGATGCCCGGCAGCGTGCCGTGCTCGAGCGCGAGCAGTGCGAACACCGATTCGACGATGCCCGCGGCGCCGAGCGTGTGGCCGGTCCAGCCCTTGGTCGAACTGGCGTGCAGCGTGTCGGGAAACAGCTCCGCGACCGCGCGCGCTTCGACCGAATCGTTGGCCGGCGTCGAGGTGCCGTGCAGGCTGAGATAACCGACCGCCGCGGCGTCGATGCCGCCGCGCCCGAGCGCGCCGCGCATCGCCAGTGTCGCGCCGAGGCCTTCGGGATGCGGCGCCGACATGTGGTGCGCATCGCTGGATTCGCCGTAGCCGCGCAGCTGCAGGCCGGTCTCGCCGGGCGCGGCGCGTTCCAGCACCGCGAAGCCGCCGGCCTCGCCGAGCGACAGACCGTCGCGGTTCGCGTCGAAGGGCCGGCAGGGCTCCGTCGACACGACGCCGAGCGCGTTGAAGCCGAACAGCACGCTGCCGCACAGCGTGTCGACACCGCCGACCAGCGCGGCGTCGACGAGGCCGGCATGCAGCATGCGCGCCGCCTGCGCGAACACCTTGGTGCTGGAGGAGCAGGCCGTCGCGACTGTGATGCAGGGGCCGCGCAGACCGGTCGCGTGCTGGACGAAATCGCCGAGCGAATGCGGGGTGTGCACGATGGGACGGGCGAGATCGTCGGGGAAGCGGACGCTGCCGTCGGCCTCGGTCACCGTGCGTGCGTACGCGTCCTCGGTCGCGCCGATGCTCGAGGTCGAGGTGCCGATGACGACCGCGATGCGGTCGGCGCCGTGCGTCGCGATCGCGATCTGCAGCGCCTCCTGCACGCCGTCCTGCTGCAGCGCCAGCCAGGCGAGGCGGTTGTTGCGGCACTCCCAGCGCGACAGCGCCGACGGCAGGGCCGCATCCTCGAGACCGTCGACGCGACCGATCCAGGTCGGCAGCGGCGTGGCGCCGAAATCGTTGCGGCGCAGGCCGCCGCGGCGCGTGCGCAGCGCATCGAGCTGCGCGGCATTGCCGCGGCCGAGGGCGGTGGTCGCGGTGTACGCGCGAACCGCAATGGCCGGCATCGGGGA
This sequence comes from Luteimonas rhizosphaerae, assembly GCF_002849595.1. GTDB lineage: Bacteria > Pseudomonadota > Gammaproteobacteria > Xanthomonadales > Xanthomonadaceae > Luteimonas > Luteimonas cellulosilyticus. The sequence continues at coordinate 272,878 of NZ_NRQR01000026.1, forward strand.
AAACGACTGCGATGGAGGCACAGGCTGGTCCGGAGCGGAGAGCCCGGAAGTATAGCGAGCGCTCCGTGAGGCTAGACTTCGGGCAAACCCCAGTGGAATCGCCGGCGCCGCCGGCCTGCGCCATGCCCCACACCCGCCTGCGCCATCACCTCGGAATGCTGAACGATCGCCACGCCTGGCATTCGCTGACGGTGGCGGTGACGGCCTGCGTGCTGAGTTTCGGGCTGGTCTACGCCGGCTACGTGGTGCACGTGCTGCGGGTCGCCCGCAACGCGCCGTGCGCGCCGGTCCGCGGCGATTGCGTGCTGGTGTTCGGCAAGCACGCACCGGCCGGCGTGCCGGATGCGGATTTCCAGGCCCGGCTGGCCCGCGCCGCCACGCTGTGGGCTGCGCGTCCGCCGCGCAGCCTGCTGTTGCTGGGCGGCGGCCCGCTGGGCGCCCGCACCGAGGCGGAACTCGCCCGCGAGGCGCTGTTCGGCCTCGGTGTCGCCGAGGACGCACCGCTCGTCCTGGAGGACCGTTCGCGCGACACGTGGCAGAACCTGCGCAATGCCCGCCGCCTGTTGGCGGACGTGCTGCCCGGGGAAGGGCCGCATCACGTGACTCTGCTCAGCAGCCGCTATCACCTCGCACGCTGCGCGCTGTTCGCCCGCGAACTCGGCTTCGACTGGGAACTGTGCGCCGCGGAGCCCCGCTGGTCCTGGCGGCCGGCTGCGATGTGGCAGGTGGCCGGCGAGGCGGCCTATGTGTGCTGGCTCGACATCGGCACCCGATGGGCGCGCCTGATCGGCCATCGCGGGATGCTCGAGCGCCTGCGCTGAGCGGTTGTCCGTCGGGTCACGCGAGAACGGTCGGAGATCATTGCCCCCCCATCGCGCGCGCGCGCGCTCCTACAGAAGGTACTTTGCCGGGCGGCGTCGCATCTGCGGGCGACCGGCAGGCGCGGCGCCCTTCTTGGGAGCGCTCGCGCGCGACCCGCCGGCGCACCGGCGGGCCACGGCGGATCGAGACGCAGCGGTCAGCGGCGCTGCTGCGCCGGAATGAAGACCGTTTCCACCGCTTCGGCCAACTGGTCGGGCGGCAGCAGGCCCTGGTCGAGCAGGAAGTTGTTGAACGCGCGGCGGTCGAACTTGTCGCCGAGCGCGAGTTCGGTGCGCATGCGCAGTTCGAGGATGCGTGTGTAACCGTAGAAGTAGCTCGTCGCTTGGCCCGGTGCGTTGAAGGTGTAGCGGTCGAGTTCCTGACGCGCCATCGCCGGCGACAGCATGACCTCGTCGGTCAGCACGCGACCGGCGTGTTCGCGGTCGATCATGCCGAGGTTGAGCATGGGGTCGAGCATCGCGCGCGCGGCGCGCATCAGCCGGAACTGCAGCGCGATCAGCTGGCCGTCCAGCGGTTCGTACGGCACCAGTTCGGCTTCGGCATACAGCGCCCAGCCTTCGACGTTGACCGAGTTGAACGCGAACATCGAGCGTGCCAGCGAGACGCCGCGTTCGACCATCGCGGTGAACTGCAGCTCGTGGCCGGGCCGGCCCTCGTGCGCCGACAGCGTCCAGCGCACCGCGTCGAAGTTGAAGTCGTCGTAGGCTGCGCTCTCGCCGTCGCCCCCGGGATTGCCGACCGGCAGCACGAACGTGCCCTGCTGGCCGGTATTGCCGACCAGCGGCGCGGGACGGAAATGCGGCGCGGGCTGCGCGGCCGATTCGGCGTCCGAGCCCAAGCGCATCTGCATCTCGCGCTGCGGCACGTCGACGATGTTCTCGCGTTCGATGATCGGATCGATCGCATCGATGACTTCGCGATAGCTCGCTTCCAGGCGCGCATTGGGAATCGTGTCGCGCTTGAGCGCGGCGATGACCTCGCGGTAGTCGGTCGCATCGATGCCCTTTTCCTTCGCCACCAGCGGCGCGAGCTGCTGCATCTGCGCGCGGATCTCCATGAAGGCCAGCTGCGCGCGCTGCATCAGCAGTTGCGGATCGATGTCGGTGCCGTACTGCTTGAGCCCGAACGCATAGAGTTCCGGCGGCAGGCGCGTGTCGTCGCGCGCCTTCGGCAGCACGGTGGTGCGGGTCCAGTCGGCGTAGGCGGTGATTTCCTTCGCGATCGCCTCGAGGGCAGGCTCGGCGCCCTCGATCCCGTATTCCTCGAAGAGTTTGCGGATGCCGGCGATGTAGGTGTCGGCGCTGTCGAGCGCGCGCTGCACCTCGAGCTTCGTGGGCTGCAGCAGGTCCGGGTTCGACAGGCGCTCTTCATAGCGCTGGCGGGCGAGGGTGGTGATCGGTGTGCTGCCTTCGGTGAGGCCGGCATAGCGCTGCAGGCGGGCGAGCGCATGCGCGCGCCGCTCGGGCGGCGTCTGTGTCGACAGCAGGCCGTTGATGCCGCCGAAGATCAGTTGCGGCGCATCGGTCCACGGCAGCAGGTAGCGTTCGCCGAGCGTGCTGCCCTCGATGCTCTGGTCGATGCTGGTGAGCAGGATCTGCAGGTCCTGGCGCACGTTGGCATCGCGCTCGAGTTCGAGCTGCGTCTGCAACCTGGCGCGCGCCGCGGTCATCGCGTCGCGGTAGCGACGGGCGTTGTCGGGACCGAAGTCGGCGACCTGGTCGTCGTAGCCGGGCACGCCGAAGAAGCCTGCGGATTCGGGCTGGAACGGCGCCTGGGCGTCGATCAGGATCTGCGACAGTTCGTTGCTGCGCGTCACCCAGGCCGGCGATCCGGCCTGCGGCGCGGAGGTCGCGGCCCTGGCGTCATCGGTGTGGGCGAGGGCGGCGAGGGGCGTGGCGAGGGACAGGGCGATCGCGAGGACGAGCGGTTTCATCGGCGTTCCAGGTGGCGAGGACAGGGCCCGACCCTACGCCGTCCGTGCGCAGACCGGCAATGCCGGAGGTCACGGCGCCGGCAATGCGTGCGGTTCGACCGGCGTGTCCGCCTCGGCGATGGTGATGAGTTGCGGGCGCTCGTCGTCGCCCGAAACGTACAGCAGCAATTCCCAGGTCCATGCACCCTGCCGGCGCTCGGCCGTGGCGATGAGGCGACCTGCACCGCGCGGGCCGTCGATGCCGATCAGGAGATCCGCCCGGCCCGAGCCACCGTCGTCGGTCGACGTGCTGATCGACCCCGTCGGCATGAAGCCGGCTGTGATCGGCGTGCCGAGGGTCGCGACGAGTCGAGGATGCGCGCGCGCCCGGGCCAGTGCATCCGCGTAGACGTCCGAGCGGAGCATCGAGCCGCGGATCGCGAACAGCACGATCGCGACGAACGCCGCCGCCAGCACGACGAACGTCAGGACGGTGACCGGCAGTGCCCACGTCCAGTGGCGCTGCCACCAGCCGCGCCGCGGAGGCGGCACGGAGGCAGGGCGCGGCGGCAGTGGAGGCGGAATCGCGGCCATGCGTGTGCCTCCGGCGTGCGCGGTCAGGGCGCCAGGCACCGCGCGAAGAACGCCTCGCTGGTGCGATAGCGATGCAGCGCATCACGTCCGCGCAGACCGTGCTTCGCGCCGGGATACGTCATCAGTTCGAACGGGGTGCCGGCCTGCTGCAACTGGCTCATCAGCTGCGTGGCGTTGGTGAACAGCACGTTGTCGTCGGCCATGCCGTGGATCAGCAGCAGCGCGTTGGGCCTGATGTTGTCGGCGTGGGTGAACACGCTGGCTTCGCGGTAGCCGTCGACGTTGGCCGTCGGCAGGTTCATGTAGCGCTCGGTGTAGTGCGTGTCGTAGAGCGCCCAGTCGGCGACCGGCGCGCCGGCGATGCCGCAGGCGTAGGCCTCCGGGGCCTTGGCCAGCAGCATCAGCGTCATGTAGCCGCCGTTCGACCAGCCGTTGACGGCGATACGGTCGCCGTCGACCCAGGGCTGCGACTTCAGCCAGTCGACGCCGCGGACCTGGTCGTCGACCTCCACCGTGCCCTGCTTGCCGTACAGCGCGCCGCCGAAGTCGCGGCCGCGGCGCGGCGTGCCGCGGTTGTCGAGCGAGAACACGACGTAGCCCTGCTGCGCGAGGACCTGGTGGAAGCTGGCGTCGGCGCGCCCGGGCCAGGCATTGAGCACGGTCTGCGCGGCCGGACCGCCGTAGACGAACACGACGACCGGATGCGGCTTGGTCTCATCGAAATCCGCCGGCTTGATCAGCGAGTAGTGCAACGGCGTGCGGCCGTCGGCGGCGGGCAGCGTGCCGAATTCGGTCGGCCGGTGCGCGGCGAGGAAGGGTGCATAGGGGTGATCGGGCGCGGCCAGGTCGTTCTCGACCAGGGTCGCGAGCCGGGTGCCGTCGGCGCGGTGCAGCGCGATCTGCGGCGGCGTAGTGGTGTTCGACCAGCTGTCGACGTAGACCGAGGCGTTGCGCGCGAAGCTCGCGCCGTGCATGCCCGGCTCGCGCGACAGCGCGCGCAGCGGGCCGCCGGCCAGCGGCACCGAAAACAGGCGCGACTCGGTCGGCAGCGGCGTCGGCGTGTCGCCGTCGAGCGACAGGCCGGCGCGGAAATACACCAGGCCTGCCTCGGGGTCGACGGCCAGCAGTTCGTCGACCGGCCAGTCGCCCGTGGTGAGCTGGGTCATCCGGCGCCCGTCTTCGGATGCGAGATAGAGATGCTGGAAGCCGTCGCGCTCGGACGACCACACGAAGCGCCCGTCATCGAGGAAGCGCAGGCTGTTGTGCAGCGGCACCCAGGTGCGGCTGCGCTCGGTAACCAGGGTGCGCTGCGCACCGGTGGCGAGCGTGGTCTCGATGAGTTCGAGCGTCTGCTGGTCGCGCGACTGGCGCTGGAAGGTCAGGCGCTGCGCATCGCGCCACTGCACGCGCGCGAGGTAGATGTCGGTGTTGCTGCCGAGATCGACGTCCGTGATTGCACCGCCCTGCGGCGCGACGACATGCAGGGTCACGCGCACGTTGTCGTCGCCGGCGGCGGGGTAGCGCTGCTCAACGACGTCGGTGCGATCGGGATAGACCTCGTAGCGCTTCTGCACCGGCACCGGTGATTCGTCGATGCGCGCGTAGGCGATCGCGCTGTCATCGGGCGCCCACCAGTAACCCGTGTGGCGGTCCATCTCCTCGTCGGCGACGAACTCGGCGACGCCGTTGCCGATGACGTCGCTGCCGTCGTGCGTCAGCTGGCGCGACGTGCCGTCGGCCAGGTCGATCACCCACAGGTTGCGGTCGCGGACGAAGCTGACGAAACCGCCCAGCGGCGACAGCTTGGGATCGGTCGCGAACCCCTCGCCCCGGGTCAGCTGGCGCACGGCCTCGCGGCCGGTCTTCGCCAGATCGTAGAGATACAGCTCGCCGCCGAGCGGAAACAGCAGCCGCTGCGCGTCCGGTGCCCACTGGTAATCGACGATGCCGGATTGCCCGGCAATGCGCTGGCGTTCGCGGCGCGCCTTCTCGGCATCGCTGAGCGTTTCCTCGCCCGGCAGCACGACCTTGGAATCGACCAGCATCCGCGTCTGCCCGCTGGCGATGTCGTATTCCCACAGGTCGAGCTGGTTGCGGTTGTCGTCCTTGCCGCGCAGGAATGTCACGCGCGAGCCGTCCGGTGCGACCTGCGGCTTCATCAGCGTCGGCCCCGACAGCGGCGCATCGCCGGTGATGGCTTCGAGCGTGAGACCGCCGGAGGCGGGCGGCGTGGCAGCGAGGGAAGCGGAGGTGGCGATCATCAGGGCGGCAGCGGCAAGTACGGAGCGCATGGCGGGTCCACGGGTGCGAAGGCGCCAGTGTATCGGGTGGCCCACGCGGGTCCTCGACGCGTCATCCGACGCGGACGCCGCGGCGTGTCCCGCGGTCCGGCCAGGCCCGCATGCGAGGCACCTGCGGCCGGACGGTGTGCAGCGCAGGGCCGCAGGCCACGCCCGTCGACGGCGGCAGGCACGTGGCCTGCGCACCGTCGGGGCACGGCCCCGGTTCTACGCAACCGGGGGCGTCAGCGACGGCCCTGCCCGAACAGCAGCTTCTTCTCCTCGTCGCTCATCGGCTTGCCGGCATCCGGATTGACCTGCGTCGCCAGCGCGTACGCGCGCTGCGTGGCCGGACGCGCCGCGATCGCCGCGTGCCAGCGCTGGACGTCGGGGAAGGGCGTCATGTCGATCGGGGCCTTGTCGTAGACGCCGATCCAGGGGTACGTCGCCATGTCGGCGATCGAGTAGTCGTCGCCGGCCAGGAACGCGCGGCCCTGCAGGCGGGTGTCGAGCACCTGCAGCAGGCGGTTGGCCTCGTTGGTGTAGCGCTCGATCGCGTAGTCGATCTTCTCCGGCGCATAGACGTTGAAGTGTCCGTACTGGCCGGTCATCGGGCCGAGCCCGGCGACCTGCCAGAACAGCCACTCGAAGGTCTGCATGCGCACGCGCGGATCGCCGTCGAGGAAGCGGCCGGTCTTGTCGGCGAGATACAGCAGGATCGCGCCGGATTCGAACAGCGGCACCGGATCGCCGCCATCGGCGGGTGCGTGGTCGACGATCGCCGGCATCTTGTTGTTCGGCGAGATCGCGAGGAACTCCGGCTTGAACTGGTCGCCCTTGCCGATGTTGACGGGCCGCAGGGTGTAGTCGAGCCCGGCCTCTTCAAGGAACAGCGACACCTTGTGGCCGTTCGGAGTGGGCCAGTAGTAGAAATCGATCATGGGGGGAGTCCGCCGGAAGGGAGGTCCGAGTCTAGGCGTGTCGCCGCAACCTGGCGTGGCGGCTGGACGCACGCAGCGTTGCGATGGCGGGACCTGGGACGCGGGCGTGGAAACGACGACGCCGCCCCGGAGGGCGGCGTCGAAGGACCGGTGTCGCGGTCGGTACCGCGCGACCGGCGTTACGGCGTGTCGCAGTCGAGACGATGCGTCGCTTCGGTGCCGATGCGGATGTCGGCCAGGCCCAGGGTCAGCCCGGCCGGTGCGCGCACCGCGAATGGCGTGCCGATGCGCGTCGCATCGAGGCCGGCCGCGGTCAGGCACTTCAGCGGCACGCCGGCCGTCACCCATTCGCCGCGTGGCAGCGTGCCCAGCCACGCGCCGACCGGCAGTTCGGCCTTGCAGTCGTCGCCGCAGGTCGCGTACAGCACGACGTCGCCCGATGCCGGCAGCGCATCGACGCGCAGCGTGGCCAGCAGCAGCGAATCGCCGTTGGTCTCGCGGCTGAGGTCGGACGGCGAATGCGACAGCAGTTCGGCGGTCGCGTTGCCGGTCCAGGTCAGTAGGCGCGCGCCTTCCTGGGTCTGGTAGTCGACCGCGGCGAGCGTGAGCGTGCCGTCCGGCGTCGCGACGCGCGGATGCAGCACGTCGGCGCCGCGGCCATCGGCGCCGGTGACGACCAGGCGCACGCCCGGGCCCGGCACGCCGCGCGCGAAGTAGCCCGCGCTCTTGCCGTCCTCGGCGCTGACGCCGGCTTCTTCCGGCAGCGCGGCGAGGTTGCCGTCATCGGCATAGGTCAGGCCGTGCCCGAACGCGAACAGCGGGTCGTAGCCGTCCATGCCGACGTTGTTGACGTACTGGTCGGCGCGCTTGGGCCACGAGAAGCTGAGCTTGCCCTTGAAGTCGTGCTGCGGCTGGCCGTCCGCGCCGCGCAGCAGCACGTCGGCGACACCCGCGCCTTCCGAGCCCGGCAGCCATGCGGCGACGAAGGCGTTGGCGGCATTGATCTCGCGGTTCATCCACAGCGGGCGGCCGCTGAGGAACACCGCGACGACCGGCACGCCGTCGGCGCGCAGGCGCTTGATCAGCTCCAGGTCGGCATCGTCGCCGGGCTTGTACAGCAGGTTCGGCAGGTCGCCGAGGAACTCCGCGTAGGGATCCTCACCGAAGACGACGACGGCGACGTCGGGCTTCTGCCGGTAGCGGCCGTCGACCGCGAGCTGGGCGGTGCCGCCCGCTGCCTCGACCTGGGTGCGGATGCCGTCCCAGATGCTGTCGCCGTTGGGATAGTCGGCGCGCTTGGTGCCGGTGCCCTGCCAGTTCAACGTCCAGCCGCCGGACTGCTTGCCCAGATCGTCGGCGCCGTCGCCGGCGACCAGCACGTTCTGGTCCGCGGCCAGCGGCAGCACGCCGTCCTGGTTCTTCAGCAGCACCAGCGACTCGCGCACCGCGCGTCGCGCGATCTCGCGATGCTCCGGCGCGCCGAGCAGCTCGAACTTGCCGCCGAGCGCGCGCGCCGACGGCTTGGGCGCATCGAACAGGCCCATGCGGAACTTGACCCGCAGGATGCGGCGCACGGCATCGTCGAGGCGTTCCATCGGGATCTCGCCCGACGTCACGTGCTTGACGGTGCTGTCGTAGAGCTGGCGCCAGCTGTCGGGCGCCATCGCCATGTCGAGGCCGGCGTTGAACGTCGCCGCGCAGTCGTGGGTCGTGCAGCCCGGCAACTGGCCGTGGCCGTTCCAGTCGCCGACGACGAAGCCGCCGAAGTTCATGCGGTCCTTGAGCACGTCGGTCAGCAGGGCGCGATGGCCGTGCATGCGCGCGCCGTGGACGCTGTTGAACGAGGCCATGACCGCCTGCGCGCCGGCCGCGATCGCCGGCGGATAGCCGGCGCCGTGGATGTCGCGCAGCTGCGCGTCGGTGACCTGGGTGTCGCCCTGGTCCTTGCCGCCGACGGTGCCGCCATCGCCGAGGTAATGCTTGACCGACACCATCACGTGGTGGTCGTTGAGGAACTCCGGCGAACCGGCCTTGCCCTGCATGCCTTCGACGACGGCCGGCGCGAACGCGGCGACGACATCCGGTGATTCGGAGTAGCCCTCGTACGTGCGGCCCCAGCGGTCGTCCTGCGGGACGGCGACGGTCGGAGCAAACGCCCATTCCATGCCGGTGGTGCGGGTTTCGATCGCGGTGACGCGACCGATCTCGCGCATCAGCTCGGCGTTGCGCGTCGCGCCCAGGCCGATGTTGTGCGGAAACAGCGTCGCGCCGACGATGTTGCTCTGGCCGTGCACGGCGTCGATGCCGAAGATCACCGGGATCGCCTTGCCGCCGCCGGAGGTGTCCATCGACGCCTCCCAGTAGGCGTCCGACAGCGCCAGCCACTCGGCGGGCGTCGCGTCGTAGCGGCCGCCCGGATCGGAGTTGCCGCCGGCGAGGATCGAGCCGAGACGGTACTTGCGCAGGTCTTCCGGCGTGATGTCGGCGATGTCGCCCTGCACGATCTGGCCGACCTTCTCTTCGACCGTCATCGTCGCGAGCAGGTCGTCGACCTGCTTCTCGAGCGCGGCGTCCTGCGGGAACGGCCACTCGGGCTGCGGCCACTGCGCGGGATCGACGGCGTTGGCATCGGCGGCCGTGGTCGGCGCGGCATCGGGCGTGGCCGACGCGGCGGGCGCGTTGTCGCGCGCGCAGGCGGACAGGCCGAAGACGAAGGCGGTGAGCATCGCCGGCAACAGGGCGCGACGCAGGCGGTGGGCGGGGCGGGGCGGGGCGATCATCGGCGGACTCCAGGGCGACGCGTGGCGGACGTGCGTCCAACGGGAAGCGGGCGGGCGACAACGATGACAGCGTTGTCAGCGGGCGGTTAGCATACCGGCGACCGCGCGCCGACGCTTGCTGCAGGGCATCAAGACGCGACGCCGGCGTGTGCACGGCGACTGCGCGTGCGACACCGCAATGGCGACGTCGGCCACGCCGTCGCTCTGGCAGAATGCGCGACCGAGACGACGATGGCCGGATTGAACAGCATGCGCGTGCGGATCGAGGATGTCGCAGAAGCCGCGGGCGTGTCGATGAAGACGGTCTCGCGCGTGCTCAACCACGAGCCCAACGTCGCCGAGCACACCCGCCTGGCCGTCGAGGCCGCCGTCGAGAAGCTGCAGTACCGGCCGCTAGCCTCGGCCCGGCTGCTCGCCGGGCGGCGCTCGTATCTGGTCGCGATGCTCTACGACAACCCGTCGAGCAACTACCTGATGGAAGTCGAGCTCGGCGTGCTCGACGCGTGCCAGTCGCAGCATTACAACCTGATGCTGGCCCCGGTCGACTACACGGCCAGCGACATCGTCGCCAAGGTCGAATCGATGATCGTGCAGTCGCAGCTCGACGGCGTCGTGCTGACGCCGCCGATCACCGACGACGCGACGCTGCTCGCGCGCCTCGACGAGCTCGGCGTGCCCTATGCCAGCGTGTCGGCGCAGGAGCGGCACCGGCGCATCGGCGCGGTCGTCGACGAACGCAGCGCCGCGCGCGACATGGTGCTGCACCTCGCGTCGCTCGGGCACCGGCGCATCGCCCACATCAAGGGCCATTCGGCGCACGGCGCCAGCGGCTGGCGCCTGGCCGGCTATCGCGACGGCCTGCAGCAGGCCGGCATCGACTACGACCCGACGCTGGTCGTCGCCGGCGAGTTCTTCTACGAATCGGGCTTCGACGCGACCAATGCGCTGCTCGATCTGCCGCTGCGCCCGACCGCGGTGTTCGCCGCCAACGACGACATGGCCGCCGGCGCGATCTGCGCGATCTGCGAGCGCGGCCTGTCCGTGCCGCGCGACGTGTCGGTCTGCGGCTTCGACGACATGCCCATCGCACGCCACATCTATCCCTCGCTGACGACGGTGCGCCAGCCCAGCCGCGAGATGGGCCGACTGGCCGGCCTGGAACTGCTCAAGGCGGTGCGCGACAGCAACGCAGGCGAGACGCTGGTGCTGCCCTACGCGCTCCAGATCCGGCGCTCCACGGGGCCGGTGCCGGGGTGACTGCTGGCGTCGCAGCTCAGTCCGCAGCCGCTGGGCAGTAGTTGCGGACGTACTGTGCGTGCGCGGGCAACTGCTGCAACGTCCGCGCGACCCGCTCCTGCACCTTGCCGAGGAACTGCGACAGTTCCTCGTCGCTCATCAGGTCCGCGACCGGGTGGTGGCTGCGCGGCGTCAGGCCCTGCCCGAGCATCACCTGCACCCACGAGTTCTCGGCGAACAGCTCGAAACCATCGCGGAACACGCGGCCACTGTCGCCGAACAGGGCGATGCGATGCCGCAGCGCCTCGGGCACGTCCATCGTGCGGCAGGCGCGCCAGAACGGCGTGTCGTCGCGATCGGTGACCTTGTAGTGGAGGATCACGAAGTCGCGGATCTGTTCGGTTTCCTCGCGCGACTGCCGGTTGTACTCGTCGACATCGGTCTTGCGGATGCCGCCGGTGGGGAACAGCTGCAGCAGGCGCACGATCCCGCGCTGGATCAGATGGATGCTGGTGGACTCCAGCGGTTCGAGGAAGCCGCTCGACAGGCCGATCGCGACGCAGTTGCCATGCCAGCTGCGCTCGCGTTGTCCGGGCCGGAAGCGGATCGTACGCGGATCGGTCAGGCGCTCGCCCTCGAGGGCGGCGAGCAGGGTGTCCCGTGCCTGCGCGTCATCGGTGTGGCGGCTGCTGAAGACGATGCCGTTGCCGACCCGGTGCTGCAGCGGGATTCGCCACTGCCAGCCGGCTTCGCGCGCCGTCGAGCGGGTGTAGGGCACCGCGGGGCCGACCGAGGTGGTCTGCACGGCGATCGCGCTGTCGCACAGCAGCCAGTGCGACCAGTCCTCGTAGCCGACGCCGAGCGCCTGTTCGATCAGCAGGCCGCGGAACCCGGTGCAATCGATGAACAGATCGCCTTCGATGCGCTCGCCCGACGCCAGCACCAGCGCCTCGATACGGCCTGCCTCGCGGTCGGCCTGGACCTCTGCGATCCGGCCTTCGATCCGGCGCGCGCCATGGGACTCGCTGAAGCCGCGTAGAAAGCGCGCGTACAACCCGGCATCCATGTGGAAGGCGTAATTGAGGCCGTTGTCGGGCAGGTGCGCGAAGCGGTCCTCGAGCGCGGCGCGCAGTTCCAGGCAGTAGTCGCCGTAGTCACCGGCGAGCCCGCGCGTGCGGCCCGCGCGCCAGAAGTGCTGGAATCCGGCGCTCCAGTGGTCCTTGCCGGTCGTCCCGAAGGAATGCACGTACTCCTGCCCGCGCGCGCGCCAGTCGACGAAACGGATGCCGAGCTTGAACGTGGCCTGGGTCGCGGCCATGAAGGCACGTTCGTCGATGCCGAGCGCCCGATGGAACGTGACGAGGGTCGGGATGGTCGCTTCGCCGACGCCGACGGTGGGGATCTCGTCGGATTCCACCAGCACGATGTCGAGTTGAGCGCCGAGCGTGCGCGACAGCCCGGCCGCGACCATCCAGCCCGCGGTGCCGCCGCCGGCGATGACGATCCGCCGGATCGGCGTTGTCGCTGGGTCGTGCGAAGCCGGGATGTCGTGCATGCGTGGTTTCCGTCAGCGGTTGAGACGTTGCAGCAGCCGCTGGCGCAGCCGGCGGGCGCGTGCCTCGTCCAGCGGCGACAGCAGGTTGCGCGCGGGTTCGGGCACGTGATCGGCAGTCTGTGCGCCGGGCTCGAACACGTAGTGATCGAACACGTCGCGCCAGATCGCGCGCTGCGCAGGAGGCAGGTCGCGCACCGTCATCAGCGCCAGCATCAGGGCGTTCATCGGCGTGTCCATCCAGGCCGGGGATTGCCGCCACCAGTAGTTCACCAGCACGTTGAACGGCGTCAGCCCTTCCATGTGATGCCACCACATCGACGGGATCAGCACCGCGTCACCCGGCTCCAGTTCGGCGACCTGGGCATGCTGCAGGGCTTCGGCGAAGCGTGGGAAGCGCGCGATGTCGGGCGCCGCGAAGTCCACGAGGCTGATCGGCTGGCCGGCAGGCGTCAGGTCCAGCGGGCCGATGTACAGATTCGGCAGCTGCTCGGGCGGGAACAGCGTGACCCGGCGGCGGCCCGCGACCACGCAGGCGAGATTGTCCGGGAGGTCCTGGTGCGCGGCGATCCGGGTGCGGTTGCCGATCCAGATGCTGGCGAGCGCGTCGCGTCCGCCGAGCGCGAGCACGTTGGCGTCGCGGAAGCCGGGCAGCCAGGTGTCGATCGTCGTCGACGCGACGTAGATCGCCGGCGGCGCAGGCGCGTCGAGGTAATTGACCAGGGTGCGCAGCGCCACGTCGAGCGGCACCTCTTCACGCCGGAAGTTGAAGCCCAGCAGATCGTCGCTGTAGAAGAAGCGGCCTTCGATCTCCGGTGGACCGACGGTGGCCGTGACCGGCGGTGCGCCCGGGCGCACGAAGCCGGCCAGATACGTCGCCGCGTCCACGCTGCCCGCGCGTGCGGCCTGCACCATCGGCCAATCCGTCACCAGGCCGCGCAACACGACGGGCCGGTCCGCGCGCAGCAGCGCATCGGGAATGGCATCGGCGCGGACATCGTCGCGCTCGGCGATCGCATCAGTCATGCGCATGCCTGCGATTCATGCGCTCGATGAGATCGCGCAACCGCGACAGCGAAGCCATCGCCATGTAGACCGGCTCCAGATGGCCGGCCGCATGCAGCGCGGCGACGATCTCGGGCGCGAGCGCCCGGAGACGGCTTTCGTCGATGGTGTGGAAACCGGCGAGCCGATGCTGACGCCCGTCGTCGAGGCGCACGTCCAGCGCGAACGGTTCCAGCAAGGCATGGGTCTGCAGGGACTCGGCGAATGCCGGCAGGTCCGACAAACCGTCGTGCAGCGTGGCCAGCACGGCCTGCATGCGTTGCAGGTAGTCGGTCGTTCCGCCATGCGGGAGGAACACGGGCTCGCCCGTCGACGATTGCACGCGTGGATGGTCGAGATCGACATGCAGGGTGCGGGTGGCGCCATCGACACCGACGAGGAACGGCTGTCGCTCGATCGCCAGCGGCACGTAATGGGCATCCCATCCGGTGTCGGAGAGGAAGAGATTGCGTCCCTGTTGCAGGCCGAGCAGCGCGACCGGCTGGACGCGTGCGCTCTCGACATGGAACACGATGGGGTAGTGCGCCTGCAGCTCCCGGAACTCACCGGGGAACGTCGGCGCCAGCATGACCTCGTCGCCGAGCGCGGCGGCGCGGCGGGTGTCGATGCGCAGGGCGCGATGGGTGATGGGGTCGAGCTGGACGTGACGGGTCATCGGGCCGGTCTGTCCCTGGGTACAGAAGGAGAAGCGCAGGATAGCGTCACCCGGGAAGCGCCGCCGCGTACCCGAAGGCACGCGGCGGCGTCGCGACGTCAGAAGCTGTAGCGCGCGCCGAACATGTAGCGCGGACCGGTCTGCGTCGCGAAGCGCAGCTGGTTGGTGTGCCGCGCATGCACGCGGTAGGTCTCGTCGGTGAGGTTGATCGCCTCGGCATGCAGCGAGAACTGCGGCGTGACCTGGTAGCTGATGTTGAGATCAAGCTGGCCGTAGGCCTCGGTGTAGTTCGGGTTCGGACCCTGGCCGCCGATGCCCGACAGGAACTCGTCGCGCCAGTTGTAGGCCGCACGCACCTGCCACTGGTTCTTGTCGTAGAACGCGACGACGTTGGCCGAGTCACTCAGGCCGATCATCGGGTACTGGTCGCCCAGGCTGTTGTTGTCGAACGTCAGGCCCGAATCGACCATCGTGTAGTTCGCCGCGACGCCGAAGCCGCTCGGTCCGAACATGTGCTGGACGTTGAACTCCCAGCCGTCGAGCGAATCGGAGCGCTGGTTGGCCGGCGTGTTGATGTCGAAGCCGGCGATCGGGTCCGTCTCCAGGCCGACGATGCTGCCCGTCCGCTCACCGTTGGAGTTGATGCCGGTGTAGGTGACGCCCGGGTCACCCGCGTGGTTGAGGAAGATGTAGTTGCGGATGCAGACCGCGTCCGACGATCCGCAACCATTGGCGATCGCGTTGTTCCAGTACGTGCCGCCGACCGGCGTGTGCAGCTCGAACGGCGTGTCGCGGACGATGGTGTCGCTGATGAAGTTGTCGATGTTCTTGCGGAACCAGCCCACCGACACGTAGCTCGCTTCGGCGTAGTACCACTCGAACGACAGGTCGAAGTTGGTCGACTTCAGCGGCTCGAGGCCTGGGTTGCCCTGCGAGCCGTCACCACCGTCGATACGCACGATGTTGGCCAGGCTCAGGCCGCCCTGGATCTGCTGCCAGCCCGGCCGGCCGATCGTCTGGCTGTAGCTGCCGCGCAGCACCATGTTCTCCGCGACCTGGAGGTTCAAATCGAGGCTCGGCAGGAAATGGTCGTACTCGCCGGTCTGGCTGATGAAGTCGCGCTCGCCGTCATAGACGACATTCAGCTCGTTGGCCGAATCCCAGCTGATGCCGTTGGCCACGCGCGCCAACGCGTCGGAGGTGACATCGGTTTCCTCGTAGCGGACGCCGGCGGCCACCCGGAGCGGCATCGACCAGTCGAACTCGGTGCTCCACTGCACGTAGGCGGCCCTGGACTTCTCCTCGGTGCGGAGGTCCTCGGTGAACTCCGTCGGCGCGCGGTACAGCGAATCGTCACCGGCGATCTCACCGGCGCGTTCGCGCAGGCGGGCGAAGTCGAACATCATGAAGCGGCCGGTGAAGCGGGGGTCGTTGTGACCGTCGAACGCACCGAAGTAACGCGACATGTCGTCGCCGTAGAAGATGCTGTCGTCGTAGTCGGCCGGACTGCCCACGCCGCCCCAGGTATCACGCTGCATCACCGCCGAGGCGGTGCGGTTGTTGACCTCGGTCATCGACACGCCGAAGTCGAGGTTCGAGTAGTTCTCGAACTCGAAACGGCCGCCGGCCTGGAGCTGCTCGATCTCGGATTCGTTGTAGCTGTTCTGGAACACCGAACCGGTGACCACGACATCCGAGGCTTCGATCTGATCGACGCCCGGCGGCAGGCCGATCGTCAGGACCGGGAAGTCGCCCGTGTAGTCGACCGACGTGGACGCGCGACGGAACGCGGCCGTGCCGAGCACGCCGGCCGAACCGTAGGGGCTGTCGGGGCGGGACTCCGCCGTCGAGTTGTGGTAGTCGAGCTGCAGGCTCAGCGCGTCGTTGACGTCCCAGTCGACGTTGAAGCCCGCCGATTCGAGCGTATTGCGCGTGCCCAGCTCGACGCCGCCCATCGCGATGTCGGCGTAGACCGGATTGCCGTTCTCGTCGAAGGAGACGTTGTCCTCGCCGTATTCGATCGGACCGGCGATCGGGCCGTCGGTCCACGAGCTGTCACCGGGGCCGTAGTTGAACCACACCGAGAGCTCGTTGCGCTGCTGCTGCACCTTGTTCTCGGCATAGGTGTAGTCGAGCGTCGTCCGCACGTTGTCGAGCGGCTGCCACTGGAACGTCGCCTGGCCATTGGTGCGCTGGCGCTGCACGCCGTTGACGCTGTAGCCGGTGTTCTGCGGGCGGCCGTAGATGGTGTCGGGACCCGGGCGGTTCTCGATGCGGTCGAAACCGGGTTCGCCCGCCATCGGCAGGCGGTTCCACGATGCGGTGTCGTCGCCCTGGAACATCGCCCAGCCGTCGGCCACGGAGGCCTGGCTGAAGCCGGAGTCGCGCTCCTGGTAGCTGCCGCTCAACGCGACGCCGAAGCGGCCGTCGGCCGAGGTATTGCTGAAGATGCCCGAGAGTTCGCCGGTGATCGAGCTGCCCGGATAGGTATCGGGAAGATTGTCGACCGACGTGTCGTGCACGCCCTTGAGGCCGACATTGGCACTGAAGCCCGGGTTGTCGAGCGGGCGCGCGGTCTTGACGTTGATCGTCGCGCCGATGCCGCCCGTCGGGGTCGAGGCCCGGCTGCTCTTGAAGACTTCGATTTCCGATACGGACTCCGAGGCCAGGTTGGCGAAGTCGAACGCGCGCGAGTTGGACGTGCCGCCGCCGCCGGGACCGAGGTTCGAGGCCGGCATCTGGCGGCCGTTGAGCAGCACCAGGTTGAAGTCGGGACCGACGCCGCGGACCGTGACCTTGGAGCCTTCACCGCTCGAGGTGCGGTCGATCGACACGCCGGAGATGCGCTGCAGCGACTCGGCGAGGTTGGTGTCGGGGAACTTGCCGATGTCCTCGGCGACGATGCCGTCGACGATGCCCTGCGAATCCCGCTTCAGGTTCATCGACGAGGTCAGGCTGCCACGGATGCCGGTGACGACGACGGAGTCGAGCGTCGTGGCGTCATCGCTGGATTGCGTGGCGGGCGGCGTGGTGTCGTCGACGACCTGGGCCGCGACCGGCGATCCGAGTGCAAGCAACAGGGCAGTGGTCAGGAGCCGCTTCTTCGGCGCGGCATGCAGTGTCTTCATGGATTTTCCCCTCCCAAGGAATTCTCACGAATCTGGGTACGTGCTGGCGTTCGTCCGCGAAATTGCGGATCGACGGCAGTGTTCGGCCGGCATTTGAGGCGAAGCTGACAGCGTTGTCAACCGCGCTGTGACCGGGTTATTCGGCAGTTTCGGCGTGCAGGTGCGTCAGGGTCTGGATGGTGCAATGCAGCAGTGCGGCGGACGACGGGTGGAGCGCGGAGCGACCGCCGGCGACCACGTCTGCGTGTATGGGCAGGCGCGGCGCACGGGGTGTGTTGGATCAATGCATGGCGCCGGGTCGCGGCAACGGCGCGTCGGTCGCAGCCGGCGCGCCGGCCCCCACCCGCGAGCCGCGCAAGCCGTACCAGATGATGTAGACGTAGCAGACCAGCGGAACGACGAACGCATGCTGGATGCCGATGCGGTCGGCCAGCGCGCCCTGCGCCAGCGGCACGATCGCGCCGCCGACGATGCCCATCACCAGCAGACTCGACGCCTTGCTGGTCAGCGTGCCGAGCCGCTCGATGGCGGTGGTGAAGATCGTGGGGAACATGATCGAGTTGAACAGGCCGATCGCCAACGCGCTCCACATCGCGACCTGGCCGGTCGTGGTCATCGTCACCACCAGCAGCACGCAGACCATCGCGCCGGCGAAGGCCAGCAGGCGACGCGCGTCGATGCGCGTCATCAACGCCGCGCCGATGAAGCGGCCGACCATCGCGCCACCCCAGTAGAACGCCAGGAAGCGCGAGGCCGAGGCCTCGCTGAGGCCGCCGATCTCCGGCTCGGCCATGTAGTTGATCAGGAAGCTGCCGATCGCGACCTCCGCGCCGACGTAGGCGAAGATGCCGAACACGCCCCAGCGCAGGTGCGGCTGGCGCATCGCTTCGATATACGTGTGGTGCACCGACGGCGCAGCCTCCGTGGCCTCGCGCAGCGACGGAATCCGCATCAGCAGCACGAAGCCGGCCAGCAGCAGCAGGCCGCCCGACAGCAGCAGATAGGGGATTTCGACCGAGCGTGCCTCGGCCGCGCGATAGGCGACCTGCTCGGCCGCGCCCATCGCCGCGATCTCGTCCGCACCGAGCACGGCGCCGACCAGGATCAACGGGCCGATCAGCAGCGGGAATACCGTCGTGCCCAGTGAATTCAAGGCCTGCGCCAGGTTGAGGCGGCTGTGCGAGGTCTCGGGCCGGCCGAGCAGGCTGATGTAGGGATTGGCGGCGACCTGCAGCAGGGTGATGCCGCTGGCGAGCACGAACAGCGCGGTCAGGAACACGCCGTACGACGGCAGCCGCGCCGCCGGGTAGAACATCGCGGCGCCGATCGACGCGATCACCAGACCGATGACGATGCCCGCCTTGTAGCCCACGCGCGCAACGACCGCGCCGGCCGGCATCGACATCAGGAAGTACGCACCGAAGAACGTGAACTGGATCAGCATCGTCTGCGTGTAGCTCATCGAGAACACGGCTTTGAGATGCGGGATCAGCACGTCGTTGAGGCTCGTCAGGCCGCCCCAGGTGAAGAAGATCAGGCTGACGACCGCGATCGCGGCCGGCTTCGAAAGCGTCGAGGGCTGTGCGCTCATGCGGCGCGGCGACCGGTCGGGGCGGAGATCTGTCGATGCATCTTGTGTCCTCGAAGACGGCAGACCCGAGCGGCCCAGGGGCGGACTTGTAAGCGACGCATGACAACGCTGTCAATTCGAGATGACGATCGCGCGGCGGCGATCCCGCCCGTCCGCGACAGGGCGCGATTGCCGCGGCCGGCCGCTGTTGCAGCGCAGCACGTCGTGGCGACGCCGCATCACGCGCATTCAGCGCGGTTGGCAAAGCGCGCGCCCGTCGCTACGCTCCGCGCTCCCCAAGGAACCTGCCGCCATGTCGATCGCCCCGAAGCCGCCGCGCCTGACGCCGCTGACCTACGTCATCTTCGGGTCACGCTGGCTGCAGCTGCCGTTGTATCTCGGCCTGATCGTCGCCCAGTGCGTCTACGTGTTCCTGTTCGTCAAGGAACTCACCCATCTGGTGCAGGACGCCAACACCCTGACCGAGCAGGGAATCATGCTGCTGGTGCTGGGACTCATCGACGTGGTGATGATCTCCAACCTGCTGGTGATGGTGATCGTCGGCGGCTACGAGACCTTCGTCTCCCGCCTCGGGCTGCAGAACCATCCCGACCAGCCCGAGTGGCTGAGCCACGTCAACGCCAGCGTGCTGAAGGTCAAGCTGGCGATGGCGATCATCGGCATCTCGTCGATCCACCTGCTGAAGACCTTCATCGCCGCGGGCGAGGTGGGCCTGCCGGTGTGCGGCTCGGCCGACTTCATCGCCGCGTCGGTCGCCCATGCCCAGGCCATCGCCGGCGGCCTGTCGCTGGCCGCGCCGGTGTGCACCAAGGTCACCGCGGCGGGCGTGATGTGGCAGACGATCATCCACGGCGGTTTCATCCTGTCGGCGATCGGCATCGCCTACACCGACCGGCTGATGACCGGCAGCACCGCCAAGCGCGAGCACGTCGCCCACTGACCGCGGCGCGGTCTCGTCCTGCGCGACGGGCACGCGCGTAGAATGCGGCGATGGATGTTTCGCATTTGCTCGACGGGCTCAACGCAGCCCAGCGGGAAGCCGTTTCCGCGCCCGATGGCCATTTTCTCGTACTGGCCGGCGCCGGCAGCGGCAAGACCCGGGTCCTGATCCACCGCATCGCCTGGCTCAACGAAGTCATGGGTGTGCCGACGCACGGCATTTTCGCGGTGACGTTCACCAACAAGGCCGCGGCCGAGATGCGCCATCGCGTCGACGCCCAGTTGCGGACCGGCGGTCGCGGCATGTGGATCGGCACCTTCCACGGCCTGGCGCATCGCCTGCTGCGCCTGCACTGGCAGGACGCGAAGCTGCCGGAGGGTTTCCAGATCCTCGACAGCGACGACCAGCTGCGCCTGGTCAAGCGCGTCGTGCAGCAGCTGGATCTCGACGACGCGCGCTTCCCGCCGCGGCAGATCGCGTGGTGGATCAACGAGCAGAAGGACGAAGGCCGCCGCCCCCAGCACATCCAGGCCGACGGCGACGAATGGTCCGGCGCGATGCTCAAGGCCTATGCGCTGTACCAGGAGCGGTGCGATCGTGCGGGACTCGTCGACTTCGCCGAGATCCTGCTGCGCGCGCACGAGTTGCTGCGCGACACGCCGGCGCTGCTGGCGCACTACCGCCAGCGGTTCGGCCATCTGCTGGTCGACGAGTTCCAGGACACCAACAGCATCCAGTACGCCTTCGTGCGCGTGCTGGCGGGCGATACCGGCAAGGTCTTCGTCGTCGGCGACGACGACCAGGCGATCTACGGCTGGCGCGGCGCCAAGGTCGAGAACGTGCAGCGTTTCCTGCGCGACTATCCCGGCGCGCAGACCATCCGCCTGGAGCAGAACTACCGCTCCAGCGCCAACATCCTCGGCGCGGCGAACGCGGTCATCGCCCACAATCCCGAGCGCCTCGGCAAGCAGCTGTGGACCGAGAGCGGCGATGGCGATCCGATCGATCTCTACGCCGCCTACAACGAGATCGACGAGGCGCGTTACGTCGTCGAACGCGCGCTGCAATGGGTGCGCGACGGCGGCGCCCACGGCGACGTCGCGATCCTCTACCGCAGCAATGCGCAGTCGCGGGCGATGGAAGAGCAGCTCGTCTCCGAGCAGGTGCCCTACCGCGTCTACGGCGGCGTGCGCTTCTTCGAGCGCGCCGAGATCAAGGACACGTTGGCCTACCTGCGGCTGGTGACCAATCGCGACGACGACGCCGCGTTCGAGCGCGCGGTCAACACCCCGACACGCGGCATCGGCGACCGCACGCTGGACGAAGTGCGCCGGCACGCGCGCGACCACGCGGTGTCGCTGTGGGCCGCGGCGCGTGCGGTGTCGATGGGCGATGCGCTCGCGGCACGCGCGCGCAACGCGATCGCCGGCTTCCAGACGCTGATCGACACGCTGGCCGGTGAAGTCGCGGAGTTGCCGCTCAAGGACAAGATCGACCACGTGCTGGTGCGCTCGGGCCTGCGCCTGCACTACACCAACGAATCCAAGGGCAGCGCGGATTCGCGGGTCGAGAACCTCGACGAACTGGTCTCGGTGGCGTCGCGCTTCGTGCGCGGCGACGACGAAGAAACCGCGCAGCTGACCGAACTGGTCGCGTTTCTCGCCTACGCCGCGCTGGAGGCCGGCGAAGGCCAGGCCCAGGCCGGCGAGGACGGCGTGCAGCTGATGACGCTGCACAGCGCGAAGGGTCTGGAATTCCCGCTGGTGTTCCTGGTCGGTCTGGAGGAAGGCCTGTTCCCCAACGCGCGCTCGGTCGACGAAAGCGGGCGGCTGGAGGAAGAACGCCGGCTCGCGTACGTGGGCATCACCCGCGCGCGGCAGAAGCTGGTGATCAGCTACGCCGAAGCGCGCCGCCTGCACGGCCAGGACATGCTCGGCATTCCGTCGCGGTTCCTGCGCGAGATTCCGCCGGTGCTGCTCAACGAAGTGCGGCCGCGGCAGGTCACGCGTGCGTCGTTCCCGCAGCGGCAGCGCCCGAGCTACGGCCATGCGAGCCTGGCGCCGACGACCGGCGTGCAGCTCGGCCAGACCGTCACCCATGTCAAGTTCGGCGCCGGCACCGTGACCGACATCGAAGGCGACGGCGCGCATGCACGCGTGCAGGTGAACTTCGACGAGGCCGGCAGCAAGTGGCTGGTGCTGGCCTACGCGAACCTGCAGCCGGCCTGAGCGCCGGCGCAGCGCCGCTGGTCGATCAGGGTT
The DNA here is from genome assembly GCF_002849595.1 of Luteimonas rhizosphaerae. GTDB lineage: Bacteria > Pseudomonadota > Gammaproteobacteria > Xanthomonadales > Xanthomonadaceae > Luteimonas > Luteimonas cellulosilyticus. The sequence goes on from NZ_NRQR01000026.1 coordinate 294,694, forward strand.
GATCGATCAGGCGGACGGCGGATCCGGGCGGCGCGTGCGCGATACGGCCTTCACTATGCCCAGGCCCAGCAGGACGATCACGCCGACCGCGATCCACTGCGGGGCGAGGCCCGCGAGGTGCGCACCGTAGGCGAGGCCGCCGATCAGGATCAGCATGCCGGCGATATAGAGCGAGAAAGCGGACATCGGTCGTTCCTGCGGGTGGGAAGGAGCGCGATGCTAGCGTCGCCCATGTGACGGCTGCGCCCATTCAGCTGAACGGGTCGCGACACGGCGGTCCCGATCAGTCGCGGATCTGGAAGCCCGGGTTCTCGTTGAGCGTGCCGTCGCCTTCGACCACGACCCAGCGGGTGCCGGCGCGCTCGAACAGCACCGGGACCGGATCGCGGAACAGCGGGCGGCGCACGAACCGCAGCTCCCAGCCGAAATGTTCCAGCGTGTCGATCTCGCGGGTCTGGGCGGGCGTCAGCGCCTCGCGCATCAGCGCATCGGCGGCGGCGTCGTGACGGCGGCGGTCGGGACCGGTCATAGGCAAATGCGAACGCGTAGGAGACGGGGCAGGCAGGCCGGGCCGGCACGCGCCGACTCGGGCTGAATGCGCGCCATTCTATCGCGCGCGCCCACGCGGCGCTCCGAACCGGTATTTTTGCCGGGTTCGCGCGTCGCACGTCAGCCGCAGGCTGCGCATCGCGCGTCGCTTCTTTCCACCGTCCAAGGATTCCTGCATGCCGTCCATCCATTCCCCGCGACGCCGCTCCGTCCGCATCGCGGCGCCCGTCGCCGCGCTCGTCTGGGTCGACCACGCGATGCAGGCATCGGTGCGCCTCGCCGGCGGCTGTTCCGGTTCGTTCGTTTCGCCCGACGGTCTGGTGCTGACCAATGCGCATTGCGTCGTCGGCTGCGTACAGGGCCTCTCGTCGCCCGAGCGCGACCTGCAGAACGACGGGTTCGTCGCCGATGCGCGCGCCGAGGAGCTGCAGTGCCCGGCCGAAGAGCTCAACGTGCTGCGCGCGATCACCGACGTCAGCGGGCGCCTGACCGCCGCGGCCGAGGGCAAGCAGGGCCAGGCGTATGTGGATGCGCGCAATGCCGAGAAGGGCCGCATCGAGTCGGAGTGCGTCGGCGACGACGAAGCGAAGACCCGCTGCGACGTCGTCGAGCTCTACAACGGCGGCCAGCAGCATCTCTATCGATACCACCGCTATTCCGACGTGCGCCTGGTATTCACGCCCGAGTATTCGGTCGGCTTCTTCGGCGGCGATCCCGACAATTTCAATTTCCCGCGCTACAACCTCGACGCGGCCCTGCTGCGCGCCTACGAGGACGGCAAGCCGGCGACCGTCGAGCACCACTTCACCCTCGATCCGGCGGGCGCCGAGGCCGGCGAGCTGGTCATGGTGACCGGCCATCCGGGCCGCACCCAGCGCCAGCTCACCGTCGCCCAGCTCGAAACCGTGCGTGACGTCAGCCTGCTCAACACGTTGCTGTGGCTGGCCGAGCGTCGCGCGATGCTCGGCCAGTACGGCCGCAGCAACGAGGAAGCGGCGCGCCAGGCGCAGTCGGATCTCACCTTCACCGACAACAGCTACAAGGTCGTGCGCGGCCAGTTGCAGGCCCTGCTCGACCCGGCCGTGTTCGCCGGCAAGCGCGCCGAAGAAGCGGCATTGCGCGAGGGCGTGGACGCCGCGCCTTGGAACGAGGTCGCTGCGGCCCAGGCGACGGCGCGTGAACTCGCCGTGCCGGTCATGCTGCTCGAGCAGGGTCGCGGCTTCGATTCGCGCCTGTTCGGCATCGCCCGCACGCTGGTGCGTGGCGCAGCCGAACGCGCCAAGCCCAACGACGCGCGCCTGCCCGAATACCAGGACGCGGGGCAGGGCCGTCTGCGGCAGACGCTGCTGAGCAGCGCGCCGGTGTATCCCGGGTACGAGATCGCGAAGCTGACGTGGTCGCTGACCAAGTTCCGCGAACTGCTGGGCACCGACGATCCGCTGGTGAAGTCCGTGCTCGGCACGCAGTCGCCGGCGCAGGTCGCCAAGGCACTGGTCGAAGGCTCGACACTCGCCGATGTCGCCGAGCGCGAGCGTCTGTGGACCGGCGGTGCGGCGGCGGTCGAGGCGTCCGAGGATCCCTTCATCCGTCTGGCCCGTGCCGTCGACGCTCCGGCGCGCGCCCTGCGGCAGCGGCAGGAAGCGGAGGTCACGTCGATCGAATCGCGCGCCGCCACGCAGATCGCCAAGGTGCGCTTCGACAAGCTCGGCACCACGGTCTATCCGGATGCGACGTTCACGCTGCGCCTGTCCTACGGCGATGTCGCCGGCTGGGACGAGGGCGGCAAGACCATCGCACCGTTCACCGACATGGGCGGCGTGTTCGCGCGCAACACCGGCGCCGAGCCCTACGCGCTGCCGGAGCGCTGGCTGGCGGCGGAGGACACCATCGCCAAGGCCACGCGTTTCAACTTCGTCAGCACCAACGACATCATCGGCGGCAATTCCGGCAGCCCGGTCATCAATCGCGACGCGCGCGTCATCGGCCTCGCGTTCGACGGCAACATCCATTCGCTGGGCGGCAACTTCTGGTACGACCCGCGCCTCAACCGCACGGTCTCGGTACACAGCGCAGCGATCATCGAATCGCTGAAGTCGGTCTACGGTGCCGACACGCTGGTCGGGGAACTGCTGCAGCAGTAAGCCGAGCCATGTGCGCGGCGTGACGCAGCAGGGCGCTCCGAGGTCGGGGCGCCCTTTCTTTTGGAGGAGATTCCACATCCGCCTGGCCAATCGGCGCGGATCGACGCATCGATCCCCTTGCAGGGGCGCGCTCGTGCGCGACCGGATGTCACGCATTCCGCCATCGCGCGCAGGCGCGCTCCTGCAACGGCACGCTTGCGCTGCGGACTGGAAGGGTGAAACAGGCATGATCCACGTCACCGCGCCCACACCGCAGCCGCACCAGACCGGCTCGGGGATGGCGACCGCACTCAGTCCAGCGCCACCACGCGTCCAAGGGCGGCGCTGTCGACACCAGCCTGCAGCACGCGCATGACCGCCAGCGCCTCGTCGGCGGTCACGGGTGGCGGCGCGCCGCGTCGCAGGGCATCACGGAGGCCGGCGTAGTACGCGCGATAGTCGCCGGGCGGCCTGGGCGCATCGGCCGCGGACACGCGGCCATCGGGCGCCACCTGCAGCAGGCGACCGGGGTCGGGGTCCACACCCCAGCCAAGCGCGCCGGGCACGCGGCCCGCGCGCAGCGCCGCTTCCTGCGGGTCCAGTCCCGACTTGAACCAGCTGCCGCCGCTGCCGTGCACGGCGAAGCGCAGGCCCGCACCCGGCACGAGCGCACCCGCGTGCAGCACCGCGCGCAGCCGGGGATAGCGGAGTACCACGTGGAACCAGTCGTCGACCTCCGCGCCCGCGCGCTGGATCGCGAGGTCGGCCTGCACCGCATCCGGCATGCCGAACAGCTGCAGCACCTGGTCGACGAGATGCGGCCCCAGATCCGCCCACAGCCCGGCGCCTGGGCCGGCGCGCTCCCGCCAACGGTCCGGCACGACCGGCCGGAACCGGTCGAAATGCGAATGCAGTTCCGCGACCGTGCCGAACGCGCCGCGGTCGCAGAGTGCCCGCAGCGCGAGGAAGTCGGCATCCCAGCGCCGGTTGTGGAACACGCTGACGGTGCGGCCCACCCGTCGCGACGTGGCGACGACCGCGTCGGCCTCGGCGAGGTCGACGGTGAACGGCTTGTCGACCACCACGTGGCGGCCGGCTTCGAGCGCCGCGATCGCCAACGGGGCGTGAGTCGCGTTGGGCGAGGCGATGACGACGACGTCGATGGCGTCATCGGCGAAGGCGGCTGCTGGATCGGCGAGGACCCGCACGTCCGGCAGGTCGGCCGCGACCTTGCCGGCATCGCCCGAGACCACCGTGTGCAGGTGCCAGCCGGGCGTCGCACGCAGCAGGGGCGCGTGGAAGGTCCGGCCGACGAAGCCGTAGCCGACCAGGGCGACCTGCAAGGGACCGGCGTCGCTCACGAGGTGTGCGGCATCACCACTTGAACAGCTCGAAGTAGGTCTGGGGCGGATTGTCGCCGTCGCTGTCGATGCGACCGTCGCCGTTGCGGTCGTAGAGGAAATACGCCGGGCCGCGCGAGGGCACCACGCGCACGGCGCGGAGCTGGCCCGCGACGCGGAACTCGCTGATCACGTCGCCGTTGGACTCGGTGCGCGTCGTCTCGACGGCATCGGCGGGAATGCCGTCGCCGTTCATCCCGGTGGTCGCGCAGGCGGACAGCGCGAGCAGGGCGGCAACGAGCAGCGCGGATCGGAAGCGGGTCATGGGCATCACTCCTGCGGGCGGACGTCGAGTATGCGCGCGGCCGACCGGTGGAAGCGTGGAGATCGCGAGGACGGAGGGTCGGGTTGTGCCGACCTCCGGGCGCCCGACGGCGGGGCCGGCATCGGGGCCGGTAGAATCCCCGCATGAGACGCCTCATCCTGATCGACGGGTCCTCGTACCTGTATCGCGCCTTCCACGCGCTGCCCCCGCTGACCAATGCCGGCGGTGAACCCACCGGCGCGCTGTTCGGCATCGTCAACATGCTGCGCGCGACGCTGAAAGAGGCGCCCGACTTCGCGGCGTTCGTCGTCGATGCGCCCGGCAGGACCTTCCGCGACGATCTCTACGACCAGTACAAGGCCAACCGCCCGCCGATGCCCGACGAACTGCGGGCGCAGGTCGAGCCGATGTGCACGATCGTGGAGGCCCTGGGCTTTCCGATCCTGCGCGTTCCCGGCGTCGAGGCCGACGACGTCATCGGCACGCTGGCGCTGCAGGCAGCCGACGCCGGGATCGAAGTGACGATCTCCACCGGCGACAAGGATTTCGCCCAGTTGGTGCGGCCGCGCGTGACCCTGGTCAACACGATGAGCGGTAGCCGCATGGACAGCGACGCGACCGTGGTCGACAAGTTCGGCGTCCGCGCCGACCAGATCGTCGACCTGCTCGCGCTGATGGGCGACAGCATCGACAACATCCCCGGCGTGCCGAAGTGCGGGCCCAAGACCGCGGCGAAGTGGCTCACCGAGTACGAATCGCTGGACGGGGTGATCGCGAACGCCGGCAACATCAAGGGCAAGATCGGCGAGAACCTGCGCGAAGCGCTGCACCAGCTGCCGCTGAGCCGGGAGCTCGCGACGATCAAGACCGATGTCGTGCTCGATGGCGGCCCGGAGACACTGATCCTGCGACCGCGTGCGGTCGACACGCTTCGTGTGCTGTACACGCGCTACGGCTTCGGTCAGGCGCTGAAGGATCTCGACGGCGGCAGCGGAGCGGGTGCACCGGCGACTGCCGCCATCGCGAGTCCTGCGCCACCGTCGACGCTCGATCCCGCGCTGTCGGCGCCGGGCGAGTACGAAACGGTGCTGACGCCCGACCGGCTCGACGCCTGGGTCGCGCAGCTGCAGGCCGCGGACGAATTCGCGTTCGATACCGAGACCGACGCACTCGATGCGATGCGCTCCGGCCTCGTCGGCCTGAGCTTCGCGATCGAGCCCGGCCGCGCCGCCTACATTCCCGTCGGCCACGACTATCCCGGCGCGCCGACGCAGCTCGATCGCGCACTGGTGCTCGATGCGCTGCGCGGGGTGCTGGAAGACCCTGCGAAGCGCAAGCTCGGCCAGCACGGCAAGTACGACATCCACGTGCTGCGTCGGCACGGCGTCGAGGTGCGCGGCTACGCCGACGACACGCTGCTGGAAAGCTTCGTCCTCGATGCGGGCATCGCCCGGCACGATCTCGACTCGCTGGCCAAGCGCCACCTGGGGATGGAGACGATCAAGTTCGAGGACGTCGCCGGCAAGGGCGCCAAGCAGATCTCGTTCTCGCAGGTCGCCATCGACGATGCGTCGAAGTACGCCGCCGAAGATGCCGACATCACCCTGCGGCTCCACAGGGTCATGAAGCCGCGGATCGAGGCCGATGCGGGCCTGGCGCGCGTCTACGCCGACATCGAGATGCCGCTGGTGCCGGTGCTCGCGCGCATCGAGGCCAACGGCGTGCGCGTGGATGCCGACGAACTGCGCCGGCAGAGTGCGGACCTGTCCAAGCGCATGCTCGCCGCGCAGCAGAAAGCGACCGAACTCGCCGGCCGCACCTTCAATCTCGATTCGCCCAAGCAGCTCGGCGCATTGCTGTTCGACGAGCTGAAATTGCCGGCCGTGGTGAAGACGCCCAAGGGCCAGCCGAGCACCAACGAGGAAGCGCTGGAGGCGATCGCCGACCAGCACGAACTGCCCCGCGTGATCCTCGAGTACCGCGGCCTCGCCAAGCTGCGCAGCACCTACACCGACAAGCTGCCGGAGATGATCAATCCCGACACCGGTCGGGTGCACACGAGCTACCACCAGGCGGGTGCGGCGACGGGACGGCTGTCCTCGTCGGATCCGAACCTGCAGAACATTCCGATCCGCACCGACGACGGGCGTCGCATCCGCCGCGCCTTCGTCGCGCCGCCGGGCCGCAAGCTGATCGCCTGCGACTATTCGCAGATCGAACTGCGGATCATGGCGCACCTGTCCGAGGATCCCGGCCTGGTGCGCGCGTTCGAATCCGGCGTCGACATCCACCGCGCGACCGCGGCCGAAGTCTTCGGCCGACCGCTGGACGAGGTGACCGGCAACGAGCGCCGCGCGGCGAAGGCGATCAATTTCGGCCTGATGTACGGCATGAGCGCCTTCGGTCTCGCCCGCAACCTTGGCATCGGCCGCGGCGAGGCGCAGGACTACATCGCGCTGTACTTCTCGCGGTATCCGGGCGTGCGCGACTTCATGGACCGCACGCGGCTGCAGGCACGTGAGACCGGCTATGTCGAAACCGTGTTCGGCCGGCGACTGACGCTGGACTTCATCCAGAAGGGCAACCCCTCGCAGCGCGCCGGCGCCGAGCGCGCCGCGATCAACGCGCCGATGCAGGGCACCGCGGCCGACATCATCAAGCGCGCGATGATCACGATCGACGGCTGGATCGCAGATCACTCGAACCGCGCGAAGATGATCCTGCAGGTGCACGACGAACTGGTGTTCGAGGCGGATGTGGATTTCGTCGACACGCTGCTGGCCGAGGTCGTGGCCCGGATGACCCGTGCCGGCGAACTGCGGGTGCCGCTGGTCGTCGACAGCGGCGTCGGCGACAACTGGGACGAGGCGCACTGAGCGGGCACGGGAGCGGGGCGCACTTCCTGATTGGGGGCGCCGTCTCGAGGTGGTAGGACGTGACGAGACGGCCGTGGCGCGCGCGCAAGAGGCGTCTGGGCGTCCCCTTCGTCAGCGCCGATCCGGCGGCTCAGGCAGCAGGGGCGCAGTGCGGACGACGGGCCTAAATGTGGCCTGAATCATACGGAAATTTAACTGTAATCTTCACGAACCATCCATGGTCGGAATGTTGATATAGCCCTCGACAGATGCAAGGTCTGTCGCAGATCTCTCCCTTCCCCTGGAGTGATCGAACGGAACCACATGGCTTCTCCCCGAGCCGGTTCCCTGAGCCCCGCCGGCCCCCCCTGCCTGCGGGGCTTTTTTATGCCCCGCGTTTGGCGATTCCGCGGTTTGGGCGTCTCAGACGTTCCGTCCGGGTCCGACGCGCAACAGTCGTCGGCCTGGTTCTAGTAGGAGCGCCTGCGCGAACGTGTTTCGCTGAACGCCTGTGCGCACGGGCGCGCTCCGACAGAGGTGACGCCAGGCTGGCCCCAGCGAGGCTGGCCCCACGGGCCGTTTGCAGCAGCGGCGTGGCCGACGCCAGGCGGCTGTCGGCCACGTTGCCGTCCAGCGCTAGAAGGGAGTCGGAGACGTCACCAGCAGGGGCTGGCCGGTGCCGGGATGGATAAGGGCCAGCGACGTGGCGTGCAGCAGCAGACGCGGCGCGCGGGCCTGCTGGGCCGGGTCGGCGTACAGCGCATCGCCCAGGATCGGGTGGCCGATCGCCTGCAGATGCACCCGCAACTGATGCGTTCGGCCCGTCCACGGGATCAGGGTCAACCGGCTGCAGGGCGTGCCGTCCGCCGCGTGGCCGCGCGAGCGGACCTGCCAGCGGGTCTGCGAGGGCTTGCCGGCGACCCGGTCGATCCGTTGCTTCGGGCGATTGGGCCAGTCGCTGGCCAGCGGCAGGTCGATCTCGCCCGTGTCGGCCGTCACCCAGCCGTCGACGACCGCTTCGTAGCGCTTGTCGACCCCGCGATCGGCGAAGGTGTTGCCGAGCGCGCGCTGCATCGCCTCGCCGCGCGCCAGGACGATGACGCCGGAGGTCGCCATGTCGAGCCGGTGGACGACCCGCGCGTCGGGCCAGGCGGCCTGGGCGCGGGTGGCCATGCTGTCGTGCTTGTCGGCGCCGCGCCCCGGGACCGACAGCAGGCCGCTGGGCTTGTCGAAGGCGAGCAGCCAGGCATCGGCGTGCAGCACCTGCAGGCACTCCGGCACGACGTCGGGATGCGGCGCGGCGGCATGCGGCATCGGCCGGGCTCAGGCGGCGTCGGCCAGCCAGTCGCGCGGTCGCAGGTAGTCCAGCAGCCGGGCCTCGTCGCTGCCGGCAGCGGGCGTGTAGCCGTATTCCCAGCGCACCCGCGGCGGCAGGCTCATCAGGATCGATTCGGCCCGGCCGCCGGACTGCAGGCCGAACAGCGTGCCGCGGTCGTAGACCAGGTTGAACTCGACGTAGCGGCCGCGCCGGTAGAGCTGGAATTCGCGCTCGCGCTCGCCGTAGGGCGTGTCCTTGCGTCGCGCGACGATCGGCAGGTAGGCGTCGAGGAAACCGTCGCCGACCGCGCGCAGGTAACCGAAGTCGGTGTCGAAATCGGCGTGCAGATCGTCGAAGAACAGGCCGCCGACGCCGCGGGTCTCGCCCCGGTGCCTGAGGAAGAAATAGTCGTCGCACCAGCGCTTGTGCGCGTCGTAACGGGTCTGGCCGCCGAACGGCGTGCACAGCGCGCGGGCAGTGCGGTGCCAGTGCCGCACGTCCTCGTCGACCGGATAGAACGGCGTCAGGTCGAAGCCGCCGCCGAACCACCAGGCCACTGTCTCGCCGTCGCGCATCGCGCGGAAGTGGCGGACGTTGGCGTGGGTCGTCGGCAGGTGCGGGTTGTGCGGATGGAACACCAGTGAGACGCCGACCGCGCGCCACGAGGCGCCGGCGAGTTCGGGCCGGTTGGCGCTGGCCGACGGCGGCAGCGCCGTGCCGGACACATCCGAGAACCCGATGCCCGCCTGTTCGAACACCGCGCCATCGCGCAGCACGCGGGTGCGACCGCCGCCGCCTTCGGCGCGCCGCCACGGGTCCTCGACGAACGTCGCCCGGCCGTCGGCCTGCTCGATGGCGGTGCAGATGCGGTCCTGCAGACCGGTCAGATAGTCGCGGACGCTGTCGAAATCGTTCATGCCGCCATTGTAGGCGGAGCCTCCGGCGCGGCCTTGATCCTGGTCAATGCGCCCGCTGCATCGCCGCGGTCAGGCGTGGGCGACTCGCCAGCGTTCGAGATGGTCGGCCAGTGCGGCCGCCTTCCGGCCGTAGGTGTCCGGCAGCGCCCCGTCGAAGCCGGTCAGGCCACGATTGACCCGGCGCAGGCGCACGGCCTCGTCGACATGGGCGGCGAAGTCGAGGCCGACCATGGTGTGCAGGCCGACCCGGGTCGGGCCGAAGCGCGCGATGTCGCGCCAGGCGTAGCGGGTGCTGCGGAACAGCGAGCGGATTTCCAGCCCCTCGGCGTCCAGCCGCAACCGGTTCGCGTCCGGTACCAGCGAGACCAGGGCGACCATGCCGCACAGCCCGAAGAAACCACCGCACGACCACGCGAGCAGGGGATGGCGCTCGCCGATGACGAGCGCCATCCATACGAACCCGGCCGAAATCGCCAGCAGTGCGAGCATCTTCCACGGCGAAGGCCGCAGCAGCTCGACCGCCGGCAACGGGCCGGGCGCGGTCATTTAAGCGTGCGCTCGAACAGTTCGTAGATGCGGCGGTACTGGTCGTACCACGACGCCGGGTGCTGGTAGGCGTGGCGTTCGAGCGGGTAGCTGGCCAGTTCCCACTTGTCCTTGCGCAGCTCGATCAGGCGCTGGGACATCATCACCGAGTCCTTGTAGAACACGTTGTCGTCGATCATGCCGTGCGCGATCAGCAGGTTGTCCTGCAGGCGGTCGGCGTATTCCATCGGCGAGGACTTCAGATACGCCTCGGGATCGATGTCCGGCGTGTTGAGGATGTTCGCGGTGTAGGCGTGGTTGTACTGCGACCAGTCGGTGACCGGGCGCAGCGCGGCGCCGGCCTTGAACGTGCCCGGCTCGCGGAACAGCGCCATGAAGGTCATGAAGCCGCCGTAGCTGCCGCCGTAGATGCCCACCCGATCACGATCGGCCTGGTGGTTGTCGACCAGCCAGTCGATGCCGTCGAGGTAATCCTCGAGTTCCGGGTGGCCCATCTGCCGGTAGATCGCCGTGCGCCAGTCGCGGCCGTAGCCACTGGACGCGCGGAAATCCAGGTCCAGCACGAGGTAGCCCTGCTGCACCAGCAGGTTGTGGAACATCTGCTCGCGGAAATAGTTCGGGTACCGGTCGGTCACGTTCTGCAGGTAGCCGGCGCCGTGCACGAACAGCACGACGGGATACTTGCGGCCCGGCTCGACGTTCTCCGGCGCATAGAACTTGCCCCAGACCGTGCCGGCGCCGTGCTTGGACGGAATCTGCACGTACTCGGGCTGCAGCCAGTCGTGCGCCTTGAACTCGGGCTTGCGGGTGTCGGTCAGCACGCGCACGTCGCCATCGGCAACGTTCGCGACCGCCAGCTGCGGCGGCGTGTAGCTGTCGGACGTGCGCAGCAGCAGACGGGTCTCGTCCGGCGACAGCGCGAAGTCCTCGATGCCGCCGGTCTTCGTCACTTCGGCGACGTTGCCGCCTGCCGCAGTGCAGACGTCGTAGCGGCCCGGCCACTCGCGGTTGCACAGGAAGAAGAAGCGGCTGCCGTCGCGCGACAGTACTGGCGACGAGACTTCCCAGTCGCCCGAGGTCAGCGCACGCGAGCGGCCGCCGTCATTGAGGTAGAGATGCGAATAGCCCGAGGTTTCCGACAGGAACCACAGAGTGCGGTGGTCGGGGAGCCAGCCGAATTCGTTGAAGTCCCAGTTGATCCACGCGGCGTCGGTCAGACGGTCGCGCGACTGCAGGGTGGCATTGCCGAGGTCGACGGTCGCAAGCCAGCGGTCCTTGTTGTCGACCGAATGGATCGCCAGCGCGACCTGGCGGCCGTCGTCGCTCCAGCGGATCGCACCGCCACCGCCGCCGCGGCCGTCGATCTCAAGGCGCACGGGGCGGTTGCCGTCCAGCGCGTCCTTCCCCGCGGCGCGGCGCAGGTCGGCCAGCGGGTCGGTGCCGATGCCGGGCAGGGTGCCGGTCTCGAGTTCGCGCACCGTGCCCGTGGCCAGCTCGACCAGCCACAGCGTGTGCGGCAGCGGATCGTTGCGGCCGACGCGCGTGCGCACGTCCTCGAACTCTTCGTAGCCCGATTCGGTCACGTACTTGGGCATGCGGCCTTCCTGGCCTTCCTTGCCGTCCTTCGCCTCGGTCACGACGACCACCCAGTCGCCGTTCGGCGACAGCGCGCTGCCGGCGATCTTGACGTTCTTGCCGAGGTAGACGGACGCCGGCGCACTGGTCGGGTCGGCGCGGCGCCAGGTTTCGGTCTGGGCGCGCATCGCATCGCGGCGCTCGCGTTCGGTGCGCAGGGTCTCGATCATCCGCAGCTGGCGGTCGCGCAGGTCGTCGGCCGGCGGCGGCTTGGCCGGATCGTCCTCGGCTTTCAGGCTGGTCAGCTGCGCGGTGCCGCCGCGCGCGTCCCAGCGGAACCAGTCGCTGCCGGTGCGCCAGACCAGGGCGCCGCTCTGGTTCCATTGCGGCTGCGCTTCGGTGGCCTCGGTGCGGGTGACCTGGGTCAGGCTGCCGTTGCGCAGGTCGCGAACGAAGATGTCGCCGTTGCGGACGAAGGCCGCGCGGGTGCGCGCGGCGTCGAACAGCGGCGTGCCGCCGTCGATGTCGGCGCGGTCGGCGCCCTCTACGCGGGTCGCGGTGCCGCCGTCGAGCGCCTGGGTCCAGGTGTCGCGGATCGTCGCGCCGTCGCGCTTGAGCGTGTAGAACGCGCGCTGCCCGTCCCAGCTCCACCACGCCTGTTCGACCGGCGGGCCGATCCAGTCCGGGTCGGCCATGATCCGGTCCATGGTCAAGGCCTGGGCAGGCTGCGCGAACGCAGGTGCGAGGACGAGGGGCGACACGAGGGCGCAGGACAGCACCCAGCTCAGGGACAGGCGACGGGGCATCGGCAGGCAATCCGGGGATGAAAAACCCGGCAAGGGTAGCAGCGGCGCGGTGCGGCCCGCACTGGCGAAGGTCATGGCCGGCGCGCGTGCACGGGCGGCGCGGATGCGGGACGCGTGCACGCCCCGCACCCGCGAACGGGCGTCGTCACGCGGGCGGACACCCGGCTGCGACGCCCGGTCACACCCCGGTTTCACGGCCGCGCGCGCAGAATGCGCGGCACTTCCCGCAGGACGCCATCGGCTTGGACGCACTGCTGCTGTCGCGGATCCAGTTCGGATTCGTCATCTCCTTCCACGTGCTGTTCCCGGCCTTCACGATCGGCCTGTCGAGCTGGCTGGCGTTCCTGGAATGGCGCTGGCTGCGCACGCGCGACGATGTCTGGCGCGACCTGCTGTTCTTCTGGATGCGGATCTTCGCCGTGTCGTTCGGCATGGGCGTGGTGTCGGGCATCGTCATGAGCTTCCAGTTCGGCACCAACTGGTCCGAGCTCAGCGTGCAGGCCGGCAACATCCTCGGGCCGCTGCTGAGCTACGAGGTGCTGACGGCGTTCTTCCTCGAAGCCAGCTTCCTCGGCGTGATGCTGTTCGGCTGGGGCCGGGTGTCGGAGAAGCTGCATTTCCTGTCGACCTGCCTGGTCGCGGTCGGCACGCTGATCTCCACCTTCTGGATCCTCTCGGCCAACAGCTGGCTGCACACGCCGCAGGGCTACGAGATCATCGACGGCGTGTTCCATCCGGCCAGCTGGATGGCGATCATCTTCAATCCCTCGTTCCCGTACCGCCTCGCGCACATGGTGCTGGCGGCGTTCATCACGACGTGTTTCGTCATCGGCGGCGTCAGTGCCTGGTACCTGCGCCGGGGCGTCCACGTGGATGCATCGACGCGGATGCTGAAGCTGGCCGTCGCGTTCGCGGCGATCACCGTGCCGCTGCAGATCCTCGCCGGCGACCTGCACGGGATCAATGCGCGCGAACACCAGCCGATGAAGGTCGCGGCGATGGAAGCGCACTGGGAGCACAAGCCCAAGGGCGAGGGCGTGCCGCTGGTGCTGTTCGCCGTGCCCAACGAACGCGAGGCGCGCAACGACTACGAGATCGCGATCCCGCGGCTCGGCAGCGTGATCCTGACCCATAGCCTCGACGGCGAGATCGAGCCGTTGACGGCCGTGGCCCCCGAAGACCGGCCGCCGGTCAAGCCGGTGTTCTACGCGTTCCGGATCATGGTCGGCATCGGCATGGCGATGCTGCTGCTGACCGTCGTGTCGCTGTGGGCCTGGCGCCGGCGCACGCTCTGGACCTCGCGCTGGCTGCTGGACGCCTGGCGGCTGATGGCGCCGTCCGGCTTCATCGCGGTCGTCGCGGGCTGGGTGGTCGTCGAGATCGGCCGCCAGCCCTGGGTGATCCATGGACTGCTGCGCACCGCCGACGCGGTCAGCAACGTCGACCGCAGCAGCGTCATCATCTCGTTGAGCGCGTTCGTCATCGCCTACGCGGTCGTGTTCGGCGCGGGCGGCGGCTACATCCTGAAGATGATCCGCAAGGGGCCGCAGCCGTTCGAACATCCGCCCGAGCGCGACGGCGGCGACCGTACCGCGTCGCGCCCCTTGTCGGCCGCCGAGGACGACGAGGACGCCGATGCCGACATCGATCCCGATCCGCGCATGCCGCGGCCCGGGCAGGAGGCGCCCCGCTGATGGACATGGAAACCGTATTGCCGGTGGTGTGGTTCGGCGTCATCGGCTTCGGCGTGCTGATGTACGTGCTGCTCGACGGCTTCGTGCTGGGTCTGGGCATCCTGGCGCCGTTCGCCGAGAGCGAAGGCCAGCTCGACCACATGATGAACACCGCCGCGCCGATCTGGGACGGCAACGAGACCTGGCTGGTGCTCGGCGGCGCCGGCCTGCTGGCGGCGTTTCCGCGGGCCTACGCCATCGTGCTGTCGGCGCTGTACCTGCCGGTGCTGCTGATGCTGATCGCGCTGGTGTTCCGCGGCGTCGCCTTCGAATTCCGGTTCAAGGCGCGGCGCGGCAAGCGCTTCTGGGGCATCGCGTTCGCGGTCGGCTCGATGCTGGCGGCGTTCTCGCAGGGCGTGATCCTCGGCGCGCTGGTCGAGGGCATGCCGCTGGAGGAGGGCAAGTACGTCGGCGGCGCGCTCGACTGGTTCAGTCCGTTCTCGATGCTGACCGGGGTCGCGGTGATGTTCGGTTACGCGCTGCTCGGGTCGTGCTGGCTGATCCTCAAGACCGAGGGCCGGCTGCAGCTGATCGCACGGACGCTGACGCGTCCGCTGGTGCTGGTCGTCGCCGCGTTCATGGGCCTGGTCAGCGTGCAGCTGCCGTTCCTCGACTCGCAGATCATGGCGCGCTGGTTCGAGGGCGGGAATTTCTGGTGGCTGTCGCCGGTGCCGCTGCTGGCGCTGGTCAATGCCGTGTGGCTGTGGCGCGCGGCAATGCGCGAAGGCCGCGACGCGACCCCGTTCCTGCTGACGCTGTCGTTCTTCGGCCTGGGATTCCTCGGCCTCGTGCTGGGCATCTGGCCGAACATCGTGCCGCCCGCGCTGAGCATCTGGGAGGCCGCATCGCCGCCGTCGTCACAGGGCTTCGTGCTGGTCGGCCTGATCGTGCTGCTGCCGTTGATCCTCGGTTACACGGCGTGGTCGTATCGCGTGTTCCGCGGCAAGATCGAGGAAGACGCCGGTTATCACTGAACGTGATGCGCGCCACGCGCCGTGCGCGCGATACCCAAGCATCGGCTTTTGCCGCACAATCCTGCGTGTTCCGCCGCATTTCCGGTCATGCACGCCTACGTCTACAAAAGCCAGCGCAAGGCGGACACCTACGTGTATCTCGCCACCCGTGACGACTTCGACGTCCTGCCCGCGTCGCTGCGCGCGGAACTCGGTGCGCTGCAGTTCGTGCTGGACATCGCATTGACGCCCGAACGGCGTCTCGCACGCGGTGATGCGGCGCAGGTGCGGGCCAACCTGCAGGGCCAGCGTTTCCATCTGCAGATGCCGCCGCGCGCGTCGCTCGATCCGATGACCGAGGACTGGGGCACCGATGCCTGAGTCGACGCGTCGTCCGCGCCCGGCCTGGATCGCCCTGCTGGCCGGCCTCCTGCTCACCGCCGTCGCCCTCACCGGCGGCCTCGTCGCGGCCATCGCCGGCGCGCTCGCGCAGCCGGCCTTCGCCTGGGCGCTGCGTGCCCGCCGCGGGAGCCTGCCCGGCACGCGCGAGGCGATGCGCACCGATCTGCTGTCGCTGGCGGCCGCGTGGGCCGGCGCCGTCGCGGTATCTGCGCTGCTGGTGATCTGGCCGTTGTCGGCCCTGCGCCAGGGCGGCGAACTCGCCGCGGCGCTCGCATTGAGCGTGGCCGTCGGCGTCGTCGTCATCGCGTTCTGGCGCACCTGGCCGCTGTGGCACGCGCTCGAAACCGACGGTGGCGACCTGCGCGAGCACTGGCGCGCGCTCGCCGATCGCGACACCGGCAGCTGGCACGGCGTCGGCGCGGCGGTCTGCGTGGCGGCGATCGTCGCGCTCGTACTGGTGCTGGCCTGGTTGCCGGCGACCGCCACCGGCGCGCGCCTCGTCATCGGCATCGGCGCCGCGCTCGCGTGGCCGCTGCTGCATCTGGTGCTCCAGCGCCTGCCCGCGCCGGACGCCTTGCCGGCGCAGGCGATCGAGCCCGTCGCCGATCCGGCCGCGGCGCTGTTCGACGAAGGCGACGGCGCCGATCCGCAGGTCGCACTGTACGCGGCCGCGCGCGGCGGCCGGGTCGACCGCGCGCTGGCGCTGATCGAAGCCGGCGCCGACCTGCGCGCGCTGCCGCCTGCCGACGATCGCGACCAGCGCAGCCTGCCGGTGCTGGCCGCGGTGCTGCCGGACCTGCGCCTGCTGCGCGACCTGATCGCGCGCGGGGTCGACGTCAATGCCGCGCACGCGGGCATGACTCCGCTGCTGGCCGCGACCCGCGACAGCTGGCACGGCCGCCCCGACGCGGTGATGACCCTGCTGGCGAATGGCGCCGACGCGCGCATCACCGACCACGAAGGCAATACGCCGCTGCACCTGGCCGCGCGCAGTTCCGATCCCGGCGTCGCCGCGCTGCTGCGCGACGCGGCGGCCGAGCTCGATGTCCGCAACCACGACGGGCTCACGCCGCTGGGCGTGGCCTGCGCGGCGGGCAACTGGCGGCTGGCGAAATTCCTGCTCGAACGCGGCGCCGCGCCCGAGGTCGAGGGCGGCACGCCCGCGCTGCTGGCCGCTGCCGGCGGCGACGAGGACGATCCGGCCGGCGTGCAGCTGCTGATCCGGCACAAGGCGCGCGTCGATTCCCGCGATGCCGTCCGCCGCAGCGCCCTGCATGCCGCGGCGTTCGCCGGCCACGCCGACATCGTCGCCGCGCTGCTGGCCGCGGGCGCCGACGTGCGCGGCCGCGACAACGACGGCCGCACGCCGCTGCTCGATGCCGCCCGCGGCGGCAGCCTCGCCGCGCTCGAGGCGCTGGTCGCGGCGGGCGCCGATCTCGCGGCGGTGGACATCGCCGGTCGCAATGCACTGGTGCTCGCGTGCGACGCGGAAACGCCGTCGGCGCCGCTGGTCCACCGCCTGCTGGAACTCGGCGTGCCGGCGGATGTCGCCGATGGCGAGGGCCGGCGGCCGGTCGATCGCGCGGCCGCATCGGGCCGCTGGGCGCTGGTCCGGCTGCTCGATCCCGAGTACGCATTGCCGAACAACGTGCTGTCCGACGACGACACCGAGGTGCCGGTCGACCGCGCGCCGCTGCTGCTGCTGCGCGGCAGCCTGCGCGAAGGCCGCTACGACAATCTCGACACCCTGCTGCGGCTGGTCGGCCCCGCTGACCTCGGCAGCCTGCTGCTCGACGCCGATGCGCCGCAGTCGCAGGCGCGGATCGAATGGCTGCTCGCGCGCGGCGCCGATGTCGAGGTGCGTGACGAGTCCGGCCAGACCGCCCTGACCCGTCTGTTCGACACCGGCCCGGCGGCCCTGCCGCTGATCCAGTTGCTGCTGCGCCACGGCGCCTCGCCGTCCGGCGCGGGCGGACTGGCGCGTTTCCTCGCCGCCTGCGTGCGCGACGACCAGGCCACGCGCGCGCTCGAGACCTGCGCGCTGGACCTGCTGGCGCGCGGCGCCGATCCGTTCGCACCATCGCCCGACGGCGATCCCCCGCTGTCGCTGGCGGTGCGGCTGGGCTGGTCGCGGCTGCTCGAAGGCCTGATCGGACACGGCGTCGATCTCGATGCCCGCGACGCCCGTGGCATGGCCGCGCTGCACCTGGCCGCGGCGCTGGGGCGCGATGCCGCATTGAAGTTGCTGGTCCGCCACGGTGCGTCGCCGGATGCCTGCGCGGCCGACGGGCAGACGCCGCTCGGCGTCGCACTGTCGGGCGGGCGACGCGACCTGGCCGACTGGCTGGACTGGCGCGGCTGGGCGCTGCCCAGGCGCTCGCTGCAGCCCAGCGACCTGCCGGCGGCGGCGATCGTCGGCGACGCCGGGGCGGTGCGGCGTCTGCTCGACCTCGGCTTCGACGTCGACACCGCCGATACGCAGGGCTGCACCGCGCTGCTGCGCGCGGCCGGTGGCGGGCATCGCGCGGTGGTGGATCTGCTGCTCGACCGCGGCGCCGATGCCACGCGTCCGGCGCAGTCCGGCGCGACGCCGCTGTCGGCCGCGGTCAGCATGCGCCAGGGCGAGATCGTGGATCGCCTGCTGGCCGCCGGCGGCGCGCTGGAACAGCGCCTGCCCGGCGACGTCACGGTGCTGATGCTGGCCTCGGCGCTGGGCCTGCCCGACATCTGCGCGCGCCTGCTGACCGCCGGCGCCGACATCCACGCCGGCGACGCGCAGGGCCTGACCCCGCTGCATTGCGCGGCGCTCTACGGCTTCACCTCGCGCGACCGGCCGCGGCTGCTGGCGCTGTTCGACACCCTGCTGCTGGCCGGCGCCGAGGTCGACGCGGCGGCCGCCGGTGGCGTGACGCCGCTGCTGTTGCTGCTCGGCGCGCGCGCCGAACCCGGCACGGCCTGCGACGAAGAGGTGGTGCTGGCGGCGATGGAACACCTGCTCGACGAGGGCGTCTCGCTGGAGGCGCAGGATCCGCGCGGCTTCGGTCCCCTGCACCTGTCGGCGCTGCACGGCCAGCTGCGGCTCGGCCGGCGCCTGCTGCGCGCCGGCGCCGATCCGGACCTGCGCGACACCCTCAACCGCACCCCGCGCGAGATCGCGGTGATGCGCGGCTTCATCGACGTCGCTGCCGAGTTCGCGCCGGTGCAGCCGTCGGACAGCGTGTCGATGGCGCGGTTCCTGCGCGAGCAGCGCTGAGTCCGGGCACCGCGCGCGGCCGGGTCCGGACGCGGCGATCGACGCGGTAGACGGGACGCGGCATGGGAATGCGCGGCGCGCGACACCCCGGGTGGCGGCGCCGGTTCAGTGGAAATCGCGCGAGCTCGTCTGCAGTTCGCCCAGCAGATGGCTCATGTCCGCCATGTCGCGGGCGATCAGATGCTGCACGCCGTCGACGTCTTCCCAGCGACCGCGCACGGCCAGCAGGCGCGCGCCCAGCAGCGCCTTGCGCCGGCGCAGCGCGACATGCGGCCACACCACGACGTTGATCATCCCGTGCTCGTCCTCGAGCGTGACGAACATCGTGCCGCTGGCCGTCGCCGGCCGCTGGCGCTGGGTGACGATGCCGGCGGCGTGCACACCGCGCCCGTGCGGAAGGGTGCGCAGCTGGCGGGTGTCGACGATGCGCTGGCGCTGCAGGCGCGCGCGCAGCAGCGACAGCGGATGCGCCTGCAGGGTCAGGCCGGTGGCGCGGTAATCGGACAGCACCTCTTCGCCCGCGGTCGGCGCCGGCAGCGCGATCGCGGTCTCCCCGGGACTGCCCGGCAGCAGCGGATGCCGGCGCTCGATGCCGGCCACCGCCCAGCGCGCGGCATTGCGATGGCCGGCCAGGGTCTGCAGCGCGCCGGCTTCGGCCAGGGCGCGGCGCGCCTTTTCGTCGAGGCCCGCGCGCAGCGACAGGTCGTGCACGTCGGCGAAGGGCCGCTGCGCGCGCGCGGCGACGATCGCCTGCGCCATGTCCTTCGACAGGCCGGCCACCTGGCGCAGGCCGAGGCGGATCGCCGCCTGGCCGCCATCGTCGTCGCCGCGCCGCGCATGGCCACCTTCCAGCGTGTTGTCGCCGTCGCTGCAGGTCACGTCGACCGGCCGCACGGTGATCGGCACGCGTGCGTCCTTGCCGCGGCGCGCGTCCTGCACGATCTGGCTCGGCGAATAGAAGCCCATCGGCTGCGCGTTGAGCAGCGCGCAGGCGAACGCCGCGGGTTCGTGGCGTTTGAGCCAGCAACTGATGTAGACCAGCTTGGCGAACGAGGCCGCGTGGCTCTGCGGAAACCCGTAGGAACCGAAGCCCTTGATCTGTTCGAAGATCTGGTCGATGAAGTCGGCCGCGTAGCCCTTGGCTTCCATCAGCGCACGGATGCGCGCGCGATGCGGCGCCATGTCGCCGCCCTGGCGCCAGGCGGCCATCGAACGCCGCAGGTTGTCGGCCTCGTCGGGTGCGTAGCCGGCGTGGATCACCAGTTCCATGACCTGTTCCTGGAACAGCGGGATGCCGAGGGTGCGGCCGAGGATCTCCTCGATACCGTCGGACGGATACGTCACCGGTTCCTGGCCCTGCCGCCGGCGCAGGTACGGGTGGACCATGCCGCCCTGGATCGGGCCGGGCCGCACGATCGCCACTTCGATGACCAGGTCGTAGAAGGTCGCCGGCTTCAGCCGCGGCAGCATGCTCATCTGCGCCCGCGATTCGATCTGGAACACGCCGACGGTGTCGGCCGCCTGGATCATCGCGTAGGTCGGCGGGTCGTCCGCCGGCAGCGCGGCCAGGTCGATCCGGTAGCCGCGGTGGCGCGCGACCAGGTCCACCGCCTTGCGGATGCAGGTCAGCATGCCGAGCGCCAGGCAGTCGACCTTCAGCAGCTTCATCGTCTCCAGGTCGTCCTTGTCCCACTGGATGATGGTGCGGTCGGCCATCGCCGCGTTCTCCACCGGCACCAGTGCGCTCAGTGGTTCTTCGCTGATGACGAAGCCGCCGACGTGCTGCGACAGATGCCGCGGGTGGTCGCGCAACTGGTCGGCGACGCCGAGCACGCGCGTGATCAGCGGGTTGTCGGGGTCGAAGCCGGCCTCGCGCAGGCGTTGGTCCATCGGCGTCTCGCCGTTGCCCCAGCCGTAGCATTCGGCCAGCAGCGCGACCTGGTCGGCGGGCAGGCCGAAGGCGCGGGCCACGTCGCGCACCGCGCTCTTGCCGCGGTAGCGGATGACGGTCGCGGCCAGCGCGGCGCGCTCGCGGCCGTATTTGGCGTAGACGTACTGCAGCACCTCCTCGCGCCGTTCGTGCTCGAAATCAACGTCGATGTCCGGCGGCTCGTTGCGCTCCCTCGACAGGAAGCGCGCCATCAGCAGCCGGCTCTCGGACGGATCGACGACGGTGATGCCGAGCGCGAAGCACACCGCCGAATTGGCCGACGAGCCGCGGCCCTGGCACAAAATCCCCTGCGAGGTCGCGAAGCGGACGATGTCCTCGACCGTCAGGAAAAAAGCTTCGTACCTGAGGTCCGCGATCAGGGCCAGCTCGGACTCGATCTGCCGGACCACGGCCGCCGGCGCGCCTGCGGGCCAGCGTTTGCGCATGCCGGCTTCGGTCAACGCGCGCAGCCAGGTGGTCGGCGTGTGGCCGGCCGGGACCAGCTCGTTGGGATAGTCGTAGCCGACTTCGTCGAGACGGAACGTGCAGCGGCGCGCCAGCTGCACGGCGGCGTCGAGCAGCGCGTGCGGATGGATGTTGCCCAGGGCCCGGCGCGTGCGCAGGTGGCGCTCGCCGTTGCGGAACAGGTGCGCGCCGCAGTCGGCCAGCGGCAGGTTGTGGCGGATCGCGGTCATCGTGTCCTGCAGCACGCGGCGGCGGCGCACGTCGAGGTGCACGTCGCCGGCGGCGAGCGGCGTCAGGCCGGTCTGCGCGGCGAGTGCCAGCAGTGTCGCCAGGCGGGCCTCGTCGTCGTCTTCGCGGTGCAGCTCCACCGCCAGATGCGCGCGTGCGCCGAGCAGGCCGCGCAGCCACGCGCCTTCGCCCGGATCGGGTCGGGCCGCTGGCAGCCACAGCGCGAACACGCCGGGCGCATCGTCGCCGAGGACCGCTTCGACATCCTGCCGAGTCAGCCGGTAACGGCCCTTGGGCGCGGCGCGGCGTGCGGTCGTGATCAGCCGGCACAGGCGGGTGTAGCCGGCGCGGGTCTCGACCAGCAGCACGCACTTGAGCCCGCAGACGAGGGTGAACTCGCTGCCGACGATCAGCGGCACGCCGGTGGCGCGCGAGGCTTCGAGGCCGCGGACGATGCCGGCCAGCGAGCATTCGTCGGTGATCGCCAGGGCCTCGTAGCCGCACTGGCGCGCGCGCAGGAACAGGTCTTCGGCGCTGGCCGCGCCGCGCAGGAACGAGAAGTCCGACAGGCAGTGCAGTTCCGCATACGCCGGCTGGGCGTCGGAGATCAGCACCGCGTCGTTCGCGGCCTGCAGGTCGAGCCGGCGCGCCATGTCCCAGGCGCGGGGCGCGCGGCCACCGGGGGTGTCGCGGTCCACGCCGTCGACGCTGTCGTCCCGGCTCATGCGAACCAGCCGTGCAGCATCCAGCCCGCACGCTCGCCCGGCGGTGCGAAGGCCCAGGCCCGCTGGCCCTGCGAGGTCTCCAGCACGTAGTAGTCGCGGCGCGCGTCGCCGCCGTCCCACCAGCCGCTTTCCAGCCGCTCCGGACCGGACAGGATGCGCAGCCTCGGATCGCGCAGCGGCACCGGTTGCGGCAGCAGCCACAGCGGCCGCGCCGGTCGCGGCGGCGCCGTGGCGATCGGCGCCTCGTCGCCCTGCACACGCTGCCAGGCGCGTTCGGGACGCGGATCGCCGGCCGGCGCGACGCGGTAGACGGCCTCGTCGCCCAGCCGCGCGCGCAGGCGCTCGCGCAGCTGCGGCCAGGGCAGGGCCTGCTGCGCGCGCAGATCGAACAGGTCGCGCGTGGCCGGCACGAAGGGCGGAAGCTCGCGCGCGAGCAGACGCAGCGCCACCACGGGCTTGGGAATCCGCACGCGCTCCAGGCGGTTGCGGGTCAGCTCGAACAGCATCGCCGGTTCGCGTTCCGCGGCCAGCAGGCCGACTTCGACGTCGGTGCGCGCGTCCTCGTGCTCCAGCCGCAGCACGAAGCGCTGCACGCCGCCGTCGCGGATCGACAGATAGGTGCACAGGTCGCCGAGCAGCCGGCGCAGCGGGAACAGCAGCGCGGTGTGGCTTTCGACCTCGTAGCCGAGTTCCACGCGCGCGTCGAAATGATCCGGCGGCGCGTAATGCGTCAGTGGATCCTCGGCCGTGCCGTAGAGCCGGTCGAGATGCGCGAGCACGTCGACGCCGAAGCGCCGGCGCACGCTGTCGCGCGGCAGCGCCCGCAGGCTGCGCAGGTCGCGGATCCCCATGCGGTGCAGGCGCTGGCCGGCATCGTCGGGCAGCGCCGCGCGCCGCACCGGCACCTTGTCGAGCAGGGTCTGCATCGCACCCGGATGCGACACCGACAGCCCGTCGCGCAGCCCGGCCAGCACCCGGGCCGCGCGCGGCGTCGGCGCCATCGCGATGCGGTGGACGAAGCCCAGGGCGGTGAGCTCGGCGCGCAGCCGCGCCTCGATCCGCGGCCACGGCCCCAGCAGGCTGAAGCTCGAACGCACCTCCAGCACGATGCAGCCCGGCCATTGCGCGCTGACCAGCGAGCTGTGCCGGTAGGCCCAGGCGGCGAGGAACCGCTGCCAGCGCGGTTCGGCGTCGGCGTCGTGCTCGACCATCGCGAACGTCGGCGACAGCGCGCGGGCCGCGGTCAGGCGCATGCCGGCGCGCAGCCCGGCCTGGGCCGCGGCGGGGTTGACCGCATGCAGGGTCCGCAGCTGCGCGGAACCGCCGATCAGCGCCAGCGGCGCCTCGGGGTCGGGCAGGCGCCGCAGGACGGCATCGAGCGCCAGTTGCGGCAGCAGTACGCAGGCCCACAGCATCGCCGATCCTCAGCCCGCTTCCAGCGCGAAGGCCCGGGCCGGCGCCGGACCGCCGCGGCATTTGCGCACGTGCCAGGCCGGTCGGCCCGCGGCCTCGCCGGCGTGTTCGATCCGCAGCGCCGCCGGCGAGGGATTGGCGGCGTGGCGACGGTCGCGCAGCGCGAAGCCCAGGCAGTCGCCGGTATCGCAGGCGACCTGCAGCCGGCGCAGCGCGGGCGCGTCGGCCTGCGCGGGCCAGCCGACCACGGCGGCGCAGGCGCCGCTGCGCAGGCACTGTTCGAACGCCCACAGCGCATCGCGCGGGGCAGCGTCGATGATCGCCAGACACGCCAGGTCGATGCCCGCCGCCTGCCAGGCCGGGGCATACGCCACGTAGGGCGGCGCGATCATCGCGACCGTGCCGCCGGCACCGGTCATGCGCGCCAGCGTCGGCAGCAACAGCGACAGCTCGCCGACGCCGTCGGCCGGCAGCAGCAGTTCGGTCAGCGACCGGCGCGGCCAGCCGCCCTGCGGCAGCAGCGCATCGAGCCTGGCATGGCCGGTCGGCTCGCCATCACGGCCGCTCTCCGGGCTGCGCCCGGCGTGCCACAGCGTCCGCGCGGCCAGCAGGCTGTCGAGAGCGACGACGGCACCCATGTCAGCCCTGCCGCACCAGGCCGCAGTAGACGCCTTCGATCGCGAAGTCCTGGCCCGGCTGCACGTCGATCGGGGCGTGGGCGGGATTGCGCGGCAACAGGCGCACGCTGCGCCGGTTGCGCTGCAAGCGCTTGATCGTCAGCTCGCCATCGATGCGGGCGACGACCGTCTGGCCGTCGCGCGCGTCGCCGGTGCGGTGCACGCCGACCAGATCGCCGTCGAGGATGCCGTCGTCGATCATCGAGTCGCCCTGCACCTTCAACAGGTAGTCCGGCGTCGGCGAGAACAGCCGGCGATCGAGCCACAGCTGCTGGTCGAGGCCGATGTCGGCCCCGATCGGCTGGCCCGCGGCGACCCGTCCCAGCACCGGCAGCGGCAACAGGTCGGCGTGGCCGCCCGGCAGGCGCAAGCCGCGGCGGCGACCGGGCGCCTGCGCCAGCAGGCCATCGGCGACCAGCGCCTGGACGTGTTTCTGGGCCGCGTTGCGCGACGCGAAGCCGAAAGCGGCGGCGATCTCCGCCAGGCTGGGCGCGTGGCCGGCGGCCAGTTCGCGGCGGAGAAACGCCAGCACGGCAGCACGCTGGGGTGACAGGGAATCGGACGGGGTCATGGTGTACAGTTGTACACCCCAGTCACGCAGAAGGCGAGATCGCACGCGCGGATTCAGGCCCGATGGCGCTGCCGCCGGCCTGCGACCCCGCGCGTCGCCGCAGGGATCTGCCATCCAGGTCCCGTCCGGGGGACGACCGCGTCGCAGGCGGGCCGAGATCCGCCCACGTCCCCGGGTTTGCCCTGTCTTGCCGGGCGCCGGCACGCGGCCTATCGTCGAAGGCCTCTCCATGGAAGGACCGCACATGGCCGCCCCACGCTTCTTCTGCGCGCTGCTGGCCATCGCTCTGCTGCTGCCGCTGGCCGGCCACGCACAGACCGCGCGCGAAATGCGCAAGCAGGTCGAGGGCAGCATGCTCGTGACCGGCAGCGTCGACATCGCCCGGGACGGCAGCGTCACGGCGCATGTCCTGAACCAGGCCGACAAACTGCCGCCCTACGTCGTCAGCCTGATCGCGCGCGCGGTGCCCGCGCTGCGTTTCGAACCCGTCCTCGTCGACGGCGCTCCGGTGCTGGCGCGCGCGGCGATGAGCTTGCGGCTGGTCGCCACGCCCGGCGACGACGGCAACATGCAGGTCGGGATCAAGAGCGTGCATTTCGGCGAGGAGCACGCGCCGGACGATCCGGGCGGCGTGCGTTCGATCGACATGACCCCGCCGCGCTTCCCCATGAGCATCGCCGAGATCGGCGGCAAGGGCACCGTCTACCTGCTGGTCAAGGTGGGGCGCGACGGCAGCGTCGAGGAAGCCGTGTCCGAGCAGACCAACCTGACGGCGCTGGGCAACGCGCGCGAGATGGAATCGATCCGCCGCGGGCTGGAGAAGGCCGCGATCAGCGCGGCGCAGCGCTGGACATTCGCGCCGCCGACCCGCGGCGACGGCGTGGACAATCCCTACTGGGTGGTCCGCGTGCCGGTCGACTTCCGGCTTTCCTCGGGCACGGACCTGGACGACCGCTACGGCGAGTGGGTCGGTTATGTGCCCGGTGCGCGTCACCGGCCCGCCTGGGCCGAGCCGGATCCGCCGGGTTTCAGCCCCGATACCCTGGTCGCCGGGGGCGTGCACCAGGGCCGGTCGCGCTTCCGCCTGCTGACGCCGCTCGAAGGCTGACGGGCGCTCCGCGCCGAGCACAAAAAAAGCCCCGCATCCGCGGGGCTTTTTCTTGGAAGCGCCCGGACCTCAGCGCTTCATCGACGAGAAGAACTCGTCGTTGGACTTCGTCGTCTTCATCTTGTCGAGCAGGAATTCCATCGCGGCGATCTCGTCCATCGGGTGGAGGAGCTTGCGCAGGATCCAGATGCGCTGCAGCAGGTCCGGCTCGATGAGGTAATCCTCGCGGCGGGTGCCCGACTGGTTGACGTTGATCGCCGGGTAGACGCGCTTCTCGGTGATGCGACGGTCCAGGTGCACTTCCGAGTTGCCGGTGCCCTTGAACTCTTCGTAGATCACCTTGTCCATCGCGCTGCCGGTGTCGACGAGGGCGGTGGCGATGATGGTCAGCGAACCGCCTTCCTCGACGTTGCGCGCGGCGCCGAAGAAGCGCTTCGGGCGGTGCATCGCGTTCGCGTCGACACCGCCGGTCAGGACCTTGCCCGAGCTCGGCACGACGTTGTTGTAGGCGCGGGCGAGACGGGTGATCGAGTCGAGCAGGATGACGACATCCTTCTTGTGCTCGACCAGGCGCTTGGCGCGCTCGATCACCATTTCGGCCACCTGGACATGGCGCGCGGCCGGCTCGTCGAACGTCGAGGAAATGACTTCGCCGCGCACGGTGCGCTGCATTTCGGTCACTTCTTCCGGACGCTCGTCGATGAGCAGCACGATCATGTGCACGTCGGGATGGTTGTAGGTAATGGCGCTGGCGATCTGCTGCATCATCATCGTCTTGCCCGCCTTCGGCGGCGAAACGATCAGGGCGCGCTGGCCCTTGCCCTGTGGGGCCATCAGATCGAGGATGCGGCCGGCGATGTCCTCGCTCGAGCCGTCGCCGCGCTCGAGCTTGAAGCGCTTGCGCGGGAACAGCGGGGTCAGGTTCTCGAACAGCACCTTGCCCTTGCTCGCTTCCAGCGGTTCGCCGTTGATCGTGTCGAGCACGCTCAGCGCGAAGTAGCGCTCGCCGTCCTTCGGCCAGCGGATGCGGCCCGACAGATGGTCGCCGGTGCGCAGGTTGAAGCGGCGGATCTGGCTGGGCGAGATGTAGACGTCGTCCGGGCCGGCGAGGTAGCTGGCCTCGGCTGCGCGCAGGAAGCCGTAGCCGTCGGGCAGGATCTCGAGCACGCCGTCGGCGACGACGCCTTCGCCGTAGCGGGTCAGCACCTTCAGGACCGCGAAGATCACGTCCTGCTTGCGGGCGCGGGCCACGCCTTCCTGGATGCTCAGCTGTTCGGCGACGTCGAGCAGCTTGTGCGCCGGCATCCGCTTGAGATCGCTGAGCGAATACTGCGGGAAGCCTTCGGGCACGTTCGGCGGCGGCAGGCGCGCGGCATGGTCGTTGCCGCCGTCCTGCGGCAGGCCGTCGTCGCGGCCGCCACGCGGGCGGTCCCGGCGGTTCTTGAAGCGGTCGCGACGGTTGCCGCGGTCCTGCTGGTCGTTCTGCTGGTTCTGCGGATTGTTGCCCCCGCCACCATTGTTGTTGTTGTTGTTGTGCTGGCGGGGCGGGCGCTGTTCGCCGCCCTGGCGGCCGTCGGCCTGCCCGGCATCACCGGCGTTGCCGCCCTGGTTGCCGTGGTTCTGGTTGCCGTTGCCCTGCCCACCACCGCCCTGGGGCGGTTGCGACTGCGGCTGTGCCGGTGGCGCGGCGGGCGCGCCCGATTCCTGCGGCGGCAGCTGCAATTGCGACTGGGGGGTCTCGGTGGGGCCGTCGGTCTTGGCGGCCTTGGCCACGCGCGGCTTGCGAACGCGTTTCACGGCGGTGTCGCCGGACGGCGTGCCGGTGTCGGATGTGTTGTCGGACAAGTGGAAAATCCTCGCTTGCTGCGAGCGCCCGGAGCCGGGCGGCGTGGAAAAGAGCGGAACTGGGGAGGTTCGCCAGATGGGTGCGGCGCGATGGACCCGCGCCGGATGGGCAAACCTAGCACCGGCGGTCACTGCCGGCAAGCGCCGGCGCGGCGCGATTAAGGCGGCGGTGCAGGGCGCCGTCACGATTCCACGCCGGGCGCCGCCGGGAAATCGATGCCTGCCGGACGTGTTCGCCCGACCTGCGAAAGCTGGACGGCCGCGGAAATCCCGGGCCGTCCGGTGGCGTCAGAGCGCCTTGTCGATCATCTGCGCGAGCTGGGCCTTGCCCACCGCGCCGATCTGCGTGGCCTGGACCTGACCGTCCTTGAATAGCAGCAGCATCGGGATCGAGCGCACGTGGTACTTCAATGCGATCGCCTGGTTCTGGTCGACATCGACCTTGACCACCTTGGCGCGGCCGGCGTAGTCGCCGGCCAGCTCGTCGAGGGCCGGGGCGATCATCTTGCAGGGGCCGCACCAGGGCGCCCAGAAATCCACCAGCACCGGCGCGGCGGACTGCAGCACGGTGGCGTCGAAATCGGAATCGGTGGCATGGATGACGCTGTCGGTCACGGTGGTCTCCAGAAGTGGTCGGGCACGGCAACAGTCGCCGCGCCGGGATGAATGGTAAAATGGGGGATCGGCAGCCCGAATCAAGGCTGCGCATCTGCGGGACGGCCCACACGTCCTGCCCAAGGCAGTCTGCGATGCGGATGCCGCCCACGCAAGCCGCGACCGACGCGCCGCGATTTCCGGACAGAATGCCCACGCATGAGTGACAAGCCCTTAACCGACATCACTTTTTCGACGTTCGACCTGCACCCGACGCTGCTCGCCGGCCTCGAGGATGCGGGCTTCACCCGCTGCACGCCGATCCAGGCGCTGACCCTGCCGCTGGCCCTCAACGGCCGCGACGTCGCGGGTCAGGCGCAGACCGGCACCGGCAAGACGCTGGCCTTCCTGGTCGCGGTCATCAACCGCCTCCTGTCGAAGCCGGCCCTGGCCGACCGCAAGCCCGAAGACCCGCGCGCGCTGATCCTGGCGCCGACCCGCGAGCTCGCGATCCAGATCCACAAGGACGCGGTCAAGTTCGGCAGCCAGCTGGGCCTGAAGTTCGCCCTGGTCTACGGCGGCGTCGACTACGACAAGCAGCGCCAGATCCTCACCGAGGGCGCGGACGTCATCATCGCCACTCCGGGCCGGCTGATCGACTACGTCAAGCAGCACAAGGTCGTCAGCCTGCACGCCTGCGAGATGTGCGTGCTCGACGAGGCCGACCGCATGTTCGACCTCGGCTTCATCAAGGACATCCGCTTCCTGCTGCGCCGCATGCCGGTGCGCACCGAACGCCAGACGCTGCTGTTCTCGGCGACGCTGAGCCATCGCGTGCTGGAGCTCGCTTACGAGCACATGAACGAGCCGGAGAAGCTGGTCGTCGAGAGCGAGTTCATCACCAACGCCAAGGTCCGGCAGGTGATGTACTTCCCCGCCGACGACGAGAAGATCCAGCTGCTGCTCGGCCTGCTGTCGCGCCGGGAAGGCGCGCGGACCATGGTCTTCGTCAACACCAAGGCCTTCGTCGAACGCGTCGCACGCGCGCTGGACAAGGCCGGCTACCGGGTCGGCGTGCTGTCGGGCGACGTGCCGCAGAAGAAACGCGAGAGCCTGCTGAAGAAGTTCCAGGCCGGCCAGCTGGAACTGCTGGTCGCCACCGATGTCGCCGCGCGCGGCCTGCACATCGACGGCGTCAGCCACGTCTTCAACTACGACCTGCCATTCGATGCCGAGGACTACGTCCACCGCATCGGCCGTACCGCGCGCCTCGGCGCCGAGGGCGACGCGATCAGCTTCGCCTGCGAGCGCTACGCGCAGAGCCTGCCGGACATCGAGGCCTATATCGAGCAGAAGATCCCGGTCGAACCGGTGACCTCCGAACTGCTGACCGCGCTGCCGCGGGCGCCGCGTGCCGGTGGCGACGTGGCGGATGACGAGGACGGCGAGAGCATCGGCGAGATCTTCAAGGAAGTGCGCGAAGCCCGCGCGGCGGAAGACGCCAAGCGCGGCGGTGGCCGCGGGGGCCCCGGCGGGCGTTCCGGCCCGGGCGCCTCGCGTGGCCCGCGTGCGGCAGGCAGTGGTGAAGGTCGTGGCGAGCGCGGACCGCGCAAGCCGCGACGTGCGCCCGACGAGGCGGCTGCGTCGAGCGGCGCCGATGACGCACCTGCAGCGCCCGTCGCTGCCGTGACGCCGCCGGTCATCGACGCGGCAGGTGCCGTCGCCGCGGCGACGCCGGACGAGTCGCGTCCGCCGCGCAAGCGTCGTCGTCGCCGCGGCGGCAAGAAGATCGAAGGGGCCGAAGACGCCGCGCCGTCGACCGGCGACGCCGTCACGGCCGATGTCGCCAAGCCGCGCGGCAATGGCGGCCCGGGCGGCAAGGGCCCGCGCGAGGTGCGTCCGACGCAGCGTCCGCCGTCGACGTCCCCGGCGGACAAGAGCCCGTCGCTGCTGAGCCGCATCGGCCGCGGCCTGCGCCGGCTGGTGTCGAGCGACGACAAGCGCTGACCGCAGGTCACGCGCGTTGCGAAAGGCCCCGCTCCGGCGGGGCTTTTTCGTGGGCGGTGGGGGCGGCGCCACGGATGCATCTGCCGATGCGTCGACGGATTGCGTCGGGGCGATCGCCCGGACAGGTCGATGTCGAAGGTTGCCCCCGTCACTCAGTGGCGGTCGCGACCCCCGCCACTCTTGCGCGGCTGCATCGAACCCGGGGCCGCAGGACGGCGGCATGCGTCGGGATCCCCGGCGTGACCGGGCGAGCGCTCACGGTCGGTGACGCCCCGCACCCGCGCCCGGCCGCTGACCATCGCCATCACAACGCGCGCGCTCTGCCGGTGCGCACGAAGGACCGGTCATCGCACCGCGTCCATCGTCCCGGAACGGCGCACGACCCGGGCTTGCCATGACCTTGTCGCGCGCATTCCCTGCGATACTTGCGGGCATGAGCGTCCTGCGATTCGACAATGTCAGCAAGCAGTATCCGGGCGGCCATGTCGCGCTGTCGGAAGTGAGTTTCGACGTGGCGGCCGGCGAGATGCTGTTCGTCACCGGCCACTCCGGCGCGGGCAAGAGCACGCTGCTGAAACTGATCCATCTGGCCGAGCGGCCGAGCCGCGGCGCGGTGCTGTTCGGCGAGCGCAATCTGTTGAAGGTGCGGGGCCGGCGGGTGGCGATGCACCGGCGCGACGTCGGCGTGGTGTTCCAGGATCACCGCCTGCTCGCCGACCGCAGCGTGTTCGACAACATCGCGCTGCCGCTGATCCTGCGCGGCATGCGCCGCAACGAGATCGGCAAGCGCGTGCGCAGCGTGCTCGAGCGGCTGGCGCTCGGCGCACGCGAACGCGCGCTGCCCACCCAGCTGTCGGCGGGCGAGCAGCAGCGCATCGGCATCGCCCGCGCGATCGTCGGCGAGCCGCGGCTGCTGGTCGCCGACGAACCCACCGGCAACCTCGACCCGACGCTGTCGGCCGAGATCATGGCGCTGTTCGCGGAGCTGCCCGAGCGCGGCACCAGCGTGCTGATCGCCAGCCACGACCTGGGCCTGGTCAAGCGGATGAAGCGCCGCACCCTGGTGCTGGACCACGGCACGCTGGCCGACGACATCGCCCCGGAGGACCTGGCCGATGCCTGAGCCGCTCCGCAACCAGCCCGCCGCGCGGGCGGCGTCGCCGGTCGGCACCTGGGTCGACCATCATGTCTACAGCTTCGTGGCCAGTCTCGGCCGGGTGTTCCGCAAGCCCTGGTCGACGGCGCTGACGGTCGGCGTCATGGCGGTCGCGCTGGCGTTGCCGCTCGGCCTGTGGCTGGTGCTGGCGAATGTCGCGCGGCTCGGCGGCAGCATCGACGAATCGCGTCAGATCAGCATCTTCCTGCAGCAGGACGTCGACGCCACCCGCGCCGGCGCATTGGCGGAGGAACTGCGCGGGCGCGGCGACGTCGGCGCCGTCGTCCACCGCACGCCCGACGACGGTCTGGCCGAGCTGCGCGAACGCGGCGAGTTCGGCGATGCGATCGAGGCGCTCGACGAGAACCCCCTGCCGCACGTGCTGATCCTGACCCCCGGTGGCGACGAGATGCTGCTGGCCGAATCGCTGCGCCGGCTGCCCGAGGCCGAGATCGTCCAGCACGACACGCAGTGGCGGCAGCGGCTCGACGGCTGGCTGCGCTTCGGCGGCCGCGTGGTCTGGGTGCTGGCTGCGCTGCTGGGGCTCGGCGCGCTGCTGGTCGTCGGCAATACGGTGCGGCTCGACATCCAGTCGCGGCGCGAGGAACTCGGTGTGCTGCAGCTGCTCGGCGCGACCGACGGCTTCATCCGTCGGCCGTTCCTGTATCTCGGTGCGTGGTACGGACTGGCGGCAGGCGCGGTCGCGCTGGTGTTGCTGGGCGGCGCCGGGCGCGCGCTGCAGGCACCGCTGGCGGAACTGGCGGCGAGCTATGGCGCGAGCTTCGTGCTGGAAGGCTTCGGCCCGCTCGCCGCGCTGCTGGTGCTGGCCGCGTCGACCACGCTGGGCTGGCTCGGCGCCGGCATCGTGACCGGGCATTTCCTGCGCCAGACGCGGCCCACCGAGACCTGACCGTGACCCTGCACGAGCTGCGCCACGTGACCGCCGACACACCGCGGATCATGGTCGTCGACGGGTCGAAACTCGTGCGCCGGCTGATCGGCGACGTGCTGCGGCAGGCGCTCGACGCGGTCGACGTCGTCGAGTGTTCCGGCCTCGCCGAGGCCCGCGCCGCACTCGCCGCCGGGCCGGTCGACCTGGTCAGCACCGCGCTGGTGCTGCCCGACGGCGACGGCCTGCAGCTGGCGCGCGCGGTGCGCGAGGCCGCCGGGCAGCGCTACGTGCCGGTGATCGTGGTGTCGGGCGACGCCCAGGCGCACCTCGAGGCGCGCAGTTTCACCGAGGACATCACCGATCATTTCGACAAAGCCGAGGGCCACCGCGCGCTGGCCGAATTCATCCGCGGCTACGTCCATCCGGCGGTGATCCCCGATGCGCACGTGCTCTATGTCGAGGACAGCCGCACCGTGGCGCTGGCGACCCGGCGCATGCTCGAGTCGCAGCAGATGCGCGTGACCCATGTGCTCAGCGCCGAGGACGCGATCGCCTATCTCGATGCCTACCGCGACACGCCGGCCGCGCCGGGCGCCGACCTGCTGCTGACCGACGTCTACCTGAAGGGCGAATTGAGCGGCCACGACCTGCTGCAGGCGGTCCGCCGCGATTTCGGCTACGGCAAGCGGCGCCTGCCGGTGCTGGTGATGACCGGCGACGGCAACCGCGACAACCAGATCGAACTGCTGCGCGAGGGCGCGAACGATCTGGTCGTCAAGCCCACCGAGGAGCGGCTGCTGGCGACCAAGGCGCTGTTCCAGCTGCGCCTGGCGGCGATGCACTAGCGGCTGTCGCCTCGCTCGTCGCGGTGCAGGCCCGGCCGCGATCCGCCGACGCGCTAGGCTGTCGCCTCTCCTTCTTCTCTCCGTCCTTCGATGTCCGATCGCATCAAGCTCGAGCCGTCCTGGAAAGCGCACGTCGGCGACTGGCTGCAGCGCGACGACATGCAGGCTCTGTCGGCGTTCCTGCGTGCGCGGCGCGCCGCCGGCGCGCGCATCCATCCGCCGCTGCCGCAGGTCTTCGCCGCGTTCGATGCCACGCCCTTCGACGACGTCCGCGTGGTGCTGCTCGGCCAGGATCCCTACCACGGCCCCGGCCAGGCGCATGGCCTGTCGTTCTCGGTGCGGCCCGACGTGCGCATTCCGCCGTCGCTCGACAACATGTTCAAGGAACTGCAGCGCGATGTCGGCCTGCCGCGTCCGGACCACGGCTATCTGATGCCGTGGGCGCAGCGCGGGGTGCTGCTGCTCAACGCGGTGCTGACCGTCGAGGAAGGCCAGGCCGGCGCACACCAGCGCAAGGGCTGGGAAGGCTTCACCGATCACGTCGTCGACGTGCTCAACCGCGAGCGCGAGGACCTGGTGTTCCTGCTGTGGGGCAGCTACGCGCAGGCCAAGGGCAAGGTCATCGACACGCAGCGGCATTGCGTGCTCAGGACCACGCATCCGTCGCCGCTGTCGGCACATCGCGGGTTCCTCGGCTGCAGCCATTTCTCCAAGACCAATGCCTTCCTGCGCAAGCGCGGACTGCCGCAGATCGACTGGTCGCTGCCGCCGCGCGCATCGCTGGCGTCGGACGCCTGATGCGCACCGTCGACGCCACCCGTTACGTCACGCCGCTGCGCGAAGGCGGCTCGCTGCCGGCCGTCGTCGAGGCCGACGACGACGGCATGTACGTGATGAAGTTCCGCGGCGCGGGGCAGGGCGCCAAGGCGCTGGTCGCCGAGCTGATCGCCGGCGAGTTCGCCCGCCTGCTCGCTCTGCCGATTCCGGAACTGGTGCTGATGACGCTGGATCCGGGGCTTGCCGCGACCGAGCCCGATCCGGAGATCCAGCACCTGATCCGCGCCAGCGACGGCTGCAACGTCGGACTCGACTATCTGCCGGGCGCGCTGAACTTCGATCCCGCGGTGGATCCGCCGGATGCCGATCTCGCGTCGCGCATCGTCTGGTTCGACGCCTTCGTCTGCAACGTCGACCGCACCGCGCGCAACACCAACCTGCTGGTCTGGCACCGCGCGCTGTGGCTGATCGACCACGGCGCGGCGCTGTATTTCCATCACGACTGGAGCCGTGCGCCGGCGATGGCCGCGACGCCGTTCGCGCGCATCGCCGATCACGTGCTGCTGCCCTTCGCCAGCCGCCTCGCCGAGGCCGATGCCGCGCTGGTGACGCGTATCACCGAAGCCGACATCCGCCGCATCGTCGACGTGGTGCCGGATCTGTGGCTCGACGATCCCGCCTTCGACGGCCCGGCGGCGAACCGCCAGGGCTATGTCGATTTCTTCTGTGCGCGGCTGCGGCAGCGCGCCGTCTTCGTCGAGGAGGCCCAGCGTGCACATGCCGGTCGTCTATGACTACGCGGTGATCCGCGCGGTGCCGCGGGTCGAGCGCGAGGAATTCGTCAACGTCGGCATCATCGTCTCGTGCCAGGCGCAACGGCTGCTGGTCGCCGACATCGCGCTGGATCCGGCGCGCGTGCGGGCGCTCGATCCCCACGTCGACATCGACACGCTGCGCCAGCATCTCGATGCGATCGTGCGGATCTGCCGCGGCGACGCGGACGGCGGCCCGATCGCGGCGTTGCCGGCGCGGGCGAGGTTCCACTGGCTCACCGCGCGTCGCAGCGCGATGGTCCAGGTCTCGCCGGTGCATACCGGGCGCAGCCTGTCCTGTGACGGACTGCTCGCGCGCCTGATGACGCGGATGGTGTTGCCGCCGGCGGCACCGAAGCACTGATCGCGGCGGCGCCGGGAGACGGCTTGAATTCGTGAGCGGCGTTGCCGGGCAGCCCGAGCCGTGCGTCGTGCGGGCGCGTTCCTGCGAATGCGCGGTCGGGAACGGATGCGTGGCGGATGACGTCGGCGCGCTCCCGCGCCACAGGCAATCGTACGGACGGGCGTCGTCGCGTTCGCCGCGGCCCCGGCCGGCTTCCGACCCGCGGGGACGCCAGACCGTCGCCCATAAAAAAACCCGGCAGCGCGAGCTGCCGGGCGTGTCATCCGGGAGGGGGAGGGACCCCCCGGATGTCGCGCATGCCCGAAGGCAGACGTTAGATCAGCGCTTGGTCGCCTTCGTGGCGGCCTTGGCTACCTTCTCGGCTTCGGCGCGGACGTCGGCGGTCGCGCTCTCGGCCTGCGACTTCGCGATTTCCGCGATCGCCTCGTGGGTCTTGACGGTGCGGCCCATGACTTCCTGGCCGGCACTGACCAGACGCTCGGTGTTCTCGCGGGCGATCTGCGCGCCCTTCGGCAGCAGCGACTTCAGGCCGTCGAAATCACGCACGTCGATCATTTCGTTGAAGAACGCGAACGTGGCGTTGGTGTTCTCGCTGAAGGTCGACAGCTGCAGGCCGAACACCTTTTCGGCGTTCTCCAGCGAGAGATGGTTGATCTGGGACGCGGCATCGGCGAACTGGCGCGACGCGGCGGTGAACTGCTCGTTGAACTGATACGACATGGCGGTTACCTGCGAGGTGCCGGCGGGAGGCGCCGGGTTTGTGCGGTGCAGCATAACGCAGCCATGTTGCATTGCAACATAATGCCGACGGGCGGTCGTTTCGGGTTCAGTTTCCGTTATCGATCAAACACTTGCTTGGATCGGCCGTCCGGCCCGAGGCGCGGCGCCAACGCCGGGAGGGCCCCGCGGCGGCCGGGTGTCAGCCACCCGTGTAGCGGCAGCCCGAGGTGCAGGTCTCACGGATGACGATCGCGCTCAGGCCGGGCAGGGTCGGCTTCAAGCGCTCCCAGATCCAGATCGCCAGCCGCTCGCTGGTCGGGTTCTCCAGTCCCGGAATGTCGTTGAGATAGTGATGGTCGAGCTGCGCGTACAGCGGCGCGAACGCCTGCTTGAGGTCGCCGAAATCCATGATCCAGCCGGTCTCGGGCCCCGGTTCGCCGGACACGTGCACCTCGACCTGGAACGAGTGGCCGTGCAGGCGCGCGCATTTGTGGCCGGGCGGCACGTTCGGCAGCCGGTGCGCGGCCTCGAGGGTGAAGACCTTGAAGATATCCATGCGCGCATTGTCGAGCGTGTCCGGCGCGGCGGCAATGCGCGGGTGTCGCGGGACTGACATCGTGAGCGGGCAGCCTCGACCCGCATTCGCAGACGGAGCGTCCATGTCCGATCGACCCAACCGACGCCGGCGGTGTCTACTGGCGCTTCCGCTGCTCTGTCTGACCGCCATGACGTCGCTGCCCGGCCCGACCCTGCACGCCGCCACGCCCCAGACCGCGACGCGCCCGCTGGTGATCGCCCATCGCGGTGCCAGCGCCCGGCTGCCCGAGCACACGCTGGCCGCATACCGGCGGGCGATCGACGACGGTGCGGACGTGATCGAACCCGACCTGGTGATGACCCGAGACGGCGTGCTGGTCGCGCGCCACGAGAACGAGATCGGCGGGACCACCGATGTCGCGCGCCGGGTCGAGTTCGCCGGGCATCGGCGCACGCAGCCGATCGATGGCAGTCCGGTCACCGGCTGGTTCACCGAAGACTTCACGCTGGCCGAGCTGCGGTCGCTGCGCGCGCGCGAGCCGCTGCCGGACGTGCGCAGCGTCGCGCACGACGGCGCGTACGCAGTACCCACCTTCGACGAGATTCTCGCGTTGCTGGCCGACGCCGCCGCCGACGGGCGCGTCGTCGGCCTCATGCCCGAGCTCAAGCATCCGACCCACTTCCGGGCGCTGGACCTGGCGATGGAGGCGCCGCTGCTGGCGGCGCTGGCCGGACATGCGGCCGCCGGCGGCGGCGCGGTCGTCGTGCAGTCGTTCGAGCCCACCGCGCTGCGGGAGCTGCGTGCGCAACTGGCGCCGCGCCATGGCGATGTCGAACTGCTGCAGCTGATCGGCGGCGCGGACACGCAGCCGGCCGACGTCGCCGCGCGTGGCGAGGCCTTGCGCTACCGCGACATGACGACGCCCGACGGCCTGCGCGCCATCGCGGGGTATGCGCAGTGGCTGGGGCCGCACAAGTCCGCGATCGCCCGGTTCGCTGACGACGACCGGCCGCATGCGACGACGCTGGTCGCCGATGCCCACGCGGCCGGGTTGCGGATCGCGCCCTACACCTTCCGCCCGGAAAATCCGTATCTGCCGGCGGCGTTGCGCGAGGGCCGCGCGGACGCGCGGCACGAGGCCGGCGCGATCGCCGAAATGCGCGCCTATCTCGCGCTGGGGATCGATGGTCTGTTCACCGACGACCCGGCACTCGGCCGCCGCGCCGTCGATGGCGACGCGGTGCCGTGAGCGCGCGACGGATCCGTCGCGGACGCCTGCGCGCGTAGCGCTGGCGACGCGCCCGCATCCGGACGCCACGCGGCCACGCTGTCCTGCGCGCGTCGCGCACCGCGTTGAACCGCACGACGCCGCAATCGCGCAGGCGGACGTGCCGCACCCGCGCGGTCGACATGCACTGCCACGGAGAACCGACATGCCCCGAGTCCCCTCGATCACGCTGCGCGTGCTGCCTGCCTGCGCGGCGGTCCTGCTGGCCGGTTGCGCGTCGACCGCCCAGCACGCGGGCCCGGCGCTCGCCGGCGAATACCAGCGCGGTGACATCGTCGTCCTGTTCGGTGCCGATGGCAGCACCCGCGGCAGCACCGTTCACGGCGACGAGTGGCAACGCGGCGTCTACACCGTCGACGGCGACCGCGTGCAGATCACCGACCAGTGGATGGCGGACGCGTACCGCGACACCAGTTGCGTCGGCAAGGGCACGGGCACCTACCGGTGGCGGCTCGCGGGCGACGCGCTGACCCTGGAACCGATCGATGAGCCCTGCGCCTCGCGCGCCGAGGGCGTCACCGGCGGCGCCTGGACGCGTCGCTAGGCGACGCGTGACGCCATCCGTGGGCGGTGTTGGGCCCGCAGCGGATGGCGCGGTGCAGCCGCGCGTGCGAGGGGGCGCGCGCGGCTGCCGGCCAGGTTCCGGCGTGCATCCGCTGCGCGATGCCTGCCGTATCTCTCCTCGATGCGCCCGGGCGGCACGTGGAGAATCCGACATGCACAGCAGCACGATCGTGGCACCGGCGTGCCGCCTGGCGGTCCGTGTGCCCGTGCGCGATCGCGTGCCGGGTCCGTCGTGGCGGCCGCGGTGCGCCGCGCTGGACGTGCCGTGCCGGATGCGCGTTCGCGGCATCCGGTGTGGCGCGGGGCAGGCGATCGATCGGAGATGCGCGATGCAGCGCGCGCGTCGAGGCTTGCGGCAGGCACGCATTACGGGGACCATGCGGTCCACTGTCTGCCGCGAGCCCGTGCCCCGGATGTCCGACCCCGCCGCCGAGACCCCGTTGCACGCCACGCCCGGCCTCGACAGCCTGCTGCGCGATGTCGCCGCCGGCGACCAGCGCGCGTTCGAGTCGTTGTACCGCAGCAGCGCGCCGCGCCTGATGGCGATCTGCCTGCGCGTGCTGCACGACCGTGGCGAGGCCGAAGACGTGTTGCAGGAAGTCTACGTGCGCATCTGGCACAAGGCCGCGCAGTTCGATGCCGGCAAGGCCAGCGCAATGACCTGGCTGGGCACGATCGCGCGCAACCGCGCGATTGATCGCGTGCGTTCGCGCCCGTCGAACGTGCAGCTGGCGCCGGTCGAACTCGTCGATGCGCTGCCCGACGACGGCGCCACGCCGGCCCAGGCCGGCGAGCAGGCCGACGACAACGCGCGCCTGCAGGCGTGCATGGACACGCTGGAGCCGAAGCGTCGCGGTCTGATCCGCGCCGCGTTCTTCGACGGCTCCACCTACGAGGAACTGGCGCGCCGCGCCGGCTCGCCGCTCGGCTCGGTCAAAAGCTGGATCCGTCGCGGCCTGCTGCAACTGCGGGCGTGCCTCGAACAATGAACGTCCGGGATCTCCACGACGACATGCACGCGGGCGACGAGCCGCCGAGCGCCGACGTGCTGGCCGGCGAGTACGTCGTCGGCGTGCTCGATGCCGCGCAGCGCCGCGAGGTCGAGGCGCGCATCGAGACGGATGCCGGATTCGCGCGCCTCGTCGAAGGCTGGCAGCAGCGCCTCGCGCCCTGGCTCGACGCGTACGGCGTCGCCGACGTGCCGGCGCATCTGTGGCCGCGCATCCGCAGCGATCTGGGCTGGTCGCCGGTCGAGGGCGCGCGCCGCCCCGGCGTGTGGCACAACGTCGCGGTCTGGCGTGCGGCCGCGGGGCTTGCGGCGGTCGTCGCGATCGCCGCATTGCTGGCGGACCGGGATACGGTCGATGGCCGCGACGAAGCGCCGACGCCGGTCGTCGTCGCACCCGCGCCGACGCCGGCACCCGAGCCGGTCGACACGCCACCGGCGGCGCCGCTGCCGGTCACGACACTGGCGCACGACGACGGCACGCCGGGCTGGCTGGCGTCGGTCGATCGCGACCACGGCAAGGTGCTGATGGTGCCGGTGCCGACGGCGGGCGATGCCGAAGGCCGCGTCGCGGAGCTGTGGGTGATCGCCGACGGCGCCGCGCCGGCCTCGCTCGGCATCGTTTCGAACGATCACTCGCATACCGTCGAGGTTCCCGACGCCTTGCGCGCCGCGCTGGTCGACGGCTCGCTGCTCGCGGTCACGCTCGAGCCGCAGGGCGGTGCGCCGGGCGGCGTGCCGACCGGTCCGATCATCGCCAAGGGCGACATCCGCCAGCTCTGAGGCGTTTCGCGTGTGGATCACTGCGTTGCCGTCTCGAGCGGCGCGTGTGATGCCGTGCCGCGCCGCGCTGATCGCGGTGGTTTTCCAGCGCGACGTGTCGCCTCCCGGCGCGGCGTTCCTGCGGCGCGGCGGCGCCACGCCTCGCTGGATTCCGCTCCGACCGCCGACGCTTTCGCGCGCACATGCGTCGCTCCAACGCCGTCCCGGCAGCACGCGCGGAGGCGCGTTGCCGCTGCATCCGGATCGCGCGCGGCCCCGTATCCTCTGACGCCCGTTGTCCGAGGAGCCGCTTCATGTCGTCACCGTCAGGCCCGATTCCGCCCGCCCCGTCCACGCCGCGTCGTTCGCTGCGTGCCACGGTGCTGCGCTGGTTCGATACCAGCGCGGTCGCCGACGACGGCGACGGCGATCGCATCGACTGGCTGCGTGCGACGCCGTTCATCGCGATGCATCTGGCCTGCCTCGCGGTGTTCTGGGTCGGGGTGTCGCCGGTCGCGGTGGGCGTCGCGGTGCTGCTGTACGCGGTGCGCATGTTCGCGCTGACCGGGTTCTACCACCGCTATTTCTCCCACCGGACGTTCCGCACCTCGCGCGGCGTGCAGTTCGTGTTCGCGCTGATCGGTGCGTCCTGCGTGCAGCGCGGGCCGCTGTGGTGGGCCGCGCATCACCGCCACCACCACCGCCACACCGACACCGTGCGCGATCCCCATTCGCCGACGGTGCACGGGTTCTGGTGGAGCCACATGGGCTGGTTCCTGACCCGCAACGGCTTCCGCACCGAGTGGGATCGCATTCCCGATCTCGCCAGGTTTCCGGAGCTGCGCTGGCTCGACCGCTACGACACCCTCGTGCCGGTGGTGCTCGCGGTCGCGCTGTTCGGCTTCGGCGCGCTGCTCGAGCGCGTCGCGCCTGGCCTCGGCACCAGCGGCGGGCAGATGCTGGTGTGGGGGTTCTTCATCTCCACGACGGTGCTGTTCCACGCCACGGTCACGATCAATTCGCTGTCGCACAAGTACGGCAGCCAGCGGTTCGAGACCGGCGACGACAGCCGCAACAACTTCTGGCTCGCGCTGCTGACGTTCGGCGAGGGCTGGCACAACAACCATCACTTCTTCCCCGGCACCGTGCGCCAGGGGTTCCGCTGGTGGGAGATCGACCTGACCTGGTACGGCCTGCGCGCGATGGCGCTGCTGGGCCTAGTCCGCGATCTCAAGCCGATCCCGGCCTGGGTCCACTCGAAGGCCAAGGCGTGAGCCGCCGCATCGCCGTCGTCGGCTCGGGCATCGCCGGGCTCGCCGCCGCGTGGTGGCTGTCGCGCCGGCACGACGTGGTGCTGTTCGAGGCCAACGACTACCTCGGCGGCCACACGCATACCCATGCGATCACCCATGGCGGCCGGTCGTATGCGATCGACACCGGGTTCATCGTCTTCAACCGCGCCCACTACCCGCTGCTGACCGGCCTGTTCGATCGTCTCGGGGTCGCCTCGCAGCCGACGACGATGAGTTTCTCGGTGCACAGCGATGCGAGCGGCGTGGTCTACAACGCGACCTCGCTCGACGGGCTGTTCTGCCAGCGCCGCAACCTCGTCTCGCCGCGGTTCTTCAGCATGCTGCGCGACCTGACGCGCTTCTATCGCGAGGCGCCGGCACTGCTGCAGGGCGACGACGCGGGGCCGACGCTCGGCGCGTATCTGGAGCGGCATCGTTACGGCGCGGCATTCCGCGACGAGCACATCGTGCCGATGGCGTCCGCGCTGTGGTCGTCGCCGTCGCGGCAGGTGCTGGAATTCCCGGCGCGCTATCTGGTGCAGTTCATGCACAACCACCAGATGCTGCAGCTCAGCGGGCGGCCGCCGTGGCGCGTGGTCAGCGGGGGCTCGCAGCGGTACGTCGATGCGCTGCAGCGCGCCTGGTCGGTGCGTACGCGGTTGTCGACACCGGTGCTGGGAATCGTGCGCGGCGACGCGGGCGTGACCGTGCAGACCGCCGCCGGCGCCGAGGTCTTCGACGACGTCGTGCTCGCCTGTCACAGCGACCAGGCGCTCGCGCTGCTGCACGATGCCGATGCCGACGAACGCGCGGTGCTCGGCGCGATCCGCTACCAGGACAACGACACCGTGCTGCACACCGACGCCCGCCTGCTGCCGCGCGAGCGCAAGGCCTGGGCGGCGTGGAATGCGCACGTGCCACGCGACCCGGCGGCGGCGTGCACGGTCAGCTACTGCATGAACCTGCTGCAGGGCATCGACGCGCCGGAGCCGTTCGTCGTCACCCTCAACCGCACCGAGGCGATCGATCCGGCGAAGATCCTGCGGCGCATGCGCTACGCGCATCCGGTCTACGACGCGGCGATGGTCGCGGCGCAGCAGCGCAAGCCGCAGATCCAGGGGCGTCGCCACACCTGGTTCGCGGGCGCGTACTGGGGCTGGGGCTTCCACGAGGACGGCATCCGCAGCGCGGCCGAAGTCGCGCGGGCACTGGGGGCGCTGCCGTCGGACGTGGACATCGTCGCGACGCCGGGCCTGCGACGCTCGAAGCCCGATACCTCCGGGTCCGCGCCGCGCGCGGTCGCATGAACACAATGTCCGCCCCTGCTGCCGCGCTCGCCGCTGCGCCGCGCCACAGCGCGGTGTACGAAGGCGTGGTGCGCCATCGGCGGCACGTACCGCACGCGCATGCGTTCGATTACCGCATGGCGCAGCTGTGGCTCGATCTCGACGAGGTCGACACCGTGTTCGCCTCGCGCTGGCTGTGGTCGAGCACGCGTCCGGCGATCGCGCGGTTCCGCCGGTCCGACTACCTCGGGCCGGCCGACGTGCCGCTGGCCACCGCGGTGCGCCAGCGCGTGCACGCGGCGATCGGGCGCACGCCGGCCGGACCGATCCGTCTGCTGACGCACCTGCGTTATTTCGGCCTCGCCTTCAATCCGGTGAGCTTCTACTACTGCTACCGCGCCGACGGCACGACGCTCGACTGCATCGTCGCCGAGATCACCAACACGCCCTGGCGCGAGCGCCATGCCTACGTGCTGCCGGTCGAGACCGCGAGCCGCCATGGCCGCGCGCTGCAGTGGGAGTTCGACAAGGCCTTCCACGTCTCGCCGTTCATGGCGATGGACCGCGCCTACCGCTGGCGGTTCACGCCGCCGGTCGAAGACCTGCACGTGCACATGGACGTCCTGCGCGACGGGGCGCCCGAGTTCGATGCGACGCTGACCCTGCAGCGCCGGCCACTCGACGGCGCGTCGCTGGCGCGCGTGCTGTGGCGCTATCCGGCGATGACCGCGCAGGTCGTCGCGGCGATCCACTGGCAGGCGTTGAAGCTGTGGTGCAAACGCAATCCGGTGCACGACCACCCCACCCATTCCCGGACCTCTCCATGAACCAGATCGCCGCCCATGCCGACATCCGGCCCGTCGGCGCGCTCGACCGCTGGCTGCGCGCGCGCCTGCTCGACCAGTTCGCCGCGCTCGAAGGCGGCGCCCTGCAGCTGACCGACGCGCTCGGCACCGTCACGTGCGGCCATGCCGACGCCGGCGCCGCGCCGATCCGTGTGCAGGTCGCCGATCCCGCGTTCTACCGGATGATCGCCGCCAGCGGCACGGTCGGTGCGGGCGAGGCCTACATGGACGGGCTGTGGTCGTGCGACGACCTGGTCGCGCTGGTGCGTCTGCTGGTGCGCAACCGCGCCCTGCTCGACGGCCTGGAGTCCGGGCTCGCGCGCGCGGGCGGCATGGCGTTGCGTGGCTGGAACGCGATGCGGCGCAATACCCGCACCGGCAGCCGCCGCAACATCGCCGCGCATTACGACCTCGGCAACGATTTTTTCTCGCTGTTCCTGTCGCCGGACCTGATGTATTCCTCGGCGCTGTTCACCGGCGCCGACGACACACTGGAAGCCGCGTCGACGCGCAAGCTCGACCGGATCTGCCAGACGCTGGAGCTCACGCCCGAGGATCGCGTCATCGAGATCGGTACCGGCTGGGGCGGTTTCGCGCTGCACGCGGCGACGCATTACGGCTGCCACGTCACGACGACGACGATCTCGCAGGAGCAGCACGCGCTCGCCAGCCGGCGCATCGCCGAAGCCGGGCTGCAGGACCGGGTGACGCTGCTGCTGCAGGATTACCGCGACCTGGAAGGCACGTACGACAAGCTGGTCTCGATCGAGATGATCGAGGCGATCGGCGCGCAGTATCTCGACACGTACTTCGGCAAGCTCGGCAGCCTGCTCGCACCGCATGGCGCCGCGCTGGTGCAGGCGATCACGATCGAGGACCACCGCTACGTGCAGGCGCGCGACTCGGTGGACTTCATCAAGCGCTTCATCTTCCCGGGCAGCTTCATTCCGTCGATCGCGGCGATGCTGCAGGCCAAGACCCGCGCCAGCGACCTGCAGCTCGAGCAGCTTGACGACTTCGGCCTGTCGTACGCGCGGACCCTGCAGATCTGGCGCGAACGCTTCATGGCGCGTCGCGCCGACGTGCGCGCGCAGGGCTTCGACGAACGCTTCGTGCGCATGTGGGAGTTCTACCTGGCGTACTGCGAGGGTGGTTTCCGCGAGCGCTCGATCGGCGTCGCGCAGCTGCTGCTGGGCAAACCCGGCCATCGTCGCGTCGCGACGCCGATGCTGCCCGGCCGCGTGCCGGCGCGCGGAGTGCGGTCGTGACCTGGGGCGCGCTGCTCGTGGTCTGGGCGCTGGCTGCGCTGGCGATGACCGGCGGCTGGCTGTGGCAGAAGCTCCGCGACAATGCCGGCATCGTCGACGTGATCTGGGCCTGCGGCGTCGGCGCGTCCGCGGTGCTGGTCGCCGTGCTCGGCGAGGGCGCCCTCCTGCCGCGGCTGCTGCTCGGCGGGCTCGGCGGACTGTGGGGCCTGCGCCTGGCTGCGCACCTGTGGAAGCGCGTGCGCCGCGAGGACGAGGACGGCCGCTACGCCTATCTGCGCGCGCACT
This sequence comes from Luteimonas rhizosphaerae, assembly GCF_002849595.1. GTDB lineage: Bacteria > Pseudomonadota > Gammaproteobacteria > Xanthomonadales > Xanthomonadaceae > Luteimonas > Luteimonas cellulosilyticus. The sequence goes on from NZ_NRQR01000026.1 coordinate 339,649, forward strand.
GGCACGGGCACCAGGGCAAGTTCTTCCTGTTCTTCCAGTTCCAGGCGCTGCTGATCGTGCTGTTCTCGCTGCCCTTCGTCGCGGTCGCGGCGAATCCCGACTCGTCGCTGTGGCTGCTGGGCGCGGTGCTGGTGTGGCTGGTCAGCGTCGGCGGCGAATCGGTGGCCGACCGCCAGCTCGCGGATTTCCGCGCCGATCCCGGCAACAAGGGCAAGACCTGCCGCGACGGGCTGTGGGCGTACTCGCGGCATCCGAACTACTTCTTCGAATGGCTGCACTGGCTGACCTACGTCGTGCTGGCGATCGGCTCGCCGCTGCTGGGCTGGGCGTTCGCCGGGCCGGTGGTGATGTACCTGTTCCTGCGCTACGTCAGCGGCATCCCGTTCACCGAACAACAGGCGCTGCGCACGCGCGGCGACGACTACCGCGACTACCAGCGCAGCACGCCGATGCTGTTCCCCTGGTTTCCGAAATCCGATTCCAACGCTTCGACGGGACCCCAACGATGACGACGACACACGTCGAGACCGAACTCGCCCAGGACACGCCCGCCGCCGGACTGCTCGGGCTGGCCGAACGCGGCCTGGTGCCCGACGCGCTGCTGCGGCAGGGCATCCGCCGCCTGTGCGCGCAGCGCCTGTCGGAGGAGCTGCACGGCGGCGTGCAGGCGCAGTCCGCGCGCTATGCGGACCTGCTGCAGTCGCTGCGCACCAGCCCGGTCGCGATCCACACCGATGCGGCGAATGCGCAGCATTACGAACTGCCGCCGGCGTTCTTCGGGCATTGCCTCGGCGCGCGTTTCAAGTACAGCAGCTGCTACTACCCGACCGGCACCGAGACACTCGACCAGGCCGAGGACGCGATGCTGGCGCTGTACGGCGACCTCGAGCTCGGCTGCGGCTGGGGCTCGCTGACCCTGTGGATGGCCGAGCGCTACCCCAATGCGCGGATCACCGCGGTGTCGAACTCGCGCCCGCAGCGCGAGCACATCGAAATGCAGTGCCACGTGCGCGGGCTGGACAACGTCCGCGTGCTGACCTGCGACGTCAACCGGCTCGAACTCGACGCGGCCGCGTTCGACCGCTGCGTGTCGATCGAGATGTTCGAGCACATGCGCAACTACGCCCAGCTGATGAGCCGCATCGGCACCTGGCTGCGTCCGGGCGGCAAGCTGTTCGTGCACATCTTCGCCCACCGCACGCTGATGTATCCCTACGAGACCGCGGGCGAGGACAACTGGATGGGCCGGCATTTCTTCACCGGCGGTCTGATGCCGGCGGCCGACACGCTGCTGCATTTCCAGCAGGGCGACCTCGCGCTGCAGCAGCGCTGGCTGCTCGACGGCACTCATTACGAACGCACGTCGAACCAATGGCTGGCGAACCAGGATGCGAACCGCGACGCGGTGATGACGATCCTCGAGGCGGCCTACGGGCCGGCGTCGGCGAAGCTGTGGTACCAGCGCTGGCGCATGTTCTGGATGTCGTGCGCCGAACTGTTCGGCTACGACGACGGCCAGCAGTGGCTGGTCGCGCATTACCGCTTCGCACGCGATGCCTGACCGACACCACATGCTCACATCTGGAGGGTTCTCATGACCATTCGATTCCGGCGCGTCACGGCCGGCCTGATTCTCGCGGGCGTCCTCATCGGCGCGCTCGCTGCGTGCGGAGGCAACAACGTGAAGCAGATTCCACCGGTGGCGCAGGTCGACCTTCCCCGGTTCATGGGCGACTGGTACGTGATCGCGCAGATTCCCACGCGACTGGAACGCGAAGCGTTCGATTCGATCGAGAGCTATTCGCTGCGCGACGACGGCAAGATCGCCACCACGTTCCGCTACCGCGACGGCGGCTTCGACGAGAAGATCAAGACGCTGCATCCGGTGGGCACGGTGCGCGAAGGCACCAACAATGCGGTCTGGGGCATGCAGTTCATCTGGCCGATCAAGGCGGAGTACGTGATCGTCTACGTCGACGACGCCTACCAGCAGACGATCGTCGGACGCAGCAAGCGCGACTACGTGTGGCTGATGGCGCGCACGCCGTCGATCCCCGAGGCCGACTACGACGCGCAGATCGCGCGGATCGCGGCGCTGGGTTACGACATCTCGCAGATCCGCCGCGTGCCGCAGTCGGCAGCGGACGCGACGCCGGGTCGCGATCTCGGCGCGACGCCGGACAACTGAGGCCGGCGAACGCGGCCGGTGCAGGGCGCCGGTCGCGAGCAGATTGGTTCGATCCTGCGGCAGGCGATGCCTCCAGCCCGGTGTGCATTCCGAGGCGTCCCGCACCAACGGACCGGGTGCGATGGCCCTGCCCGCCACGCACTGCATGTGGTCGGGCGATGCGGCCGGTGCCCGGCCGTGCCCGTGCCGCGACATGGCGCGCCCTAGAATGCCGGCATGACCGCTCGTTCCCGTTTCCGCCACGTGTCGCGCTGGGCCTGGTGGCTGCTGGCGTATGCGAGCCTCGGCCTGGGCATCATCGGCATCTTCGTGCCCGGCCTGCCGACGACGGTCTTCGTGCTGATCGCGGCCTGGGCCGCGGCGCGCGGCTCGGAGCGCCTGCATCGCTGGCTGCTCGCGCATCCGCGCTTTGGCCCGTCGATCCGCGACTGGCAGGCGCATGGTGCGGTCAGCCGGCGCGCGAAGTGGATGGCGACCGGCACGATGCTCATCTGCGCCGCGATCCTGCTGGCGCTGATGCTGTGGATTCCCGCGCACCGCTGGTGGATGACAGCCGTGCCGATCGCCTGCATGGCCGCCGTCGCGACATGGCTGTGGTGGCGGCCCGAACCGCCGGCCTGAGGCGGGGCCGGCGTGCGTCTGGCAGCCCGGTCTCGTCCGCCCCCTGGACGAACGCGCTCGCGCGCCACGAAGCGCCACCGGCAACGCCCGATCGCGCGCCTGCACGCCGGCTCTGCGTCTGATCGTTCGCGAACGCGCGTTTACGGCGCGCCGGTCTCGGCCTTGTAGCGCTCGAGGTAATCGCGATATCGGGTGTCGTTGAGATTCCCCGACAGCCGGTAGGGCGGGGTGTAGGCGAACTGGAAGTCGTAGCGGCCGTCGCGTTCGACGATCAGCGTGCTGGTCGTCCAGGTCTGGCCCTTCTGCGCCTGCATGATGCGGTTGATCTCGGCGAAGCCGGCCTTGGCATCCGGCGACAGGCGGAACGCGACCTTCTCCAGCGGCGCCTGCGGGGCGCGTGCGATCGCGAAGGAGATGCTGCTGGTGCGCGGCGCGCCACCGTCGTCGTCGGCCAGCGATTCGAAATCCACGACCAGCCGCAGCCAGTCGCGCTCGCCCCATTCGCCGTCGTTGACGTCGCGGACGCTCGCGGCCACCGCACGCACGGTGTCCGCGTAGGCGGCATTCAGATCATCCATTCGCGGGTCGCATCACTTGTTGGGGAAGGTCTGGTCGATCCAGTCGCCGCCATCCACGCGATATTCGGCCACGAAGACATCCGGGCGGCTGCTGGTGTTGCCCGGATTGTATTGGGGCGAGACCCGCATATCCACGTCGTGCCCGGCTTCCGCCAGGCGCGCGAGCTGGTTCTCGAAGCGCTTGTACGCGCCGTTGTTCAGATTGGGCAGGTCGTCGCCGATCGGCTTGCCGTTGCCGGGCACGACGTTGAGCCGGTTGGTCGGGCCGCCGAGGCGGTCGGCGATGACGTGGAAGCCGACGTCGGTGGGACGGCCTTCGTGGCCGATGTCGCGCTGCAGGCCGGGGTCGTTGCGGCCGACCGGTTCCAGGTCGACGCGCCCTTCGGCGCGGATCACGCGCGCCTGGTCGTCGGTGGTCCAGCGGTAGGTGCCGAATTCGTAGACGCTGTCGGGACGCGTGGCATTCGCGGCGAGGTTGAAGTCGTCGATCGACTCGAAACTCAGCAGCGGCCGGCCGCCGACCGTGGTGCCGGTGTCCGCGCGGGCCAGCGCATCGCCGAGGGCGTCGTCGGTCGCGCGGGCCGCCGGGCCGGCGACGTCGCCCGGATCGTCGAGGCGTCCCGTGACGCGCGCGACGTCCGCAGTGTCGGCCGCGGCATCGGCGAGCTTCGCGCCCTTGGCCGCCTTGTCCGCGCCCTTGGTGCCGACGATGGCCAGTAACGCCTCGGTCGTGCCGCGGCCGATCGCCTCGCCGTAATGGCCGGCCTGCCAGTCGGCGACGATCGGATCGACGACCGCATCGACCAGCAGGCCCGGGTTGCGGGCGAGGGTGCTGACCACGTCGGCCGCCGCTTCCATCCGCTGGCCCCCGCGTTCGGCGGAGGGCATCCAGCCGGGGGGATCGAGGGTCTGACCGCTGGCCTGTTCGTAGAGGCCGGTGACGCCGTCGACGGCCCAGCCGGCGGGGCCGAGGTCGTAGCCGGTCCTGAGCACGCCGGCGCCGAGGTCGACGACGCCTTCGCCGGTTTCCCACAGCGTCTCGCCCGCGCCCTTGAAGAAGCCGCCGACCTGCGAGGCGGCGTCGCCCAGTCCATCCAGAATGCCCATCGTGGCGGTTCCCGTGCGCGCCGCGGCGCGTCGACAGTGGTGACCGGGGCAGTCTGGACAGGGGCGCGGATGCGGACAATCTGGGGCAGACCCTTGGTGATGGCCGCGCGGCTGCACCGGGTCCGCGCGCGCGGCTTCGCTTCCCCCGGGCCAGCCGCTAAACTCCCGCGATGACCACACGCCTCCCGATCGCCGTCTGCCTGACCGCGCTGCTGCTCACCGCCTGCGGCAACAAGGCCGACCTGCTGATGCCCAACGAAGTCCCGCCCGAGGACGCGAGGCGTTTCATCATCGAATCGTCCGTGCCGACGCAGGAAGAGCGTGATGCGGCGGCCGAAGCGGCGGAGGACGCGCAGATGGCCCGCGACGACGCCGAGGATGCGGCGCTCGACCGCGAGGCCGGCGACGACACCGGCACCGACGACATGGACAGCGATGCCGACGACATGCAGACCGATCCGGTCGATCCGCTGCCGCCGGTGCCGGTGATCCTGGACGTGCCCGCCCCCGTGACCCCGTGATCGCGCCTCTGCCGCCGACGCGGGACGCGCACGCCGCCGGTGGCTGACGCGGTCGCTCTCCGCATGGCGCGCTCGGGTGCGTCGTTGCGCTTCAGCAAGATGCACGGCGCCGGCAACGATTTCGTCGTGCTCGACCTGCGCGGTGGCGTGGCCGCGCCGTCGCCGGCCACGTGCCGCGCGCTGGCCGACCGCCACACCGGCGTGGGCTGCGACCAGATCCTGACCGTCGAGGCGCCACGCGCACCGGGCAGCGTCGCCAGCTACCGCATCTGGAATGCCGACGGTTCCGCGTCCGGTCAGTGCGGCAACGGCGCCCGCTGCGTCGCCGCGTGGCTGGTCCGCGACGGTGCCGCGCGCGCGCCGCGTTTCGCGCTCGACAGCCCGGCCGGCTCGCACGCGGTCGACGTGCTCGACGACGGCACCTATCGCATCGCGATGGGCGTGCCGCGGTTCGATCCGGGCGACGTGCCATTGGCCGGCCTCGGCACGGCGCAGGCGGTCTACACGGTCGACCTCGCGCCGTTCGGCGCGGTGCGTTTCGGCGCGGTGTCGATGGGCAATCCGCACGCGGTGCTCGAGGTCGACGACGTCGACGCCGCGCCGGTCGCCACGCTGGGGCCGCAGCTGCAGCGCGCTGCGTGGTTTCCCGAGTCGGCCAACATCGGCTTCGCCCAGGTCGTCGCCGACGATCGCATCCGCCTGCGCGTGTTCGAGCGCGGCGTCGGCGAAACGCTGGCCTGCGGCAGCGGCGCCTGCGCGGCGGTCGCGGTGCTGGTGCGACAGGGGCGGGTGGGGCGCGATGTCGCCGTCGCCCTGCCGGGCGGCACGCTGCGCATCGTCTGGCCCGACGACGCGGCGACGCTGACGATGGCCGGACCGGCCGCATTCGTTTTCGAAGGGGAGACTTCCGACATGAGCCAGACCGCATGACTGAGACCACCGGCAAGCTCGGCGCCCACGAGGTCGCGGCCTGGCTGCGCCGGCAGCCGAAATTCCTGCAGCAGTTCCCCGATCTGGCGTTGACCCTGGTCGTGCCGCGCGAAGACGGGCCGGCGGCGTCGCTGGCGAGCTACCAGCTCGAAGTGCTGCGCGACAAGAACCGCGAACTGACCAAGCGGCTGCGCGATCTGTATGCGATCTCGCAGGAGAACGAACGGCTGGCCGTGCGCACCCACCAGCTGACGCTGGCGCTGCTGCGCCAGACCGATGCCGCGTCGACGGTGCGTGCGCTCGCCGCGACCCTCGCCGAGGACTTCAACGGCGATCTCGTGCGCGTCGTGCTGTTCGCGCCGGTCGACGGCCTGGCGCAGGAGGACTGGCTGCAGATCGTCGAACGCGACGACCGCCTGCTGCAGCCGTTCGCCGACTGCCTGAAGGACGAGGAGCCGCTGTGCGGCCGCCTGCATCCCGACAAGCAGGCGCTGCTGTACGGCGCGCGCGTCGACGAGGTGCAGTCGAGTGCCTTGCTGCCGCTGGCGGGTGTCGGCCTGGTCGCGGTGGGCAGCCACGACGCCAACCGCTTCTATCCCGGCATGGGCACGCTGTTCCTGCGGATGATGGGCGAGGCCTTCGCTGCCGCCATGCGGCGTTTCGACGCCTGATCGCGCTGGTCCGCGCGGGCGACCCACCCTAGGATGCCGCATGGCCATCGACGCATTCCTCGCGCACCTGCAGGTCGAGCGCCGCATGTCGGCGCACACGCTCGACGCGTACAGGCGTGATCTCGGCGGTCTGCGCGACTGGGCCGAGGCATGCGGGCAGGCCGATCTGTCGGCGCTCGCGACCGAGAACATCCGCGCCTTCATCGCCGCCGAGCATCGCCGGGGCCTGTCGCCCAAGAGCCTGCAGCGACGCCTCTCGGCGTGCCGCAGCTATTTCCAGTGGCTGCTGAAGCACGGCCGCATCGTCGCCAATCCCGCCGCCGGCGTGCGGGGCCCGAAGGCGCCGCGCAAGCTGCCGCAGGTGCTCGACGTCGACGAGGCCACGCAACTGGTCGAAGTGCCGACCGACGCGCCGCTGGGCCTGCGCGACCGCGCGTTGCTGGAACTGTTCTATTCCTCGGGCCTGCGCCTGTCGGAACTGTGCGCGTTGTGCTGGCGCGATCTCGATCTCGCCGGCGGCCTGGTCACCGTGCTCGGCAAGGGCGGCAAGCAGCGCGTGGTGCCGGTCGGGCGGCATGCGCGGACCGCGCTCGACGCCTGGCGCCAGGAGAGCGGCGCGGCGCGCGATGCACCGGTCTTCCCCGGTCGCGGCGGCAAGCCGATCACCGCGCGCGCGGTGCAGTTGCGCATGCGCGTGCTCGCGCAGCGCCAGGGCCTGTTCAAGCGCGTGCATCCGCATCTGCTGCGGCACAGCTTCGCCAGCCACGTGCTGGAGTCGTCCGGCGATCTGCGCGGCGTGCAGGAACTGCTGGGGCACGCCGACATCGCGACGACCCAGATCTACACGCATCTCGATTTCCAGCATCTGGCGAAGGTCTACGACGCCGCCCATCCCCGCGCGAAGCGGCGTTCCTGAGCGCCCGTCCCCGCGTGTCGAACGCCGCGTCTCACGAGGTCCCCGGCATGAACCTGCGCATCGTCATCGGCCTGGCCGTCTCCGTCGTGCTGCAGATGCTGCTCGGCGCGCTCGCGACCGGGCTGTTTCCGCCGGCGCCTTCGGGCACCGCGCCGCTGTGGACGGCGCTGCAGGCCGGCGCGATCGCGCTGCTCGCCTCGGGCGCCGGCGCATATGCAGCGCGCCAGCCGTTCCTGCGTGCGGCGCTGGTGCTGTGGGCGGTCGGCTGGGTGTCGTCGGTGCTGGTGCTGCAGCGGCTCGGCGGCGCCGGCCTGACGTTCGCCGATGCCGCCACGCCGAACGCGATGGCGATCGTCGTCTCCGGCCTGGCGACCGTGCTCGGCGCGCGCCTCGGTTGGCGCCTGTACCGGCAGGCGCATCCGGCAGGACACGACGCGCGCTGAATCCGCGCGCACCGTCGGCCGCGCGTGGTGTGGCGGCGTGGGCTTGAACGCGGACGCCGCGTGCCCCACGTCTGCTGGACATCCACGGAGGCCGCATGGACCCCAGCCAGAACCCCAGTGTTTTCCACGCCACGACGATCCTGTCCGTGCGCCGCAACGGCAAGGTCGCGATCGCCGGCGATGGCCAGGTCACGCTCGGCCACACGGTGATGAAGGGCAACGCCCGCAAGGTGCGCCGCCTCGGCAAGGACGGGCGCGTGCTGGCCGGGTTCGCCGGCGCCGCCGCGGATGCGTTCACGCTGTTCGAACTCTTCGAATCGAAGCTGGAAAAACACGGCCAGCTGACCCGCGCCGCGGTCGAGATGGCGCGCGACTGGCGCACCGAACGCCGCTTTGGAAAGCTCGAAGCGCTGCTGACGGTCGCCGATGCCGAGACATCGCTGATCATCAGCGGCACCGGCGATGTCATCGAACCCGACGACGGCATCATCGCGATCGGCTCGGGCGGCTCGTACGCCCTGTCGGCCGCGCGCGCCCTGATGGCGCACACCGAACTCGACGCACGCACCGTCGCGACCGAAGCGCTGCACATCGCCGGTGACATCTGCATCTACACCAACCGCAACGTGGTCGTCGAAGAGCTCTGATCCGGAAAAGAGCCCTCGCCCGCCTGCGGGTGAGGGGTTGGGGTGAGGAGCCTTCGCTTCCGTACTCCAGTCGCTGCAATCGACGCCGTGCCATCGTCCCTCATCCGCCCACCGGGCACCTCCGCGTCCGCGGAGGCAAGCGCTTCTTCCGCACGCGGGAGAACGAAGCAAGCGAGAAGTCCCTTATGCCAAGCAAGCCCGATACCTCCAGCAGCACCATGACCCCGCGCGAGATCGTGCAGGAACTCGACCGCCACATCGTCGGCCAGCAGGCCGCCAAGCGCGCCGTCGCGATCGCGCTGCGCAACCGCTGGCGCCGCGCGCAGCTGCCGGCCGAGCTGCGCAACGAGGTGATGCCGAAGAACATCCTGATGATCGGCCCGACCGGCGTCGGCAAGACCGAGATCGCGCGGCGGCTGGCGACGCTCGCCAACGCGCCGTTCGTCAAGGTCGAAGCGACGCGCTTCACCGAGGTCGGCTACGTCGGCAAGGACGTCGAGCAGATCATCCGCGACCTCGCCGACACCGCGGTCAAGCTGTATCGCGAACAGGCCAAGGTGCGCGTGCGCACGCAGGCCGAAGAGCGCGCCGAGGACCGCATCCTCGATGCGCTGCTGCCCAAACGCGAGGCGCCGCCGCCGACCTTCGGGTTCGGCCCGCAGGCGACGGTGGACATCGGCGCCGAGCCGTCGAGCCAGGAGTCGGAAACGCGCCGCAAGTTGCGTCGCCAGCTGCGCGCGGGCGAACTCGATGCGCGCGAGATCGAGCTGGAGCTCGCGGCCGGGCAGGGCGTCGACATCATGACGCCGCCGGGCATGGAGGAGATGGGCCAGCAGCTGCGGCAGATGTTCGCCAACCTCGGCGGCGGCAAGACCCACAAGCGCAAACTGACGATCCAGGCCGCGCGTCCGCAGCTGATCGAGGACGAGGCCGGCAAGCTGGTCAACGAGGACGAGGTGCGCGAGGCCGCGATCGAGGCCTGCGAGCAGCACGGTATCGTCTTCATCGACGAGATCGACAAGGTCGCCAAGCGCGGTGAGAACGTCGGCGGCGGCGATGTCAGCCGCGAAGGCGTGCAGCGCGACCTGCTGCCCCTGGTCGAAGGCAGCACGGTCAGCACCAAGTACGGCTCGGTCAAGACCGACCACATCCTCTTTATCGCCTCGGGCGCGTTCCACCTCGCCAAGCCCAGCGACCTGATACCCGAGATGCAGGGCCGCTTCCCGATCCGGGTCGAACTGACCGCGCTGACCAAGGACGATTTCGTCCGCAGCTGAAGACCGAAGGCGTGGGCCTGACCTTCGCCGACGATGCCGTCGACCGCCTCGCCGAGATCGCCGCGCACGTCAACGAGCGCCAGGAGAACATCGGCGCGCGTCGCCTGCACACGGTGCTCGAACGCCTGCTCGATTCGCTGAGCTTCGAGGCGCCCGACCGCAACGAGCCTGTGGTCATCGACCGCGACTACGTCGACCGCCATCTGGGCGAACTGGTCGAAGACCAGGACCTGAGCCGCTACATCCTCTGATCGCGTCCGCGTTCATCGCGGTGGCACATCGGGCCCGCATCATGGCGGGCCCGATCGTGTGTGGACGACCTGCAATGTCGAACGCTGCATGCAAGGTGCTGGTGGTGCTGGGCCTGCTGGCGTCGACAAGCGCCTGCGCCCCGCGCGATGCGACCCCGCCCGGGGCCGTCGCGACGCCCGCGGCGACACCGGGCACCGACGCGGCCGTATCGCGCGACGCACCGGGCGTGCAGGCCGCGCCCGCCGGCACGCCCGCGGCGCCGGTGTATCGCACGTTCCGCGATGTCGTCGTCGCCTGCGACAACGCCCGGCGGTGCGCGGCGATCGCGGTCAGCGACAGTGCGTCGGGCCTGGTGCTGTCGCTGACCCGGGACGCGGGGGCGGACGGCGCGCAGATGCTGCGGCTGCGCGCGCCGTGGGACGGGATCGAGGCTTCCGGTCTGCAGCTCGACGATGCCGCCGCGCCTGCGCTCGCCGCGTTGCCGTGGCAGCGCGACGCGGGCGAATCCGCCGGCTTGCGGCTCGACGATCCCACGGCGATCGCGCGTTTCATCGAGCAGGTCCGCGACGGCGCGCAGTTGCGCAGCGGCGAGCGGCGCGTGTCCCTGTCGGGCCTCACCGCGGCGCTGCTCTACATCGACGCACACCAGCAACGGCTCGACACGCCCGGCGCCTGGGCACGACGCGGCGAGCGCGATGGCGCCGCCGTGCCGGACGCGCCGGCGCTGCCGGTGCTCGCGCGCGTCGCGACACCGCCGCCCGCGCTGTCCGATGCGGCCGCCGCGCGGCTCACGCGTGGCGTGCGCGCGTCCCAGGCGGCTGCCTTGCAGGCGCAGGACTGCAATCCGGCGGGCGGCGACTTCGATGTCGCGCGCCAGGACGCCGCGGTCGCGCTCGATGCGCGCGACGCGCTGGTGTTCGTGACCTGCTTCAGCGGCGCCTACCAGGCATCGAGCCTGGTGTTCCGCGTGGCGCGCGACGGCCGTGAGGTGCGCCGCCTGACGTGGCCGGTGCCGCACCTGTCCGACGACAGCGAGCCGCTGGCCGATCTCGATCTGCTGGTCAGCCCCGACTTCGATCCCGCGACCGGCACGCTCGGCCAGTTCGCGAAGGGCCGTGGCATCGGCGACTGCGGCATCAGCGCGCACTGGCGGTTCGACGGCCGGGCGTTCCAGCTCGCGCACTACGCCGAGATGACCCGCTGCGGTGGCCTGACCGCCGACGACTGGCCGGTCCTGTGGCGCGTGGCGGCGCCTGCCGGCATGCCTTGAGCCCGCCGGGCGACGTTGCCACAATCGCGCACCCTGTCCGGTGTGCCGCTCATGTCCCTGTTGTTCCGACTCGTCGCCATCCTGCAGATCGCCGGTGGCTTCTACGGCCTGGCCAGCGCGCTGGTGCGTCTCGCCGGCGGCGTGCCGGGCGGCGCGGCACTGCTGATGCTGGTGTTCGGCTTGCTGCTGTCGACGTTCGCGCTGATCGCCGGCGTGCTGCTGCTGGAAGGCGACGCGCTCGGCGAGCGGCTGTCGCGGATCGCGCTGGCCCTGCAGATCCCGCTCGTCGCGAGCCCGTGGCTGAGCTATGCCTGGCATGTCGGCGCGACGGTGCCGCTGCAGTTCCGCTTCGGTCGCAGCGTGGTCGTCGGCGTGGACTGGTCGGTGCCGTCGGAGGCGTTCCGGCTGGCCCTGGCCGGGCCGTCGACGGTCGCGTTGGGCGTGAACCTGCTGGCACTCGCGCTGTGGCTGGTGCTGCGCTTCGCCCGCCGCTGAGGCGGACGCCGGCCCCGGCACTGGCGTGAGGGGCCAGAAAGGCCATTTGGGGTATATTGGCCCGACCCTGCCGCAGGAGTGGACGCGATGACGATGTCCCTGAAACTCGATGCCCTCGACGCGCTGACGCGCACGCCGGCGTCGGACGTCAAGAAGCTCGGCTGGCGCGGGGTCATGAAGACCGTCGCCCGCGACGGCAAGGTCGTCGTGACCCACCACAACACGCCCGAGGCGGTGATCCTGTCGGCCGACGAGTACGCCGCGATCCTGCAGGCGCTCGACGCGGCCGGCGCGGCCCAGCGCTCGGCGCTCGACACCCTGCGCGCGCGCTTCGACGACCGGCTGTCCGCGCTGCAGGCCGACGACGCCGCGGTGCGCCTGCGCAGCGCGATGCGTGGCCCCGCGCGGTTGCGCGGCAAGGTCAAGGCCGGCGCGACCTGCTGAGCGTGGCACGTCCGGTCCTCTACGTGCTGGCCGGCGTCAACGGCGCCGGCAAGAGTTCGGTCGGCGGCCATCTGCTCGAACGCGCCGGCCTGGCGTGGTTCAACCCCGACATCTTCGCGCGCGAGCTCGCTGCCGCGACCGCCTGCACGATGCCCGAGGCGAATGCGGAGGCTTGGCAGGAAGGCATGCGCCGGCTCGACGTCGCACTCGCGAACGGGCACAGCCATGCGTTCGAGACCACGCTCGGCGGCAACACCGTGCCAGCGCGCATCGCCGGGGCCGCGCGGACGCACGACGTGCTGATGTGGTTCTGCGGCCTAGCCTCCGCCGAGCAGCACATCGCGCGCGTGCAGGCGCGCGTTGCGGTCGGTGGCCATGACATTCCGGAAGCGAATATCCGCGCGCGCTGGACACGGGCACGCGAGAACCTCATCGCGCTGATGCCGGTGCTCGCGCAGCTACAGGTCTACGACAACAGCGTCGACGTCGCGCGCGGGAACGCGGTGCCGGATCCGGTGCTGCTGCTGGAGATGATCGACGGCGCGCTGGTGGTGCCGGATGCCAGCGACGTCGACGCGCTGGCGGCGACGCCGGAGTGGGCGAAGCCGGTGCTGGAGGCGGCGCTGGAGTTCCTGGACCGACGCGACTGACGCGCGCCCTGCAGCCTTTCGACGCATGGCCAGTCAGAGAGGCCGCGGTTGCCGCCGATCGCCGGAGGCGCGGCGGGCCCGGATTCAGGGCGCGCGCGAAGGCCGCGAGTCGGCCGCGCGCTCCCCCGCTCCCGTATCCACACTGACCTCCACCGACATGCCCGGCCGCAACCGCGCCGCCAGCGGCTGGTCGCGATCCACCGCGATCCGTACCGGAATGCGTTGCGCGATCTTGACGAAGTTGCCGGTCGCGTTGTCCGCGGGCAGCACGCTGAACTCCGAACCGGTCGCGGGTGAAATGCGTTCGACGCGGCCGGTCAGCCGCGCGCCGCCGAGGGCGTCGACGGTGAAGCTCGCCGGCTGGCCGACGCGCATGTCGACCATCTGCGTTTCCTTCATGTTCGCCAGCACCCAGACGTCCGCCGGCACCACTGCCATCAGCTGCGTGCCGGCGTTGACCAGCGCGCCCTGGCGCACGGTGACCTGGCCGAGCAGGCCGTCGTCGGGCGACGTGATGCGCGTGTTGTCGAGATCGATCTTCGCCAGCGCCACCGCGGCTTCGGCGCTGGCCACCGCGGCTTCCAGACTGTCGCGGTTGACGTCGACGCTGCGCGCATCCTGCTCGGAGATATCGAGCGAGGCGCGCGCCTGTGCGGCCGATGCGCGCGCCTGCGCGCTGCTGGCACGGGCGAGATCGCGGTCGTGCTCGGAGATCAGCCGTTGGGCAGCGAGTGCTTCGATACGGCGAAGATCGATCGCGGCGACATCCGACTGCGCCCGCGTCGCCGCGATGTCGGCGGCGCTGCGGGCGATGCCGGCTTCGGCGCTGCGTCGCGACTGCGTGGCGTTCGCCAGCGCGGCCTGCTGCACGCGCAGATTGGCCTGCGCCTGTTCGTAGCGCTGCCGGTAGATGCGGTCGTCGATCGTCACCAGCAGCTGGCCGCGCGTCACCGGCTCGAAATCCTGCACCGCGACCTCGGTGACGTAGCCCGAGACCTGCGGGGCGATCAGCGTCACGCGGCCGCGCACGGTCGCGTTCTCGGTGCTCTGCACGCTGCTGCCGAACGGTGGCAGGCGCCAGGCGTAGAGCACCAGCAGCACGCCGGCCAGTGCGATCGCGGCGAACGCGGCGATCTGCAGCACGCGTCGGCGACGCGATGGTGCGGCCGGCTGTTCGGGTGGGGGTGTCGGGGCGGTTGCGCTCATGCGGAATCCGGGGCGGCAGAAGACGGCGGCGATGCGGGCGTTGCCGGCGCGGCGCGCAGACGCGCCCAGACCCGCGACGCGATGATCCACACCAGCGTGCAGAACGCGATGAAGGCGATCAGCAGGAAGACATCGTTGTAGGCCAGCACATTGGCCTCGCGCGTGGCTGCGCTGCCGAGCGCGCGCACCGCGAGCGCGTTGCGCTGCGCGGGATCCGCGATCGTCGCGGCGTAGCCGTTCGCGGTGGCCTGCACGCGCGCGGAGACCAGCGGATCGAGCAGGGTCAGATGTTCGGTCAGCACACTGGAATGGAACTTCTCGCGCATCGTCTGGAACGTGCCCAGCAACGCGGAACCGAGCAGGCCACCGAGGTTCTGGGTCATGCCGAACAGCACGACGAAGCTGATCAGGTTGCGCGGCTGGCTGATCACCGGACCGATGCCGGCGATCAGCATCGGCCCGAGGAAGAACGTGCTGCCGAACGCGAGCAGGAACTGGCTCACATACATCTGTTCGGGCCGGGTGACGTTGCTGGCCTGCGCGTCCATCAGCGCACCGGTCATCATCAGCGCCAGCGAGATCAGTACCGGTTGCCAGGTCTTCGCCGGATCGATCGTCAGCGCGCTCGTCGCCAGACCGGCCACGCTGCCGACCAGCACGATCACGAACAGCGTGCGCATCTGCTCGTTGCCGAGGCCGAGCGCCTGCAGGAAGCCAACCGCGCCGGTCGCCTGTTCCGACAGCACGATGCGGATCAGCACGATCGCCAGCGCCAGGCGCAGCATCGGCCCGGTCGCGAGCCAGCGCGTGTTGAGCAATGGCCGCGCGCGGACGTGTTCGATCGCGATCGCCGCCGTCACCAGCACCATCGATGCCGCCAGGGCCCACCCCAGCCATGCGGTCTCCGTCCACCATGCGAGACGACCCTGCGCGAGCACCGCGGTCAGCAGCGCGATGCCGGGCGCGAACAGGCCGAACGTCACGAAGTCCAGCGGCTCGAAGGCCTTGTGCCGGTCACCGGGCGGCAATTTCAGCAGCAGCACGCCGCCGAGTGCGACCAGCGCGAGGCCGAGTTCGAACATGTACAGCCCGCGCCACTCGCCGAACTCGAGCAGATCGGTCGAAAACACGCGCGCCAGCGGCAGCGCAAGCTGCCCGATGCCGAGGCCGATCACCAGGCCGCGCAGGCGATGCTTCTGCGGAAACGCCTGCAGCATGTAGTACAGGCCCAGCGTGTTGAGCGCCGCGCCGGCGATGCCGTGGCCGGCGCGCACCGCGATCGCCGAGCCCAGATCGTTGACGAACAGATGCGCCAGCGTGATCAGCGCATAGAGAATCAGGAACGCCTCGGTGAACAGCCGCAGGCCGAACTGCTGGCGGAACTTCACCAGCAGGATGTTCATCGACACGTTGGTCATCACATAGGCCGCCGGCAGCCACGCGATCTCCGATGCGTACGCGCCGAGCGCGCCCTGCAGATTGACCAGATTCGCGGTCACCAGCGCATTGCCGAGGCCGCCGGTGATCGCGACGATGAAGCCGACGAGGCCGAACGCGATGCGCCGCCGCGTGGAGTGCAGCGGCGTCGATGGCGAGCCTGGCATCATCGGCCGCTCGTGCGGCGCCCAGTCGCGCGGCGCGTAGCGATCCGGGCGCAAGGCCGACCGGTCCGGAACCGCGGGAGGCGGCGTGGAGGGCGGCGGACTCGACATGTGGCCAGTCTGTGCCGCTGCCAGGATCAGGACAAGCCGCGCGGCGGCATGCAGCGTTCGGCTCGGCGGCCGCCGATTTCACGGTCCGGCGACCCACGGGCGTACCGCGCACGCGCGTGTCTGCGTGCGTGCGGCGCGCACCGCCGGGCGGACAATGCGACCCCGGCCGGGGTCGTCCGCGTCAATGTCCTGCGGAGAGGCGCGCCTCCGGCTTGTCGTGCACGCCGAGCCGCTCGACCAGTGTCGCGCTCGCGGCATTGAGACCGAGCACCTCGACGTCCACACCACGCGCGCGCAGTTTCATCACCACGGTGTCGAGGGCGCCGATCGCGCTGAGATCCCAGAAGTGCGCGTGTGTCAGATCGATCACCACACGCGGGACCGGTTCCAGCAGATCGAAGGCATCGCCGAATGCGTTGGCCGACGCGAAGAACACCTGGCCGCGCACGGTGTAGCGACGTGTGCCATCGGCGTCGAGCACGTCCTCGACATCGAGCAGCCGGCCGACGCGCCGGGCGAAGAACAGCGCCGACAGCAGCACGCCGGTCAGCACGCCCTTGGCGAGATCGTGCGTCGCCACGGTGACGACGACGGTGCTGAGCATCACCACGCTCGATCCGGGCGGATGCCGGCGCAGGTCCAGTAGCGACTGCCAGCTGAAGGTGCCGATCGAGACCATGATCATCACCGCGACCAGCGCGGCCATCGGAATCATGCCGACCCACGGCCCGGCGAACACCACCAGCGCCAGCAGCACGGTGCCGGCGACCATCGACGACAGCCGTCCGCGGCCACCGGATTTCACGTTGATCACCGACTGGCCGATCATCGCGCAGCCCGCCATGCCGCCGAGGAAACCGGTGGCGATGTTGGCCGCGCCCTGGCCCACGCATTCGCGGTGCTTGTCGCTGGGCGTGTCGGTCATGTCGTCGACGATGCGCGCGGTCAGCAGCGATTCGAGCAGGCCGACGACCGCGAGCGTCACCGACACCGGCAACACGATGCGCAGCGTCTCCAGCGTCCACGGCACGTCCGGCAGCAGGAACACCGGCAGGCTGTCGGGCAGCGCGCCCATGTCGGACACCGTGCGCACGTCGATGCCCATTGCGGCGACGAGTACGGTCATCGCGACGATCGCGACCAGCGGCGACGGCACCGCGCGCGTGATGCGGGGCAGGCCGTAGATGATCGTCAGCGCCGCCGCGCACAGCGCGTACACCGTCCACGGCATGCCGATCAGTTCCGGCAGCTGCGCGGCGAAGATCAGGATCGCCAGCGCGTTGACGAAGCCGGTGATCACCGAGCGCGACACGAAGCGCATCAGCGATGCGAGCTTGAGTACGCCGGCGAGGATCTGGAACGCGCCCGCGAGCAGGGTCGCGACCAGCAGGTACTGCAGGCCGTGGTCGCGCACCAGCGTGACCATCACCAGCGCCATCGCGCCGGTCGCGGCGGAAATCATCGCGGGCCGGCCGCCGAAGATCGCGGTGACCACGGCCATCGAGAACGATGCGTAGAGACCGACGCGCGGGTCGACGCCGGCGATGATCGAGAACGCGATCGCCTCGGGAATGAGTGCGAGCGCGACGACGAGTCCGGCGAGCACGTCGCCGCGGATATTGCCGAACCATTGCCGGCGCAGCGGAATCTTGGAATGCATGGAAACGCCCTGGCGGGGCCGGACACGCGACGGTGTCCGGCGGGATGACGGTGCATGGCATAGCGCGGCGACGCCCGGTGGGCGGCGCGGAAGCGGCGGCTATGGTGGCGTGGTCGTCATCGAAGGGCAGGGCGGCTGACGCGTGGGCGCGCAGTCTAGCGCAGGCGGGCGGGCGCGGCTCAGTCCTCGCCGATGTCCTCGTTCCAGACGTCCGGATGCGCGGCGATGAAACCGCCGAGCAGGTCCATGCATTCCTGGCTCTGCAGGTCGATCACCTCGATGCCGGCTTCGCGCAGCCAGTCGATCCCGCCCTGGAAGGTCTGCGATTCGCCGACGACCACGGTGCCGATGCCGAACTGGCGCACGAGGCCGCTGCAGTACCAGCACGGCGCGAGCGTCGTGACCATGATCGTGTCGCGGTAGCTGCGCTGACGCCCGGCCTTGCGGAAGGCATCGGTTTCGCCGTGGATCGACGGATCGCTTTCCTGTACGCGCCGGTTGTGGCCGCAGCCGAGCAGGCGTCCGTCCTGGTGGTACAGCGCCGCGCCGATCGGGATGCCGCCCTCGGCCAGGCCCTGGCGGGCTTCGGCAATGGCGGTGTCGAGCAGGGCGCGGTAGTCGGGCGTGGCGATCATCGGGGACATCGTCGGCAAATGGCTGACGAGTCTGACCGCAGCGGCCCGCGGGGTCGAGCCGGCATACACGGGCGGACGCCGGCGGATGAGGGATAATCGCCGGATGAACGACGACTCCAGCAAGCCCGGCACCACCCATTTCGGTTTCCGCGACGTCCCCACCGGGGACAAGCTCGGTCGCAGGCAACTACGACCTGATGAACGACCTGATGAGCATGGGCATCCACCGGGTGTGGAAGCGCTATTTCGTCGCGACCGCGCAGGTCAAGAAGGGCGACCGTGTGCTCGACCTGGCCGGCGGCACCGGCGACATCGCGGCGCTGCTGAAGTACCGGGTCGGCGATTCCGGCGAACTGGTGCTCGGCGACATCAATGCCGCGATGCTGCGCGTCGGCCGCGACCGCATGACCAACCGCGGCCAGGTCCGCGGCTTCGAGTACGTGCAGTGCAATGCCGAGACGCTGCCGTTCCCGGACGCGAGCTTCGACCTGGTGACGATCGCCTTCGGTCTGCGCAACGTGACCGACAAGGCCGCGGGCCTGCGCGAGATGCTGCGCGTGCTGAAGGTCGGCGGCCAGGCGCGCGTGCTGGAGTTCTCGGAAGTGAAGGCGGACTGGTTCAAGCCCGTGTACGACTTCCACTCCTTCCAGATCCTGCCGCGGCTGGGCAAGCTGTTCGCCCGCGACAGCGACAGCTACCAGTACCTTGCCGAGTCGATCCGCAAGCATCCGCCGCAGGACGAACTCAAGGCGATGATGGAAGACGCCGGCTTCGCGCGCTGTCGTTACCGCAACCTCAGCGGCGGCATCGTCGCCATCCACGACGGCTACAAGGCCTGACGCGTCCGCGCACGTCACGCGGCCGCTGCATTCCGCGGCGGGACGCGTGCAGCGCAGGCCGGCAGCGCCCGTGAACGAGCCGGGCAGACGCACTGAGCGATCGGACCCGCCAGCCCGGAGCGCGCCAGGAGACATCGTCGTCCCCACGCACGCGGGAATCCGGCGACATGGCGCCATTGATGCCGCGGCCGCGCAGCCGCAACCTGCGTCTCGAACGACGGGAAACCGGGTCCCGCGGACGCTGACCAGCTCTCCGCGGGCCGATCGCGTGCCCTGACGATCGCCTCCATGCGGCTCGCCTCGCGTGGCGCGTCCTCCGTGCCGCCCCGGGGACTCAGGAGCGACACGGTAAACTGCCCGCGGTTTCCGCCCCGAGTATGGTCCGTGATCCGAATTCCCCTGACCCGTTTCCCCCAGCTGGCCTCGCTGCTGCTGCTGTCGGCGCTGGCCGTCACCGGCTGCAAGCCCGACACCGCCGCGACCCCCGACGCCGCGTCCTCCGGTTCCGGCGCGGCCCCCGCCGCCGCCGGCGACCGCGACGAACACTCCTATGCCGAGCCGGCCAAGGTCGTCACCGAGGATCTCGCGCTGGACATCGCGCTGGACTTCGACGCGAAGACCATCGCCGGCACCGCGACCTACACCCTGCAATGGCAGGACGACAGCGCCACCCAGCTGGTGCTCGACACCCGCGACCTGACGATCTCCAGGGTCGAAGGCGAGGCGGGCGGCGCGTGGCAGCCACTGCAGTACACACTGGCCGAGGCCGATCCGACGCTCGGCAGCAAGCTGACCATCGAGACCCCCGAGCGCAATGCCAAGGTCCGCGTCACCTATGTGACCTCGCCCGACGCGTCCGGCCTGCAGTGGCTGACGCCGGAGATGACCGAAGGCAAGGCGCTGCCCTTCATGTTCAGCCAGTCCCAGCAGATCCACGCGCGTTCGTGGGTGCCGCTGCAGGACACCCCGGCGATCCGCTACACCTACACCGCACACGTGACCTCGCGTCCCGACGTCATGGTGCTGATGAGCGCCGACAACGCGCCCGACGCGCCGCGCGACGGCGACTACACGTTCTCGATGCCGCAGAAGATCCCGTCGTACCTGATGGCGATCGCCGCCGGCGACCTGGTGTTCAAGGAAATCTCCGGCCGCGCCGGCGTCTGGGCCGAGCCGGCGATGATCGATCGCGCGGTGGCGGAGTTCGCCGACACCGAGAAGATGATCGAAACCACCGAAGCGCTGTACGGCCCCTACCGCTGGGAGCGCTACGACCTGCTGATCCTGCCGCCGTCTTTCCCGTACGGCGGCATGGAGAATCCGCGCCTGTCGTTCATCACTCCGACCGTCATCGTCGGCGACAAGTCGCTGGTCTCGCTGATCGCACACGAGCTCGCGCACAGCTGGTCCGGCAACCTGGTGACCTTCTCCAGCGCCAAGCACGGCTGGCTCAACGAAGGCTTCACCAGCTACGTCGAGAACCGCATCGTCGAGTCGCTGTACGGCAAGGAAGTCAGCGACATGGAGTTCGTCATCGCGCGCAATGCGCTGGCGGGCTCGATCAGCGCGATGCCGGAAGCGACCCAGGCATTGGCGGTGAAGCCGGGCACCGAGCTCGACGCCGATGGCGCGCTGAGCGCGGTCACCTACGACAAGGGCGCCTGGTTCCTGCAGTTCCTCGAGCAGCGCTTCGGGCGGCAGACGTTCGACGCCTTCCTGCGCGGCTACTTCGACCATTTCGCGTTCCAGAGCATCACCACCGAGCAGTTCCTCGCCTACGCGAAGGAACACCTGTTCGACAAGGCGCCCGACACGGTCACCGACGCCGAGATCCAGGAATGGATCTACGCGCCGGGTATCCCGTCGTCTGCGCCGCAGGTGCTGTCGCGTAATTTCGGCATCGTCGATTCCGCGCGCCTGGCCTGGCTCGGCAGCGCGCAGTTGCCGCCGGCGCAGATCACCGATGCGTGGTCGACCCAGGAATGGCTGCACTTCCTCGAAAGCCTGCCCGAGACGCTGACGGTCGAGCAGCTGGCCCAGCTGGATGGCGCCTATGCGTTCACCGGCACCGACAACGGCGAGATCGCGATGCGCTGGTATCCGCTCGCCATCCGCAGCGGCTACACGCAGGCCAACGAGGCACTGGCCGCGTTCACCGAGCGCGTCGGCCGTCGCAAGCTGATCATGCCGATCTACACCGCGCTGGTGCAGACCGAGCCGGGCCTGGTGCTGGCGAAGGAGATCTTCGCGCGCGCCCGTCCGGGCTATCACCCGATCACGACCGGCTCGGTCGAAACGCTGATCGCCGACGCCAGGCCGGCGCCCGCGCCGCCGACCCCGCCGGCCGCCCCCGAGGCGCCCGACGCGCCCGAGGCCGATCCGGCCACGGTGCAGGCACCGCCGACGCGCTGAGCCGCGCAGTCGAGACGCAGACGACGGCCGCCTTCGGGCGGCCGTTCTGCGTTCTGGCGTGCGGTGCGGGACGGAGGACGGCACGCGGCGACCTCAGCGCATCGAAGCGACGCATGCGCCCCGCGCGGTGTGGAGAACGCCTGACCCAATGGCTGCGCCACGCGGCCTGCGCGTGCGCCGCATCGCGCCAGCGCGGTACGCTCGCGTGATGCCGCGCGTCGCCATCGCCCGATCGCGCAGCCGCACGCGGCACGTCGCCGCCCGTACGAGGACTTCCGCATGACCGCACGACATCTTCCGCTCGCCGCCGCCCTGCTGGTTGCGCTGCTGCCGCTGACCGCCTGCCAGGACCGCGAGGCCCAGGCCGCCGCGCAGGCCGCGTCGCTGGCCGCCGCCAGCGAACAGGCCGCCACCGACGGCGAGCGCGACTTCGAGGCCGCCGTGGCCGCCGAGAACTGGCCGCTGGCGAAGGCCCAGGCCGACGTGCTGCTGGCGCGCTACCCCGACACCGCCGCGGCGGGTCGCGTGCGCGCGCAGTTCGATTCAGTGAAGACCAAGGGCGACGAACTGCGCGAGGCCGCACGCACCGAGGCGCTGTGGAGCTACAACAGCGAGGCCGTCGAAGGCGGCCAGCAGCTGTCCGCGGCGATCTACGCCAAGGACAACCTCGACGTCGACGGCACCGGCGCCAAGCAGGTCCGGTTGATCTTTCGCGACCATCCGTCGTGGGGCCGCAGCAGCTACCTCGTGCTGCAGGCCGGCGATTTCGACTGCTACGGCAGCTGCCGCGTCGGCGTGACCGTCGACGACGCCGCGCCCGTGCGCATGGCCGCGAACCGGCCGAAGACCGACGAGGCGATCGCGATGTTCATCGACGACGAGCGCGCGCTGTGGCGGATGCTGGAGGGAGCGAAGACCGTCAGCGTGGAATTCCCGGTCGAGGCCGGCGGCACCCGCACCGCGGTGTTCGAAGTCGCGGGCCTCGATCGCGCCCGCCTGCCGGCCTGGAACTGAGCGCGCGCGCCGACGCGCCCCGCGTCATCCGCCGATGCAGTTGTTCTGCGCGACGGTGAGCTGCTGTCGCGCGGCGTTGCGCTCGCGCACGATGGCGCGCTGCTGGGCATTCCGCTGCGCGCGCAGGCCCGAGCGGTCGGTGGGATCCGTCGCGTCGGCATTGCGCGCAGCGCGTTGTACATCCGTCGCGGCGAGCTGGCGCTGAGCCGCGGCAATGCGGTAGTCCGACGGCGCCTGGATCGACTGGCGCGCCGTCTGCAGGCAGCGCGCACGCGGCGACAGTGCCGGCATCGGCGAGACCGGGCGGTTGGCATCGTCGGTGAGACCACGCACCGGAGGCGGTGGCTGCAGCACTGAGTTTCCGGTCGGCGTCGCATCGATCGGCCGCAGCGCGGGCGCCGGCGTGGGCAACGGATCGGCCGGCCGGCGCAACTGCTGCGCGGACGCGGACGTCGCGGCGAACGCCAGCGACGAGGCCACGCACAGCAGGAGCAGACAACGGCGCATCGGGACCACCAGTGGCGCCGCAACACCGCGGCCGGTAGTACAGGAATGGACGCGTTGCGCGTCCTGGACAAGCCTTGCCGCGCTGCCGGGTCGTGCCACGTTCATCGCCGCCGGCTCAGGCACGCGCCGGATCCGGCCGCAACGCGGGTTCGCGCGGCGGCGTGTCGGCGACCGGGCAGGGCGGCTGCGCCGGCACCTCGGCGGGAATCGCGATGCTGTCGGCGTCGCCCGGCAGCATGCGCGCGGCGCGCCAGCCGCCGAAGCGGTAATAGCCGACCGCCAGCAGCATCGCGCACAGCGCACTGGCCGGGAAACTCCACCAGATCGCATCGACGCCCAGCACCGGCTGCAGCAGCGTCGCGAACGGCACGCGCACGCCCCACAGCGCGATCGCCAGGATGATCAGCGGCGGCAGCACCGCGCCGGTCGAGCGCACCACGCCGAACATCACGAAGGTCACGCCGAAGAACAGGAACGACCAGATGGCGATGTGGTTGAGATGTCGCGCGATCTCCAGCGCCGCGCTGCCGTCGGGCAGGAACAGCGCCAGCGTGAAGCGGTCCAGCAGGATCAGCGGCGCGATCAGCAGGCCGGTCATCAGGAAGTTGAAGAGCACGCCGTGGCGCGCGATCGCCGACACGCGGTCCCAGCGCCCGGCGCCGACGTTCTGCGCGGCCATCGTCGAGCACGCCGCACCGATCGCCATCGCCGGCATCTGCACGTAGGTCCACAGCTGTAGCGCCGCACCGTACGCGGCCGTGGTCTCGATGCCGTGGTGGTTGACCATCGAGATCATTGCGATCATCGCCGCCGACAGCATCACCATCTGCAGGCCCATCGGCACGCCCTTGACCACCAGCGCTTTCACGATGGTCCAGTCCGGGCGATAGAGGTGCCGCTCGGTGCGGTCGATCCACAGCCGGTGGCGCCGGTGCCGCAGCCACGCCAGCAGCGCCGCGAGGCTCAGCGCATTGGCGATCAGGTTCGCCAGCGCGGCGCCGGCCATGCCCATCTCGGGCAACGGGCCGACGCCGAACATCAGCAGCGGCACCAGCACGATGTCGAGCGCGACCACCAGCAGCAGGAACAGGAACGGCGTGCGCGCATCGCCGGCGCCGCGCAGGATCGCCGACAGGAAGGCCAGCGCGTACAGGAACGGCACCGCGAGGAAGATGATCTTCAGGTACGCCTCCGCGTGCGGCAATGCGCCCGCGGGCGTGCCCATCCATTCCAGCACCACGCGCGACAGCGGCAGGCCGGCCGCGGCGATCAGCACCGAGGCCGACAGGAAGAACGTCGCGCTGGTGCCGATGACGCGCTTGGCCTCCGGCACGTCGCTGCGGCCGATCGCCTGGGCGACGAGGATCGTCGCCGCCATGCCCACGCCGAACACCGCGCCGAGCAGGAAGAACAGGATGTTGTTGGCATTGGCGATCGCCGCCAGCGCGTCCTCGCCGAGAAAGCGCCCGATCCAGACCGCGTTGACCGACCCGTTCATCGACTGCAGCACGTTGCCGCCGAGGATCGGCAGCGCGAACACGAACAGCGTGGATGCGATCGGCCCGGTAGTCAGGTCGCGGGGCTGGGAGGCGGGCGTATCGGAGCGAGGCGGCATGCGCGCATTCAATTGGGAGGCGGATCGCGGACTGGTGAGGATAGGCGGTACGGCCTGCGCTCACGGCCTGCGGGCGTCGCGACCCCGACGTTTCGAACAACAAATCACCTTCAGCCTATGCCCGCGAACGATGTGGGGCATGCTCAGCAGAGGTGGTTCACTTGGATTTAATTGCCTCCGTCCCGTTTTTTCCGGACTGGTCTTGCATGGGAATTCGGAAACGGAATGGGCGCCTCGAGGCACCCTTCTCACGTCCGGATGTCACAAGCCGCATCGCGTCTCCGTCGAACGCTGGAGAAGGCGCTTGCCGTCGGCAAGAATGCCCATCGCGAACGGAGAACACGATGCTCATTCTGCAAGTCCTGCTGCTCGTCGCCGGTCTGGTCGCCCTTGTCATCGGCTACCGCAAGCACAACCGCAATCTGATGATGGCCGCGGCGCTGGTGCTGTTAGTCGCCGGTTCGGTGTGGGAGTTCGTGTCGGGATTCAATGCGTCGCGAGCGCAGCATCAAGCTCCGTAGCAGTTCACGGTTCGCTCCAGGTTAGTGACTTTGACCCCGTTAACTCGCAGAATTTAGCTTGCTCTGAGCGGAGTTGAAGCCATGGAAAACCATCTGATTCATCACTACACGAGCATCGGAGCGCTAGCTTCGATTCTGCAGAATCGAACAATTCGCTTTGGTCGTCTGGATACCTTAGACGATACAGAGGAAGCACAGAGCATCGGTGATTTCGATTTCGGTTCAATGCTTTTCGCGAGCTGCTGGGTCGAAAAGGCTGAGGAGGACATTGCACAATGGGCGATGTATGGCCACGCCATGAAAGGCGTCCGGATATCTCTGCCTAGGCAGCCATTTTCTCAGGTCCCGATGCTCTCACCGACGTTTCTAATGAATGGATTGCGGTGCCCTGGTTACGTGCTATCTCCTGACCAGATCGAGGACGAAAGCATGTTTCTCTCCAGAGTTAACTATGTGGCCGATATAGCCGCAGAATACGCTGCTCGCGTTCAGCACCTGCCTCCTGACGGAATCAATGTCAACGGCCGAATAGTTCAACTTGCTACGTACAAGCACCTCCGCTGGTCATTCCAGCAGGAGGTGAGATTTGTGCTTCATGCGACCGTTGGCCCTTCGAGTTGGACCGACGACGCGGACTGGGCGCGACAGTACAGCGAGCTAGCAGAAGCCTCCATCGCAACGAAATTGCGCCCCACTGTTCGCTACATCGATAGGGAGTTGTCATCAGCTGCCTTAGCTAGCGCGAAGATTGTGCTGGGTCCGCTGACGGACACATCCGAACAGCTGATCGTTGAGTCCCTCGTCAATTCCCTGGCTCCTGGGGTGCCGATACGCAAGAGCGAACTGACCGGTCTTATACGTCATCGCTAGTCGCTGTTTTCTGTCACTAGACTCGTCCTTAAGCAGTCGCCGCCATCGAATCGAGGGAGTGGCTTGGACGATCGGCCAGTCGATTTCCGGCTAACGCCGTTGACGAGGGTGAGCCCTCAGCGGCTACTGCAAGCTGCTCTTCGCGATCAAATGGCATCACGACCAAGCGGAGAAGGATGCGGAAGAAGAAGCGCGAGCAGGAATGGAGCGGTGGAGGCGGCGAGGCGTAGCCGCGTACCGGAGATCATCCATGGATGGGTTGATCGAGATCTAAAGTAAATTTGACCGCTTTAGTTATTAAGATGCATGCCGAATTCTCTGATTCCACTGCTGGATTGTCAGTCGCTCGCGCATGGCGCTTAGAAGGTCTGTAAAGCAATCGGAAATCAACTTTCGAGTGCTGTCAGTCGCGACCTGCGTCACGAGTTCCACACTGCCGAAGATGGTGCTGTACTCGTATACGACCCATACATCCTTGATGTTGAGTGGAAGATTGACGTACGAGTAGACCGGTGATCCGAAGGTTGTCGTTGTCTTCGGTGGTAGCAGGACTGAGTTTGGATTCGAGTCCTCCTCAAGCGTGTTCTTGAAGAGTGACTGCCTAGAAACATTTCTGTTTCTTATCTCGTTGGACAGCGGGGTTTGGTTGATTGGAGTGGTGGTATCTCTGTAAAGCTCAAGGGATATCTGTCCTGGCTCTCCTACGAGCAAGACAGACCTGACACGAATGGTAGCGTTGGAGTAATTGTCGATCTGCACAGAAAAATTGCACTGCATCTGGTCTTGGCTATAGGTAACGCCGACGCCATTTGCGTTTATTAGCTGTGCAAGCTGCCGTTCGAGTCTTTTGTTTCGTAGCCAGCTATAGATCCAAGCAATTGCGCCCAGTACTGCAGCCGCTACAAGGCTTTTCGACACGTCAGCGAGCAGCGAAATTATGTCCATGCAACCTAACGCCTGAAGTGGGCCGTGCCGCGAAACGGCATCGGTTTGAGTGAACTGTCAGCGCTCAATCCGTTGCGAGTCGGACTGCCGAACCTCAGCTTGCGGCGCATCCTGCGCTTGAGGTGCGGGTATCGCAGGCGCTTTATCGCTCGATCCTGCGGAAGCGGCGGTTCCATAAATCTCGAGGAAGCCAAGGAATCCAATCACAAAGAATGCTCCGCCTAAGCCCTCTAGGATCATCTCAATGAGCTTTGACAGGTATGGCAGAGGTAGGATGTATCCAGCCGCTGCGGCGATCAGATAAGTCGGAATGCTGGCGATGAGGCAGTACTTCTGCCATTTGGATAAACGATTCCACGCTTTTCGCATCACGACTGTCTCCCCCTTTGATCGCTAACTATTATTCGACCCCGTAAATAGGCCGTTGCGTGGAGTATGCAGTGGAATTCCTCCCTTCGCCAAGGTTCGTATTTCTATCTGTATCCGATGACTTGTCACTTTGCCATTGATTGGTTGGCTCGGCATCTGTCTGCGTTACCTAGCGGCTTCCGAGGATCGGAATTACAAGTCTAACGTGGGGTGTGGCGCTGCTGAATGTGTTCGGTGAGTATCGCCGTGCCGCTGCTCAGCTGTCCAAGGGATTTCCGTCCAGCAGAACGAAACAGGGCGCCTCGAAAGGCGCCCTGTTTTCAGAACTTCGCAATGTCACCCGACTCAAACCGTCGTCTTGCTCTCCAACGCGTACCCGAACTGCTGCCGGAACTGCAGCGAGAACTCGTCGTAGTCGAAGCGCTGGTTCTGGGTGCCGGGGTGCTCGACCTTCAGCGCGCCCATCAGGTTGCCGATGCGGCCGATGGTCAGCCAGTCGCAGCCTTTCTCGATGCCGAAGATCAGGCCGGCGCGGAAGGCGTCGCCGCAGCCGGTGGGGTCGGTCACGCGGCGCTCGTGCGCCGGGGGCACATCGTGGGTCTGGCCTTCGGCATGGATCACCACGCCCTTGGGGCCGCGGGTGCAGATGTAGGCGCGCACCTTGCCGGCGATGACGGTCTCGTCCCAGCCGGTGCGTTCCTGCAGCAGGTTGGACTCGTAGTCGTTGACGACCACGTAGTCCGCCAGGTCGATGAACTTGCGCAGCTCTTCGCCGTTGAACAGCGGCATGGCCTGGCCGGGGTCGAAGATGAAGGGGATCTTGCCTTCCGAGAATTCCTGCGCGTTCTGCAGCATGCCGTCGCGGCCGTCCGGGCCGACGAGGCCGATGGTCACGTTGGGGACGTCGCGCACGTGGTTCTCGTGGCTGCGCATCATCGCGCCCGGGTGGAAGGCGGTGATCTGGTTGTTGTCCAGATCGGTGGTGATGAAGGCCTGGGGCGTGAACAGGTCGGGGATCTCGCGGACCTGGGACAGGTCGATGCCGTGTTCCTCGAACCATTCGCGGTAGGGGCCGAAATCCTGGCCGACGGTGCCCATCGGGATCGGATCGCCGCCGAGCAGCTTCAGGTTGTAGGCGATGTTGCCGGCGCATCCGCCGAACTCGCGGCGCATCCGCGGCACCAGGAACGAGACGTTCAGGATGTGCACCTTGTCGGGCAGGATGTGGTTCTTGAACTGGTCGGGGAACACCATGATGGTGTCGTAGGCCAGGGAACCGCAGATCAGTGCAGACATCGGGCGCCGCTCGTGACGTGGAGGCCGGCTAGGGTAGCGGCCCGGGGTGCGGGGGGCCAGCGCGGAGCCCGGCCCGGCGGGCGAGGCGGCAGCGGCCCGGGCCCCGCCGGGGCGCTCGTCGGGTCTCGCACGGCGCGTGCACGGGCGGTGTGGCAGGCGCTTTTTTTGCTAGGCTAGCGGGCCCTGTTCTGCCCCCTCGACGGACGCCTTTTCCTGATGTTCAAGAAGTTCCGCGGTCTCTTCTCCAACGACCTGTCCATCGACCTGGGCACTGCAAATACCCTCATCTTCGTCCGCGGCCAGGGCATCGTGCTCAACGAGCCGTCGGTCGTGGCCGTCCGCCAGGACCGCACCGCCGGCCAGAAGGTCGTCGCCGCGGTCGGTTCGGAGGCCAAGCAGATGCTCGGCCGCACGCCCGGCAACATCACCACGCATCGCCCGATGAAGGACGGCGTCATCGCCGATTTCACCTACACCGAGGAGATGCTGAAGTACTTCATCAAGAAGGTGCACAAGTCGCGCTTCCTGCGGCCGAGCCCGCGCGTGCTGAT
Source organism: Luteimonas rhizosphaerae (assembly GCF_002849595.1). GTDB lineage: Bacteria > Pseudomonadota > Gammaproteobacteria > Xanthomonadales > Xanthomonadaceae > Luteimonas > Luteimonas cellulosilyticus. The sequence goes on from NZ_NRQR01000026.1 coordinate 368,811, forward strand.
CTGCGTGCCGGCCGGGTCGACCCAGGTCGAGAAGCGCGCCATCAAGGACTCGGCGCTCGAAGCTGGCGCCCGCGAGGTCTCGCTGATCGAGGAGCCGATGGCGGCCGCGATCGGCGCCGGCCTGCCGGTGACCGAGGCGCGCGGCTCGATGGTCGTCGACATCGGCGGCGGCACGACCGAAGTCGCGGTGATCGCGCTCAACGGCATCGTCTACTCGCAGTCGGCCCGCATCGGCGGCGACCGCTTCGACGAGTCGATCATCAACTACGTGCGCCGCAACCACGGCATGCTGATCGGCGACGCGACCGCGGAGCGGATCAAGCTCGAGATCGGCTGCGCGTACCCGCAGGAACGCCCGATCGACATGGAAGTGTCAGGCCGGCATCTGGCCGAGGGCGTGCCGAAGATCATCACCATCAGCTCGAGCGAAGTGCTCGACGCGCTGCGCGAGCCGCTGTCGGGCATCGTCGAGGCGGTCAAGCAGGCGCTGGAGCAGACGCCGCCGGAGCTGTGCGCCGACGTCGCCGAGCGCGGCATCGTGCTGACCGGTGGCGGCGCGCTGCTGCGCGACCTCGACCGGTTGATCAGCGAGGCCACCGGCCTGCACGTGCAGGTCGCCGAGGATCCGCTGACCTGCGTCGCACGCGGCGGTGGCCGGGCGCTGGAACTGCTCGACCTGCACGGCAACGAGTTCTTCGCGGCCGAGTGACGCGGTCGCGCCAGCGGGCGGCGTGCCGGCGCGGCCTGACCGCGCGCGCCACCCCGTCCGGCGACACCAGCGGGATCCGGCTGGCACACGGGTCTGCGCGGCGGGACGGCATCCGCGCGAGGCGGGCCACGGCCGCGAATCCACAACCCGACTCCTGACCCCGGCCTCCCGCACGTGTCCTCCTACGCCCGCTCTCCTGTTCCCCGGCCCGGCGATGTCGCCGGGACGCTGCGGTTGCTGGCCTATCTGGCGCTGTCGCTGGTGCTGCTGGTCTCGGACCATCGGGGGGGCTGGCTGACCCAGTTCCGCAACCAGGCGAGCGTGGCCGTGCAGCCGCTGTGGTGGCTGGCGGGACTGCCGTCGCGGGTCGGCGACAGCATGCGCAACGACGCCGCGACGCGCTCGCAGCTGGCGGCCGACAACCGGCGCCTGCGCAACGAACTGCTGGTGCTCAACGCCGGCCAGGCGCGGCTGCGGGTCGAAGCGGTCGAGAACGCGCGCCTGCGCAGCCTGCTCGGCGCGGTCGAGCAGGGCAGTCTCGACGTGCAGCTCGCGCCGATCCTCGATGTCGACCAGGACCCGACCCGGCAGCGCCTGCTGCTCGATACCGGCAGCCGCAACGGCGTGCGCGTCGGCCAGAGCGCGATCGACGCCGGTGGCCTGCTGGGCCAGGTGATCGCGGTGACGCCGTCGACGGCGACCGTGCTGCTGCTGACCGATCTGGAGCACGCGGTGCCGGTGATCATCGCCCGCAACGGCGTGCGCCTGGTCGCCTACGGCAGCGGCCGCGCCGGCCACCTGGCGCTGCGCAACATTCCCCTGTCGGCGGAAGTCGAGGTCGGCGATACCGTCGTCACCTCGGGGCTGGGGGGCCGCTTTCCACCGGGCTTTCCGGTCGGCACGATCACCGCGCTCGAACCCGACGACAGCCGCGCCTTCCTGGTCGGCGACCTGACCCCGGCCGCGCAGCTCGACCGCGGCCGCGACGTGCTGCTGCTGCGCGACGTGGTGGTGCCGGTGTCGACGGCCGATCTCGACGCCGAGGCCGCCGCCCGCGATGCCGCCGCCGCGCAGGCCGAGGCCGAGGCGCGCGCCGCGGCGGAAGGCGGCGCGGCATTGCCGGATACCGGCGCCGATCCGGCCGGGAGCACGCCGGCATCGACCAGCCCCGCCGGCGATGTGCCCGCGCCGTCCGCCGCCCCGACTGCCACGCCCACGCCTGCCACGCCGCCCCCGCCCGCGGAGACCCGCCCATGAGCCGGCGTCGCCATCCCTGGTTGCTGCCGGCCAGCGTGTTCCTCGCGCTGCTGCTCGGCCTGCTGCCGCTGCCGCTGGCCCTGCAGCCCTACCGGCCGTTCTGGCTGGCGCTGGTCGTCGCCTACTGGGTGATCGAGGATCCCGAGCGCGTCGGGCTCGGCGTCGCCTTCGCGGTCGGCCTGATCGGCGATCTCGCCTTCGGTGGCCTGCTCGGCGAACAGGCGCTGCGGCTGGTAGTGATGAGCTTCATCCTGCAGCGCTTCCGCGCCCAGCTGCGGTTCTTCCCGCTGGCCCAGCAGGCGCTGGCGATCGGCGGCCTGCTGCTCAACGACCGCGTGGTCAGCGCGGCGATCCATCTGGCGCTCGGCGTGCCGCAGCTGCCGTGGACCTACTGGCTGGCGCCGCTGATCGGCATGGCGCTGTGGGCGCCGCTGTATCTGGTCATGGACGCGCTCCGCTTCGGGCGCCGTTCGTGAGTCGCGCCGCGCACCACCGGCGCGCCTGAGCCATGGGGCCGCGCCGCCATCGTCCTGGCATCCGCGACAACGCCGGCGAGTCGGCGTCGTTCCGGCTGCGCGCGCTGATCGGCTTCGGCGGTGTCGTGCTCGCGCTCGGCGCGCTGGCCGGCTGGTACTTCAAGCTGCAGGTCGTCGATCACGACGTCTACGCGAAACGTTCGGAAGCCAACCGCATCAAGCCGCGGCCGGTGGTGCCGGGGCGCGGTCTGATCTACGACCGTGCCGGCCGCATCCTCGCCGACAACGAACAGGCCTACCGCCTCGACGTGACCCCCGAGGACGTCGACGATCCCGACGCGCTGATCGCCGAGCTGTCGAAGATCATCGCCCTGTCGGCCGAGGACATCGAACGCTTCGACCGCGAGCGCCGCGCCCAGCGCAGCTTCCACGCGGTGACGCTGAAGCTGCGCATCAGCGAGGACGAGATGGCGCGCTTCGCGCTCGACCGCTGGCGCTTCCCCGGCGTCGAGGTCGTGCCGTATCTCAACCGCCACTACCCCTACGGCGACCTGTTCGCCCACGTGGTCGGCTACGTCGGCCGCACCGACGAGGGCGATGTCGCGCGCTACGGCGAGTCGCACCTGCTGTTCCCGCAGACCGGGCGCACGGGTCTGGAGCGCTATTACGACGACATCCTGCGCGGCAGCATCGGCTACGAGCAGGTCGAGACCAACGTCGAGGGGCGCGCGCTGCGCCGGCTCGGCATGGTGCCGGCGACGGCGGGCACCGACCTGCGGCTGAGCGTGGACGCCGAACTGCAGCAGGCGATGGCGCTGGCCTTCGGCGGCCTGCACGGCTCGGCCGTCGCGGTCGATCCGGCGACCGGCGACGTGCTCGGCATGGTCAGCCTGCCGAGCTTCGACCCCAACCTGTTCGTCAACGGCATCTCGCACGCCGACTACCGCCGGCTGATGGACGATCCGGCGCGGCCGCTGTTCAACCGCAACGTGCTGGGCGGCGGCCCGCCGGGCTCGACGATCAAGCCGCTGGTCGCGCTGGCCGGCGTCGACAGCGGCCTGCGCACGCCGGAGTCGCGGGTGTTCTCGACCGGCGAGTTCTTCATCCCCGGCCAGCGCCGCGGCTACCGCGATGCGGCGCGCGGCGCCGGCTGGACCGACCTGCGCGATTCGATCGCGCGCTCGGTCAACTACTACTACTACCAGCTCGCCTACGAGATGGGCATCGAGCGCTTCGACCAGTACATGACCCGCTACGGCTTCGGCCAGGCGACCGGCATCGACCTGCTGGGCGAGAACATCGGCGTGGTGCCGTCGCCGCGCTACAAGGCCTCGCGCACCCGCGAGCCCTGGTATGCGGGCGAAACCGTGATCGCGGGCATCGGCCAGGGCTACTGGATCGCGACCGCGCTGCAGCTCGCGCGCGGCACCGCGGCGATCGCCAGCGGCGGCGAGCTCAATACGTTGCACCTGGCCGCCGAACGCCGCGACGGCTTCGACGCGCCGTGGCGCGCGGTGCCGCGGCCGGCGCCGACGCGGATCACCGAGCGCCCCGAGCATCTGCGCGCGGTGCAGGAAGGCATGGTCACGACGATCCACGGCCGCGGCACCGGCACGCGCATGGCGATCGGCGCCGAGTACCGCATGGCCGGCAAGACCGGCACCGCGCAGCGCGTGAGCCGCCGAGGCAGCGCCAGCACCGATCCGCGCAACCTGCCGTACCACCTGCGCCACCAGGCGCTGTTCGTCGGCTACGCGCCGGCGGAAGACCCGAAGATCGCGCTCGCGGTCATCGTCGAACACGGCGGCTACGGCGGCACGACCGCCGCGCCGATCGCGCGCAAGATCTTCGACGCGTGGCTGCTCGGCACGATGCCCGAGGTCGAGGTCGATCCCGTCACCGGCGCGCCGCTCGCGGTCGCCGCCGCGGGCCCGCAGGCCGCGCTGGCGCCCGAGCCCTCGTTCGAGACCGTCACCGGCGGCGTGCGCACCGCGCCGCGCGATGCCAACGGCCGCTTTCCGGGCGTGCCGGCGCCGCGCGTGCCGGCCGGGGCGCCGCGTGAATCCGATGCCGCGCCTGCGGAGGTGACGCCGTGAACGTGATCCTGCGCTGGCTGCTCGACATGATCGGGCGCTTCGTGCGCACGCTGGACTGGCCGCTGCTCGCCGCGCTGCTCGCGCTGATGGGCATCGGCCTGGCGGTGCTGCACAGCGCCAGCGGCCAGAACCTGGCGATGGTGCAGTCGCAGGCGCTGCGCTACGGCGTCGGCCTCGGCGCGATGTGGGTGCTGTCGCGCATTCCCGCGATCGAGCTGCGCCGCTTCACGCCGCTGGCCTACGGCATTTCGCTGCTGCCGTTGATCGCGGTGCTGTTCATGGGCACCGGGCGCAGCGGCCAGCACTGGCTCAATCTGGGCGCGTTCTACGTGCAGCCGGCCGAGCTGATGAAACTGTCGCTGCCGATGATGGCCGCCTGGTGGCTGGGCCAGCAGGCCGGACCGCCGCGTCTGGCGACGGTGCTGGTCGCCGCGGCGATCATCGGCGTGCCGACCGGCCTGGTGCTGCTGCAGCCGGATTTCGGTACCGCGATGCTGGTCGCATCGGGCGGCGCGTTCGCGCTGTACCTGGCGGGCCTGTCGTGGTGGTGGTTCGTCGGCGGCGCCGCCGCGGTCGTGGTCTCGGCGCCGGCCGCGTGGTTCTTCTATCTGCAGCAGTACCAGAAGGACCGCATCCTGACCTTCCTCGATCCCGAATCCGATCCGCTCGGCACGGGCTGGAACATCATCCAGTCGAAGATCGCGATCGGCTCGGGCGGGCTGACCGGGCAGGGCTGGGGCGACGGCTCGCAGTCGCATCTGAACTACGTGCCCGAGCACACGACCGATTTCGTGTTCGCGGTGCTCAGCGAGGAATTCGGCTGGCTCGGGGTCGTCGTCGTGCTGGGCCTGTACCTCTTCATCATCGGCCGCTGCCTGTGGATCGCCAGCGAGGGACGCGACGGCTTCTCGCGCCTGCTGGTCGGCAGCCTGGCGCTGGCGATGTCGGTCTACGTCATCGTCAACGGCGGCATGATCTCGGGCATGTTGCCGGTGGTCGGCGTGCCGATGCCGCTGCTGAGTTTCGGCGGTACCGCGGCGGTGTCGCTGCTCGCGGGCTTCGGCGTGATCATGGCGGTGCAGGCGGGCAGCCGGCAGAAGCGGCGCTGAGCGCGGCACGCGCGCGATCTGACCGCAGCGCAACCGTGGCGTCTGCGCAGGTGTCGGCGCTCCGCGGGTGCGTGCTAACCTCGCGCCCGATGAGCCGACGCCCCTATTTCCGACTCGCCGCTGGCCTGTTGCCGCTTGCCCTCGTGGCCTGCGCCACGCCGGCAAACCCGTCACTGGCGCAGGACGCCGACGACTTCGCCGCGGTCACGCCGCTGCCCGAACCGGCCCGGCCCGAAGGCGCACTGCTGCCGAAGGTGCCGCAGCCCGAGGAACGCCCCGTCGCACCGGAATCGGTCAGCGACGCGTCGATCCCGCGCGCGCAGCGCGTCGAGAACTTCGTGACCTACACCGCGCAGACCTACGGCGTGGAGCCGGCGCACGTGCGCCGCACGCTCGCCCAGGCCAGCGTGCAGCAGCCGATCCTGACCGCGATCAGCCGCCCGGCCGAAGCCGTGCGTCCGTGGCGCGACTACCGGCCGATCTTCATCAACGATGCGCGCATCAACGGCGGCGTCGCCTTCTATCGCGAGAACCGCGCCGCGCTCGAGCGCGTGGCCGCCGACACCGGCGTGCCCGCCGAGTACATCGTCGCGATCATCGGCGTGGAGACCAGCTACGGCCGCATCACCGGCAACTGGAAGGTGCTCGACGCCCTGTACACGCTGGCATTCGACTACGCGCCGCGCGCGCCGTTCTTCGCCGGCGAGCTCGCGCAGCTGTTCGCGCTGGAGAAGGCCGAGCCGCAGCTCGACATCCTGCAGCTCAAGGGCAGCTATGCCGGCGCGATGGGCATGGGCCAGTTCATGCCGTCGAGCTACCGGCTGTGGGCGAAGGACGGCGACGGCGATGGCCGCCGCGACCTGCTGACCCACAAGCCCGACGTGTTCGCCTCGATCGCCAACTACTTCGTGCTGCACGGCTGGCAGCGCGGCGGTCCGGTCGTCGCCCGCGCCCAGCGCGATGCGTCGGCCGCCGACTTCAAGCCCGAGAACTGGGATCCGGTCTATCCGCTGGCCGATCTCGCACGTCGCGGTTACCGGCCTGCGCCGGGCGAGCCGACCGCCGAGGGCGCCACGCTGCTGTCGCTCGATGGCGATGCCGGCATGGAGTACTGGCTCGCGTACCGAAACTTCTATGTGATCACCCGCTACAACCGCTCGCCGATGTATTCGCTGTCGGTCCACCAGCTGGCGCAGGCGATCCGCGCCGGAGTCGGCCCGTGACGCGATGGCTGCTGCCGCTGGCGGCGGTGGCCCTGCTGGCCGGTTGCGCCGGCACTCCGAAGAAGTCCGGTGAGACCCCGCCCGGGACCGCGTCGAGCGGTGCGCCGGCAGCGCCGGCCGCCTCGCGCGGGCAGGGCGGCCGCAGGGTGTCGCCGTATGCGCCCGCGCAGGAAGATCCCAGCACCCGCGGGCACTACACCGCCGGCGGCCTGTACCGGCCGGGCGTGCCCGACAGCCTGCCCGACTACCTGCCCAACGTCGACGCGATACCCGAGCCGGAGGTCGTCGACCTGCCGCGCTCGCCGGTCGGCAACCGCAGCCCCTACCAGGTGCTGGGCAAGACCTACCACGTGCTCGACGACCACAGTGCGTTCGTCGAGACCGGTACCGCGTCGTACTACGGCGCCAAGTTCCACGGCCGCCTGACCTCCAACCGCGAGGTCTACGACATGTACGCGTTTACCGCGGCGCACAAGTCGCTGCCGCTGCCGAGCTTCGCGCGCGTCACCAATCTCGACAACGGCAAGTCGGTCGTCGTCCGCGTCAACGATCGCGGGCCGTTCCACGAAGGCCGCGTCGTCGATCTCAGCTACGCCGCGGCGGTCAAGATCGGCGTGCATCCGCGCGGGACCGGACGGGTCCAGGTGCAGGCCCTGAGTCCGGGCGAGAACGCGCAGCTCGATCGCGAGTGGGTCGCCTCGGCGCCTGCCGCGCCGCCCGCGGTCGCCGCGGCCGCGCCGACGCCGGCCGCCAGCGCGATCGACAGCATCGTCGAGGCCCTGCCCATCGCCAGCGCCCGCGCCGACGAACGTCCCGCGCCGCTGCCGGCGCAGGCGAGCGCGGCCGACGGCCGCTTCAACATGTACCAGAACGGCAGGGTCATGACGGCGGACGATTTCGACGCCTGGCTGACCGCCCGTGGTCTGCGCCTGGAGAACGGGCGTCAGGTGCCGATCCATCCCGCGCCCGCTGCCACCGCTGCCGCCAGCCCGGCGCCTGCGCCGGTCGTCGCGCCGCAGGCGACCGCCCCGGCACCCGCACCCACGCAGGTCGTCGCCAGTCCCGGCGGTGCCGGCGTGACCCTGCAGGTCGCCGCTTTCGGGGCGCGCGCCAATGCCGAACGCGCGCTCGCCACCCTGCACGGTGCCGGCATCGCCGCGGCCTCGCTGCAGGACGGCACCGCCGCCGGCAAGCCGGTCTGGCGCCTGCGCGTCGGGCCGGTGGACTCGGCGCGCATCGGCGAGGTGTCCTCGCGCGTCGCCGGTCTCGGTTTCGGTGCGCCGACCGTGGTCCGCGACTGAATTTTTCTTGTCACCTGCCGGTCCGCACGACCGGCGTTCCGGAGTTCCGCCCCAGATGAAAGTGTCCGTAGTCGTGTCGCGCGTGCTGTTCGCCGCTGTCGCCACCACGCTGTTCGGTGTCGCCATTGCCCAGACCCCGGCGCCCCAGCCCGCACCCCAGCCGCAGCCCGCGCCGCAGCCCGCCGCGCCCGGCGCCGCGCTCAGCGACGAGTTGCCGACGCCGCCGCCGCCGAGCGTCAACGGTACCGCCTGGGTGCTGATGGATTACGCGACCGGCCAGATCCTCGCCAGCCACAATCCCGACGAGCGCGTCGAGCCGGCCAGCATCACCAAGGTGATGACCAGCTACGTCATCGCCGCCGAGCTCGCCGCCGGCAAGATCACCCCCGACGACCAGGTGATGATGAGCGAGAACGCCTGGCGCAAGGGCGGCGCCGGCACCGACGGCAGCTACAGCGGCTTCCCGGTCAACCAGACCGCCAAGCTGCTGGACATGGAAATCGGCATGGTCGTGCAGTCGGGCAACGACGCGGCGATCGCGCTGGCCGAGCACACCGCCGGCAGCGAGGAAGCCTTCGCGCAGCTCATGACCGCTTATGCCAAGCGCATCGGCATGAACAATTCCAACTTCACCAACGCCAGTGGCCTGTCGGGCCCGGAGCACTACTCGACCGCGCGCGACCTGGCGCTGCTCGGCCGCGCGATGGTGCGCGACTACCCCGAGGAGTACGCGCACAACAAGATCAAGGAATTCACGGTCGGCCCGATCACCCAGCGCAACCGCAACCTGCTGCTGTGGCGCGACGACAGCGTCGACGGCATCAAGACGGGTCACCATTCGGGCGCCGGCTACTGCCTGCTGGCGTCGGCCCAGCGCGGCGACCAGCGCCTGATCTCGGTCGTCATGGGCTCGACCAGCGAATCGCAGCGGGCGACCGATTCGCTGGCGCTGCTGAACTGGGGTTTCCGCTTCTTCGAGACCCACGCGGTCTACGACGCCGACAAGCCGGTCGCCACCCAGAAGATCTGGAAGGGCAAGGCCGACGAAGTGCAGCTGGGCGTCGCCGAACCGATGCTGGTCAGCATGCCGCGCGGCAAGTACGCGCAGCTCAAGCCGACGATGGACATCCCCGAGACCCTGGTCGCGCCGATCGAGAAAGGCCAGCAGATCGGCACCGTGCGGGTGACGCTCGACGGCGAGGTCATCGCCGAGCGCCCGCTGGTCGCGCTGGAAGCGGTCGAGGAGGCCGGTTTCTTCAAGCGCCTGTGGCACGAGCTGCTGATGTGGTGGAACGCGGACTGAGCGCCGCGCGCTGCATGGACGCGTGATCCCGACAGGGCCGGCATTGCCGGCCCTGTCGCGTTGGGGGCAGGCGGATCGCATCGTCTTATGCGGCCGATTCCGTTGCCGCGCGCGTGCGTGCGACCGGGGCCTGGGTGGGATTCCCGTCGCGCGCGAGCGCGCGCCTGCAGCAGCGCAGGTCTGCGTGCGATGCAGACGTGCGCCGGATACGTGCCAGCGATCTCCCGACACGACCGATGTGCGACGCACGGCGCAAGGCGCGGCCACGCTGCTCGGCAGCGCGAAGCCGCACGCGCCGTGCGCCGGCTCTCGTTTCCTGACCCGCGCCTGATGCCGGCCGCGCGCCGCTTGGGTTCGCGGCGCGTCGCCCCGATAATCCCGCGATGGACATTTCTTCCGACAATCCCGAGCACGGCTTCCAGTTTCCGGGCGTCTTCGAGCTCACCGCGATGGGTCCGGCCGAGGCCGGTCTCGACACCGAGATTCCGACCCTGCTGCAGGCCGCGGGCATCGAAGTGCTGCACGAGACCGTGACCTCGCGCGCGTCGAGCGGGGGCCGCTTCGTGTCGATCAAGCTGAGCTTCCGCGCGACCTCGCGGGCACAGTACGACGCCGCCCACGAAGCCCTGCGCGCGCATCCCGAGGTGCGGTGGACGCTGTGACCGCAGGTCCGACGCACCGATTCCGATGATCCGGCAACTGCTCTACCGCAGCGCGCAGCTCTACGAGTTCACCGCTGCCGACATGCGCCGGCTGTTGCAGGATGCGCGCGCCGACAACGCGGCGCAGGACGTGACCGGCGTGCTCGCCTATCGCGACGGCACGTTCCTGCAACTGCTCGAAGGCGCGCCCGACGTCGTCGATGCGCTGTACGCGCGCGTCGCCGGCGATCGCCGGCATTGCGACGTACGCCTGTTGTCGCGCGGCACCCGGGCCACGCGGCTGCTGCCCGGCTGGGCGATGGCCTATGCCGAAGCGCCGGGCGACGACGATGATCTTCCCGCGTTCGAAGGCCTGGCGCCGGATGCGCCCGCGCTCGGCCTACTCGCACGCGCGGACGACGCGGTGGCCGGCCTGCTGCGGCGTTTCCTGACCGGCGGCCCGGTGCCACCGGGTGGCCTGGTCTGCGCGCAGCGCTGGGCGCTCGCATGACCACCGGCGCGGCGCCGGCCGCGATGGTCCGCCCGCTCGGGCGGCAGCCCTACCTGCCGGTGTGGCGTGCCATGCAGGCCTTCACCGATGCGCGCGACGAGGACACCGCCGACGAGCTCTGGGTCGTCGAGCACGAGCCGGTCTTCACCCTGGGCCAGGCGGGCAAGCCGGAGCACGTGCTCGCGCCGGGCGACATCCCCGTGGTGCAGGTCGATCGCGGTGGCCAGGTCACCTATCACGGCCCCGGCCAGCTGGTGGTCTATCCGTTGCTCGACCTCCGCCGGCTCAAGATCGGCGTGCGCGACTACGTCTGCCGCATCGAGCAGGCGATCATCGACACGCTCGGCGACTGGAACATCGGCGCGGTGCGGCGCGACGGCGCGCCCGGCGTCTACGTCAACGAGGCCAAGATCGCCGCGCTCGGCATCCGCGTGCGGCGCGGCTGCACCTTCCACGGCCTGGCGTTCAACGTCGAGATGGACCTGGCGCCGTTCGACCGGATCAATCCCTGCGGCTACGCCGGCCTCCAGGTGGTCTCGCTGTCGGACCTCGGCGGACCGGGTTCGCTGCAGGCCGTGGCGCCGGCGCTGCTGGAACATCTGGCGCGGCAGTTCGGTCTCGCGCTGGCCGACGCGCCGCCGCCGGCGCTGCCGCAGGCGACTGAATGACACGCAGCATCCCCGCCCCTGCCGCAGACAGCTCTCCGGGCGGGGCCTACAATGGTCCGGTGTTTCGCGACCCGACCCGTCCATGACCCGACCCGCCGACAAATCGATTCCGTTGCAGGTGGTGTCCTCGCCTGTCGCGCCGCCGTCGCTGCAGACCGGCGTCAAGCAGGTCGCGGGCGACAAGATCGCGCGCTCGCCGGTGCAGTTCGCCGATGCGCCGGTGCTGCGCAAGCCGTCGTGGATCCGCGTGCGGATTCCGTCGAACGGTGCGGTCGCCGCGCTGAAGTCGAAGCTGCGCGAGAACCGGCTGGTCACGGTCTGCGAGGAAGCGAGCTGCCCGAACATCCACGAATGCTTCGGCCACGGCACCGCGACCTTCATGATCCTCGGCGAGGTGTGCACCCGACGCTGCTCGTTCTGCGACGTCGCCCACGGCCGGCCCAAGCCGCCGGATGCCAGCGAGCCACTGAACCTGGCGACCACGATCGCCGACATGGGCCTGAAGTACGTCGTGATCACCTCGGTCGACCGCGACGACCTGCGCGATGGCGGCGCCCAGCATTTCGTCGATTGCATCACCGAAGTCCGCAAGCAGTCGCCGCACATCCGGATCGAGGTCCTGACCCCTGATTTCCGCGGCAAGGGCCGCATGGAGCGCGCGCTGGAGATCCTGGCGACGAATCCGCCCGACGTCTTCAACCACAACGTCGAGACCGTGCCGGAGCTCTACCGCAACGTGCGCCCGGGCGCGGACTACCAGTGGTCGCTGACCCTGCTGCAGAAGTTCAAGGCCCAGCATCCGGGCGTGTCGACCAAGTCCGGCATCATGCTCGGCCTCGGCGAGACCATGGAGCAGGTGCAGGGCACACTGCGCGACCTGCGCGCGCACGATGTCGACATGGTCACCATCGGCCAGTACCTGCAGCCCAGCGCGCACCACCATCCGGTGCTGCGTTACTGGACGCCCGAGGAATTCAAGGCGCTCGAGGATTACGGCATGGCGCTGGGTTTCAGCCATGTCGCGTCCGGTCCGCTGGTGCGGTCGTCCTACCACGCCGACCGCCAGGCGATGGAAGCCGGCGTCGCCGCCTGATGCCGCCGGCCGCCGGGTGGTGGCTGCATCCGCTGTCCGCACCGTGACGTGCGCTGAACACGACCGGCCGCATTCGCGGACCGCGGTGGGGGCATTCATGCCCAGGCCAGCCGCGACGCTTAGATTCGAGTTGCACGGGGCATGCAACTTTCGGCACTGTCGAGCCGTCCATTCACGCGACAGGCTCGATCGCATGTCCATGATGCCCGCATCCGCTACCCAGGTACCCGCATGAAAGCTTCCCGCGTCGTTTCCGGCTCCCTGATCGCCCTCGCGCTGGCGGTGCCGCTCGCGCTGATGGCGCGGCCCGATGCCGTGACCGATATTCCGACCACGCCCAACGTCGACCAGGTGTCGGCGTCGAAGCTGGTCTACGGGCTGCTGTCCGACAGCCGCTACGCCTACCGGCCGCGGCCGCTGGATGCGGCGATGTCGGTCGACATCTTCGACCGGTATCTGGAAAACCTCGATGCCGGCAAGCTGTTCTTCACCGCCGAGGACGTCGCGCGGTTCGAGCCGTACAAGGCGGGCATGGGCGGCGCGGTGCGTGATGGCGACATCGCCCCGGCGCTCGAGATCTTCTCGGTCTACAAGGCGCGCGTCGCGGCGCGGTCCGCGTACGCGCGCGATCTTCTGAAGCAGGACATCTTCGACTTCACCGGCAACGACCGCTGGGAGTTCGACCGCGAGGACGTGCCGTGGGCCGCCGACGACGCCGAGCTCGATGCACTGTGGCGCCAGTCGGTGCGCAACGACTGGCTGCGTCTGGAACTGGCCGGCAAGGCGCCCGACGAGATCCGCAAGACGCTCGACCGGCGCTACCTCAACCTCGCCAACACGGTCGCGTCGCTCAACAGCGAAGACGCGTTCAGCAGCTTCCTCAACGCGTACACCGGCTCGATCGATCCGCATACCGACTACTTCAATCCGCGCGCGGCCAAGCTCTTCAACCAGAGCATGTCGCTGTCGCTGGAAGGCATCGGCGCGCAGCTGCAGAAGCAGGACGACGTGGTCGTGATCCGCGAAGTGATTCCCGGCGGCCCGGCAGCGATGAGCAACCGGTTCAAGCCGGGCGACCGCATCGTCGGTGTCGGCCAGGGCACCAACGGACCGATGGAAGACGTCATCGGCTGGCGCATCGACGACGTCGTCGAGAAGATCAAGGGACCGAAGGACACCCAGGTGCGGCTGGACGTGATCCCGGGCGAATCCACGCTCGACAGCGAGCCGGTCCGCATCACGCTGACCCGGGCCCGCGTGCGCCTGGAAGAGCAGGCCGCGAAGGCCGAGACGCTGACCCTGCCGCCGAGCGAAGCCGGCGGCGTGGAGAAGCGCATCGGCGTCATCAAGCTGCCGGCGTTCTACCAGGACTTCGAAGGCCGCCGCAGCCGCGACGGCGAGTACGCGTCGGCGACGCGTGACGTCGCCAAGCTGCTCGAGCAGTTCCGTAACGAGAAGGTCGACGGCGTCGTGCTCGACCTGCGCAACAACGGCGGCGGTTCGCTGACCGAAGCCGTCGAGCTCACCGGTCTGTTCATCGACCAGGGTCCGGTGGTGCAGGTCCGCGAATCCGGTGGCCGCGTCGGCGTGCAGGCCGATCGCGATCCGGGCGTCGCATGGGACGGCCCGATGGCCGTGCTGATCAACCGCGGCTCGGCCTCGGCATCGGAGATCGTCGCCGGCGCCATCCAGGACTACGGCCGCGGCCTGATTATCGGCGAGACCACCTTCGGCAAGGGCACGGTGCAGAACCTGGTCGATCTCGACCGCTGGCCGGCCAATGAGACCAAGCGCTTCGGCCAGGTCAAGCTGACGATCGCGCAGTTCTTCCTGCCCGGTGGCAGCAGCACCCAGAACAAGGGCGTCGAGCCTGACATCCACTTCCCGGTCACGGTCGACGCGACCGAGTTCGGCGAGAGCACCTACGACAACGCGCTGCCTTGGACGCGCATCGCCGCGGTGCCGCACACCCAGTACGGCAATTTCGAATCGCTGCTGCCCAAGCTCAACGGACTGCACGAGACCCGCGTGGCCTCCGATCGCGAATTCCAGTGGTGGGCCGAGGACATCGCCGAGTTCCGCGCCGAGCGCGACAAGGAATACGTGACGCTGAACCTCGAGGAGCGTCGCATCGAGCGCGACCGCCAGGCCGAGAAGCGCCAGCAGCGCCAGGAAGAGCGCAAGGCCCTGGGCCTCGAACTCGACCCGCTGGCCGACGATTCCGACGACGACGGCCTGCAGGCCAGCGAGCGCGCGATCGCCCAGCAGAACCGGCTGGAAAAGGCCGCCGAAGAACGCCCGGATCCGCTGCTGCGCGAGTCCGCGGCGATCCTCGCCGACGCGGTGCGCCTGCTCAACAACGACCGCCAGATGTCGGCGATCGTGTTGCCCGAATCGACCGCGCCGGGTCGCTGGGCGCGCTGATCCGCTGCGCCGTCTGAAGATGAAGCCGCCGCGCGCGATCGCGGCGGCTTTTTTTGTGCGGGGAGGCATGCGCGTGTGCGCGATCGGGCGTCCCCGGTAACGCCCCATCGCGTGAGTGCGCGCCGACAGCAGGACTGCAACAGCACCGTTCCAGCCGTGCAACGCGGCGCGGGCGTAGAATTCCGCTCCCGCCTGCGCGGTCGCCTTTCCTTCTCCCGGAACTCCCATGAGCGTCGCGCCGGTGTCGCGTCCTGCCTCGGTCCTGTCCATCGCGCTCGCGCTGGCGGCGGTCTATCTCGTCTGGGGGTCGACCTACCTGGCGATCCGTTTCGCACTCGAAGGCGGCTATCCGCCGCTGCTTATGGCAGGCGGGCGGTTCCTGGTCGCCGGTGGCCTGATGTACGCCGTGCTGCGGCTGCGCGGCGTGCCCGCGCCGACCTGGCCGCAGTGGAAGAATCTCGCGGCGATGGCCGTGCTGCTGCTCGGCCTCGGCAACGGCATGGTCTGCATCGCCGAGCAGAGCGTGTCGTCGGGGCTGGCCGCGGTCGCGGTGGCGTCGGCGCCGATCTGGATCGCGCTGTTCTCGGTCATGCGCGGCGAGCGGCCCAGCCGCGTCGAATGGCTGGGTCTGGCGATCGGCTTCGCCGGCGTGCTGTGGCTCAACGCGGGCAGCTCGCTGACCGCGACGCCGCAGGGCCTGGTCGCGCTGCTGATCGCGCCGCTGGCCTGGGCGTTCGGGTCGGTGTGGAGCCGTGGCCGCGACCTGCCGTCGCCCTTCATGGCGGCCGGTGCGCAGATGCTCGCCGGCGGCGTGCTGATCCTCGCCGCGGGCTTCGCGGTCGGCGAGCGGCTGACCGAGCTGCCGACGCCGAAGGCGACGCTGTCGGTCGCGTATCTCGCCTCGTTCGGTTCGATCATCGGCTTCACCGCCTACGTGTGGCTGCTGCACAACGTGCGGCCGACGCTCGCCGGCAGCTACGCCTACGTCAATCCGGCGATCGCCGTGCTGCTCGGCGCGTGGCTCGCGGCCGAGCGCTTCAGCGTCCACGACCTCGGTGCGATGGCGGTGATCCTGGTCGCCGTGGTCGCGATCACCCTGGGCCGCGCGAAGGCGAAGGCGCCCGCGCCGGTCGCGGTCGCGGCCGGAGACGACGCGTGATCGACGCCGCGCAGAGCCGCCGCGGCCTGTGGATCGCGGTCGCCGCGTTCGTCATCTGGGGCCTGATGCCGATGTACTGGTATCTGCTGCGCGAGGTGCCGTCGTTGCAGATCGTGGTCCACCGGTCGATCTGGTGCGCGATCCTCGTCGCCGCGTGGCTGACGCTGCGGCAGGGGCGCGGCTGGCTGCGCGAGATCCTGGCGCAGCCGCGGCTCGCCGGCATGCTGGCGATCTCCGGCTGCCTGATCGCCGCGAACTGGGGCCTGTACGTCTGGGCGGTCAACAGCGGCCACGTCGTCGAAGCCAGTCTCGGCTACTTCATCAATCCGCTGCTCAACGTCGTCATCGGCGTCGTGTTCCTGCGCGAGCGGCTGTCGGTGCCGCAGTGGATCTCGGTCGCGCTGGCCGCAGGCGGCGTGCTGTGGCTGACCTTCAACTACGGCAGCTTCCCGTGGATCGCGCTGTGCCTGGCGGGCTCGTTCGCGCTGTACGGCCTGATCCGCAAGTTCGCCGCGGTCGAGGCGGTGCAGGGCCTCGGCGTCGAGAACCTGTTCGTGTTCGGCCCGGCGCTGATCGCGCTGGCATGGTTCGAGACCCAGGGCGGCGGCGGTTTCTTCTCGGCCCGCTGGGGCGGCTGGACCGACGTGCTGCTGGTGCTCGGCGGCGCGCTGACGGCGATTCCGCTGATCTGTTTCGCCTACGCGGTGCGCCGCGTGCCGCTGACGATCGTCGGCCTGCTGCAGTACATCGGCCCGACGCTGCAGCTGCTGCTCGGCGTGTTCTTCTTCGGCGAAGCCTTCGGCATCGATCGCGCGGTCGGCTTCGGCTTCATCTGGGCCGGACTGGTGGTCTTCGCCGTCGACGGCTACCTGCAGGCGCGCCGACGCATCGTCGCCCAGCAGGCCTGACGCGTCAGCGCACCGCCAGCGCGCGATCGGGACAGGTCGCCGACGACGGTGTCCGGTCGAACCAGTCGACGACGACCGGCGCGAGCAGGTCGAGCCGCATCGGCAGGCTCAGATGGTCTTCGCCGGCCAGCTCCAGATAGCGGGCCTGCGGCGCCGCCGCCGCGAGCGCGCGACCGTGCGCGACCGGCACGTGGCGGTCGTCGGCGCCGTGCACCAGCAGCACGCAGGCGTGCACCTGCGCCAGCGCGTTGCCGACGCTGACCCCGTCGAGCGGCAACTGCAGCGTGTCGCCGGCCTGCACGATCGCCGCGTCCAGCAGCGCGGGGTCCACCCGCCAGCGCATCCAGCCCTGGGCGACGCGCGCGGACCAGCCGTCGGCGTCTTCGGTCAGCAGGTGCGGCACCATCGCGCGGATCGCGTCGGCGGCGTTGTCGAAGGATTCGAACGCGACGACGCTTTGGGCGTCCAGGCGCGGATCGGCGGCGCTGAAGATCGCCGTCGCGGCGCCGTAGGACACGCCCAGCAGATGCAGCGGGCCGACGATCTCGCCACGCGCGCGCAGGGCGGCGACGGCATCGACGATGTCCGCCGATTCGCGCGTGCCGTAGCCGGTCGGCGCGTCGCCGGACCGGCCGTGGTTGCGCAGGTCGAGGGTGATCGTGCGGTAGCCGGCTTCGGCCAGCGCCAGCGACCACGGCAGCAGCGAGCCGCCATCCATCATCCAGCCGTGCAGCAGCACGACCGTGCCGCGTGGTGTCGCCGGTGCGGCAGTCGGTGCGGTGAAGTCCAGGTCGAAGTCGAGCGCGTCCGTCTCCACCTGGTCCGGACGGTAGGCGTAGTCGAGCCGGTAGTCGTTCGGATCGAGCGCGCGCCAGAACAAGGCGACGCCGTCGCCGGTCGTCACGTGGCCGGCGCGATGCGGCAGGCGGGCGAACGCGGCGTCGATGCGCGCCGCCGGCAGCAGCGGCGAAGCGCCGGCCGGCGCAGCGAGGTTGCCGGCCAGCGACGAGGCAAGGCCCGGCCACGACGAGAAGCCCGCGACCAGCAGGCAGGCACACAACAGACAGACGGCACGCAACATCGCACAGGCCAGGGATCGAACGGTCGGCCACGGTAGCGACGCGGGTGTCGACGCTCTACCGCGGTTCGATGACGCTTCGATGACAGGCCAGCGACCGTTCAGTGGCAGCCGACGTCGACCGGCGTCCACGATCCGTCTGGCACAGTAGCGCGCATGTCCGATGCCGCCTGTTCTTCCGATGTCGCCGCCGCCGTCGACGACGCGTCCGGGTCCGCCCCCCATGCCGTGATCGGCGCGGCCTGCGCGGCCGCGCGCGCGGGGCGCCCGGCGACGCTCGCGCTGGTGCTCGAAACCGACGGCTCGACCTATGTCGCCGCCGGCGCCGCCGCGTTGTTCGGCCCCGGCACGCGCCAGGTCGGCTGGCTCAGTGGCGGGTGCCTCGAGCCGGAAATCGCGCGCCGCGCCGAGGTCGCCGCCGCCACCGGCCGGCTCGGCTGGATGGAGGTCGATACCCGCGACGACGAGGACATGCTGTCGGGCTCGGCGCTGGGCTGCCGCGGACGCCTGCGCCTGGCGCTGTTGCCGCTGGCCGCGCTCGCCGGCATCGACGCGCCGCTGCAGGCCTGGCAGGACGGACGCACGCCGCTGCAGTGGCGGATCGACGCGCGCGGTACGGTCGCGCTGACGGCCGGCGCCGCGCGCGGCGACTGGACGCTGCCCGCCGATGCGCCGGACTGGCGCGCGTCCGCCCCCTGGACGCTGACCTTCGACGCGCCGCCGGAGCTGCTGGTCTGCGGCGCCGGTCCGGAATCGCCGACCCTGCTGCCCCTGCTGCGCACGCTGGGTTGGAAAACGACGCTGGCCGAGCGCCGCCCGCGCTGGGCCGGCGAGGCGCGCCATGCCGACCGCCATGCCGCCGACGGGGTCGCCGCCGCGTTGCGCGCCGCGCCCGGCTTCGATGCCGCGCTGGTCATGCACCACAACTTCGAACTCGACCGCGATGCGCTGGAACTGCTGGCGACGCACGAGGTGCCCTTCGTCGGCCTGCTCGGGCCGAACCGCCGGCGCGAGGACCTGTTCCAGGTGCTGCCGGCCGAGACGATCCACGCCCTGCGGCCGCGCCTGCGATCGCCGATCGGCCTGAAGCTCGGCGGCCGGGGCGCCGAGGCCATCGCGCTGAGCATCGCCGCGCAGCTGCAGGCCTGGCGCCACGGCGAGGCGGCATGAGCCACGGCCATGCCGCGATCGTGCTGGCCGCGGGCGGCAGCCGCCGCCTGGGACGTCCGAAGCAGCTGCTGCCGCGGGCGGGTGCGCCGTTGCTGCGGCACGTGCTCGACCTCGTCGCCTCGACCCGGCCGCTGCGCGCGGTGCTGATCCTTGGCGGCCATCGGGATGCGATCCGCGCTGCGCTGGGACCGGCGCTGCCGGCGCCGTTCGAGGCGATCGAACACGCGGGCTGGGACACCGGCCTCGCCGGCAGCCTGGCCTGCGCGGCGCGGGCGCTCGCGGATCACGCGGGCCCGGTGCTGATCGTCGGCAGCGACCAGCCCGCGCTCAACGCCCTGCATCTGCGCGCGCTGCTCGACGGCGCAGCGCAGGTCGCGTCGCGGTGCGCGGCCGTGCTGCACGGCGATCGCCCCGGCATTCCCGCGGTCGTGTCGCCCGCGCTGCTGGCGACCGCGGCAGGGCTGCAGGGTGACCGCGGATTCGGCGCCGGGCTGGCGGCATTGCCGGAGGCCGAGCTGTTCCGTCTGCATGCGCCGCTGCTCGGCCACGATCTCGACAGCGAGGACGATGTCCGCGTCGCGATCGCACAGGGCTGGCTCGACGCCGACGCGTGAGGCGGGCGCGGATCAGCCGCGCGCGACGAGCATCCACAGCAGGGCGAGGCTGCCGACGACGGCGATCACCAGCGTGCCGACGCGCCAGCGCTGCGCGCGTGCCCGCAGCCGGCGCACGCGCTCGTCGTTGAGCACGCGTGCCTGCTCGATCAGCGGCGCGGTGCGCTGCTCGGCCTTTGCGTAGATCGCATCCGCGCGCGGCGGATCGGCTTCCGCGCGCAACGCGGCGTGTTCGTAGAGTTCGAACGCGCGCGCCTGCAGGGCCTGGATCTTCTGCGCCAGGTCGGCGTTCGACAGCGTCTGCGGCAGCGGTTCGCTCATGCGGCGCGCAACGCGGTCGTGACCGGCAGCTGCGCCGCGCGCACTGCCGGGAACAGGCCGCCGATGAAGCCGATCGCGAGCGCCCACTTCAATCCGCTCCACAGCAGCGCGGGCGAGACCCGGAACTCGAACGTCACCTGGCCCACGCCGCCGGCCAGCGTCGAGGCGCTGTAGCCGTTGAACACCAGCCACGCGATCGCGCCGCCGAGAATGCCGCCGAGCAGCGCCAGCAGCATCGTCTCCAGCATCACCGCGACCACCACCGGCAGGCCGCGGAAACCGATCGCGCGCAGCGTGGCGATCTCGCGCGCACGCGCGGCGACGGTCGCGAACATCGTGTTGAGCGCGCCGAACACCGCGCCGATCGCCATGATCGAGCCGACGACGATGCCGATGATGCGCAGCACCTTCGACATGCCCTCCGACTGCTTGGCGAAATAGTCCAGCGTGGTGCTGACCGCGACCTGGGTGCGCGGATCGGCTTCCAGCGTCGCCTTGAACGCCTTGAACGCGGACGGGCTGGCCAGGCGCGCGGTGACCGATGCGCGGCTGCTGCCGCGGCGGTAGGTCGTGGCGACGACTTCCGCATCCGCCCAGATTTCCGAGTCCATCGCGTCGTTCGCTTCGAACGCGCCGACCACCTGCCACACGTCCGCGCCCAGCCGCACCGACTGGCCCGGTTCCAGCCCGGCGAACTGGCGGCGCGCGCCCTGGCCGACGACGAGCTCGCGCTTGCCGGTCTCGAACGCGCGCCCTTCGACGATGCGCAGGTTCGGTCGCACCTGCCAGGCCATCTCGCCGACGCCGCGGAACTGCACGCTGCCGTCCTCGTCCGGCGCGCCGCCGCGCACCGGCAGGTTGGCCGCGACGACGAGCTCGGGCGAGGCCAGCGGCCGGCCGTCGGCGTTGCGGGCGATCTCGGGTGCGTCGACGACGGCGGTGACCGTCGCGCGGTCCATGACCGACATGACCTCGGCCGCCGAGCCGCCGCGCAGCACGATCGCCGTCGAGGCGTCGCCGGTGCGGCCGAGCGTGTGCTGGTAACCCTCGGCCATCGACAGCAGCGCGACCAGCACCGCGACCACGCCGGCGATGCCGATGACCACGACCGACGACGCGCCGAGCCGCTGGCCCAGCGTGCTGATGCCGACCTGGCTGACCGACGCCGCCTGCCGGCCGCTGCGGCTGAGCACCATCCACGCCGCGGCGAGCAGGGCCAGCGCCAGCAGCACGTACCACGGCGAGGCGATCCAGATGCCGAGGGCGACGACCAGGCCCAGGACCAGGCCGGCGTTGACGAGCAGCGATTTCAGGAACTTGGGCATGGCGGTCTCCTCAGCGCCCGGCGAGCGCGTCGACGATGTTCAGGCGCATGGCGCGGACGGCGGGCAAGGCGCCGACCAGCAGGCCGATCGCGATCATCAGGCCCAGGCCCAGCAGCCAGCTGTTGGCGGTGATGCCGGGCAGCTGGATCATGCCGCCGCTGCCGGCGGTGACGATCTGGCCCGCGACCGCCGCCAGGCCCAGGCCGACGACGCCGCCGACCAGCACCAGCGTCACCGATTCGGCCAGCACCAGCAGCAGCACGCTGGTGCTGGAGAAACCGATGGTCTTGAGCACCGCGAGTTCGGAGGTCCGTTCGCGCACCGCCTGCGCCATCGTGTTGCCGGTCAGCAGCAGCAGGGTGAAGAACACCGCGCCCATGATCGAGCCGACGATCAGGCCGACATCCGCCATCTGCTTGAGCTGCGAGGCGAACGCGGCGGCCTCGGTCATCGTGCGCGTTTCGTCGGGCGAGTTCATCGACAGCGCGTCGATCGCCTTCGCCGCCCGGTCGGCGCGGCGCACGTCGGACACGCGGCTGACGTACCAGCCGACGTCGCCGTCGACGTAGGGCGTCGACTCCTCGAAGTAGTCGTAGTGCAGCAGCAACAGCTGGTCGTTGAAGCCGCCGGATTCCGCGTCGCGCGGACGCAGGGTGCCGACGATGTCGAAGGACCAGTTCAGGCTGCCGTCGCTGTTGGGGAAGATCGACGACATCAGCGGGATGCGGTCGCCGACCTTCCAGCCGAAGCGCTGCATCAGCTTCTCGCCGACCAGCACGCCGGTGCGGGTGCGCGCGAACGCGTCGCGCTCGGCCGGGTCGACCTCGATTTCCGGATACAGGTCGAGGTAGTTCGACGCGACCGCGAAGCTGAAGATCTGGTTGCGCTCGTTCTGGTACACGCCGCCGAACCAGTTGGCGTAGGTCACCGCCTCGATGTTGTCGACCGCCTCGATGCGTCGGGCCAGCGACATGGGCAGCGTCTCGATGAAGGACAGCCGCGACGAGGTCTGCAGGCGCTGCGCGCCGTCGGCGTTCTGGCCCATCTGGGTGAACGCGACGCGGATGCCGTCGAGCAGCCCGAACAGCAGGAACGCCGCGATGATCGACGCCAGCGTCAGGAAGGTGCGGGTCTTGCGCCGGAACAGCGCCGCCCAGATCAGGTGCAGGTATTTCATGGGATGTCCTGCGGAAGGTTGGCGCGGGAGTGACGGGCTGCGGCGCTCACGCCGCCGCGTCGTGGTCGCCGACCAGCGAGCCCTTGTCGAGGTGCAGCGTGTGGCTGGCGTACTCGGCGGCCTTGGGGTCGTGGGTGACCATGACGATGGTCTTGCCGTGCTCGCGGTTGAGCGTCTGCAGCAGGCCGAGGATGTCCTCGGCCGACTGGCGGTCGAGATCGCCGGTCGGTTCGTCGCAGATCAGCAGCGTCGGGTCGGAGACGATCGCCCGCGCGATCGCCACGCGCTGCTGCTGGCCGCCCGAGAGTTCGTTGGGCTTGTGCGAGGTGCGGTCCGCGAGGCCGACGAGGGTCAGCGCGATCTGCGCGTTGCGCTTGCGCTGCGCACCGCCGAGCTTGGTCAGCAGCAGCGGCAGCTCGACGTTCTTCTGCGCGGTGAGCGCCGGCATCAGGTTGTAGAACTGGAACACGTAGCCGACGTTGTGGCTGCGCCATGTCGACAGCTGGCCGCCGCTCATGCGGTCGATGCGCTCGCCCTTGACCGCGATCTCGCCGCCGGTGGGCGTGTCGAGGCCACCGATCAGGTTCAGCAGCGTCGTCTTGCCCGAGCCCGACGGCCCCATCAGCGCGACGAAGTCGCCCTCGGCGATGTCCAGGTCGACGCCGTGCAGCACTTCGACCTTTTCAGGGCCGCGCTGGTACGTCTTGGTGAGATTGCGGATCGAGACCAGTGCCATGTGCTTCCCCGTCGTTGTGGGCCGTGACGCGCACGGCCGCCGATGTCGTCGCCGCGCCCGGCGCAGTGTGCTGCGATGCCGGCCGGCGCACGCCCCCCGCGCGCCGCTCCGATTCTGCCTACTCCGCGTCGCCCGGCTGCACGCGGGCGCCGTCCTCGAGCGCGTCGTCCGGGTCGAGCACCAGCTCGTCGCCGGCCGCGAGGCCCTCGAGGATTTCCACATTGCCGCCGATCCGCTCGCCCGTGCGCACCGCGCGTCGGACCGCGCGTTCGTCCTCGACGACGAACGCGACGTCGGCGCCGTCGCGCTCGACGATCGCCGCCGCCGGCACGCGCACGTGGCGCGGCGCATCGGCGTCGCCGGCGGGCCGCGCCTGTTCGAGGAAGCTGACCGTCGCGCCCATGTCGGGCACGATCCGCGCGTCCTTGGCGTCCAGCGCGATGCGCACCTTGACCGTCGCCTTGCCGCGGTCGGCGGTCGGCACGATGGCGATGACGCTGCCGGGGATCTTCCAGTCCTGGTAGGCGTTGAGCGTGGTCTCGACCGGCATGCCGGGCTGCACGCGGCCGATGTAGGACTCGCCGACATCGACTTCCACTTCCAGCGACTCCATGTCGACGATGGTGCCGATGCCGGTGCGGGTGAAGCCGCCGCCGGCCGACAGCGGCGAGACGATCTCGCCCGGCTGCGCGGCCTTGGCGACGACCACGCCGGCGAACGGCGCGCGCACCAGAGTGTCGTCGACGCCGATGCCGGAGATGCGCAGCTGTTCGCTGGCGACGGCGGTGTTGCGGCGCGCGGTGGCGAGCTGCGCGCGCAGCGCATCGCGCTGGGCGATGGCCTGTTCGTGCTGCGCCTTGGAGACCAGCTGCTGGCCGACCAGGGTCTGCAGGCGGCTGGCGTTCGCCTCGGCTTCCGCCAGTTGCGCCTGCACGCCGCCGACCTGGCTGCGCGCCGCTTCGAGCTGGGCGACCGACAGGTCGCGGCGCGCATCGGCGTCGATCGGATCGAGCGTCGCCATGATCTCCCCGGCCTCGACATGCTGGCCTTCCTCGATCCGCACCTCGCGCACGCGGCCGGTGATCTTGGCCGACACCGTCGCCATGCGCCGGGCGACGACGTAGCCGCTGGCATCGAGTACCGAGCCGGCCGCGGCGCCGGACGCGGGCGAGGCGACGACGACGGTCTCGACCGGTGTCGCGCGCGGGCCCAGCGCGAGCGCGGCGAGCGCCAGCAGCACCAGTACGGCCAGCGCGATGCCGAGCCCGATCCACAGCCCGCGCCGCGACGGGGGCGGCGGGGCACTGCGGTCGATCCGGAGTTCCTTGAGCAGATCTGCGTGTGTGTTCATCGTTCCATCAGACGGTGCGGACAGGCCGAGTGTGACCGCGGCTCCGGCGCGATTCCAATCCGCCGGACGTCACGCCCGGGCCGGCGGCGCGGTCGGTGCGTGTCGGTGGAGTCTGGCCGCCGGCAGGCCGTGCCGTCATGTGACGTCTGTCATGCGCTTCGGATGACGGCGGCGACTGCCGCGGACGGCCGCCGCGGCCGAGACTGCCGCCATCCCCGACAGGAGCGTCCCGATGTCCGCGAAGCCCGCGTTCCCTGATGCCACGCCGAGACCGCCGCTCGCCCGCCTGCGCGGCGTCTCGCGGACGCGGGGTCGCGTGCGTGCGCTCGACGGCATCGACCTCGCGCTGCCGCCGGGCCAGGTCACCGCGCTGCTCGGCGTCAACGGTGCGGGCAAGACCACGGCGATCGAGATCCTGCTCGGCCTGCAGCCGGCCGACGGCGGCGAGGTCACGCTGTTCGACCGGCCTCCCTCGGACGCCGGGGTGCGCCGCCGGGTCGGGGTGATGCTGCAGCAGGCGCAGCTGCCCGAACGCCTGCAGGTCGGCGAGCTGCTCGCGCTGACGCGCAGTTGGTATCCAGATCCGCGCAGCGTCGCCGACTGCGTCGCCCTGGCGGGGCTCGAGGGGTTGCTCGGCCGCCGCTACGGCCGGCTGTCGGGCGGCCAGCAGCGCCGCGTGCAGTTCGCGCTCGCGCTGTGCGGGCGGCCGCGGCTGCTGTTCCTCGACGAACCGACGACCGGGCTCGACATCGGCGCGCGCCAGCAGGTGTGGCGCGCGATCCGGCAGCTGGTCGCGGACGGCGTCGGCATCCTGCTGACCACGCATTACCTGGAGGAAGCCGAGGCACTGGCCGACCGCGTCGTCGTGCTCGACGCGGGCCGCGTGCGCGCCGACGGCAGCGTCGCGGAGGTGCGCGCGCAGGTCGCCCAGCGCCGCATCCGCTGCACGACGGAGGTGCCGGCCGACCGCGTCGCGACGTGGCCGGGCGTGCGCAGCGCGGCGCGCGTCGACGGGCAGCTCGTGGTCGTGGCCGAGCAGGTCGAGGTCGTGTTGCGCCGCTTGCTGGCCGAGGACGCGGCGCTCGCCGATCTCGACGTGCAGCGCGCCGGTCTCGCCGAGGCCTTCGTCGCGATGACCGCGACGCAGGCGACACCTCAGACCGCACGCGAGGAGACCGCATGATGGACACGACCCCGTTCGCCACCGCGCAGCCCCGCCGCGCCGACGCGCGCGTGCGCCTGTGGCGCTGCTACCTGCTCGAGACACGCTGCGAACTGCTGCGGCTGCTGCGCGAGCCGATGTACGTGATTCCGACGCTGCTGTTCCCGGCGCTGTTCTACGCGATGTTCGGCCTGCTGATGGCCGGGCGCGCCGGCGACGAGGCGGCGCGCTATCTGCTGGCGACCTACGGCGTGTTCGGCGCGATGGGCGCCGGCCTGTTCGGGCTGTCGGTGACGCTGGCGATCGACCGCGAACGCGGCTTCTTCGCCCTGCGTCGCGCGCTGCCGGCGCCGCCAAGCGCGTGGCTCGTCGCGCGGATGCTGATCGCGATGCTCTTCACGCTGGTCATCGTCGCGGAACTCGCCGCGCTGGCCACGCTGTTCGGGGGCGTGACGCTGGCGCCGGCGCAATGGGCGCTGCTGTGGACGGTGAGCGTGCTCGGCGCGTTGCCCTTCTGCGCGATCGGCTTGTACCTGGGCAGCATCGCCAGTGCCAACGCCGCGCCGGCGCTCGTCAACCTGCTGTTCCTGCCGATGGCCTTCCTGTCGGGCCTGTGGCTGCCGTTGTCGATGCTGCCGGACGTGTTCGCGCGGCTGGCGCCACTATGGCCGGCCTGGCACCTGGCGCAGATCGCGCTCGGCGTGGCGGGGCAGACGGGACCGCAGCCGCTGTGGCTGCACCTGCTGGTGCTGACGGTCGTGACGCTGGCCTGCGGCGTGCTCGCGTTGCGCCGGCTGGCGCGGGCGGTCTGAGATCATGCATCCAACGGATTCGGGGAGAACGCAATGACACGGAGACAGGGACTCGGCCAGCGTCGCTGGCCCGGGGTGGCCGCGGTGGCGGCGCTGGTCGCGGTGCTCGGCATCGCGGTGGCGATGCCGGCGCAGGAGCGGACGGCGGCTGCATCGCCACCGCCGGCATCGGACGCCAGCTTCGCCATTCGCGACGCGCGCATCTTCGATGGCGTCGACGTCATCGAGCGCGGCACGGTCGTGGTGCGCGACGGCCGGATCGAGGCGGTGGGCGCCGACGTCGGGGTGCCGGACGGCATCGCCGTCGTCGACGGGGCCGGCCGCACGCTGCTGCCCGGCCTGATCGACGCGCACGTGCATGCCTGGGGCGATGCGCAGGCCGACATGCTGCGCTTCGGCGTCACCAGCGGGATCGACATGCACGGCGTGGCCGGCCGGCTCGCGGCGCTGCGCAGGCAGCGCGAGGACTCCGGCAACGCGACGCAGGCCGACCTGTGGGCGGCCGGCACGGCGGTCACGGCCGAAGGCGGCCACGGCACGCAGTACGGATTCCCGGTGCCCGCGGTCGCGGCGACGACCGACGTCGAGGCGTTCACCGCGCAGCGCATCGACGAGGGCGCGGATTTCATCAAGATCATCGTCGAGGACATGGGCAGCTACGGCGCCCGCCGGATCCCCACGCTCGATGCCGCGCAGGTGCGCAGCGCGGTCGCCGCCGCGCATGCGCGCGACCGGATCGCGGTCGCGCACGTGTCCACGCTGGACAGCGCGCGCATGGTGCTCGGAGCCGGCGTGGATGGGCTGGTGCACATGGTCGACGATGCGCCGATCGATCCTCCGTTCGTGCACGAGATCGCCGGGCGCGACGGCTTCGTCATCCCGACCCTGGCGGTCATCGCATCGGTCGGCGGCGACGGCGACGGCGCGCGGCTGGCGGCGGATCCCGCCATCGCGCCGCGGCTGTCGGCGGGCCAGCGCGGCACGCTCGAGGCGGCGTTTCCCCTCGCCGCGAACCCGCAGCGCCTGCGCCATGCGATCGCCAGCGTCCGCATGCTGCACGACGCAGGCGTCCACATCCTGGCCGGCAGCGACGCGCCAAATCCGGGCACGGCGCAGGGCGCCAGCCTGCACGCCGAACTCGCACTGCTGATGCAGGCGGAGATGGCGCCCGAAGAGGTGCTGGCGTCGGCCACGTCGCTCCCGGCGGCGCGGTTCGGCCTGGCAGATCGCGGCCGCATCCTGCCGGGCTATCGCGCCGACCTGCTGTTGGTGGACGGCAATCCGCTGCGCGACATCCGCGACACCCGGCGCATCGCCAGGGTGTGGAAGAACGGCCATGCGGTGGAACTGGACGCGCCGGAACCGGTGCCGACGGCCGACGCGCCGGTCGCGCCCGTGGGCGCGGGTGTGATCAGCGATTTCGACGCCGGCCTGTCCGCGGCCTTCGGCAGCTGGGCGCCGACCACCGACCAGATGGCCGGCGGCGCCTCGACCGTGGCGCAGGCGCGCATCGACGGCGGTGCCGACGGCTCGGCCGGCGCCCTGTCGGTCACCGGCGAGATCCTGCCGGGCTTCGCGTATCCGTGGTCGGGCGTGATGTTTTTTCCTGCCGCGCAGCCGATGCAGCCGGTGGACCTGTCGGCGCGCACCGAGCTGGTGTTCCGCGTGCGCGGCGACGGCCGCCGCTACAGCGCGATGCTGTTCTCCGGCGCGGCCCGGAACGCGATGCCGGCGATGCAGACCTTCGAAGCGGGCGACGCATGGACCGAGGTGCGGCTGCCGCTCGCGGCCTTCCCCGGTGCCGACCTGTCGCAGGTGCGGGGCATCGCCTGGACCGCCGGGCCGCCGGCCGGCACGTTCGCCTTCGCGATCGACGATGTGGAACTGCGCTGACATGGCGGGCGCGTCGCCGACCGCCGGCGCGATCGCGTCGGCACCGCGCGACGCGGCTGCATGAGCAGGCCCGGGCCGGCTACGCTGCAGGCCATGTCCGACGCCGCCCGCCTCGATGCCCTCCGTCGGTACACCGGCCTGCGGCCGGCGCCGGATTCGGTCGTCGGCGCGGCGCTGCGGCAGGGCCGGCCGGTCTGGACCGAAGGCATCCATGTGCTGTGGTCGGTGTGGGTGTTCGTGGTGCCGGTCTTCTCGCCCTACGGTTACGACCTGCGCTGGGCGCTGCTGACGTTGCTGACGTATCCGGTGTTCCTCGCGCTGTTCGCGGGCGCCCTGCTGTTGCCGCAGCGGCGCGCGCCGTGGTGCGCGCTGGGGATGATCGTGCTGTGCCTGGCGCTGCTGCCCTGGTACGTGTCGGGACTGAGCTACTTCGTCTTCGGCTGCGTGTTTCTCGGCGCGCTGTCGCGGCACGCGCTGTGGCGCTACGTCGTCACGCTGCTCCTGCTCAACGCGGTGCTGATGGTATGGGCGCGGCAGTTCGGGTATCCGTGGTCGGCGATCGGCTGGCTGCCGGTCACCACGCTGGTGATCGGGCTGCTGGTGCACGTGGAGCATTTGAAGCACGCGCAGGACGCCGCACTGCGGCTGTCGCACGACGAGGTGCGCCGGCTCGCCGCCGTCGCCGAGCGCGAGCGCATCGGGCGCGACCTGCACGACCTGCTCGGCCACACGCTGTCGATGGTCGCGCTGAAGGCGGATCTCGCCGCGAAGCTGGTGCCGCGCGATCCCGCAGGCGCGCAGCGCGAGATCGGCGAGGTGGGCGGCATCGCGCGCGACGCGCTGGCGCAGATGCGCCAGGCCGTCAGCGGCATCCGCGCGAGTGGCCTCGCCGCGGAACTGGCCTCGGCGCGACTGCTGCTGGAAACGGACGGCGTCGCCTTCGACTACGCGCTCGACGAGGCCGTCGCGACGGCAGGGCTGCCCGCCGATGTCGAGAATGCGCTGGCCATGACGCTGCGCGAAGCGGCGACCAACGTGCAGCGTCACGCGCACGCGCGCAGTGCGCGGGCGACGTTCTCGCGCGACGGCGATGCGGTGCGGCTGCAGGTGCACGACGACGGCCGCGGCGGCGACATCGCCGCGGGCAATGGGCTGACCGGCATGCGCGAACGCATCGAGGCACTGGGCGGGCGCCTGCGCATCGACGGCAGCGCCGGCGGGACCCGCGTCGAGGCCTGGCTGCCGTTGCCCGGTACGGCGCTGCCGTCGCCATGACGGCGCGGCCTGCCGCGCGCGGCGTCCGCGTTCGCGTGCCGCATCGCCGTGCGCGTCCACGCCTGCTACGGTCGCCGCGATGACCACGTTGCCCGCTGCCGACGCCCCGATCCGCCTCGTGCTCGCCGAAGACCAGGCGATGGTCCGCGGCGCGCTGCGCGCACTGCTCGATCTGGAAGACGACCTGTCCGTCGTCGGTAGCGCGGCAGACGGCGAGAGCGCCTGGCGCGAGCTGCAGCGGCTGACGCCGGACCTGCTGGTGACCGATATCGAGATGCCGGGCCTGACCGGCCTGGAACTCGCGCAGCGCATCCAGCGGCACGCGCTGCCGATCCGCGTCGTCATCGTCACGACCTTCGCCCGCGCCGGCTTCCTGCGCCGCGCGCTGGACGCGGGCGTCGCCGGCTACCTGCTCAAGGACGCGCCGGCCGAACATCTGGCCGAGGCGCTGCGCACCGTGCATCGCGGCGGCCGGGCGATCGATCCGCAGCTCGCACTCGATGCCTGGAGCGAGCCCGATCCGCTCAACGACCGCGAGCGCCAGGTGCTGCGACTGGCGGGCGAGGGCCGCACCGCGAACGAGATCGCCGCGCAGCTGCATCTCTCGCACGGCACCGTGCGCAACTACCTGTCCGAGGCGATCGGCAAGCTCGGCGTCGGCAACCGCATCGAGGCCTACCGGCTCGCGCGGCAGAAGGGCTGGCTGTAACGCCGCGACGCCGGATGCGCGGCAGCGTGGTGAGCCCGCCCGCGTGCGCATCGTGGGCGCGCGTCCGAAGGCCACCGGCGGTGGCCGATCGACGGACGCGTTACCCTCGCACGCTGCGATCCTGCACGTCCGGAGCCCGACCATGTCCCTGCACACGCCCATGCCACTCGGCGCTCGCGTCGTCGCCCTGATCGCGCTGCTGTGGAACCTGTTCGGCGTGCTGATGTTCGTGCTGCAGATGTCGGTGACGCCGGAGCAGGCCGCGTTGCTGCCGCCCGCGCAGCAGCAGATCAACGCGGCGATGCCCGAATGGGTGCTCGGCGTGTTCGGCGTCGCGGTCGTCGCCGGCACCGCGGGCGCGTTCGGCCTGCTGATCGCACGCCGCTGGGCGGTGCCGTTGCTGCTGCTGTCGCTGGTCGCGGTGGTCGTGCAGCTCACGGCGAGCTACCTGCTGACGCCGGTGTGGGCATTGACCGGCGCGTCGGGCGCGCTGTTGCCGGTGTTGCTGGTCGGCGTCGTCGGCGCGGTCTGGCTGTTCGCACGCGCCGCGGCCGGCCGCGGCTGGTTGCGCTGAGCTGCTGCCTCCTCGTCGCGTCACGCCAGGCCGCGGCCTTCTGCGCCAGCTCGTCGCCGCAGAGGCAAGCAGGGGGCGTCCGCCTCACCCGTCATCGCCGCGAAGGCGGGGATCCATGGACGTGAGGCAATGCACGGCAGCGTCCCTGGATGCCTGCGATCGCGGGCATCACGTGCAGACGCCGCGTGGATGGAACGCGTGCACGCGACTGGACAGACGTCCGCTCGAGTGAAGCGCGACGCCCTTTCGGCGGAGGGCGCACGCGCGTTCGCGGAACGCGCGCAAGACCGCGACGCCGCGCAGCGCTGCACCGATCAGGACACCGGCACGCCCAGCGCCGCCAGCGAGTCGCGCTCGATCCGCGCGTAGAGGTCGAACTCGTCGTGCACCGGCATGCCCAGCGCCGCTTCGAAGGTATCGCGGTTCGCCTGCGCGCCATACGCGCGCTGTTCGCCGCCGCCGAGGTTGGACTGGAAGATGCCCGCGGCGCTGACCGGCAGGAAATCCTCGTAGACGATCGGGTCCGCCGTCGCCAGGCCCGCGGCGAGCAGGTCGTCGACGCTGCGGCCGGCGCGCGCGGCCGGGTCGGCGCGGCCGGCGTCGGTCAGTGCGTAGCGATAGAAACCCAGCCCCTCGCGGCGCAGGCGGTCGTCGTCGTCCGGGAAGGCGGCGAACGCCGCGGCCAGGCGCGTCGCGTAATCGCCGGTGCTGCCGGCGCCTTCGATCTCGCGCGCCTGCGCCAGGACCTCGTCGTACAGCGCGCGGCCCTTGCGGGTCAGCGCCAGGCCGCGCTGCTCGATCTCGCCGAAGCGCGCGGTGTGCGTGCCGGCGTCGGCGCCGTCGCCGCCGGGAAAGCGCACCGGTTCTTCCAGCGCGCGGAAGCTCGTCTGCCGCAGCAGGATCGGGCAACGGCGCGGCGGCGGCCCTTCGATGACCGCCTTGGCGTCGAAACCGCGGGCCTGCATCGCCGCCTGGGCGGCGTCGATGTCCAGCGTGCGCGGCGTCAGATGGTTGATGTGCGAGCCGCTGAAGCAGACGACATCCGCGATCAGCCGGTGGGCCTCGTGCAGCGCGCGATAGGTCGCCTGCGACACGGTCGCCTCGCTGTGCCAGCGGAAGGTCTCCAGCGCCTCGGCGACGAAGGCCGTCGCCTCGTCCTGCGCCAGGCCGCCGGCCTGCTCGCAGCGTTCGATCAACGCGACCGCGCGCGGGGTGAAGATCTCGCGCCGGGCGAGGATCGCCGCGGCCGCTTCGCGCAGCACCGGATCGTCGATCAGCTCGAGCCGCAGCAGCGAGGTGAACACCCGGAACGGATTGCGCGCCAGCGACGCCGCTTCGATCGGCCGGAACGCGGTCGCGTGCACCGGCACGCCGGCGACGGCGAGGTCGTAGTAGCCGACCGGCGCCATGCCCATCACCGCGAACATGCGCCCCAGCATCGCCAGCTCGCGCGCGCTGCCGACGCGGATCGCGCCATGGCGTTCCTCGTCGAGCCGGTCGAGCGCGTCGCTGCGCGCGAGCCGCGACGCCAGCGCCGGATCGCCGGCCAGCGTCGCCGCATTGACCTCGGCGACGAGCGACATCAGGTCGCCACATCGCCTGCGCGAACAGGCGGCGGATCTCGTCGGGAGCGACGTGCGGCGTGGTGTGCATCGGATGAGGTCGTCGAAGAAACGGTGGGAGGGCGCCATGATGCCCGCCCGGCGGCGCGGCATCACCGCGGTCCACGGAGGCGTGCGCGATGGCCCGGCCGCGCGCTGCCGCGACATCCCGGGACGTCGCGGCGGGATCCGGCTGGCGTCAGCGCGCGCGTGCCTCCAGCAACGCGTAGGCCGAACGCAGGCCCAGCGCGGCGCCGCCCTGCGGATGACCGGGCCGGCTGCTGTCGTTCCAGGCGTAGGTGTCGAGATGCGCCCAGGGCGTGTCCGCCGGCACGAAGCGTTCGAGATACAGCGCCGCGGTGACCGCGCCGGCCATCCGCGAGCCGGCATTCGCCATGTCGGCGATACCGCTGGTCAGGTAGCGCAGGTAGGGACGCCACAGCGGCATGCGCCAGACCGGGTCGCGCGTGGTCTGGCCCGCCGACAGCCACGCATTCGCCAGCGTGTCGTCGTTGCTGAAGAGCGCCGGCAGGTCGGGACCGAGGGCGATACGCGCCGCGCCGGTCAGCGTCGCGAAATCCAGGATCAGGGTCGGCGACAGCTCGCCGGCATATGCCAGCGCGTCGCACAGCACCACGCGGCCTTCGGCGTCGGTGTTGTCGATCTCGACCGACACGCCCTTGCGCGTCGCGATGACGTCGCCGGGGCGATAGGCATCCGGGCCGATCGCATTCTCGACCGCCGGCACCAGCAGCGTCAGTCGCAACGGCAGCCCGCGCGCCATCACCAGCTCGGCCAGCGCGATCGCATGCGCCGCGCCGCCCATGTCCTTCTTCATGTTGCGCATGCCGTCGGCGGGCTTGATGTCGAGGCCGCCGGTGTCGAAGCACACGCCCTTGCCGACGATGACGACATGCGGATGCGCGGCGTCGCCCCACTGCAGCTCGATCAGCCGCGGCGCGCGATGCGAGGCGCGACCGACCGCGTGGATCGCAGGCAGGTTCTGCGCCAGCAGTGCGTCGCCGACGATGCTGGTGCAGGTGGCGCCGTGCGCCGAGGCGATGTCGCGGGCGACGGCTTCGAGCTCGTCCGGGCCCATGTGTTCGGTCGGGGTGTTGACCAGATCGCGCACGCGCGAGGTCGCGGCGATGAGGTCGAGGGCCGCGGCATCGGTCGCGTCGAGCGCCAGTCGCGCCGGCGCGCGCGGCGCCTGCTTGTAGCGGGTGAAGCGGTAGGCGCCGAAGCCCCAGCCGAGCTGCAGCGCCTGCAGCGCGTCGGCGTCCAGCGGCGAGGCCAGCGCCCAGTCGCCGGCCGGCAGGCCGAAGGGCGCATGCGCGTACGCGCTGGGATCCAGCCGGTCGCCGACGCCGAGCACCGCGCCTGCGATGCCGGCTTCGCCCGGCAGCAGCAACAGCGTACCGGGCGCGCCGTCGAAGGCCTGCGCGTCGAGCCAGGCCTGCACCGGCGCCGGTTGCGCGTCGCGCCAGGCCCCGACGTCGTCGCGCGTGACCACGTGCAGCGGGCGCGTGTCGGTGGCGCCGACGGCGAACAGCGCCTCGGCGGCGGAATGCGTGACGGCATCGGACATGGAATTACCTCGGGATCAGGGGCGGTCGCCGGCGACGGGCACGGTGTCGAGCCAGTCGGCGAGCGCGGTGAGCGTGTCGAATTCGAGATCCGGCGCGAGTTCGGGATGTGCCCAGCGGCGGTCTTCGCGGTTGATCCAGCAGCTGCGCAGGCCTGCCCGCGCTGCGCCGGCGACGTCGGCTTCGATGTGGTCGACGACGTGCAGCACGTCGCCGTGCGCGCAGCCGAGGCGATCGCAGGCCGCATGGAAGATGCTCGCGTCGGGCTTGGCTGCGCCGTGTTCGCGCGACCCGAGCTGGAACGCGAACAGGTGCGACAGCCCCATGCGCGCGAGGTCGGCATTGCCGTTGGTCACCGCGGCCACCGGCACGCGCGCGGCGATGCGCTCGAGCGCGGCGAGGCTGTCGGGGTAGTAGTCGACGCGGTTGCGCTCGGCGTAGAACACCTCGTAGGCCGCATCGAGCAGACCCACATCGCCGCCGCTGTCGCGCAGCGCGTGCGCGATGGTCAGCTGGCGCAGCGCCGACAGGTCGTGGGTCAGATGCGCGTTGTCGGCGTACACGCGCTCGCGCAGGTCGCGCATCTTCTCGACCGGGAACATCGCGGCGGTCGCCGGGCTGTGCTCGCGCAGGAAGGCATCGAGCGCCTGCTCGATCCGCACGCCGATCGGCGCGAACGGCCACAGGGTGTCGTCGAGATCGAGGGTGATGGCGCGGACCGGGAATGTCATGGTTCGCATTGTAACGAGTGCCCGGTGCGGGCCCCGTGGCGCAGGCCCGTGCGCCCTTCGTCGACAGGGCGCGGCGTGGGCCTTCGGTCATACTGGGCGCGCTGGAGTCGCCACCGTCCGGACGTGGCGGCAGCGGGCGGCTCGCCACTCCCGATGCCAATGCCGAACGCCTACCGATTCTCCGATTACCTGCTCGACTGCGATGCACGCGAGTTGCGCCACGGCGAGCACGTGGTCGTGGTGCCGGCGCGCGTGTTCGCCTGCCTACAGCACCTGCTCGAGCATCGCGAGCGCGCGGTGGCCCGCGACGAGCTGGCGCTGGCGATCTTCGCCCGCGACAACGTCTCCGATGCCCAGCTGAGCCAGATCATCCTGCGTGCGCGCCGCGCGGTCGGCGACGACGGGCAGGAGCAGCGGGTCATCCGCACCGTGCCGAGCTTCGGATTCCGCTGGGTGGCGGAGGTCGAGCCGGTGGCCGCGGCGGAACAGACGCCACCCCCCGGGGTGGCACCGGGGCGGCCCGAACCCGCGGCGCCCGAAGGCGCGACATCGCCGGTCCGATTGGTCCGGTCCCGCCATCTGCTCGGCGCGATGGCCGCGCTGGTCGCGGCGCTGGCACTGGCGGCGGCGACCTGGTGGTGGGTCGGCGCCGCACGTTCGCCCACGCCGGATGCGGACGCCACGCCACGACCCGGCGCCGGCGCGGTCATCGTGTTGCCGACCGAACTGGCGCAGGCCGATGACGTGGCCTGGGCGCGGTTGGGCCTGATGGACTTCATCGGCGATCGCCTGCGCCGCGCCGGCCTGCCGGTGGCGGCCAGCGAAAGCGTGCTGTCGCTGCTGCATGCCCATGCCGGCGAGCGCATCGTGCCCGCGCGCCTGCGCGACGAGGTCGCCGGCGACTGGGTGGTCCACAGCCGGGCGCTGCGGCGCGGCGCGGTCTGGCGCGTCGAGATCACCGCCGAGGGCCGCGACGATGCGGCGCGGCATGCGTTCGGCGAACACGCCGACCTGGTGCGTGCCACCGACCAGGCCTGCGGCCGCCTGTTGGCCGCGCTGGGTCGCGATGCGGCGGGCCCCGACGTCGATGCCGGCCTCAGCGAACGGTTGCAGCGCGCCCAGGCCGCATTGCTGAGCAACGAGCTCGACGCCGCCCGGCGCATCCTGGCCGAGGCACCGGCCGCGCAGCGCGACGATCCGGATCTGCGCCTGCGCCTGGCGCAGGTCGATTTCAGGGCGGGCCTGTATCCGAAGGTCCGTGAGGAGGTCGAGCGGCTGCTGCGGCTCGAAGCGGCCGAGGCGCCGCTGTTCCGCGCCCGGGTGCTGCTGCTGCGGGCCGGTATCGACCGGCGGCTGGACCAGCGCGTCCCGGCCGAACGCGACTACACCGAGGTGCTGGCGCTGGTCGGGCCCGACGGTGACATCGCGCTGCAGGGCGAGGCGCTCAACGGGCGCGGCATGGCCCGCGCGCTGCTCGGCCACTACGACGGCGCGCTCGAGGATCTGGGGCAGGCGCGGATCCTGGCCGCGCGCACCGGCGACCCGCTGGCGGTCGCCCGGGTCGATGCCAGCCTCGGCTTCCTCGAGAAGGTGCGCGGCCGACCGGCCCAGGCCGCCGAGCACATCGCCCGCACGCTCGGCGAATTCCGCCGCTTCGGCGCGATCTACGAGCTGGTCTCGATGTCGGTGGCGCTGGCCGAAACCCAGTTGCTGCTGCTGCAGCCCGACGAGGCCCGCGCGAGCATGGAACAGGCCTGGGCGCTGCGCGCGCGCATCTCCGACCCGAGCCAGCTGACCAACATCGCCCTGGGCCGCGCCGAGGCGATGGTCCGGCAGGGCGCGTTCGCCGTCGCCGAGTCGATGCTGCAGTCCCATGCGGACGACGCGACCCTGAACAGCGACCTGCATCGCGCCGATGCGCTGCGGGTCGAGATGGCGTGGCGGCGCGGTGACCCCGCCGCAGCGGTGCGTGTGGCCGATGCGGTGCTCGCCGGATGGCGACCCGACGCGCGGACGGAGCGGCTGTTCCGGGTGCGCTGGATGCGGCACCAGGCCGCGCTGGAAGCCGGGCTGCCGCTGCGCGCCGACGCCGCACCGCGGCCGGCGTCGGCCGGGACCGGCTATGCCTGGGACTGGCTGCTGGTGGCGATGACGGCGCAGGCGCAGGGCCGCGATGCCGAGGCCGGAGAGGCGTATCGCAGCGCGGTGGCGCGCGCCGAACAGGACGGCGTGCCGGAGGAAGTCGCGCAGGCCGTCTATGCCGGCACGACGTGGCTGCTGGCGCACGACGACCACGCCGAGGCGACCGCACTGGTCGGACGCATTTCGCCCTGGGCGCGCCAGGATTTC
Organism: Luteimonas rhizosphaerae; assembly: GCF_002849595.1. Taxonomy (GTDB): domain Bacteria; phylum Pseudomonadota; class Gammaproteobacteria; order Xanthomonadales; family Xanthomonadaceae; genus Luteimonas; species Luteimonas cellulosilyticus. Next base: position 406,153 of record NZ_NRQR01000026.1, read on the forward strand.
GACCTGGCGCTGCTGCAGACCCGGCTGCTGCACGCGCTCGGTCAGACCGATGCCTGGTCGATCGCGCTGCAGGACGCCAGGCGCCTGGCGGGCGAACGGGTCATCCCCGCCGCGTTGCAGGTGCCACCGTCCGCGCCGGCGTCGGCGGATGCTGCAGGCCACTGATCGAAAAAGGAAAAATGCCGCTGTAATGGATCGGTAACAGGCCAGGAATGGCCTTCTCCGGCGCGCCGGGCGAAGGATCGGGTGCTGTCGCGTTGCGCGGCAATTCAGGTGGAACCCCCGTTCCGCCGCCACTGTTCCGGAGCCCCTCATGACCCGTACGACCCTGGCGCTGGCCATTGCCGCGCTCGTGACCGCCCTGCCGCAAGCGCATGCGCAGACCCCCGATCCCGGCCAGCCGGTGGGCGGCGATACCGCCGTCGCACAGGAGGCGACCGCGGACCCCGGAACGTCGGCCGACGCGAGCCTGCTGCAGGAAGTCGGAACCGAACAACGCTCTGCCGCCGAATCGGACGCCGTCGGTGCCGCCGCCGCGGCCGACGAGGAACCACCCGCCGGAACCGGCGTTTACTTCGCCGCCAACGGCGACGCCGGCGCATCCGCCGCGGGCGAGTTCGCGACGGCCGCCGGCTCGGGCGCGGCCGCGGGCGCACTGGGGGCCTCTGCCTTCGGCAGCGGCGCGTTCGCCGTCGGCGACTTCGCCACCGCCAGTGGCCACAACGCCGTGGCGTCCGCGCAGTGGAGCACGAGCCACGGCGCGTTCAGCGAGGCGACGGGCGCGAGCGCGGTGGCCGTGGGCGGGCAATTGAGGATGCTGATCGGCTCGCCGGGCGAATGGGACTGGGTGGAGGTGGACGTCTCGACGGTCGCCTCGGGCCACGCCAGCACGGCGATCGGGGCGGCTGCACAGGCGGTCGAGGCGAACACCACCGCGGTCGGGATGACGGCCGAGGCCAGTGGCATCGGTGCGACCGCCTTGGGCGCCGCAAGCACCGCCCGGGGTGACGACAGCATCGCCATCGGGGGACAGGCACGTGCCTACGCCGGCAACTCGACCGCCGTGGGCGCGAGCGCGGAGGCGCACGGCGAGCGGAGTTCGGCGTTCGGCCTGTTGTCCTACGCCTGGGGCGAGAACAGCCTGGCCCTGGGCAACTGGAGCGCGGCCGGCGGCCACGGAAGTGTGGCCATGGGGTCCAACAGCATCGTGCATCCGGGCAGCGACGGCGGTCTGGCGCTGGGGCGCAATGCCATGGTGGCCGATGGCTACGCCAATGCGGTGGCGCTGGGCGCGGGCTCGTATGTCGATCGCGACAACGCCGTGTCGGTCGGCACCCATGCGCGGGAGCACGTCGGCGGCAATCCCTTCCCGACGGACGTCGAGGCGGTCGACCGCCAGATCATCCACGTGGCGGCGGGCACCGAGGACACCGATGCGGTGAACCTCGGCCAGCTGCGCGATGCGACCCGCTACGCCGATTTCTTCGAGGCCACCGGCGACGCGGACAACCAGCAGCCCGCGACCGTGATGGGCGACTACGGCACCGCGGCCGGTTCCGGCGCGCTGGCGGCGTCGCTCGGCGCATCGGCCTTCGGCAGCGGTGCGTTCGCGTATGAGAAACACACGACGTCGGTCGGCTTCAACAGCGCCGCATCGGCCGACTACGCCAGCGCGTTCGGCGCGGGCGCGCAGGCTTCGGCCGACAGTGCGACCGCGATCGGCGGCCAGTACTACGTGATGAACGGCGAGACCTGGGAGATGGAGGAATTCTCGACCATCGCATCGGGCCGCGAGAGCACGGCCGTCGGGGCCGGGGCGCGGGCGCTGGAATACGCATCGACCGCGGTCGGCGCGGGGGCTTACGCCGGCGGCGAGGAATCGGTTTCGATCGCCGGCAGCGCGCAGGGCAATTCGACGACGGCGGTCGGCGTCATGGCGACCGCGGCGGCCGACAATTCGACCGCGATCGGCCACAGCGCGGCGGCCGGTGCGATGCGCACGCTGGCGGTCGGCGGCAGCGCCGGCGCCTATGCCGACAGCGCCACCGCAGTCGGCCAGGTGGCGCGCGCGTACGGCACGCAGAGCGTGGCGCTGGGGTTCCGGAGCCAGTCCGACGGCGAGGCCAGCATGGCGCTGGGCGCCGATGCGTGGGCAACCGCGACCGGCAGCGTCGCGCTCGGCGCCGGCGCCTTCGCCGATCGTGCAGGCACGGTGTCGATCGGGGCCGCGGGCGCGGAGCGGCAGCTGGTCAACGTCGCCGCCGGCACGCAGGGCACCGATGCGGTCAACGTCGACCAGCTCAGCGCGGTTGCCGACAACGCGATCGGCTACGACGACGCGAGCCGCGGCCAGGTGACGTTCGCCGGCGAGCGGGGCACGCTGCTGACCAACCTCGCCGAGGGCGAGGTTGCGGCGGACAGCTCGGACGCGGTGACCGGCAGCCAGCTGTTCGAGACCAACCAGCGCGTCGGCGCGGTCGAAGGCCGTGTCGACGGCATCGAGGACCGCATCGGCGACATCGAAGGCGTGGCCGGAAACGCAGTGGCCTATGACGACGCTGCGCGCGATCGCGTCACGTTGGCCGGCGAGGACGGCACGCGACTGGGCAACGTGGCGGCGGGTGCGATCAACGCATCGAGCCGCGAGGCGGTCAATGGCGCCCAGGTACACGCGGGGATGCAATCGGTCGCGACCGCATTCGGCGGCGGCACCGTCGTCGACGCCGGTGGTCGTCTGATCGGCAGCGTGTTCACGGTACAGGGTAGCTATTACGGCAACGTCGGCGACGCGCTGGGGGCGCTCGACGGCGTCATCGCGGGACTCGACGGTCGGGTCGGCGCGCTGGAGAGCGGTGGTGGCGCAGGCGGTGGAGGCGGTGGCGTGACCGCGCCGCCGTCGGGGCACGGCGACGGCCTGTCGATCGGCGACGGCAGCGTCGCGGTCGACGGCAACGACACCGCGGTCGGCAATGGCGCCGTGGTGGAAGCCGAAGGTGGCGCCGCGCTCGGCAGCAACGCCACGATCACCGCCGACGCGTCCAATGCGGTCGCCGTCGGTGCCGACGCGCGCGTCGAAGCGGCATCGGGCACCGCGATCGGACAGGATGCGCAGGTGAGCGCCGACGGTGCGGTCGCGCTCGGCCAGGGGGCGATCGCCGACGAAGCGAATACGGTCTCGGTCGGCAACGCGGATCAGCAGCGCCGGGTGACCCACGTCGCCGAGGGCATCCACGAGACCGACGCCGCCAATGTCGCCCAGGTGGACGCGGGCGATGCGCGCACGCTGCAGGACGCCAATGCCTACACCGACAGCCGCTTCGCCGCCTGGGACGACAACTTCTCGGCGCTGCGTGGCGAGATCGACGACCGCCTCCGCCACCAGGACCGTCGCATCGACCGCATGGGCGCGATGAGCGGTGCGTACGCGGGGATGGCGCTCAACACGTCGGGACTCGGCGGGCGCAATCGCGTCGGCGTGGGCGTCGGTGCGCAGGGCGGCGAACAGGCGATCGCCGTGGGGTACCAGCGTGCGATCGGCAACCGGGCCAGCGTGTCGTTCGGTGGGGCGGTCGCCGGCAGCGACCGCAGCGTCTCGGCGGGTGCGGGTTTCAGCTGGTGATCCGCGACGCCCTTGCCGGTCTCTGCCGGCAAGGGCGGTGCAGCGTCGGAGCGCTCACTCCAGCAGCCGCGCCCAGCCTTCGAAGCCTTCGACGCGGGCCAGCACCAGCTTCACGCACACCAGCAGCGGGACGGCCAGCAGCAGGCCGACGATGCCCCACATCCAGCCGAACAGCATCAGCGCGAGGATCAGCATCAGCGGGGAGATCGCCATGCGCCGGCCGAGCACGATCGGCGTGACCAGCTGGCCTTCGATCGTGTGCAGCGTCAGGTACACCGCGGCCGGCACCAGCGGCGCCCACGCGGACGTCGGCCAGTCGCCGTCATAGCTGATCAGGCCCATCAGCAGCATCAGCAGCACGCCGATCAGCGGGCCGACATACGGCGCGAAGTTCAGCAGCGCCGCGACCGTGCCCCACAGCAGCGCGTCCTGCAGGTCGAGGTCCATCCACCACAGCACGCCGGCGAACACGGCGCCCAGCGCGACGTTGATGACGGTGATCGTCAGCACGTAGCGCGAGAGCTCGCGCTCGATCGAACTCATGATGTCGACGGTGAGTTTCTTGCGCTGGCGCGTCGGCAGCATCGCGATCGCGTTGCGCTGCAGGTTCTCGCCGTAGACCATGAAGAAGAACGTCAGCAGCACGACCGCCAGCACCGAGGCCAGCACCATCGGCGTCGCGATGAGCGTGCGCCACGAGGCGTTGTCCTGGATCTGCACGACCTGCACGCGGCGCTGCGGCCCGCTGTCGGTCGCACGCGCCAGCGATTCCGCGGCCTGGTTGGCCTGGTGCATCGGCTGGGTCATCTGCTTGAGGCGCGGTGCCAGCGCACGCAACTGCTTGGGCGCCTGTTGCACCCACTCGCTGGCCGGACCGGCGAGCTGCAGGCCGAGCAGCCCGGTCGCCGACAGGCCGGCGACGATCAGCAGCACCGCGCCCAGCACGCGCGGGATCCAAAGCCGGCGCAATGCACGCAGCACCGGATTGCCGATCAACGCGAAGAACATCGCCAGCAGCACCGGCAGGATCACCGCCTTGGCCGCCCACAGCGTGGCGAACACCGCCAGCGTCGCGACGACGACCAGCGCGGTCGAGGCCCGCGGTCGGGTGAGCACGGGGGTCGGCGTGGGTTCGGGCGCACCCTCGGCGGGAGGCGGACTGATGGGCGTGCTCATCGATGTGTGCCGGGCCGGCCGCTCAGCGGTCGGATTCGGAAACGTCGGTCGCGGCTTCCGCGGGACGCGGCTGCTCCGCGTACGCGGGTTCCGGACGCCGGCGATCGGCGCGCGCCAGATCCGGCTGGACCTGGGGCTGGACACCGACCGGCGTCGTCGCCGCGCGCGTGCCGGCGGCGGCGGCCGCGCCTGCCGCCGCACCGGCGGCCGCTGCGGCATCGACACCCGCCGCGACCGGTGCGCCCGCTTCCTGTTGCACGGTTTCGGCGGCGTCCTGCGCGTCGCTCGCTGCGGCATCGGCGGTGTTGGCCGCCTTCTCGGCGGTCATCGCCGCAAACGCGGCCTGCATCGAGGTCAGCATGCCGGCGATCGAACTCACCAGCTGGATCGATTTCGGACCGCCGAGCTTGCCCAGCTTCTGCAGCGCATGGCGTGGTTCAGAACGCCCGGTCACGAAGCCGGCGATCAGGCCGGCGATGACGATACGACCCGGCGTCCAGGCATCGCGCCAGCTCGACTTCAGGGCGCCGTAGCGGTCGCTGGTCTGCTGCAGGCGGCCTTCGACCAAAGTCTCGGCGCGTTCGACGCGGGATTTGAGGGCTTCGAACTTCATGCGGGCGGCGTGGCGCGGGGCGCATCGGGACCGCTGGTGCCGGTCGTGGGCGTGGGCAGGTCGTCGTCGCCATCGTCGTCGACGCTCTCGTTGAAGAGGCCGAGGCGCGACAACTGGCGGCGCGTCGCATGCATGCCGGCGTAGTCGAAGAACACCGACACGCGCCAGGCCGCGATCGCGGTGACGATCAGGCTGATCAGCGTGGCGATGGAAATGGACCCCAGCCACGACATGCCCCAGGACTGCAGGAACGCGATCGCCGCGCCCATGGCCAGCAGCCACGCGGACGCGCCGAACACGACCGACACCGCCGACCAGGCGAGCGCACGGCCGAGGGCGCTGCGGGAAAGGGCAAAGTCGGCGGAGAACAGCTTGCGCAGGGCGCGGCCGCTGTCGAGTCCGGAACTGAAGGTCTCGCTGCCTGCCGCACGGATGCGACGGATGCTTTCATCGAGATGGGGGGCTTCGCCTGGGGCCCGGCCCGCCGCGCTGGCGGGCCGGTCTGCAGGGGAATCGCCTGGATCGCGTTCGGTCATGGAACAGCGACAGGCTTACTTGTCGCTGCGCGCGAGCTTCGCGATGATCCAGCCGGCCGCGAACGCGGCGCCGAACGAGGCGATCGGACGCTCGCGGATCATGTCCGCCGCGCTGTCGAGCAGATCACGGCCACGCTCCATCAGCACGTCCGCCTGTTCCTTGACCGCGGCCTGGCCTTCCTCGAACGCGGCGATGCCGGAGATCGCGGAGTCGGCGAGGTCGGCCTTGACGCTGGCCTTGCCGAGCTTGAGCTCGTCGGCGGCGACGGCGGACGCGCTCTTGACCGCGCTGGTCGCGTCGCGCGCGGCCTGCGCGAGGTGCGAGCCGGCTTCGTTGAGGTTGGTCTTTACCGCATCGGTCGAGGTGGGGGTCATCGTCGTTCTCCAGAGAGTGGCGCGAGCCGCGCGAGAGGTGCGCGGCGTGGTGGAATCGGGTCACCGCATGATCAGGTCACCGGTGCGTCCGCGGCGTGAAATGCGGATCGCCAGATCGGCCGGCCGGTCGGCCAGCGAGTCGCGGAACCCCGCGAGGTCGCGGAATTCGCCGCTGTTCGCCGCGAGGATCAGATCGCCCGCGCGCAGGCCGCTGGTGTAGGCGCGGCTGCCGGCTTCGACGTTCTCGACCAGCACGCCGGCGGCGCGTGCGTTCTGGCGGCGCAGCGCTTCGGGCAGGTCGGCGAAGGTCGCGCCGGCGAGACGCGGATCGAAGCTCGCACCGTCGCGCGGCAGGGCGCGCAGGCGCGTCTCCAGCGTCACCGGCCGGCCGTCGCGCAGCAGCTCCAGCGTCACCGGCGTGTCCAGCGCCTGCAGGCCCTGGAAGTTGCGCAGCGCTTCGCTGCTGTCGATGCGCTGGCCGTTCGCCGACACCACCACGTCGCCGGTGCGCACGCCGGCCGTCGCCGCGGGCGAGCCGCCGTAGACACGCGTGACCACGGCGCCGCGCGGCGTCTCCAGGCCGAGGCCCTGGGCGATGCGCGCATCCACCGTCTGCGTGTCGAGGCCCAGCGTGCCGCGTTGGACGCTGCCGGTCGTCGCCAGCTGGGTCATGATGTTCTTCGCCAGGCCGATCGGAATCGCGAAGCCCAGGCCGATGTTGCCGGCCATGCTGCCCTGGGTGTTGAAGCTGGCGGTGTTGATGCCGACCAGTTCGCCGCGCAGGTTGACCAGCGCGCCGCCGGAGTTGCCCGGGTTGATCGACGCGTCGGTCTGGATGAAGTTCTGGAAGCCGACACCCGGCACGTTGCTGCGGCCGACCGCCGAGACGATGCCCGAAGTCACCGTCTGGCTGAAGCCGAAGGGATTGCCGACCGCGACGACGAAGTCGCCGGCCTGCAGGTTGCCGTCGCGGGCCAGCGGAATCGCGGTGAGGTTCTCGGCGGGGATGCGCATCAGCGCGACGTCGGTGTCGGCATCGGACCCGACGAACTCCGCCTCCAGCGTGCGGCCGTCGGCCAGCGTCACCGACACGTCGTCGGCGCCTTCGATGACGTGGTGGTTGGTCAGGATGTAGCCCTGCGCCGCATCGACGATCACCCCCGAGCCCAGCGACTCGTTGATCCGCTCCTGCGACAGCTCCGGGAACATGCGGCGGAAGAACGGGTCGTTGCCGAACGGGCTCACCCGCACGCGCTGCTTGGTGTGCACCGACACCACCGACGGCGTCACCGTCTGCAGCATCGGCGCCAGCGACGGCAGCGGCTGGCCATCGACCACGGCCGGCAGCGCGGCCATCGTGCGCGTCGCGAGCGCGGGATTCGCAGGCGCGGCCGCGGCGGGCTGCTGGACCACGTTGTGGATCGCGGTCGCGGCGAAACCGCCGAACGCCGCCGCGGCGGTCAGGGCGAGGAGGGTGGTGCTGGTGCGCATCGTGGCAACCCCTGTCGAGATGGCAATGGCAAAGCGTGGAAGGTCCGGCGGCGACGGTCAAACCGGTGTGACCGGGCCGTACGCCGAGGCCGCAGTCTCGGCCCGCACGCTTGAATCCTGCTTGAAGCGCGCATTCATCAGGCGCCGCGCCGGCGCCGATTCCGCGTGCGGCGCCGGGTACTGCCACGACACGACGGCGACGCCGCAGAACGGCCGTTCCGTCGTTGACACCCCGCAGGCGTGAGCGTAGCGTGGGCCTCCGTCGCCGCCACTACATCTTGGGTGTCGACAGGCGGCAGGCCCAAGTGATGGGGCTTTCGCCAGAAGGCCGTCTCGTCGCCGTCCAGGGGAATGCACGCCGATGGAAGTCAGCACCACGCAGGACCCGGCCACGCGCCGGTCGTCGAAGCGCGCACCCGCGCAGCCTGCCGGTCGTCCCCGCACATGCCCGGTCCGCGCGTGATCCACGCGCGGCCCTGCCGTCGCCGGTGGCCTGCCACGGCGCGGTCGCCACGTCATTCCACACAACAACAACAGCGCGCCCGGCACGACCTGGCGACGTCATCGAAGGAGTTCGCACCCGCATGAGCACGGTTCGCCTGGAGGCGGTGAAGACAGACGCCGGTCCCGAGATCCCGATGCAGCCCGCATCGACCGACATCTGGGACAAGAAGTACCGCCTGAAGAGCAAGCAGGGTGTGGCGATCGATGCCGACATCGACGGCACCTACCAGCGCGTCGCGCGCGCGCTGGCCGACGCCGAGCCGACCGCCGAAAAACAGAAGTACTGGAACGAGCGCTTCCTCTGGGCGCTGCGCCGCGGGGCGATCCCCGCCGGCCGCATCACGTCCAACGCCGGCGCGCTGGAACACAAGCCCGCGACCAGCACGATCAACTGCACCGTGTCCGGCACCATCGTCGATTCGATGGACGGCATCCTCGAGAAAGTCCACGAGGCCGGCCTGACGCTGAAGGCCGGTTGCGGCATCGGCTACGAATTCTCGACGCTGCGCCCGCGCGGCGCCTTCGTCGCCGGCGCCGGCGCGTACACGTCCGGCCCGATGTCCTTCATGGATATCTACGACAAGATGTGTTTCACGGTGTCGTCGGCCGGCGGTCGCCGCGGCGCGCAGATGGGCACCTTCGACGTCAGCCATCCCGACGTGCGCGACTTCATCCGCGCCAAGCGCGAGGACGGCCGCCTGCGCCAGTTCAACCTGTCGCTGCTGATCACCGACGGCTTCATGGAGGCGGTCAAGAGCGACGCCGACTGGCCGCTGGTGTTCCCGGTCAGCGACAAGGAAGTCGACGAGATCGACCTCGCCAACGCCGAGCAGGTGGTCTGGCGCGACTGGCCGCAGCACGCCGGCTACATCACCCGCGACGACGGCCTGGTGGCCTGCAAGATCTACGGCCAGATCCGCGCCCGCCATCTGTGGGACATGATCATGGTCTCGACGTACGACTACGCCGAGCCGGGCTTCATCCTCATCGACCGCGTCAACGAGATGAACAACAACTGGTGGTGCGAGAACATCCGCGCGACCAACCCCTGCGGCGAGCAGCCGCTGCCGCCCTACGGCGCCTGCCTGCTGGGCTCGGTCAACCTCACCAAGTTCGTGCGCAAGCCGTTCACCCGCGAGGCGACGTTCGACTGGGAGGAATACAAGGAAGTCGTGCGCGTGTTCACCCGCATGCTCGACAACGTCGTCGAGGTCAACGGCCTGCCCCTGCAGCAGCAGCGCGACGAGATCCTGCGCAAGCGTCGCCACGGCATGGGCTTCCTCGGCCTGGGCAGCACCGTGACCATGCTGCAGATGAAGTACGGCGAGCCGGCGTCCTGCGAGTTCACCGAGCGGATCGCCCGCGAGATGGCCGTCGCCGGCTGGGAAATGGGCCTCACCCTGGCCCAGGAAAAAGGCCCCGCGCCGATCATGGAAGAGCGCTTCACCGTCGACGCGGCCATGCTGCGCCAGCGGCCCGAGATGGTCGCCGACGGCTGGACCCTCGGCCAGCAGATTCCCGGCAAGGTGCTGCACGCCAAGTACTCGCGCTACATGCAGAAGATCGCCAGCGTCGCGCCGGAGCTCGTCGAGAAGCTGGCCGAGACCGGCGCGCGCTTCACCCACCACAGCTCGATCGCGCCGACCGGCACCATCTCGCTGAGCCTGGCCAACAACGCCTCCAACGGCATCGAGCCCTCGTTCGCGCACCACTACAGCCGCAACGTGATCCGCGAAGGCAAGAAGTCGAAGGAGAAGGTCGACGTCTTTTCCTTCGAGCTGCTGGCCTACCGCGAGCTGGTCAACCAGAAGGCCATGCCGTACTCCGAGGACGCCGAGGCGCAGCTGCCGGACTACTTCATCGCCGCCGACGACATCACGCCCAAGGCGCACGTCGACGTGCAGGCCGCCGCCCAGCGCTGGGTCGACAGCTCGATCTCCAAGACCGCGAACGTGCCGACGGATTACCCGTACGAGGACTTCAAGGACATCTACCGCTACGCCCACGAGCAGGGCCTCAAGGGCTGCACCACGTTCCGCTTCAACCCCGCCGCGTTCCAGGGCGTGCTGGTCAAGGAAGCGGACCTGGAGAACACCACCTACCGCTTCGAACTCGAAGGCGGCGAGGTGCTGGAGGTCAAGGGCAACGAGCAGATCGAATACGACGGCGAGATGCACAGCGCCGCCAACCTGTTCGATGCGCTGAAGGAAGGCTATTACGGCAAGTTCTGACCGGTGCCGCGCGTTGGCCGCATCCACTCACCGGATGCGGGCACGCCACCACGCCGGGGGCTCCACGCTGTTTCTGCTTGCACCGTTGAACGTTCGCGCTACATTCCGCGTGCGGGCGACTGGCTCCGCCAAAAAGTTCACTGACGAGGACATCACCATGAGTAACGGCAACGGGGTCACGGAGACCCTGACCCACGCCGTCGAAGTCGTTGCCGAAACGGCAAAGGGCTTCGGCGACACGGTCAAGAAGAAAGCGAGCGCTGCGGTCAAATCCGCGAAGAAGACCGTGCAGGGCACCGAGAAGTCGGTCGGCGCGCGCACCAAGAAAATCGGCAAGGCCGTGACCAAGCGTGTCACCGCCGCCAAGAAGACCCTCACCGCCGCCAAGACCGCCGCCGCGGCCGAGATCGCCGCGCTGAAGAAGAAGGGCGCTGGCAAGGCCGCTACCAAGAAGACCGCCAAGAAGGCGACCAAGAAGGCCGCTACCAAGAAGACCGGCCACCGCGAAGAAGGCACCGGCGAAGAAGTCCGCCGCCGCCAAGTCCGCGACGCGCAAGACCGCCGCCAAGAAGGCCGCGACCACGCGCAAGGTCGCCACCAAGAAGGCCGCGGTGAAGAAGACCGTCAAGAAGGTCGCGAAGAAGGCCGCCGCCAAAAAGGCGACCGTCAAGCGCAGCGTCGCCGCGAAAAAGGGCGTTGCCACCAAGAAGGCCGCGACCGCCAAGCGGTCCGCCGCCGCCAAGAAGGGCGCCACCAAGCGCGCGTCGAAGAAGGCGTAAGTCCGCTTGAACCCCTCTCCCGCTTGCGGGAGAGGGGCACCCGCTCCCCGCCTGGGGAGAGCCTGCTTGAACCCTTCTCCCGTCTGCGGGACTGGGTGCCCTCCGGGGTAGAGGGGCAGGGGTGATGGCGCTGTTGCATGTCGCGCCCTCCGCATCCCGCCGGAACACCACACACCGCATCAGCACACCAGGAACCGCGTCATGGCCGTCAAGATCGATCGCAAAATCACCGGGTACGCCGTCGTCAAGCCGGAGGACAAGGCCGTCGAAGCCAAGGCCGTGCCGCGCGAGACCGTCGAGGCCGAGCTGCCCAAGGCCGACGTGATCCACATGCACGAGCGCATCGAGCGCCCGGAAGTGCTGATCGGCAGCACCTACAAGATCAAATCGCCGCTGGTGGAACACGCCATGTACGTGACCATCAACGACATCGTGCTCAACGCCGGCTCCGAGCACGAGCAGCGCCGCCCGTTCGAGATCTTCATCAACTCCAAATCCATGGAGCACTTCCAGTGGATCGTCGCGCTGACGCGCATCATGTCCGCGGTGTTCCGCAAGGGCGGCGACGTGACCTTCCTGGTGGAAGAGATGCGCGCCGTGTTCGATCCCAAGGGCGGTTACTTCAAGGCCGGTGGCGTGTACATGCCGTCGCTGGTCGCCGAGCTCGGCATGATCGTCGAGGACCACCTGAAGTCGATCGGCATGATGCACGACCCGCAGATGAGCGACGCCCAGAAGGCGCTGATCGCCGAGAAGCGCAAGCAGGTCGAGCAGCGCGAAGGCTCAAAAAAAAACGCTGACGTAAGCGGCGCGGCGCGCGCGTCCAGCAGTGCCGACGAGCACCCCGAAGACATCGCAATCACCGGCGACGGCGCGAGCTTCCCGCCGTCCGCGACCATGTGCCACAAGTGCAGCACGAAGGCGCTGGTGCTGATGGATGGGTGTGCGACGTGTTTGAACTGTGGTTATTCGAAGTGTGGTTGAGTTGGAATCCCACTCTCTCCGCCAGAACCTTTAGTAAATCAATGGCTTGTGAGGTATTTGTGGGCCTACCCACAAGTCACCCAGCAACATAATTCATTGCTGAATCGGATTTTTCCGATTTCTCTCGTTTGGCTGCATGACACCGGAACTCAGTCAATTCGCGCCGAGTCGCCATGCAGATAGTCATGGAGCGACCAGCATGGCAACGATCGAAGTTAGAGAAATGGACGGCGGCCGGTTCGAGGTCTACGCCGAAGAAAGACACCACGAAGCGTTCGCGGGATAGCTCGGCGCGGTCCTGTGCGCGAGCGCGCTGGCCGCCACGTTTGAGCGTGAGACGGGCGAGCCGTCCGACGTTGTGCGGGTGCGTCGCGACGCGTGAGGGAGTTGAGTCGGCAGCCCAGGAGTGGGGGCAACGCATGCATACTCGATGCACTGCACAACATGGAGAAGCGCATGGATCTGACGACGATTAGCCGAGTTGCGATGACCGACCTAGCAGACGACGTCAATCGCATGCTCGATGAGGGCTGGGTGCTTCTCGCCGTGAAGCCAGAGACCGATCCGTCGGGAAACGCCTTGTTCTGGCACTCGCTCGGATTTCCGGGCCGGTCGCCGCTTCGCGTGCTCGAGGACATGAAGAGTGGCAAAGAGTCTGGCCAAGGCGGACTAAGCTAAACCTCATACCCGATATTGATGCGTGCGGCCGGCAGGCAAGGGGCAGTCGGAGGAATGGTGGCGGCGCCAAGAAGCCAGGCGCGCGGGCCGGCGCACGAAGGATTGGTGGAATAGGCTCCTTCCTCCGTAGCAGCAAGGCGGCTAGCAATTCGCTACGACGTGGGTCAGGTTCGTTCATCTTTAGGAAGACTAGGTATGACGGTGAAAATACTCAGAGCCGAAGAATTGACCTTCAAGGCGATTCGGGACATCCCCATTGGCTCAATCGCCCGATTGGCCGGGAATAGGGAAGACATAAGCCTATTCGTGCGCTGCGCGAACAGTGTGGATGGTTCGCCTTACTTGCTCTTTCTCGGAGGAGAGAGGTCGCTCCAGTACGTCGATTTCTACGCCGATGCGCTAGCGATGATCGAGGTTGAAGCCGAAGACGTGCGGTTTGAGTTAGGTGAGCGCGACGTCCGCGCCAATTTCAGCCACTTTGGTGCTTTGGGCATCACATCCGCAGGCGCTTACATAGCATCGCAAGGCATCGAGCGACCCATGCATAGGCTTTTTGATGTAAGCACTTGGGCGCCTCGCGCGCAGAACACCCTCGGAGACGAGCAGGCGATGTATCCCATCTGGAACATTGGCTACATCGATGGTCGCGGAGAATTCGTTGCCGTCAGCGCGCTGCGCTAATTCTTCGATCAACCCAAAGCGCTGCCGCAAACAGGGGGTCAGAGCGCAGTTTTCATTTTCGGTCTCCTCTACCGCCATGGCTATTCGGTCGGAGGAGGTAGGTTTTGTCGACGAGAGCTCGTCTCGCCTAAATCGGTGATCAGAACAATTCGCCCCAAGTTCACTTCAAAAGGCGGTCGTATCAGCACTTCGCTTTTCTGGATGAGGGCGCCGTCGGAGTGAGGTCAATGCAGCTGTTCTAAAGTCGACTCCGCCCCTTGCTTCATACCAGGTAGCTGACACCAATGCCCTTGATGAGCTTTGATGAAGCCGTAGCGCGATCTTCTGATCATCGTCACGTACTGATGGGAAATGGATTTAGCATCGCCCTGCGACCAGAGATATTTTCTTATCAGGCACTCATTGATCGTGCAAAGATTGATGAGCTCGCTGGTGGCAGAGAGGTCTTTACGGCACTTGATACTACTGACTTTGAGGCGGTGATCAGGGCGGCAGTAGATGCAGCAAAGCTTGTGCAAATATTTGATGGCTCGTCACCAATCAGCGCTCAGCTAGATGAGCTTGCGAGTGGCCTTCGCGAGAAACTAGTCCAAGCAATTGCTGGTAGTCATCCGCCTCACCCTTTCGAAGTTTCGGAAGACCAATACCGAGCCTGTAGGCGATTTCTTGGTTTGTTCAAGCGTAGGTACACGCTCAATTACGACCTATTGCTTTACTGGGCACTTATGCGTACGGAGATTGATGATCTCCAGCTTGAATCTGATGATGGTTTCAGGGATTCGCCTTGGGAAGAGGATGCAAATTACGTCTCATGGATAGAGCACCACAGCGCAACCGTTGTCTACTTGCATGGAGCTGTCCATCTTTTCGACGCAGGCCACGAACTAATTAAGTACACATGGTCGCGCACGCAGATTCCGTTGATGGATCAGATAAGAGTGGCGCTGGAGCAAGAAAAGTATCCATTGTTCGTTGCTGAAGGATCCACTAGACAAAAATTCGAGAAGATTGTTCACAGCGCGTATTTGCATCGCGCATATCGAAGTTTCAGTTCAATTGAAGGTGATCTTTTTATCTACGGTCACTCACTTAAGTCAAATGATCAACACATTTACGACGCGATCTCAGAGGGAAGGATCTCGTCTATCTACGTATCGGTATATGGCGATGAGAACAGCCAGGCGAATCAAGAAATAATGAGATCCGCAGAGCAAATTTCATCAATGCGCAGAGGGCGGCGCCCACTAAATGTTCACTTCTTTGATGCCGCCTCGGCGCGCGTGTGGGGGTAGCGAACAAAAACGGTAACGGTGCCAGGTTCACTTCTTGATAGCTAACGGATAGCTGACGGTGCCAGGTTGAGTTCTTCGGCACCTATCGACTGAGGTCGAGGCTTGTCCGTAGCGTCCTTGAGGCATGGCAACCACATACGAGTCGGCGCGGAGGACCGCAATGCGGATCGCGACAATACATTCCGTCCCACCGGAATCCTTGGACGTCCGGATGCTCTACGAGGTGTTCGGCTGGGGCCGAGAGGCCATGGCGGAGTATCTGTACCACGGCGAGATCAATGCACGAATAACGGGGTCAGGTTCACTTCTTGATCCATAGACGTTTGCAGCGAGAAGCCATACCGGTAACGGTGCCAGGTTCACTTATCGCGGCGGCGATTGACGGTTTGAAGCATAAGGAACAAATAACGGGGTCAGGTTCACTTCTTGACTCATAGACGTTTGCAGCGAGAAGCCATGGACAGGGCGCCACTGACGTTCGAATTCCTGGATGCCCAGATCGAGGCAATGCCCGAAGGGCCGGTCGCGGCGCTCAACATGCCGCGTTGGATCCGGCTTTGGACGCTGATCGGTGTGGCGGGCACGGTGCTGGCCCTGTCGCCGTCGTTGCTGATCCAGTGGCTGACGCCGGCGCAGTGGATGGTCGCAATGGCGCAGACAGGCCTCGCGATCATGATCGTCGGCTTCGCGCCCGGCTTCGTCCGCAACCTCCATACGATGTGGCGCGAGTTCCGCCAGCACCGGCGTGGGCTGATCGCGCAGTTCGATCACGACACAGGTGAGTTCCGTGCGCTTGCGACGCGATTGTCCCGCTACCCGCGACAGGAACTGGAAGCGCAGGCACGCGCGGCGCGGATGGGCTACGACAGACTCGGCTCACGGTTGGTCATGATGGTCGGCGGCATCGAGCGCTTGGGATTGGTTCCGTTGTTGCTCTCGCTGTTCGTCGTGCTGCGCAATTGGCGCGACCTGATCGCGCTACCCAGCTGGATCGCCTTCTTCGGCGTGATGGCAGCGATCCTCTGGGTGATCGGCTGGGCAGGCGCCGAGTTCCGGCGACGACTGCAGTACTACGCCTATCTGCTCGATGAGGCGCTCATCATTCAGGGCGAAACGGGCATGCCAGCCGGCTGACAGGGGCTGGTGCGCCTCTTCCGGCTCGTCCTGCTGCGCCGCGCTATTGCGCACTAAGCGCTGGTTCGAGCGCCGGTCCCTGCGTCAGTAGATGCACCCGTCCTGGCATAGCGGATCTCTTGGGTTGCATGTACAACATTGGGCGCTGCGCCCCTCAGCACGACCGCTGCGGAAAGCCCACATGGGAGATGGATCGCCTGATGAAGCGTCTGCACAAGGGACGGCTGTACGGGTTCTACTTCGCGATCGCGCTGATCGTGTACGCGTTGCTCGGCGACGTGCTCAACGATCTGTTCATTCCTGGACGACGCGGGCGTGGGCTGCACCTCCACTACGAGGCGATACCGCCCGCGGTCCTGGCGATCGTACTGCTGGCCAGCAAGTTGCTGGTCGACACCTTCAGCCCGATCCCCTACGAGCGCTGGGTGCAAAGAGGGCTTACGGTCGCGGCCGTCCTCGCGTTCGGGTGGTCCCTGTATCTGGTCGGCAATCCCACCGGGCGCCGGGCGGCATCGCTCGAAGGCTGCCATGCGACATTCGCCCGGCTCGCCTCGGTGGTGGACGACGCGTCGTGGCAGGACATGATGCGCGAGCGCAGCGCAGCATGCGTGCGGGAGCCCGTCCTGGACACCTATCATCGATGCGTCGTCGCAGCCGAGCAGCCGCAGGACATCAATCGATGTGGGCCCTACGCGCAACATCTGTTCGAACGCGAAAATTCGACACCGAGCAGATAACGGCTCCAGGTTCAGTGCTGTGAAAACAGGAGTCAGAGTGCAGTTTCACTTCAGGGACACAAAAGGCAAGGCGCCGGTCTCTGTCGTCTAAGTGTCAGCCGAATGAGCGAGCTTATGATTATTGGACGTGGCGATGAAATTTTCTTTCTTCAAGCAAGCTCGAATAGATTTGGCTGGCAGGGCTGTCGGAAACGTCGCTCCATTCGATGAGCTGAGATCGCATCTGTTCGAGATCGGCGGTGTGCTCATGGACCGCGATGAAACCAGCGCGCGCTTCGCGCTCAACTTGGGCTGGTCCATCAACGTTGCGTTCGAACGGTATGGGCAAGATTTTACGATCTCGCTGTTCGATCACGGTACCCGAACCGACTACGCGATCTGGATCCTGATGGAGGTCTTTGAAGTGCTGCGTGGCAAGCAGTACGGTCCGCCCACGATCGAGAATCAGGTCGAGTTCTTGAAGAACGAGGGCACGCTGCTGTTTGGCGATCCGGGCTTCTACGCCTCCGCATACCGCGAACGCCTCATGGTGCCTCCGCCACGCAGTTCGCGGGGATGACGAAGCGTGCTCGTCGCGAGCCGAATGCCGTTGCCAGGGGCACTTCCGAGGTAGCGCCGGCGACGACAGGGGACCAAGGGAATTGATCTGGCGCCGACTGCAAGTGACGGTGCCAGGTTCGGCCAGATTCACTTCGTCGATTTGCTGGCGTCTGCAGCTGGCTGGGCCGCCTTGCGCTGCCCCTGGGTAAACCCAGGGGTAGCGGGCTTCAAAGAATCAGGTCACTGGATAACGACAGGGACGTCCCCGCCGCCACCGCCACCACCACCGCCACCGCCGCCACCACCGCCACCGCCACCGCTGGCAGGAACGCCGGTGACATGGATCGTGGTGGTTCCGGGCAGGGGATAGGCGTGCCCGACCCCGGCGAGGTCTCCCGCATACGCTGCGAGAATGAACTCGTAGGATGCGCCCGGCACGATCCAGTTGGGCACCGAATGATGCCTGTTGCCTGGCCACTCACACTGGTGGACGTGCCAGTACTGCTCGCCGCTCGTGCGCACGTAGATGCATGCGAGCGGGAACATCGCGCCACCATGGAACCAGTCCCACTCCCACGTGAGCGTCACGCTGCCCAGGCCGGTGGTGGGTGATGCGACGGAAATCGTCCTGTCGGCTGAAAGCTGCCCGATCGGTATTCCGCAATTGACGTAGCAGTACGGTGCCGACGGCTTCCACGCATTCGCCTCGTTGGGCGTGCCGAGGCCAGCGCCCAGCAGAAGTGCCGACGCGCCGATCAGTGCCTTGATTTTCATCCCTAACTCTCCGTAGTTGTTGAAAGTCCATGTAATCCCGCGAGCCCTGCCCGCGCTCGGAGTAGGCCATACGAGGGAGGTGAACAAAAGGTGAATAATCAGGGTTTGTGATGCGTGCACGGATTTGCGCCATCGGCCCTGCCGACGGCGTTACGCGGGTGGGATTCACCCACGGCACCACCCTCGTTCGGACGTGCGGATCGACTCGCCGCTCGGAGCGCATCGGCGTGCCTGACCTCGGCCCGCCCGCTAGACTGCGCGCCCGTTTCCGCATTCGACCAGGATCCCGCCATGCCCCTCACCACCACCCCGTCCGGCCTGCAGTACGAAGACACCGTCGTCGGCACCGGCGCAGAAGCGCAGCCCGGCCGCAACGTGACCGTGCACTACACCGGCTGGCTGTACGAGAACGGCGTGCAGGGCGCGAAGTTCGATTCCAGCAAGGATCGCGACGAGCCTTTCATCTTTCCGCTGGGCGGCGGCATGGTCATCAAGGGCTGGGATGAAGGCGTGCAGGGCATGAAGGAAGGCGGCCAGCGCACGCTGATCATCCCGGCGAATCTCGGGTATGGCGCACGCGGTGCCGGTGGCGTCATTCCGCCCAATGCCACGCTGAAGTTCGACGTGGAACTGCTGGGCGCCTGAGTCCCGCGACGCACGCAGCGCTTCACGCCAACTGATCGCGGGCGGACTTAGGGTCGACCTCCGCGCCCACCGGCACCCGCCGCGCCCGGCGCATCCACCGGCATCGGAGGACACGGCCATGGCATCCGGACACACGCTCACCCCCGCGGCGGAACTCGTCGGGCAACCCGCGAAGCGCTTCCCCAACGAGAGCGATGCGTACCGCAAGGCACGCAATGCGCTGCTGGTCGAGGAGATCGAACTGCGGCGCCACCTGTCGCGCGTCGCGGAACAGCGGCGCGCGTTGCCGCCGGGTGGCGAGGTCACGCGCGACTACCGCTTCACCGGCGCGAACGGCGAGGTGGGACTTGCGGAGCTGTTCGGGCGGCACGACACGCTGATCGTCTACAGCATGATGTACGGGCCGCAGCGCAAGCAGGGCTGCCCGATGTGCACATCGCAGGTCGCTTCGTGGGAGCCGGAGGTACGACACCTGCAGCAGCGCGTCGCGATCGCGGTGGTCGGACCGACATGCCGCTGTATGCGGACGACAGCGGCGACTTCACCGCGGACTTCGTCGGCGAGCGCGACGCGGACATGCCGGCCTACACCGTGTTCTCGCGTCGCGACGGCACGCTGCGGCATTTCTATAGCGCCGAGGGCGGCGCGCATCTCGCCGACCCCGGCCAGGATCCGCACAACGCGCCGGACATGAATCCGCTCTGGATCCTGCTCGACACCACGCCGGAAGGCCGCGGCACGGACTGGTATCCGCGGCTGGATGACGTTCCGCGTCGCGACTGACGTCCGCTCGCAGCGGGGCGCAGCGTCGCCGGCAGCGCGCGTGCAGGATCGTCTGCCGGTTGCAGGGCCGGCGCGCGGATGCTGGACGTCGGGAAGCGCGGCAATCCGCGCTTGCCGGGCGATCTGCTTCAGGTCGCCGCGACACCCACCGCGCCTGCCTGGTCGACCTCGAGATCGCGATCCAGCAGGCAGTCGATGAAGGCGCGCAGGGCAGGGCGCATGTGGCGCCGGTTGGCGTAGTAGAGGTACAGGCCCGGCACCGTCGGCGACCAGTCGGCGAGCACGCGCTGGAGCCGGCCGTCCTGCAGCGCCGCCGCGACGCCGTCGTCGTGGTAGGTGTAGAGGATGCCGAGGCCGGCGACGGCGGCGGCTGAAATGATGCTCTGGTGGTTCGCGATCACCGGGCCTTCGCCATAGAACTCGACCCGCTTGCCAGCCTTCATGAACTCCCAGCCGGCGATCCTGCCGCTGCCGGGAAACCGGAAGTTGATGCAGGCGTGGCGCGCCAGGTCGGACGGGGCGGCGGGTTCGCCGTGACGGGCCAGGTATTCGGGGCTTGCGACGGCCATCAGCTGCACGTCGGGCGTCAGCCGGACCGCGACGACATCCTTCTCCAGTCGACCGCCCACGCGGATGCCGGCGTCGAAGCCTTCGGCGGCGATGTCGCTGAGCCCGTCGCTGATGACGATGTCAAGCACGACATCCGGGTGCGCCCGGCCGAAACGCCCGAGCCGCGGCGCGATGAGCGTCTCGGCCGCCATGCTGAAAGTGTTGATGCGCAGGGTGCCGGCAGCACGTGCGTTCGATCCCATGGCTTCGGCCACCGCCTCGTCCATGTCGCGCAGCATCGGCGCGATGCGCGTGTGCAGGCGCCGGCCGGCTTCGGTCGGCGACACGCTGCGCGTCGTGCGGTTGAGCAGTCGCACCCGGAGGCGTTCTTCCAGCTGGCGGATGATCTGGCTCAGGGCCGAGCGGGACAGCCCGAGGTGATCGGCGGCCCGGGCGAAGCTGGACCGGTCGACGACGGCCGCGAAGGCCCGGAGTTCAGCGAATTCGGACCCGCGCATTGTGCACCGTTTTCGACATAAGCTGATTCGATAATAGGCGATTCACAGCACGATTCACGCAGCGCAGCATGACCGCTCCAACCGACAGGAGCGCGTCATGCACACCCTCGATCTCCCCGAACCGATTGCCGCCTATTTCGACGCCGACCGTCTGGACGGCCAGGCCTTGGCCCGCTGTTTCAACGACGACGGCGTGGTCCTGGACGAGGGCCATACCCAGCGCGGCCCCGCGCAGATCGCGGACTGGAAGACGGCGATGGACACGAAGTACGGCGCCACCGCCCGGCCGCACACCGTGGCGCAGGACGGTCGCGCGTATGTCGTGACCTGCAACGTGTCCGGTGCATTCCCGGGCAGTCCGGTCGACCTGCGCTACACCTTCACCCTGGCCCGCGGCCGGATCGCCTCGCTGGAGATCGCGCCATGACCTTCGATCTCCGACTCTCGGGCACACGCGTCCTGGTCACGGGCGGCACGCGGGGCGTGGGCGCCGCGGTCTCCGCACTGCTGGCCAGCCTGGGCGCCCGCGTCGTGGCGACGGCGCGGTCCATCCCCGACGAGACTGTGGACGGCGTTCGCTACCTCGCGGTCGATCTCGCCACGCCCGAAGGCGCCGCGCGCGCGGTGGACGAGACGCGCACTCATCTCGGCGGTGTGGATGCCCTGGTCAATGTGGTCGGCGGATCTTCGGCGCCCGCGGGCGGCTTCGCGAAGCTCGACGACGCGGAATGGGCCAGGGCGCTCGATCTCAATCTGATGGCGGCCGTGCGCACCGATCGTGCGGTGCTGCCGGAGATGCTCGAGCGTGGCGCGGGCGTGATCGTGCACGTGACCTCGATTCAGCACCGCTTGCCGCTGCACGATTCCACCATCGCCTACGCCGCGGCGAAGGCCGCGCTGTCGACCTACAGCAAGGCGCTGTCGAAAGAGGTGACGCCGCAGGGTGTGCGCGTGCTCCGCGTCTCGCCGGGCTGGGTGGAGACCGAGGCGACGACCGACTTCCTCGGCACCATCGCCGCGAACGCGCACACCGATCTCGCGGGCGCACGGCAGCAGGTGATGGATGCGCTGGGCGGCATTCCGCTCGGCCGGCCGGCGATGCCCGCGGAGGTGGCCGATCTCATCGCCTTTCTGATCTCGCCCCGCGCGGCGGCGATGTCGGGCAGTGAGGTCACGATTGATGGTGGGACGGTGCCGACGGCCTGACGTGCACGGAGACTGCCGCAGCGGAGGGCTGCGGCAACCCGGTCGGTGTGCGCTCCGCAGCGCGCCCGATGCCCGAGGCGGAACACGTGCCGACGGGCCACGTGTTCGCCAGGAAGGCCCGAGCGTTTCCCCGGCAGGTGTCTGGCGCGGACACGCGGTAGCGTTCCAGGTTCTTCCCCGAGCTCGGTGACCGTTTGCGCGGGATCAGGCCACGGGCAAGGCACGACTGGCATCGGGGCGCCTTGAATCTGTGCTGCGCCCGGGCCCTGCGTCGGGGTGCGATCGACCGGCGCCACGAGGTGGAGGGCGATCGTCACCCGGCACAACGACCGTCTCTGCTTCGATGCAGCCCCCGGCGGGTCACCGTGGTGCGGTGACCCGCCATTCGCCTCGATACAGGAGCTGGTCCCCATGCAGATTCGCGGCCTCATCCCTTCTGCCCTGATTGGCGCGGTGGCAAGCGCGCGCTCCATGACCCCCATGGCCACCCTCGCGGCGGCGCGCGTGACCGGCCGGCAAACGGACGGACACCTCGTGCTGCTGGATCGCCCGCTGTTCAAGTACGGCGCGATGGCGATGGGCGTGGGGGAGCTGCTGGGCGACAAGATGAAGACGGCCCCGGATCGCACGGTGTTCCTGGGCCTGCTGGCGCGCGTAATGAGCGCTGGGATCGCCGGCGCGGCCCTGGCGCCCAGAGGGCGCGAGCGGGCCGGCGCAGCGGTCGCGGTGGCCGTCGCGGTGCCGCTGGCCTACCTGACGCTCGCGGGCCGCAAGCGCGCCATGGCACGGCTCGGGCAGACCCGCAGCGGCCTGATCGAAGACGCGCTGGTGGCCGCCGGCGGCACGGCGGTCGTGGCGCTGTCCACGCGGGCCCGGGCGCGTTCGACGGACACGCGCTGACGCTGGCCCTGGCGGTCGAAGGTGCCTGGTGGTCAGAGCGTCGGGTCGAGTGGGGACTGCCTGTTCCGGGGTTGGCACCGAACACGATCGCGTTCTACGCCGCAACGAGGTGCCTGTCCGCGCCGGTCGCTGTGGATGGCGCACACGATGCGCGGCGTTTGGATGACGGTTCGATCGCTGTTCCCGTAGTCGCGTCCCGTGCGTGCAAACGGATGCCGGCGCGCGCCGCCGGCTTCACTCACGACCCGAGCGTGGCCAAGGCGACGAGTCGCATCACGACGATGACGACGACCCCCAGTGCCAGCCAGTGCAGCGGCTTGCGTGCGCCGGGTCTTCCGCGCAGGTAGACCAGGCCGAAGATGAGCGCCAGCAGCGGTACGGCGCAGATCAGGGCCCAGGCCGGATCGATCGAGTGCAAGACGTTCAAGGGCAGAGCCTCCTGTGTGCGGGGTTTTGTCCTGGCGCTGCGGCCCGGTGCGACGAAGTACAGCAGGCGATGTCGTGAACGCGATGCCAAGCATTCCGACGGTTTCCGGAATCGCCGGATGGATGTAGCTGCGGACGGATGCGACGCCCTTGCACTGTGCAGGCCTGCATCGTTCGCAGGAGCAGGGCGTCACTGTGCGCGTCCTGCAGGGCGGGACGCCATCATCTGCCGTTGGCATTGATGAACGCTCCAATGCAGTGGCAGCCCGGTCTCTCACGCGCCGTACGCATCGTGCGCACCACACTCCGGCCACACATCAACCGCTGGAGACCCACATGAAGCTCAATATCGCCCGCATTCCCCTGGCCATCGCCCTGACCTCTGCGCTGGCGTTCTCCGTCGGTTGCGCGAATGACAACGCCGCCGACGACGCTGCGATGACCAATGACCCGGCCGTCACCGCGCCGCCCGCCGACACCTCGGCCGACATGACGCCTGCCACCGACACGCCGACCACCGGCGCGATGGATGCGAGCGCAGGCCCGGGCGACGGCCGCGATTCCGACCAGCCGGTCGACGACACCTGGATCACCACCAAGGTGAAGTCCTCGCTGCTCGCCGATACCGATGTCGCCGGTCTGGACATCAACGTCGACACGCTCAATGGCGTCGTGACGCTGTCGGGCCAGGTGGACGAAGACACGCAGATTGCCGAAGCCGTCCGCATCACCCGTGAGATCGAAGGCGTCACCGACGTCGTGACCACCGGCCTCACGATGGCGCCCGCCGCCAACTGATGCACCGGCCACACGCCGGGCCGACACCGGTCCGGCGCGTGTGCCAGGCAGACGTAAACGCATGCCGCAGACCTCCGGGTCTGCGGCATTTTGTTGTGTGGGGTAATCAGCGCGGACGCATCGATGCGAGCGTTGCGCTATGACATCGCGTCGAACTGCAGCTGGCGTAGTCGGGCGGGCGATGCGTACGTCGCTGCTGACACATCGATTCTCGCGATGCGTTGCGGCCTCTTTGCGTGCGGTGCGAACGCGCGTCGCGCGTCCCAAGCCGGCTCAGGCCGGCCGATCCACCAGCAGTACGAATGCGCCGAGCTGCGAGCCCATGCCGATCGCCAGGCTGCGTTCGCGGTCGGCGGCCAGGGTCGCGGCCGGTACCGAGGCGTCCGGCGGCAGGGCGCGATACGAGGCGTCTTCGTCGGCCAGCGCGTCGCGGACCAGATAGCCCATCAGCACGTTGACCATTTCGCCCAGCGCGTCCAGCGCGAGGGCGTCGTCGCATTCGTCCGGCGTGATGCCGAGCAGGGCGCAGGCCAGCGCGCGTGCGGCGGCCATGTCGCTGGCCAGGCCGATGCCGAAGGGATGGTCGCCTTCGACGCGCACGTGCGCGACGCAGGGCCATTCCTCCAGGTCGTCCGGGCCCAGCACTTCGGCCGGCAGGCACTGGCTGCCGAGCATGCGCGGGAACAGCCGCGCGCACAGGTCGATCGCGCTGTTGGCGAGGCCGCCGAGCGCATGGCTGGCGACTGCGGTCTCGAGCGCGTGGCGGGCCTGCTCCTGGTCGGCGCGGTGCAGGGCGATCTCCGCGTCTAGCCGCTTCGCATCCAGCGCGCCCTGTTCCAGCAGCACCTGGCCGAGCAGCTTGCGCCCGGCCTTCTGCGCTTCGAGCAGGGCATCCAGCCGGTCCTGGTCCAGCGCGCCCATCTCCAGCGCGATGTCGCCGAAGCGGCGGTCTTCCACGCGCTGGCGCTGCTGGATGCGCTTGGCCTGGGCGGCGTCGAGCCAGCCCTTGCGCATGGCGAGTTCGCCCAGCAGCGGATTGGACGCGCGTTGCGCCTCGATTGCCGCCAATAACTGCGGCGCGGTAATGACGCCGCGCTCCAGCAGGAACTGGCCCAGGAATTTCGCTGCCATCGTGTGCCCTCTACAAGGAAAATTCGGACGGGTCGCCGGTCAGGCGAGCACCTGCTGGAGCACGCGTTCCATCGCGTCGGGATCGATGGGTTTCTGCAGATAGGAGCGGGCCCCCAGGCGCAGGCACTGCTCGATGTCGCTCTGCGCCCCCAGCGAGCTGAGGATCACCACGCGCGCCTGCGGATCCAGTTCGAGGATGCGGGCCAGCGCGCGGCGGCCGTCGCACTCGGGCATCACCAGATCCAGCAGCACCAGGTCCGGGCGCAGCGCCTGGTACTGGCTGACGGCTTCCAGGCCGTTGCCGGCTTCGCCCACCACGTCGAACCCGGCGGCGTCCAACTGCCCGGCCGCGAGCATGCGCAGGGCACGCGAGTCGTCGCACAGCAGCACGGTCGGTCGTGCGGTCATCGGTGTCTCCTGGTCGAAGTGAGGGCGCCTTTCTGCCCTATCGGCCGGCGTGCGGCGTTCTTTAGGCCTTGCAGAGGACGTGGCGAGCCGGCGCGGCGGTCCCGGCAGTGCGTGGCGGTGGGCATGGCACCCGACCCGTCCGAGGCGGTGTCGGAGACGGCGTTCAATCCATAGCGCCGACCGGCATGCCGCTCCGCCGGGAGTTCCGCTGCCGCCTCGACGATCACCTGCCGACGCTCTGTGCGCCGTCGACGACGCTGGAGGTCCACGGGAGCATCACGGGCTGCGGTCCAATACGACCCGGATGAAGCTCGAAGTGGCGCAGCAGTAGCGGACGCGCGGACCGGTTCTATGCCGCCTGATCACGACGGGGACAGAATCGAATCTGCACGCCGGGCAGCCTTTGCCGGCAAGACTGGACCGGTCACGGCAGCGTTTGCGTGTTCCGGCGGCGAATCAGGATTTCACGCGAGGTTCGACGCGATCGCGGATCGATTGCGGTGGCATGCGGTCACCTATACTCGCGCCTCCTTCCACCCGCGGTGACGCACCATGATCGATCCCATCCCGCTGGAAGACCTGGCCCTCCTCGACGTGCTGCAGCAGGTCAGCCAGGACAGTGCGGCGACGCGCTTCGAGGCCGAGATCAAGAAGCGACTGCTCGAAAGCGCGCTGATCGAAGAGGGCGAGGACGGGGTCACCCTGACCCACGCCGGTGTGGCGCTGTGCAAGTCGCTGCAGCACCGGGTGGCGGCGGACAAGCTGGCCGCGGAAATCCTCGAGAAGCGCGAGAGCGCGGGCGACACCCTGCCACCGTTGCCGGGTGAGCGCCCTCCGGTGGCACCGCCAACGGTCGACTGAGGCATCGCCAGCGGCTGCGTCGTTCCGGGTGTGCCCCATCCGGAGTGGACGCGCCCGAGCGTGGAGGCGATCCGCGCGCTGCGCCGTCGCCCCGAAGACACAATCCGCCGGATGGCGACCCCGTTGGATCGCAGCAGAGCCCGGGCGCGACCTGCGCGCAGATGCGCTGTTGGTTTCGGTGGCCGCTCCTGTCCGGCGACCACGTTCTTCCGCACGACGCGCCACCGGGCTCTAGGCGCTGGAGAACTGCGCCGATGTTCGTTCCGGTCTGGCTGGTGCTGAGTGCGGTCATCGTATTCGTCGCAATCGCGGCGTGGAGCTGGCTGCTGGCGCACGGCCGCAACCCGCTGCCGTTTCCCGATGGCGGCTCGCGGATCTTCGCGGCGGCGTCGCCCGAGGCGCGTGCGGCGGTCGTCGACGTGCTGGCGCGTCACGGGTTGCGGGAGCGGATGCGCGTGGATACCGACAGCGTGCAGCGTTCGATCCTGTTCGACGGCACGATCATCAACGCGTCCTCGCCCGAGGTGATGCGCCGGGTGCGGGGCGCGACGTCCGCGATCGGCCTGGTCTCGGACGATCCCGCGGCGCGCGCGGCCGATGCGGCATCGCTGCTGCGCACGCGTGGATTCAGCGCCGAGCTGGTGGCGCACGTCGAGCCGGGCATGCCGATCGTGTTCCTGCTGACGGATGCCTTGCCCGGCACCGCACTCAACTTCCGCCCGCATGTGCTCCGCATGCCACGTCCGGGCGTGGCGCAGACACGCTGATACGGGCACGCCAGGTCGAGGCGGATCCATCGATGTCGCCGTCGCCGGGCTGTGTCGATCCGCCGTCTCGGCGCAGCACACGACCCGCCCGCACGGGGCGACTGGCACCGATGCGGACGGGGGGCGTACCCTGCGTCGACGTCATCTGCACGGACTGCAGTGGAGCCGGCCATGCATGCGCGATCCCTCGTCCTGTCTGTCCTCGCGGCCGCGCTCCTCGGCGCGCTGGTCTGGGTCGCGGTCGTCGGGCGCGATGACGGTCGCCAAGCGGTCGCCTCCGAAGAAAGCCCGGCTCCAGTTGCGGATGACGAGGGGCCGGGCACCATCGCGTCGACGCAGCGCGCGCCGTCCGCATTAGCCGCTGATGCGACGTCCGCACCGGGCGCGGCATCGGCTGCAGCGCCTGGTGTTCGAGGCCGCGATCCGGTCGAGATGCCTGGCGCAGGCGAGACGGGTGTGCTGCCGCGCGCGCCTGCGACCACCCTGCCTGCCGCCGGCCCGAGGCCGTTGTCGACCGAGGGCGAACGCCGCATCGCCGACACGATCGCCTACACGCGCGTGCACGACATTGAGTTCGACGACATGCAGACGCTGCTGGAGCACGATGCCCGCGATGCCGTGTCGGCGGACGCGATCGAAGGGCGGATCGTGGAACACATGCGTGTGCACGGCGCGCGCTACAGCGGGCTGGAGATCGCGCCACCGCGTTGCACGGACACGCTGTGCAGCCTCAACGCGACCGCGCTGCCGGGACTGACGACCGATGCGGCGCACGCCGATGCCCAGGCCCTGTTCCGCGGGATGTATGCCGAACCGTGGTTCCGCGAGTCGCTGGGCGACCCCACGCTGATGGTGACCATCCGCGACGGCGCCGTGGTCTATGTCAGTACGTTTCTGCGCGAGCCGCCCGGCGGCTGACGCTGCGATCCCGGATCGGCGTGCCGCCAGCGTCGTCCCGCCGCAAGGCGCGAGCGGCGTGCGGCAAGTCAGAACCCGGCCTGGCCCGGCAACATGGCGCGCAGTTCGGCGTCGGTAAGGTTGCGCCACTGTCCGGGCTTGAGATGCGCCAGCTTGACCGGGCCGATCCGCACGCGGACCAGCTGCTTCACGCGCAGGTTGAAGTGCGCGGCCATCAGGCGGATCTGCCGGTTGAGGCCCTGCACCAGGGTGATGCGGAAGCCGTGCTTGCCGAGCGGGCTGGTGCGGCAGGGCAACGTCATCTGCCCGTGCACCGGCACGCCGCGCGCCATGCCACGCAGGATCTCCTGGGTCACCGCGTGGTTCACAGTGACGAGGTATTCCTTCTCCAGCTTGTTCTCGGCGCGCAGGATCGCGTTGACGATGTCGCCGTTGCTGGTCAGCAGGATCAGGCCTTCGGAATCCTTGTCGAGGCGGCCGATCGGGAAGATGCGTTCGCGATGGTCGACGAAGTCGACGATGTTGCCCTTGACCGAAGTCTCGGTGGCGCAGGGGATGCTCGGTGGCTTGTGCAGCGCGATGTAGACGTGGCGACGCTTGCCGGGCGCCGCGCTGCGCGTCTGCAGCGTCTGGCCGTCGACCATGACGGTGTCGCCTTCGCCGACTTCCGAACCCACGCGCCCGCGGATCCCGTTGACCGTGACCCGGCCCTCGCCGATGAGGCGGTCGGCTTCGCGCCGCGAGCAGAAGCCGGTGTCGCTGATGTGCTTGTTGAGCCGCATGGTCGAGAACGTGGGCGCCGGGGATCGCGAAAGGCGGGAAGTCTGGCAGATCGCGCCGGCGGGGTCATCGCGCGCGCCATGGCGTTTCTGGGTTTCGCGACCGTCGATGCAGAGCGACGTTCCTGCAGGAGCGGGCTTGCGCGCGACCGGATCCGCGCGAAGGCCCCATCGCGCGCCAGCGCGCTCCTACATGGGCGCGCGCGCTCGGCAGCGGCGCGGATCGCGCGCAACAAAAAACCCCGGACGTTGCCGCCCGGGGTTTTCGAGTACCGCTTGCGCGGTGCAGGTCGAGAATTACTCGGCCTGGACTTCTTCAGCCTGCAGGCCCTTCTGGCCCTGCGCGACCTTGAAGGAGACCTTCTGGCCTTCCTGGAGCGACTTGAAGCCGCTGCCCTGGATCGAACGGAAATGGACGAACAGGTCGTCGCCGCTCTGCGGGGTGATGAAGCCGAAGCCCTTGGCGTCGTTGAACCACTTGACGGTACCGGTTTGACGATCAGACATGGTGTTACTCCTTGGATCAGTTGAGGGTGCACGGCCCGCGGAAAACGCGGTGCCGGACTGTATCGAGCAAGGGGTAACGCGAAGCGATGGAGCGGATCGTCTGGAGAGGCCGTTGCCGGCCCTGGAACCTGTGATCAACCGCATCGGAGCCACGATGTACCGTGATCCCGCTTTGAACAGTGGGGGCACCATACCGCACTTCGGGCTCCGGCTGTGAAATTCACGACGGTCGCCGTTAATCCGCCGGCACCCATGACCCCCGCCGCGCGACGTCACCGCCGTGCCGCAGGTCGCGGCGACGCCTCATCGCTCGGGTTCGATGCGCGCGTCGAGCCGGTCCGACGGGACCATGTAGCCGGCGGCTTCGACCGCATCGCGGACCTGCAGCAGCGCGTTGCCCAGCGTGTCGAGGTCGTCGGCATCGGCAGCGCCGACGATCTCGATGCAGCGCCCGTTGAACCACGTCCAGAACTGGCGGAAGGTCTTGCCCTGCCAGTGTTCGTGGCGGATGCCCTGGTAGAGCTCGCCGACGGCGATGGTCAGGTGATCGCGCATGGCACGGGTTCCGGGAGCGTGGAGCGGGCCGCGATTGTCGCCCAGGCGTGCCGCGGTGGTGGCGCGCCACCTCCACGGACGCTTGATCGGGCAGGGTGCAGGCTGGGACCACCTCGGCGCACCGCCGACAGGGAGACGCCCCATGGGTACGCCGCAGACGCCGGACAGCATCAAGAAATCCCAGCAGGACAAGACCCCGCCACCGAAGCCGGAAGACGAGCCGAACCGCAAGCTTTCGAACGACGAGGAAGGCGATCGGGCAGAGGAGCGCCAGGGCGGGCATTGACCGGAGGGGCATGACGGCCCGGCAATCACTGCAGGAGCGGTGAAGGCCTGGCCGTACTCGCGTTCGCTGCGCTCGCTTCATCCCGGCCGGCAAACGACGGCTTGCCGTCTGCACGCCGCGACGGTCACGCAGGCTGGCGTGAGGACCGGTCGCGTGACCGAGAGCAGACATCGTGGAGTCGCGATGTCGCGTCCGACCGATGCGGCGCCCTCGGTGCCTGTGCGGTCGACATGCGGGCGTCCCGGGCGATCGATGATCCCCTCGAGCCGCTTGCTCTGGCCGGCTCCCTGCCGGTGGGGCCAGCGACTGCCCGCACGGCCCCCGCGCGGTCGCAGTCGCGCGTCGCGCAACGAACCGCTTCCCCGATCCGCCAGCGATCGGGACAATCCACGGCAACGTTCCCTGCCGTCTGGAAGCCGATGCCACGTCCCCGCGTTCCGTCCGTGCCGCGCCGCCTGGTCTTCCCGCTGTGGCTGTGCGTGGCCGGCGCGACCCTGCTCGCGCTGTTCAACCTCTACAGCAGCCTGCCGTTCCTGGCGGCGCACTGGTATTACCCCGCGACGATGGTCGTCGGGGCATTCGTTGCGGGCTCGACGCCGGAAGGGGGCGGCGCCGTCGCGTTCCCGGTGCTCAACATCTTCCTCAGCGTCGACCGCGTTCTCGCCCGCGATTTCAGCCTGATGGTGCAGTCGATCGGCATGACCAGCGCCAGCATCCTGATCCTGTCGCGCAAGGAGTCGAAACTCGCGGACTTCAGGCCGCTGCTGTGGTGGGTGCCGGTGGCGTTCGTCGGCTTCATCGTCGGCATGGCGACCCTGCAGGGCGCGCGCGTGCCGGTGATCCAGGCGTTGTTCCTGAGCCTGATCGCGGCGTTCGCGGTGGTCTATCTGCGCAGTCCGCATCGGGGCTTCGCCGATGCGATCCAGGGTGCGACGCGCCGGGACCATCTCGTCACGAGCGGCGTGCTGTTCATGGGCGGCCTGTGCGCGAGCCTGTTCGGCACCGGCGCCGACATCCTGCTCTACACCCTGCTGGTCACGCGTTTCGCGCTGAAGGAAAAGCGCGCGACGGAAATGAGCATCGTGCTGATGGCGAGCCTCAGCGTCCTGGGCTACGCCTGGCGCGGACTGGTGCAGGGCGAGCTGACCGCGTTCCAGATCCAGACGTGGCTGTGCGCCGCACCGGTCGTGCTCGTGATGGCGCCGCTCGGCAGCGCGGTCCTGCGCCGCATTCCACACGAATGGATGCTGCGGGCGATCGTCGTGCTCAACATCGGGCAGCTCGCTTATTTCAACCTGGTCCGGCCGACCTGGGAAAAGACGCTGTGGTCGCTCGCATTGACCGCGCTGCTGCTGTTGCTCTTCGGCTGGGTCATGGGTCTGGTGGGCAAGCACCGCAACAGGCTGCTCGCGGCGGCGTCGCGCTGATCCCGTCGCCGCCGCACGGCGGCACGCGGGTGTGGCGCCGGAGGAAACGACAGCGGCCGGACATGCCCCACGCGCGGTTCGCCCGGCGCGCACCGGTGCCGCGCTTGTGCTTCGCTGGCGCACCCCAACGTGGGTGGGATGACCGAGCCAGATCCCACGCCGCGCCACCGCGTCCGCGCCTTCGTCGCCGACACCACGGCGCTGGTGCTGTTCTTCACCGTGACCGGTGCGTTGAACGAGCGCTTCGTGTCCGGCATGGGCTGGGACGAGGTGCTGCAGGCGCGGTTGCTCGGCGCGGCGCTGATGATCCCGGTCGCGCGTCCCTACGGCATGTGGCGCGACTGGCTGATGCAGCGCGCAGCGCCGACGCGGGTCTCGCGCATCGTCTGGGACAGCATCGCGCTGGTGACCTTCCAGGTGCCGATCTACGCCGCGATCATCGCGATCAGCGGCGCATCGGGCCGTGGCCTCGTGCTGGGCATTCTCGGTGCGACGGCGATCATGCTGGTCTCCGGTCGGCCCTACGGGGCGTTCCTCAACTGGATCCGCCGCCTGTTCGGTCTGCCGCCCGGCGGCGGAAAGCCGATGAGCCTGCAGGAATGATCGGCAGGAGTCGGCGGCGGCGCCTGGCATCGGCTGTCGTCGTGTCGGGTTTCACGCTGCGTCCGGCGACGATGGCGTCCAGTGGGCATCCTCGATCCATGTGGAGCCCGTCATGCGCGACATCCTCAAGACCCTCAAGAGCGAACACGCCGAGTTGAAGTCGCTATTCGACGAGATCAACGCCACGACCGACCGCGCCGAGAAGAGGCGCAACGAATTGCTGGCGAAGATCGAGGCCGCGTTGATTCCGCATGCGAAGTGGGAAGAGCTGGTGTTCTACCCCGCCTTCGCCGAGCGCGCCTCCCACGACGAGCTTCTGCAGCACGCCGAAGCGATCCAGGAGCACCGTGCGGTCGAGCTGACCGTGCTGCCCGACCTGCATGCCTCGTCCAAGACCAGCCGCCAGTTCGCCGGGTCGGTCAAGGTGCTGGCGGAGTTCATCACGCACCACGCGAAGGAAGAAGAGCGGGAGATGTTCGCATCGGCGCGCAAGCTGTTCACCGCCGCCGAGCGCGCGGACCTGGACGTGCAGTACGAGGAATGGAAAGCCTCGCCGGCCGCGTCGGCGCTGACCTTTCATGCCAAGGCCAAGACCGCGCTGAAGTCCATCGTGCGCAATCCCAAGGCGCCTGGCTGATCGCGCCGGGCGTCGCGGATGCAGCGCCGTCCGGGACAAGCGCGGCATGCAGCGCGTCTAGGCGATACGCGTCACGCGCCGCGGCGGGTTCCCGGCGCGGCCTGCCGTCAATCCGCGGCGTATTCACGTGATGCCATCACGGGGTGGCCTACGGTCGTCGGCACTCTGTCTCGACCGGAACCGTCATGGCCCACGACACCTCCCCCCTGCCCGCCGGCTACATCGCGGCGCAGAAAGCCCGCCTGCTCGACCTGCTCGAGGAACTGGGCAGTGACGACCGCGCATCCGCGGCCGAGGAAGCCGAGCTGCAGGCCGATTCGCTTGACGAGCCGCAGGGCTCGGGCGACGACGCGCAGAAGACCAACCTGCGCGACAACAACGCCGCGCTGATCGAACACAATGCGGCGCGCCTGACTGCAGTGAAGCGCGCGCTGCAGAAGATCGAGGACGGCACCTACGGATTGTCCGACCGCAGCGGCGATCCGATCCCGAAAGCGCGGCTGGACGTGTTGCCGGAAAGCCTGTGGACGGTGGAGGAAGACGCGTCCGAGTGATCGGATGGCGTTGAGCCGCGGGTGTGCCGGACGCTGCCCGCCGACGCGCGCGTCGTGTGCGGGCCATTCGCCGTGGCGAAGGTCTCACGCGCCGAAGCATTTTCGACATGCTGTGCCACGCGGCACGCGCATCGCGTGCGGTCGCGAGATTCGGCCGCTGCAGGAACGCGCTCGCACGCGCACGCCATCGTCCTGTCGCGCTGGCCCCTCGTCATTGAAGGCGCGACCGGCGATTGCGCGCTACGCTCCGGGCACACGGACGACGGAACAGGTACATGCGGACGCGAGTCGCTGGTCTCATCGTGGTGGGCGCGCTCGGGTTGGGCGCGCTGGGCTGGTGGCTGCAGCGTCCGGTGCAGGAGGCAGGCGCTTCCGAAGCCACCGGCAACGTCGTGTCGCAACGCGACGCCAGCGCATCGCGGCATTCGGTGCCGGGTCCCAAGGCCGGCACGTCATCGCCCGTCACGGCCGCGGACACGCCGCCTTCCGGCAATGCGGCCGCAGACAGCCGGACGGATCCCGTGGCGTCCGGGAATCGAGCGCCGCGTCGCGCTGCGCCCGGCTCGACGCAGCCCGCGCCACTGTCGATCGAGAGCGAAGCTCGCGTCGCGGCCCTGGTGGCGCAGGTGCGGCGCGATGCCCCGGTGGTGGACGACACGCTGGCGCTCTGGGAAACCGAAGCGCGCGATCCCGTCTGGTCGGAGGCCATGGAGCGCCGCTTCGAGGAGGTCATCCGGTCTTCGGACGCCCTGGGTGGACTCGAGATCAGCACGCCACGCTGTACCGCCACCGTCTGCGTGATCAACGCGACGCAGGGCGCGGGCACGACACAGAACTGCCAGCGCCTGATGCAGGTCCTCCACGCTGCCCCGGGGATGGCGGACGCGTTCGTCGACCAGCGCACCAGCGTCGGCTACTTCGACGGCATCGCCGCCTGCGTGTCCACGTTCCTGCGTCCCATGCCGGCGTGAAATCCACGCGGCATGCCGCGCGCGTGTGCGTCGCGATCTCAGCATCTGCGACATCCGGCAAGGACACTTCGCGGCCACGGGACGGAGGCGATGCGATGGGTGTGCTGGCAACGGTGGAAGCGGCGATCCTGTCGCTGCATGCGACGGGTGCGCGCCCGCGACGCGTGCGGGTGCCTGAAACCGATGCATCCGAATTGCGACAGTCGCTGTTGCGGACCCGGCGCGGGCGGGTGGACGTGGATCCACCGCTGCACATCCTCGGCATCCCGTATGTCATCGAGGGCACCGAGCTGGTGGTTGAATCGGCCGGGACGGGTTAGTCCGGCTGAGGCAGCACGCACTCGTCCGGCACACCGTGCTTGGTGGCCAGCGCATGCAGTTGCCGGTTGATGTCGCTGCGCTCGTCGGTCTGCGCGCGTTCGCGCAGCACGACGGCCACGTTCGCGAGGGCGGCGATCTTCTTCAGCCGGTCCTGCTCGGAGGTGCCGTAGCGGTGCAGACTCGTGTCGAGGTCGTGCAGGATGGCGCTTGTGTCGTCGCTGATGGTCATCGGGGCGTCCTGTTCGATGCCCGCACTTTAAGTGCGGCGCGTGCAGGATTTGTCTGCACCGGCGCGATCCGTGCGAATCGTGGCATCGTCTGGCACGCGAGGGTCGCAGCGCATCGCCGTGGTCCTGTCATCGGAGCAATGCCGCCATGTTCGCGAATCCGGTCCCGAACCTCGTGCCCTGGGTGCTGGCCCATGTTGTCGCGTTGATGCTTGCCGCGCCGGCTGCGCACGCGGCCGGCGCGCCGGCCTTCGCCTGGCCCGAGGGGCAGCGTGCGGCAGTCAGCCTGGCGTACGACGATGCGCTCGACTCGCAACTCGACACCGCGATCCCGGCGTTGGACCGGCACGGCCTGAAGGCCAGCTTCTACCTGACGCTGTCGGCCGACAGCGTGCAGCGCCGGCTGGCGGACTGGCGCGCGGTCGCGCGCAGCGGCCACGAACTCGCCAATCACAGCCTGTTCCACCAGTGCGCGGGCTCGAAGCCCGACCGCGCGTGGGTGACGCCGCAACGCGATCTGGATGCGACGACGGTCGCGCAGATGCAGGAGCAGATCGCGCTCGCCGACGCGATGCTGCAGGCCATCGACGGCCTGCAGCAGGCGCGCACGTTCACCGTGCCCTGCGGCGATCGACGTGCGCGCGACGGCGACTACGTCGACGGGCTGGGTGCGCGCTTCGTCGGCATCAAGGTCGGCGGCGAGGCAGTGGTGCGCGACATGGCCACGCTCGATCCGCTGGCGGTGCCCGTGGCCGCACCGGTCGACATGACGGGCGAGGCGCTGATCGCGCTGGTCGACGCGGCCGCGCGTCGCGGCACGATGGTCAACCTCACGTTCCACGGTATCGGCGGCGATCACCTGGCGGTGTCGACCGAGGCGCATGCGCAGCTGCTGGCGCATCTGGCGGCGCATCCGGACCTGTTCTGGGTCGACACGTTCGCGGCGCAGATGCGCTGGGTGCGTGCGCAGCGGCAGGTGGGTGGCGATATGCCACCGGTGGCGGGGGCGCAGACGCCTGGCGATTGAGGCTTGAGACGGGGCGCTGCGGTGTATCAGGCGGCTTGTGCCGCGCCGGGGCCCGCTCGGGCGTCTGCGACGTCAGCGCGGCAGCGGACGCACGCGACGTGGAGAGACATGGCGGTTGCCGTCGACGTGCCAGCGCCAGGGCAGATCGACCGCTTTGGAGATGCCGACGCGTGGGCCGACCACCGGCCGCGCCGGCGGGGGCATGCCGTCCGACACGATGCGGATGCCGCGGTCGCCGCCGACCAGATCGGCGCCATCGAACGCCCGGTCGATACCCATCGCCTGCGCGAGTCGGCCGGGACCGCTGGCGAGATCGACATCGCGCTTCGCCTTCGTGCGCGCCGCCCGCATCCGCTCGAGTCCGGCCACCGGTTCGAGCGCGCGCAACAGCACGCCCGCGCCGTCGTCGACCTCGCCGCAGACCGCGTTCGCGGCCCAGTGCATGCCGTAGCTGAAATACACGTAGAGATGGCCGCCGTCGCCGAACATCGTCGCGTTGCGCGCAGTGCGCCCGCGGAAGGTATGGGCCGCGGGGTCCTCGCGGCCGGCATAGGCCTCGACCTCGACGATCCGCCCGACACGCCCGTCGTCGCGCACCAGCAGCTTGTGCAGCAGCTCGGGGGCGACCTCCGCCGGATGGCGACGGTAGAAGGCACGCGGCAGGGCGACGTGGCGGGATGGCGGGGGCAGCTCGTTCACGGGGTCTCGGACGTGGCGTGCACGCGCAGCGCGGCACGGGCGCCCAGCCTGCCGCAGCAGGCGTGAGCGTCGCGCCGCCAGCGCATGCGGACGCCGCACGGCGACGGCTTCACCGCATCGTGGCGCGACGGGCGGGACAGTCGACCGCGATGCCATCGACCACGCTCTATCTCGTCCACCTCAACACCGCGTCCGTGCCCGACGCCAGCGTGTCGGCCGATCTGCGCCCACTCGCGCCCGGGTGGTATCTCGCCGCCTCGACGCAGACCCGTTCGCAGCTGTATCACGCGCTGAAGCGGCGCTTCCGCCCCGGACGTCTGCTGGTGGCGCCGCTCGCCGACGATCCGAAATTCATGGGCATGGACGCCGGCGCACTCGCCTGGCTGCGTGCGCGACGCGACACGCAGCCAGGCGGACCGTCCGGCTGACGCCACGGCGTTGCGCGACGGCATGTCCGCCAGCGGCGACGCAGGCCTCGCGCGGAACCGCTGCGGTTACTTGTACTGCTTCTCTTCGACGAACTGCGAGCCGGCCAGCCGGTTGATGTCGTTCTTCAGGCCGACCCGTTCGCCGTTGTGGCGGCTGACGTCGCGCGCGAGCTGCACGAAGGTCTCGTCGAAGGTCTGTGCGGCTTCGCGTGCGCGCAGCGCGTCCTGCACGTCCCACATGCGTTCGTTGACCGCCTTCAAACGGACCTTGAGCGCAGCGATATCGGGATGCGCGTCGGCCAGCGGCCGCCACAACGGCGTCAGCCCGTCGAGTTCGACGCGGACGTTGTCGCGCTTGGCCGCGTCGGCGATGCGTTCCGACTTGATCTCCAGGATGGTGATCTTGTCGGCCAGCTCGCCGATGGAAACCGGCGCCATGATCGTGCCCATGGGTAAACCTCGGTGCGATGTGCGGAAGGCCGCCATGGTAGACCGCCGGCGCTGAAGCGCCGGCGCCACGCTGGTTGCCGGCGGGTCGGGGCGTGGACGCCGTCTCGGAGCCGGCATGGCAGAATCGCGGGCCGCTTCCGGAGTCCGCGATGCACGAGCCCGCCGCCAAGCTGTCCCCGCACGCGGAAGCGCGTCGCCTCGCGTCGCTGCGTGCCTACGGCATCCTCGACACGCCCGAAGAGGCGGTGTTCGACGACATCACGCGGATCGCGTCGGCGGTCTGCCAGACGCCGATTTCGGTGGTCAACCTGATCGACGCGCACCGGCAGTGGTTCAAGTCCGAAGTGGGCCTGGGCGTACGCGAAACGCCACTCGAGACGTCGATCTGCGCGCACGCGATCCTCGAGGAGGACTACCTCGAAGTCGCCGATACCACGCTGGATCCCCGCTTCGCATACAACCCGCTGGTCACCGGCGAGCCCGGCCTGCGTTTCTATGCCGGCGCGCTGCTGAAGACGCCCGACGGCCTGCCGATCGGCACCGTGTGCGTGCTCGACACCGTGCCGCGCGCGCTGACGCCCGAGCAGATCGCCACGCTGCAGGCGCTGGCGCGCCAGGTCATGGCGCAGCTGGAACTGCGCAAGATGCTGGCGACCGCGCACGACATCAACGTGCACCGGGCCCGGGTGCTCGCGACCGCGGGCCACGACCTCAAGGGGCCGCTGCGCACGGCTCTGTACGCGATCAGCCGTGCGCGGGCGACCGCGAGCGGCGAGCAGGACGCGCGACTGGAGAGCGCGGAACAGGAACTCGGCGTCATCCACCAGAAGTTCGGCGAGCTGATCGCCGCGGCGACCGGCAAGGCCGGCGTGTCGCTGCCACAGTTGGGCCCCGTCGAGATCGGCCCGGTGCTCGAGAGCGTGCGGCGCCACTGGCAGCGCGCGGCGCAGCGCAAGCGCATCACGCTCGATGTCGACGCCGCCGCCTGCAGCGCGCGCGCGAATGCCGCGCTGCTCGAGACCCTGCTCGGCAACCTGGCCTCGAACGCGATCAAGTACACGCCCGAGGACGGTCGCGTGGTACTGGCCTGCCAAGCGGCCGGTGCCGGCGTGCGCATCACCGTGACCGATACCGGCATCGGCATGGACGAGTCGCTGGTGGGCGGTTACTTCACCGCGTTCCGCCAGGCGCAGGCGGGCTCCGAAGGCCTCGGCATCGGCCTGTGGATCGTGCAGCAGACGGCCGATGCGCTGGAGGCGACGGTCGAGGTCCACTCCGCGCTGGGCGCCGGCACCCGCGTGGAGATCGTGCTGCCGCCTGCGTGACGCACGCGCCGCCTGGCCGGATGCGCGCCGTTCCTGCGTCCGTCGAGGTGGTCTGATCCGGAGCCCGTCGATGTCGCCTTCCGCCGTTGCCGCGCACCCGGTCCGGCGCGCCTGCCGCACGGCACTCGCCCTGGCGCTGGGCTTCGTCGCGGTCGTGCTGGTGAACCTGGCCGGCGCGTGGCTGGCGTCGGCCCTGGGACTGGCCGACGGCGGGCACCGGCGACTGGCGTGGGATCTCGCGATCGTCTGTCTCGCCGGCGTCGCCGGTGCGTGGGTCGTCGTGCGGCGCGCACCGCGCGCGCCCCGCGGCCACGCGCTCGCCTTCTTCGTGCTCGCGCTGGCTCTCGACACGATCGCGGTCGTGCAGCTGGGACACGGGATGCCGCTGTGGTTCAGCGCCGGCGTCCTGCTGACACTGCCGCTGCAGGTCTGGCTGGGGCTGCGGCTGGCGCTGCGTGGCCGCGCCGACGCCGCGACTTCGGCCTGAGACGGGGCGTCGCGCTACAGCGTCTGCACGAGCGCGAGGATGTTGCCCTCGCTGTCCTTGAACCAGGCGGCCTTTGCGCCGCCGCCGACGAAGACGCCGTCCTCGACCGTGCCGCCCGGCATCTCGATCCGTTCGAACACGACGCCGCGCGCTTCCAGGTCAGCCTTCTCGCGGCGGATGTCGCCGACCTCCCAGAACGCCTGGCTCGCCTGCGAGGTTCCGGCATGCGGCGTGGGATAGAGGAAGCACGCGGTACCGCCGGCGAAGCGGTAGGTCACGCCGCCGCCCGTGGTCTCGCCGGGCGTGAAGCCGAGCACCTCTTCGTAGAAGCGGCGGGCGCGGGCGACGTCGCGCGCCGGCAGATAGCTGTAGAGCGGATGCTGCTGGAGCATGGCGCACCTGTGCGGATCGCATGGCAGGCCATCACACGCCTGCCGCGGTGAAGCCTGCGTGGCATGCATCGCGGCGGCGCGCGTCGAGCGCCGTGGCATCATCGCCGGTCGCCACCGTGCGCTGTCGCGGAGGCGGTCACCGTCGAAACTGCAGGAGAACCGCCATGCGCCATCGCGCCTTGTTGCTCGTCGCCGTGCTGTGGAGCGCAGCGTGCGTCGCGTCCGCCGCGCCGCCCACCGGCCCGTCCGAGGTGCGCATCGTCGAGACGCCGGAAGGCTATCGCCTGACCGTCGATGGCGACCCGTTCTACGTCAAGGGGGCGGGCCTGCAGGCCGGCGACCAGGAAGCCCTCGCCGCGCGCGGGGCCAATGCACTGCGCACTTGGCACACGGGCGACGACCACGCGGCCGTCGTCGCGATGCTCGACCGCGCGCAGCGCAACGGCCTGCGGGTCGCGATGGGTCTCGACGTCGGCAAGGAACGCCACGGCTTCGATTACGACGACCGCGCCGCGGTCGCCGCGCAGCTGGCGCGCCTGCGTGCGCAGGCGGCGCTCTACAAGGACCACCCGGCGGTGCTGATGTGGGTGGTCGGCAACGAACTCAATCTCGAATACCGCAACCCCAGGGTGTGGGACGCGGTCGAGGACATCACGACGATGCTGCACGCCATCGATCCGCACCATCCGGTGATGACGCCGCTGGCCGGCTTCGATGCCGCCGTGGTGCGCGAGATCAAGGCGCGCGCGCCGTCGCTCGATCTGCTCGGCATCCAGATGTACGGCGACCTCGGCACGCTGCCGGTGAAATTGCGTGCCGCCGACTGGACGGGTCCCTACCTCGTCACCGAGTGGGGCCCGACCGGCCACTGGGAAAGCCCGGAGACCGCGTGGGGCGCGCAGATCGAAGACGACGCCTCGCGCAAGGCGGCGCTGCTGGCCGAGCGCTACACCGGCGTCATCGAGGCCGATCGCCGGCAGGGGCTGGGCTCGTTCGTGTTCCTGTGGGGACAGAAGCAGGAGCGCACGCCGACCTGGTACGGATTGTTCCTGTCGTCGGGCGAGTCGACGCCGGGCGTCGACGCCATGCAGCGGCTGTGGACCGGCGCCTGGCCCGCGAACCGCGCGCCGTCGATCACGCCGATCCAGCTCGACGGCCGCGCCGCCGTCGACAGCGTGACCCTCGCCCCCGGCGGGCGCCACTCGGCGCGCGTGCGCGCCAGCGATCCCGATGGCGATGCGCTGGCCTATCGCTGGCGCGTGCGCGAGGAAAGCACGGCGACGTCGATCGGCGGCGATCCGGAAACCGTGCCGCCCGAAGTCCCGGTGCAGGCTGACGCCGGTGACGATGGCACGCTGGCGTTCGATGCGCCGGCCACGCCGGGCCACTACCGCCTGTTCGTCGAGGTCCGCGACGGTCACGACCATGCGGCATACGCGAATTTTCCGTTCCGCGTCGCGGCCGACCGCGCCGTCGAGAGCGAGGGCGACACGCCGGCAGCGCCCTGACGTCGCGGGGCCTGCCGCGCCTGCCTCGATCCGAATGGGCCCCATGCAGGAGCGCGCTGGCGCGCAACCGAGACCGCGCCACGCGCGCGTCCCGAACGCTCAGTCCGGAACCACCCGCAGCACGCGGCCGTCGGCCGCATCGGTCAGCAGGTAGAGCGCGCCGTCGGGGCCGGTGCGCACGTCGCGGATGCGCGCGCCCAGTTCGGTGAACAGCACGTCCTGCGGGCCTGGCGTGCCGCCTGTCATCGGGATGCGGCGCACGCTCCCTTCCGCCAGCGTGGAGACGAACAGGCTGCCGCGCCACGCGGGAAACAGCGCGCCGTCGTACCAGGTCATGCCGGACGGCGCGATCGACGGCGTCCAGTGGGTCAGCGGTGCGGTGATGCCGGGCAGGCTGCGATACGGCGTCACGCGGGCGCCGGTGTAGTCGACGCCGTCGGTCGTCAGCGGCCAGCCGTAGTTGGCGCCGGCGACGATGCGGTTGAGTTCGTCGCCGCCCTTGGCGCCGTGCTCGTGCGCGTAGAGCACGCCGTCGCGTACGACGAGGCCCTGCGGATTGCGATGGCCGACGCTGTAGATCTCGGGCCGCGCACCGGCGTGCCCGACGAAGGGGTTGTCGTGTGGCACGCCGCCGTCGCGCTCGATACGGATCGACTTGCCCAGGTGCGTGTGCAGGCGCTGGGCATCGGTGCGCTCGAGATTGCCGTCGCCGACCGCCGTCACGAGCGTGCCGTCCGCGAGCAGCGCCAGTCGGCCGCCGAAATGCTGGCGATGGGTCTTGGCGGGCTGCGAGGTGAAGATCGGCGTGACGGCGTGCAGGCGCCGGCCGTCGAAGCGCGCGCGGACGATGCGCAGGTGATTGGCGGCGTGGGTGCCGTGTGCGAACGAGAGATACAGCAGGCCGTTGTCGGCGAAGTCCGGGTCGGGCAGTACATCGAACAGCCCGGCCTGGCCGCTGACGAACGCGGGCGGCACGCCGTCGACCGGCGCGACGACGAGCGCGGGCGTGCCGTCGGCGGCCGGGGCGATGACGCGCAGGCGTCCCGCACGTTCGGTGACCAGCATGCGTCCGTCGGGCAGGAAGGCCAGCGACCACGGAAATTCCAGCCCGCTGGCGACGGTCTCGACGCGGTACGCAGGGGACGCAGCCACGCCGGTCGGCAGCAGCGCCAGCAGCAGCAACGTCGTGATGCCGAAACGGAATGCCGCGCGACGCCGGCGGGGCGGGGCGGCGGGAACGGATGCGGACGTCATGCGGCAGACCGGTGCGGAGGAACATCGCATGATGCCGGCCCGGCTTACGCAACGTCGAGGCGAGTGGGGTCGCTGCGCCCGCAGACCGTGCCGCAACGCGCTCAGGCGTCGAGCGTGGTCTCGATCGCGAACTGCTTGTGCAACGCCTTGTGGATCGGGCAGGCGTTGGCGACGCGCAGCAGATCCTGGCGCTGCGCGGCATCGAGTGCGCCGTCGAGGCGCACGCGCCGGGTGATGCGGTAGCCCTCGCGGTCCTCGTCGTGCTCGACGTCCGCATGGCGTAGAGCTGCAGCGTCAGCACCGTGCAGGCGGCCAGTGCGCCGTCGAGCAGCGCGTGCGGCGTCGGTGCGGTGCCGTGGCCGCCCGATGCGGGGTCCAGGTCGGCGCGCCAGGTCGCGTTGCCGTCGACGAGTTCGGCTTCGGTGGTGCCGGCATCGGCGCGCCAGCGGGCGGTGACGGTCATGCGGAATCTCCTCGGAGGATGGACGACGGGCGTCGGCAGACGTGGGTGCGTCGCCTGCGGCATCATCGTCGGCCTCCTGCTGCCGGGCCGCAACCGATGACGACCGTTTCCACGCGCCGACACTGGCCGCGCCTGCTCGCCGCCTTCGTCGCCGCGCTTGTGGTCGCGGCGGTGTGGGGCTCGCTGGTACAGACGCAGTTCAATCTCGGCGCGCTGACCGCGCTCGGCGTCGACCTGCCATGGCGCCTGCGGCTGTTGACCTCGGTCCAGGATCTGGTCGGCTTCGGCCCGGCGTATCTCGGCATCGTGCTGGCCGGCTGGCTGCCGGCGTTCCTGGTGGCGGCACTGCTGGTGCGCCGGTTGCCGCGCATGCGGACGGCGTTGTACGCGCTCGCGGCCGGCGTGGGCGTCGTCGTCGCGATCCGCGCCGTCGACGCGGTCGCGCCGATGCCGGTGCTGATCGACGCGACCCGCGGAACCGCCGGCCTCGTGGCGATGGCACTGGGCAGTGTCGCCGGGGGTGCACTGTTCGCGCTCTGGACCCGGCGGGCGCGGACGCCGGATCGCTGATCGTCGAATGCGCGGATACGCAGGAGACGAATCCGCGGACCCGCAGGCTGCCCGGCACGTTAGGCTGGAGGCCGCTCCGCACACCGGCGTTCGCATGGTCCGATTCTTCTACGTCACCGCTGTCGCGTTGTCCGTCGCGCTCTGCGCGCTCTCAGGTCCCGTCGCGGCCGACGATGCCGACGCCTGGTGGTCGCGACTCCAGGCGCTGTGCGGGCAGGCGTATGCCGGCACGTTGATCCGCGCACCGGACGGCGACGACACCTTCCGCGACCGGCCGGTGACGATGCACGTCCGCGACTGCAGCGCGACACGCGTGCGGGTGCCGCTGGTGATCGGCGACGACCGCTCGCGGACCTGGATCTTCAGCCGCGACGCCGATCGCATCACCCTGCAGCACGATCACCGGCACGCCGACGGCACGCCCGATGCCGTGACCCGCTACGGCGGCACGACGAGCAATGCCGGCAGCGCCGACACCCAGATGTTTCCGGCCGACGACGACACCCGGCGCATCCTTCCGGGCAGCGGCCTGCGCAGCGCGTGGCTGGTCGAGATCCACCCGGGGACGCGTTTCGTCTATGCGGCGAACCGGGTCGGCACCGAGCGCGGCTTCCAGGTCGATTTCGACCTGGGCCGGCCGGTCGCGCCGCCGCCCGCGCCCTGGGGCTGGCAGGACTGACCGGAGGCGCCGCGCGCATCGCATGCGCCCGACGCGCGCGCCACGGGGCTGCGCTATAAGGAACGCAACGTCCCTGTCACGGAGCCGCCCATGGAAACCGACAGCCTGCATCGCGGTCGCCTGATCGATCACCTGCATCTGGTCGTGCGCGACCTGCCGGCCAGCCAGCGCTTCTAC
The DNA here is from genome assembly GCF_002849595.1 of Luteimonas rhizosphaerae. Taxonomy (GTDB): domain Bacteria; phylum Pseudomonadota; class Gammaproteobacteria; order Xanthomonadales; family Xanthomonadaceae; genus Luteimonas; species Luteimonas cellulosilyticus. The sequence continues at coordinate 450,533 of NZ_NRQR01000026.1, forward strand.
AGTGCGGTGCTCGACGTGCTGGGCGTGCCGCTCGGCGGCACCGGCGACGGCTATTTCTGGGCCGACGAACTGTTCGTGTCGTCCGCCGAAAGCGAGGCTGCAGCGGGCACGTTGACCGGGCGCCACCATCTGGCGTTCCAGGCGCGCGACCGGGCGATGGTCGACGCCTTCCACGCGGCCGCGCTCGCATACGGCGGTACCGATCACGGCGCGCCCGGCGAGCGGTCCTACCACCCGGGCTACTACGCGGCCTTCGTCCTCGATCCCGACGGGAACAACATCGAAGCAGTGTTCCACGGCAAGTCGGTGCGCAGTGCGGCATCGGTGCACGTGACGTTCTAGCCGGCTCGCGTCCGCGCGCTGCATTCGGCGCGCGCGTGTCGCGTTCGCGCCTCCATCATCGAAGGCGGGGCACGATCGCCCCCTCTCCAGACTGCGGGCTGCCGTCATGTCGCTCCGGGTTCCGATCGCACTCGCGCTGGCCGCCGTCGCGGGCACCGCGCAGGCCAACCGTCCCGTCGATACGCTCGAGCTGGACCGCTACGTCGGCACCTGGCACGAGATCGCGCATCTGCCGATGTTCTTCCAGCGCAAGTGCGTCGACGAGATCACCGCGACCTACACGCCGCGCGACGACGGTCGCATCGAGGTCCGCAATGCCTGCCGCACGCAGGACGGGTCGCGCAACGAATCGACGGGCGTGGCGAAGACCGTCGACGGCGCGCCCGGCCAGCTGAAGGTGCGTTTCGCGCCGGCGTGGCTGTCGTGGATCCCAGGCGTGTGGGCCGACTACTGGGTCATCGATCTCGATCCCGACTACCAGTGGGCGGTGGTCGGCGGACCGAGCCGCAAGTACCTGTGGATCCTGTCGCGCACGCCGACGATGGAGCGCGCGCTGTACGAGCGGCTGGTCGGCGACGCCGCCGGTCGCGGCTATCCGGTCAGCAGGCTGGTGCAGGCGGCGCCGATCGAGTGACGCGCATGCGCGGCCGTCCCGTCATGCGTTGACGTCGACGACGGTGCGTCCGCGAACCTGCCCCTGCAGCAGCTTCGGGGCGAGGTCGATGACCGCGTCGAGGCCGACTTCGGTGGTCATGCGTGCGAGCAGGCCGGGATCGAGATCGCGTGCGAGCCGCGCCCAGGCGTCTTCGCGCACCGCGTGCGGCGCATTGACCGAGTCGATCCCCGCCAGCGTGACGTTGCGCAGGATGAAAGGCAGCACCGACGCCGGCAGGTCCGTGCCCTGCGCCAGGCCGCAACAGGCGACCGCACCGCGATACGCCGTCTGCGCGAGCACGTTGGCCAGCGTGTGGCTGCCGACGCTGTCGATCGCGCCGGCCCAGCGGGGCTTGCCGACAGGTTTGCCCGGCGCGCCGAGCGTCGCGCGGTCGATGACGTCGGCCGCGCCGAGCGCGCGCAGATGGTCGGCATCGCCGCTGCGCCCCGTCGACGCGATCACGCGGAAGCCGAGCCTGTGCAGCAGGGCGATCGCCACCGAACCGACGCCGCCATTGGCGCCGGTCACCAGCACGTCGCCCAGGTCGGGGGTCACGCCGGCGTGCTCGAGCGCACGCACGCACAGCATCGCCGTGTAGCCGGCGGTACCGATCGCCATCGCCTGGCGCGCGTCGAAGGCATCGGGGCGTCGCACCAGCCAGTCGCCCTGGACACGCGCCTTCTGCGCGTAGCCGCCGTGATGGGTCTGGCTCAGCGCCCAGCCGTTGAGGACGACGGGATCGCCGGGCGCGAAACGCGCGTGCGTCGAGGCCGTCACCGTGCCGGCCAGATCGATGCCGGCAATCAGCGGAAACACCTGCGCGATCGGCGCGGCGCCGGTGATCGCCAGTGCGTCCTTGTAGTTCAGCGTCGAGTAGTCGACATCGATGTCGACGTCGCCGTCCATCAGGTCGTGGGTGTCGAGGTCGGCGACGCGCGCCTGGATCGTGTCGTCGTGCCGGGTGAGCTGGATCGCGCGGAAGGTCATCGCATGCCTCGATCGGAAACGGACCCGCAGTGTGCACCTGCGCGCATGCGCATCGGGTCGCTGCGGCGATGCGCGGGTCGCGAATGGCGGCCCGACACGGCGATGCCCCGGCGCGAACCGGGGCATCGGGACCTGACGTACGGACGGCAGCAGCGCCGGCACGCGTGATGCAAGGTGCGGCTTATTCCTCTTCTTCGCCGCCGCCCGCGCCGGGTGCCTGCCACGGTTCCTGATCGGTGCGGCCCGGTTGCTGCGGGGTGTTCGGGGGATTCGGCTGTGCGCTCATGAGATCTCTCCATCGCGGCGCAGATCGCCGCCCGGGGACGCTGCGCCGGCCGGCGTGAACGCGACGCCAAGCCCCCGGTATTCAGCGAATGATTTCGATAGCACGGGCGGAGATCACCCGCGTGCGACGGCATCAGGTGCCGGAAGCGCCCGTCGGCTGTCCACTCTCGACGTCGAAGGCGGCATGCATCGCCTGCCGCGCTGCGCGCGTGCGCCGGATCCGCAGGCGCAGCAGACGCGCGGCGGCGCCGAGCAGCATCAGACCTGCCAGCACTGCGGCGATGATCATCGGCCACGAATACCAGGTTGCGAGCACCGACAGCATCGAACCTTCGGTGCGTGCGAACGCACCACTGAACACGGCTCCGGCCAGCAACGTGTAGACCGGCAATACCGCCGTGCGCCACATCACCCGTCGCGACATCATGGCGCGATCTCCCGCAGGTCTCTGCAGCGGTTCAACCGCGCCACTGGCCCGCTCCGTTGGGGAAGTCGTCATCGCGGCGCTGCGACGGGACGAAATGCGGTGGCGCCTCGCTGTCGCGACGCGCGGTCGGTAGGATCACCTGCGCGGGCGTCGGCAGCTCGCCGCCGAACAGCCAGTGATTGGCGGCGACCGAACGCACCGAATTCCAGTGCACGCCGCGCGGTGCGGCATTCCAGAGGCGACGCAGGCCGGGTTCGACCTCATGCCAGTCCGCGCCCGGCTGGGCCACACGGACGACGCGCGCCATTTCGGCGAGCATGGCATGAATGCGTGCGCGGTCTGCGGACATCGACGGGGCCTCGGACAAGTGGCCTCAGGCTAGGCGCGCGACGTTCAAGTGCACGTGAAAACACGGCCGGGCCCGACGGTGTTCAGGTGCGGTGCCGCTTCGTCGCGATGGGGTCGCCGCCTGTCGTGATCCGCCGCATGCGACAGCGCGCGTCGATGCGCGTCGATGCGCGCCGTCGTGCCTGTTCATCGACGCGGAACGGCGACGGTCGCCGCGGCGATCAGGTCGGCAGACCCGGCTCGATATGCACGCGATCGCGGCCTGCCCGCTTGGCGGCGTACATCGCCTTGTCGGCGCGACGCAGCAGTCGCGCGGTGTCCGTGTCGTCTTGCTGCAGTTCGCTGATGCCGGCGCTGAGCGAGATGTGCAGGGCCGGCACGCCGAGCGAATCGATCGAGCCGTGCAGCGCACGGCGCAGCGATTCGGTGCGCTGCGCCGCGTCGCCGGGACCGGCGCCGGGCAGGATCACCAGAAACTCCTCGCCGCCCACGCGCGCGACGTAGTCGATATCGCGGAACGCGCCGCGCAGCATGCGCGCGACATGCCGCAGCACGCGATCGCCGACTTCGTGACCGTGGCGGTCGTTGATCCGCTTGAAATGGTCGATGTCGATGAACACGACCGCGAGCGAGGCGCCCGCGTCGAAGGCCTCCAGGCGCGCGGTCTCCAGACGCTCCAGGCCCGCACGCCGGTTCGGCAGGCCGGTCAGCGCATCGGTCTGCGCCAGACGGCGCATCTCGTCGCGCTGCTGGCGCAGGCTGCCGAGCCGCAGGGTGAGCACCATGCTCGAGGTCAGGGCCAGCCAGTTGCCGGCCAGCATCATCGCCTCGACCTTCCAGCGCGCCAGCAGGTCCGGCGCGAAGGCCTCGAAGAGACCGACCGCAACCAGCGGCAGCACCGCGCACAGCGTCGCCGCACTGTGCCGCTTGCCGCGGAACAGGCGCACGAGCGCGAACACCAGGAACACCACGCACAGCAGGTAGAAGCCGACTTCGGCCACGACCGACGCGATCGACAGCACGCCATCGGGCAGCAGGCCGACCGCCAGCGCGAGCACCAGCGTCACCTGCACCGTGCGCGTCGACAGCCGGTCCAGCGTGGGCAGCCGGTTGCGCATCCAGCTCTGCCGGACCAGGGCATGCACGGTCACGCCGGTGAGGGCGACGCCGAGCGCGACCATGACGTGGATCGAGCTGTCGCCGAGCGGAATCCACGGCCGCGGATACGCCCACAGTCCCGACAGCAGCGCCAGCCACGCAGCAGCGCCGGCCGCGACGAGGGCGTAGCGGAGGAAGGCGCGTTCGCGCGTGCTGAAGAACGTCAGCAACGCCGACAGCATCAGCGCAATCATGACCGCGACCGACGCGACCCGGATCGAGAAGCGCGCGGTGTCCTGGCGCTGCACCGGCGCCGGTTCGCCCAGCTGCACGATCGGCCGCCACAGCGGCAGCAGCGGGCGGTCGAATTCGACTTCGATCGGCGCGGTGTCGCCCGGCGCCGGGACCAGCACGGTGCCCATGCCGGCGCGGAAGCGCGAGTCCAGCGTGCGTGCGTCCTGCAGCGTGCCGCAGCGATCGCGTGCGCCGTGGCGGATGTCGACTTCGCCCTGCAGGGCGTTCATCACCACGACCGCCTGCGGATGGCCCGACCAGCCGCCCGCGGGCGCGGGCAGCAGCAGCCGGTGGCGCTCGCGGCGATGGTCGTGCACGCAATCGCGCTGCGTTTCCGCCGCGGTCGCCGGCGCGCCGGTGACGACGTGGTCCTCGCTGAGTCGCCCGCAGGCGGCCAGCGTGCACAGCAGGAGTGCGACGCCGAAGCGTCGCAGCAGGGCGTGAAGCGCGTCAGGTCCTGTCATGTCCTTCCAGGAAGATCCAGCGTCGTTGCGGCCTTGAACGACCGCGCATCGTATCCGGATGGCCGCGTGATCCCCAGCGGTAGCGGCCGGCGTGCGCCCGACTTGAGCCCGGGCGGCACCGCGCATCGCCGGCGTCACGCGGCTATGCTGCCGGGCCCGACGCCAGCCAGGTCGCCCGATGGGTGCTCGCGCGCTCTTCCATCTGCTGTTGCACGCCGCTGTGCCCGCGCTGCTGGCCTGGGTGTTCTGGCGCGGGTGCTTCGCACGCGCGTGGATGCTGATGCTGCTGGGCTGGGTCATCGATCTCGACCATCTGCTGGCCGATCCGATCTACGCGCCGGACCGCTGCAGCATCGGTTTCCACCCGTTGCATACCGCGCCGGCGATCGCGGTCTACGGCGCGCTGGTCGTGCCGAAGCGCACCCGGCTGTTCGGCATCGGCCTGCTGGTGCACATCGCGCTCGATGCGATCGACTGCCTGTGGATGCACCACGGCCGCTGACGCGGTCGTCCGGCGGATGCGACGATGCCTGCTGACGAACACGACGGAGAGACCGCCATGCGCGTGATGCTGGTCGGCGCGACCGGACTGGTCGGACGCCAGGTGCTGGCCGGACTGCAATCCGAGCCGCGCGTCGCCGCGATCGTCGCGCCGACGCGCAGGCCGTTGCCCGGGGTCGCGACCAAGGTGCACAACCCGGTCGTCGATTTCGACGCACTGCCGGCCGATGCCGACTGGTGGCGGGTCGACGCGGTGATCTGCACGCTGGGCACGACGATCCGGGACGCCGGTTCGCAGGCGGCGTTCCGCCGCGTCGATTTCGACTATCCGCTGCAGGTCGCCCGCCTCGCCCACGCGCACGGTGCGCGGCATTACGCGTTGAACTCGGCGATGGGCGCGGACGCGCGGTCGCGGTTCTTCTACAACCGGGTGAAAGGCGAACTCGAGGCGGCGCTGGACGCGGTCGGCTTCGACGCGCTGTTGCTGGTACGACCGGGCCTGATAGGCGGCGAGCGGGCCACGGTGCGTCCCGGCGAGCGCATCGCCGGCGCGGTGCTGGGCGCACTGGCGCCGGTGCTGCCGCGCCGCTACCGGATCAATCCCGCGGCGCGCATCGCGGCCGCGTTGATCGATGGCGTGGTCGCGCCGCGTCCCGGTCGTCACGTGGTGCCGTCGGACGCCCTGGTCTAAGGCGCCCGCGCAGCCGCGTGTCGAGCATTGGAGCCAGCGCACGTTCAAGCCGCAACTGGTAGCGTCGAAGACGTGCGCGGTCCGCGTGCGTCCCGGAGGAACCGCCATGCGTGCGAAAGCCGCGCTCCTGCTTCCCCTGCTGCTCGCGGCGCTGCCGGCCAGCGCGGACGATCGCGATCTGGACCTGCGCCTGCCCGATGCGCCGATGTTCTCCGGCGCGGGCGCCTTCGGCGAAGGCACCTATACAGGCCCACGGACCGAGACCCGCGAGTACCGCGATGCGCACGCCGACGGGGCCCGATTCGCCGGCCGTGGCGGGTGCCCGACCTCGCCCGACGGCGAGGACGCGACGGTGACCGGCAGCGTGACCACCGGCATCGGCTACAGCTCGCGCGGCGGCAACAGCAACTGGAATGCGGCCGACATCAACCTGTGCAAGGAGTCGGTGAGCGCCAGCGGCAACGTCAACACGGCCAACCTCAACATCCGCGTCGGTCGTTACGATGGCCCGGGCTATCCGATGGGGCACTACTTCGACGGGCCCGGCATGTACGGCCATCCGGGCCTCGGCTTCGGTCCCTACGATGGCGGTTTCGGTGGCTTCAGCGGCCCGCGCCAGGATGGCTCGTGGACCGAGGGACGACGCCCCTGGCGTTGAACGACATGGGCACGCACGGCCCTGACGCGATGACCGGTGGCTACAGGTAGCGCCGCAAGCAATGCCGGGTCGTGACCATGCGCCTTGCGTTGCGCAATGACCGCATTGACGGCATCAGCGAAACACCCAGCAGCAACGGGATCCCCACCAGGGCGCCGACGCTGTCGCCGGGCACCATGTCCCGGTCTGCAGGGCGATCCGACACAAACCGCACTCGAACAGAATGCCCAGGTCGCTCGCCGCCATCGATCTGGCGGCGCGCGTCGAGCCAGGTCGAGAGCCCGGTCAGCAAGACGGACACCGGCTCGCACAGGCGGGCCAGCAGGTGGCAGACGAATAACGCGTGCGCCGCGTGCGCCGCGTTCAACGGATCGCCGACCTGACGATGCAGGTGGAACGTCTCCCGGATGGGCCGAGCATCCGCAGCATCGCCGTGCCGCGCAGTAGATCGATCGGCGCGAGGCGCCCAGATGCGCACGGCAGGGGAGGCGACCAGGTTGCAGACCAGGGACGCGATCCCGGCAATACGCTTGCGGGTTTCGGCACGCGCGGCGCATCGCCATTGCCTGAACCACTCGCACTCCCGACCGGTGCCCGGATCCGCCCAGCCACGGGCTGCGCGCCCATGCGCATGAACAGGCGCGACGCGTCCAACGCGCCCCACACGTGCGCGATGCACGGTCCTCACGAACGCGTCCCTAGAGTCGAACGACACGCCAACCGGCGTATGAATCCGACAGTCGAAGTGGAGACAACAATGACGATGAAGATCCCGCAGGGCGCGCTGATCGTGGTGGCGGACGGTGGTTCGGCACGCGTGTTCAGCAACGTGGGCGACGACAAGGCGCTGACGTTGAAGCAGGAAGCGCTGCTCGAGGGCATGAATCTGGACGACGATGGCCCGGCCGGCTCGATGCCGACGGAATCCAGCGCGTCGCAGCTCGACGAGGCCACCTTCGCCAAGCAGCTTGCGAACGGCCTCAACGAAGGCGCACTGAAGAACCGCTACGACCACGTCGTGCTGATCGCCGATCCGCAGACCCTCGGTCGCGTGCGCCCGCTGCTGCACAAGGAAACTATTCAGCGCCTGGTGGGCGATCTCGCCAAGGACTACACCAACGCCCCGCTGGAAACGATCCAGCGCGCGCTGTCCTGACGGCGCGGTGACCGTGGCCGCGTATGCGCCCGAAGCGCCGGACCGGTCTGCCGTCGACGGCATGCCGGGTCTGGTGGCACTGGAGTTCGGCACCGACTGGTGCGGCCATTGCCAGGCGGCGCAGACGCCGTTGGCCGCCACGCTCGGTGCGCGTGGCGACATCACGCATCTGAAGATCGAAGACGGGAAGGGGCGGCCGCTGGGCCGCTCCTTCCGCGTCACGCTGTGGCCGACCGTGATCCTGTTGCGGGATGGCGAGGAGGTCGCGCGGATCGTGCGGCCGACCAGCGCCGGGGACATCGCGCCGGCCCTCGCGCTTTTCTAGACACGCCTTGCGAGATCAGTCGTCCGACCGCTTGATCACCGTGATCTTGCCGGAGGTCTCGAGAATCGCGATCTCGATGTCCGAGATCGCAGTGCAGCCGGCGCTGCGTCGCGCGGTGGCGAAGTCCTCCCGGCTGACCGATTGCCGCATCAGCTCGTCGCGAAACACGTGCCCGTGCCGGGCCAGGATCACCGGCCGCCCCGCAACCACACGTTCGAATGCACGGCTGCGGGCCGAAAACGCACCGACGCCCCAGTTCAGCGACATCAACGTAGCGGCGAGGATCAATCCGCCCAGCAGCGACGTGTCCTCGCCGATCAGCGAGTTCTGGACCGCCGTGCCCAGCAGCACCACGACCAGCAGATCGAACGGCGTGAACTGGCCGACCGTGCGTTTGCCGGTGATCCGTACCAGGGTCAGGACCACGACATAGACCGCCACCGCGCGCAGGACGAATTCCCACCAGGGCATCGCGAGTTCGAACAGGCCATCGGGCATTGCGACATCCGGGGGCCGCGGGGGGGCGGCGTGCGGCGCTCTTATGCGCTGCGCGACGTAGCCATCAGGTGAACGCGCTCTTGGCAAAACGGAATAGGGGCCACGCACGCGTCCATCACCACGGCACGCCTATCGTCGCCATGTCGCAGTGCACCAATCGCGACTATCCCGTTCTCTCCCAGGATCTGTCCCTCCATGGAATCCGTCCACGTCACGCTGCGCTACAACTTCCAGGCCGGTGGCTGGGAACTCGTCGACGACGCGACTTCGCGCGTCCATGCGCTGTTCCATACCCGTACCGCGGCCCTCGCGTCCGACATCGTCGATCTGCTGTTCGCCCCGCGCGGCGGTGTGCTGTGCATCCGCGGCTCGGATGGCTGCTTCGAGTCGGAGCGGCGTTATCCGCCCGCATTGCAGGCTGTTGCGGCCTGAGCGGACATCCGCAAACCGCGAGGATGCGGCTGGCGTGACACGCGTCGATGCGTGCTGCCAGGATCGTCGGTATGACAGCGCAAACTTGGCCCTGAGCCGACACGGTCACGTGGTTCGACTGGCTCACGGCTTCTGACCACCATGCTGGAAGGTAGAACGCGCCTGCGTCGAGCCGCAGAGCGCTATACAGCGCGGTGGATCGAAGACGCGAGCTCGCACTGAAGACAAACGCTGCTGTCGCCGCGACTTACTCGACGTCGCGCCCGCGCGATCCGCGCTGTCTACATGCGCTCGAACGAGTCGGACAACGCGGACAGACGGCCGGAGCCGTCCGTCCCGCGTGTCGAACGAGCGTCGCCTCAATCCGGCGACCCGCGTCGTCCTCGATCCGGCAACCCGGTTACTGCGGAACCGGCGGGTCCTGGGGACGCGTCGGCGACGGCGGATCCTGCAGCGGCTGCGGATCGCGCTCGGGATCGCCCGGCGTCGGCAGCGGCGGGTCGACCGGCTGGTCGGGCACCGGATCGTGCATCGGATGCGGAATCGTGCCGGGGATGTCGTTCGGTGGCGACTGCGGCGTCGGAACATCGGCGGGCGGGACGTGCTGGTTCATCGCGAGACTCCTGCGGACTGGACGCCTCACGATGCGTGAGCCGGCGCGCGCGGCCCGTGAACGCGGCAGCGCGCGCACTGTGGATTCACGCGACGGGGCCGAAGATCCGCGCATGACCCGTCCGATGCGATGCCGTTGGCGAGCCGCGCCCCATGCGTAGATTCGTCCAGAGCTTTTCCGGCCAGGCCGGCATCGACGGCCTGCCGTCGCGCGTCACGGATGCGCTGGCCGCAGTGCCCGATCGCTACAACATCGCCGTGCGCAACCCCGCGGCGATCGTGCTGGATCGGGGCGAGGGACTGCAGGTCGAAGCCCTCGACTGGGGGTTGATTCCGCGCTGGTCCGCGTTGCCCGAAACCAAGTACACCACCGTGACCGCGCGTCTCGCGCGCGCGGCGACAAGCCGCATCTTCAAGCGCCCTTGGGAGTCGCAGCGCTGCATCGTGCCGATGAGCGGCTACTACAAATGGGACCGCAGTCGCGCGCCCCCGCATCCCTGGTTCATCCACACGCGCGACGGCGCCCCGTTGTTCGCCGCCGGATTGTGGGAGCACTGGGAACGCGACACGCCACATGTGCTGTCGTTCGCGGTGCTGACCCATCCCAACCCCGCGATTCCCGCGCCGCTGGTGCCGGACGGGCCGCTGTTCCTGCCGGCTGACCGGATCGCCGAATGGAGCGCGGGTCCGCGTGCGCCCGAACGTTTTCTCGCCGACATGCCGCAGCCGGCGCTGGACGCATATCCGGTATCGCCGAAGATCCGCATCCGCGACATCGACGATTACACGCTGCTCGAACCCGTCATGCCGCAGGCCGTGGAAGACGACGGCACCTGGCTCGACGACGCGTTCGAGGACGATGGGGACTGAGCGCCTAACGGCGCCTCGACACCGCGCGCGTATCGTGGCCCGACGCGACCGACCGGTCGCCCGACCGGAGGCTGCAGGCATGGCGTCACGACCCCGTTTTCTTTCCCCGCTGCTGCTGGCGACCCTGGCGATCGCCGGTCCCGCGGCGGCGCAGTCCCAGCTGACCGACGCGCAGACCCGCTACATGGGCGCCTACGTGTTCGAAAAGCAGCTGGGTATTTTTCGCGAGTACTGCGCAACCGACCCGCAGGGCGCCGCGGCGCTGAAGAGCGGCGTCGACACGTTCCGCAGCAGCAATCCCGATTTCGCCGCGGCCCTGCAGGCGCGTCCGACCGAACCCGAGTTCACGGCCGGCGTCGCGAACTTCGACAGCCAGTTCGAGACGGTCGCCACCCAGATGCGCACCCAGCTGGCGCAGCAGCCTGCCGCGCAGCAGTGCACGGCCCTGGGCCAGCAGCTCGGTGCGCTGCGCTTCGCGACCCTGCTCGAGGAAGGCCGCAAACGCGCCGAAGCGATGCAGGCTGCACCGCCGCCCACGCCGTAACGGGGCAGCTGGTTCCGTCGACGCATTGCGTACCGGCCTGCATCCGACGGAACGCGACCGCTCAGAACGGATTGCCGGTCATCGGGTCCCGCACCGGATCCGGCACGGCGTCGATGCGTGCGCAGGCCGCCGCATCCGCGGGTGCCCGGCACAGATCCCAGTCCTGCCCGTCCGGATAGGCGCCGACGACCTGGAAGTCGTCGCTCGCCTGCAGGCAGCAATGACCGGTCCCCGCAGGCAGCAGCAAGGCATCGCCGGCCTGCAGGTCGACGACGGTGCCGTCCGGGCCTCCCAGCAGCAGGCGCGCCTGCCCGCGCGCGATGCCCAGCACTTCGTGCGCGGTGGAGTGGAAGTGGTGGAAGTCGTAGACGCCGCCGCGCCAATCGGGCGGCCAGCCGTGGGCGGCGAAACGGCATTCGAACGCGCGTGCGTCGAGAGCGGCGCCATGTGGCGCGCGATAGAGGCGGACCGGCAGCCGCGGGTTGTTGGGGACGTCCGCATTGCGGGTCAGCGTGAGGGTGTCGCGTTGCATCGCAGGGGTCCGGGCACGGGCGTTCCGCATGCTGGCGCCGCGGAGGTCGGCGCGCTGTCGACGCCGCGGCTCAGTAGCCTGCCGCCGCGTGCAGCGGCGCGTCGGCGTCCCAGCGTGCGCGGCCGCCCAGCGCGGCCAGTTCCACCAGCACGGCGGCCCCGACGACCGTCGCGCCCTGCCGCGTGCACAGCGCATGCGCGGCGCGCAGCGTGCCACCGGTCGCCAGCACGTCGTCGACCAGGACGACACGCGCCCCGGCCGGCACCGCGTCGACGTGCATCTCCAGCCGGTCGCTGCCGTATTCGAGCGCGTAGTCGTGGACCAGCACGCGTGCCGGCAACTTGCCGGGCTTGCGGACCGGCGCGAAGCCCGTGCCCAGCGCCTGCGCGAGCGCGGCGGCGAAAATGAAGCCACGCGCCTCGATGCCGACGAACACGTCGGGCGACGCCTCGCGCCACGGCGCGGCCATCGCGGCGATCGCGGCCGCGAAACCGCCGGCGTCCGCCAGTACCGGGGTGATGTCCTTGAACACGATGCCCGGTTTCGGGAAATCGGGGACGTCGCGGATCAGCGCCTGCCAGTCGATCATCGTTGCGGCTCCTTGTGGGGGCGCCGATGATGGCCGCCGCCGCGACGATGCACAAACGTCACGGCCACCCGCGTATCCGTCGCGGGTCAGTCGGGAGTCGTGGATGCGCAGCGGTCGGGCAGGGTGCACACCTTTATGGTGGGTCGGGGCAGTGGCGGTCGCGCTGCTGGCGCTGCCGTGGCCGGCCGAGGCGCGCACCGTCTACCGCTGCGTGCGCGACGGCACCGTCAGCCTGTCGACGGCACCCGAACCCGGGTCGCGTTGCGAGGCACGCGAGATCGACGACAGCGCGGTGCAGACGCCGAACCTGTGGGGGGCGATGGGCATCTTCAGCGGCACCCTCTACGAGCGCGAGCAGGACGGCGTGCTGGTCTACGGCACGCGCAAGTTGCCGGGCGCTCGCGTCTATCTGCGCTTCACCGTCGAGACGCCGGAAGGCGAGCAGGCGCATGCGGGCCTCGGCAATGTCGGGACGCCGCGCCTGCAGCCACATGCGGCCGTGTTCCGCGCCGCCGCCAAGGCCAACGGACTCGACGAAGCGTGGCTGCGCGCCATCGCGCACGTGGAAAGCGATCTCGATGCGGGCGCCGTGTCGCCGAAGGGCGCGGTCGGCGTCATGCAGCTGATGCCCGATGTGATTTCCGATTACGACGTTACCGATCCCCGGTCGGCCGAGCAGTCGATCCGCGCGGGCGCGCGCCATCTACGGTCGCTGCTGCGCCGCTACGGCGACGACCGCACCCTGGCGCTGGCCGCCTACAATGCCGGTATCGGCACCGTCGCCCGGTTCGACGGCGTGCCGCCGTATCGCGAGACCGAGGCCTACATCGCCAAGGTGCAGGCGCTGTACGTGCGGTACCGCGAGGCGATGGGCAATCCGATCGAGCGTCCGGCGCAATAGCGTCGTGGCCGCGGTGTCGCGCCCCGGGTGACTGCAACGGCCGGGCGGTGCGTGTATCCAAGGCGTCGGCGGCACAAAAAAGGCCACACCCTTCGCGGCGTGCGGCCCGGTAGCGACGCAGCGGCCAGAAGGCGCTGCGGGAATGCGTCAGCCCTTCGGCGTCAGCTTCAGCAGCTTGCCGCCGCCATCCTCGAGCGCCCACAGGCTGCCGTCCGGCGCCTGGGCGACGTCGCGGATGCGTGCGCCCATCGCGAAGCGCTCCGCTTCCTGCGCCGTGCTGCCGTTGAACGACACGCGCACCAGCGACTGGCTCGACAGGCCGCCGATGAAGGCGCTGCCGGCCCAGTCCGGGAACGCGTCGCCGGAATAGAACATCAGGCTCGACGGCGAGATCACCGGCGTCCAGGTCACTGCCGGGGCCTTGAACTCCGGACGCGTGTCGTGATCGGGGATCGGACGGCCGTCGTAGTGGTCGCCATTGGAGACGATCGGATAACCGTAGTTCTCGCCGCGCTCGACGAGGTTCAGTTCGTCGCCGTCCTTCGGCCCCATCTCGCTGTTCCACAGCTGGCCCTGCGCGTCGAACGCAATGCCGAGCGGATTGCGATGGCCCAGTGACCAGATCTGCGACGCGACGTCGCCCTGGCCCGCGAACGGATTGTCGGCCGGCACGGTGCCGTCGTCGTTGAGGCGCAGGATCTTGCCCATGCTCGAGGCCATGTCCTGGGCCGGGTCGAACTTCTGCCGGTCGCCCGACGAGATCCACAGCATGCCGTCCCCGTCGAACGCGATGCGATGGCCGTAATGCCCGTTGCCGTCGACCTTCGGCGTCTGCCGCCAGATGACCTCGACATCCTGCAGCGTGCCCGCATCGGCATCCAGCCGCGCGCGTGCGACCGCCGCGCCGCGGCCCCCATCGCCGTCCTCGGCGTAACTGAAGTAGACCAGGCCGTTCTCGGCGAACAGCGGATGCGGCTTGATGTCGCCGAGTCCGCCCTGGCCGGCGTTCGCCACCGCCGGCACGCCGGCGATCGCGCGCTTGCTGCCATCGGTCAGCGACACCAGCTGCAGCGTGCCGCCCTTTTCGGTCACCAGCAGGCGTCCGTCGGGCAGGAAGCCGAGCGCCCACGGCGCGTCGAACGCGGCCACGGCCTCGACGTTGAACGGCAGCGCTGCCCAGGCATCGTTCGCGGGAAGCGCGGGCGCTGCATCGCCGGCATCGGCAGTCGTCGTCGCCTGTCCGGTATCCGCGGTATCCGCGGTCTGCGCGGTCGGCGCCGCATTGCCGTTGCAGGCGGCGAGCGCCAGCAACGACGTGGCGAGGGTGGTCAGAACGAGCGGTCGGGTATGACGCATGCGGAACTCCAGGATGCAATCAGGGAAAACCCGAGTGTTGCACAGCCTCGCGACGACGCGCGTGGACAGCCGTCCGAGGCGGCAACCGTAAACGTTGTGTTCGATTCAGCCGCCGGGGACGGCATGCACAGACTGCGCGAACACGCAGCGCGTCGCCCGAGCCCCGTCCAGCGGCATTTGGCGCGCGGGATTCATGCCTGCGCAACAAGTCGCTAGCCGGTGTCGCGTTGCGCGTGGTTAAGCAGTCGTAAGGACATCCGGCGCCGTGCCGATTGCGGTTCATCCGGTCGCTTGCAAGGTGATGGCCGAGCGGAATCCACGACGAGGATTGATCCACCGCCGCGCGTTACCCCTTTTCCGTACGGAGACACATCCCATGAAGAACGCACGCAAGCCGTTGATCGCCATGATTGCCCTGGCCGCCGCGATGGCCGCGCCGATGGCCTTTGCCCAGGATGCAGCCACCACGCAGACCGACCCGACCGCGGAGACCACGCCGCGGACCGAAGGCTATGCGCAGGATGCGGCCGCGCAGGCGCAGCCGCAGGCCGGCCAGAGCCAGGTGACCTGGGCGGATCTGGACGGTGACAGCGACGGCAAGCTCAGCCTCGACGAGGCCTCCGGTCTGCCGGCACTCGCCCAGGTGTTCGCGGATGTCGACGCGGACAGCGACGGTTTCGTGACGCCGCAGGAATACCAGGCGTATGTCGCCGCGCGCTCGAACGGTGCGACCACCCGACGCGAGACGGGGCGGCCTTTGGGTCGCCCTTTTTTCTGGAGGGTTCCAGCTTGAGAGGCGTCCCCAGACTCCGGTCGTGTTGAGGAGTCGTGCCGTCCCGGTGCGACCAATCCCGATCCAGATGCCGATGCCGATGCCGATGCCGCGAGACCGGAGCGGGGATGTGGCGCGCCCGCCCGATCTTCGAGTCACCGACCGCAGGTGCCAGCGCATAATGCGCGCATGAACTCCGGCATCCGACTGGTCGGCTTCGATGCTGACGACACGCTCTGGCGCAGCCAGGATTTCTTCGACGCAGCCCAGCTCGAATTCGAAGACATCGTCGGCCGTTACGTGGATCTCGCCGACGTGCGCGTCGCCGATGCGCTGTACGCGGTCGAGTCGGCGAACATCGCGGTGTTCGGTTACGGCGTCAAAGGCATGGCGCTGTCGATGATCGAAGCGGCGACGCAGATCACCGCCTCGCGCATCAGCGCAGCCGACCTGCACCGGATCGTCGAGATGGCGAAATCCCTGTTGCGCCATCCGGTCGAGTTGCTGCCCGGCATACGCGACGCGGTCGAGACGATCGCGATGCGCTTCGACGTCGTGCTGATCACCAAGGGCGACCTGTTCCACCAGGAAGCGAAGGTGCGTGATTCCGGCCTGTCCGATCTGTTCGGGCGCATCGAGATCGTCAGCGAGAAGGACGCGCCGACCTATGCGCGCGTGCTGTCGGAGTTCCATGCCGAACCGGCGCAGTTCCTGATGATCGGCAATTCGCTGCGCTCCGACATCGCGCCGGTGCTCGAACTCGGCGGCTGGGGCGTGCACATGCCCTACCACGTGACCTGGGCGCACGAAACGCGCGCCGACATCGTCGACCGCCTGGACCGGATGCAGCAGGTCGCGACGCCCGCCGAGTTGCCCGACGCGGTCGCGCGACTCGCCACGTGTGCGAAGCAGATGTCCGCCCCGTCATGACCCACGCAGGAGCGGCACGCGGCGCGTCGGAGGGGAAAACGATTCCAGCGGCGTGGTAACGGTTACAACTTGAACGGTTCGATTACGGCCCGGCCGTGATGCGGGTCGAGACCGAAAAATTGCGTTGCGATTCATCCCCGCCGACGCATCGTGAATCAACGGCGCTGCGACGGTGCCGACACGATGGAGCCTCACGATGACGATCTCGACCCTGTACCGCTGGCTGTTGCCTGCCGCACTCGCCGCCGCCGGCTTTGCATCGATGACGATCTCCGCGCCGGTGAAGGCGAGCGACGATCTGGTGCGGGTCATCGTCGACGTCGCGGACGTCGTGCTGCGGGGCAATACGCCGTATTACCGGCACGGCAACTACGGCCAGTACGACCGCCTGGTCGTCACCCGCGACCGTTACGGCCGCCCGGTCTACTACCGCACGGCGCCGCGCTACTACAACGCGCAGTACCGCCCCGGGCCGCCGCGTCACGCGCCGGCACACGGTTATCGCCATGACCGCGGCCGCCACGACCGTGGTCGTCACGCGACGCGCTGCGACAGCCGCGGCCGCTGCACGACGCAGTACTACGATCCGCGCCAGGACCGCTCGCACCGCCGCGACTGGCGTCGCTGAGCAAAGGCCTCCGCGCAGGGATGCGCGGACGTCGGGGGCCTGTCGGCAGGTGACAGAGGCCGACATCCTTTTCTGCTAGCGTGGCGGCCATGCCTGTCCGCACGCGTTTTCTTCCGCCTACCGTCATGTTGCTCGGCGCCTGTCTGCTGGCAGCGCCGGTATTCGCGCAGGCAGCCGAGCCCATTTCCTGTGAACTGGCGTTTGCCGCGGATGACTGGTCGCCGCAACGTCAGGCGGCCCGGGGGAGCGGAACGGTGCGCTGCAACGACGGACGCTCGCTGCCGGTCCGCATCAGCATGAAGGGCGTCGAGCGCGTACAGGTCGGCGAGCCGAGGATCCGCGCGGGCGCGGGCAGCTTCGCCGGGGTCACGGATCCGCGCGACGTCATCGGCGGCTATGCCGCGCAACGCGGTGACTCGGGTCCGAACCTGATCCTGCGCAAGGGCGCTGTCGCGTTGCGGGTGACCGGCACCGGCGCCTGGTGGAACCAGGGCGGGCGTCCCGCGAGCCTGGTGATCTCGCCGCGCTGACGCGCGTCAGTCGCTGCGATGGCGCGTGTCGTCGTCGAGCGGCGTTGCGCGCATGGTGCTCGCTGCATCCTCACCGATCCGGGTCGCCATCTGGTCGAGCGCGACGGCGAATACGGCCAGCAGGGCGGCGGCGATGACCGCGGCGATGGACCAGCGGCGCCAGCGTGACGGGCGGGGTGGAGCGGAGATGGTCATGGCGCATGTCTCGAAGCGGATGTCGCGTTGGGGTATGGTCGCGTCCCGTGCGTCGCGACGACGTGGACACGCGATACCTGCCGGGTCCAACGCGTCCACGCGGGTCAGGAGGACATCCCAAATGCCGTCACCGCTGCCTGCCCGCGTCCTGTCCGCGCTGTTGATCGGATTGTTGTTGCCTGGCGCCGCCGTTGCGCAGGACGCCGCGTCGCCGGCGACGGCACCGGAGGTCGAGGCCGCACCGGCGGAATGGGCGCCGCGCACCGGCGATGCCTGGCTCGACACCTGGATGACCGACGTCAACCGCTATGGCGCGCGCTACCACGACGCCTTCGTCGATGAACTGGTCCGGTACCAGGGCGCGCCGCGGGTGCTGGTCGAGGAACTGCTCGTCGACGAGCGCTGGCGGCCCGCCGATGTCTATCTCGCCTGCGCGACGGCGGTCGCCATCGGGCGGCCGTGTCGCGGCGTCGCGTCGGCGTTCCGCCGCGATCAGGCCAGCGGCTGGAGCGGGGTGCTGACGCAGCTCGAGGTCACCCCCGACGCGGCGCCGTTCCAGCGCATCAAGGTGGGGCTCGTCTCGAGTTACGCGCGCTGGGCGCGTCCGATCACGCTGGATGCGGGGTTGCGACAGGCCCTGTCCGATCGCGAACGCTGAGGCGGTTTCAGCCCGGCGCGATGGCATCCGACGACGCGCGCGCGTCGTCGAATGCGCGATGGAAGTGTGCGACCCGTGCGAGCAATGCCGGCTCGCGCAGGGCGAGGTCGTGCGACCACGCGCTCGCGATCACGGAGGTCGCCAGCGCCGGCGACGGCGTCGCGCCCGTCCGCAGTTGCACAACCCGGGCCGCGACGACGGCCGCCTCCCACAGCAGGATCTCGTGGGCGTCAGACTTGACGTGATACGCGGCTGCCCCGCTTTCGAGCGACCGCACCAGCGCCTCGCCCGTCGCCACCAGCGCGCCGGCCCCGGTCGGGCCGGTCGCGGCCTCGCCGGCCGTCATCGCGGACCGGCGACGCGCATCATCCGATCGCGAGCGTCTTGTTCTTGCGCTCGGCCAGGCGCTTTTCCAGGTAGTGGATGTTCTGGCCGCCGGCTTGGAACCCCTGGTCGCGCATGATCCGCTGCTGCAGCGGGATGTTGGTCTTGATCCCGTCGACGACCATTTC
This sequence comes from Luteimonas rhizosphaerae, assembly GCF_002849595.1. Taxonomy (GTDB): domain Bacteria; phylum Pseudomonadota; class Gammaproteobacteria; order Xanthomonadales; family Xanthomonadaceae; genus Luteimonas; species Luteimonas cellulosilyticus. Next base: position 469,323 of record NZ_NRQR01000026.1, read on the forward strand.
CGACAGCGCCACGCGCATGCGCGCGATCGCGGTCTCGCGGTCCGGGCCGTGGACGATCAGCTTGCCGATCATCGAGTCGTAATGCGGCGGCACCGTGTAGCCCTCGTAGACGTGGCTGTCGACGCGCACGCCCGGGCCGCCCGGCGAGTGGAAATGGTGGATCGTGCCGGGCGAGGGCAGGAACGTGTCCGGATCCTCGGCATTGATGCGGCACTCGATCGCGTGGCCGGTCAGCACGACGTCTTCCTGCCGGATCGACAGCTTGTGGCCCGAGGCGATCATCAGCTGCTCGCGGACCAGATCGACGCCGGTGACCAGTTCGGTCACCGGATGCTCGACCTGGATGCGGGTGTTCATCTCGATGAAGTAGAAGCGGCCATCCTCGTAGAGGAATTCGAACGTGCCCGCGCCGCGGTAGCCGATACGGATGCAGGCGTCCACGCAGACCTTGCCGATGGCCGCGCGCGCCTCGTCGGTGATGCCGGGCGCCGGCGCTTCCTCGACGACCTTCTGGTGGCGCCGCTGCATCGAGCAGTCGCGCTCGCCGAGGTGGATCGCCCCGCCCTGGCCGTCGGCCAGCACCTGGATCTCCACATGGCGCGGGTTCTCGAGGAACTTCTCCATGTAGACCATGTCGTTGCCGAACGCGGCCTTGGCTTCCTGCTTGGTCGTGGCGATCGCGTTGACCAGCGCCGCCTCGGTATGGACCACGCGCATGCCGCGCCCGCCGCCGCCGCCGGCGGCCTTGACGATGACCGGGTAGCCGATCTCGCGCGCGATCTTGACGTTGGTCGCCGCGTCGTCGTCGAGCGGGCCGCCGGAGCCGGGCACGCAGGGCACGCCGGCTTCCTTCATCGCGCGGATCGCCTCGACCTTGTCGCCCATCAGGCGAATGGTCTCGGCCTTCGGCCCGATGAAGATGAAACCGGACTGCTCGACGCGCTCGGCGAAATCGGCGTTTTCGCTGAGGAAGCCGTAGCCCGGGTGGATCGCCTGGGCGTCGGTGACCTCGGCGGCGGCGATGATCGCCGGCATGTCGAGATAGCTGCGGTTGGACGGCGGCGGGCCGATGCAGACCGACTCGTCGGCCATGGCCACGTGCTTGAGGTTGCGGTCGACGGTGGAATGCACCGCGACCGTGCGGATGCCGAGGGTGTGACAGGCGCGCAGGATGCGCAGCGCGATCTCGCCCCGGTTGGCGATGACGATCTTCTCCAGCATCGCGGCGGCCTCAGCCGATCACGAACAGCGGCTGGTCGAATTCGACCGGCTGCCCGCTCTCGCACAGGATCGCGACGACGGTGCCGGCGGTGTCGGCTTCGATCGGGTTGAACATCTTCATCGCCTCGATGATGCCCAGTGTGTCGCCGGCCTTGACCTGCTGGCCGACGGTGACGAACGCGGGCTTGTCCGGCGCGGGCGACGCGTAATAGGTGCCGACCATCGGCGACTTGGTGACTTGGCCGGCCGGCAGTTCGTCGCCGGCGGGCTTGGGCGTGCCGCCGGTGGCGGCATCGACGGGCGAGCTCATCGGCATCACCGGTTCGGGCGCGCGCGGCGCGGCGGCCTGCGGCATCTGCGCGTACGCGACAGGCGCGCCGTGGTGCTGCGAGCGCGACAGGCGGACGGATTCCTCGCCTTCCTTGATCTCGATCTCGGTCAGGTTCGACTCTTCGAGCAGGTCGATGAGCTTCTTTATCTTTCTCAGGTCCATGCTGGGCCTCTTCTCGGTTGGGTCGCGCGACGCGCGAAAACGGAATGCGGAGCGGCCGGGCGCGGACGCCGGCTGCGGAACGGAAGGTCAGGGGGCGGGGCGGGTCCGCAGGTGGGCGATCGCCGCATCGAGCGCGTAGCGGTAGCTGTCCGCGCCGAAGCCGCAGATCACGCCGACCGCGAGGTCGCTCATGTAGCTGCTGTGACGGAACGGCTCGCGCCGGTGCGGGTTCGACAGATGGATCTCGATGAACGGCAGCGCGACCGCCGCCAGTGCATCGCGGATCGCGACGCTGGTGTGGGTGAAGGCGGCGGGATTGAGCAGCAGCATCGCGGTGCCGTCGCTGCGCGCGGCCTGGATGCGGTCCACCAGCACGTGCTCGGCGTTCGACTGCAGGCAGTCCAGCGTGCAGCCGGCTGCAGTCGCGGCGGCCTGCAGCATCGCGTCGATCTCGGCCAGCGGCGTGTGGCCGTAGACCGTCGGCTCGCGGCTGCCGAGCAGATTGAGATTGGGGCCGTGGAGGACGAGAAGCTTCGGCATCGGAATCGCAGGACCGGACGTGCGCGAAGTCTGCGGGATGTCTCCGATGGTGTCCAGTTCGCCGACGTTTGACGATTTTAAACGAGCGTTTGAGTTGCGTCGGTCAGTCGGCGACCCAGCCGTCGATCTCGCCGTGTTCGAACGGCCCGATCCGCTGCTTCAGCAGCACGCCCTCGGCCGAGACGAGCGCGGTATAGGGCAGCACGCCGCGCGGATTACCCAGCCGCACGCCGGCGTCGGCGGTGCCGGGTGCGTCGATCGCGATCCGGTACTCGACCGGCACCCGCTGCAGGAAGGCGCGGACGGCCTCGGCATCGTCGAGCGCGATCCCCAGCACCTGGACGCCGTTCGCGCCCTGTTCGCGGGCGAAGCGGTCGAGCTCCGGCATTTCCTCGATGCAGGGGCCGCACCAGCTGGCCCACAGGTTGATCAGCACGGGGCGGCCGGCGTAGTCGCCCGGCAGGCGGACCAGCGGGCCCTCGAGCGCGGCGACCTCGATCGCCGGGATCGCCTCGCCGCGGTTCGCCATGGTCACCCCGGCCGGGGGCGCCGGTGCGGCCGCGCGGATCGCGTCGTTGTACAGGCGCTGTCCGGTCTCGGTGCCGAGCAGCGGGCCGGGCCCTCCGACGAACAGGCTGACCAGCACGCCGAGGCCGCCGGCCAGCACCGCGATGACCACCACGACCCATGGCCCGAACTTCATCGCGCCGCCTCCAGCGCGTCGACGACGATCGCGTCGCTGAGCACCGGCGGCAGCACCGCACCCGCGCCGCCGCCGGCCGGGTACACCACGTACAGCGGCACCCCGACCGCGCCGTGGGCCTCGAGGAAGGCGCCGATCTCCGCATCGACATTGGTCCAGTCGCCGACCATGTAGGTCGCGCCGGCGCCGGCGAGCGCGTCATGGAAGACGGCGCCCGACAGCACCCGGCGTTCGTTGGCCTTGCAGGTGACGCACCAGTCGGCGGTCATGTTGACGAAGACCGGCGTGCCGGCAGCGCGCAGCGCCTGCAGGCGGTCGGCGGAATAGGCGACCTGTGCGCTGTCGGTCGGCGCCAGCGCCGCCGGTGGCGGCAGGCGCGAGACCGCGACGACCGGCAGCACGAGGGCCGCGCACACGAACGCCAGCGCGAGACCGCGGGCGAGCCCGCCACCGGTCCAGCGGCGCCGCTCGAACCACCACAGGCCCAGCGCGAACAGCGTCAGGCCGGCGAGCAGCAGGCCCATCGCATCCACGCCGCGCTGCTTGCCGAGCACCCAGGCCAGCCAGAGCGCGGTCAGGTACATCGGAAACGCCAGCAGCTGCTTCAGGGTCTCCATCCAGGCGCCGGGTTTCGGCAGGCGGTCGGCCAGCGCCGGGACCAGGCCGATGACCAGGAACGGCAGTGCCAGGCCGAGGCCGAGCATCAGGAAGACGGCCAGCGCCATCGGCGCCGACGCGGTAAAGGCGAACGCCAGTGCGCCGCCCATGAACGGCGCGATGCACGGGCTGGCGACGACGCAGGCCAGCACGCCGGTGAAGAAGTCGCCGGCCGGCCCGGTGCGCGCCGCGAGCGACTGGCCGAGGTTGCCGACCCGCCCGCCGAGCGTGAACACACCCGACAGGCTCAGGCCGACCGCGAACATCAGATAGACCAGCGCTGCGACGAAGCCCGGCTGCTGCAGCTGGAAGCCCCAGCCCGCCGCCTGTCCGGCCGCGCGCAGGCCGATGACCAGCGCGCCGATCGCGGCGAACGCGGTCAGCACGCCCGCCGTGTACCAGAGCGCATGGCGCCGCGCGCTGGCACGACTGCCGCCGCTCTGCGCGAGCCCGAGCACCTTCAGCGACAGGATCGGCAGCACGCAGGGCATGAGGTTGAGGATCAGGCCGCCGAGCAGCGCGAGCCCGAGCGCCGCGAACAGGCCGCTGCCGACGGTGGCGACCGGTGGGCGCGTGCGCGCGGCGTTGTGATCGGCGGTGGTGCCGGGTGCGCCGTCGAGCGCGGCACCGGCGGGGCTTGCGCCGGCGTCTGCACGGGCCACGCCGTCCGCGGCAGGCGCGGCCGCGACCGGCAAGGCCACGCCGCCGGTGGCGGCCGACGGCAGGGCGGCGATGTCGCTGCCGCCGGCGGGGGGTGGTCGCCTCCGCGTCGGATGCCTTGACGCGCCCGGCGGGCAGCGACACCGGCACGGTGCGCGTCATCGGCGGATAGCAGATGCCATCGGCCTGGCAGCCCTGGAAGGTCGCGATGACAGTGACGTCGGCCGCGTCGGCGCGGGTCCGCACCAGCGGCAGCGGCACGTCGACCTGGTCGAAATACACGGTGACGTCGCCGAAATGCGCGTCGTGGTGCGCCTTGCCGGGCGGCCAGCGCGGCGCGCCGGCGCGGATGCCGTCGGCGCCGGCGATGCGGAATTCGTTGCGGTCCTGGTAGAGGTAGTAACCGCGGGCCGGGGTGAAGCGCAGCAGCACGGTGTCGCCGTCCCCCGCGATCGCTTCGAAGCCGAAGGCCTGCTCCGGCGGCAGCGCGTCGCCAACACCGAGCAGCGTCGGCGCTGCACCCGGCGCACCCGCCGCGCTGCCGAGCGTGCGGCCGAGCGCGGCGAAACCGCGGTCGGCGGCGCCGGTCGCTGGCGGCAGCGCGACCTGCAGCGTGCGCGTCTGCGGCGGATAGCAGATGCCCAGATCCGCGCAGCCCTGGTACTTGACCTCCAGCGCGACACGGCGGATCCCATCCGCGGCCTGCCCGGGCAGCGTGGCGACGAGCGCGCCGCGATAGGTCTCGACATCGCCGAAGAACTCGTCGTGATGCTTGCGGCCGTCGGGCAGTTGCAGGGTCGCCGCGCCGAAATCGCCGGCCGGCACCCGTGCCGCGGTGCGGTGCCGGTAGAGGTAGTAGCCGTCGGCGATCCGCCAGCGGATCTCGATCCTGTCCCGGCCCACCGCCTGTGCGGAGACCGACAGCGCCTCGTCGACCGGCAGCACATCGTCGAAATCGATCGCCAGCGCCGGCGCCGCGGCGAACAGCAGCAGGGCCAGGGCGACCAGGCGGCGACAGCGATGCAGCAGGCCGGCGCATCGAAGCGCGCCATGCGGCGGACGGGCACGGTGGGGCTGGAATCGCGCGACGGCAGGGGCTGCGCTGGCAGGGAAAGACGGTGTCATCGCCCCAGTATCGCAGGCCGGTTCCGTCGGCGCGGCCTGCCCGGTCCCCGCGATTCGGGTCCGGCTCAGCCGTTCGCCGTCGGCGGCGCGTGGACCCGCGCTGCCCCCTGTCGCCACACGACGAACGGTGCGTCCCGATCCTGCCGCGCACGCCGGCCTGTCAATTACTGAACTGACCGGTATTATTACGGATCGCCAGACGCCGCCCCCGACCATGACACTTCACACCCTCCGCTTTGCGCTGTGTGCCGCGCTCCTCGCCGCCGCGCCCCTGTCCGCCGTCGCCCAGGCGCCGATCGAAGTCGGCGCCGGTGCATCGGCGACCCGCGACAACACGACGACCTTCGTCGCCTCCGTGGCCTGGTTGCCCGAGTGGCGCCGCACCGCCAACGGCGCGCTGCGCTGGGATGTCGGCGCCATCTACGTCAACGGGCGCGACAACACCCGCTTCGATCTCGAAGAAGACGCCGGTGTCGTCCACGGCGGCCTGCGCTACGAACGCGACAACGGTTTCGTCGCCGGCTTCGGTGCGGGCGTGCAGTTCGGCAGGACCGACGCGCTGTCGGGCAATCCGCAGTTCGTCAGCACCGTTGGGTGGCGCTGGCAGCGCTTCGCGCTGCTCGCGCGGCACATCTCCAACGCCAGCCTGCATCAGCCCAACGACGGCGAGACGATGCTCCTGGCGACCTGGCGTTTCCGCTGACGGCCCCGGCCACCTGCCGGCGCCGATCTGCGCCGGCCCCCTTGTAAGCCGACCCCGCGTCCCCATCTCCGAGCGGTCCCGGCGTTCCGGGCTTTCTGCATCCGCGGTTCTGGCAGTCGCCCTGTGCGAGTGCTAAAATCGCCATCTGTTTTCTTCACAATCAATCACTTAGAGAGGGTTGAAATGAGCAATCTGAAGCCGCTGTACGACCGCATCGTGATCAAGCCGATCGAAGCCGAGGAAAAGTCGGCGGGCGGCATCCTGATCCCCGACAACGCCAAGGAAAAGCCCACCAAGGGTGAAGTCGTCGCCGTCGGCGAAGGCAAGGCCCTCGACAACGGCAGCCTCCGCGCGCCGAAGGTCAAGGTCGGCGACCAGGTCATCTACGGCCAGTACTCGGGCAGCGCCTACAAGGCCGATGGCATCGAATACAAGATCGTCAAGGAAGACGACATCCTCGCGATCGTCGGTTGATCCGCGGCGGGCACCGTGCCCGCGCGACTCCCTGATCGCCTCCGGCGGGCGCTGCCCGCCAGTCCCACCCCAATTCAACTTCTGAGGTAATACCGCAATGGCTGCGAAGGAAATCCGCTTCGGCGAAGACGCGCGTTCCAAGATGGTGCGCGGCGTGAACGTGCTCGCCAATGCCGTCAAGGCAACCCTGGGCCCGAAGGGCCGCAACGTCGTGCTCGAGAAGAGCTTCGGCGCGCCGACGATCACCAAGGACGGCGTGTCCGTCGCGAAGGAAATCGAGCTGGCCGACAAGTTCGAGAACATGGGCGCGCAGATGGTGAAGGAAGTCGCGTCCAAGACCTCCGACAACGCCGGTGACGGCACCACCACCGCGACCGTGCTGGCGCAGGCGCTGATCCGCGAAGGCTCCAAGGCCGTTGCGGCCGGCATGAACCCGATGGACCTCAAGCGCGGCATCGACAAGGCCGTCGTGGCCGCCGTCGCCGAGCTCAAGAAGCTGTCCAAGCCGACGGCCGACGACAAGGCGATCGCCCAGGTCGGCACGATCTCCGCCAACTCGGACGAGTCGATCGGCACGATCATCGCCGACGCGATGAAGAAGGTCGGCAAGGAAGGCGTGATCACGGTCGAAGAAGGCTCGGGCCTGGACAACGAGCTCGACGTCGTCGAGGGCATGCAGTTCGACCGCGGCTACCTGTCGCCGTACTTCGTCAACAACCAGCAGTCGATGTCGGCCGAGCTGGATGACCCCTTCATCCTGCTGTACGACAAGAAGATCTCGAACGTCCGTGACCTGCTGCCCGTGCTCGAAGGCGTGGCCAAGGCCGGCAAGCCGCTGCTGATCGTCGCCGAGGAAGTCGAAGGCGAAGCGCTGGCGACCCTGGTCGTCAACACGATCCGCGGCATCGTCAAGGTCTGCGCCGTCAAGGCGCCGGGCTTCGGCGACCGTCGCAAGGCGATGCTCGAAGACATGGCCACCCTGACCGGCGGCACCGTGATCTCCGAGGAAGTCGGCCTGACGCTCGAGAAGGCGACCATCGCCGACCTCGGTCGCGCCAAGAAGATCCAGGTCTCGAAGGAGAACACCACGATCATCGACGGCGCCGGCGACACCTCGTCGATCGAAGGCCGCATCAAGCAGATCAAGGCCCAGATCGAGGACACCTCGTCCGATTACGACCGCGAGAAGCTGCAGGAGCGCGTGGCCAAGCTGGCCGGCGGCGTTGCGGTGATCAAGGTCGGTGCCTCGACCGAGATCGAGATGAAGGAAAAGAAGGCCCGCGTCGAAGACGCCCTGCACGCCACGCGTGCAGCGGTCGAAGAAGGCGTGGTCCCCGGTGGTGGCGTGGCGCTGGTGCGCGCGCTGCAGGCGATCGGCGAGCTCAAGGGCGCGAACGAAGACCAGAACCACGGCATCATCATCGCCCTGCGTGCGATGGAAGCGCCGCTGCGCGAGATCGTCACCAACTGCGGTGAAGAGCCGAGCGTCTTCGGCATTCTGGACCCGACCAAGGTCACGCGTTCGGCGCTGCAGAACGCAGCCTCGATCGCCGGTCTGATGATCACGACCGAAGCGATGGTCGCCGAGCTGCCGAAGAAGGAAGAGCCGGCGATGCCGGGCGGCGGCGGCATGGGCGGCATGGGCGGCATGGATTTCTGATCCCGCCCCATCCCGTTGCACCGTGAGACGAGAAACCCCGCCGAAAGGCGGGGTTTTTTCTTTGGCGCCAGAGACGCCGCGGCGGTCGCCGTGCGTCGGCGGCGAAGGCCGGACGCGTTCGATCACCGCGGAAGGCGTTCCCGCGCACGCCGCGCGCATCGCCCGTCGCCCCGGATGTCCCGCCACCGTGGGGCGTGCGCGGATCGTGCGCGCGGGGGCAATGAAGCGGCCGCAGCCGCGCCTTGGGTGGGCTTGCACGCATCACCGTGCAGGCGACCGTCACCGCCGATCGGCGATGCTGGTGCCATGTCCACCGCTCCTGCCCACTGGATCCGCGCCCATCGGCGCGGCCTGCGTCGTGCCGCGCTCGTCGCGGTCGTGCTGTACGGGCTGTACCTGATCGCCGCCAACGTCTTCCTCAATACCGCGCTCGGCGAGTCGGTGATCAACCGCAAGCCGGAGCGCTACCACGCGCAGTGGGACTGGGCGATGAGCCTGTATCCCGGTCACATCCATGCGCGCGGCATCCTCATGGGCGGGCATGCGCGCACCACGCGCTGGACCGCCGCCGCGCCCGTCGCCGACGGCCGGATCAAGCTGCTGCCGCTGCTGGCGAAGCAGGTGCGCTTCGGCACGATCGATGCGCGCGACGTCTCGGTCTTCGTCGGGCGCGCGTCCATAGACCTGCCGTCGACGAAGCGGCCCGGCAAGTCGCCGTGGGTCTTCCATTTCGATGCGATCACCACGCCCAGCCTGCGGCGTCTGGATTTCTACGAGGCGCGCGTGACCGGCACCGGCGAGGCGCGGTTCGCGTTCGCCAAGACGCTGGCCGGTGGCCCGATGGAAGTGCGGCCCTCGTCGCTGACGATGCCCGACGCCGCGCTGTCGGTCGCGGGCATCACGTTGACCGAGGACGCGCAGCTCGACTTCGACATCGCCATCCCGCCGCACCTGCGCGAGCAGGCGGAAGGCGAGGAGAAGCTGGTCCTGCTCGATGCGCACCTGCGTGTCGACGGCCGCGCGCCCGGCATCGACCTGGAGGCGCGCGACGACCAGGCCCTGCCGATCGCCGTCCGCGCCGAAGCCGGCCGCGTGAGCGCCGATCTGACGATGGAACGCGGCGTGCTGATGCCGGGCAGCCGGCTCGACTGGGCGACGCAGGTGCTGGGCCGCGATGCGGACGGCGCTGCGCGTGGATCGCAGCGGCATCGCGGTCGCCGCGCGCGTGCCGCCGCAGGACGAGAATCCCACCCGCCTGCGCGCCGATCTGCAGGTCGAGGACCGCCGCATCGATCCCGACGACTGGCTCGCGCCGGTGCGGGCGTTGTCGGGTACGGTCGACCTGCAGTGGCGCTTCGCGAGCCTGCGGTGGATCGACGCGATGCTGACCGGGCAGGGCTGGCTGACGCTCGACGGCGCGGCCGACATCGAGGCCGATCTGCGACTCGACCACGGCGAGATCGTCGAGGGCAGCACGTTCGCGATTCCCGCCGCGCAGATGCGCGCCGGCATCCTGGACAACGTCTTCACCGGGACCGCGCACGCGGCCGGCCGGGTGACGCGCGACGCCGATGCGGGCCTGCGCACGGCGATCGACATCGTCGCGGACCGCTTCGCGCTCGCGTCCGGCGCGGCGCCCGACACGCTGTACCTGCGCGGTCGCGACCTGCGCCTGGATCTCGTGTCGACCGGCGACCTCGCGCGGTTCCACGAGGACCTGCAGGCGCGGCTGCGTTTCGACGATGCCGAAGTCCCGGATCTGCGGGCCTACAACCGCTACCTGCCCGAACGCAGTGCGCGCCTGCTCGGCGGGACGGGTGCGGCGAGCGGCGACCTGTCGCTCGATGCGGCCGGCGAGATGGTCACCGGGCGCGTGCAGTTGCAGGGCGAACAGGCGCGCATCGCACTCGGGCCGTCGCGCCTGTCGGGCAACCTGCAGATCGACAGCCGGCTGGCGCGCTTGCAGAAGACCGGACGCCGCTACGCGCTGGAAGGTTTCGATCTGCGCGTCGACGGCGTGCGCGTCGAGGGCGGCGACGATGCGCTGTGGTGGGCGCGCTTCGGGCTCGACGATGCCACGCTGGACTGGCGCGAGCCGCTGCAGATCGATGGCCGCGGACGCCTCGACATGAAGGACGTCAGCGTGCTGCTGGACCTGTTCGCCGAGCGCAGCGCCTTTCCGCGCTGGATCGGCGACCTGGTCGATTCCGGCGAGACCCGCGCGACCGGCCGGCTGCGCATCCGCGACGACGAGGTCGTGTTCGACCGCATCGCGGCCAGCAACGACCGGATCGACCTGCAGGCGCGCCTGCGCATCGCCGGCGGCGATCCGACCGGCGATCTCTATGCGCGCTGGGGCGTGCTCGGGCTCGGCGTCGAACTCGACGACGGCGATCGTACGCTGCACGTCGCCGGTGCGCGCGACTGGTACGAGTCGCGGCCCGCGCTGCTGCCCGATGCCGACTGAAGCGCCGGCCCGGCTGCAGCTGGTCGCAGATGAAACGGTAGGCGTCGCGGGCGACGCGTGGTATCAAGTCCGCCGATGACCGCCGTCCGCGCCCGCTCGTATTGGTACGCACGATTCCCGACCCTCCGGCGGAGGACGGCGTGCGCGTGACCTGAGCAACGGTTCAGACGCATCCCGACAGCCGCCAGCACCCCTGGCGGTTTTTTTGTGGCCGCCATCGCCCCGATCTCCCGGAGACACCAGATGGCCCCCCATACCGACGATCTGCGCATCCGCGCCCTGCAACCGCTGGCCACGCCGGCCGCACTGCTCGACGCGCTGCCCTGCGACGAACTCGCCTCGACCACCGTGGCCGATGCACGCGAGGCCTGCCACGCCATCCTCCACGGCCACGACGACCGGCTGATCGTCGTCGTCGGTCCGTGTTCGATCCACGATCCCGAGGCCGCGCTGGACTACGCGCGTCGCCTGCAGCCCTTGCGCGCGCAACTCGGCGATGCGCTGGAACTGGTGATGCGGGTGTACTTCGAAAAACCGCGCACGACGATCGGCTGGAAGGGCCTGATCAACGATCCCGGACTGGACGGCAGCTTCCGCATCAACGACGGCCTGCGGCTGGCGCGCGGTCTGCTGCGCGACATCAACCGGCTCGGCCTGCCCGCCGGGGTCGAATTCCTCGACACGATCTCGCCGCAGTACCTCGCCGATCTCGTGGCCTGGGGCGCGATCGGGGCGCGCACGACCGAGAGCCAGGTGCATCGCGAGATGGCGTCGGGGCTGTCGTGTCCGGTCGGCTTCAAGAACGGCACCGGCGGGGACGTGCGCATCGCCGTCGACGCGGTCGGCGCGGCATCGCATCCGCATCATTTCCTGGCCGTGACCAAGGACGGCCGCAGCGCGATCGCCACGACGGCCGGCAATCCGGATTGCCACGTGATCCTGCGCGGCGGCGTCCAGCCGAACTACGACGCGGCGCATGTCGATGCGGCGGCGCAGGTGCTGGTCGCGCAGGGGTTACGGCCGGCGCTGATGATCGACGCCAGTCATGCCAACAGCGGCAAGCGGCACGAGAACCAGCCGGCGGTCGTCGACGACATCGCGCGCCAGCTCGCCGGCGGCGAGGGCCGAATCGTCGGCGTGATGATCGAAAGCCATCTCGTCGCCGGCAAGCAGGCGCTGGTGCCGGGGCAGGCGCTGGTCTACGGCCAGAGCATCACCGACGGTTGCATCGACTGGGCGACCACGCGCGTGGTGCTGGACCGGCTGGCGGCGGCCGTGCGGGCGCGCCGCGCACGGGCGGACGCACAGGCAGCGTGATGCGTGCGGCCTTTCGGTCGCGTCAGCGCGTGGCGATGGAAGGCCGTTAGACGCCTGTCGCGCGCAAGCGCGCTTTTCCACGTCTGCATTGGGGGTGGGTCTGGCGCCGAGGCGCATTCGAAAGAAGTCCAGCCGGCGCGCCTGCAAGCGCATTGCCGAATCGGGAACCAACGACACACGCCGCGTCAGGCGACCTCGCCGGCCGCCACGCCCGACGCCCAGGCCCACTGGAAGTTGTAGCCGCCGAGCCAGCCGGTCACGTCGAGCACTTCGCCGACGAAGTACAGCCCCGGCACGTGCCGCGATTCCATCGTCCGCGACGACACGCTGTTCGTGTCGACACCGCCCAGCGTCACTTCGGCCGTGCGGTAGCCCTCGGTGCCGCTGGCGACCAGCGGCCAGGCCTGCAGCAGCGCGGCGGTGTCCTGCAGCTGCGGCGGGGTGTACTGCTTCATCGGCCGGTTGGCGATCCACACCTCGCACAGGCGCTGGGCGAAGCGGCGCGGCATCAGGTCGGCGAGCACGTTCTTGAGCTCGGTGCCCGGACGCTCCGCCTGCTGCGCCTGCAGCCACGCCAGCGCATCACGTCCGGGCAGCAGGTCGAGGCGCAGAGCGTCGCCGGGCTGCCAGTAGGAGGAGATCTGCAGGATCGCCGGGCCGCTGAGGCCGCGATGGGTGATCAGCATGCGGTTGCGGAAGTTCGCACCGTTGCAACCGGCCTCGACGTCGAGCGCGACGCCCGAGAGCGCACCCAGCCGTTCCTGGTGCTTGCCGCTGAGCGTCAGCGGCACCAGGCCGGCGCGCGTGGGCAGCAGGGTATGGCCGAACTGCTGGGCGACGTCGTAACCGAACCCGGTCGCGCCCATGCTCGGGATCGACAGGCCGCCGGTCGCGACGATCAGCGACGCGCAGCGCAGCGTGCCGATCGCGGTGTCGAGCACGAAGCCGCCATCGCCGCGACGCGGCGGCTGCACCGCGCAGTGCGTGCGCACCTCCACGCCCGCCCCGTCAGCTTCGTCGAGCAGCAGCTGCACGATCTGCTTCGACGCGCCGTCACAGAACAGCTGGCCCAGTTCCTTCTCGTGCCAGGCGATGCCGTGGCGATCGACGAGGTCGATGAAATCCTGCGGCGTGTAGCGCGCCAGCGCCGACTTGCAGAAATGCGGATTCGCCGACAGGTACTGCGCCGGGGTAGTGCCGGTATTGGTGAAATTGCAGTGCCCGCCGCCCGACATCAGGATCTTCTTGCCGACCTTGTTCGCATGGTCGAGCACCAGCACGCGCCGGCCGCGCTGGCCCGCCGCGATCGCCGCCATCAGCCCGGCAGCGCCGGCGCCGATGACGATGACGTCCCAGTCGCCGGTGCCGGAAGGCGGTGGGTGGGTCACGGCGGAAACGGGGGAACGCGACATGCGGGCGGCGAAGGAAGCGGGGGCTGGGCAGTGTAGTGGCTGGCTCCGGGCCGGGACGCGCAGGGCCTCACCACGTCCCGCGCGCGGCCGCTATGCTCCCGCGACCCCGGCCTTCCGGTCGGCGCTGACCGAGCATGCGACCTATGGATCTGAAGAGTGGCTACCCGTACTGGGCCGTCAACAACGGCCTCATGCATGCGTTCCCGGCAATGTCCGATCACCACCGCTGCGACGTCGTCGTCGTCGGTGGCGGCATCACGGGCGCGCTGATCGCCGACGAGCTGGCCGCGCATGGCCACGAGGTCGCCGTCGTCGAGCAGCGCGACGTCGGGTGGGGCAGCACCGCCGCGAGCACCGCGCTGCTGCAGTACGAGATCGATACCCACATGGTCGATCTGGCCAGGCAGTACGGAGAGGCCGACGCGGCGCTGGCCTACCGCGCCTGCGCCGACGCGATCGGCATGCTGCACGACAGGGCCCGCGACGTGCGCGACGTCGATTTCGCCCGCAACGAGAGCCTGTACTACGCCAGCCGCCGGCGCGACGTGGCGGCCCTGCGCGAGGAGCTCGCGCTGCGCCGGCGCCATGGCTTCGACATCGACTGGCTGGCGCCGGACGACATCCGCGACCGGTTCGGATTCGACGCGCCGGCCGCGCTGCTCAGCCGGCTCGGCGCGCGCGTCGACCCGTACCGCTTCGCCTACCGGCTGCTGATGCGGCTGGAGAAGCGCGGCGCGGCCGTGTTCGACCGCACGACCATCGATGCGATCCAGGCGACGTCGCGCGGCGTGGTGCTCGAGACGCCGGCCGGCCTGCAGCTGCGCGCCAAGCACGTCGTGCTCGCGGCCGGTTACGCGAACCAGCGCTGGCTCAAGCCCAGCGTCGCGCGCAACCGCAGCAGCTACGCCTTCATCACCGATCCGATCGCCCCCGACGTGCTCGGACCGCTGGCCGACACGCTGGTATGGGAATCGGCGCGGCCCTACCTCTACCTGCGCAGCACCGGCGACGGCCGCCTGCTGATCGGCGGCGAGGACGACCACGTCGACGTGCCGGCGCGCCGCGACGCGCGCGTCGAGAAGAAGGCGCGCACGCTGCTGAAGAAGGTCGCCGCGTTGTGGCCGGACCTTGAGCTGACGCCGGCGTTCTCGTGGGCGGGCACGTTCGCCGAAACGGCCGACGGGCTGCCGTTCTTCGGCGCGCATGCCGATTCGGGCCCGCGCGTGCATTTCGCGATGGCCTACGGCGGCAACGGCATCACGTATTCGATGCTGGGCGCGGGCATCGTGCGCGCAGCGATCGAGCGCCGGTCGCATCCGCTGGCCGCCCTGTTCTCGTTCGGCCGCCTCGACCGCTGAGCACGCGGCACTTCCCGCGGCGGCGCGCGTGCGGATAATCGCGGCATGTCCGCGTCGCCGCCCTGGTTCGTCTACCTGCTCGAATGCCGCAACGGCAGCTACTACGCCGGCATCACCAACGATGTCGGCGCGCGGCTGCTCGCGCATGCCGGCGGCAAGGGCGCGAAGTACACGCGCGCCAACCCGCCGGCGCGGCTGCTGGCCACGCGCGCGTATCCGGACCGCGCCGCCGCCTCGCGCGCGGAATGGGCGCTCAAGCGCTTGCCACGCGCACGCAAGCTGGCTTTCCTGCAACCGCTCGATCCCGCTGCCGCCGGCCTGCCGCTGACGATCCGGCGCGATCCGCTCGACGATCCGCGCGTCATCGCGCTGCTGCAGTTCCACCGCCACGACATGACCCTGCATTCGCCGGCCGCCAGCATCCACGCGCTCGATGTCGCCGGCCTGCGCGCGCCGGGACTCACGTTCTGGTCGGCCTGGCGCGGCGACGACCTGCTCGGCTGCGGAGCGCTGCAGGGTCTAGGCGACGGGCAGGGCGAACTGAAGTCGATGCGGACCGTGGCCGCGGTGCAGGGGCAGGGCGTCGCGTCCGCGCTGCTGCGGCATCTGGTCGATGCGGCCTGCGCACGCGGCTGGCGCCGCCTGAGCTTGGAGACCGGTTCGGCCGCGGCTTTCGCGCCGGCGCACCGGTTGTACGCGCGCCACGGGTTCGCGGCCTGCGGCCCGTTCGGCACGTACGTGGACGATCCCTACAGCGTCTTCATGACCCGCGCGCTCGGGGACGGCCAGGACGCCGCGCTCGCCGACTGACGCGCATGGCCGGCATCCGGCGCACTGGCTATAGTGCGGCGCTGCCGTTTCGAGGTCCGCCATGTCACGTGTCTCCGCCGCTCCGCCCGCCTCCCTGCCGACGGTCGCGCTCGCCGCGGGCGGCACCGGCGGTCATCTGTTTCCCGCCGAGGCGCTCGCGCGCGAGCTGCAGGCGCGCGGACACGGCGTGGTGCTCTACACCGAGCGCCGCGGTGCCGCCTACACCCAGGCGCTCGCCGGTCTGCCGCATCCCGTGCTGCCGGCGCGCAGCCTCGACGGCGGGCTCGCCGGCAACGGCGCCGCCGCCATGACGATCCTGCGCGCGACCTGGCTGGCGCGCGCGGACATGCGCCGGCGCGATGTGCGCCTGCTGGTCGGGTTCGGCGGCTATCCGAGTTTCGCGCCGGCACTGGCGGCCAGAAGTCTCGGTTGCCCGCTGCTGCTGCACGAGCAGGGCGCGCGCCTGAGCCTGGCGAACCGCAAGCTGCTGCGCTTCGCGGACGGCGTCGCGACCTCGTTTCCGCAGACCGCCGGCCTCGACGGCATCGACGCCACGCACGTCCACGACACCGGCAATCCGGTGCGCCGCGCGATCCTCGACGCCCGCGGCGACTATCCGCCGCTGTCGGCGGACGCGCCGCTGCGCCTGCTGGTCGTCGGCGGCAGCCAGAGCGCGCGCGTCTTCGGCGAGGTCGTGCCGCCCGCGCTCGCCGCGTTGCCGGAGACGATCCGCCGTCGCCTCCAGGTCGCGCTGCAGGTCAAGGGCGACGCGGCCGACGCCATCGCTGCGACGCTGCGCGACGCCGGCATCGACGCCACCGTGCGTCCGTTCTTCGACGACATGGGTGCGCGCCTGCGCGACGCCCACCTGGTGATCACACGCGCCGGCGCGACCACGGCGGCTGACCTGCTGACCGTGGGTCGGCCGGCGATCCTCGTGCCAATTCCGCACGGCGGCTCGCGCGACGAGCAGCGTCGCAATGCCGACACGCTCGCGGCGGCCGGCGTGGGCTGGTGCGTGCCGGAACCCGAGCTGACGGTCGAGCATCTGACGCGCCTGCTCACCGAGGCCTTCGAATCGCCGCAGCGCCTGCCCGACGCCGCGCGCGCCGCGGCGGCGCTGGGCCGCCCGCAGGCCGCGTCGGCGCTGGCGGACCTCGTCGCCGCCACGCTGCGGCGCCAGGCATGAGCACGCGCCGCGACGACTGCGATGTGCTGGTCGTCGGCGGCGGCCACAACGGCCTGGTCTGCGCTGCGTATCTCGCCGGCGCCGGCCTGCGCGTGCGCGTGCTCGAGCGTCGCGCGCGCGTCGGCGGCGCGGCGGTGACCGAGGAGTTCCATCCGGGCTTCCGCAATTCGGTCGCCAGCTATACCGTCAGCCTGCTGAATCCCCAGGTCATCGCCGACCTGCGACTCGCGCAGCACGGGCTGCGCGTCGTCGAGCGGCCGTATTCGAATTTCCTGCCGCTGGCGGATGGCCGCGCGTTCCGCCTCGGCGGCGAACACGGCAGCCACGAGGTCGCACGCTGGTCGCCGCGCGACGCCGAGCGTCTGCCGCAGTACCACGCGATGCTCGACCGCGTCGTCGCGGTGTTGCGCGTGTTGATGACGCGCACGCCGCCGAACGTCAGCGACGGCTTCGTGCTCGCCGACTGGCTCAACTCCTGGGCCGTGGCCAGGGAACTGCGCCGGCTCGACATGCGCGGCCGCCGCGATCTGCTCGACCTGTTCACCAAATCCGCCGGCGAACTGCTCGACAGCTGGTTCGAGTCCGCGCCGCTGAAGGCCGCGCTGGGCTGGGATTCGGTGGTCGTTCGGCGAGGTCAACGGCAAGAGCGGTGTCTGGGGCCACGCGATCGGCGGCATGGGCGCGATCAGCGAGGCGATCGCGACCGAATGCCGCGCGCGTGGGATCGTCATCGAAACCGATGCGACGGTCGCGCAGGTGCTGGTCGAAGACGGCGCGGCGCGCGGCCGGGCCGTCGGCGTGGCGCTGGACGATGGCCGCGAGCTGCGCGCCCGCGCGGTCGTCTCCAACCTCAATCCGAAACTGCTGTACCAGCGGCTGGTGCCGCGTGACCGGCTCGACGACGACACCGCCGAGCGCATCGCGCGCTATCGCTGCGGCTCGGGCACGTTCCGCATGAACGTCGCGCTGTCCGAGCTGCCCGATTTCACTGCCGCCCCCGGCACGGCGCTGCAGCCGCATCACCAGAGCGGGATCCTGATCGGCGATTCGCTCGCCTATTTCGAACGCGCGTATTTCGATGCGAAATCGCGCGAGCACAATCCCGGCTGGTCGCGTGCACCCATCGTCGAGCTGGTGATTTCCTCGACGCTCGACGACAGCCTCGCGCCGCCGGGCCAGCACGTCGCCAGCCTGTTCTGCCAGCACGTGCATCCGGAGATGCCCGACGGCGCAGGCGGATGGGATGCCCATCGCGACACCGTCGCGCGCTTGATGATCGCGACCGTTGACGCCCGTGCGCCGAACTTCGCCCGCAGCGTGCTCGGATACAAGGCGCTGACCCCGCTGGACCTGGAGCGCCGCTTCGGCCTGGTCGGCGGCGACATCTTCCACGGCAGCCTCGGCGCCGACCAGCTGTTCAGCGCCCGGCCGCTGCTGGGCCAGGGCCATTACCGCGGCGCGCTCGACGGCCTGTATCTGTGCGGATCCGGTACCCATCCCGGCGGCGGGGTGACCGGCTTGCCGGGCCGCAACGCGGCGGGCGAGATCCTGCGCGACCTCGGCCGGCGCCGGCACGCGCCAGCCTGACGCGGCGGCCGCCTTATTGAACCGGACGGTATCGTTTTGCACTGCAGCGTGCACCCGGCTAACAGTTCTTTCACTATCGCCCTGCACCCGACGTGGGGGAGGGAGCAAGCCCGTAACCGGTTCGCCGGATGCGGGCTTTTTTATGTCTGCCGGCCGCGCTGCGCCCGGACGCGTCGCGAGGCCGGATGCGCGCGCCGCATGCCTCGACGCGCTTCTGCCGCCGCGTTGCCACATCGGCTGCGTTGTCCCGGCCGCGGCGGGCGTGATCCGATCCGATTGCCGCCCAGCTCGACGCGCATTGCGCGCGCGCGATTGCCCCGTTCGCCGACGTGCTGCGCGATGCGCCCGCCGCGCGCGCGCGTCTGCTGCGCCTC
This sequence comes from Luteimonas rhizosphaerae, assembly GCF_002849595.1. Taxonomy (GTDB): domain Bacteria; phylum Pseudomonadota; class Gammaproteobacteria; order Xanthomonadales; family Xanthomonadaceae; genus Luteimonas; species Luteimonas cellulosilyticus. Next base: position 488,073 of record NZ_NRQR01000026.1, read on the forward strand.
GCCCGGGTCAGCGATTTCGCGATCGAGACGTTGGTCCGCCAGCCGGACCTGCTGATCCGGCTGCTGGCCGATGACGGCGAAACGCCGGTGCCGATCCCGGTGCTGGCCGCCGACGATCGTGCGTCGTGGCCCGGCCTGCTGCGACGCTATCGTCATGCCTGTTCGACGCGGCTGGTCTGGCGTGATGTGTTCGGACTCGACACCCTCGACGTCACGCTCGCGGGTACGACCGCGCTCGCCGAAACCTGCCTGCAACGTGCGCTCGAGGCGCTGGAAACCGAGTTCGCCGCGCGCTACGGCGTGGTCCGCGACGCTGCCGGTGCGCCGGTGCGGCTGGTCGTGTTCGGACTCGGGAAGCTCGGCGGCGGCGAGCTGAATTTCAGTTCCGACGTCGATCTCGTCTACGCGTTCGAAAACGCCGGCGACAGCGACGGCCCGCGCGCGCTGGCGGCCGAGGATTACTTCACCCGCCAGGGCCAGCAACTGGCGAAGCTGCTCGACGACACGACGGCCGACGGCTTCTGCCATCGCGTCGACCTGCGGCTGCGCCCGTTCGGCAGCGCGGGCCGCATCGCGCTCGCCTTCAGCGCGATGGAGCAGTACTTCCAGCGCGAAGGTCGCGACTGGGAACGCTATGCCTGGCAGAAGGCGCGACCCGTCGCCGGCGATCTCGCCGCGGGCGAACGCTTCCTGGCCTCGCTGCGGCCCTTCATCTATCGTCGCTACCTGGACTACGGCGCGCTCGACGGCCTGCGGCAGATGAAGGCGCTGATCGAGGCCGAAGTCGCGCGCAAGGAGCTGGCGGACGACATCAAGCGCGGCGACGGCGGCATCCGCGGGATCGAGTTCCTCGCCCAGGCGCTGCAGCTGATCCGCGGCGGACGCGAACCGACCCTGCGCGAACGGCGCCTGTTGCCGGCCCTGGAGGCGCTGCATGCCGCGGGGCAGGTGTCGAGCGAAGCGCTGGCGCAGTTGATCGAGGCCTACCGTTTCCTGCGGCGGCTGGAGAACCGCCTGCAAATGCTGCGCGATGCACAAACGCACGTGCTGCCGCTCGATCCGCTGGACCGGCTGCGCATCGCCACCGGTCTGGACTACGTGGACTGGCCGGCGCTGGTGACTGATCTGAAGACACGGCGCGTCATCGTCGCCCGCGAGTTCGACGCGCTGCTGGCACGGCGCACGCGCGACAAGCCTGCGGTCGACAGCGATCTGACCGGCTACTGGCGCGGACTGCCCGACCACGGCGACGTCGTCGTGCTCGACGCGGCGGGCTTCGCCGATGCCGGCGACGTGGACGCCGCGCTGCGCGACTTCGCGCGCTCGCCCAGCGTGCGCGAGCTGTCCGACAGCGCGCGCGCACGGCTCGACCGGCTGATGCCGGTGCTGCTGCAGGCGTCCGCGCCGGCCGACCGCCCGCTGCAGGCGATCCGCCGGTTGCTGGCGCTGCTGCACAACATCCTGCGGCGGGCGAGTTATCTGGCGCTGCTCGACGAGCGGCCGGCGGCGCTGGCCCGGCTCGTCGACGTGGTCACGCGCAGCGCCTTCCTCGCCGAGCGGGTCGCGGCGCATCCGCTGCTGCTCGACGAACTCCTGGACGCGCGCGCCGAAGGCCCCTTGCCGGCGCGCGACGACATCGTCGCCGCGTGCGCCCGCGCGCTGCAGCATCCGGATCTGGAACACGGGCTGCTTTCGCTCAACGAGGCCCGGCAGCAGCTGAGCTTCCGGGTCGCGCTGGCGACGCTGGACGGCCGCCAGGCAGGTGGCGATGCGACGAGGCAACTCGCCTGGCTGGCCGACGCGGTCGTCGATGTCGTGTTGACCCTGGTGACGCGCGAGATGACCGCCGCGCACGGCAGCCTGCCCGGGGCGCGTTTCGCGATCATCGGCTACGGCAGCCTGGGCGGCGAGGAACTCGGGTTCGGTTCGGATCTGGATCTCGTGTTCCTGCACGACACGCCGGCCGATGCGCAGTCCGACGGTGCGCGCCCGCTCGACGCCCAGCGCTGGACCTCGCGGCTGGCGCAGAAGATCGTGTCGCTGCTCGGCACCGTCACCGCCGGCGGGCGCCTGTACGACGTCGACGTGCGCCTGCGCCCGGATGGCGGCAAGGGCCTGCTGGTGTCGTCGCTGGCGAGCTACGCCGAATACCAGCGCGAGCGCGCGTGGACCTGGGAGCACCAGGCGCTGGTGCGGGCACGGTGCGTGGCCGGGGAGGCGTCAATGGCGGCCGATTTCGAGCGCGTGCGGCGCGACACGCTCGCCAGGCCCCGGGCGCCGGCAGCGCTGCGCGACGACGTGGCCGCGATGCGCCGGCGCATGCGCGCCGAGCTCGATCGCGGCACCGCCGGCCGGTTCGACCTGAAACAGGGGCCGGGCGGCCTCGTCGATCTCGAATTCCTGCTGCAGTACTTGGTGTTGCGCGACAGCGCGCGGCACCCCGCGCTGCTCGAGCCGCGCGCGACCCCGGGACTGCTCGCCGCGGCCCGTAATGCCGCCCTGCTGACGGCGGACGACGGCGATGCCCTGCTGGCGGCGCACGCCACCCTGCTCGGACTCGGCCTGCAGTGCACGCTCGACCGGCGGGCACGGGTCGTGCCCGACTCCGCCGCGTTGCTGGAAGACGCCCGCGCCGCGATTCTGGCCGGCGCGCGGGCGGTGGGCCTCGCGGACGCGGAGTGACGATGCATCCATGCCCGCCGGGCACGCTGTGCGGCCTTCCGGTTTCGCGGTGACGTCATCTGCATGACCGGCGGCGGACCGGAGAGCGGGTTGGGTCGATGGGATTCATCGCGATGTCATGGCGCACGGGTGATGCTGTCGTCGGCCGCCCAACGCCGGATTACCGCTGACGCGCCATCCGGAGTGCTCGGATCCCAACTGGTTGATTCCGCAGTTGATTTTCCGGGCCCATATTTCCGAATTCGGATCCGATTGGGGAATCAAAGCTTTTTCATTCCATGAATGGAACACTCGGGAACTCCGACGGCCCTTAGCAGTCTGATAACCCGACTGCTAACATCCCTTCCCATGAGCACGCAGACGATGACCCACGCTTTGGTTGCCAACAGCCTGCCGACCCTCAGCCCGCTGGGGTCGCTGGACGCCTACATCTCCGCCGTCCACCAGATCCCGGTGCTGTCGGTCGAAGAGGAGCAGGCGCTCGCGCAGCGTTTCCGCGATCACGAAGACCTCGATGCCGCCCGCGAGCTGGTGCATTCGCACCTGCGCTTCGTCGTGCACGTCGCCCGCGGCTACAACGGCTACGGCCTGCCGCTGGGCGATCTGGTGCAGGAAGGCAACATCGGCCTGATGAAGGCCGTGAAGCGCTTCGATCCCGACGTCGGCGTGCGGCTGGTGAGCTTCGCCGTGCACTGGATCCGTGCCGAGATGCACGAGTTCATCCTGAAGAACTGGCGCATCGTCAAGGTCGCCACGACCAAGGCGCAGCGCAAGCTGTTCTTCAACCTGCGCAAGTCGAAGAAGCGTCTGGGCTGGTTGAACGCCGCCGAGGTGAAGGCAGTCGCTGCCGACCTCAACGTGTCCGAGCGCGAGGTGCTGGAGATGGAATCGCGCCTGTCCGGTCGCGACATCGGGTTCGATGCGCCCGCCGGCGAAGACGACGACAACGCGCCGCCCGCGCCGGTCGCGTATCTCGTCGCCCGCGACGAGGACCCGGCCCAGCTCTACGAGCGCACCGACAGCGAAGACAACAAGCTCGACCTGCTGCGCGAAGGCATGGCCACGCTCGATGCGCGTTCGCGCGACATCATCAGCCGCCGCTGGCTCGACGACGAGCACAAGGTCACGCTGCAGGAGCTCGCCGACGAATACGGCGTGTCCGCCGAGCGCATCCGCCAGGTCGAGGCCAACGCGCTGAAGAAGATGAAGGCGTTGTTCGTCGCCTGATCGTGTGAGCGGCACGCGGCCCCCGAAGCCCGGCCGAGTGCCGGGCTTTTTCATGGAAGCGCGGGTACGCTTCGGGATCCCCGGTTCAACCGCCCGTGCCCATGACGTTTTGGATCGTGATGTACGCCATCGGTGCTGCGCAAGCGGCGATGTTGTCGCTTGCGTTATGGCGGCGCACGGCCAATCCGCAGGCCAACCGGGTGCTGTCGGTCTGGCTCTTACTGGTCGCTACGGATTTGGCGCTCAAGGCCGCGTATCTGGGGTCACCGAGCGGCGGGCTACGGGGTGCTTTCCATGCGACCCGTCTGCTTCCATTTCTCTATGTCAGTCTGTTCTTCATCTATGTCCGTGCGCTGACGACTGGCCGTGGATTCGCGCCGGCCGACATCCTGCATGCCGGTGGCTTTCTGGGCGCCTCGGTTTGGGCGGTCTGGCTGCTGTGGTCGAACAGCACAATGGCGCACGGCCGAGGCTGGACACCGGCCTGGTTCGACCCGGTCCAGTTTGCTTGGGCGGCTGCCTATCTTCTGGCCGCGCTGGTGCGGGTGCACAGATATCGGCGACGCAAGCTGCGTCAACGAGCGGATGCAGATCGTGGGTCTTTGCAATGGATCGTGCTGATGGCGGCGTGCCAGCTCGTCATTTGGGGCATCGCCGCGGTGCACGTCGTCTTGCGTCTGCCCTATGTCGACTATTTCCTGATCTATGGCGCGGTCGCGGCGTGGGTCTGTGTGGTCGGTTGGTGCAGCTTGGCGCAACCACCGGTGGTTGCGCTTTCGGTCGACAAGGAGGTCGTAGCCGATGCTCCGTTGCCCGTGCTGCCCGACGACTCGCGTACGGCGGATGTCGAGGCGCGGCTATCGCAGTTGATGACGGGCGACGCGTTTTATCGCGAGCCCGCATTGACGATCGCGCAGCTAGCGCGTCGCAGCGGCTACCCCGAGTATCTTGTGTCGGCCGTGATCAATCGTCGTTTCGGGGGAAATTTCTGGGATTACGTGAACCGGCATCGCATCGAAGCGGTCCGTGTGCGTCTTTCGGACCCGCAAGACGGGCGCACGATCCTGGACATCGCTTACGACGCCGGATTCACTTCAAAATCGACGTTCAACGCATCGTTCAAGCGGTTGCTCGGCGTCACGCCGAGTGCGTACCGTCGGCGAAGCGCGCATCTGTCCGCGACCGATGGCGCAGAAGCCACGCACACACCGCCAGATTGATCAGCCAGCTGCCCCAGGCCGCCCCGATGTAGGTCGCAGCGAACGGAAACCGGAACAAACCCAAGCCCAATCCGAGCATCAGGCGCAACGTAATCGCCGCTGCGGTTAGCGCGATGCTGTACGCCATCCATGTTCGGTGACCGACCATGTCATGGATCACGGCGAGCCGGATTCCATTAGCGGTGACGCCTAGCCACAGCAGCGCCAGCACAGCGAAGCCGATCGTGCTGGGCAGCCCGGTCTGAGCGCCTGGTGCCAGGGAAAGACCCGAGATCCCACCGATCAGCACCGCGCAGGCATAGAGCCAGCCTCCGGTCCGGTGCAGGGCAGGCCACTGCCGCCGCGCGTATGTGCTCAGCTGCAGGGGCACCAGTAACAGTGCGAGGCCGGCGCCGAAGAAGTGCGCCGGCACGTCCCAGCCGGAAACCGCGAATTGCGCGGCAAAGGGGTTGTGTGGCGAATGGCTGCGGAACAGAAAGGCGAACGCGTAGGCGGACACCAGCACGCAAGTTGTGGAGAACAAGCCGTACGGAAGCAGGGCGATCAGGGCCCGGACAATGCGTCGCATGGGTGCACGCCATCAGATGGATGGAGGCAGGCTGGGCGAATGCGTGCAGCGGGTCGTCCGGTCCGGCGGAACCGGACGCGTACCAACGTCAGGACGTGCGAATTGGCGGGCTCACACCTGCTCTGCATGTCGTGTTGGCATGGAACGACGGAAGTCACCGCGTCGGCCGGTTCACCATTTGAACAGGACCAGACTGATCGCCAGTGCCGCCATGCCGGCGACGAGGCCGTAGACGGTCTCGTGGCCCTTCGCGTAGCGCTTGGCGGCGGGCAGCAGTTCGTCGAGGGCGAGGAACACCATGACGCCGGCGATCAGGCCGAAGACCACGCCGAACACCGGCTCGGACAGGTAGGGGCGCAGGACGGCGTAGCCGATCAGCGCGCCGATCGGTTCCGCCAGCCCGGACAGCAGGCAGGCGAAGAACGCGTAGGTCTTGTTGTTGGTGGCGAAGTAGACCGGCACCGCGATTGCGATGCCTTCGGGAATGTTGTGGATCGCGATCGCGAAGGCGAGCGGCAGGCCGACGCCCGGGTTCTCCAGCGTCGCGAAGAACGTCGCCAGGCCTTCGGGGAAGTTGTGGGCGGTGATCGCGATCGCGGTCAGCAGGCCGACACGCTTGATGTAGCTCGCGTTGTGCGTGTGGAAGTAGGGATCGTCGACTTCCAGCCGTTCGTGGGGATTCGGGACCAGCCGGTCGATGCCGACGATGAAGAGCAGGCCGCCGAGGAAGGACAGCGTGCCCCAGGTGAAGCCCAGCGTGTCGCCATAGGCGTTGGTGAACGACAGGACCGATTTGTCCAGGATTTCGGTCAACGACACGTAGACCATCGCGCCGGCCGCGAATGCCAGTCCGAAGGCGAGCAGCCGCGCGTTGGGCTGCTTGGCGAAGATCACCATCAGGCTGCCGAGCCCGGTGGCCAGGCCCGCGGCCGTGGTGACGGCGAGGGCGATCAGGAAGTTGGCGTTGGAGACTTCGATCATGTCGGCGCAGGAGCTCGGGCGGGGACGGCTGGCGGGTTCGCCCGGCTGCAAGCGACGGTGCGGGAGCGCGGCGCCATGCTAGCCGAACGCCGCGCCGGTGGGTGTCAGCGTGGCGCGTCGGGCGGCGTGGGCGGCTGTTCGTCGCGGCCGAGGATGATCCGCGCCGCGCGCTGGTAGCTCCAGTAGGCCCAGGTCCAGTTGAGCAGCACGACGAGCCGGTTGCGGAAGCCGATCAGGAAGAACACGTGGGCGATGAGCCAGAACCACCAGGCGAGCACGCCCGAGAGTTTCAGTCGGCCGAAGTGGACGACGGCGGCCATGCGTCCGATGGTCGCGAGGTTGCCGAAGTCGCGGTAGACGAACGGCGTCGTCGGCTGGCCGCGCAGGCGCGCGCGGATGCCGGCCGCGACGTGCCGGCCCATCTGCTTGGCAGCGGGGGCGACGCCCGGCACGGGCTGGCCCCCGCTCTGCACGGCAGCGAGATCGCCGGCGACATAGAGGTCGGGATGACCCGGCACGCGCAGATCGGGTTCGACCTGCACGCGGCCGGCGCGGTCGCGCGGCACGTCGAGCAGGGCGCCCAGTGGCGACGCCGCGACGCCCGCGGCCCAGATCACGGTCTTCGCCGCGACGCGCTGGTCGCCGAGGCGGTAACCGTCGGCGTCGATGTCGGCGACCGGCGTGCCGGTCTGGACCTCCACGCCGAGCGTCTCCAGCTGGCGTCGCGCCTTCTCCGACAGATCGTCGGGGAACGAGGCCAGCACGCGCGGGCCGGCTTCCACCAGGCGCACGCGCGCCAGCGCCGGATCGATGTTGCGGAACTCGCTGCGCAGCGTGTGCCGCGCGATCTCGGCCAGCGTGCCGGCCAGTTCGACCCCGGTCGGGCCACCGCCGACGACGGCGAAGCTGAGCCACGCGGCGCGCCTGTCGGGATCGGTTTCGGCCTCGGCGCGTTCGAACGCGAGCAGCAGCTTGCGGCGCAACAGCAGCGCGTCGTCGAGGGTCTTGAGGCCCGGCGCATGTGCTGCCCAGTGGTCGTTGCCGAAGTAGGCATGCGTAGCGCCTGCGGCGAGCACCAGCGTGTCGAAGGCGAGCGTGGTGCCGTCGGCGAGCGCGAGCGTCTTCGCAGCCGTGTCGATGCCCTGCACCTCGCCCAGCCGCACTTCGACGTTGGCCTGCCGGCGCAGGATGTGGCGCAGCGGCGCGGCGATGTCCGGCGCCGAGAGGCCGGCGGTCGCGACCTGGTAGAGCAAAGGCTGGAACAGATGATGGTTGCCGCGATCGACGAGGGTGATGCGTACCGGATCGCGTGCCAGCGCACGCGTGGCCCAGAGGCCGGCGAAACCGCCGCCGATGACGACGACACGGGGAAGGCGATCGGAGCGGGACATGGGACCGGCAGGCATGGAGTCGGCCGATTGTAGGCGGCCGCCCAGGAACGCGGCGTCAGTGCATCGAACCTGTCGGCGCGTGCTTGCGCGCCATGGGCGCGAATAGCGCGCTCCTACAGGGGGCGCGTCGCGTTCCGCCTCAGAGCCGTGCGCGCTGCGCGGCGAGGGCGTCGTGCTGCGCGGTCCAGTCGACGAGACGCTGACGCTCCTGGTCGACGACGGCCGCCGGCACCTTGTCGCTGAACTTCTCCAGCTTGGCCGCGCTCTTGTCCTTCTCCGACAGCACACGGGCGATCTCCTTGTCGAGGCGCGCGCGCTCGGCATCGAGATCGACCAGGCCGTCGAGCGGCACGAACAGCGCCAGTTCCCCGACCAGCGCCGAGGCGGCCGGCGGTGGGTCGCCGTCCCGCGTCTCGATGCCCGACAGCCGCGTCAGGAAGCGCAGCTGCGAGGCGAAGCGCTGCACGCGCGCGACATCGTTGGCGTTGCCCGCGCGGGTCAACAGCGGGATCTGCTTCGACGGCGGCACGCCCAGTTCGCTGCGGATGCGGCGCAGCGCGGTGACCATCTGCTTGAGCCATTCGACATCAGTGGTGGCCTGCGCATACGACGCGACCAGCGCGGCGTCGGCAGCCGGATACGGCCGCAGCGAGATCGTCGCGGCGTCGATGCCGACCCGCGGCGCGACCTGACGCCACAGTTCTTCGGTGACGAACGGAATCAGCGGATGCAGCAGACGCAGCAGCGATTCGAGCACGTGCAGCAGCGTGTGGCGGGTGCTGTTCGCGGCCGCAATGTCTTCGCCGAGCAGCGCCGGCTTGGCGAGCTCGACGAACCAGTCGCAGAAATCGTTCCACGCGAATTCGTACAGCGTCTGCGCGAGCAGATCGAAGCGGTAGCTGGTGAAATGCGCGCGCGCCTCGTCGGCGGTCGTCGCCAGACGCGCGAGGATCCACTTCTCCGCGTCCGTCGTCGGCTCGGGCGCGCCGGCGGCGCTGAAGCCTTCGGTGTTCATCAGCACGAAGCGCGTCGCGTTCCACAGCTTGTTGCAGAAATTCTTGTACCCCTCGGCGCGACCGAGATCGAACTTGATGTCGCGGCCCGGGCCGGCCAGCGCGGCCATCGTGAAGCGCAGCGGGTCGGCCCCGTGGGCAATGATGCCGTCCGGAAATTCCTTGCGCGTCGCCTTTTCGATCTTCGGCGCGTCCTTGGGCTTCATCAGCCCGGTGGTGCGCTTGGCGACGAGGTCTTCGATGGTGATGCCGTCGATGATGTCGAGCGGATCGAGCACGTTGCCCTTCGACTTCGACATCTTCTGGCCGTCGCGGTCGCGCACCAGACCGGTCATGTAGACATCGCGGAACGGCACCTGGCCGGTCAGGTGATCGGTCAGCATGATCATCCGGGCGACCCAGAAGAAGATGATGTCGAAACCGGTGACCAGCACGCTCGACGGCACGAACTGCTCGAAGCCGCGCTCGGCCATCGCCGTCTCGTCCGGCCAGCCCATCGTATTGATCGGCCACAGCCCCGACGAGAACCAGGTCTCGAGCACGTCGGTGTCCTGGGTCAGCACGACATCGGCGCCGAGCCCGTTGCGCGCACGCGCTTCGGCCTCGTCGCGGCCGACGTAGGGCGTGCCATCGGCGTCGTACCACGCCGGAATGCGGTGGCCCCACCACAGCTGGCGACTGATGCACCAGTCCTGGATGTTCTCCATCCAGTGGCGATAGGTGCTGGTCCAGTTCGGCGGGACGAACTTCACTTCGCCGCTCTCGACCAGATCCATGCCGCGCTTGGCGAAGCCGTCCATCGCGACGAACCACTGGTCGGTCAGGTAGGGCTCGATGACCTGGCCGGTGCGATCGCCGCGCGGGACCTGCAGCCTGTGCGGCTTCGTTTCCACCAAGAAACCGCCGGCTTCGAGATCGGCGAGCACGGCCTTGCGCGCGTCGAAGCGATCGAGGCCGCGGTAGCGCTCGGGCGCGTTTTCGTTGACCGCGGCGTCCGGCGTGAACAGGTTGATCATCGGCAGGTCATGACGCTGGCCGACCTGGTAGTCGTTGAAGTCGTGCGCGGGCGTGACCTTGACCACGCCGGTGCCGAACGCGCGGTCGACGTAGCCGTCGCCGATCACCGGGACCCGGCGACCGGTCAGCGGCAGCACGACGGACTTGCCGATCAGATGCGCGTAGCGCGCATCATCGGGATGCACCATCGCCGCGGTGTCGCCGAGCATGGTTTCCGGGCGTGTCGTCGCGACGACGAGATAGTCGCGCGTCTCGCGCAGCGTCTCGTGGCCGTCGGCGTCGACTTCGACGTGTTCGTAGCTCGCGCCATCGGCGAGCGGATAGCGGATCGACCACAGCGACCCGTCTTCTTCCTCGCTGACGACTTCCAGATCCGAGATCGCGGTCTTGAGCACCGGATCCCAGTTGACGAGCCGCTTGCCGCGGTAGATCAGGCCTTCCTCGTGCAGGCGCACGAAGGCTTCGACGACCGCCTGCGAGGGCAGCGGATCCATCGTGAAGGTCTTGCGCGACCAGTCACCCGACGCACCGAGGCGGCGCATCTGGCGCTCGATCGTGTCACCGGACTGGCCCTTCCACTCCCACACTTTTTCGATGAAGCCGTCACGGCCCAGCGAATCGCGGGTTTCGCCCTTGCCTTCCAGCGCGAGGTTGCGCGAGACCACCATCTCGGTCGCGATGCCGGCATGGTCGGTACCCATCTGCCACAGCGTGCGGTGCCCCAGCATGCGGTGGTAGCGGATCAGCGCGTCCTGCAGCGTGTGCTGGAAGGCGTGGCCCATGTGCAGCGTGCCGGTGACGTTGGGTGGCGGCAGCAGGATCGTGTAGGCCGGGCCGTCGCCCTGCGGCTGGAAGACGCCGCTCTTCTCCCATTCCGCGTACAGGCGGGCTTCGAAGGTGCCGGGGTCGTAGCTTTGGGCGAGGCTGTCGGTCATGGTCGCGGTTCGCATTCGGTCATCTCCTTCGCAGGAGACGGTGCCCGGAGGGCGGATGGAGAAACTTGCGCCGGAAGCGGGCGTGCATCGCGCGGTCTGCGCGCTTCGATCCGGTCCGCTCCCGCGCGGGAGCGGGGCTCACATGTCGTACTTGGTGACGTCGAGGCCGGCGGCCTTGTACTGCTTCCAGCGCTCGCGCAGCGGTTCGCGGGCGGAGTCGTCGGCCGGTACCACTTCCAGCACGCGCTCGAAACCCGACGGCGCCACGGCGTCGCGCAGATTGATGACCAGCGCGCGCATCGGCGCGTCGAACTCGGGTGTCGCGATCAGCACCGGCGTCTCGTCGTCGTCCTCGTCCATGCCGGCGATCTGGTGCGGGATGTAGGCGTCTTCGCCCATGTCCCACAACAGGTCGTCGAGCGCTTCGGCCTGGGCGGCGTCGCGCGCGAGGATCAGGGTCCACAGGTCCGCGGCGTAGGCCTTGCGGACCAGTTCGCACACCAGCCGCAGCGGTTCCTCGCGGAAGCGCGGCTTGGCGATCAGGTAGAAATCGGCGCGTGCCATGACGGGACGACGGCGCGGCTCGCTTCAGCCGGATCGCAGCGGCGTGCGCCGCGCCCCGGCTTCCGCGACCCGGGCCGGCTCAGCGGACCTGGTCCATCAGCCACTGGCTCAGCAGCCCGACCGGGCGGCCGGTGGCATAGGCCATCTTGCCGCTGCCGCTGGCGCTGCCGGCGATGTCGAGATGCGCCCAGCGCTGCTTCTCGGTGAAGCGCGACAGGAAGCAGCCCGCGGTGATCGCGCCGCCCCAGCGGCCGCCGATGTTGTAGACGTCGGCGAAGTTCGAATCGAGCATCGACTGGTATTCGTCCCACAGCGGCAGGCGCCACGCGCGGTCGAACACCTGCTCGCCGGCGGCCAGCAGCTCGTCGGCCAGGTCGTCGTGCTTGCTCATCAGGCCGGTGGCCTGGGTGCCCAGCGCGACCATGCAGGCGCCGGTCAGCGTGGCGACGTCGAGCAGGGCGGCCGGCTCGAAGCGCTCGGAATAGGTCAGCGCGTCGCACAGGATCAGGCGGCCTTCGGCGTCGGTGTTGCCGACCTCGATGGTCTTGCCCGACATGCTGGTGATGACGTCCGACGGGCGATACGCGTCGCCGTCGATGCCGTTCTCGACCGCCGGCACGACCACGCGCAGGTTGATCGGCAGATCCAGCCCGACCGCGGACACGAAGGTGCCCATGACCGTCGCTGCGCCGCACATGTCGAACTTCATTTCCTCGATGCCGCCCTGCGTCTTGAGGTTGACGCCGCCGGTGTCGAAGGTGATGCCCTTGCCGACCAGCACGTAGGGCTTGGCATCGCCGCCGTTGTTCCAGCTCAGCACCACCAGACGCGGCCGGTTGGCCGAGCCGCGCGCGACCGCGAGCAGCGCGCCCATGCCCAGCGCTTCCATGTCGGTGTCTTCGAGCACCTCGCAGGAGGCCTTGTCGAAGCGCGCCGCGAAGGTCTGCGCCTGCTCGGCGAGATAGGCCGGGTTGCAGATGTTGGGCGGCAGGTTGCCGAGCTCGCGGGCGAACTGCACGCCGGCGGCGATGGCCTTGCCCTGCGAGACGGCGGTCTCGTCGTCGCCGCAGACGGCGATCGAGGTCAGGCCGGTGATCTCGCGCTTCTTGCTCTTCGCGCCGAAGGTCGCGGTGTAGCGGTAGGCGGCATGGTCCGCGGCGACGACGGCCTGGCGGATCTTCCACGCGGCGTCGCGGCCGGCGACGTCGAGCTCGGGCAGCGTCAGCGCCGCCGAGGTCACGTTGCCTTCCTTCAGCGCCCGCACGGCATCGCCGACGGCCTTGAGGTAATCGGCCACGCCGAACTTGGCGCGATCGCCGAGGCCGATCGCCAGCACGCGCGGCGCGGCGACGCCGTCGAGATCGTGCAGCAGCGTCGTCTTGCCGGCCTTGCCCGGCAGGTCGCCGCGTTTGGCGAGTGCGGCGAGCTTGCCGCCGCTGGCGCTGTCGATCGCCTGGGCGGCGGCGGTGAGGGGGCCATCGGCGAACACGCCGACGACGACGCAGTCGGTCGTCAGGGCGGTGGGCTGATCGCGGTTCAGGGAGAATTCGAGGGTCATCAACCAGATTCCATAAGGTGATCGGTACACTTCACGGTCCAGTGCGCGGCGCGGAAGATCCCGGCGGCCGCAGCGGATGCGCCGTGTCGGCGCTGCTGGACGAACCCCCAAGTCTAAAGCAAAGCGCCCGATGCCGAAGCTCGACCGATATCTGTTCCGCGAATTCGCGCAGGCCACCTTCGCGGCGCTGGTGATCCTGATGATCGTCAGCCTGGGCGGGGTGTTCGCCGACGTGCTGAGCGATATCGCGCGTGGACGGGTGCCGGCGAAGCTGATGCTCGCGCAGCTCGGCCTGCAGGTCATCAACTACCTCCCGCTGATCCTGCCGCTGGGCCTGATGCTGGGCCTGATGCTGGCCTTCGGTCGGCTCTACCGCGATTCCGAGATGCCGGTGCTGACCGCGACCGGCGTCGGCCCGCGCCGCCTGCTGCGGCCGCTGCTGCTGGTCGTGGGCCCGGTCGTGGGTTTCATCGCCCTGTGTTCGCTGTGGGCCGGGCCGTGGGCACGCGACTATTCGCAGCAGATGATCGAGGCCGGCCAGCGCAGCCTGCTGGTCGCCGGCCTGGAGCCGGGCCGCTTCGTCGAATTCCCCGGCGGCGGCGGCGTGATCTACGTCAACGCGATGTCCGACGACGGCAGCAAGCTCGGCCGCGTGTTCGTCTACCGCCAGGACGAAGGCCGCATGGACATCACCACCGCGCTCGGCGGCGAGCTGAGCGTCGAGGGCGTCGACCGCTTCCTGCGCCTCGACGACGGCTTCCGGGTCGAGGGGCCGATGGACGCGGGCCTGGATTTCCGCCTGATGCGCTACGCCAGCAACGAACTGCGCCTGCCGTCGGCCGATGCGAGCGGGCGCGACGACGATCCCGAAACCCAGAGCACGCTGGCCCTGCTCGGCGATCCGCGGCCCGAGGCCCACGCCCAGCTGCATTTCCGCCTCGCGCCGCCGCTGCTGGCGCTGGCCTTCGCGCTGCTGGCGGTACCGCTGGCCCGCAGTCCGCCGCGCCAGGCGCGCTACGGGCGGATGATGCTCGGCTTCCTCGCCTACGTGCTGGGCATGAACCTCATGCTGCTCGGCACCGACTGGGTCGCCGAAGGCCGGATCCCGGTGCTGCTGGGGCTGTGGTGGCTGGTGCTGCCGCTGCTGGCCGCCGGCACCTGGCTGTATTTCACCGATGGACGGGTCGCTGCGCCGGTCTGGAAGCGCACACGATGAAGCCGATCCTCCGACTCCACGACCTCTATGTCGCCCGCGTCGTCGTCGTCACCGTCTTCGCCGTCTGGGTCGTGCTGGTCGGACTCGACGCGGTCATGGCCGGCGTCAGCGAGATCAGCGCGGTCGGGCAGGGCGACTACACCTACCTGTCGGCCGTCACCTACATCCTGCAGACCCTGCCGCGGCGCGCCTACGTGATGTTCCCCACGGCCGCCGTGATCGGTGCGCTGATGGGGCTGGGCCAGCTGGCGGCTACGTCGGAACTGATCGCGATGCGCGCGCTGGGCCTGTCGCGAACGCGTCTGAGTGTCTCGGTGGCGCTGCCGCTGGTGCTGCTGACCGGCCTGATGATCGTCAACGGCGAGACGCTCGGCCCGCTGGCCCAGCGCAACGCCGATACGATGAAATCGTCGGCGCGCTCGAGCAACATGATCGTCGGCCATTACTCCGGCCTGTGGGCGCGCGAGGGCGACACCTTCCTCAATGCGCAGAGCGGCCAGGAACTCGCCGACGGCGGCCGCAACCGCATCGAACTGCAGGACGTCCGCCTGTTCGAGTTCGCCAGCGACGGCCGGCTGGAATCGGTGGCGCACGCAGAAACCGCCGAGCACGGCACCGACGGCTGGCTGTTGCGCAACGTCAAGCGCACCTGGTTCGAACCGCGCGCGGTCACGCGGACCGAGGCGCTGGAAGAGCGTTGGGCCTCGCAGCTCGACGCCTCGACCGTCGCGGCCAGCGCCAGCAACATCTGGCGTCCCCGTTACATGACGGCCAGCGAATTGCGCGCCGGCATGGAGTACCGCCAGCGCAACGAACTCGACGCCAGCGAATTCGAAGAACACTACTGGGGCCGCTGGTTCTATCCCCTGAACGTGCTGGCCCTGTGCCTGGCGGCGATCCCGTTCGCCTTCGGCTCCCTGCGCAGCGGCAGCGCCGGCAAACGGCTGTTCATCGGCATCGTCTTCGCGCTCGGCTTCTGGCTGGCGCAGACCCAGATCGTCAAGCTCGCGGCCGTCTACAAGCTCGACTACCGCCTGGCCTACGCGATCCCGCCAATCGTGATGCTGCTCGTCTCCTGGATGCTCTTCCGCAAACGGAGTGGGTGAGCTGCCGCAGCTCGCGCGCCACTGGCGCGCGCGGCAGCGAACGCCCGGCGCGCTGCGCCGGGCCGGACGAGCACTGGAACGACAGACCGGTAGCACTTCGATCCATGCGCGTGCGCCGAACGCCTCGCGCTGTGCGAGGCCGGACGGACGCTGGAGTGATAAAGCCGGCAGCAATTCGCTCCGCAGCGCGGCGCCGGGCGCAATCACGAATTACCACTACCGGATCGACCGCTCAGCCGCGCGTCAGCGAATTCCCGATGTCGCTTGGGCCCTGCGCTTGCCGTTGTAGGAGCGCGCTCGCGCGCGACCCGCCCAACCCTACGTACTCGCCGGACCCGCGCAGCGTTCTGGCCGGCCAGTTCGAGCGCAATGCCCCATCGCGCGCCAGCGCGCTCCTACAGAAATCACGCGATGCGCATCGATGGCCGCGTGTGGCCTGCCGCTCCCGCACCTACGACCGCACGCATCGCGTCCGCCAGATCCCGCGATCCACCCTCACTCGTCCCGGCGCGTCCCCTTCGCCTCGCGCACGATCCGCGTGCCGCTGGCGCGGTCGTGCCAGGTCAACCGGTCGCGATCGAGCCACGCCCACCAGAAGCCGAGGCCGCCGCACAGCAGGGACACGCTGCCGACCGCGTAGCGGCGCCACAGCGCGCCGACCGTCGGCCGCCCGCCGGCCAGCGTCCGCACGCGGATGCGCCAGGGCCGCATGCCCAGCGTCTGCCCGCCATGCCGCCAGCTGACGACCGCGTAGGCGCCGGCGACGCTCCAGCACGCTGCCCACAGCGTCCATTGCAGGGTGCTCAGCGGGGCGATGTTCTCGTGCGGGTCGTGGTGGCCCAGGTAGGTGAAGCCGGCCGTGAACAGCGCCGACAGCAGCAGCCACAGCGCCAGGACCGGCCACAGGTCGTAGACCAGGGCCAGCAGGCGCCAGCCAATCCAGGGGCGCGGGTGGGGCGGGGACGGCGACGGTGTCTGCATCGCGACAGGATAGCGGCAGCGCCCGTCGGCTAATCTGCGTCGCATGTCTTCGACCACGCCCGCCGACCGCCGCATGCTCGCGCAGGCCCTGCCGCCGTTGCGGGACGCCGATCGGGTGGCCATCGACGGTTTTCTCGATGCGTTCTGGGCCGAGATGGGCAGCGCCCAGCAGACGATCGCGGCCTACCGGCGGGATCTCGAAGGGCTGGCCCGCTGGCGCGACGGACACGACGGCGGCATCGCCCAGGCCGATCGCGCGGGCCTGTTCGACTATCTCGCCTGGCGCACGCGGCACGGCTGGACGGCGCGCAGCAATGCACGCCTGCTGTCGGCGTTGCGCGCGTTCTACGCGCATCGGCAGCGCCACGGGCGCCGCGACGATCCGACCGCGCTGCTGGAACCGCCGAAGCTGCCGCGGTCGCTGCCCAAGGCGCTGGGCGAATCGGACATCGACGCGCTGCTGGCCGCACCCGACGACAGCACGCCGGACGGCCTGCGCGACCGCACGATGCTGGAGCTGATGTACGCCTGCGGCCTGCGCGTCAGCGAGCTGACCGGCCTGCCGGCCAACGACGTCAACCTGCGCCAGGGCGTGCTGCGCGTGACCGGCAAGGGCAGCAAGGACCGGCTGGTGCCGATGGGCGACGAGGCCCAGCACTGGGTGTCGCGCTACCTCCGCGACGGGCGTCCCGTGCTGGCCGGCGAGCGCAGTATCGCCACGCTGTTCGTCGGCCCGCGCCAGCAGCCGCCGACCCGGCAGCAGTTCTGGGCCACCGTGAAGCGCTACGCCGCCGCGGCCGGTATCGATCCCGCGCGCGTCAGCCCGCACGGGCTGCGCCACAGCTTCGCCACGCACCTGCTCAACCACGGCGCCGACCTGCGCGCACTGCAGATGCTGCTGGGCCACAGCTCGCTGTCGACGACCCAGATCTACCCCTCCACACCGCCCACCACCCGAGGGGGTGAGACGCACCCGTTTGCGCGGCATGCCGCGCGGGTGCGCCGAACGCCTCGCGCGCTGCGCGAGGCCGGACGCGCGCCGAAGCGCCTTGCCGATAGCACCTCGCCCGCCGACCGCGCGGGTAAGCCGAACGCCTCGCGCGCTGCGCGAGGCAGGACGCGCGCCGAAGCGCCTTGCCGATAGCGCCTCGCTTCGCCGACCGCGCGGGTGCGCCGCACGTCCCGCCCTGCCGCAACGGTCCAATCGCCCGGTCGTCGACGTCAGGCGCGCGCCTGCGCAGGAATGGCGTCGGCGCACGGGGGAACGCGCTCCCACAGGCGCTCGTTGCTTACGCATCCCAGGCCTGCCGCGGCCCCCGCCATGAACCGCCCCCCCAACCGAGGTTAAGCCGGTCCGGCCTGTTCGGCGCTTCGTGGCAAAATGCCGGGTCCCGGAGTCCCTCCGCCCGCGGTAGCCGTCTTGATGAAGCGATACGCCCTCGCGCTGCTCGGCGCGTTCAGCCTTTCCGCCTGCGCCCAGAGCGCGGATCCGTCCGACGCGACCGCCGGGGCCCCCACCGATACCGCCACGACTGAGGCGGCCGCCGCCGCGCCTGCCGGCTCGCCCGCCGCGAACGCGCGCGAGGCGATCCTGTCGATCAACCCGCGCGTCTCGATCGAGAGCATCAGCACCGCGCCGATGCCCGGCTTCCAGGAAGTCATCGTCTCGGGCCAGGTGCTCTACGTCAGCGACGACGGCCGCTACGTGCTGCAGGGCAGCCTGTTCGATGCCGAGGAGAAGCGCGATCTCAGCCAGGTCGGCCTGTCGCAACTGCGCAAGATGCTGCTGTCCGAGGTGCCCAAGGACCAGCGCATCGTCTTCGCGCCGGCCGAACCCCGCTACACCGTCGCGGTCTTCACCGACGTGGAGTGCGGCTACTGCCGCAAGCTGCACGAGGACATCGCCGAGTACAACGCGCGCGGCATCGCGATCGAATACCTGGCCTATCCGCGGATGGGCCCGGGCAGCGACGATTTCCGCCTGATGGAATCCGTCTGGTGCGCCGACGACCGCAAGCAGGCGCTGACCGACGCCAAGTCCGGCCGCCGGGTGCCGCCCAAGACCTGCGACAGCCCGGTGGCCGCGCATTACGCACTGGGCCAGCGCGCCGGCTTGACCGGCACGCCGATGATCGTCGCCGAGGACGGCACCCAGATGCCCGGCTACATGCCGCCGGACCAGCTGCTCTCGGCGCTGCAGCGGCTCGAGACCGAAGCGACCGACGCGCGCTGAGTGGGCAGGCGCGGCGTCGGGCCGCGCTTTGGCTACAATAGCGAGCCCTGAAATTCGGGTTCCCCGGACATGATCGTCCTCGAGGGCCAACCGGCCCTGTCGTCGTTCCGCCGCGAACGGCTTGAATCGCGTCTGCAATCGGTGGTCCCCGCGCTGCGGGTCGTTGGTGCATGGCACGTCTACTTCGTCGAAGCCGAGCCGGGCCAGGTGCCCGACGACGCCCGCCTGCGCCGCATCCTCGACGTCGATGCCGGGCCCGCGCCTGCACGTGGCGACGGCGCGGTCTCGCGCTACGTGTCGCCGCGGCTGGGCACGATTTCGCCGTGGGCCAGCAAGTCCACCGAACTGCTGCGCGGCGCCGGGCTGCCGGTCCAGCGCGTCGAACGCGGGCTGCGGGTCGACGTCAGCGGCTGGCCGGCCGATGCCGGCGCGCAGGCCGCGGTCGCGAGGCTGCTGCACGACCCGATGACCCAGTCGCTGCTCGGCGCGGTCGACGACGCCGACGCGCTGTTTGCCGTGCCGCCGCGCGGCCAGCTCGAGCGCGTGCCGCTCGACGGGCTGGAGGCGGCCAACGCGCGCCTCGGCCTGGCGCTGGCCGATGACGAGATCGACTACCTGCGCACGCGCTTCGCGGCGTTGGGCCGGGCGCCGTCCGATGTGGAGCTGATGATGTTCGCGCAGGCGAACTCCGAGCACTGCCGCCACAAGATCTTCAACGCCTCTTGGACCATCGACGGCGAAGCCATGCAGCGCGACGGCAAGCCGCAGTCGCTGTTCGGCATGATCCGCCACACGCACGCGCGCACGCCCGAGCACACGCTGTCGGCCTACAGCGACAACGCCGCGGTCGTCGAGGGTTATCCCACGCAGCGGTTCCGGCCCGATCCGGTGTCGTTCGAGTACCGCAGCGAGCCGCTGGCCGACAGCGCGTTCTGCATCAAGGTCGAGACCCACAACCATCCGACCGCGATCTCGCCGTTCGCGGGCGCGGCCACCGGCGCCGGCGGCGAGATCCGCGACGAGGGCGCGACCGGCCGCGGCGGCAAACCCAAGGCCGGCCTGACCGGTTTCAGCGTGTCGCACCTGCGCATCCCGACGCTGCCCCAGCCGTGGGAAGACGCCAATCCGTCTGCGCCGCGCGCGCTCAATCCGCGCATGGCCTCGGCACTCGAGATAATGCTCGACGGGCCGATCGGCGCCGCCGCGTTCAACAACGAATTCGGCCGCCCGAACCTGCTCGGCTATTTCCGCAGCTTCGAACTGCCGGAGTCCGACGGGCTGGTGCGCGCCTACGACAAGCCAATCATGCTGGCCGGCGGACTCGGCGCGATCGACCGCACGATGGTCGACAAGCGCACGCTGTCGGACGGCGACGCGGTCGTCGTGCTCGGCGGGCCGGCGATGCTGATCGGGCTCGGCGGCGGCGCCGCCAGTTCGGTCGCCTCCGGCGACAGCGCCGAGGATCTCGATTTCGCCTCGGTGCAGCGCGACAACCCGGAGATGGAGCGCCGCGTGCAGGAGGTCATCGACCGCTGCGTCGCGCTGGGCGCACGCAATCCCATCCTGTGGTTCCACGACGTCGGCGCCGGCGGGCTGTCGAACGCGATTCCCGAACTGCTGCACGACTCCGGCGTCGGCGGCGTTATCGATCTCGATCGCGTGCCCAGCGACGACCCGTCGCTGTCGCCGATGCAGCTGTGGTGCAACGAATCGCAGGAGCGTTACGTGCTCGGCATTCCGCAGGACCGCGTCGAGGAATTCACCGCGCTGTGCGCGCGCGAGCGCTGCCCGGTCGCGATCGTCGGCGTGGCGACGGCGGCCGAACATCTGACCGTCGGCTTCGGCGCCACGCCGGCCGCGCTGGCCGACCGCAGCGTGGCGCGGGACTGGCCCATCGATCTGCCG
Organism: Luteimonas rhizosphaerae; assembly: GCF_002849595.1. Lineage (GTDB taxonomy): Bacteria > Pseudomonadota > Gammaproteobacteria > Xanthomonadales > Xanthomonadaceae > Luteimonas > Luteimonas cellulosilyticus. Next base: position 508,670 of record NZ_NRQR01000026.1, read on the forward strand.
ATGGACGTGCTGTTCGGCAAGCCGCCGAAGATGCACCGCGACACCGCGCGCCATACGCCCGCGCGCTGGGCCGCGCTCAACAGCAAGGTCGTCGACCTGCACGAGGCCGGCCTGCGCGTGCTCGCGCACCCGACCGTCGCGTCCAAGCAGTTCCTGGTCACCATCGGCGATCGCACCGTCGGCGGCCTGACCGCACGCGACCAGATGGTCGGCCCGTGGCAGCTGCCGGTCGCCGATTGCGCGATCACGCTGTCGGGCTTCGACGGCTTCACCGGCGAGGCGATGTCGATCGGCGAACGCACGCCGCTGGCGCTGCTGGATCCGGCCGCCGCGGCGCGCATGGCCGTCGGCGAGGCGATCACCAATCTCTGCGCCGCGCCGGTCGAGACCCTGCACCGGGTCAAGCTGTCGGCGAACTGGATGGCCGCTGCCGGCCACGCCGGCGAGGATGCGCGGCTGTTCGACGCGGTCCGCGCGATCGCGATGGAACTGTGTCCGGCGCTGGATCTCGCGATTCCGGTCGGCAAGGACTCGCTGTCGATGCAGGCGCAGTGGCAGTCCGACGGCGTGACCCATCGCGCGGTGTCGCCGGTCTCGCTGATCGTCACCGCGTTCGCGCCGGTGCCCGACGTGCGCCAGCAGCTGACGCCGCTGCTCGCGCGCGAACCCGATACCGAGCTGTGGCTGATCGGCCTCGGCGCGGGCAAGCAGCGCATGGGCGGTTCGGTGCTGTCGCAGTGCTACGACGCATTCGGCGGGCCGTGTCCCGACGTCGACGATGCCGCGCGCCTGAAGGCGTTCTTCGAGCTCGTCGGCGATGCGCGCGAGGCCGGCCTGCTGCTCGCATACCACGACCGTTCCGACGGCGGCGCGTTCGCCACCCTGTGCGAGATGGCGTTCTGCTCGCATCTCGGCCTCGACATCGATCTCGACGGCTGGGGCGGCGACCGCAGCCAGGATGCGCTGCGCACGCTGTTCTCCGAAGAACTGGGCGCGGTGGTGCAGATCGCCGCGGAAGATCGCGCCGAATTCGCCGATCTCGTCGCGCAGCACGGTCTCATCGAATGCGCACAGCGGATCGCGCGCCCGACGACGTCGGGTGCGATCCGGGTGCTCGACGGCGACGAGGCCCTGGCCGAATGGCGCTGGGAGGCGCTGTTCGACGCCTGGTGGTCGGTGACGCATGCGATCCAGTCGCTGCGCGACGACCCGCGCTGCGCCGACGAGGAACGCGCGAGTGCGCGCCGCTTCGACGCGCCGCCGCTGCGCCCGCAGCTGGGCTTCGATCCGGCCGAGGACGTCGCGGCGCCGTACGTGTCGCGTGGCCGCCGGCCGCAGGTCGCGATCCTGCGCGAGCAGGGCGTCAACGGCCAGATCGAAATGGCGTCGGCGTTCGACCGCGCCGGCTTCGCCGCCATCGACGTGCACATGAGCGACCTGATCGCCGGGCGCGTGGATCTGGCGACGATGCAGGGTGTCGTCGCCTGCGGCGGCTTCAGCTACGGCGACGTGCTGGGCGCGGGCCGCGGCTGGGCGACGTCGATCCTCGAGCGACCGCAGCTGCGCGACATGTTCGCCGGCTTCTTCGCGCGCGAGGACAGCTTCGCGCTCGGCGTCTGCAACGGGTGCCAGATGCTGGCGCAGCTGAAGACGATCATCCCCGGCGCGGCCCACTGGCCGCGGTTCCTGCGCAATCGCAGCGAGCAGTTCGAAGCGCGCCTCGGTCTGCTGGAAGTGGTCGAATCGCCGTCGATGTTCTTCGCCGGCATGGCCGGATCGCGGATCCCGGTTGCGGTCGCGCACGGCGAGGGGCGCGCCCAGTTCGATGCGCCGGCCGATCCGGCCCAGGCGCGGGTCGCGCTGCGTTACGTGGACGCCGATGGCGCCGCGACGACGTACCCGGCCAATCCCAACGGCTCGCAGGACGCGATCGCCGGCCTGTCGACGGACGATGGCCGCGTCAGCATCCTGATGCCGCATCCCGAGCGCACCCCGCGCACGGCGAACCTCAGCTGGGCACCGGCCGACTGGCCGGCCGACAGCCCCTGGCTGCGGATGTTCCGCAACGCGCGCGTGCACGTCGGCTGAGTCCGGCGGGCGCTGCCGCGGGCACGGCCGGGCGCCGGCGTGTCCGCGGAGGGCGCGGGGCGCGATAGCGGCGGCAGGGCCGGTGATTCGCGGCGCAGTATCCCGGGCTCCGCGCCGGCATTCGACGGCGCCGCCGTTGCATGGCGCACCACGATGTCGCGGGGCCCGCGCTGACGGTCTCTCAGCCTTTTGCACGGCATCGCTGCTGCGGACATGGCCCGCAGGGCGCTGCGTGTTCGTCTTCCCGCATGGCCCTCGCTCGACGACAGGGCGTGCGGCTGCGCGCCTGCCTGTTCCGCGCCTGCGACGCGGACCTGCGCGCGGTGCATCGGACGGTGGTCCGATCCTGGATCGCTGCCAGTCGCCCTCCTGGATGGCGCGTGGACTCCGTCGCCAAAATGCCTTTCCGTGGCGTCGATGGCGTGGCTGCCGCTGTCGGCGTTTGACGGTCCTCGCGGCTTGATCCAGCGCGCATCTCGAGGCTCGCGTCCCGCATTTCCAAGCCCGTGCCGCGTGACATGCGGCGCTGCAGCAAGTCAAGGGTCTGCGATATCAGGCCGCGCCGGCTTCTGCGGCAAAAGTGACCTGAATGGGCATATTACATCGCGCTTCGTCGCTATCGCGCCGGTTCCCCGCGCCAGCGAGGAACGCCGTCCTGCCGCGTTTCGTCAGTCTGCCAAGCCGGGCGCGTCGCCAGATCGGCCAATATAAACAGCGACTTATGAAGTATTCGTTCGCGAAAAATTAACTTAGTCTTGCAACATTCAGAACGTTGGGCGTATTTCCCGGCGCTGCGCAATGGGTCGCTTTGTGACACTTGACGGCGGAATAAAAGCGGGGCGAGTATCGGATCACAGTTTTTTCGTTCCGGGATGATTCAAGTTGCGTACAACAACCATTCAGCAGCGGCGCGTTGACGCCGCGCGCGCTGTGCGCCATCCCGGGATGGTCCACGTCTGATCCGCCACCTGAGCCGCCTGGTCGTCGTTCGACCCTGCGGCTTTTTTGTTGCTGGAATTCCCAATCAATCAAGTACTTCTGAGGGGCTGTGTCGATGAATCGCATCTATCGCAAGGTTTGGAACCGGTCGTTGAATCAGGTGGTCGTGGCGTCCGAGCTGGCCACGGGTGACAGCGCCGGCGCACGCGATGTCGGCACCGTCGGCGCCCCGGGTCGACATGTGCTCTCGGTCACATTGAGCCTCCTGCTCTTCGGACTCGCATCGCCCATGGCGCTCGCCCAAACGGTCTGCCTGGACGCCGACGGCAACCCCGCAGGCGTCGCCGCCGGCAGCGACAGCACCGCATGCGGTGTGGGCGCGCAGGCGAGCGGACTGGCCTCGACGGCAATCGGCCGCAGCGCCGTTGCCAGCGGCCAGCGCAGCACCGCGGTCGGCGCGAACGCGAGCGCCACCGGCACCAGTGCCACCGCCCTGGGCAATACGGCCCGCGCGACTGCCGACAACAGCACCGCGGTCGGCCGCAATGCTGCCGCCACCGGCACCAACGCCTCGGCCCTGGGCCTCAACAGCAACGCTTCGGGCAGCAACACCACGGCCGTGGGCACGGGCAGCAGCGCGACCGCGAACAACACCACGGCGGTCGGGCGCGGTGCGACGGCGGTCGGTGTCAACGGCGCGGCCTTCGGCGCCCTGTCGAACGCGGCAGGGGCGAACGCGACCGCCATCGGCACCGCGGCCATCGCCGGCGGCAGCTCCAGCCTGGCCCTGGGCCGCGGCAGCCTGGCACTGGGCGAGGTGTCGACGTCGCTCGGCACCAGCAGCAGCGCGTCGGGCACGGCATCGGTCGCCGTCGGTACCGGCGCCGCCGCTGACGCGGCGCGTTCGACGGCACTGGGCCGCAACGCCGTCGCCGGTGCTGCCGGCAGCGTCGCGCTGGGCGAGAACGCGCTGGCGGACCGCGCCAACACGGTGTCGGTCGGCCGCGCAGGCGGCGAGCGGCAGATCACCAATGTCGCCGCAGGCACGCAGGCGACGGACGCGGTCAACCGCGCCCAGCTCGACGCAGTCGAAGACGTCGCCGATGCGACGGCGCGCCACTTCCAGGCGACGGGCGAGGGGCAGGCCGTCGTCGATGGCGAAGCGTCACTGGCGGCTGGCGCCGATGCGATGGCGGAAGGGGATTACGCGACGGCGGTCGGCTCGACCGCGAGTGCGATCGGCGACGGCGCCTCGGCACTGGGCAGCGGCGCGATGGCCCTGGGGGATCAAGCCACTGCGACGGGTTACGGCAGCAGCGCGCTGGCCGAGGCCGCGACCGCGACCGGCGCAGGCGCGACGGCGGAAGGTGCCGGCAGCGTGGCGACAGGCGCCCAGGCGTCGGCGACCGGCATCGAAGCGACGGCCGTCGGCTACCTAGCCGACGCAGCAGGCGAAGCGGCGACCGCGGTCGGCGCGGAAAGCAGCGCCGCAGGCGCGCAGGGCGCCGCGTTCGGCTTCGCCGCCGATGCCAGCGGCGACTTCACGACGGCCGTCGGCAGTGGGGCGACGGCCAGCGGTTTCAACAGCACGGCGCTGGGCAATGCCAGCACTGCCGCCGGACAACTCGGCCTGGCGGTCGGCGCGGACAGCGCGGCGTCCGGTGATTTCAGCACCGCCGTCGGCACGGTCGCATCGGCATCGGGCGACGACAGCGTCGCGCTCGGCATGTTCGCCGACGCCAGCGCCGCAAGCAGCGTCGCCATCGGCGCCTATTCGGTGGCGGATCGCGACGGCACCGTGTCGGTCGGTTCGGCCGGCAACGAGCGCCAGGTGACGAACGTCGCGGCAGGCACCGAAGCGACCGACGCGGTCAATGTCGGCCAGCTCGCGGAGGCGACGGCGGACAGCAAGTACTTCCGCGCGACCGGCGCCGGCGAAGCCTATGCGCTCGGCGATGACGCGACGGCCTCGGGCTCCGACGCCTACGCCGAAGGGGATTACAGCAGCGCTGTCGGCGCGAGCAGTAGCGCGTACGGCACCGGTGCGTCGGCGTTCGGCAGCGGCGCGTCCGCGCAGTTCGACAACGCGACCGCGGTCGGTTTCAACGCGTCCGCCTACGGCCAGAACAGTGCCGCCTTCGGCGCCGGCGCGTCCGCGGACGGCGCGGCCAGCGTCGCGATCGGCGGCAATGCGGTCGACGAAGATGGCGAGCCGCTCCTGACCCTCGGCGGCGCGCCGGTCGAAACCTCGGCCACCAGTGCGGGCGTCGCGGCGACGGCGGTCGGCGCCAGCGCCGATGCAGCCGGGTTCGCCTCGTCGGCGGTCGGTGTCGGTGCGGCAGCGACCGGCGCGCAGTCGTCCGCGTTCGGCGCGATCGCGACCGCGGCGGCCGACTATTCCACCGCGGTCGGCACCCAGGCCACCGCGACCGGCACCAGCAGCGTCGCCGTCGGTGGGCCGGCGGACCTGATTCCGGGATTCGGTCTCTTCGTGCCCACACAGGCCTCGGGTGAGGCATCGGCCGCATTCGGCGCCGGCACGATCGCCTCGGGCGACAACAGCACCGCGGTCGGCACGCTCAGCGAAGCGGCGGGAGCCGGGAGCACGGCGCTCGGCTACTTCGCCTATGCACCCGGCACCGATGCCTCGGCGCTCGGCGCGGAATCCTGGGCCAGCGGCGAGCAGAGCACGGCGGTCGGGTTCTACAGCACGGCGTTCGGCGACAACAGCGTGGCACTCGGTGCGAACTCCACCGCCGATCGCGACAACACGGTGTCGGTCGGTGACGTCGGCA
>NZ_NRQR01000028.1 GCF_002849595.1 Luteimonas rhizosphaerae
CCCGCTAGCACCTGAAGCTAGTGCGTCTACCAATTCCGCCACCCGGGCAGGTCAGGGCGCGTATGTTGTCGATGCGCCTCGCGCTTGTCAACGCGTTTCGCGGTCGTGTCGACGATCGACCCGCGGGGGCGGGGTGTAACATGGCGCGGATGCCAAAAACTCCCAGCAAGCGCGGCGGCAGCCGCGATACCCAGAATCCCGCCAATCCCGCGTCGTCGCGTGATGGCGAGCCCCGCAGCCCCAAGTCGACGCCGGCCCTGCCGGCGTGGATGCCTGACCCGGGATTGGCCCGCGCGCTGCGTTCCGGTCGCCCCAAGCCGGCGCAGGACGCCACGCCGCCGGCCCCGCGCGCCGCCGCGCCGGTCGCGCCCCGATCCGGCGGCAAACGTGGCGGCGTCCAGGATCCCTACGCGGGCCGCGAGGCCGCGCGCTATGAGCATCCCATCGCCAGCCGCGAAGCAATCCTGCAATTGCTGTCGGATGCGTCGGGCCCGCAGACCGCCGACGAACTCGCCGAACAGCTCGGCCTGACCGAACCCTCTCGCGCCGAAGCCCTCAACAAGCGGCTGGGCGCGATGCAGCGCGACGGCCAACTGCTGCAGAACCGGCGCGGCGGCCTGGTGCCGGCCAAGCGCATGGACCTGATTCCCGGCACGGTGATCGCGAACCCGGAAGGCTTCGGTTTCCTGCGGCCGGATTCAGGCGCGGGCGAGGACCTGTTCCTGCCGCCGGCCGAGATGCGCAAGGTCATGCACGGCGACCGCGTACTGGCCAACCTGACCAACGTCGATGCACGCGGCCGCCGCGCGGGTGTCGTGGTGGAAGTGCTCGAGCGCCGCACGACGCGCCTGATGGGGCGTTTCTCGATCGAGCACGGCATCAGCTATGTGGTGCCCGACGACAAGCGCATCCAGCGCAACATCCAGATTCCGGTGGACGCGCGCCAGGACGCGACGCACGGCCAGCTGGTGGTCTGCGAGATCACCGCGCCGGGCGATGCGCACCGTCCGCCGATCGGCCGCGTGCTGACCGTGCTGGGCGATGTGCTCAAGCCGACGCTGGTGGTCGAGGCCGCGATCCACGGCCACAACCTGCCGCACGAATTCTCGCAGGCGGTGCTGGACGAAGCCGCCGCGGTGCCGGTCGATGTGGAAGAGCGCATGGTCGGCGGTCGCGTCGATATCCGCGCGCTGCCGCTGGTGACGATCGATGGCGAAGACGCCAAGGATTTCGACGACGCCGTCTACTGCGAACCCAACCGCGACGGCTTCCGCCTCGTGGTCGCGATCGCCGACGTGTCGAACTACGTGCGCCCCGGCACGCCGCTCGACGACGAAGCCCAGCTGCGCGCGACCAGCGTGTACTTCCCGGGTTTCGTCGTGCCGATGCTGCCCGAGACGCTGTCGAACGGCATCTGCTCGCTGAAGCCGAAGGTCGACCGCATGTGCTTCGTCTGCGACATGCAGGTGCTGCGCGACGGCACGGTGTCGGAATCGAGGTTCTACGAAGCGGTGATGCATTCGCACGCGCGCCTGACCTACACCCAGGTGTGGAAGGCGGTCGGCGAACTCGACGAAGATACGCGCGCCGCGATCAAGCCGGTGCTGCCGCAGGTCGAACGGCTGCATCAGCTCTACGCCGTGCTGGCCAAGGCACGCGCCAAGCGTGGCGCAATCGAGTTCGAATCCTCCGAAGTGCGTTTCGTCCTCGACAACACCGGCGAGGTGACCCAGGCCGGCATGCTCCAGCGCAACGACGCGCACAAGCTGATCGAAGAATGCATGATCGCGGCGAACGTGGAGGCCGCGCGGTTCCTGCTCGAGGCCGCCATTCCCGCGCCGTACCGCGTGCACGACAAGCCGCCGGAAGCGAAGTACGCCGACCTGCTGGAATTCCTCAAGGAATTCCAGCTGCGTCTGCCGCCGTGGTCGAAGGTGCAGCCCAAGGATTTCACCGTCCTGCTGAAGAAGATCCGCGAGCGCCCCGATGCGACGCTGCTGGAATCGGTGTTGCTGCGCAGTCAGAGCCAGGCGGTCTATACGCCGGAGAACATCGGCCACTTCGGTCTGGCGCTGGCCTCGTACGCGCACTTCACCTCGCCGATCCGCCGTTATCCCGACCTGCTGGTGCATCGCGCGATCAAGCACGTGCTGTCGGGCCAGCCGCTGGCGAAGTTCATCTACACGCCGCGCCTGATGGAAAGCCTGTCGCTGCAGTGCTCCGAGCGTTCGCGTCGCGCCGACGAAGCCGAGCGCGAAGTCGACGAGCGCTACCGCGCCGCGTGGATGGAACAGCACGTCGGTGGCCAGTTCGACGGCGTCATCAGCGGCGTCACCAGCTTCGGCCTGTTCGTCGAGCTGGACCAGTCCAAGGTCAACGGCCTGGTCCACGTGACCCAGCTGCCGAACGATTTCTACCGCTTCGATCCGATCCGCCGGCTGCTGGCCGGTGAGCGCGCCGGACGCGAGTACCGGCTCGGTGACCGGGTGCGCATCGTCGTGCTGAAGGCCAGCCTGGAGGATCGCAAGATCGATTTCCGGCTCGTCGACGCCGACGGACGCGACCCGGGTGCACCGGCGCCGCAACCGCCGCACGGCAAGCCGGCGCGACGCGAGAAGAAGAAGTACTGAGCCGCCGCGCCCGCTAGAATGCGCGGCCGGTTCCCGCCGCGGAATCGCCCCCAGCCCGACCGCTCGTCCGTCTCCGGACGGGCGGTCCGTCACGGGACCAGCCGGACATCGTCATGAGCAACAAGCAGAACCAGTGGATCGTCGGCATCAATGCCGTCGCCGCGGCCGTCGAACACGACGCCGACAACGTGCGCGAGATCCTGCTCGAGGCGGGTGCGAAGAATCCGCGCATCGTCGAGATCGAATCGAGCGCACGGCGCCGCGACATCGACGTGCGCCGGGTCAACCAGCAGGCGCTCGACGGCGTCGCCGGCGGCCTGCGCCACCAGGGCGCGGTTGCACGCTATGCGGCAGCGAAGACCTGGGACGAAAACGAACTCGAAGGCCTGGTCGACGCGGCCGAGGGCAAGGCGCTGCTGCTGGTGCTCGACGGCGTGCAGGACCCGCACAACCTCGGCGCCTGCCTGCGCAGCGCGGCGGCCGCCGGTGTGACCGCGGTGGTGATCCCGAAGGACAAGGCGGTGCAGGTCAACGCGACCGTGCGCAAGACCTCGGCCGGCGCCGCCGACAGCGTGCCGGTGGTGCGCGTGACCAATCTCTCGCGCAGCCTGCGCGACCTGCAGAAGCAGGGCGTCTGGATCTACGGCCTGGCCGGCGAGGCGACGGCCTCGCTGTACGCCACTGACCTGCGCGGCAACGTGGCGCTGGTGCTCGGCGGCGAAGCCGACGGCCTGCGGCGCCTGACCCGCGAGCACTGCGACGGCCTGGTGACGATCCCGATGCCGGGCGGCGATGCGCTGGGCGGTGTCGAGAGTCTCAACGTGTCGGTCGCCGCCGGCGTGACCCTGTTCGAGGCCGTGCGCCAGCGCATCGGCTGAGCCGCGGCATCCCCACGCCGTGTCGACGCGCCCGCGCGGAAGATCCGCGCAGCGTCGCCGTCCGGCCTCGCATGACGAACGGAGCGACCCATGGACCTGCAATGGCATCAGTGGAGCGGCATCCTCGGCGCGATCCTGATCGTGCTCGCGTACTTCCTGCTGCAGGTCACGCGCCTCTCGGGCGCCGGCTTGCCGTATCTGCTGCTGAATCTGCTCGGTGCGACCGGCATCGCCTTGTCGCTGTACGGGCAGTTCAACCTGCCGGTGCTGCTGATGCAGCTCGCCTGGATCGCGATCAGTCTCTACGGCCTCATCCGCACGCTCCGCGCCCGCGCGAAGCCCGGCGCACCGCTGGGCTGATCCAAGGCCAGCGTCTGGCGCCGTCGCGTCGGCGGGTCAGGCCGGGGTCATGCCTCGCGTTCCCGTCGTTGCGACAATGGCTGCCACAGGACGCGGGGACGACCCCGCCGCTCCATCCGCATCCGGGGACGGCCCCTCGCAAGATGGAGCGCGCACATGTCCTGGATCATCCTGGTACTCGCCGGCCTGTTCGAGATCGGCTGGGCGATCGGCCTGAAATACACCGAAGGCTTCACCAGACTCTGGCCCACCGTCGGCACGGTTGCCGCGATGGCGATCAGCATCGGCCTGCTGGGCATCGCGATGCGGACGCTGCCGGTCGGCACCGCCTATGCGATCTGGGTCGGCATCGGCGCCGTCGGGACGGTGATTCTCGGCATCGTGCTGCTGGGCGATCCGGCGAATCCGGGGCGGTTGATCAGCCTGGCGCTGATCGTCTCCGGCATCGTCGGTCTGAAGCTCGCGTCCTGATCGCCTGCCGCCGCCGCGTCGCGGCGGCGCCCGGGTCGCAACCCGTCATCCGGTGACGCGACGCAACGGCGCTACTGGCGATCGGTCGCCGCGGTCGCGCTGGGCGGCGCGCGCGTCGGCCACGGCCAGGCGTTGGTGATGCGGCAGAACAGGCGCGCGGTCTGCTCGGTGTCGTAGAGGGCCGAGTGCGCCTGTTCCTGGTCCCATTCGAAGCCCGCAGCCTGCACGGCCCGCGCCAGCACGGTCTGGCCGTAGGCGACGCCGGCCAGCGTCACGGTGTCGAACACGCTGAAAGGATGGAAGGGATTGCGCTTGTTGCCAGTGCGCGCCACCGCCGCGTTGACGAAGCCCAGGTCGAAGTGCGCGTTGTGACCGACGAGGATCGCACGCTGGCACTGGTGCTTGCGCACCGCGAGCCGGACTGCGGCGAAGATGTGCTCGATCGCGTCGTGTTCCGATTTCGCCAGCCGGAACGGATGGTGGATGTCGATACCGGTGACTTCCAGCGACTGCGGATCGATCTGGGTGCCGGGTGCGGGCGTCACGTGCGCATGGACGGATTCGCCGAGGATCAGCTGGCCGTCGGCGTCCAGATCGAGCGGAATCGCAGCGATCTCCAGCAGGGCATGACGGCTCGCGTCGAAGCCGCCGGTCTCGACGTCGACGACCACCGGCAGAAAGCCGCGGAACCGTTTCGACATGGGGGCGGGCGCGAGTGTCGCGTCCATCGCTGCAGCATCATTCATGCGCGCAAGCCTAGCAGAGGAGAAAGACGCGACCGCCGGCGACCGGAGCGCGCGGCAGTGCACGTGGGCATGCGCGGCGACGCGATGCGGTCGTCAGTGTCCCTCGCGATTCCGCTCGGGGCCGCTGCCGACACGGCCATCGACGTGCCGCCATGCGCTGCGGCACCCAATACGCGGGCGCCTCGCCGACGAGGCGAGGCGCTGGACGGGTTCAGCGCGGCTTCGGCGGTCCGCGGCGCGGACCACCCCCGGGGCCGGACGGGCCGCCGGCGCGGAAGCCGCCACCGGGCTTGCCGTGCGGCTTGCCGGCGAACGGGCGCTTCGGAGCACCACGCGACGGCGGCGCGTTCTTGTCGCTGTCGTCGGCGACCCGCATGCGGATCGCCTGGCCGGCGACACGCACTTTCTTCAGATGTTCGAGCAGCTCGCGCGGCATGCCTTCGGGCAGGTCGACGAGGCTGTAGTCATCACGGATGTCGATGCGCCCGATGAACTTGCTCTCGAGGTCCGCCTCGTTGGCGATCGCGCCGACGATGTTGCCCGGCTGCACGCCGTGCGCATGGCCGACTTCGATCCGGAACGTCTCCATGCCGACGTCGGCATCGCGCGGACCGGTGTCGGGGCGCGGTGCACGCGGTTCGCGGGGCTCACGCGGTTCGCGCGCGGAACGCGAGGCCTCGCGGCCGCCCGGACGCTCGACGAACTCGCGTTCGAAGGCGGGCTTCTCGGGCTTGCGCGGCGGCTCCAGCAGCAGCGGCGTGTCGCCCTGGACGACCTTCGCCAACGCCGCCGCGATCTCGGCGGCGGGCACGTTGTGCTCGCGCTCGTAGCGTTCGATGAGGTCGCGGAACATGCCGAGCTCGCTGCTTTCCAGCGCGCCGGTGATCTTCTCGAGAAAGCGCGCCACGCGCGCCTCGTTGACCGTCTCGACGCTCGGCAGCTGCATCTGCTCGATCTTCTGCCGGGTCGCGCGCTCGATCGCACCGAGCATGCCGCGCTCACGCGGGGCGACGAACAGGATCGCCTCGCCGCTGCGGCCGGCGCGGCCGGTGCGGCCGATGCGGTGGACGTAGCTCTCGGTGTCGTAGGGGATGTCGTAGTTCAGCACGTGGCTGATGCGCTCGACGTCGAGGCCGCGTGCGGCGACGTCGGTCGCGACCAGCACGTCGAGGCGGCCGTCCTTGAGGTTCTGGATCGCGCGTTCGCGCTGCTTCTGGTCGAGGTCGCCATTGATCGCGGCGGCCGAGAGTCCCCGCGCCGACAGCTTCTGCGCCAGTTCCTCGGTGGCGAGCTTGGTGCGCGCGAAGATGATCATCGCGTCGAAGGGCTCGGCCTCGAGGATGCGCGTGAGCGCGTCGAGCTTGTTGACGCCGCTGACCATCCAGTAGCGCTGGCGGATGTTGGCGGCGGTCGTCGTCGTCGACTTGATCGCGATCTCGACCGGATCCTTGAGGTAGGTCTGGGCGATGCGGCGGATCTGCTGCGGCATCGTCGCGGAGAACAGCGCGACCTGGCGCGACTCCGGCGTCTTTTTTAGCACCGCCTCGACGTCGTCGATGAAGCCCATGCGCAGCATTTCGTCGGCTTCGTCGAGCACCAGCGCGCGCAGTTCCGACAGGTCCAGCGAGCCGCGCTCGAGATGATCGATGATCCGGCCCGGCGTGCCGACGATGACCTGCACGCCGCGCTTGAGCGCGCTGAGCTGCTGGGCATAGCCCTGGCCACCGTAGATCGGCAGGACGTGGAAGCCGGGCATGTGCGCAGCGTACTTCTGAAAGGCCTCGGCGACCTGGATCGCGAGCTCGCGGGTCGGTGCCAGCACCAGCGCCTGCGGCTTGCGCTGCGCGGGATCGATGCGCGCCAGCACCGGCAGCGCGAACGCGGCGGTCTTGCCGGTGCCGGTCTGGGCCTGGCCCAGCACGTCGCGGCCGGCCAGCAGCGGCGGGATCGTCGCGGCCTGGATTGGGGAGGGGGACTCGTAGCCGACGTCCGCCAGCGCACGCATCAACGTGTCGGGCAGGGCGAGGTCGGCGAATTTCGGGGATTCTGGAGGCGTGATGTGCGTCTCGGCGCTCATGATGCGGGCTCTCGTAGCGCCGGCTCGGCGCCGGTCGGGGAACCGCATAGTGTAAGGCACCAGCGTGCTGCGCTGCAGCATCCGGAGATAATCGGGGCGCATTCGATGGGCACGATTCACGTGCGGGTTGCGTGGCCACGAATTGTGTGGACATGCGCATCGCCCCTTCTCTCGATGGCCTGCCGCCCCCAGTTTCGGGGGCGCCACCGACGCGGACGCCCCGATGATCCAGGTCCACCATCTGAACAACTCCCGCTCGCAGCGTGTGCTGTGGCTGCTCGAGGAACTGGGCCAGCCCTACGAAGTGATCCGCTACGAGCGCGATGCGAAGACGATGCTGGCGCCGCAGGCCCTGCGCGACGTGCATCCGCTGGGCAAGTCGCCGGTGGTGCAGGTCGATGGCCTGACGCTGGTGGAGTCGGGGGCGATCATCGAGACACTGACCGAGCGCTACGACACCGCGCATGCGCTGTCATCGGCGCCCGACGACGCCGACGAACGTCTGCGCTACCGCACCTGGCTCCACTACGCCGAGGGATCGCTGATGTCGCCGTTGCTGCTGGCGCTGGTGTTCGGCCGCATCCGCGGCGCGCCGATGCCGTTCTTCGCCAGGCCCGTCGCGCGCGGCATTGCCGACAAGGCGATGCAGACCTTCGTCGGTCCGCAGCTGGCGACGCATCTGGGCCATGTCGAGCGCGAACTCGGCGCCCGGCCCTGGTTCGCCGGCACGCGCTTCACCGCGGCGGACGTCCAGATGAGTTTCCCGCTGGAGGCCGCGGTGGCGCGGGCGTCGGCGCACGTCGGCCCCAACATCCGCGACTTCGTCGACCGCATCCATGCGCGTCCCGCCTACCAGCGTGCGCTGGTCGCCGGCGGCCCGTACGCGCTCGCCGGATGAGCGCCGTCGCTGCATCCTTGCCGGACCTGCATTTCGACAACCGGTTCGTGCGTGAGCTGCCGGGCGACCCGGTCATCGGTGGCGGACGTCGCCAGGTCGAAGGCGCGTTGTGGTCGCCTCGGCGGCAACGCGCTGATGCCCGGCATGCAGCCGGCCGCCGGCAACTACGGCGGTCACCAGTTCGGGCACTGGGCGGGCCAGCTCGGCGATGGCCGGGCGATCTCGCTGGGCGAGGCCGTCACCGCGGACGGCGGACGTTGGGAACTGCAGCTCAAGGGCGCCGGACCGACGCCGTATTCGCGCACCGCCGACGGGCGCGCCGTGCTGCGCTCGTCGGTGCGCGAGTTCCTGTGCAGCGAGGCGATGCACCACCTCGGCGTGCCGACGACCCGTGCGCTGTCGCTGGTGACGACGGGCGATGCGGTGGTCCGCGACATGTTCTACGACGGCCACGCGGCGCCCGAGCCCGGCGCGATCGTGTGCCGGGTCGCGCCGTCGTTCATCCGCTTCGGCCATTTCGAATTGCCGTATGCGCGCGGCGACGTCGCGCTGCTGCGGCGTCTCGCGGACTTCACCATCGACCGCGATTTCCCGCACCTGCTCGCGTTGCCGGAGGGCGACGCCCGCTACGGCGCCTGGTTCGCCGAGGTCTGCGCGCGCACGGCGCGGATGATCGCGGCCTGGATGCGGGTCGGCTTCGTCCACGGCGTCATGAATACCGACAACATGTCGATCCTCGGCTTGACGATCGATTACGGGCCCTACGGCTGGATCGACGACTACGATCCCGACTGGACCCCCAACACCACCGACGCGCAGCACCGGCGCTACCGCTTCGGCTGGCAGCCGAAGATCGCGCACTGGAACCTCAGCCGCCTGGCCCAGGCGCTGTCGCCGCTGTTCACCGACACGGCGCCGCTGGAAGACGGTCTGGCGCAGTACGCCGCGGTGTATGCGGCCTGCGAGCGCGAGTCGATCGCCGCGAAGCTGGGCCTGTCCGCCTGCGCCGACGAGGATGTCGCACTGATGCAGCGATTGCAGGGACTGCTGCACGCCGGCGAAGTCGACATGACGCGCTTCTTCCGCGGGCTGATCGGGCTCGACCCGGATGCGCCGGCGTTGGCCCCGGTCGCGGATGCGTTCTACGACGACGCGCGACGCGAATCGCTGCGCGTGGAGTTCGAGGCCTGGCTGCAGCACTACGCCGCGCGCCTGCACGCGGACCCGCTGTCGAATGCGGCGCGACAGGCGCGGATGCGGGCCGCCAACCCGCGCTTCGTCCTGCGCAACTACCTCGCGCAGCAGGCCATCGACCTGGCGACCGCCGGCGATCTGTCGGGGATCACGACGCTGGCCGAGGTCATGCGGCAGCCGTACGAAGAACAGCCGGGACGCGATGCCTACGCCGCCCGGCGTCCTGACTGGGCCCGTTCGAAGGCCGGCTGTTCGATGCTGTCCTGCAGTTCCTGAGCGGGCGCCGCGGCGCGATCCGCGCAACGCGCGCGTGCCGCTGACGGCGCGGGTCGCGACAGGCGGTTGCGCGGCTTGGAGCGCGGATGCTGCGACGAGGCGGGCAGGGAACGACGGGCGATCCGGGACCGTCACCGGACTCCACCGCCCGTGCACGTAGTGTGTGGCACAACGCGCGACCGCATCGGGCACGCCCGGTGCGCCCTTGCGTCGCTACCGCTCGCCGGACCGAACTCGCGGTGCGGCCGACGCGCCCATTCTGGAACCGCATGCCGCCTACCGCCGATCTGTCCCGTTTCACCCGCCAGGTGCTCGTCGTCCTCGCCCTGGTCGCGCTGCTGGCACTCCTGTGGCAGCTGATCCCGGTGCTGCTGCTGGTCTTCGGTGCGGTCGTGTTCGCGGCCCTGCTGCTGTCGCTGACGCATCTGCTGCAACGGGTCGCGCCGGTCGGCGACGGTGTGGCGCTCGCCATCGTGCTGGTCGTGCTCGCCGGCGGCCTGGGCCTGATGCTGTGGATGTTCGGCGCGCAGGTCTCGCGCGAGATGTCGACGCTGATCGAGGCCCTGCCGCCGGCCTACGAGGCCTTCCAGGCCTGGGTCGAAGACACCAGCATCGGCGGCGTCCTCGGCGAGCAGATCGACACTCTGCGCAACAACATGGGCCGCCTCGCCAGCGGCGCGGGCGCGGTCGCGATGACGTTCTCCGGCGGCCTGATGAACCCTCTGCTGGTGCTGGTGGGCGGCATCTACATGGCGGCGCAGCCGGGGATGTACCGCGCCGGCCTGCTGCAGCTGGTGCCGACATCGGTGCGCGACGTGGCCGCCGACGCGCTCGACACCAGCGCCCGCGCCCTGCGCCTGTGGCTCGGAGGCCAGCTCGTGGCGATGGCGGCGGTCGGGCTGCTGACCTGGCTCGGCCTGTGGCTGCTCGGCGTGCCTGCGGCGTTCGCGCTGGCGCTGATCGCGTTCCTGCTGGATTTCGTGCCGATCATCGGGCCGATCGCCGCGGCCGTGCCCGGCATCCTGCTCGGCTTCACCGTCAGCCCTCGGATCGGACTGGCGACGGCCGGCCTGTATCTGGTCATCCAGCAGATCGAGGGCAATCTGCTGCAGCCCCTGATCCAGCAGCGCGCGGTCGAACTGCCACCTGCGCTGCTGCTGTTCGCGCTGCTGGCCTTCGGCACCCTGACGGGGTTTGCCGGCCTGCTGCTTGCGGCGCCGCTGACCGTCGTGCTGTACGTGCTGGTGAAGCGGCTCTACGTGCGCGAGCTGCTCGGGACGGAGACCACGATTCCCGGTGAATCGAACACCTGATCTTTCCACCGGGGCCCGCAAGGTGCGGGTCACCGCAGGATTCCTCGCGCCGCAACGGGAACGTGCCGGCCTTTGCGGCTGCGGCGCATTTCGGCTGGTCGTGCGCGTGGAACGTGCGTCGATTCCGCATGCGATGGATCGGCGCCGCACGCGCGCCCGCAACGCATGCCAGGACGGCTGACAGCCGCGGGGCCACAAAAGAAAAACCCCGGAAAGCCTGCGCTTTCCGGGGTTTCCAGTTTCGTGGTGGAGCGGAGGGGGATCGAACCCCTGACCTCCACGATGCGAACGTGGCGCTCTCCCAGCTGAGCTACCGCCCCACGAAGTCGCCGATTATACGGATGCCGCGCGTTTGTCGCCAGCACCTTGCAACAACGGCGCGAGATCCGCTTCCAGCTCGCCGCGGCGCCAGCCCGACAGGGCGCCCGGCCAGTCGTCGCCTTCCATCAGCGCTTCCAGCCAGCGCCGCGACGCGAGCACGCCATCGGGCAGGCCGAGCGCCGCGCCGCGGGTGGCGACGGCCTGCTGCAGGCGCTTGAGCAGTTTGCGGTCCGGCTCCTCGCCGGAAGACAGCGGCGCGTCGGCCTCGTCGTCGAGCGGCGTGGTCAGGGCCTGCCAGATCGGCGCACCGAGCTTGCGCGGCGCCTTCGGGTGCGCATCGAGTCTGGCCTGCAACGCAGCCGGATCGGCCGGTGGATCGCGTGCCAGCAGCGTGGCGAGCTCGTTGTCGAGAATCCAGGTGCGCGGGCGGTCGTGGCTGCGCGCGTACTGCTCGCGCCAGCGCAGCAGCCGCATCAGCCGCAGCTGGCTGTCGGCATCGAGGAACTGGCCGGCGCGGCCGCCGAGCTGCGGCCAGCGCTCGCCGTCGGTGTGCGCCGCGTTGGCGACCAGGCGGGCGCAGTCCTCGTGCAGCCAGGCACTGCGGCCCAGCGTCTCGAGCCGGGCGGCGAGGTCGTCGTGCAGGGCGAACAGGTATTCGACATCGTCGGCCGCGTACTCCAGCTGGGTCGGCGACAGCGGACGCCGCAGCCAGTCGGACCGCGTCTCGCCCTTGGGAAGGGCGACGTCGAGCGTGTCCTGCACCAGGCGCTGGTAGCCCATCCCGGCACCGACGCCGGCCAGACCGGCTGCGATCTGTGTGTCGAACAGTGGCGTCGGCACGACCCCGCAGGTGTGCCCCAGCGCGACCAGGTCCTCGCTGGCGCTGTGCATGACCTTGACGATGCCCGGGTCCGCGAGCAGCGGGCGCAGCGCTTCGGTGATTCCGGGCGCGAGCGGATCGACGAGCAGCACGTCGATGCCGTCGTCGCGCTCGACCGCGATCTGGACCAGGGCCAGCTGCGGCCAGAACGTGCGTTCGCGGATGAATTCGGTATCGAGCCCGACACGGGCGGGGCCGGCAGGCAGCCGGGACGACAGGACCGCTGGATCGTCGATCCAGCACGCGGGAGAGGAAGGCATGCGCGACAGCCTAGCGGCGACGACGGGGTGCGGCAATCGCAAGCCGCGCCCGGGCCCGGCGCGCGTCGTCGCCGCGGTCGGCCCGATCGCTTAATCTGGCGAGGTCCGGAATCGGGAGTCCGCGTTGCGCGCAGGTGGGTTGCTCAAGGGAGCGCTGGGATCGCTGCTGCTGGTCCTGGCGACCGCGTGCGGCGGCGAACGGGCGACCGATGCCGACGGCCCGGACGCCGACGGCAGCGTGACGATCAGCGGCGACGACAGCGCGGCGGCCGCGCTGAACTGGACGCCGCCCGAGGTCGTGATCGCCGACGGCGACGCGGCGTCGGCGCTCGCGCGCGCCGATTCCGCGCTCGAGGCGGGAGCGCTGTACGCCGATGCCGACTCCGCGATTCCCCTGTATCTCGCGCTCGCCCGACGCCCGGACCAGGCCGATGCCGCCGCGGCCGGACTGGCGCGCGCCCGCGCCGCCCTGCTGCGGATCGGCGACGCCGCGCTCGACGCCGCCGACAACCAGGACGACATCGCCGGTCTGCGCACGGCGCAGAGCGTCGCGGCGGTCGCCCGCTACATCGCGCCGGACGAGGAGCCGGTGCTGCGCTACCTCGAACGGGTCGACATCAGCGATCGCCTGTGGGAGCTCAATCGCAGCGGCGAACGCGCGTTGCGCGACGACGCGCTGGGCGAGGACGGCGGCGGTGCGATCGCCGCGTTCCGCGAGGCGCTGGCGCTGCGACCGGAGCAGGGGCGTGCGCTGCAAGGCCTGGCCGCGGTGGAGAGCGCGCTGATCCGCCGGGCCGAGACGGCCGGCGTCGCCGGCGATTTCGACGCCGCGTCGAGCTGGCTCGGCCATGCGGAGCGGATCCGGCCCGGGTTCCCGACGGTGCCGGACGCCGTCGCCCGCATCGAAGGCATGCGCAACGCCCGGATCGCCCGCCTGCGCGACGAGGGCGTCGCCGCGCTGCCGAAGATCAACGGGGCGAGTGCGGCGCGCGCGAAGCTGGCCGAGATCCTCAGCATCGCGCGGCCTGGCGATCCGGTCGCCAACGACCTGCGCGAACGGATCGACCAGGCCGTGCATTACGGCACCTTCCGGCCGGGGCAGGCATTCACCGATGCGCTCGAGGGCGGCGCCCGCGGGCCGCAGATGGTCGTGCTGCCGCATGGCGGTTTCATGATGGGCGCGCTGCCGGAGGACCCGGACGCCGACGACAACGAGAAGCCGCGTCACGGGGTGCGGTTCGAGCGTGGTTTCGCGATGGCGGTGCGCGAGATCACCGTCGGCGAATTCCGCCGTTTCATCGACGCCAGCGGCTACCAGGCGCGCGCCATTCGCCGCGGTTTCTCGATGGCCTACGACGAGCGCACCGGCAATTTCCTGCGCCGGAGCCGGGTCGACTGGCGCTCGGATTACGTCGGCCGGCCGGCCGGCGACACGATGCCGGTGCTGCACGTCAGCGCCAAGGACGCCGAGGCCTACGCGCAGTGGCTCAGCGCGCAGAGCGGGCGCAACTACCGCCTGCCCAGCGAGGCGGAATTCGAATACGCCTTCCGCAGCGGCAGCAGCGAGCGCTATCCCTGGGGCGAGGGCACGCCGCCCGAGGGCAGCGGCAACATGACCGGCGCGCTGGACCGCTCGCCCGGCGGCCGCGCCTGGGGCAACGCGTTCCCCGACTACGGCGACGACTACTGGGGCCCGGCGCCGGTCGGCAGTTTCGAGGCCAACACCTGGGGCGTGCACGATCTGGCCGGCAACGTCAGCGAGTGGATGGCCGACTGCTGGCACGAGAACTACCGCCGCGCGCCCAAGGACGGTTCGGCCTGGGTCAATCCCGGCTGCCGCAACCAGGTCATCCGCGGCGGCTCCTGGGCCAGCTCGCCGGCGCAGACGCGCGCCAGTTGGCGTGCACTCGCGCCCGTCGACACGACCAATGCCAGAATCGGCTTCCGGGTCGTCCGCGACCTTTGACCAGTGCGCCGGAATCCGGCATTCGGAGCGTTCAGATGAGGCAGGATCCCTTCGGCGGCAGGCGCCAGCAGCAGCCCGGCCGTCCGCGTCGCGGCATCAACATGCGGTTCGTGATCCTGCTGCTGTTCGCGGGTTACGGGATCTTCTATTACATCTCCAACCGCTCGGTCGATCCGGTGACCGGCGAGACCGTGCTGATCGATCGCGGCCTGTCGGTCGACGACGAAAAGGCGCTGGGCCTGCAGGCCTACGAGGAAATCCTGGCGCAGGAGCGGCCGGCCGACCCAGACAGCCCGCTGTCGCGGGACGTGCGCAACATCGCCGAGCGGCTGATCGCCAAGATCGACGTCGTCGAGGCCGAACTCGCGCGCGAGAACGGCCTCGAACCGAGCCGCTTCTCCGAAAGTTTCGAATGGGAAGTCAACGTCATCGAGTCCGACCAGGCCAACGCGTTCTGCCTGCCGGGCGGCAAGATGGCGGTCTACAGCGGCCTGGCGCCGGTGGCGCAGAACGAGGACGCGATGGCGGTGGTCATGGGCCACGAGATCGCGCATGCGCTGCTGCGCCACGGCGCGCAGCGCATGGCCCAGCAGAAGCTGACCCAGGTCGGGCAGATGGCCGGCGCGATGAGCGGGATGGACCCGCAGCAGCAGCAGATGGTGATGGCCGCGATGGGCTACGGCTACCTGCTGCCGTATGCGCGCAAGCACGAGACCGAAGCCGACGTCGTCGGCCTGATGCTGGCGGCGGCCGCGTGTTTCGATCCGAACGAATCGGTGCCGCTGTGGGAACGCATGAGCGCGGCCAGCGGTGGCGAGGCGCCGCCGGAATTCTCGTCGACCCATCCCAATCCCGGCACGCGCATCCAGAACCTGCAGTCGCTGCTGCCCAAGGCGATGGCGTATCGCGCGAAGTTCTGCGAGGACGCAGGCGGCAGCGCGACCGCCGCGCTCAGAACCCCATGAGCAGGCCGCCGTTGACCGGCAGGTTGATGCCGGTGATGTAGCCGGCGTCGTCGGCGACGAGGAAGACGACCGCACGCGCGATGTCGTCGGGCTGGCCGACGCGACCGACGGGCACGCTGGCGATCGTGCGCGCGAGTACCTCGTCCGGCATCGCGGCCGTCATTGGCGTCGCGACGTAACCGGGCGACAGGCTGTTGACGGTGATGCCCTTGGCCGCGACCTCGCGCGCCAGCGACATCGTGAAGCCGTGCAGGCCGGCCTTGGCCGCGGCGTAGTTGGTCTGGCCGAAGTTGCCGGTCTGGCCGCTGACCGAGCTGATGTTGACGATGCGGCCGAAGCCGCGCGCGACCATGCCGTCGACCGCGGCGCGGCACAGGTGGAAGGCGCTGTCGAGATTGATCCGCAGCACGTCGTCCCACTGCGCGGTCGCCATCTTGCGCAGCGTGGCGTCGCGGGTGATGCCCGCGGCGTTGACGAGGATGTCGAGCCGCCCGTGCCGGCCCTCGACCTCGGCGATCGCGGCGGCGCAGGCCTCGGCGTCGCCGACGTCGACCGCAAGCGTCGTCACCGGCAGGCCGGCCATGTCGGCCGTGAAGGTGTGGAGGCGCGCGGGGTCGGTCGGCAGGTCGGCAGCGACGACCTGGATGCCGCGCCCGGCGAGCTGCGTGCAGATGGCGCGGCCGATGCCGCCGAGGCCGCCCGTGACCAGGGCGACGCGATGGGTCGGGGTCATGTGGAACTCCGCAGCCGGACACGGAAACGGCGCGAGAGCGCGCCGTTCCAGCAAGCGAGGGTCATGCGGTCAGCGACCGCGCTTGGGATCCCGGTCGCCGGGTTTGCCGCCGGGTGCGCCCGCGCCGCCGCCGCTGGCACCGCCGACCATGGTCTTCTGGAATTCGGTCCAGAGTTCCATGTTGCGTTCGGTCAGCTGGTTCATCATCGTCCACGGCGTCTGTCCCAGCAGGCCGCCCATCTGCTGGCGGAACTGCTGCTGCTGGTCGAGGAAGACCTGCATCGAGCGCTCGAGATAGCTGCCCATGAAGCCCTGCATCGAATCGCCGTAGAAGCGGATGATCTGGCTCAGCAACTGCGTGGACAGCACCGGTTCGCCGTCGGATTCGTGCTCGGCGATGATCTGCAGCAGCACCGAACGCGTCAGGTCGTCGCCGCTCTTGGCGTCGCGCACCTCGAAGGTCTCGCCATCGACGATCAGCTGGCGCACGTCCTCGATGGTGATGTAGCTGGAGATTTCCGTATCGTAGAGCCGACGGTTCGGATACTTCTTGATGATGCGCATTGCGCTCATACAGCCAACACTCTGATCCATTGATGCCGCGCAGCATGGCGCAGCGTCGGAGTGGGCGCAACCGCCCGAAAGTACTGAATGCGAGGGGTCTGCGCGCGGCGCGGCGTCCGTCCGCCGGCGTACGGCGCGCGCGGATGCCGCGCGGCTACCAGCCCATGTGATGGCCGCCGTTGATGTCGAGATTGGAGCCGGTGATCCACGCGGCTTCTTCGGCAACGAGGAAATTGACCGCGTACGCGATCTCTTCCGGACGGCCGAGGCGGCCGGTCGGAATGTCGGCGGCGATCTTCGCGCGCACGTCTTCCGGTACGGCCATGACCATGTCGGTCGCGACGTAACCGGGCGACACCGTGTTGACGGTGATGCCGAGCTTGGCGTTCTCGCGCGCCAGCGAAATCGTGAAGCCGTGCATGCCGGCCTTGGCCGCCGCGTAGTTCGCCTGGCCGTACTGGCCCTTGAGGCCGTTGATCGAACTGATCTGGATGATCCGGCCCCACTTGCGCTCGCGCATGCCTTCGATCACCGGGCGCGTCACGTTGTAGACCGAATTGAGATTGGTGTTGATGACGTCCTGCCACTGCAGCGCGTGCATCTTGTGGAAGGTGCCGTCACGGGTGATGCCGGCGTTGTTGATCAGGATGTCGATCGGCCCGAGCTGCGACTCGACGTCGCGCACCATCGCCTCGGCCTCGTCGTGATCGGACACGTCGCCCCGGGCGATCGCGATGTCGTAGCCCTCGTCGCGCATCTGGCGCTTCCAGGCGTCGGCTTTCTCGGCGTTGCGGTAATTGGTCGCGACCCGGTAGCCGTTGTCGGCCAACCGCTTCACGATCGATGTGCCGATGCCGCCCATGCCGCCCGTCACCAGTGCCACGCGTGCGCCCATCATCGTTTCCTCGTCGATAAGCCGCGGATGCGGCGTCGCCCGAGTCTAGTCATCGTCGATGTCAGGCGCGTTGTGCGTCGCAGCAATCGGCACCGGGCCGCGTGGAATGCGCAGCGGATCGAACGCATCGTGTGCTGCGCGCAGCAGACCGTCGACGTCGTCGGCGGATGCGAGCGCAGCCAGCGGCTGGCCCAGGGCCTGCCACGCCGCGCGCAGGGCGGGCAGCGGATGCCCCGGATCCAGCGCGGGCGCCTGGTCCGTTTTGGAGAGCTTGTGTCCCTGCGCATCGACGAGCAGCGGCAGGTGCGCATAGCGCGGCGCCGGCAGCGCCAGGCGTTGCTGCAGCAGGATCTGGCGCGCGGTGGAGCCGAGCAGGTCGGCGCCGCGCACGACATCGGTGACGGCCTGCGCCGCATCGTCGACGACGACCGCGAGCTGATAGGCCCAGGGGCCGTCGGCGCGTCGCAGCACGAAGTCGCCGACCGTCGCCGCGACGTCTTCGTCGATGCGCCCCTGGATCGCGTCGTCGAACACGATGCGGGTGCCGGGCGTGACCCGCAGGCGGACCGCGGGATCCGGACGGGCCTGCGTCGCCACGCACGCCCCGCGGTGGAGGCCGTCGTGCACCGCGAGGTCGCTGCGGCTGCAGTGGCAGACGAAGGCGTCGCCGCGTGCGAGCAGACGGTCGAGCGCCTGCTGGTAGGCCGCGCCGCGCGCGTGCTGATGGAGCACCGGCGTGTCCGATGTCAGCCCGCACGCCGCCAGCATGTGCAGCTGCGCCGCGGCAGCGCCGGCGACTTCGCGCGGCGGGTCCAGGTCCTCGATGCGGATCGACCAGCGCCCGTGGTGGTGGCGGGCCAGCAGCCAGCTGCCGAACGCCGCGACGAGCGAGCCCGCATGCAGCGGACCGGTCGGGGACGGCGCGAACCGGCCGACGTACGCGCCGTCTTCGTGGGCGAGGGAAGGACGCGTCGGCACGTGAACCTGTCTCGGAAATGAATTTTTGCGGGGTCGACACTCTGCCACCCGTGCGCGCCGATTGAAATCGTCGCCTGCATGCACAGATCATGCAGGCGCGATTCCCCGCCAGCGCAGGCATCAAGCCCGACAGAATTCCATGTTCAAGCGATTCGGTTTGCTCATCGCCACCAACCTCGCGGTGCTGGCACTCGTCAGCGTCGTCATGGCCGTGTTCGGCCTCAACGCGTCCAGCAATATGGGCCTGCTGGTGTTCGCAGCGCTGTTTGGCTTCGGCGGCGCCTTCGTCTCGCTCGCATTGTCGAAGTGGTCGGCCAAGCGCTTCACCGGCGCCCAGGTCATCACCGAGCCACGCAACGAATCCGAGCGTTGGCTGCTGACGACCGTGCAGCGCCAGGCGCAACTGGCCGGCATCGGCATGCCGGAAGTCGCGATCTACGACGCGCCGGAGATCAACGCGTTCGCGACCGGCGCGCGCCGGGATGCCTCGCTGGTCGCGGTCTCGACCGGCCTGCTGCGTGCGATGACGCGCGACGAGGCGGAAGCGGTGCTCGCGCACGAGGTCAGCCACGTCGCCAACGGCGACATGGTGACGATGACCCTGTTGCAGGGCGTGGTGAACACGTTCGTGATCTTCCTGGCGCGCGTCGTCGGCCGCGTGGTCGACAACTTTCTCAGCGGTGGCCGCGACAGCGGCGGCGGTGGGCTGGGCTACTTCGCGATCGTCTTCGTGCTCGACATGGTCTTCGGCCTGTTCGCCTCGATGATCACGATGTGGTTCTCGCGCCACCGCGAGTTTCGCGCCGACGCCGGCGCCGCGCAGCTGGCCAGCCGCGACAAGATGATCGCCGCGCTCGAGCGTCTGGCGCAGACCTACGGCCAGAGCACGTTGCCCAAGCAGGTGGCCGCGTTCGGTATCAGCGGTGGCGTGGGCACGGGCCTGAAGAAGCTGATGATGAGCCATCCGCCGCTCGACGAGCGCATCGCCGCGCTGCGCAATGCGCCGCTCGACCGCGACGCGGTGCGTCAGGGCATCGTCGCCTGACGTTACGCGATGCTGGCACCGGAAAGCCCGCCTGATGGCGGGCTTTTTCTTGTGCGCAGTACGGTCGCGGGCCCAGGGCGGACGGCGTGTCCCGAAACGAAGAGCCCGCCTTGCGGCGGGCTCGTGCGCATCGCAGACCGCGGTGGCTTATTCGAAGTCGTAGTTCATCGATGGCGTCGGCGCGGCGAGGAAGTTGCCCTGCACGTAATCGATGTCGGCCGAGAACAGGATCGACATGCTGGCCGCGTCCTGGACGAACTCGGCGACCGTGCGGATGCCGATCTGCCGCGCCCGCTTGGCGATCTCGCGCACCCGTTCCTGGTTCTCGGCGTTCTGCGGCAGATCCTCGGTGAAGCTGCGGTCGAGCTTGAGCAGATGCGGCTGCAGATGGGTCAGCAGCTGGAACGAATCCAGGCCCACGCCGAACTGCTCGAGCGCGAAGCGGCAGTCGTAGACGCCGATCGCGGCGGCGAATTCCTGCGTTGCTTTCAGATGCGTGAAGACCTTCGATTCCGGCAACTGCAGCACCAGGTATTCGCCCGGTACCTGGTGCTCGGCCAGCTGCGCACCGATGAAGCGGGGCAGCGCGTCGCCTTCCAGCGAGGCCTGGCTGATCTTCACCAGCAATGTCGTCGGACGGTCTTCGCGCAGGCGCTGGCCCAGCGCCGCGATGGTGCGGCCGACGACGTGCTGATCGATCTCGGCCAGCATGCCGTTCTCTTCGGCGATGTGCAGGAAGCTGCCGGGTGCGATCAGTTCGCCATCGCCGCCGTCGAGCCGCAGCAGCGTCTCGTAGACCGGGGCGGTGTCGCCCTGCAGGTTGATGATCGGCTGGTAGTGCAGCAGGAAACCTTCATCGTCGAGCGCGCTGCGGAGCTTCGCCACCCAGGCCCGGACCTGCTCTTCTTCGGCACGGTCGACCGCACCGGGATCGAAGATCTCGCAGCGGTTGCCGCCGGTGCCCAGCGCGGATTCGACCGAGCGCGTGGCGCGCGCCAGCACCTGGCCGACGTTGGCGATCTTCTCGCCGATCTGGACGCCGCCGATGCTGACGGTGACCACGCTCGAGCGCGCACCGATCTCGAACACGTGCGACGCGAAGGCTTCGCGGATGCGTTCGGCCATCGCCGCGGTCGCGTGGTAGCCGTCGTGGTGCAGCAGCACGGCCAGCGTGTGCTCGGCGTAGCGCGCCGCGGTGGCGTTGTCGCCCAGCTGCGCCTGCAGATGGACCGCGACCGCGTGCAGCAGTTCGTCGGCGTGGTCGAGGCCGATGTCGCCGAGCAACTGCTGGTGATGGTCGGGCTCGATCATCAGGAAGCCGTGCTTGCCGTCGCTCTGCGCGGCGTCGTCGACCGCGTCCTCGAGCGAGCGCAGGAAGGTCGGCCGGTTCAGCAGGCCCGTGACCTGGTCGCGCTGGCGCAGTTCCTCCAGCTCCAGGGCGAGGCCCGGGTCGATCAGCTCGCGGCGACGGAAGACCACCTGCAGGCAGGGTTCGCCTTCGTACTGCGCGGTCGCGAATTCCATCGACGCGGGAAAGACGTTGCCCTCGATGTCGCGCGCTTCGATCTCGTGGCGCGCCGGCGGCGGTTCGCCCTTGCTGAGGCTCTTCAGAAGCGTCTTGAAGTTCTCGACGTGCTGCGGCGCGACCATGTCCAGCAGCGAGACGCCTTCGACGTCCTCGAAGGCCTCGTAGCCGAACATTTCCAGATACGCCGGATTGGCGCGGATGTGCATGCCTTCGTGCACGTAGGCGATCGGGTCGCGCGAGGAATCGATCAGCGCATCGCAGCGGCGCTCGGTCTCGCGGACCCGCGATTCGAGCCGGCGCAGGGCGCGTCGCGCGTCGCGGTCGGCCCACTGTTCGCGCACGCAGGCCAGCAGCTGCTGCGGCGCATGGCGCAGCGCGACGGCACGCGCGCCGGCCAGCAGGGTGTCGACGTAGGACGACTCGTCCAGCGTGTCGGCCAGCGCGATGACGGCGACGTCCTTGCCGGTCCCGGCGACGCTCTGCATGACCCGTGCGAATGGCAGGGACGTCGACGCGATCGCCGCGAGCACCAGGTCCAGCGACTGGCTGCCGATCATCGTTTCGAGTTCGTCGACATCTGCCGGCCGCTGCGGGCGCACCGCGATCCCGGCGTTGCGCAGGCCGCTGACGACCGCCTCGGCATCCTCGACGCGGTCGTCGACGATCAGCAGGCGCAGCGGCGTGTCGGTGTGGTTCGGCATTCGGGTCTCCGAGGGCAGTGGGCGTTATGCCACGGGCGCCACTTTCCGTCCATCGTCCGGCGCATGCAGGGCGCGCTTGGACGTGTCCCCCGCGACCTCGCGGACCAGACGCGGCACGAGGTAGCCGGGCAGGCGGGCGACCAATGCGGCATGCAGCACGAATGCGGTCGCGTCCGTCACCTCGAAATGGGCCGCGCCGGCGACCCGGTCGAGCTGGTGCAGGTAGTAGGGCAGCACACCGGCCTCGAAACCGCGCTCGGCGAGATCGGCGAGCGCGTCGACGTCGTCGTTGACGCCGCGCAGCAGCACCGCCTGATTCAGCAGCATCGCGCCGGCGGCGCGCAGGTCGCGCATCGCGGTGTCGACGGTGCCGTCGAACTCGTTGGCGTGGTTGGCGTGCACCACGATGGTGACCGGCCAGGGCAGCGCGGCCAGCCAGGCGCAGAGTTCGGTGTCGACGCGCTCGGGCAGCACGATCGGCAGACGCGTGTGGATCCGCAGCCGGCGCAGATGCGGGATGTGCCGCAGGGCGTCGGTGAGTTCGGCCAGCTTCGACGTCGCAAGCGACAGGGGGTCGCCGCCCGACAGCAGGACCTCGTGGATGCTCGGATCGTCGCGGACCACCGCCAGCGCCGAGGCCCAGCCGGCGGCCGCGGCAGTTTCTTCCGCATACGGAAAATGCCGGCGGAAGCAGTAACGGCAGTGCACCGCGCAGCTGCCGGTGGCGATCAGCAGGGCGCGGCCTTCGTATTTGTGCAGGACGCCGTGGCCGGCCTTGGCGGCCGCGTCGCCGACGGCGTCGAAATCGAAACCGGGCGCGGGGCGCAGTTCGGCGTCCAGCGGCAGCACCTGCCGCAGCAGCGGGTCGTGGGGATCGCCATGGCGCATGCGGGCAACGAAACCGCGGGGTACCCGCAGCGGAAACTGGGTCGTCGCTGCGGTCGACACCGGCAGCCCGGCATCGGAGAGGCCGAGCGCCGCCAGCAGGTCCTGGGGGTCGCGGATGGCGTCGCGCCACGCCTGCTGCCAGCGGCGTGGCTGCATCGTGGCGGGAGCAGCGGGTATCATGGGGACTGTGATCCAGAAGCGGAACGCGGCCGTGCCGCGGCCGCAATCCCCATAGTGTAGCCGCCGCCGATGGCGGCCCAGCAGGAGCGAAGATGGCCAGCTACGGCATGAACGACGTCAAGAACGGACAGAAGATCCTGGTCAACAACGATCCCTGCGTGATCACCGAGACCGAATACGTCAAGCCGGGCAAGGGCCAGGCGTTCACCCGCATCAAGTACCGCAACATCAAGTCGGGCCGCGTCGTCGAGCTGACGATGAAGGCGACCGATTCGCTGGAAGTGGCCGACGTCATGGACACCGACATGCGCTTCCTCTACGCCGACGGTGAATACTGGCACTTCATGGACCCCGAGTCCTTCGAGCAGGTCCAGGCCGACAAGGCCGGCGTCGGCGATGCCGCCAAGTACCTAAAGGGCGAGGAAGACTGCGTGGTCACCCTGTGGAACGGCAATCCGATCGCGGTGCAGCCGCCGAACTTCGTCGACCTGAAGATCGTCGAGACCGACCCCGGCGTGCGCGGCGACACCTCCGGCGGCGGCGGCAAGCCGGCCACGCTGGAAACCGGTGCGGTGGTGCGTGTGCCGCTGTTCGTCAGTCAGGAAGAGACCATCAAGGTCGACACCCGCTCCGGCGAGTACGTCAGCCGGGTCAAGTGATCGCGACGCGCGCCCGGCGCACGGGGGCAGGCGCGCTGGCGCTCCTGCTCGCGGCCGTTGGCGCGCCGGGCGTCGTCTTCGCAGCCGAGGCCTGTCCTGCGCCGATCATCCGCGCGCTCGCCGATGCGTCGCTGCTCCCCGCCGATGGCGCACCGGCCCTCGTGGCCCAGGCCTGTCGCGTGTGGCCGTTCGATCCCGCGCTGTCGCTCGCGGCGGTGGCGTATCCGTTGCCGGCGTCCGAGGCCCCTGTGCCGCGCGAACTGCGCCTGGTCGTCGCCGTACTCGGGACGCAGGATACCCGGCCGCTCGCCGTGCACACGACGGATCTGGCGGAAGACGCGGTCTTCGCGCTCGATGCGGATGGCCTGCGCCTCGACACCGCGCGCTACGACCTCGCCCCCGGCGTGCGCGCGTTCGGCGTGGTGCTGCGCAGCGCCGCGCCGGGGGCGAGCTGTCCCGACGGGCGCTTCAATGACGAACTCACCCTGTACGTGCGCAATGGCAGCGCCTTGCGGCCCGTGTTCTCGAGCTATCTCGAGCTCTGGCAACGGATCGAAGGCGAACCCTGCAGCTGGACGCTCGACCAGCGTCTGGTGACCGAAGACGCGGCCCTCAGCATCGGTGTGGAGCCGGGCACGCACCATGGCTATGCCGACCTGCGCGTGATCGCGAACGTGTCGCGCACCGAACGCGCGACGGGCAGTAGCGGGGACGACGCGGTGACGACGCAGCGCCGGGCGAGCCGGGTCGTGCATTACGACGGCGCCCGATACGATGTCGATGCCTTGCACAACGGCTTTTTCTGGATCCGGGATCCCGTGGACGAATGAACATGCATGACGCCCCCCTGCACACCATCGACCTGCTGATCGAGGCGGGTTTCGTGGTCCCCGTCGAGCCGCACGCGGTCGTGCTCGAAGCCCACGCGGTCGCCGTGCACGACGGCCAGATCGTGGCCGTGCTGCCGGTCGCCGAGGCGCGCACCCGCTTCGCGCCGAAGGAGACCGTGTCGCGCCCGCAGTCGGCGGTGCTGCCCGGACTGGTCAACGCGCATACCCACAATCCGATGACGCTGCTGCGCGGCATCGCCGACGACCTACCCTTGAAGGTGTGGCTGCAGGAGCACATCTGGCCGATCGAGGGCGCGGTGATCGGCCCGGCGTTCGTCGCCGACGGCATCACCCTGGCGCTCGCGGAAATGCTTCGCGGGGGCACCACTTGCGTCAACGAGAACTACTTCTTTCCCGACGTGCAGGCCGCCGTCTACAAGCGGCACGGCTTCCGCGCGCGGATCGGTCTGCCGGTCATCGATTTCCCCACCGCCTGGGCGTCCAGCGACGACGAATACTTCGACAAGGCCGGTGAGGTCCACGACCAGTGGCGCGACGATCCGCTGATCGCGATGGCGTTCGCGCCGCATGCGCCGTACACGGTCAACGATGCGAATTTCGAGCGCATCCGCATGCTCGCCGACCAGCTCGACCTGCCGGTGCACCTGCACCTGCACGAAACGGCGCAGGAGGTCGAGCAGTCGATCACCGAGCACGGCCAGCGTCCGCTCGCGCGCCTGGATCGGCTGGGCCTGGTCAACGACCGGCTGATCGCGGTCCACATGACCCAGCTGACCGACGCCGAGATCCACCTGTGCGCCGAACGCGGCGTCAGCGTCGTGCACTGCCCGGAATCGAATCTCAAGCTGGCGTCCGGCTTCTGCCCGGCCTGTGCGCTCGAGCGCGCAGGCGTGACGCTCGCGATCGGCACCGACGGCGTCGCCAGCAACAACGACCTCGACATGTTCGGCGAGACCCGCACCGCGGCGATCCTGGCCAAGGCGGTCGCCAACGATGCCGCCGGTTTCGACGCGTTCACGGCGCTGCGCGCGGCGACGCTGGGCGGCGCGAAGGCGATCGGCTTCGAGCATCTGGTCGGCTCGATCGAGCCGGGCAAGCAGGCCGACCTGATCTGTGTCGACCTGTCGCCGGTCGAGACCCAGCCGCTGCACCATGTGGTGTCGCAGCTGGTCTACGCCGCGGGCCGCCACCAGGTCAGCGACGTGTGGATCGCCGGGCAGTCCAAACTGCGCGAGCGCGTGCTGGTCGACCTCGACCTCGACGCGATCGGCGCCAACGCGCGCCAGTGGCGCGACCGTATTTCCACGCTCCAGACCCGCGCCTGACGAGGTTCGCATGACCGCCCCCCACGAGTCCGCACGACACGACAACTTCCACCAGGCCGAACTCGACAAGTTCGGCGCGCTGGCCAATCGCTGGTGGGACCAGGCCGGGCCGCAAAAGGCCCTGCACGCGCTGAATCCCGCGCGGCTCGGTTACGTGCGCGAGCGCGTCCAGCTCGACGGCGCGGCCGTCCTCGATGTTGGCTGCGGTGGCGGCCTGCTGAGCGAAGCGATGGCCCGGAACGGCGCGAAGGTCGTCGCGATCGACCTGGCCGAGGATCTGGTGCGCGTGGCCAAACTGCACGGTCTCGAATCCGGCGTGCAGGTCGACTACCGCGTGCAGTCGGTCGAGGCGCTGGCCGCCGAGCGGCCGGGCAGTTTCGATGCGATCACCTGCATGGAAATGCTGGAGCACGTGCCCGATCCCGGCGCGATCCTGCAGGCCTGCGCGACGTTACTCAAGCCGGGCGGCCGGCTTTTCGTCTCGACGCTCAACCGCACGCCGGCCGCGTTCGCACTGGCGATCGTCGGCGCCGAATACGTCGCGCGCCTGCTGCCGCGCGGCACCCACCAGTACGACGCGTTCATCAAGCCCGCCGAACTCGCCGCGTGGCTGCGCGATGCCGGGCTGGCGCTCGAGGACGTCAGCGGCCTGATGTACGAACCGTGGCGCAACGCCGCCCGCATCGTCTCGCGGACCGACGTCAACTATCTGGCCTGCGCGCGGAAGCCGGCTTGACCGCCGTCTCCGATGCCGCGCCTGCGCGCGCCCGGTTTCCCGACGGCGTGCTGTTCGATCTCGACGGCACCCTGCTCGACAGCGCCCCGGACATGCTCGCGACGGTGAACCGCATGCGCGCCGACCGCCAGCGGCCGCCGGTGACGCTGGCCGCGATCCGTCCGCATGTCTCGCGCGGCGCGCGCGCGATGGCGTCGGCGGCGTTCCCGGAGTTCGATCCGGCCCAGGTCATCGATCTGGTGCCGGAATTCCTCGCGGTCTACCAGCAGGAACTCGGCCGGCACAGCGTGCTGTTCGACGGCGTCGAGGCGATGCTGGCGGCGCTGGAAGCGGCGGGCACGCCCTGGGGCATCGTCACCAACAAGCCGGAGTATCTGGCGCGCGACATCCTGCCGCAGCTCGGCTGGCAGACGCGTTGCGGCGTGCTGGTCGGCGGCGACACCCTGGCCGAGCGCAAGCCGCATCCGCTGCCGCTGCTGCATGCCGCCGACGCGATCGGCATTCCCGCGCACCGTTGCGCCTACGTCGGCGACGACGCGCGCGACATCCTCGCCGCGCAGGCCGCGGGCATGCCGTCGGTCGTCGCGTTGTGGGGCTACCGCCTCGACGACGACGACCCGGTCGCCTGGGGCGGCGACGTGATGGTCGACGCCGCCGCGGCGCTGTGCGATGCCGCGACCTGGCCCGTATTCGAATGAACGCCACGAGCGACGGCGACACCGATTTCCTCGCCAAGTGGCAGGCGCGCTGGCCGGAGTGGCGGATCGCCGCTGCCTTCGTGCCCGAAGCCCAGCGCACGCGCCTGCAGGCCTGGTTCGGCCTGCTCGACGAGCTGACCGACGCCGCGTGGGCGGGCGCCGATCCGACCCCGGGTCTGGCCAAGCTCGCGTGGTGGCAGGAAGAACTGCAGGGCTGGGCGAAGCAGGCGCGTCGCCATCCGCTGGCGGTGCCGCTGTATCGCAGCGACGCACCGTGGCAGACGCTCGCGCTGGCGCTGCGCAACCTGCCGGCCATGCGCGAGGATCCCGACGCCGCTGGCGCGCATCTCGCGTCGCTGCAGGATCTGGCTCGCGCCGTCGCCGCCTGCGAGCGGCATCTGTTCGACGAGAACGGGCAGGCGAGCGCCGCGGTCCATCCGCATGCGGCGCCCCTGTTGGCCTCCCAGGCCTTCCTGACAGGCAGTCGCATCTTGGCCGAGGCCTTGCTGGCGGCCTGGCCAGCACGTGGCAGCGGCACCCGGCCGCGCCGTCTCCACGACACCATCCTGCACGGCCGCCTGCAGATCCTGGCGCGCAGCGGCCAGGTCGACGCGGTGTCCGCACCGGCGATGCTGGTCCGCAGCTGGCGCGCGGCGCGCGCGGGCTGAGGCGGTGGTCCGTCCGGGAGGCGAGGACGACCTGACGACGGGTCGGCGCCAGTAAAAAAAAAGGGAGCGGCCGGAGCCGCTCCCTTTCGTTCAACAGAGCGCCGCGATCAGAACTGCACGGAGAACCGTGCGTTCGCGCCGTGATCGCGGGCGTCGTCCGCGAGCACGCCGCTGTAGCCGAGTTCCAGCAGGCTGTTGGCCGACGTGCGCGCCGCGATCCCCAGCTCGACCAGGGTCGCCTCGTCGGTGATCGCCGGACCACGTACGCCGGCCCAGTTGCTGCCGTCCCACGAGACCTGCGAGGTGCGGTGCTGGTCGCCGCCGGCGTAGCGATAGCCGACGTTGCCGCGCAGGCTCAACCAGGTCTGCTCCTGCGCGCTGCCGCGCAGATTGACGTTGAAGCGCAGGCCCGCCGTCGTCAGGTCGAGGCGCGTGTCCGTCGCCTGGCCCTGCAACGCGGCCGCGCCGCCGTCTTCGCGGAAGCCGTCCGTGTCCAGCGCCACATGCGCGTACTGCAGGTAAGGCTCGAGTTCCCAGGCATCGAAGCCGAGACGGTAGCCCGCTTCGATGAAGCCCTGCCAGGCGGTGGCGTCGTAGCCCGCACGCAGGTCGTCGGTGTAACCGGCGAACGCCACCTGCCGCTCGGCGTCCAGCTCGTGCCACGCGTACGAATAGCCGGCGCGCACGCCGAACCCGGCCCACGACTGGCTCGCGTAGACGCCGACGTGGCGGGTGTCGACCTCGCCCTCGGCGCTGCGCAGCCGCGCGTCGAAGTCGGTCGTGCCGGTGCCGCCGAAAGCGCCGACGCGCCAGCCGTCGCCGAACACGTGGTCGATGCCGACCAGCGCAGCGGTGCCGCTGTAGTCGACGCGTGCCGCGTTGCCGTCGCCGGCGATACGGCCGCCCTGACGGTGCACTTCGACCCAGGCGCCGGTGCCGGCGTCCGCGTCGTGCTGGCTGCGGAACCCATCCTGGCCGCTGGCGGCGCGCGACAGCGCGGCGTCGCGGACCAGCCGGCCACTGTCGATCAGCACCTGCTGGGCGCTGGCATGGATCTCGCCCGACAACTGGTCGAACGCGGCCCGCGCCTCGTCGACGCCCAGTTGGGTCAACGGGACGAGCAGCCCCTGGTCGTCCGCCAGCGCATCCAATGCCGTCGCGGTGGCCTGCTGGTTGCCGGTGACGGCCGCCGTGGTGAGCGAGGCGCCGCGGGCGACGGCGATGTCCAGCGTCGTCGGCGCGTACAGCAGCGACAGCGACAGGAACGGCGACAGCGCGGAGCCGTCGACGGCGTCGAATTCACCGGTCAGACCGCCGTCGGCGGTCAGCACGCGGTACTGCTGGCCGAGCAGATAGGTGCCCGGTTCCGGCGCCGCGGTCAGGGTGCCGCCAAGCAGCTCGGCGGTCCCGGTCACGCGCAGCAGATCCGCCTGGTCCGGCGGCGCCAGCTCCGCGAGCAGCGTCGCGTCCGCGGTGTGGGTGTAGTCGCCGTCGACCGTCAGGGTGCCGATCGAATTGCCGGGCGCAATGAGGCCCGCCACCCAGGTGTCGCCGAGCGTGCCGCTGCCGCCGAGCACGCCGTCGCGCTCGACGCGGGTCAGGCCACCGGAGACGGTGCCGTTGACCACGGCCTCGCCGCTGGCGATCGTCAGCGCACTGCCGCTCAGGCTGCCGTTGACCAGCAGGCCGCCGCCATCGACGCGGACGTCGCCGGTCAGGGCGTTGTCGCCGTCGAGTTCCAGCAGGCCGTCGGTCACGGTCGCACCGGCGAAGCTGTTGTCGCCGGACAGGCGCAGCCAGCCGATGCCGGACTTGGTCAGCCGGCCGGGGCCGCCGATGTCGTTGGTCCAGTCGTCCCAGGCCCCGCCTTCCCAGACCTTGTGGCCGCCGGCGACCGTGCGCATGTCGACGTCGGTGTCGACGCGCAGCAGGCCCGGCCCTTCGATCGCCTTCCGGAGGTCGAGCAGACCCCAGCCGTAGATCTCGTCGACGCCTTCTTCGCCGAGGTCGGTCGCCGTGGTCAGCATCACGTCGCGGACCTGGGCGCCATTCGAAGCGCAGGTTGCCGCCGGCGTCGACCACCCAGTCGGCCACGATGTTCTCGTCACCCGCGTACACCGTCGACGTGATGAACGAGCCCGGCGCCGCCAGACACCATTCCGCGGTCACGCCGCACTTCATCGACTGGCTGCTCAGGCCGAGCTGCTGGTCGACGTTGACCACGCTGACCCAGTACTGCTCGATCTCGGGGAAGAGCATCGGCAGCGTTGCCGGCGCGCTGGCCTGCGGGCTCGATGCCGGCGTGGCGTTGACGCCGCTGTTGCCTGCCGCCACGACCTGCAGCATGCCGGAGTCGCGCGAGGCGGCGGCCATCTGCTCGAAAGTCGCGGCGATGCCCGGATCCGCCATCAGCGCCTCGTGGTAGAGCTCCACCTCGTCCGGCGTATAGGCCTCGTAGGTGTAGCCCCAGCTGTGGTTCATCGCCTGCACGCCGTGTGCGATGGCCTGCTCGTACATCTGCGCGAAGGCGGTGCTGTCGGCGCCGGTGCCGTAGGTCGAACACTGACCGAAGAAATAGCACGGGACGTCGACGATGGTCAGGCTGTCGTTGAACAGCCGCGCCGAGCTCAGGTCCGCGCCGAAGGCGACACCGTGCATGCCGCTGCCGTCGCGATTGGCCGCGATGGTGCCGGCGACGTGCGTGCCGTGGCTGCCGTAGTAATAGAACGTGTTGCCCCACAGGTAATCGTTGGCGGGGTTGGGGAAGTATTGGGCCAGCGACGGGTCGTAGTACTCGGCGTCGATCGCGACCTGGTCGCCTTCGGAGTAGAAGCACGCGTCCGGTCCGGCGAGCACGGTGCCGTCGGCGCATCGGCTGCCATCGGCCAGCAGCTCGGCCATCACGATCGAACGGTGGTCCTTGCCCGCGAACTCCGGATGGTCCAGACCCGCGCCGGAATCCAGCAGGCCGAGCCGCACGCCGGCACCCGAGAGGCCGCGCGCATACGCGTGGTGCGCGTTGATCGCCTGGAGTCCCCAGTCGCCTTCGAATTCCGGCGTGATCCATGCTTCGGCGTCGCGCAGGTCGTCCGACGGCGGCGCTGCCGGCGTCGCGACCGGCGCTGCCGCGCTGCGGATCGTCGTGGCGGCGGCGGGCTGCCAGCGGCGGCTGAAATCGATCGACCACGGCGCACGCGCGGGAACTGCCGCGTGCGCCTGCGGCGCGCCGGCCTCGAAGGCGGCGGCAATCGTGTGCGCCACGTCGTCGCGGGCGGGCGCAGCGGCGCTGTCGACCGCCCAGACGGCAGGCGTCGCGATCAGGGCCACGAGGCCGGTGGCGATGGCGGTGGACAGGCGCGAGTGCCTGGAGCGCGTGCGAGCAAACGCGGAAATCGGGTGCAACGTCCTTTTCATGCAAGGTCCTGTGTGTCTGGATGAGAAAAAAAACCGGCCCGTCCTGCGACGGTGTCCGGTTTTTCGAGACTCTCGCGTTATGGCCCGCCGGCGCAAGCCCCGCAGGGCAGGGCGCGTGCGAATCGCGTCCCGGATGTCGCGGACTGTGACGCGCGCTCAGGGTACGGGCGGCGTCACATGCAGCTGCAGCACCAGCGCCGGACCCGCCGGACGCTGCACGCGCACGGGGACGCGGCCTTCGACGTCATCGGGAACCGTCAACGCGAGCTGGCCCGACGCGGGCACGCGATGGGACCCGCCGAAGGCGTCGACCTGGCTGCCCACCGGCGCACGCAGCAGCACCGTTGTGCCCGCGCCGGCGCGGGCGGGCAGCGACACCGTGCTCGCGGGAACGCGCTCGCCGGGCTGCGATGGCACGAATGCCCGGGTCGGGCGGGGCGGGGACGAGTGCGCCGCCGTGCTTCCGCGGGCTGGTGTCTCCGGTCCGCCGCGATGCGCGGTCGTGCTGCACGCGAGACCGGAGGCGAGGACGATCGCCACCGCGGCGATGCGACGCGTCATCGCGGACGCCCGGAGAACAGCCGCTGCGCCCGCCGGTCCAACGCGCGGACCTTGCGCGGAGGACATCCCGCTCCCGAACCGCGGCAACCTTTGGGCGCGGCGTGGTCGGCGCGCGGCGTCAACGTTCCAGCACGAGCTGCGGATCGATGCGGACGTCCAGCCAGTTCATGCCCCAGTGCAGGTGCGGGCCGGTCGCGCGGCCGGTGGCGCCGACGGCGCCGATGACCTGGCCCTGTTCGACGCGGTCGCCGACCTGGAGGTCGATCCGCGACAGGTGCAGGAAGTTGGAGCTGATGCCGTGGCCGTGGTCAAGCAGCAGCGTGCCGCCGGTGAGATAGAGGTCGGGCGCGGCGAAGGTCACGATGCCGGCCGCCGGCGCCTTGACCGGGGTGCCCGTGGGCGCGGCGATGTCCATGCCCGAATGCGGCGAGCCCGGCTGACCGTTATAGGAACGCGCGCGTCCGAAGCGACCGCTGATGCGTCCCTCGACCGGGCGGATGAACCCGTTGCCGAAATCGACGCGGGCATCGTCGCGTTCGCGCGCCGTCGTGACCTGGGCCTGTTCGCGGCGGATGCGCTCGGCGATCGCCGGGGGCGGATTGACCGTCGCCGGCGGCACGCCGTTGACGCGCTCGACCGGCCAGTCGCGCGGCGTGATCGCGATCGACGCGGTCTCCTGCGCGCCGTCGGGCGTTGCGATCGCGATCCGCACGGGCCCGGTCTCGTCGCGTCCGATGCCGAGCACGACCGTGCCGTAGTCGCTGACGCGCAGCGCCCGGTCGCGATACGTGACCCGGCTGCCGGCCGGCACCTTGCCGATGACGAGGCTGCCCTGCTGGACCTGGGCGGGGAACCGCGACGCGGTGGGCTCCTGTGCGGACGCCGGGGCGGCGATGGCGAGGCAGAGCAGCAGCGTGGCGAACAGGTGGCGTGCGGTCATGTCGTCTCGAAGGTTCGGGTGCGAAGGCGCGACGGACATCCGCTGCGCGTGACGCCGCGAGGGGGCGTCAGTGACGGCGGCGCGCGCAGTGTGTTTTGCGAGGCCGGGTCGGGTGTACGCAATCAACGCGAGAACGCGAGCCGGGCGCCTGCGGGCGCGCCGACCAGTTGCGTGCCGTCCCAGGCGAGCCGGCCGTTGACCCAGGTCGACGCGATCCGCGAGCGGAACGTCGTGCCCTCGAACGGCGACCAGCCGCACTTCGACAGCACCTGCTCGCGGGTCACGGTGAACGGCGTGTCTTCCACCAGCACCAGATCGGCGAAGTAGCCCTCGCGCAGGAAGCCGCGCTCGGCGACGTCGAACAACTGGGCCGGTGCGTGCGCGAACTTCTGCACCACGCGGGTGATGTCGAAGTGGCCTTCGTGCACGCATTCGAGCGCGGCCGTCAGCGCGAACTGCACCAGCGGCAGGCCGCTCGGCGCGCGCGTGTAGGGATTCTGTTTTTCCTCGAGCGTGTGCGGCGCATGGTCGGTGGCAAGCACGTCGATGACGTCGTCGGCCAGCGCCTTGAGCAATGCAGCGCGATCGCGCTCGTCCTTGATCGCCGGGTTGCACTTGATCAGATGGCCGAGGCGCGCGTAATCGGGCCGCGCGAAGCGCAGGAAGTGGATGCAGGTCTCGGCGGTGATGCGCTTGCGCAGGCGGCCCTGCGCATCGACCAGCGGGCCGGCTTCGAACAGCGCCAGTTCCTCGGCCGTCGAGATGTGCAGCACGTGCAGGCGCGTGTCGTGCTTGCGCGCCAGCGAGAGCGCCAGCTGCGTCGACTTCATGCAGGCCTCGCGCGAGCGGATGTCCGGGTGGCATTCGGCCGGGATGTCGTCGCCGTACCTGGCCACGTACTCGCGCTGGATCGCGTCGATCGTCGGCGTGTCCTCGCAGTGCGTGATGATCGGCACCGGGGTCTCGCGGAAGATGCCGTCGAGGGTGTCCGGATTGTCGACCAGCATGTTGCCGGTCGACGCGCCCATGAACACCTTGACGCCCGGCGTGGTCAGGGGATCGATCCGGCGGACGTGGTCGAGGTTGTCGTTGCTCGCGCCCATGTAGAAGCCAAAGTTCGCGCGGGCGCGGCCCGAGGCGCGGTCGTACTTGTCCTGCAGCACCTCGGCACTGAGCGTCGGCGGACTGGTATTGGGCATGTCCATGAAGCTGGTCAGGCCGCCGGCGACCGCGGCGCCGGATTCGGTCGCCATGTCGGCCTTGTATTCCATGCCCGGTTCGCGGAAATGCACCTGGTCGTCGATCATGCCGGGCAACAGCCAGCGGCCGGCGGCGTCGACCACCGTGTCGCCATCGCGCGCGGCGAGGTCGCCGCCGATCGCGGCGATGCGGCCGTCGGCGCCGATGCGCAGGTCGCCTTCGGTCACCCGGCCTTCGTTGACGAGGCGGGCATTGCGGATGAGGGTCTCGGTCATCGGTCGGAGTCCTGGTTCGGCATCGGCACGGGATCGAGCCCGCCCGGATGCAGGGGGTGGCAGCGTCCGAGCCGGCGCGCCGCCAGCCAGCCGCCTTTGAGGGCGCCGTAGCGGGCGATGGCGACCATCGCGTACTCGGAACAGGTGGGATGGAAGCGGCAGCGCTGGCCCAGCATCGGGCTGATCCAACGCTTGTAGCCACGCAGCAGGACTATCAGGAAGCGCTCGATCACGGGGGTCCGGCTGACGCGGTGAACAACGCGGCGGGGAATGGTTGCCGCTGCAGGGTTTGCAGGGTATAACACCCCGCTTCCCCGTCCAAGGGAACGACAAGGATCGCAGCACGTGGCAGTCAAGAAACCCGCGAAAAAGGCCGCCAAACCGGCCACCAAGCCCGCCGCCAAGAGCCCTGCCAAGAAAGCGGCAGTGAAGAAGGCTGCGGCCAAGAGCGCGCCCGCCAAGAAGCCCGCCGCGAAGTCGGCGCCGGCCAAGAAGGCGGCGGCGAAGCCTGTCGCCAAGCCGGCTGCGAAGAAGGCGACGGCTGCCAAGACGCCCGCCAAGGCTCCTGCCAAGAAGGCGGCCCCCGCCAAGGCGGCACCGGCGAAGCAGGCAGCTGCGAAGACGCCACCCGTCGCCAAGGCGCCGGTCGCCAAGAAGGCGGCGCCGGCGAAGTCGGTCGCCGCCAGCGCCACGTCGTCGGCGAAGGCCGCACCCGCCAAGGCGTCCGCGCCGAAGGCGGTCGTTTCGAAATCCGCGGCGCCCGCGCCGCGCGCACGTCCGACGGGCAAGGTTGCCGTCGCGGTCGTCGCGCGGCAGGCCGAGCCCGCACCCAGGAGCAAAGTGAAAGTGGTGTCGTACAAGACTGACGAAGAAACCGGCCGCCCCATCGTGCCGGTCGGTTACAAGCCGTCCGCCGACGAGGAATACATGAGCACGCTGCAGCTCGAGTATTTCCGTCAGCGCCTGCAACAGTGGCGCGCGGACCTGGTCGAAGAATCCAAGCAGACCATCGAGAACCTGAAGGACGAAGTCCGCGACGTCGGCGACGAAGCCGAGCGCGCGACCCGCGAGACCGAGAATTCGCTCGAGCTGCGCACCCGCGACCGCTACCGCAAGCTGATCGGCAAGATCGACAGCACGCTCAAGCGGGTCGACTCGGGTGAATACGGTTACAGCGTCGACTCGGGCGAAGAGATCGGTCTCGACCGTCTCGAAGCACGCCTCACCGCCGAGCGTACGATCGACGAGCAGGAACGCTGGGAGCACATGCAGAAGCAGATGGGCGACTGATCGCCGGTCCTGTCCATGCAGTGACGCAGAAAGCCCGCCGATCGGCGGGCTTTTTTGTGGGGCGATCCCGGTCGGGCGCAGGCCTTGCGGGTTTGCGCGTCACTGCAGGTCGCGCAGATCCAGCCGCCGCAGCACGGGCGCTTTCCTGGCGGTGACGCCGACCACGCCCATCGTCACGAAGCCGCCGAGCACGACGGCCGGCACCAGGCCCAGCAATCGCGCCATCGAACCCATGTAGAACGCGCCGATCTCGTTCGACGAGCCGACGAACAGCCCGTTGATCGACGACACCCGGCCGCGCATGTGGTCGGGCGTGGCGAGCTGCATGATCGTCGAGCGCATGACCACCGACACGCCGTCGCACATGCCCGACAGCAGCAGGAAGAATGCCGACAGCCAGAACGCCGTCGACAGGCCGAAGCCGACCATGCAGGCGCCGAAGCAGGCGACGGCGTGGATCGGATGACGCGCCAGCCACACCCCCATCGCCACCGCGCCCAGTGCCGGCGCGGCGCGCAGGATGCCGAGGCCTTCGGGGCCGTAATGCAGGATGTCGTGGATGAAGGCCGGGGCCAGCGAGATCGCACCGCCGAACAGCACCGCGAACATGTCCAGCGCCAGCGCGCCCAGCAGGATCTGGTGACCGAAGACGAAGCGCGCGCCTTCGGCGATGCTCGCGAAGATGGGGTCGCGCTGCAGCTGCCGGGCCGGCTCGGTCACCTCCAGACGCGCCAGCAGCACGATCACCAGCAGCGCCAGCGCTGCCGCGAGCATGAACACCCCGGGGATGCCGATCGGCTGGATCAGCAGGCCGCCGACCGCCGGGCCGAGCACCAGCGCGCTCTGGAACACGATGCTGCCCAGGCTGGCGCCGCGCGCGTACTGCGCCCTCGGCAGGACCCGCGCGAACAGCGCGTTGTACACCGGCCCGAGGAAGGCGCGGACCATGCCGGTCAGCACGATCGGCAGATACAGCAGCCAGATGCCGCCTTCGATGACACCGAGGACGATCGCCGCCAGCAGCAGCGGCGTGACCGCCAGACCGGCCGCGGCGGCCATGCCCAGCTTGCGCCGCGGCAGCTGGTCGACGAGGTAGCCGGCGAACGGCGCGACGCAGAAGTAGGGCAGCACCTCGGCCAGCCCGACCAGCCCGAGCATCCAGGGATCGCCGGTTTCGGCGTAGATGTGCCAGCCGATCGTGACCGCGACGATCTGGTACGACAGGATCGTGCAGATGCGGTAGCCCAGCAGGATCCGGAAATTGCGGTTGCGCAGCGGCGCGGCGCGACTCGAATCGGCGGCTGGATCGCGGTCGGCGGCGGGCGGTGGCGTGCCGCTCACCCCAGGGTGCGTTGCGCGTGGTCGCGGATGAACGCGAGCAGGGCGGCCAGACCGTTGCTGCGGGTCGGCGACAGGTGCTTGGCGAGCCCGATGTCGCCGATGTAGTCGGCGTCGGTCTCGACGATCGCCTGCGCGCTGCGACCCGAATACACACGCAGTGCCAGGTAGATCAGGCCCGAGACGATCGCCGAATCGCTGGCGGCGGCGAAGTCGAGCCGGTCCGCATCGCCCGAGGGCACGATCCAGACCATCGACTGGCAGCCGTGCAGGCGGTACTGCTCGGTCTTCCAGTCGTCGGGGAACGGCGGCAGCTTGCGGCCGAGATCGATCAGGTACTGGTAGCGCTCCGACCAGTCGCCGAAGAAGGCGAATTCTTCCGCGATGGCGGCCTGGGCGTCGGCGGGCGTGGGTTCGAGCGGAAACGGCGTCTGGGTCACAGCGGGGGAACCGGGAAGCGAGAGGCAGCACGCGGCGCGCGCAGACCGGGCCCGCAATTTTGACGGAAACGGCCGCGAAACACCCGTGAGCCAGGCCGAGCGGAAACCGCGTGCGCTGGCGACGCGTGGCCGGACACCGCGACGCGTGCACGCTCGAATCCATCACCCCGGTTCAGTTACCGTGTCCGCCCGCTCCCCGGCCTCTGGTATCGCGTGATGGCGAACGCGCTCGTCTGGTTCCGCAACGATCTCCGGCTCGACGACAACCCGGCCCTGCGGGCCGCGCTCGACGCCGGCCTGGCACCGGTCTGCGTCTACATCCACGCGCCCGAGGAGGAAGGCGACTGGGCGCCGGGCGCGGCCTCGAACACCTACCGCCATCGCGCGCTGGCCGCGCTCGATGCGGCGCTGCGCAAGCGCGGCAGCCGGCTGCGCTATTTCCACGGGCCGACGCTCGCGACGCTGCAGACCCTGGCGGATACCTGCGAGGCCGAGGCCGTGTTCTGGAACCGCCGCTACGAGCCGGCGATCGAGCGTCGCGACACGACGATCAAGCGCAGGTTGCGCGTGTCGGGCCTGCAGGCCGACAGCTTCAATGGTGCGCTGCTGTTCGAACCGTGGCAGCTGGAAACCGGGCAGGGCGGGCCGTACAAAGTGTTCACGCCGTTCTGGCGCAAGGCATTGACGCAGTGGGAGCCCGCGCCGGTCGTCCCTGCGCCGGCAAGCCTGCCGGCGGTGACCGACGGCCCCGCCGGCGTCCCGCTGGACGATCTGCTGCTGCAGCCCGACCTCGACTGGGACCAGGAATTCTGGACCCTGTGGACGCCCGGCGAGGCGGGTGCACACGAGGCGCTGGAGGTGTTCATCGATGGCGCGATGCGCGGGTATCGGCAAAGCCGCGATCGGCCCGACCAGGCCGGCACGTCGCGGCTGTCGGCGCACCTGCACTTCGGCGAGATCGCGCCGTGGCGGGTCGTCGCGGCGCTGGAGGGCGAACGCCGCGCCGGCACCGAAGCCGACATCGACGCTTACATCCGCGAGCTGGGCTGGCGCGAGTTCGCCCATCACCTGCTGCACCACTTCCCCAGGACCCCGGCGGAGGATTTCAATCCGCGGTTCAAGTCGTTCCCGTGGGCGCGACGCAACGGCGCCGCGCTGGCCGCCTGGCGGGACGGCATGACCGGTGTGCCGATCGTCGACGCCGGCCTGCGCGAGTTGTGGCAGGTCGGGTGGATGCACAACCGCGTGCGCATGATCGTCGGCAGCTACCTGTGCAAGCACATGCGGGTGCACTGGCACGAAGGCGCGCGCTGGTTCTGGGACACGCTGGTCGATGCGGATCTGGCGAACAACTCGCTGGGCTGGCAATGGATCGGAGGCACCGGCGCCGATGCCGCGCCGTATTTCCGCGTGTTCAATCCGGTGACCCAGGCGCAGAAGTTCGATCCGGCCGGCGAGTACATCGCCCGTTGGGTACCGGAACTCGCCGCCCTGCCGGTGCCCTTGCGCTTCAGTCCCTGGACCGATCCCACGCGTCTCGCGCGCGAGGCGCCCGACTATCCGCAGGC
Organism: Luteimonas rhizosphaerae; assembly: GCF_002849595.1. Classification (GTDB taxonomy): domain Bacteria; phylum Pseudomonadota; class Gammaproteobacteria; order Xanthomonadales; family Xanthomonadaceae; genus Luteimonas; species Luteimonas cellulosilyticus. Next base: position 38,711 of record NZ_NRQR01000028.1, read on the forward strand.
GCCGATCGTCGATCTCGCTGCCGGACGCGAGGCGGCGCTGGCGGCGTACCAACGCACGCGCTGACCGCCGGCACGTCGTCGTTCCGCCAGCGCCGCGCTCCGGCGGCGACGACATCGAAAAGACGTCGTGAGCATGCGGACCGCCGCAGGCGAACCGCTGTGCATGCGCGCTGCCGCGCAGAGGTTCTCGAGTGTCCACGCGATGCGGATACGCCTTGGCGAAATTCCTGCTGAATAGGCGATCGCCCCGTCACCTCGCATGCATCGGAACCGCGATACCGTCGCCGCGTTCTCATCCGCGGAGCCGCCAACGGTCCGCTCGCCTCAAGTCCGTTCGCAACACAGGAGATCCTGATCATGGGCAAACTCACCACCGCGGGTTTCACCAGCGCCATCGCCAGCGCCCTGCTGCTCAGCAGCTGCGCCACCTACACCGGCCAGACCAGTGCCCCCGACGACCCGAACCGCACGCGCAACAACGCGCTGATCGGCGCCGGCATCGGCGCGGTCGCCGGCCTGCTCAGCGGCGGTGACGCCACCGAGCGTCGCCAGCGCGCCATGGTCGGCGCGGGTGTCGGCGGCCTCGCCGGCGGCGCAGTCGGCGCCTATCAGGATCGCCAGGAAGCCGAACTGCGTCGCCAGACCCAGGGCACCGGCATCGAAGTCGATCGCGAAGGCGACGTGATCAAGCTCAACCTGCCGGACGGCGTGACCTTCGATTTCGGCAAGTCCGACCTGAAGTCGCAGTTCTACCCGGCGCTCAACAACGTCGCCCGCACGCTGGCCGAGTACGACCAGACGATCGTCGAGATCTCCGGCCATACCGACAGCGTCGGCAGCGACGCCGTGAACCAGCGTCTGTCCGAGCAGCGTGCCAACTCGGTGGGCAACTACCTGATGGGCCAGGGCCTGCTGCGCCAGCGCTTCGAGATCGTCGGCTTCGGCAAGTCGCGCCCGATCGCCGACAACAGCACGGACCAGGGCCGCGCGCTGAACCGTCGCGTCGAGATCCGCGTGGTGCCGCTGCAGTCGTGATCGACATGCGTGCGTGACCGCCGCGTCCGATGTCGGGACGGCGGTGTGTTTCCGGAAGGGCCGCGCAAGCGGCCCTTCCGTTTGCGCGGGCGTCAGGCCACGGGTTGGGGGTGCGCGTCCTTCGCCCGGCTCAACAGCGCGTGCAGCATCTCGGTCGACAGGCCGTGCAGCACCAGCCGGTACCCGGCGCGCAGCGTCGTCAGGGGCACCAGCGGGTGCTTGTTGTTGAGGAACACCAGATAGTCCGGGCGCTGCAGCAGCGTCGAGGCGTAGATGCCGACGATCTCGTCGAGCTGCAGCGAATTGGTCGCGCGCCAGAAGTCGTTGTCGGTCAGGAACAGCTGGTAGACCGGCGTATAGACCTCGATCGCGGTCTGCAGGTCGATGAAATTGGTCCAACGGCGCGGCATGTCCGCGAGCGGCAGGTCGGGCTGGTGCAGCATCGAGAAGTCCAGCGTCGCCGGCGGCGTGATCGGCCGGCCGCCGAGCGCCTGGTTCAGATGGATGATGAAATTGAACAGGTTGAGGTCGTGCTGCAGGAAGACGTCGTCGCGCAGGGCATCGATGTCGCGCGGCTGCAGCGGGTGCGAGGGCAGGTCCTGGCCCGGCAGGGCGTTGCGGCCGATGAAGGCCAGCACCTGCGAGCCGAGATGGAAGTGCCGCAGGATCAGCCAGTTGGCTTCGGGGCGGACGAAGGTCTTCATGCCCCAGACGATCGTGCGATGCAGCCACTTCGAGGACGTGAAGCCGTCGGGCAGCACGATCTTCAGCATCTGGATCAGCACGATCGACAGCCGCGCCAGCGGACGCACCACGGGCAGCACGAACTGGCGCGAGCGCGACGCGGCATCCGTCAGCCAGGCCTGCTTCACCGCATCCGCCAGCGGACCGCTGGCGTCGAGGTACAGCGCGAGCCACGGATTGGGATCGCGCGGGTCGTGCGGCGTGTGCAGCCAGTCTTCGGTCTTGCTCATCGCAGGGCTCCTGCCACGTGTGCGGGCGTCGAGTCGGGGGCGCGCATATCAGCGGATCATCGCCAGCTGGCGTGCGTAGAGCACGGCGACGTGACGCGCATCGTCGAGGATCTCGTCGGCGGCCGCGCGTCCCCCGATCGCGAGGACTACGTCCAGCGCCTCGAGCCAGCGGGCCAGATGCGCGACGTCGTTCTCGCCGTGATACGCGAGGAACCGGAAGCTCTTGCCGAGCCAGCCCAGGCGCTGGCGCAGCAGCGGCAGCAGCGCCGGCACGATGCGTTGGCCCGTGCCCTCGATGATGTACATCGCGCCCAGCAGGCCGACCGCGTCGGGCTGCGAGGCGCGCGCATGCAGATAGGCGTTGAGCGCCTCGCCGCCGGGATTGCGCCGCAGGGCGTCGAGCGACGGCGCGTCGCCACCGGCGGCGTGGTAGTCCTCGAACAGCACGTTGTAGTCGTACTGCTCGTCGTCGGCGTGGTGGTGGACGGTCTCGCGCAGCGCGGCGTAGGTCGGCGTCAGGTGATCGGCGGCCTCGCGCATCCACAGGCTGCCCTCGCGCACCTGCGGCACCCATTGCGCCATCCACGCGACGTAGTCGGCCTTGTCGATGCTGCCGTCGCGGATCTTGCGCACCAGCGGCGTCTGCCAGACCTGGCTGCGGTAGTCATGCCAGACGCCGGCGAGCTCGCGCAGCAGACGCGCGACTTCCGGCAGCTGGGTCGCCGGATCCGGTGCATGCGGTGGTGGTGGCAGCGCGTCGGTCCCGGTTGCTTCGATCGACACGCCGGGCGATGGCCCGACGCGCGCGTCCGACGTGGCGGGCGTCTGCGCCGTGGCTGCATCGACGACGGTCAGCGTGGCGAACGCGACGCTGAACTGGCCGGACTCGGGCACGAACAGCAGGATCCGTTCGCCAGGACGCGGCGACTTCTCGCGCAGGAAGTCGTGCAGCATCGTGAAGATCGAGGCGGCGCCGAGATTGCCGCGGTCGGCGAGATTGCTGTACCAGCGCGCTTCGGGAATCTCGAGCTGCGCGAGCTGCAGGCAGCGACGCACCACCGGCGCGAACTTCTGCGACGAGTAGTGACAGAGGAAGTGATCGATCCGGTCCGGCTCGATGGCGCCTTCGCGTGCGAGCCGCACGTATTCGTGCGTCGCGACGTCGAACAGCTGCGGCAGCAGGCGGATGTCCTGGCGCAGCAGCATCGCGCCGTCCGCGTCGGCGGCGCTGAAGTCCGGATAGTCGCCCCAGCGGCGCCCGTCGGCGGACAGACCGGCCTGCATGCACAGCGGCATTTCGCCGGAAAACGATTTGAGATGCAGCGAGTCGAGCCGCAACGCGATGCCGGACGCGGGCAGGGTGCGCGACAGCCGCCACGCGCCGGCGCCGTCGGACAGCATCCAGCGCAGGAAGTGCGCGTCGAAATCCGCGTTGTAGCCACTGGGTGCGAAACGCGAGCGCTTGAACAGACGCGAGGGAAACTCGGCGGCGGTGACCAGTGCGTTCCGGTGCGCGCCGTGCTGCAGCGCCAGCGCCGCGTGCTGCAGCGCCGCCATGCCGGACGCGCAGACCCCGTGATGGCTGGCGGTGGTCATCGCGGGCGCGGCGAGCGCGGCCTGCACCTGGTTGGCGAAGCCCGGCAGCAGCAGATCGCCACAGGACGTGGCGGCGGCCAGCAGATCGATGTCCGTGAGCGCGCCCGGAGCGTCGCCGATGCAGTCGCGGATCGCCGCCGCGGCGAGTCCGGCCGTCGTGTGCGTGCTGTTGCCGTCCGTATCGAGCGCGTAGTGCCGGGTGCGGATGCCGTTCTCGGCGAGGATCCGGCGGCGGATCCTCGGGGACATCGCGTTGATCGGCGCGATGTAGTCGTCGATCGTGGCGTTGTCGATCGGCGCACCGGGAAAGCAGGCGCCGGTGGCGGTGATGTAGACGGCGTCGAAATGCATGCAGGGCACCGGAAACGGGACCGCATCCTTATACCCGACGCGCCTGGCCGCGCGCAGTCGGCGCAGTGCGCGAGCGGCCCCCGAGCGACGCGCGTCAGCCGACGGGCAGGCCGCCTGCGCCGCTGAGATGCTCGTAGAGGATCACGCAGCCGATGACGATGAGGACCGCGCCACCGACGATTTCCGCACGCTTGCCGACCAGCGCGCCCAGCGCACGCCCGAGCATGATGCCGGTGGTGACCATCACCAGCGTGCACAGGCCGATGATCGACGCGACCAGCACGATGTTGACGTCGAGGAACGCGAGCCCAACGCCGATCGCCATCGCATCGATGCTGGTGGCGAAGCCGGTCGTGGCCAGGTTCCAGAAGCCATGGTGCTGATCGGCGTCGGACGCGTCGGACGCGTCGTCCGCGGGATCCTCGCGCAGGCCGGCGTGGATCATGCGCGCACCGAGCACGGCGAGCAGGACGAACGCGATCCAGTGGTCCCATCGCGTGACGTAGGCGGCGGCCGCCAGGCCGAGGGCCCACCCGATGATCGGCGTCAGCGCCTCGATGACGCCGAAGATGACGCCGGCGCGCAGGGCGTCGGGAAATCGCGGAGACCGCATCGCCGCGCCCTTGCCGACAGCCGCCGCGAAGGCGTCGGTGGACATCGCGAAGCCGATGAGCAGGATCGACAGCAGGGACATGGGAACTCGAGGCCGGGCGGACGGACGTCGGCATGCGGCACGCCCAACCTTCGTTGCGCCGGCATGCCGCTGGTCTCGCCAACCTGGACTGGTGATCTGCGCCACGATCGCATCGGATCGAGTGTGTTGACGCAGACGCTTCCGCGTGGCGGAAGCCGGCTACTCCCCAAGGGGTGGCGCATGCTAGCAGCGTCGTTTCCGCGATGCACACGTATAGCCGGTGACATGCGTCATAGCGCTGACGCGGTATGGTCGTGTGTCGATGCGGATCGCGTGCGGTAGACGGTGGTGTCGTCGTGCGCGTCGCGGCTGCGCGTGCGCGATGTCAGCGTGGAGTTCGGAAGACTGCGTCGCGTGGTGCGCCTGCCTGCGCGTGACGCGGTGCCGCGGCGCGTCAATGATCAGAGACCTGCGAGATCCCAGGCGATGACCGCTTCGACGGGATCTCGCCGCGGCGTCGCGGCGAGGGGTGGCAGCGCGACCGCGAGTCTCTCGAGTTCTTCCCGCGATGCGCGCTCCAACCGCTGCAGCAGATCCAGCGGCATGCAGGGCGAAGTTCGCTCCTCACCGGCACCGGTGGGTGGCGCGGCGGCACCGCCCGTCCCGGACGCGGTGCCCGTGGTGTCCCCCGCGCTGGCGCCGCCGCCGTCCAAGTCAGAACAACTCGACGGTGCCGGATCCCATCGATTCCTGCGCGACCGGCTTGTGCGGCGGCTTCTCCCAGGTGCTGCGCGAATCGCGCAGACGCTGGCCGATGCGCTGCAGGGCGTGCATCATTTCGTCGTCGAGCACGCCGCCGTTGCGATGCAGCAGTTCCTGCAGTTCGATCGCCTCGCGGTTGATCGCGTTGAGCCGCTCGAGGTGCGAGTGCACGCCGCCGAGGGCCTGGGTTGCGATGTCCTCGAACTGCAGCGCGCGCACCGCATCGGTGACGCTGGCATCGATGGCCTTGCCGCACTCCGAGATCTCGCGCATGCCGTCGCCGAGCGAGCGGTTGATGCCGGCGACCTGGTTCAGCATGCCGGCCGCTTCGGCGCGGGCTTCGCGGGAGCGATCGAGATCGCGCGAGGCCATGCTCGACACGGTATCGCGGACCTTGGCGATCGATTCCTTCGACGAATGCGCCAGCTTGCGGATCTGTTCGTTGAACGCAGTCGAGCGTTCCGACAGGTTGCGCACCTCGTCGGCGACCACCGCGAAGCCGCGACCGGCCTCACCGGCACGCGCTGCTTCGATCGCCGCGTTGAGCGCCAGCAGGTTGGTCTGGTCGGCGATCGACTTGACGTCTTCGAGCAAGGCGAAGATGCCGTCGAGATGGCCGGCCATCTCGTCGATGTGGGTCACCGTGGTGACGCTCTGGCCGCTGACCTGCTCCAGCGCTTCGACCAGCTGCTCCATGCGGCTGCTGGCGTGCTGGGCGAAGCGGGCGACGTCGGCGCCGCCCATGCCGTCCTGATCGCTGGTGTGGTCGAGCAACCGGCTCATCGCCTGCGACTGCTGCCGCGACTTGCGGTTCATCGCGTCGAAGCTGCTGCCGAGGGCGCCGACGGCCTGGCGGATCAGTTCGCGGGCGCGCTCCACTTCGACGCGCGAGCCCTCGATCTCGGTACCGACGAACTGGCGCAGCTCGGTCAGCAGCTGGTCCTGTTCCTTCATGACCTTCTGCTGCTCGGGCGAGCGCCGGGTGTCGCGCCGGACGATCCACGCGCCCAGAACGAGCCAGCTGGCGAGGAAGGTCGACAGAATCGCCCAGCGGACCGGCGCGGGCCAGTCGAGCGCGAACGCCAGCGGGAGAAGCAGCGTCAGCGCCAGCGGCGCGGCGAGGCGGATCAGGATGCGTACGTACATGGGCGCTCTCAGGGAGATTCTTACATTCCCGGTATCGGCACCACGGTCGACGGCTTTAGCGCGGATGGCGCGCGATGGCGACTGGCCCGCGTGGACGCCGCATGCGTTCAGACTCGACAGCGCACGGCGCGCCGACTCAAAGCCGGCGCGGCCCGTAAGCCTGCCCGGCCCGCGGATTGGAGCCGGCCGGAACCGGCCGCCCGCAACAGGGCCCGAGAGGAGGCTCCGGATTCGCGCCGACGCCGCACCCGCGCGTGCGAGGCCACCGATGCAATGACTTAACTGAGAAACCCCCTGACCGCCGTGCGTCCGCACACCCGAAGCGCTCTGTTTGTTCGCCGTTGGACGCGGGTCGCGCGCGGCGACCCGGGTGTCAGAGCGCTTTGAGCATCTGCTGACGACGCAGCAGGAAATCCCACAGGCTGCCGCCCATCTGCCGCCACAACACCGCCGAACGCAGCGCGGCCAGCAGCACCGCGCGGATCTCGGCGACCACGTCGGCCTGGCCGAGGTAGTGTGGATTGCCCTGGACCATGACTTTGGGCCGCAGGTGGCTGACCGTATCGGCATACAGCGCGCCGAGCGCCGACAGGACTTCGGGATGGGTGTGGCCGAGTTCGTCGGCCTTCGGGCGGATGTCGAGGATGCCGTCGCGCACATCACCCGCGATCTGCTTGTGCGCCACGAAGCGACGCTCGAGCTGGATCACCGACAGCGCCAGGCGCGGCAGGAGGTTGTCGCTGCCCTGGTTGCCGAAGTACTCGCGCAGCAGCATCAGGCCGGGCACCAGCGCCTGACGGCCCCCGTAGACGTCCTCGGGCGATGCCGCATCGATGCGGAACACGCTGTCGAGCGCGGTCGACAGCACGGCCGCGTCGGCCTGGCCGGTCTCGGCGATGCGCCGGACCTGCTTGAGCGCCTGGGCAAGGCCGGCGAGGGCGAGGACGCGTTGCTCCATCATGCCGCCACCCCGCGTGCGCGCAGTTCCAGCGGCGCGTCGGTCCGCGCGATCACCGCGCCGCCCAGGCAGACGTCGCCGGCATAGAGCACCACCGACTGTCCGGGCGTCACGGCGCGCTGGGGGCGGTCGAAGGCGATGTCGAGCTGGCCGGTCTGGTCGTCGATGGTCACGTGGCAGGATTCCTCTTGTTGCCGATAGCGGGTCTGGGCCGTACAGCGGAAGCGCTGCGCGGACGGCGCACCGGCGATCCAGTGCGCCGGCTCGCTCCACAGGCGCGACGACAGCAGGTACGGCGTGTCGGCGCCCTGGGCGACCAGCAGCACATTGTCGCCCACATCCTTGCCGACCACATACCAGGGCGCGGCGTCGAAGCCGCGCACGCCGCCGATCTGCAGGCCCTCGCGCTGGCCCAGGGTGAAATAGAAGACGCCGGGATGGGTGCCCACGCGGCGCCCGTCGGGGGTGCGCATCTCGCCCTCGCGGGCGGGCAGGTACCGGGCGAGGAAGCTGCGGAAATCGCGTTCGCCGATGAAGCAGATGCCGGTCGAATCCTTTTTTTCCGCGGTCGGCAGGCCGGCGGCGCGGGCCATCGCGCGGACATCCGTCTTCGGCAGTTCGCCCAGCGGGAACAGCGTCGCCGCCAGCTGCTGCTGGCCCAGCTGGTGCAGGAAATAACTCTGGTCCTTGCTGCGATCGTGCGCGCGCAGCAGCTGCCACCGGCCGCCTGCCTGCGCGACGCGCGCGTAATGGCCGGTCGCGATCCGCGGCGCACCCAGCGCCTGCGCGGCGTCGAGGAAATGCTTGAACTTGATCTCGCGGTTGCAGAGCACGTCCGGGTTCGGTGTGCGCCCCGCGGCATACTCGGCGATGAAGTGGGCGAACACGCCGTCCCAGTATTCCGACGAGAAATCTCGGAAATGGATCGGCAGGCCGAGCCGGCCGGAGACCGCGACCGCGTCGCGGCGGTCGTCTTCGGCGCGGCAGTGCCCGGCCGCATTCCCCGCGCCTGCAGCGGCACCCGTACCGTCCTGCGGCTCGTCTTCCGCCCAGTTCTGCATGAACAATCCGGCGACGGACTGGCCGGCATCGCGCAGCAGCAGGGCCGCGACCGACGAATCGACGCCGCCCGACATGCCGACGATGACGTCGGGCGCACTCATGCGATGTGCTGCAGCAGCGACAGCGGATACCGCTGACCGGCGAGGCAGTCGGACACCGCCTGCCAGACCAGCGGGCTGCGGTGGCGGGTCTGCGCCTGGCGCAGCTCGTCGGGCGTCATCCACAGCGCCCGGGCGATGCCGTCGTCCAGGGCGCGATCGGCATCGTGCGAGACCGGTGTCGCGACGAAGGCGAAGCGGAGGAAATGGCGGCCGTCGGCTTCGTCGGCGCGCGGCGTCGACTTCCACTGGTAGGCGCCGATGAAGCCGGTCAGGGCGACCGTCCAGCCGGTCTCCTCGAGCGTCTCGCGCAGCGCCGCATCGACCAGCGACTCGTCGGGCTCCAAATGGCCGGCGGGCTGGTTCAGCACCAGGCGGCCGTCGACGCGTTCTTCGACGCACAGCACGCGTCCGCCGTCGAGCACGACGGTCGCCACGGTGACGTCGGGCTGCCAGAACCGTCCCTGTCGATACGCCATCACAGTTCGTCCTTGCCGCCCGACAGCTGGATTTCCATGTCGTCGGCGATCTGCGCGGCCATGTCGACCGCTTCCCGCAGGCGCGCGCCGTCGGCGTCGTCGTACAGCTTGATCACGTAGAACAGCACGTCGCCGTCGATCTCCCACGCGCCCAGCACGTTGGTCTGGCTGTCGCGCAGCAGCAGGTTCGCCTGCTCGGCGCCGAATCCGCCCGCAGGCACCCGCGCGGCGGCCGAGAAGACCTCGCGCACGGCGCCGGTGTCCAGCGGATGGGTCCGGCCCGCGACGAAGGTCAGCTGCGACCGGTCTTCCTGCTGCCAGCCCACGACGATCCGGAAATCCCCGTCCTCGTCGACTTCGTAGCCCAAGGATTGCGCATCCAGCCGGGCGCGTACCGACGGGTCGCCTTCGGGCATCGCCGCGGTCTGCCCGGACAAGGCATCGCCGCCGGACACCGGCGCCGGCGTCTGTGCGGACGCCGACGCGGCCAGGGCCAGCGCAAGGGCGGCCAGGGACACGGAGACGGAGCGGGGGGGGCGGATCGACATGGGCGTTACCTGGATGGAATGGCGCATTCTGAAGGGGGGGGCGGGACCCGTCCATTCGCGCCGGCACTCTATAATTGCGCCATGAGTCGAAAACACCAGCACGAACACGACCACGGCACCGTGGCCGAAGCCAGCAAACCCGAGGTCGCACCGCCACCGCTGTATTCGGTGCTGCTGCTCAACGACGACTACACGCCGATGGACTTCGTGGTCGATGTCCTGACCCGGTTCTTCGCGCTGGACATCGAGCGCGCCACCCAGGTGATGCTGCACGTCCACACCCGCGGCCGCGGCGTCTGCGGCGTCTACAGCCGCGAGGTCGCCGAGTCGAAGGTCGCACAGGTGAACGAATACGCGCGACTCAACCTTCACCCCTTGCTGTGCACGATGGAAAAGGCCTAAAACAGGGGCGGGACGGGGATGGAAATGCCGGAACCGGGCCCCACTTAGGGTCATAGTGCTTCCGGAGGCAAACGCCCCATGTTCAGCAAAGATCTCGAGTTCACCATCGGCCAGTGCTACAAGCGCGCCCGCGAAGCGCGCGACGAGTACATGACGGTCGAACATCTGCTGTTGTCGCTGCTCGACAACCCGTCCGCCGAAGCGGTGTTCAAGTCCACTGGCGCCGATTTCGATCGGCTGCGCGCGGATCTGGAACAGGCCATCCTGACATCGGTGACCAAGCTCGCCGAAGATGACACCCGCGACACCCAGCCGACGCTCGGGTTCCAGCGCGTGCTGCAGCGCGCGGTCTACCACGTGCAGTCGTCAGGCAAGAAGGAAGTGACCGGCGCCAACGTGCTGGTCGCGATCTTCGGCGAGAAGGACTCGCACGCGGTCTACTACCTCAACCAGCAGGACGTGACCCGCCTGGATGTCGTGAACTACCTGTCGCACGGCATCGCCAAGAGCGGTGGCGAAGAAGCGGAAGGCGGCGGCGACGAAGCCGGCGCGGCGAAGGGCGACGGCGAGGGCGAGGCCAAGGGCGACGCGCTGGCGGAGTACGCCAGCGACCTCAACAACGCCGCGAGCGAAGGCCGGATCGATCCACTGGTCGGCCGCGCCGAGGAAGTCGAGCGCACGATCCAGGTCCTGTGCCGCCGCCGCAAGAACAACCCGCTCTACGTCGGCGAAGCCGGCGTAGGCAAGACCGCGATCGCCGAAGGCCTGGCCAAGCGCATCGTCGACGGCGAAGTACCCGAGGTGCTGGCCGACGCGACGATCTTCTCGCTCGATCTCGGCGCGCTGGTCGCAGGCACCAAGTACCGCGGCGACTTCGAGAAGCGCCTGAAGGCCGTGCTCGCTGCAATCAAGAAGCATCCGGGTGCGATCCTCTTCATCGACGAGATCCACACCATCATCGGCGCCGGCTCGGCGTCGGGCGGCACGATGGACGCGTCCAACCTGATCAAGCCGGCGCTCTCGTCGGGCGAGCTGCGCTGCATCGGCTCGACCACGTTCCAGGAATACCGCGGCATCTTCGAGAAGGACCGGGCGTTGGCGCGGCGCTTCCAGAAGATCGACATCGTCGAGCCGACCGTCGGCGAGACCTATGAAATCCTGCTCGGCCTCAAGCCGCGCTACGAAGCGCACCACGGCGTGACCTATGCCGACGAGGCACTTCAGGCCGCCGTCGATCTGTCGGTCAAGCACATCGCCGACCGTCTGTTGCCGGACAAGGCCATCGACGTCATCGACGAGGCCGGTGCCCGCCAGCGGCTGTTGCCCGAGGGCGTGCGCAAGGCGCTGATCGACGTCGAGGAGATGGAGACGATCGTCGCCAAGATGGCGCGCATTCCGGCCAAGCAGGTCAGCGCCAGCGACAAGGACGTGCTCGAGCATCTCGAGCGCAACTTGAAGATGGTGATCTTCGGCCAGGACGCGGCGATCGAATCGCTGACATCGGCGATCAAGCTGTCGCGCTCCGGTCTCGGCAGCCCCGACAAGCCGATCGGCAACTTCCTGTTCGCCGGTCCGACCGGTGTCGGCAAGACCGAAGTCACCAAGCAGCTCGCACTGCAGCTCGGCATCGAGCTGGTGCGCTTCGACATGTCCGAATACATGGAAGCGCATTCGATCAGCCGTCTGATCGGCGCGCCTCCAGGCTACGTCGGCTTCGACCAGGGCGGTCTGCTGACGGAAAAGATCGTCAAGACGCCGCACTGCGTGCTGCTGCTCGACGAGGTGGAAAAAGCCCATCCGGACATTTTCAACATCCTGTTGCAGGTCATGGACCGCGGCGTGCTGACGGACACCAACGGGCGCGAGGCGAACTTCCGCAACGTCATCCTGGTGATGACGACGAATGCCGGCGCCACGCAGGCGTCGCGCCGGTCTATCGGCTTCACCCACCAGGACCACCGCAGCGATGCGATGGAAGTCATCCGCAAGGCCTTCACGCCGGAGTTCCGCAACCGCATCGATGCGATCGTGCAGTTCCAGTCGCTGGGCCTCGATCACATCCTGCGCGTGGTCGACAAGTTCCTGATCGAACTGGAAAGCCAGCTGCACGAGAAGAACGTCGCGCTGTCGGCGACGCCGGACGCGCGCGACTGGCTGGCCAAGCACGGCTTCGATCCGCAGATGGGCGCACGACCGATGTCGCGCGTCATCCAGGACAAGATCAAGCGCAAGCTGGCCGACGAGCTGCTGTTCGGCAAGCTGGCCGATGGCGGCCGCGTGACCATCGAAGTCCGCGACGGCGAGCTGGTCGTCGATGCGTTCGCCGAACCGGAGAAGCTGCTGACCGCGACGGTGGAGTGACCGCAGGCCTTGGTCTGCAAACCATGCGAAACGAAAAAGGCGCCCCGCGGGGCGCCTTTTTCATGGGAGGGCGTCGACTCCCGCCGACGCCCCCGGCGTGGCCTCAGCCTGCTTCGACGCTATCGATCCAGGCGTCGACACGCGCCTCCAGCAGGTTCAGCGGCAGCGCGCCGCCGCCGAGCACCGCGTCATGGAAGCCGCGGACGTCGAAGCGGTCGCCGAGGCGTTCCTCCGCCGACGCGCGCAGTTCCTGGATGCGGATCATGCCGATCTTGTAGGCCGTCGCCTGGCCGGGCCACGACAGGTAGCGCTGCACTTCCGAGCGGATCGTCGCCTGCGGAAAGCCGGTATTGGCGTTGAAATAATCGACCGCCTGCTGCTCGGTCCAGCCTTTGGCATGCATGCCGGTGTCAACGACCAGACGCACCGCGCGCCACAGCTCCGAGCTCAGCTGGCCGTAGCGGGAATAGGGATCGGCATAGGTGCCGGGGATCTCCTTGGCCTGCCACTCCGAGTACAGGCCCCAACCTTCGCTGTAGGCGGTGCTGCGGTACTGGGTGCGGAACTGCGGCACGCCGGTCAGTTCCTGTGCGATCGCGATCTGCATGTGATGCCCGGGCAGGCCCTCGTGATAAGCGATGACTTCCAGCTCCGGCTTCGGCATCGCGTTCATGTCCGACAGATGGGCGTAGTAGATCCCCGGCCGCGTGCCGTCGGGGCTGCTGGGGAAGTAGTGCTGCGCCGCGCCCGGTTCCTCACGGAACGACTCGACCCGGCGCACGACGAGGTCGGCCTTCGGCAGAAGGCCGTAGAACTGTGGCAGCTGCTGCTTGATGTTCGCCAGCAGGCGGGTGGATTCATCGAGATAGCCCTGACGGCCGGCGTCGGTATCGGGGAACTTGAACTGCGGGTCGGTGGCGATGAAGCGGAAGAACGCCTTCAGGTCGCCATCGAAACCGACTTCCTCGCGGATCGCATCCATCTCCGCATGCAGGCGCGTGACGTCGCGCAGGCCGATGTCGTGGACCTGGTCCGGGGTCAGGTCGGTACTGGTGTTCTGGCGCAGCTGCGCCGCGTAGTACGCAGCGCCGCCGGGCTGGGTGGTGCTGACGCCGGCCGGGTTCTCGAGTGCGTTGTCGATGTCGCCCTCGTACCAGGCGATGACGCGCTGGTAGCCCGGTCCGACCGATTCGAGCAGGGCGGTGCGCGCGTCGGCCTTCAGCGCGTCGGCGCGGGCCGCGTCGATCGTGCCGGCGTCGCGCAGCGCATCGGCCTTCTTGACGAGGTCCGCCCACAGTGCGGTGTGGTCGCCGATGATGCCGTCGTAGGCGAAACGGGGCGGGCGGATGCCGGCTTCCGCACTCTGGGCGACCTGCCCGAGCAGGGTGTCGAACATCGTGGGCAGCGCCCGCAGACGCTGGATGTAGGCGAGGTAATCCGCTTCGGTATCGACGCGGTGGAAGTTGATCAGCAGCGTCGGCAGCATCGCCTGCGGCCCCATCATCTGGGTGAAGGCATAGGCGTTGCGCCGGAACGGGAGCTGGGCCACGGCGTCTTCGTATTCGAGCTTCCACAGGTCGTAGGACAGTCGGCCTTCGAGATCCAGTGCATCGCGGTCGAAGGTGCGCGCCATCTCCTCGACGCTGGCGCGGCGCCAGGCGATCTGCCGGTCCATGCCGGCGTCGGAGACGTCGTCGAGCTGGTCGTAGAGCTCCTTGCGCCCGAGGAAGGTCAGGCCGATGGGGCTGAACTGCAACGCGGTTTCGTACTGGGCGTCGAGCCAGGTATTCAGCCGCGCGGTTTCCGCGGACGGCGGTGCGACCGTCATCGCAGCGGGCGCAGCAGGCGCGGCGGGCGCCTGGGCCGCGGCGGTGGGAAGGACGAGCGCGAGGGCGAGCGCGAGGGCGCTCAGGGCGGGCAGCTTGGGCATGGGCAGAATCCGGTGGGCCAGAGGTGAGCCCGAGCGTAGCGCGCCGCGCGCGTGGCCCGCCATGTGCCGATGGTCGCGTCCCGCCGAAACGACGAAGGCGGCCCCTGGGGCCGCCTTCGAGGATGTCTCGGATCCGCGCTTACTTCATGCGGTAGGTGATCCGGCCTTTGCTCAGATCGTAAGGGGTCATCTCGACCTTGACCTTGTCGCCGGTCAGGATGCGGATGTAGTTCTTGCGCATGCGTCCGGAGATATGCGCAATGATTTCGTGGCCGTTCTCGAGCTTCACCCGGAACATGGTGTTCGGGAGCGTTTCGGAGATCGTGCCTTCGAATTCGATGACGTCGTCTTTCGCCATGCGTCGTGATTACTCGTCTGTGTGGAAGGGCGCGCGAGCGCGCGCCGCAGTGAAGCGGGGCATTCTCGCACGCGGCCGGTGACGATGCAAAAGACGACGGCGCGAACTGACCCAACGGATCGCCCCCGCACCGTCTCCGGTCTCGCATTCCGTCGCCTCAGCCCGCGAGCGCGCTCGCAGGCTGGACGCCGAACCGGGGCGACCAGTCGCTGACAGGATCCTGTTCGACCAGGGGCGCGATCGCCGCGGCGAACCGGGGCCGCGGCCACGCTGCTGCGCCCAGGCGCTGCAGATGCGGGTTCTCCAGCTGGGCGTCGAGCAGCGGCATCTCCCATGCGGCCAGCTGCCGCGCCAGCATCGCCAGCGCGACCTTCGAGCCGCCCGGCACCGCGCTGAACATGCTTTCGCCGAAGAACATCCGGCCGATGGCCACACCGTAGATGCCGCCCACGAGCCGCGCGCCATCGAAGACCTCGACGCTGTGCGCATGGCCGGCGGCGTGCAGGGCGCGATAGGCCTCGCGCATCGCCGGGGTGATCCAGGTGCCGTCCTGGCCGGCGCGGGGCGCCGTGGCGCAGGCGTCGACGACGGCCGCGAACGCCGTGTCGGCACTAACGTGCCAGGAGCTGGCGCGGAGCGTGCGACGGAACCGCCGGGGCAGGCGGAAGGCCGCGGTCTCGAACACCGCACGCGGATCGGGCGACCACTAGGCGTTGCAGAGCCGCGGCACCGAGAGGTCGCCGCCGAACGCGAGCAATCCGTCGGGACGCCGCAATGCGGTCTCGACCGGCGGAAACGGCGCCCGGGGATCGTCCTGCAGACGCGGCAGGTGCAGGCTCACTGGGCGGGCGGCGGATCGCGGAACGGGCTGTGGCGTGCGAGCGTCGCCGCGTAGTCGCGGATCGACCCGGCCTCGTCGGCGCACCAGCCGCGCAGCGCGTCGGCGAAGCGCGGATCGGCGATCCAGTGGCGGCTGTGGACCAGCGTCGGCAGGAAGCCGCGCGCCAGCTTGTGCTCGCCCTGGGCGCCGGGTTCGAAGCGTTGCAGGCCTTCGCGGAGGCAGTAGTCGATGCCCTGGTAGTAGCAGGTCTCGAAGTGCAGGCCGGGCAGGGTGGCCAGCGCGCCCCAGTATCGACCGTAGAGCGTGTCGCGGCTGCGCAGGCACAGCGCGCCGGCGATCGCCGCCCCGTCGGCCTCGGCTAGGATCATCACCAGCTGGCGGGGCATCGCGCGGGCCAGGTGTTCCAGGAAGGGCAGTGTCAGTGCGGGCGAATTGCCGTACTCGGCGAACGTCTGCAGATAGAACCGGTGGATCGTCGCCAGATCGGCCGCGCTCGCCTCGTCGCCGTGGACCACCCGGAACGTGACGCCGGCGCGCGCGACCTTGGCGCGCTCCTGGCGGATGTTCTTGCGGTGCTTGTGGTCCATCGCCGCGAGGTAGTCGTCGAAGCTGGCCCAGCCGGCGGCATTGCGCCAGTGGTACTGCACGTCGATGCGCGCCAGCCAGCGGTCGTCGAATGCGGCCTGCTCGTCTTCGGTGTGGAAATTGACGTGGGCCGACGACCAGGCCGCGTCCCGCGTCGTCGTCTCCAGCGCCGCGACCAGCGCAGTGCGCGCGGCGGCGTCGACGGCCAGCAGGCGTGGACCCGTGACAGGCGAGTAGGGCGCCGCGACCAGCAGCTTCGGAAAGTAGTCCTGTCCGTAGTGCGCATAGGCCCGTGCCCAGGCGTGGTCGAAGACGAATTCCCCATGCGAGTTGGTCTTGCGGTAGGCGGGTGCCGCGGCGACCAGCCTGTCGTCGGACCACAGCGTCACGTGCTGCGGCGTCCAGCCCCAGTCGTCGCGCAGGCAGCCGTGCGCCTCCAGCCCGGACAGGAACGCGTGGGACACGAAGGGATTGCCGTCCGGCACCAGTGCATCCCAGTCGGCGGCACGGATCGCATCGAGTCCGCGCAGGATCCGGATGTCGTTCACGGGCGCTCCGTCTTCGCCGCGCAATGGCGCAGGGCGTCGAGATCGGGCGGGAAGGTCAGCGTCGCTTCCGCGCGCGCCAGCGCCAGCGCGGCGTGATGGGCCGCGGCAGCCGCGAAACGCGGGTCGCCGGCCGCTGCGATGGCCGCCAGTCCCTTCTGCAGCCGGATCCCGACTTCCAGGCTGCCGGCACCGTCGCGTGCCAGCAACGGGAAGACATCGTCGAACGCATCCTCGATGGCCAGCGGCGGGACGAACACGCGCCCGTAGCGGGTCTCGGGCGTTGCCGTCGGCGCCCGTGCCCATTCGCACAGCAGGCGCGTGGCCGTACCGACGACGTCGATCGCGGTGCCGCTGTCGTTGACCGCCTGCGACAGGGCGCGCGTGCCGATCTCCGTCAGCACGACGAGCCCGTAGCGCGGATCCTGATCGAAATTGCGTTCGTCGCTGATCGTGAACGCCTCGCGCAGCGCGTCTGCGGTCTTCGCGTCCAGTGGGCCGCCTTCGCAGCGCAGCAGCGGGCGCCCCGGCACCGCGAACACGCCGGGGCGCAGCGCGAGGTGGAGCACCAGGCCGGCGTCCTCGGCGAGTTCCGCCAGTCGCGCGACGTCGATGTGTTCGACGTAGCCGATCGCATCGGATTCGATGGCGTGGCCCGTTTCTGGTGAGATCGCCCCCGGTGCAGCGCCGAGGTAGGGATCCTCGAGATGCGTGTCGAGCGCCTCGCGTGTCGCGCGCTCGACCAGGTTGATCGTCGCGCCGACCCGGCCGAAGCTCGCCAGCTGTTCGATCCACGCCAGCAGCGTGAGGGTGATCAGCACGATGACGCCGACGGTGGCCGCGAACAGCACGACGCGTCCGCTGTCGCCATAGATGCCGGTGCTGAGCGCGATCAGGCCGACGACCGAGAACAGAAACGCGCCGATGAAGGTCGACAGCGCCCCCTGCGCGGCGCTGTCGGCGATCAGCAGGCGCGTCGCCCGCGGCGTCGCGCCGTTCGACGCCGAGCTGTAGGCCGAGACCATCGTCGACAGCGAGAACGTCGTGACCGCCAGCATCGAGGTCGCGAGGATGCCGAGCAGATTGCCGACCGAATCGGCGCCGATGCGTCCCGCCAGCGACTCGGGAATCCAGGTCTTGACCAGCGCGCCCACCAGCGCCGTCAGCACCGCCACCGCGCAGTACAGGGTGGCGCGTACCCACATGCGACGACCGAGCCGTCGCACGAATCGACGCAGCTGTTCCAGGGTCACGCCGGACGGCCCCCGTGCGGGCAGCCGGCGGCGCGGCGCGCCATGCGGGCGTCAGCCCTTCTGGTCGAGGAAACGCTCGGCATCGAGCGCGGCCATGCAGCCGAAACCGGCGGAGGTGATCGCCTGACGATAGTGCTGGTCGGCGACGTCGCCGGCCGCGAATACGCCGGGGACCGAGGTCTCGGTCGCGCCGCCCGACAGGCCGGAGCGGATCTCGAGGTAGCCGTTGTTCATCGCCAGCTGGCCTTCGAACAGCGTGGTGTTGGGCGTGTGGCCGATCGCGACGAAGAAACCGTGCACGGCGATCTCGCGGGTGCTGTCGTCCTGCACGGACTTCAGGCGCAGGCCGGTCACCCCGGCCTCGTTGCCCAGCACCTCGTCGACGGTGTGATGCCACACCGGCACGATCTTGCCGGCCTGGATCTTGGCGTCGAGCTTGTCCTGCATGATCTTCTCGGCGCGCAGCGTGTCGCGGCGATGCACCAGGTAGACGGTCTTGGCGATGTTGGAGAGGTACAGCGCTTCCTCGACCGCGGTGTTGCCGCCGCCGACCACGGCCACATCCTGGTCCTTGTAGAAGAAACCGTCGCAGGTCGCGCATGCGGACACGCCGCGGCCCTTGAACGCCTCCTCGGACGGAATGCCGAGGTACTTCGCGGTCGCGCCGGTGGCGATGATGATCGCGTCGGCGGTGTAGGCGCCGCTGTCGCCGGTCAGGCGGAACGGACGCTGCGACAGATCGGCGGTGTGGATGTGGTCGAACACGGTCTCGGTGTCGAAGCGTTCGGCATGCGCCTGCATGCGCGTCATCAGGTCCGGACCCATCAGGCCGTGCGCGTCGCCCGGCCAGTTGTCGACCTCGGTCGTGGTCATCAGCTGGCCGCCCATCTGCATGCCGGTGATGACCACGGGCTTGAGATTGGCACGTGCGGCGTAGACCGCGGCGGTCCAGCCGGCAGGGCCGGAACCGAGGATCAGCAGGGGAATATGGCGGGTCGTGACGGGACTGACGGGGGAGGGGCTCATGTATACTCGCGGGCAATGACATCGCAGCGTGGCGTGCCCATAGCTTGGCGGTGCAGTCCCCGCAAAACAAGGCGCGGCAGCTTCTGCCAGCCGGAACAATCCATCCGCGACACGCCGCCTCAATGCGGCGTTTTTTTGTGCAGGAGTCGGCGACATGCGTATCGGTATTCCCAGTGAGACCAAGACCCTCGAAGGCCGCGTGGCCCTGGTGCCGGAAGCGGCAGGTGATCTGGTCAACCGTGGCCACGAGGTGTGGGTGCAGCAGGGCGCTGGCCTGAAGTCGGGCTTCAGCGACGAGGCCTACACCCGTCTGGGGGTGAAGATCGCGCCGGATGCGGCCGCGCTTTATGAGAAGGGCGAGCTGATCGTCAAGGTCAAGGAGCCGATCGAGGGCGACCTCGCGCTGCTGCGCAAGGATCACCTGCTGTTCTGCTATCTGCATCTGGCGCCGCTGCCGGAGCTGACCAAGCGTCTGCTCGACATCGGCCTGACCGGCGTCGCGTTCGAGACCGTCGAGCTCGACAACGGCGACCTGCCGTTGCTGGCGCCGATGTCGGTGATCGCCGGCAAGATCGCGGTGCAGGTCGGCACGCATTACCTGCACCAGCCGCTGGGCGGCAAGGGCAAGCTGCTCGGCGGCCTGCCGTCGACCGAGCGCGGCAAGGTCGTGGTGTTCGGCGCCGGCGTGGCCGGCGGTGCGTCGGCGGCGCTGGCCGCGGCAGGCGGTTCCAATGTCGTGGTGTTCGAGAAGCGCCAGGACCGCATGGAACAGATGATGCGTCTGGGCAACAACGTCACCGCGCTGTATCCCTACGACGATGTCGTCGCGCGCGAAGTCGCTTCGGCCGATCTGGTGATCGGTGCCGTGCTGGTGACCGGCGCGGTGGCGCCGCACGTCGTCACGCGCGAGATGATCAAGTCGATGGAGGACGGCAGCGTGCTCGTCGACATCTCGATCGACCAGGGCGGCTGCTTCGAGACGTCGCGCGGCACGACGTGGAAGGAACCGATCTACGTGGAGGAGGGCGTGACCCACTTCTGCGTGACCAACATGCCGGGCGCCGTGCCGCAGACCTCGTCGCAGGCGATCTGCGCCGCGATCCTGCCGTGGGTCAACAAGCTGGCCTCCGGCCAGTGGCGCGACAACCAGGCGCTGGTGCGCGGCATCAATGTCGAAGGCGGCAAGCTTGTGCATCCTGCGCTGCAGGGCATGAAACTTTGAAGTAAGATCAACCCACTAGCCGATCTTTCTCAGGTAAAAACGCACGGTGGCACGCCCGCTTTCCGATCGCGCCAAGAAGCGCAGCGCCCCCAAGGATGCCGGTCCGCCGGCATCCCGGGCCGCGTCGAATCCGCGTCGCCAGCGTCTGGTGCGCGACATCGCCCTGATCCTGATCGCGCCGTTGCTGCTGTACCTGCTGGCCTGCCTGGTCACGTATTCGCATACGGATCCGGGCTGGACCAATGCCGGCAACGTGACCTCGCCGCTGCAGAACGTCGGCGGACCGGTGGGCGCGTGGATTGCGGACGTGCTGCTGCACCTGTTCGGGTTCGTGGCCTATCTGCTGCCGCTGATCCTCGGCGCGATCGCGTGGATCGCGCTGTTCGGCATCGATCGCGAGCGCGAGGACGGCGCGGAATTCGGTCCCGCGCTGCGGCTGGTCGGGATCGTCGGTTTCCTGGTCGGTGCGACCGGCCTGCTGTATCTGCGATTACCCGCGGTCGAGAATCTCTCGGCGGGCGGCGGCGGAATCCTCGGCCGCCTGATCGGCAATTCGCTGTTCGGCACGGTGGGGCCGGTCGGTGGCAATTTCTTCCTGCTCGCGCTGTTCCTGGTGTCGGTGACGCTGGCGACCGGCCTGTCGTGGTTCGCGCTGATGGACCGGATCGGTGGCTGGGCGGTGCAGCTGCCGGCGCTGTTCCGTCGCAGCAGCAAGCAGGCGACCGAATGGAAGGAAGCCCGCGTCCATCGCGAGGAGCGTACCGAGGCCCGCAAGATCGAAACTGAGCTGCGCGCCAAGCGTGCCCCCGTGAAGATCGAACCGCCGGCCGCGCCGCCGGTCGTCGAGAAGAGCGAACGGGCCAAGCGCGAGCAGCAGATCCCGATGTTCCATGGCGTCAACGCCAACGGCTCGGACCTGCCGCCGCTGTCGCTGCTCGATGATCCGAAGCCGCAGCCCAAGGGTTACGACGAGGACACGCTCGAGACGCTGTCGCGCCAGATCGAGTTCAAGCTCAAGGACTTCCGCATCGACGTGCAGGTCAAGGAGGCCCAGCCGGGCCCCGTGATCACGCGGTTCGAAATGGAGCCGGCGCCGGGCATCAAGGTCAGCCAGATCAGCTCGCTGGACAAGGATATCGCCCGCGGCCTGTCGGTGAAGTCCGTGCGCGTGGTCGACGTGATTCCCGGCAAGTCGGTGATCGGCCTGGAAATCCCGAACACAACGCGGGAGATGATCTATCTCAGCGAACTGCTGCGCTCCAAGGAATACGACAAGTCCGGCAGTCCGCTGACGCTGGCGCTGGGCAAGGACATCGGCGGCCGCTCGACGGTGGCCGACCTCGCGCGGATGCCGCATCTGCTCGTCGCCGGCACGACCGGTTCGGGCAAGTCGGTCGCCGTCAATTCGATGGTGTTGAGCCTGCTGTTCAAGGCCAGCCCGAAAGAGCTGCGCATGCTGATGATCGACCCGAAGATGCTGGAGCTCAGCGTCTACGAGGGCATCCCGCACCTGCTGGCGCCGGTGGTCACCGACATGAAGGAGGCCGCCAACGGCCTGCGCTGGTGCGTGGCGGAGATGGAACGCCGGTACAAGCTGATGAGCGCGGTCGGCGTGCGTAATCTCGCGGGCTTCAACAAGAAGGTCAAGGACGCGCAGGACGCCGGGCAGCCGATGTCGGATCCGCTGTTCCGGCCGAATCCCGAGACCAGCGACGTCGCCGAACTGCTGGAGCCGCTGCCGTACATCGTCATCTTCATCGACGAATTCGCCGACATGATGATGATCGTCGGCAAGAAGGTCGAAGAGCTGATCGCGCGCCTGGCGCAGAAGGCGCGCGCCGCCGGCATCCATTTGATCCTGGCCACGCAGCGGCCATCGGTCGACGTCATCACCGGCCTGATCAAGGCCAACATTCCGACCCGCATCGCGTTCCAGGTCAGCTCCAAGATCGATTCGCGCACGATCCTCGACCAGTCCGGCGCGGAAACGCTGCTCGGCAATGGCGACATGCTGTACCTGCCGCCGGGCACGGCGATGCCCGAGCGCGTGCACGGTGCGTTCGTGTCCGACGAGGAAGTGCATCGCGTCGTCGAACACCTGAAGCAGACCGGGAAGGCCGACTACATCGAAGGCGTGCTCGACGAAGTGCAGACCATGGGCGACGGCACCGTGGTCGGCGCGACCGGCCTGCCGGAAACCGGCGGCGGTGGCGGCGACGAAAGCGACCCGCTGTATGACGACGCGGTGCGCATCGTCACCGAAACCCGGCGCGCGTCGATTTCCGGTGTGCAGCGTCGCCTGAAGATCGGCTACAACCGTGCCGCGCGCCTCGTGGAAGCGATGGAAGCGGCCGGCGTCGTGACCCCGCCCGAGCACAACGGCGACCGCAGCGTGCTGGCCCCGCCGCCGCCGCCGCGCTGAGTCGGGGCCGGACGCGATCGCGGGGTTTGCGCGTGTCGCGTCCGCATTCAGCATGACGTTCGCACACTGCGGGCCTTCCATCGCCACAGCACACAAGGACTCCGCATGCGCCCGATCCTCCGTCAGACCCGCTGGCTCGCCATTGCGATGGTGCTGGTCGCCGGCGCCGCCCACGCCGCAGGCACCCGCGACCAGCTGGACCGGTTCACGCGCGGCCTGACCGGGCTGCAGGGCCAGTTCGCCCAGCAGGTGACCGATCCCAACGGCCGCGTGCGGGAGACCTCGAGCGGCAGTGTTGCGCTGTCGGCGCCGCGCCTGTTCCGCTGGGAGTACGTCAAGCCGTATCCGCAGCTGATCGTGGCTGACGGCCGCACCGTGTGGGTCTTCGATCCCGACCTGCAGCAGGTCACGCGTCGCTCGCAGGGCAGCGAAGAGCAGGACAGCCCGCTCGCCGCGCTGATCGACCCGTCGCGACTGGATCGCGATTTCATCGTCGAGGAGGCGGGCACCGCGAATGGCCTGGGCTGGCTGGAGCTCAAGCCGAAGCAGGCGGAGAACGCTGCGTTCCAGGACGCGCGCCTCGGCTTCTCGAACGCCGGCGGCCTGGCGCGGATGGAAATCCTCGATGCGCTGGGTCAGCGCACGGTGATCACGTTCACCGATTGGCGTCGCAACCCGACGTTCCCTGCGGACACATTCCGGTACACGCCGCCGGCCGGTGTGGATGTGGTCGGCGAAGAGTAAGCAGTCGCCTTCTGGGCGTCGCGGGACACGCGAGAACTCTCCATCGGGCGGCCGCCTTCGGGTGGCCGCTTACGTTGAAAGTGAGCGCTCCGGCGCGCCCACCTGCCGGATCGGCGTGAAGACCGGCAGCACGAGTCGATAGTCGAACGGCGCATCGTCGGACTGCCGTCCACCCTCGCGTGGCAAGGTCTCCGCCGTCACTGCGCCGCAGGGCGCCTCGTCGACACAGGCCCAGAACGCACCGTGCGCCGCCGAGATCTCGATCGAGACGGGTGCGAGGTCACGCAGATGCGCGGCCATCGGCCGCTGCGGAAACAGGGCAGGGGCGTTGCGCGGACGCTGGCGCATGGCGTGCACGTTGCCGGTGATCACCACGACGCGCCCACCTGCCAATGCGGCATGGGCGCGTCGGATGACGTGGGCCATCGCCGCGTCACAGTTGTCGAGTTCGACGCAGCGCCGGTCGCGTGGATCGAACGGCAGGATCGCGACGTCGCGTCCGGCGCGACGCAGGGCGCCGACGCGTTGCACCAGCGCCAGCGCGTCTTCGCTGCGCCGGCCATCGTTCTGTGCAGGCGCCAGCGCCCACCAGGCACGTCGTCGCAGACCGTCGATCAGCGCATCGGTAGCGCCACCCGCGACCGTGTCGCGCAGTGCCGGATGCTCGCCCGCGGGAATCTCCAGCGCGAGCAGGACAGGCGACGCCGTGCTCCAGTGTTCCACCAGATCGCCAGCCAGCAGCGGCACCTCCCGCGTGCCGTGCATTTCGCCGAGGATCACGAGACGATGATCGCCGCCTTCGCGGACCAAGGTGTGCAGCGCGTCGCTGCGCCAGTTCGCGGTCGCCGTCCACGACGCAGCGAGCACGCACAGACCGCCTGCGAGCCGGGCCAGAGACCGCCGTGTGGTTGTGATCACGTCACTCTGGCGCAATATCGTCATACCGGCATTCCGTTGCAGTCCACGGCCCACAGGTTAATCGCGTGCCCCGTTCCCGCCCATCCCGCGCCGACGGCGGCGACCTGCTGCAGGTCGACCGCAGTGCCATGCGACCGCTGGCCGAGCGCATGCGCCCGGCGACGCTCGACGAAATGGTCGGCCAGCGCCGCCTGCTGACCGAAGGCACGGCGCTGCGCACGGCCGTCGAGGCCGGCAAGATCCATTCGATGGTGCTGTGGGGGCCGCCGGGCTGCGGCAAGACCACGTTGGCGCTGCTGCTGGCGCATTACGCGGACGCCGAATTCAAGGCGATCTCGGCGGTGCTGTCCGGCCTGCCGGAGGTGCGCCAGGTGCTGGCAGAAGCCGCGCACCGGTTCGATGGCGGTCGGCGCACCGTGCTGTTCGTCGACGAGGTACACCGCTTCAACAAGACCCAGCAGGACGCGTTCCTGCCGCATATCGAACGCGGCACGATCGTCTTCGTCGGCGCGACCACCGAGAACCCGGCCTTCGAACTCAACTCCGCATTCGTGATGGAATCGGTGTCGCCCGACGACATCCTCGAATCGTTGCAGCGCGCACTGGCCGATGCCGAGCGCGGTCTTGGCGATCGCGGCCTGCGGATTGCCGACGATCTGCTGCGGCTGATCGCGGTTGCCGCCGATGGCGACGTGCGCCGGGCGCTGACGCTTCTGGAGATCGCCGCCGAACTGGCGGGCGAGGGCGGGGAGGTCACGGCCACCACCATCGAGCAGGTGCTGGCCGACCGCACGCGCCGCTTCGACAAGGGCGGCGAGCAGTTCTACGACCAGATCTCGGCGCTGCACAAATGCGTGCGCAGCTCGAACCCCGATGCCGCGTTGTACTGGCTGACGCGGATGCTCGATGGTGGTTGCGATCCGGGTTATCTCGCTCGGCGCATGACACGCATGGCGGTGGAGGATGTCGGTCTGGCCGATCCGCGCGCCTTGCAGATGGCGATCGATGCCTGGGACACCTTCGATCGTCTCGGCAGTCCCGAAGGCGACCTGGCGCTGGCGCAGCTGGTGATTTATCTGGCCAGCACCGCCAAATCCAATGCCGCCTACATGGCCTTCAACCAGGCCAAGCGCGACGTGCGCGAATACGGCACGCAGGACGTGCCGCTGCACATCCGCAATGCGCCGACCAAGCTGATGAAGGAACTCGGGTACGGCACCGGTTACCAGTACGACCACGAAGTCGAAGGCGGTATTGCGCTCGACCAGACCGGCTTCCCGGATGCCATGGGCGAGCGCGTGTATTACGAACCCGTCGCGCGGGGCATGGAAATCAAGCTCAAGGACAAGCTCGACCGGATCCGCGCCGCACGCGCGGCGGCGATCCGGACTGCGGAAGACGACACGGGCGACCAGCACTGAGCGGACGCCGGTTCCGCGCCAGATTCCATAGCAAAAACCCGATACCAGGCGACGCCCTGTCCCGATGGCGACGCGGACGCGCCCCCGGAATCCTGCATCGGTCTCTGGTGATCGGATTCCCGGTATGCGCATCTGGCTCGCGGTCTTGTTGTTGTGCGGGCCGCCTGCGTTCGCGCAGCAGATCTACAAGTGCAGCCAGGCAACGGGTGGGCACGCCTACCAGTCCCGACCGTGCGAGGCAGGCGACGCGCTGCAGGTCTGGGATGGCGAAGCGCTCGCCGGCCCGAGCGCGAATCCGGTGCCAACGGCGGCTGCCGAACCGCCTGGCGGCACCCGCGCCACTCGTCCTCGTGCCCATCGTCAGGGCGCACACGCCGCATCGACCGTGCGTCAACGCGCCCGGACCCGGGCGCCGGACCGGCACGCAAGATGCGAGGCCGCACGCGACCGACGCGAGGCGGAACTCAGACGTCTGGGCCTCAAGCGCACCTACGACCAGCTGCGCGCGCTCAACGACCGGGTCTCGGCGGCGTGCAATCACCGGTAGCGGGTGCGAATTCGGTGCGCGCATCGATGCGTCTGCGATGTGCTGAACCGCTCGCGATGTGCCCAAAGCGCTGCATTGCAATCAGCTGCGCGCCGGGAGGACGGTATCGCGACCATCGAGTGCGGGCGGGGCTCGCGCCACGTGAGCATTGAACGTGCAGGACGAGATGCACACGGCGATTGCCACGCAAGGCCTGGGCACGACGCGATAAGAAACGCACCACGCGCCGCAACTGTCGTTCTTGGCAGCCCAATTAAAGATGTTATAACATCTCATTATTGCGGCGTTCGCGATTTGGCGTTCGGGTCGGCCCTGGCCGACGCGACTGCGTGTCCCTCCTTGTCACCACGGTTCGTCCGCTGCGGAGCGGACATCGGCACCGCGTGCGCGGCAGGAACGCAAGAACACGATGCGTCGCACCGAGGAGCTGCCGGCGGCGAACGCAGCGCCGTCTCCCTCCCTGAGAAGCGCCAAGCGGCCTGCGGGAGAGGCGGCAGCGTCGTCGCCGTCCTCCTGTAGTCCATGCCGATAAGAACCCTGCTCATCTAACTCCCGACAATTTCACGAGACCGAAAATGCAAACCCGTGTTCTTTCCGCCGCTATCGCTGGCCTGCTGCTCGCGCCGACCGCTTCGCTCGCCGAGGACGCCGTCCGCAGTCCGGTCGAGCTCGACAGACTCGTCGTCACCGGGGCGCGCACCCCCGAGCCTGCGCGGCCCTTTCTGCCGATGCAGGTCCTCAGCGGCGCCGCGCTGGCCCATCGACGACAGGGCGGGCTGGGCGAAACGCTCGCAGGTCTGCCCGGCGTGCATCTGGACAACTTCGGCGGCGGTGCCTCGCGCCCGGTGATCCGCGGGCAGACGTTGCCGCGCATCGAGATCCTGTCCGACGGCGCCAATGTCTTCGACGCTGCGTCGGTGTCGCCGGATCACGCGATCGCCACCGATCCGATGTTGCTGGACGCGATCGAGATCATCCGGGGACCGGCCGCCGTCATCTACGGCGGCAATGCAATGAACGGCGCGGTGAATCTCATCGACAGTCGCGTGCCCAAACAGCTGCCCGAGCACGGCGTCAGCGGTGGCGCCGAGGTGCGCTTCGGTTCCGGCGACCAGAACAACACCGGCGTGGGGCGCGTCACGGCGGGTCTGGGGCAGGTCGCGCTTCACGCGGAAGTGGCCCGTCACCACAGCGACGACTATGACATTCCCGGCGGGCAGCTCCGGGATTCGTTCGCGGAAGGCACAACGGCGTCCTTCGGTGCCTCGTGGATCACCGACAAGGGCTATATCGGCGCCGCGCACACGCGTCAGGAAAGCGAATACGGTCTGCCGGGGCATTCGCATGCCAACGGCGTTTGCCACACGCATGGCATCGATCTGCATTGCGAAGCGCATGGCGAGTACGAGGATCCATTCGGCTCATCCGATGACCACACGGCTTTCATCCGGCTGCGCAGCGAGCGCACTGATGTACGTGGTGATTTCGACGATCCGCTGCCCGGTTTCGATCATATCCGCCTGCGTCTGTCGTCCACCGAGTATCACCACGACGAGATCGACGGGCCCGCGCTGTTCAACCGCTACACCAACGATGTCGAGGACGGCCGGATCGAACTGACGCACGCGCCGCTTCTGGGCTTCAGCGGCATCCTGGGCGTGCAGTACACCGATGGCACGTTCAGCGGTCTCAACGTCAACAACCTGCATGTGCCGTTCGCCGAAAACGGCTACGGACTGGTGCCACCGTACTTCCACGAAACCCGGAATATCGGCGTCTTCCTGAGCGAGCGCCGCTCACTGGGCGCTGTCGACGTGGATATCGCCGTACGCAAGGACTGGCGCGAGATCAGCATCCCGACGCCTGCGTTCAAACACACCCTCGACGCGCAGTACCGGGAACTGTTCGAAGGCTGGTACGGACCCGACTGGGAACAGGTCATCGAGGAGGAGGTCGTGGGCAGCTTCGCGACCCGCAACCCGGGATCCAGGGTGAACCCGCTGTCCGCATCGATCGGCGCGAACTGGAACCTCCGCGACGGCTACTCGGCCGCGCTGTCGCTCGGACGCACGCAACGCGCGCCGAGCGTTCGCGAGCTGTATGCCTACGGCAACAATCTCGCAGCCAACAGCTACGAGGTCGGACTGGCCCGCTCGCGTAGCGCGTCGCCGACGTTTCCTGCGAGCCGCACAGATGTGCTCGAGACGACGCGTTCGGCGGATCTGACCTTCCGCAGGACCGGCGGTGCGGTCGAGTTCGAGCTGGGGCTGTTCCACCAGGATGTCGAGGACTACGTGTTCGCGCGTCTGGTCGAAACCGAACACGCGACCGGTGTGCCGCACAACTTCCTGCTGTATACCGCGGCCGACGCGACCTTCAGCGGCGCCGACGGACAGGTCAGCGTCCAGCTCGACCCTGAGCACCGGCTGACGCTGTTCGGTGATTACGTGCGGGGCACACTGGAGAGCGAGGACGACAACCTGCCGCGTATTCCGCCGGGCCGGCTGGGCGTGCGACACGCGTGGTCGAGCGGCCCGTTCTCGGCGGATGCCGAGTACTACCACACGTTCTCGCAGGCGCGCATCGCCACATATGAAACACGGACGGACGGTTACGACATGCTCAACGGCACCGTCGCGTACCGGCTGGACCTGACGCCGCGCCAGTCCGCCGAGTTCTATCTGCGCGGCACGAACCTGCTCAACGAAACGGCGTATGTGCATACCTCGTTCGTGAAGGACCAGTCGCCGCTGCGGGGACGCAGCATGGTGATCGGCGTGCGCTACGCGTTCTGATCCTGCATCTGGTCTCCTGTACCGCGAGCGCGGAGGTCGGTTCGTCGACCTCCGCGGCGTGGGTGTCTCGCGTCCCGATGCCGATACGCGGGTAGATGCGTGGTCTCGCGAGATCATGCGGCGCGGACGTTTGTCTCGCGCTGCCTGGCTGCGGAAGTCCGAACCGGCGGTGCACTGCAGGCGCGCCCCAGGCGCAACTGATCACGAACGGCAGACGGTATTCGCACCCGAGGGCGCGCCTACGACGGTGCATCGCGCGCGCAGTTGCACCTCGGTGGCTTGCGCCTCCTGCGTGTGCGAACACGGCGCGCCAGAGGCGCGCCGGACGCAGGGCGATCAGAGCTTGAGGTTGAAGCTGACGTAGAACGCACGTCCCGCCGACGGCGAGAACATCGGTTGCGCGGTGTCCTGGAAGAAGCTGTCGTACCACGCGTACACGTACTCGCGGCCGGTCGCGTTCTTGACCTGCAGGTCCACGCGCAGTCGCGGATTGATCGCGTACTTCGCGCTGAGATCCACGACCGCGAAATCACCGAACTTGCCGGTGAGGTTCTGCTCTTCGAGGTAGTAGTCGCCCTGCGCGCGCGCCTGCAGGCCGAACTCGAGGGCATCGGTCGCCCGGTAGTCCAGCCCGAGGTTGCTGATGGTGCGCGGCGTGGCGGCGACTTCGTTGCCTTCGATCGACAGGTCGGCAGTGCGGTCGTCGCGTTCGATCTTCGCATCCTGATACGCATGCGAGGCCCACACCGTCCACTTCTCTCCCAGTCGCGCGTCGATCTGCGCATCCACGCCGCGGCGACGGGTCTCGCCCAGCACCACGGTTGTGCCGGTGGCCGGCATGTTGGAGACCTCGTTCTCCGCATCCTGCTGCCACACCGCGAGACGCGCCTGGGTTTTGGCGGACGGACTGAATCGCAGACCCGCTTCCATGCCGGTATTGGTGGACGGGCGGATCGCGGCCTGGCCCGCGGTGAGATAGGCCGGCGCTGTGGAGCCGGTCAGTACCTGGAAGGTGCGTCCCCAGTTCGCGTAGACATTCGTGTCGGGCGACAGCGCATAGACCACGCTGAGCTTGGGCTGGCCGATGGTGCCGTAGTCCTGCAACGGCGCACGCACGCCGCCCGGTAGTCGCGTGGCGCCATCGAAGCGGTCCACGCGGTAGGCCGGCACGATCTTCAGCGCATCGTTCGGCTGGTAGATCGCCTGCACGTACGCACCGACGTTGTCGAAGGTGTGGAAGTCGTCGTTCTGCACGCGGGCCGGAGGCGCGTCGAAATCGGTGGGCTCGACGTAGTTGAAACGCTCGCGGACATAGCCGTTGTGCTGCTGCTCGTAGTTGGCGCCGCTCTCGAGCGTGAGCGTGTCGCTGGCGACCCAGGTCAACGTGGCGAGCATGCCGGTCTGCTTCTCGTCCCAGATGCGGCGTTGACGGGGCGCGTTGCCGGTGGGCAGGTCGCTGAAGGTGACGCGGCGGTCGTCCTCGTAGCGGTTGTAGTAGAGCTTGGTCCCGAAAACGAGGCTGTCCGCGAGCTTGAGGTCCATGTGCACGCCGATCTGGCGCATGTCGCGGTCGTCGCCGTCGTTGGCGTTGCGACGCGCGGAGCTGCGCCGGTCCGTCGCGAGTTCCTCGGCGGTCATGAAGCCGGGCTCGTCGGCCTCGTGCCGATAGGCGCGGGCGGTCAGTCCGATCTGCATGCCATCGTCGAGCGCGCCGTAGAACCACTTGCCGCCGATCGATACCTTCCCAGAGGTGTCGTGGTCGCGATAGCCGTCCGAGGTCTGGACACCGACGAAGTAGTTCTGCGAGAACCCGCCCGATTCGCGGCCGATCGCCACCTGCGCCTGGCGCGTGTCGAAGCTGCCGTAGCCCAGGCGCGCGTCGGTGTACGTGCCGCCCTGGCGCGTGCCGAAATTGATGTTGCCGCCGATGTTGTGCAGGCCGTAACGCGGATCGTTGGTGCCGCGCACGACCTCGATGTAGTCGATCTCCAGCGGGAACAGCATGTCGATGAAACGCTGGTTGCCGCTGTTGACGTTGCTGGGGATGCCGTCGATCAGCGTCTTGATGGCATTGAGATAGCCCTCGCCGTTGAACGCGCGGAAGCTGACCTTGCCCGATTCGGCGCCCTGACGTGTTTCGGTGAGCTGGACGCCCGGCATCTGCCCGAGCAGTTCCCAGCTCTGGCCGACGTTCTGGTCCGCAATCTGCTCGGCGCCGAGCACGTCGACCGACGTAAGGACCTCGTGGGCGGTGAGTTGGCCACGGGCCTGGTGCACGTGCACGGTCCCCATCGAGGTCGTGACGCCGGGCGGCTGAGCATTGACGTTGCCGGCGGAGAGAACAGTGAGCAGGGCGAGGCTGAGACGACGGGGTGTCATGGACGATCGAAGACCTGATGAATGCCGACGCCAGGCGCCGGTGTTGGTGAAGGAAGGGGCAGGGCACCCTTACGGCTGGAAATCGGGGGTATCCGCGTAGTCCGATGTGTGGAACGGGCGGTCCCGGAACAGGTAGCCGTAGTAGTGGCGACGCAGTGCCGCGTGGTAGTCGCGGATCCGGTCCTGGTAGGCGAGATGCGCCTGCATGTCGGTGTCTGCCAGACGCGTCAGCGCCGACTGCAGGCCAACAGGTGGCAGCAGCCAGCCGAGCGTCGAGGCCACGTGCGATCGCTGCTCGATCCCATCGCGGTAGGCCTGCGACATGGCCGCGACATCGTCGTCACCGTTCTGGTGGAAGGCCAGATACCACTTGTAGTGGAAGGCCGTGCCGAGCGGCGCGGAATCGCTCCACTCGGGATAGCGCGTGTAGAAGCGGCGCATGGTGTCCTCACGCGGGATGTCCCATGCGCGGTTCACCGCTTCGCGCTGCGCGCGCGCGATCTCCGCGCCCTGGTCGACCGGAATCGCACGTTCGATGGCCACATGGGCGAGCGCGGGAAGCACCAGTGCGATCGTGACCCAGATCGTGGCGAGCGTCGCGGCGTTGGTCGTCGAGCCCCATCCGCGCCGCGCGAGTAGCAGAGAGACGCCGATCCAGAATGCAAGGTAAGCCGCGGCCAGTCCGATGACGCTGACGAAGTGCAGCGCAGGCACGCCCTGCCACCACGCGACCATGATGAATGGCAGACCGACCGCCGCCAGCAGGGCGAGGGCGCGGAGCAGGGAACGCCGGAGGTAGAGTCCGCCCATCCGCATCGGCAGACTGCGCAACACGCGTTCGCGACCGGATTCGGTCTCGCTCGACCGGAGATCGTGGAACAGCACGATGACGAACACGGGCAGCAGGAACGTCAGCAGGAAGGCGTAGTCGAAGCGGCCGGCCAGTGCCAGTTCCGGATTGAACGTGTCGCCATCGTGGATCTGGGCTTCAAGTCCCAATGCCCGGATCCGCAGCACGAACGGCGCAACGTCGCGCATCCCCACGGCCGCGAACGCAAGCGGCGAGGGCGGATTCCAAGTGGGGTGAAACGTGTAGTACGCCGCGCGGCCGGCGTCCGTGGAGTCACCATGACCGGCCGCGACTGCGGCCAGGTCGGTCGCCTGCAGGGATGCGATCCTCGCGATCGCATCGCGTTGACTATCGATGCGCTGCGCCCCGGACAAGAGACTTGCAATCGCGAGTAGGGTCAGCAACGCCAATCCCACAACCGCAATAGGCGCACGTAGCAGCAGCCGCCATTCGTATCGCCACGTGCTCATCGCGCTGCTCCCAATCGGCGACCGGCCCACCCGAGCAACAACAGGGTTGCGATCAGCCAGCCAAGCAACACCCACACGCCGGGTGCCATAGCCACGAGCAACGTAGGTGAAGATGCCGGCTCGAACACGAAGGGCGGGATCTCCTGCCAGTGATGATGATCGACGCGCTTGCGCCGGTCGGCCCCGACGTCCTGCGCCGTGTCGTCGGCGAAGGACACGCCGTCCGCCTGCAGCTGGTTGAGTTGCTGCACCAGCCGGTAGCGATGCGCTTCCGCCTGCTCGAGAAAGCGCAGATGTGCGGCCAGATCGGTGGCCGAGGCGGCCATCGATACCTGACGCAACGCAATCGATGGGCTCAACACCGAGGCCCAGGCCACGAGCGTGTTCTGTTGGTGCTGGATCTGCGCGCTGCGGGCGGCGTACCGGTCGAACAGGCCCGACGTCAACCGTTCGCCTTCCACTGCGACCAGCCCTTTGTAGTTCACCGGCAGATCTTCGATACGCGCCACACCATAGCGGTCGAGCACGCTCTGTCGGAACTGGGCGAAGTAGGGATCGTTCGGATCGTGGCTGTCGCCGATCGCGCGGAGATCGCGTCCGATACCGACATCGGTCTGCAGACGATCGGGCAACGGATACGCCGCGTGTGCGAGGTCGGGCGCGATGCGTGGGACGAGGAGGGCGGACACGGCCCAGATGCCGACCAGGGCGAGCAGCGCATCCCGACGACGGGCGAGCAGCGCCGATATCGAGGCGATCAGCGCGCACCACAACGCCATGTACAGTCCGTAGGCGAGCACGAGCAACAGCGTGACGCCGAGAGATGCGCCGGGCTTGGTTGCCATCATCGCCAGTCCCACCCACGCCGGCAGCATGAACATTGCGGCCACCGCGAACAACGCGGCGAGCTTGCCGCCGAGGATCGAAGCGCGCGACGCGCCTTGCAGCATCAACTGCCGCAGCGTCCCGCGCTCCCGTTCGGCCGCCAGCAGACCATGTCCCAGGAAGACCAGGACGAGGGGGGCGAGTATCTGAAGGACGAACGCAGGTGTCAGTTGACCGAAGCGGGTGAGGATCGAGCCTTGCATGACATCGCCGAAGTTGGCGGTGTTCTGGCGGTGACCTTCGAGGAACATGCTGCTACCGGTGAACGGGTCGACGCCCGCGTCGAAAGCGGCCAATGCGCTTGGCAGGCGGTAGACAAAATGGCCGTAGTGCACGACGCGATGCGGGTGCCGGTCGGGCTGCGCGTTGAAGGCATCCTGTGCGGCTGCCTGCTGCCGCGCGCGGTGGTCCGCGGCGCTGTCCATGTGGTGCAGGGACACTACGGTCGCGACAAGCGACAGCATCGCAAGCAACGCGATGCCTGCCAGTGCGGTGCGGTTGCGCGCCATCGCGCGCAGTTCGTTGCGCATCACCGGAACGAATGCACTCATGCCAGGCGCGTCCGGCCCGAGAAATGCGCGTGCAGTGACGCGAGATCGAAATCGGCGCGATCAGACTCATGCACGATCCGGCCGTGCTCGAGCACGCCGATCCGGTCGGCAACCTCCACGGCCCCCATGAGGTCGTGGGTCACCATCAGCACGGACGTGCCTCGCGCGCGCACCGCTTCCAGCAGACCATGGAAATCCGCGCTCGCGCCCGGGTCCAGACCCGAGGTGGGCTCATCGAGCAGCAGCAGTGGGACGTCCCGCATCAGTGCGATCGCGATGGCGACCTTCTGCCGCATGCCTTTCGAAAACCCGCTCACGCGCTGACTCCACGCCGCTTCCTGCAGCCCGGCCGCACGCAGCGCCTCGTGGATCGATGTCGCGTCGTGGTCCCGGCCGGCCAGCGACAACAGATAGTCGACGTTCTCGAAGGCCGTCAGATGGTCGTAAAGCGCGACATTTTCCGGCAGGTAAGCCACCTGGGCGCGGGTGCGATCCGGTGTCTGCCAAGGCGTCATGCCGGCGACATGGACCTGGCCGCTATCCGGCTTCAGGAATCCGAGCACGACGTTGAGCGTTGATGACTTGCCGGCGCCATTGCCACCCAGCAGCGCATAGATCTGTCCGTTGTCGATCCGCAGATCGAGGCCGGAGAGCACGGGCTTGCCGGAGAACGCGACATGAAGTGCTCGGATATCGAGGACGGATCCAGCGTTTGGCATCAGAAGCGGCCCTGAGAAATGGGCGCGCACTCTATCATGTAATAACATTACATATAACGCTGAGCTGCCAATCTTAAATTACATAATGTACATTCGGCCCGACTCCGCGCCCGCAAACTGCTGAATTTCAAGCGGTTTAGCTTCCGACGCTCGAGCGCTTAGGCCGACCGCCAGACAGCACACCCCGATCACCGTAGTGACCGGGGACAGTCTGTCCCACAGTGCGCCCCACGCCTTCCGTTCCGCCTTCGCCTCTGCGCCTTCCTGTCGCACAAGCACGATCAGAGCGGGGTCTGCCTGCGCCATGTCGATCACCTTTATCAGGTGTTCGTCCGTGATTCGGTTCACGCCTTTGCGCCACTGCATGACCGTCTGCCCGGTCACCTTCAACGCTTGAGCTAATGCCCTGTCGCTGTCGCGGTCGCACGTTTTTCGCGCCGTGTCAAGCAATTTATTTAGCGTCTGCATATCACTTTCCAATTGACAGTGGTGTCATTCCTGAGTTTATATTGCCGCGCATCATTCACGAAGTGATGCACCCGCCGTCCGGCCTCCCCCGGACCGGCGGCGGGGCTTCCGGGGCCGGGGAGGGGATACATCCATGACCATGCAGCACGTCATCGAAGCTGCGGCCGACGCCGCCTTCGAACGGTACGTCGAGGCGCTCGCAGCGAGCGCCATCATTCCAGCCGCGCAGCACGATCTGTTCGAAGCTCGTCGCGATGAAGCCATCGAGTGGCGCGGCATCTACATCGCATGCGAACTCGCGGCGGTGCGCGCGTGAGCCGCGTCATTCTCTGGGTGGTCGTCTTGCAGCTTGCCGTGCTGCAGATGTTCGTTGCGACCGATGATCCGAGCCTCTACGTGTGGTCGGCATTCGTCGCGATCATCTCAGGGCTTAATTTCGTTCTCTCGGCTTCCCGCTACGCGCGGAGTCTCCGTTGATCGGCGCACTTACCGCCGATGTCATGTGCGCGGCTCGCGCACGTCGCACTGCGGACGCTTCTGCGTCCCTGGCGACCTTCCTTCCGTTCGCGTCGAAGGCTGGCCGCGAAGCGGCCGGCCTTGGGCTTGTCCATTCTTCAACAAGTGACACGCGAAGCGCGTCGCGCATCTCAATCGAACTCGACCAGAACCGCATCAGGGCCATGCGGTTGAAGAAGTCAATCATCACGGGCGCCAGACTCCATGACCAAGAAGCCACGAAGGGCAGCACGCGGGGCGCGTGGTACATGCTCACCACGACCTACGCAACAGATGGCA
The DNA here is from genome assembly GCF_002849595.1 of Luteimonas rhizosphaerae. Classification (GTDB taxonomy): domain Bacteria; phylum Pseudomonadota; class Gammaproteobacteria; order Xanthomonadales; family Xanthomonadaceae; genus Luteimonas; species Luteimonas cellulosilyticus. Next base: position 74,841 of record NZ_NRQR01000028.1, read on the forward strand.
GTGCAAGCCCTCGCGACATTAGCGAGTTTCTTAAGCGAGTCCGGGGCTTCTTCGATCGCGCTGCAAGACTTAAATTCCGGGCTAACCGTCCGCGCTTCCGTTACCTCTGGGTCGGTGAACTCACCCAGCGACTGCGACCGCACTACCACGTCCTGATTTTCATCCCGCGCGGGATGTTCATTCCGAAGGCCGACCGCAAAGGCTGGTGGCCTCACGGCTCAACGAAGATCGAAAAGGCCCGCAACGCTGTGGGCTATCTCGCGAAGTACGCGAGCAAATTCACCGCTGCGTGTGCAGAGCATTTCCCCAAGGGATTTCGCACGCACGCCATCGGCGGATTGAGCGATGAAAGCAAGCGTGAACTTCGCTGGTGGAAGTCCCCCAGCGATGCGCGCGAAGCCCTCGGCCCGGATGCCGACATCCGCAAGGTTCAAGGCGGTTACGCCAACAAGCTCACTGGTGATTTCTGGCCCTCACCGTGGCGCGTTTTCTTCCTAAAGGGCCGGGTCATCGCATGGAAATTGGAGGCTCTATGAGCACCGTAGCCGCACCCGCATCACCGTCCACCGCTGTCGCCAGCATCAACGCCGATATCCCGCATCTGGTCATCGTCAACGGTCGCGCAGCGCCGCGCACCGTCAAGAAGAAAGACGGTACTTCGATGATCTTCAACGAGCAGCGCGCAGCCATCGTCAAGCCGGATCGCGACTTCCCGGAGCCGTTCACCATCAACCTGCAGGAAGGCCAGGACCCCTTTCCGCCCGGCAAGTATCTGCTGTCCTGCGAAGCTCTCGACGTCGGCGATTTCGACAGCCTCCGCGTCGCGCGTCGTATTCGCTTGATCCCGTTCTCGCAGCTCGGGCTCAAGTAACGCCATGCCGTACTGGCTCGCCATCGCGCATCCCGGAACGCTGCTCTGTATCGGCTTCGCGTTCGGCGTCCTCTGCTGCTCGGTCACCGCAGTGAGCGTCATTCGTAACTGTAGGAACCGCTGAAATGCCCCGCGTCCTGACCTGCATCGACCCGTCACCACAACCCGACGGCCAGTGCCTTCAAACGGCGTGGATCGAGCAGGGCGGACTAGCGGACATGCTGCCCACGATGGCCGAAGCGAACATCGTTGGTAGTGCGTTCTTCGGAACGTTGATCCTCATCGCTTTCGTCGCAAGAACCCTTAAACCTCCTCGCAACCTCTGACTCAAGGAATCACCATGAACGTCCGCAATGCACAGTCCGTCTCCCTCCGTGTCCGTGACAAGACCGCGAGCCTCCGCAACCGCATCGGCGCCGGCGCACTCGTCGCCATGTCCTCGGTCCCGGCCTTCGCGCAGGCGCCGGATACGACCGACATCGAAGCCAATTTCGTGCTCTACGGCGCGGCTGCGGTCGGTCTCATCATCGCGTTCTGTGCCGTGCTGTGGTCGATCCGCGGCGCCAGCCTGATGAAGCCCAAGCAGTAATTCACCGGTAACAAGCGGGGACCATCCGGTCCCCGTTTTCTTTGGGGAATGTCATGTCCTTCGCCGAACACCTCCTACCGCTAATCACGCTCATCTGGTGGATGTGCGCCGGCGTTATTGCATCCACGGGGTGGGACTGATGAAGTGGTCAAGCTTCATCGCACGCACCGCTGTGCGTCGCGTGATCTGGATTCTGGTCGGTCTCGTCGTCTATGCGGCCATCGGCTGGGTGTCGCCTGCTCACGCGCAGGCGTGCCCTGCAGGTGTTGGTCCTGGCATCACCCGGTCTGGTACATATCCCACGCGACCGGAGGCCTACGCAGCATGCCAAGCCGATGCCGCTGCCAACGAAGGTAAGACCTTCTCCGGTGTCATTCGCCGCAATCTCACCTGCTCAGACGAAGGTACTAGCTATCGCCTTCGCGCTGACAATTTTTCGAACACGCCGCCCTGTAATCAGACGAGTTCCGGCTTCGTCGGATCGACAGCGCAAGCGTTCCGCTGGACCGCGGATTGCCCTGCCAATGCGCCGTGGAATCCCACCACCGGCCAATGCACGCAGCAGTGCACCTCGAAGCCGGATATCACGACAACGAAGCCTCCCTTTGCGCCTGCAGGTATGGGCAGTCCGTCCAACTTCGGCCAGTGCTCGAATAGCTGCTACGTCCAGTTCGTCAACAACCAAGATGGCACCTACACCGGCGTGCACGTCAGCAACGCGCAATGCGACGGCGACGGCCTCCCTGATAGCGCAACCTGTGCGCTCACCGGCCGCGTGTCCGGGCCTTGGGGCTGCATGGATCCACCGCAGGAATGCGCTGCAGGCCAGATCAAAGACCCCGTAACCGGTGAGTGCAAAGGCGGTGGTTGTCCTGCCGGAATGGTCGTCACCGATAACGGCAGCTGCAGCCCCGAAGGCGATACGTGCCCGCCTGGACAAATCAAATCACCCAACGGCGGATGCCTGCCCGGAGAAGGTCAGTGCGCTGCAGGCGAGGCCCGAGGCAAAGACGGCACATGCAAGCGCGACAGCGACGGCGATGGCGTCCCCGATAGCGAAGGCGAGGGCACTGACCCCGACGCTGACACCTTCGCCGGCGGCGACTCCTGCAGCGCGCCACCGTCTTGCAACGGTAACCCTATCCTTTGCGGTCAAGCGCGCATCCAGTGGCGAATCGACTGCAACACGCGTCGCCGCGTCAACATGACCGGTGGCAGCTGCGGTAACGAACCGCGATGCGTCGGCGAGAATTGCAACGCGATGGAGCAGTCGCAGCTCATCCAGCAGTTTCGCGCCACCTGTCACCTTGAAGCGATCGCACAGAGCCTAGGTGAAGGCGGAGGCGCTCCCGGCGGTGACGACACTGTCGATTGGCTGCAATCCGCACGCCAGTCCGACACCGATGCAGCGAACGCCGTAGCGGCTCAGGGTGACGGCCTAGAAGGCGTCCAAGAGTCCGACGCATGGGCGCAGTCCGATCCCGATCAAGGTTCCATTAGCGAAACGCTGTTCGGTGGCTCCGTCACGCAATGCCCGCTCGTTCCTGCCGGGTTGAATCTCATGGGCATGCAGCTCATGGACCCGCCAGCATCCTTCTGGCAGCTCGCACATTGGATTGGCTGGTTGCTCGTCGCGTCCGCTTATCTCGCACTCGCTATCAGGCTCGGAGACTGACCTCATGCCCGCACTGCTCGCTGCATTTTTCGCCGCCGTAGGTCCTTGGATCGCGCGTTTCATGATGGTCAAGGGTGTCTTGATCGTCGCCGGCTTTATGGCTCGGCTTGGTGTCGTTCTCGCGACCAACGAGTTCGCCATGGAACCCTTGATCGAGCACGTCACCACGATGTGGATGACCATCCCCGCCGGCATGCAGTGCTGGCTCTCGCTTCTTGGCGTCACCAAGGTCGCGTCGATCATGGTTACTGGCATGACGCTCATCGGCTTCAAACGCGTCTTTATCGCGAGGGCTTGACCATGAGTGCCATTGCGAAAACCTCATCGATCACCCTCATTACAGGCGTTCCCGGCAGCGGCAAGACGCTGCGCGCCGTGTGGTACGCAAAGCAAGCTGTCGACGCGGGCGAGACCGTGTTTCAGTGCAACGTCAACGGCATGGCCGTTGAAGGCGTGATCGAATTTCCGGACCCCACGAAGTGGGAGGACCTGCCCGCCGGCGCCGTGCTCATCGTCGACGAGTGTCAGCGTTTTTTCCGCGCCGGCATGGGCGCCGGCAAGTCGTTGCCGAGCTATATCGCGCAGATGGAGACGATCCGGCACATGGGCATCCGGCTCATCCTGCTGACTCAGCATCCCGCGCTGATCCACGGCAATATCCGTGCGCTGGTCGGCATGCATGAGCACATCGTGCGCGAGGATGGTAAGCAGTCCGTGACGGTCTACACGCGGTCGCGTGTCATCGACAATGTGCGCAGCGATAGGGCGCTCGCGACGGAAGATCATCACACCTGGGCATACCCGAAGGAGGTTTTCGAACTCTACAAAAGCGCGGAGGTGCACACCGTCAAGCGGGTGTTCAAAGCGAAGTACAAGCGGGCCATCATTCTTGCCGCTATCGCGCTGCTCATCTTCGGCGCCGTCGCGTTGTTCGTTTACAGAGACATTGCGTCCAAGAAGGAGGCGGGTGCCACTGCCAGCGGTGGCGCGCTAGCGGCGACTCAGCCGCCTAGCGCCACCGCTGGCAGTGGTCCCGCCGATTCCAAGGTCGAACCGCGCTGGGAAACGGCCACCGACTACGCCATCGATCACCTCCCGCGATTCGGCACCATGCCGTGGACGGCGCCGATTTTCGATCAGCGCGCCGTGACGGCCGACCCGCAGCTCTATTGCCTGTCCTCGTCCGGCGGCCTCAATGCGCTGGGCGACTACAAGGAACCGTCCTGCAGCTGCATGACGGAGCAGGGCACACGTTGGGACATCAGCGACGCTGAGTGCCGCACGGTCGCGCTGCACGGCGCCCCCTATAACCCCTACCGCCAGCAGCAACAGCAGCAGCCCCAGCAGCCACAGCAGGCCCCCACGCAGCCCGCCGGCGCCCAACCCGCGACCGTCGTGGGCGTCGGCCCCTCCTACGGTGCCACGGCCTCCTATGGCGACTACGGGATCGAGACAGGCCGCTACATCGGGCAGGGCGTCGGTCGCTGAATTCCGCTCGAGCGGTGTTCCATTTCTGGAACTCGAACTCCGCCTGTGTTCCTCGAATTCCGACGTCTGGTCGGAAATAGAACAATCAGGGGTGCAGGGCATCGCCCTGCGGATACGCTCCTGACGCTACACGCCGCCCCTGAGCGCCTTCTGCACGTTCTCGCGCAGCCCCGGCCCCGGCCCCGAGCCATCCACCCCGCAAACCCGCTTCTGCGCGTACCGGCGTCGCACGCCGTCCCGGAAGTGCACGATCTTGGCATCGAACCGGAACGGCCGCTGCTCGCGGTCCTCCTGCATCATGGCTCGCCATTCTTGCGCGATGCCCACCGTCAGTGCCAGGTATCCAAGGTCATCGGGTCCAAACTCGTGTCCCTCGGGCGACACCAGCTTGTCGCCGCGGAACGAAAAACCGGCCCAAGGGCCGGTCAGTTGTCGATCACGCATGGGCCTGCCTCCACAGTACGGCCGGCCGACGCTGCCGAAGCCGTCGCAGCCACCGCGTGACGATTAACATAATGTACATTATGCGAAGTCTTATCTTATGAGCTACTAGGTTTGCTTCGCCTCGTTCCGCCTTGTGCCATCTCCCCTGGATCCTGATAACGCCTGTCACCACCGACTTTCCGAATCACACGTCCCGGATGTCGACGTGGCACGGACGCCTCGCGATTCCCGCATCTAGGGAGAACGACTGCCGATGGGCAGCTCTGTTCTCCGAGGATGCGGGATCCACCGTCTGATCGATCAGAAGATCAGCATCAGAAGACCGATCACCACGACCAGACCGATGAGAAAGATGATTCCGGCGGTTGTTCCGAGAAACTTGAGCATTGCAGTCACCTGATAACGAATGAGCGACCAGCCTAGTGGTCGCCAAAGCGCGTTTCGATGGCCTTGCGCATACGTTCGGCGTACGCGGGCATGACGCAGCACGAGCGCCGTCCAGTGAAGCCGAGGTGCGGCGACGGACGGGATCTCTCGCGTCGTCGTCCGTTCCGATGGCGCCACGCACGCGGGCAAGCTCGAACTTCGCCCGCTGCCCGATGCAGTGCGTGCGCCGACGTGCCGGGCGACGTGCTCGCCACTCTGTTTTTTCAGCGAACGCGGATGGTATCGACCCGGAAGATTGATGCCGTGATCCCGACGATCGATCCAGTGATCTCGACGCCCCGACCCGCGAACAGCACTGGATGCAGTTCGACGTTCGAATCGGCGTCAGAGCTGGAGCACGCAGGCCTGACGCCAGGTTGCACGACCGCGAAGCCCGTCTGCAGCGTTGCGCCCTCGCCCTCGCCTGCAGGACGCTCTGGAACTTCGACGAGATCTCTACGTTCGAAATCCTCGGAACGCCGTAATGCGTGCGGCACCCCCAGCCGCAGCCGTAGGCCCTGTCGCGCCGCGTCGTCGCGTTCGCGGATGCAGCGAGATGCACTTCGAACCCGTCCATCGAAAAAATCATGAAAGAGTTGTTGACGGTCTGCGTTTCACTTCATACAATTTCGCGCTCCCAACAACGGGGCCATAGCTCAGCTGGGAGAGCGCCTGCATGGCATGCAGGAGGTCGGCGGTTCGATCCCGCCTGGCTCCACCACATTTCCGGGTCACAGGCCGATCCGGTGATGGTTCAAGAAACTGCGTCCCCATCGTCTAGAGGCCTAGGACACCACCCTTTCACGGTGGACACCGGGGTTCGAATCCCCGTGGGGACGCCACTTCTTCGAGGAAAGCCCGCTCACGCGGGCTTTTTTCGTTGTGCGGTTCGGTGACGGCTGCGCCTGCGGCGGTCCCGTTCCTGATGGGGGAGGACTAGCGCTGCGTCACCGCCGGCATCGATCCGACTTCCTCATCGCTCGCGGGTCGCAAGGTCGCGACGCCGTGTCCCTGTTCGACCAGGTACTGCAGCCACTTGCCGAGGAAGGTGTTCATCCGCATCCGGTGATCGACGACTTCCGACGGTGGCGGGAACATGCCGATGACGTCCTGCCAGCGCCGGCCCACGTAACAGTGCGTGGCCTCGACCTGGCGCGCATCCCGGTAGACCCGCAGATACGCCGACGGATCGAGTTCGCCGGTGCTCGGATCGATCATCGTGTAGCTCAGGCGCAACTCGGTCGTGTACGGATGCTGGGCGATGATGTCCAGCCGCACCGGAAGCGTGCCCGGCGCGTCCGACAGATAGAGGCCGGGCGCGAGGTCGCCGGGATGGAACAGGCGCGTGAGACGCGTGTGGTTCTCCGCGTACAGCGCCATCAGCCAGCCGAAACGCCCCAGAGCGGGGACGCGTGGCCGTCGGGTCAGGACATTCGACATCACCCGATGCTACACGCTGGCCAATGAATCGAGCAGCGTCGCCGTAGGCCCGTTCCGGTTCCAGTTGCGAGGGCGCATCGCCGTGCCCTGCCCCCGCCTTGTGACTCGCCGCAAAGGTCAATACATCACGCGTTCGATGCCGAGCGTGGCCAGCACCTTGCTGGAAATCTCCTCGATCGAGGTGTGCGTGGTGCTCAGCGACGGCACGCGTTCGGCGCGGAACAGTGCCTCCGCCGCGCTGACTTCGTGCTTGCAGGTTTCGAGTTTCGCGTAGCGCGAGTTCGGCCGGCGCTCCTGGCGGATCTGCGCAAGCCTGACCGGATCGATGGTCAGCCCGAACAGCTTGCTGCGATGCGCGCGCAGGCGCGGCGGCAGGCGGTCGTGCTCGAGATCCTCGTCGGTCAGCGGGTAGTTCGCCGCGCGCACGCCGTGATGCAGCGCCAGGTAGACGCAGGTCGGCGTCTTGCCTGCGCGGGAGACGGCGACGAGGATCACGTCGGCCTCGTCGTAGTTGATCGACATGCCGTCGTCGTGCGTCAGCGCGAAGTTCATCGCATTGATGCGGCGGTGGTAAGCCTCGAAATCCACCATGCCGTGCGCGCGTCCGACCCGCGATTCGCGGTTCTCGAGCAGCTCGCGCTCGAGCGGCTCGATGAACGGGGCGAAGACATCGAGCACCAGCGCCCCGCTCTCGCCGAGCACCAGGGCCAGGCCGGTATCGACGCAGGAACTGATGACGATCGGACGCGTGCCCATCGCCTCGCCGCGCGCGCGGATCAGGCCGGCGACCTCACGCGCGCGCGTCTCGTTGTCGACGAACGGAATGCGGTTGGTGCTGAACTGGGTGCCACTGAACTGGGTCAGCAGGCTGTGGCCGATGGTTTCGGCAGTGATACCGGTGCCATCGGAAACATAGAACACGGGACGGGGACTGGACATGCGCGCTCCGCGGTGCGGACGAGCGTCTCGACGCCCGGGAAGGCTAAAATACCCGTTCCGTACCGGGACCGCCCGCCCGGTGACCTCCTTGATCACGCGTTTCGGAGTCTGTCCCTTGAGTGCCAACATCCTGTGGTTGCACGACCTGCGCCTCACCGACCTGGCCCAGGTCGGCGGCAAGAATTCATCGCTCGGCGAAATGATCGGCAACCTCGCCAACCTCGGCGTTTCGGTGCCGGGCGGTTTCGCCACCACGGCCGATGCGTTCAAGGCATTCATCGCGCACAACGATCTGCACCAGCGCATCTTCGACCGGCTCGCGCCGCTGGACGTCGAGGACGTCGCGGCGCTGACCGCCGCCGGCAAGGAGATCCGCGACTGGGTCATCGGTGCGCCGCTGCAGCCGGATCTCGATGCCGACATCCGCAGCGCCTACGAGACGCTGGCGGCCGACAACGGTGGTGGCGAGATCGCGGTCGCGGTGCGTTCGTCGGCCACGGCCGAGGATCTGCCCGATGCGTCGTTCGCGGGCCAGCAGGAAACCTTCCTCAACGTGACCGGCGCCGACGATGTCGTCGTCAAGGTCAAGGAAGTCTTCGCCAGCCTCTACAACGACCGCGCGATCGCCTACCGCGTGCATCACGGCTTCAAGCACGAAGACGTGTTCCTGTCGGCCGGCGTGCAGCTGATGGTGCGCTCCGACGTCGGCTCGTCGGGCGTGCTGTTCACGCTCGACACCGAATCCGGCTTCCGCGACGTCGTCTTCATCACCTCGAGCTTCGGCCTCGGCGAGATGGTCGTCCAGGGCGCGGTCAATCCCGACGAGTTCTACGTCTACAAGCCCACGCTCGCCAAGGGCAAGCCGGCGATCCTGCGGCGTTCGATCGGCAGCAAGCAGTTGCGCATGGTGTATTCCGACACGCCCGGCGAGCGGGTGCGCACCGAGGACACGCCGGCCGAGCTGCGCCACACCTTCTCCATCAGCGACGAGGACGTGCATGAGCTCGCGCGCCAGGCGCTGACGATCGAGAAGCACTACGAGCGCCCGATGGACATCGAGTGGGCGAAGGACGGCGTCAGCGGCAAGCTGTTCATCGTGCAGGCGCGGCCGGAGACGGTGAAGTCGCGCGCGAAGGCGACGCAGATCGAGCGCTTCCATCTCGGCGCCCGCGGCGACGTGGTGGCCGAAGGCCGTGCGATCGGCCAGAAGATCGGGGCCGGCGTCGCGCGCGTCGTGCGGTCGCTCGACGACATGAGCCGCGTGCAGCCGGGCGACGTGCTGGTCGCCGACATGACCGATCCCGACTGGGAGCCGGTGATGAAGCGTGCGTCCGCGATCGTCACCAACCGCGGCGGCCGTACCTGCCACGCCGCGATCATCGCGCGCGAGCTCGGTGTGCCGGCCGTCGTCGGCACCGGCAACGCGCTGGACCTGATCGAGGATGGCAGCGAAGTCACGATCAGCTGCGCCGAGGGCGATACCGGCTACATCTACGACGGCATTCTCGAGTTCGAGCGCATCACCACCGACCTGACGTCGATGCCCGAAGCGCCGCTCAAGATCATGATGAACGTCGCCAACCCCGAGCGCGCCTTCGATTTCGGCCAGCTGCCGAACGCCGGCATCGGCCTGGCGCGCCTGGAGATGATCATCGCCGCGCACATCGGCGTGCATCCGAACGCGCTGCTGGAGTACGACAAGCAGGAAGGCGACATCAAGAAGAAGATCGACGAGAAGGCGCGCGGCTACGCCGATCCGGTCAGCTTCTACGTCGATCGCCTGGCCGAAGGCATCGCGACGCTGACTGCGTCGGTTGCGCCCCACCCGGTCATCGTGCGCCTGTCGGACTTCAAGTCGAACGAGTACGCGAATCTCATCGGCGGCACGCGCTACGAGCCGGAAGAAGAAAACCCGATGATCGGCTTCCGCGGCGCCAGCCGCTACGTCGATCCGTCGTTCTCCGCAGCGTTCGCACTCGAGTGCAAGGCCGTGCTCAAGGTCCGCAACGACATGGGCCTCGACAATCTGTGGGTCATGATCCCGTTCGTCCGCACGCTGGACGAAGGCCGCAAGGTCATCGAGGTGCTGGAGCAGAACGGCCTCAAGCAGGGGGAAGCGGGCCTCAAGATCATCATGATGTGCGAAGTGCCGTCGAACGCGCTGATGGCCGATGAATTCCTCGACATCTTCGACGGCTTCTCGATCGGTTCCAACGACCTCACCCAGCTGACGCTGGGCCTGGACCGCGATTCGGCCGTCGTCGCGCACCTGTTCGACGAACGCGACCCGGCGGTCAAGAAGCTGCTGTCGATGGCGATCAAGTCGGCGCGCGCCAAGGGCAAGTACGTCGGCATCTGCGGCCAGGGCCCGTCCGATCATCCCGACCTGGCGCAGTGGCTGATGGAAGAAGGCATCGATTCGGTGTCGCTGAATCCCGATACCGTGGTCGATACCTGGCTCAAGCTCGCCAAGGCGCGCAAGGCTTAACCGACGCCTCACGCGGTAGTTCGTACGCTGGATGCCGCCCCGCTCACCCGGGGCGGCTTTTTTTTGGGCCGTGCCGCCGCTGGTGCGGCACCCGCAACCGCGGCGGTCGCCGCGACGGAGACGAACGATGGAGAACATGTGGAGTGGCCTGCGCACGGCCGGCTGGACCGAAATGGCACTGGCCGTCGGCATACGCGTGATCGGCGCGTTGCTGGTGTTCGCGATCGGCATGCGGATCGCCAAATGGGTGGCGGGGCTCGCCGAGACCGGTCTGACCCGCGCCCATGTCGAGCCGACCGCGACCCAGTTCCTGCGCAAGGTCGCCTACGTGCTGCTGATGGTGGTGCTGGTGCTCGCGTCGCTGCAGGTCATCGGCGTACCGATGACGTCGATGATCGCGGTGCTCGGCGCGGCCGGCCTGGCGATCGGCCTCGCGTTGAAGGATTCGCTGTCCAACATCGCGTCCGGCGTGATGCTGGTGACGCTCAAGCCCTTTCGCGTCGGCAATCTCGTGACGATCAACGGCGTCACCGGCACCGTCGAGGACGTCAGCATCTTCCAGACTCGCGTGCGCGGCGCCGACAACCAGGTCATCGTGCTGCCCAACAGCCTGATCACCACCGATTCGATCATCAACCTGACGCCCGACACGCGCCGTCGCATCGAGCTGATCATCGGTATCGGCTACGAAGACGACATCGATACGGCGCGCGAGGTCGCGATGCGGATCATGCACAACGAACCGCGCCTGCTCCCGGAGCCGGCGCCGGATGTGCTGGTCTATTCGCTGGGCGACAACAGCGTCAACCTCGGCATCCGCTGCCACGTCGCCAACGCCGACTTCTTCGCGACAAAGTGCGCGCTGACCGAACGCATCAAGAAGGGCTTCGACGCCGCGGACATCGGCATTCCATACCCGCAGCGTGACGTGCATCTCTATCACCACGACGGTCGCGACCCCGCCCTGCCCGCGCCGGATGGCGAGCGCAGCCTCCCGGCGACGGGTCCCGCGCGCGGCTAGGCGTCGACGCCCGGCACCGCGAAGCGTCCGAGGTGCGGCCGGTAGTGCCGCAGCTCGTCGATCGAGTCGTGCACATCGCTGAGCGCGGTGTGCGCGGCCGACTTGCGCAGCCCCGCGAGCACATCCGGGGCCCAGCGCCGCGCCAGCTCCTTGATCGTGCTGACGTCCAGATTCCGGTAATGAAAGAACCGTTCCAGCGTCGGCATCTGCCGGTGCAGGAAGCGCCGGTCCTGGCAGATCGAGTTGCCGCACATCGGCGACTTGCCGGGCGCGAGCCAGCGGCCGAGGAAGTCGAGCGTCTGCGCTTCGGCGTCGGCTAGGCTGACACCGGACTCGATCGAACGCTGCCACAAGCCGGAGCGCCGGTGCTGGGTCCGGTTCCAGTCGTCCATCGCCTCGAGCGTCGCGAGCGTGTGGGTGATCGCCAGCGACGGGCCTTCCGCCAGGACCTGCAACTGCGCGTCGGTGACGACGGTCGCGATCTCCAGGATCTGGTCGTTGTCGGTGTCGAGACCGGTCATCTCGAGGTCGATCCAGATCAGTCGTCCGTCGGTGGCGGGGTCTGCGCTCGGCGTCATGGGTCGCGTTCGATGAAGTGACGGCGCATCATATCGCAGCCTGTTTCTCTACCGCGCCCGCCCATGCCCACGAACGCTGCCCTGTCCCACTACGCGATTCTCGCGGCGATGCTCGCGCCGGCATTCTTCCTGACGGCGACCGCGTCGCTGCTCGGCACCGCCAATGCACGCCTGGCGCGCGTCATCGACCGCACGCGCGCGCTGTTGCGCGAACTCGCCGACGACGACCACAACAATCCCGACGACCGCCAGATCCTCGAAGAGCGCATCGCCCTGCAGCGCACGCGGAGCCGCATCATCCTGCGCGGCAGCCAGTTGCTGTACGTGGCGATCAGCTGCTTCGTCGGCACCAGCCTCAGCGTCGCCGGCGACTCGTTCCTCGACCACCGCTACGCCGCATTGCCGACCATCCTGGCCGCCCTCGGCGTGCTGGCGATGTTCGCCGCGAGCCTGCTGCTGGCACGCGAAGCGTCGATGGCGGTGCGCGCGGTCAACGACGAGATGGACGACGCGCATCGCCGCGCCAACCGGCGACTGCCGGCGCCGCCGGCGGCCTGAGCGCTCAGCGCGGCGGCAGGCCGCGCTTGCGGCGGAAATAGTTCGTCAGCATCGGTCCCGCCACCTCGGCCATGACGCCGCCGGTGACCTCGACCCGATGGTTGTGGCGCGCGTCGCCGAGCACATCGAACACGCTGCCGGCCGCGCCGGTTTTCGGATCAAAGGCGCCGAACACGACGCGGGCGACGCGGGCATGGATCATCGCCATCGCACACATCGCGCAGGGCTCGAGCGTCACATAGACGGTGCAGCCCACCAGCCGGTGATTGGCCAGCGCACGCCCGGCATGGCGCATCGCGATGATTTCCGCATGCGCGCTGGGATCGTGCTCGGCGATGTTGCGGTTCCAGCCCTCGCCGATCGCCTGGCCGGCCGCGTCGACGACCAGCGCGCCGACCGGGATCTCGTCGTCGTCGTGCATCGCGCGCTCGGCGAGTGCCAGGGCCCGCGCCATCCAGGTGGCGTCGACCTCGTCGACCTGCGGTGGGATCGGCGGCAAGGACACGAAGGCTCAGCGTGCAGCGCGGAGGTGCGCGGCGAAACCTTCGACGAACGCGTCGAGCTGCGCGCGGACCTTGTCGTCCCGCAGCGATCCCTCTGCATCGAAGACCTGGCCGGCGCGCGATACCAGCAGGCGGCCACCGGCCCAGTGCGCGGCGCCCAGCGTGCGCAGTACCGGCAGCCATGCGTTCTGCGCCAGGATCGTGCCGAAGCCGCCGGGGGATGCGCCGATGACAGCGACGGGCCGGTCGCCGAACAGCGCGGGAATTCCACTGCCGGGACGCGACAGCCAGTCGATCGCGTTCTTGAACACGCCCGGGATGCCGTTGTTGTATTCGGGCGTGACCAGCAGCAGGCCGTCGCTGCCGAGGATCCGCTCTTTCAGGGACTCGACGGCGTCCGGAATACCGTCGCGGGCTTCGACATCGCCGTCGTAGAGCGGAATACCGTGCAGCGTCGCGGCATCGATCGCCATCGCGTCGTTCGAGAATGCCTGCGCCGCGCGCAGCAGGCCGGTGTTATACGAGCCCGCACGCAGGCTGCCGGAAATGCCGAGGATCCTGATCATGTCGCGACCTGCGCGCTGGGGCTGGCGGTACCGCACCGCAGCTCGGCGGCGACTGTACCGCAGGCGTGCCGCGGTGCGCAGACGCGGCGCACGCGGGCGACGCTCAGACCGAATCCCGGCGCCACTGCGCGGCTTCGTCGCGGATGATCGTGCGCTCCGCGTCGTCCAGCCGTTCGAGGCTGCGGAGCTGCGGGCGCATCCGTGGATTGTCCGCCAGCAAGGCCTCGTGCCGCAGCATGAAGTCCCAGTAGAGCCGCGTGTACGGGCACGCCCGTGGCCCGGTGCGCTGCCCGGGATCGAACCGGCATTGCCGGCAGAAGGCGCCCGCACTCATGCGTTCGATGTAGCGACCGCTGGCGATGTAGGGCTTGCTCGACATCAATCCGCCATCGGCGAACTGGCTCATGCCCAGCACGTTGGGCATTTCCACCCACTCCACCGCATCGACGTAGACGGCGAGAAACCAGCGATGCACCTGCGCCGGTTCCACGCCCAGCAGCTGCGCGTAAAGGCCGATGACCATCAGGCGCTGGATGTGGTGCGCGTAGCCCAGCGACAGGGTCTGCCGCAGCGCATCGGCCAGACACGGCATCGGCGCGTCGCCGGTCCAGTAGAAGCCGGGCAGATCGCCGTTCGCCTGCAGCACGTTGGTGTCCGCGTAGCGTGGCATCTGCGTCCAGTAGACCCCGCGCACATACTCGCGCCAGCCGAGGATCTGGCGGATGTAACCCTCCGCGGCCGCCAGCGGCGCCCTGCCCGCCCGCCAGGCCGCTTCGACGGCCCCGACCACCTCGCGCGGATTTAGCAGCTTCAGATTCAACGCCGACGCGATCTGCGAATGCCACAGCCACGGCGCATCGGGCCACAGCGCGTCCTGCCAGCGGCCGAACGCCGGCAGGCGCTCGTCGATGAAGTGGTCGAGCACGTGCAGGGCCTCGGCGCGTGTCACCGGCCAGGCGAATGGCTCGAGTTCGCCGGGATGATCCGCGAACCGCGTGCGGACCAGGTCGAGCACGTCACGCGTGATCGCGTCCGGTTCGACGCGCGGCGGTGGCGGCACGACGCCGGGTCCCTGGCGGTCGAACGGTGCGCGGTTCTCCGGATCGAAGTTCCAGCGTCCGCCTGCGGGCGCGTCGCCGTCCATCAGCACGCCATGTCGACGGCGCAGATGCCGGTAGAACGACTCCAGCCGCAGTTCCCGCTGCTCGCGCGCCCAGTCCGCGAACGCGCGCACGTCGCAGTAGAAATGCCGGTCCGGCGCGATGACCAGCGGCACGTCCGCGGCCGCTGTCGCCGCGCGGATCAGCTGCAGGACGCGCCAGTCACCGGGCGCGGTCAGCCGGACGGTCCGCGGGCGCAGGCGTGCGATCGCGGATGCCAGTTCGGCGCCGAGGTTGCCAGAATTGTCCGCGTCGTCCAGCGCCCGGTACTGCACGTTCCAGCCCTCGGCACGCCGGTCCTGCGCGAAATGCCGCATCGCGCTCAGGAACAGGGCGGTGCGCGCCTTGGCCGACCACACATGCGTCGACTCCTCGGCGACTTCCGCCATCCAGATGACGTCGTGCGCGGGTTCGGCGCCATCGAAAGCGGACGCCGACGCGTCGAGCTGGTCGCCCAGCACGACGATGAGGTGGCGGACCGGTCGGTCAGACATCACGCGACACGCCGGTCATTCCGCGCTGTCCTGCTGTATTCGGTGCCGTCATGCGCCGCTCGGCAGGCAGGCGTCCGGGCACGCCGAATGATCCGCGTGCCATCGCAGACCGCGCATGACCTGTTTGGCAGCGTGGACGTGCTGCCCGAGGCTTCGCAGTTGTGTTCATGTGCTATCGGCGGGCAGGCTCGGGTCGGGAACGCCGTCATGATGCCCAACGCGACCGTGCGCGCGTCGTGCAGCGTGGTGTCGGGCGCGTCCTGCGCCTTCGAACCGTTCGGATCCGAATGGTGCTCCGCGCACCAGGCCGTCGTCGTACCGACGTCCAGATGAGGAGCGCGATCGACCATCGCATCGTCGCGGAGGCGGGCCGGCACGACATCCCGGTACCATTCCCCCACCCGACGCCGGGCAGCGCCGCGCACGATGTCACGCGCCCTGCCCTGTCACGCCCTCCATATCCGAGCCGCGCCGCATGACCATCGAGCCGATCCACACCTTCCGCATCGTCCCGTCGCAGCAGGTCCGCCAGCAGGCCGACCGCGAGGCGATCCTCGCCGACCCCGGCTTCGGCGCGCACTTCACCGACCACATGGTCGCGATCGACTGGACGGTCGACGCCGGCTGGCACGACGCGCACGTGCGGCCCTTCGGTCCGCTAACGTTCTCGCCGGCCGCCGCGGTGCTGCATTACGGCCAGGAAATCTTCGAAGGCATGAAGGCGTTCCGCCATGCCGACGGTTCGATCTGGACCTTCCGACCCGACGCCAACGGCCGCCGTCTGCAGCATTCCGCGCGCCGCATGGCGCTGCCCGACCTGCCGGTGGATCTGTTCGTCGAATCGATCCGCCAGCTGGTCCGCACCGACCAGGCCTGGGTGCCGGACGGCGGCGAATCCAGCCTGTACATCCGGCCCTTCATGATCGCCAACGAGGACTTCCTCGGCGTGCGCCCGGCCCGTCGCGTGGCCTATTACGTCATCGCCAGCCCAGCCGGCGCCTACTTCAAGGGCGGCATCAAGCCGGTCTCGATCTGGCTGTCACGCGATTACGCGCGCGCCGGACGCGGCGGCACCGGCTCGGCCAAGTGCGGCGGCAACTACGCTGCGTCCCTGCTTCCGCAGCGCGAAGCGGTCGCCAACGACTGCGCCCAGGTGCTGTTCCTCGATGCGGAAACCGGCCGGTACGTCGAAGAGCTCGGCGGCATGAATGTGTTCCTCGTCCAGAAAGACGGCAGCGTGATCACGCCCGCACTGACCGGCAGCATCCTCGAGGGCATCACCCGCGACAGCGTGATCCAGCTGCTGCGCGACCGCGGCCACACCGTGACCGAGCGCCGCGTCGAGATCACCGAATGGATCGACGGCGTGCGTTCCGGTGAGATCGCCGAGGTCTTCGCCTGCGGCACCGCCGCCAGCATCTCCCCGATCGGCGTCCTCAAGGGAGCCGACTTCAGCGTCGGCGATGCCGATGCACAGCCGGGCGAGGTCACGATGGCGATCCGCAAAGACCTGCTCGACATCCAGTACGGCCGAGTGCCGGATCGGCATGGTTGGTTGACGCAGTTGGTGTGAGCCGCCGCCACAGGGAATACGGGAACGGCCCGCACAGCGGGCCGTTTTCGTTTCGTCACCTCGTGGCCCCAACAAGAAGAGCGTAAACGGCGCAGCTCTTGATGCGTGCCCTCGGCCGCAAGCAGACCGATGGTCGCGCAAGTTGGTCATTTCCGACGAGCGGCTCTGCATCAGACACGGAAGTCCGCATTCGACAGCCGGACGAAGTCTGCCCCTCGCCAAAAAAAAAGGACATGACCGGTGGGGTGATTCGTCTGCACTCCGTTAAACAAAGCTCTGGACATTGAGAGCCGGTCGAAGAAAAGCCCGCATCAGGGCGGGCCTTCTTCGATAGCGGCTAGGCAGACAAGGACCCGCTCACTCCCACTCGATCGTCGCCGGCGGCTTGCCGCTGATGTCGTAGACCACGCGCGAGACGCCGCGGACTTCGTTGATGATCCGGTTCGAGACGCGGCCGAGGAAGTCGTAGGGCAGGTGCGCCCAGTGCGCGGTCATGAAGTCGATGGTCTCCACCGCGCGCAGCGCGATCACCCATTCGTAGGCGCGGGCGTCGCCGACCACGCCGACCGACTTCACCGGCAGGAACACGGCGAAGGCCTGGCTGGTCCTGTCGTAGAGATCCGCCGCGCGCAGCTCTTCGATGAAGATGTGGTCGGCCTTGGCGAGGATGTCGGCGTACTCGGGCTTCACCTCGCCGAGGATGCGCACGCCGAGCCCCGGGCCCGGGAACGGATGGCGGTAGACCATCGCCTTGGGCAGGCCGAGCTCCACGCCGAGCCGGCGCACCTCGTCCTTGAACAGCTCGCGCAGCGGCTCGACCAGGCCCAGCTTCATGTGCTCGGGCAGGCCGCCGACGTTGTGGTGGCTCTTGATGACGTGGGCCTTGCCCGTCTTGCTGCCGGCCGACTCGATGACGTCTGGATAGATCGTGCCCTGCGCCAGCCACTTGGCATTCGTGAGCTTGTTGGACTCTTCGTCGAAGATCTCGACGAACAGGTTGCCGATGATCTTGCGCTTGGCTTCCGGATCCGACACGCCTTCGAGCGCGCTGAAATAGCGCTCGCGCGCGTCGATGCGGATCACGCGGATGCCGAGGCCGTTGTCGTTGGACGCGTCGGCGAAGGTCGTCATGACCTGGTCGCCTTCCTGGAAACGCAGCAGGCCGGTGTCGACGAACACGCAGGTCAGCTGGTCGCCGATCGCCTTGTGCAGCAGTGCCGCGACCACCGGTCGCTGCCGACGGTCTCGCGCACGCGCGCGATCTGGTCGTCGATGATGTTGGCCGCGGTCCACAGCGTGGCGCAGTCGCAGATGTCGACGACGAACCGCTGCAGCATCGCCTGGCCGGATTTGGTGTGCGTGACCTCGGGATGGAACTGCACGCCGTACCAGCGCTTCGCCTCGTTGGCGAATGCGGCGACGGGCACGCGGTCGGTCTTCGCGGTGACGGTGAACTCCGGTGGTGCCTTCGACACGTGGTCGCCCGGCATGATCTTTCAGGCCTTCGAACAGGCGGTCGGCGGCGACCAGCGTGACCTCGGCGTGGCCGTACTCGCGCGCGTCGGCGGCCTCGGTCTCGCCGCCGAGCTGCTTGGCCATCGTCTGCATGCCGTAGCAGATGCCGAGCAGCGGCAGGCCGCAATCGAAGACTTGCTGCGGCGCGCGCGGCGACCCGTGCTCGGTCGTCGATTCGGGGCCGCCGGACAGGATGATGCCCTTGGGCGCATACGCGGCGATCTCGGCCGGATCGTGGTCCCAGGCCCAGATTTCGCAGTAGACGCCCAGCTCGCGGATGCGGCGGGCGATCAGCTGCGTGTACTGCGCGCCGAAATCGAGGATGAGAATCTTGTCGCTGTGCAGGTCGGTCATCGGCTTGGCTTTTGAAGTGGTGACAGCGCGTGCGGTGCGCTGGGAAGGAGGAGGTCGAAGGCCGGATACGAAACGGGATCCGCTTTCGCGAATCCCGGTTGCAGTGCCCTGTGTCGTGCCTCACCCCGCCTGGTAGTTCGGCGGCTGCTTGGTGATCTGCACGTCGTGGACATGGCTCTCGCGCTGCCCGGCGCCGGTGATCTTGACGAATTGCGGCCGCGTGCGCATGTCCTCGATCGTCGCGCAGCCGACATAGCCCATGGTTGCGCGCAGGCCACCGGCCAGCTGGTGGATGATGCCGCTCAGCGGGCCGCGGTACGGCACGCGGCCTTCGATGCCTTCGGGCACGAGCTTGTCGGCGTCCGACGAGTCCTGGAAATACCGGTCCTTGCTGCCCTGCTCCATGGCGCCGAGGCTGCCCATGCCGCGATAGCTCTTGTAGCTGCGGCCCTGAAAGAGTTCGGTTTCGCCCGGCGATTCCTCGGTGCCGGCGAACAGGCCGCCGATCATCACCGACGAGGCGCCGGCGACCAGCGCCTTGCCGATGTCGCCCGAATAGCGGATGCCGCCGTCGGCGATCAGCGGAATACGGTCCTGCAGCGCCTCGGCGACCATGTCGACCGCGGTGATCTGCGGCACGCCGACACCCGCGACGACGCGCGTGGTGCAGATCGAACCCGGACCCACGCCGACCTTGACCGCGTCCGCGCCGGCATCTTCCAGCGCCTTCGCCGCATCGCCGGTGACGATGTTGCCGCCGATGACCTGCAGCGTCGGGTAGCGCTTCTTGATCCAAGCGACGCGATCGAGCACGCCCTGCGAATGGCCGTGCGCGGTATCGACGATGACGACGTCGACGCCGGCCGCGACCAGTGCCTCGACGCGCCGCTCGGTGTCGCCGCCGACGCCGAGCGCGGCGCCGACCAGCAGCTGCTCGTCGGCATCCTTGGCGGCGTTGGGATTGTCGTGGGCCTTCTGGATGTCCTTGACCGTGATCAGTCCGCGCAGCGCGAACGCATCGTTGACGACGAGGATCTTCTCGATGCGGTGCTTGTGCAGCAGCGCCAGCACTTCGCCGTCACTGGCGCCTTCGCGCACGGTGATCAGGCGGTCCTGCTTGGTCATCACGTTGCGGACCGGATCGTCCAGCTTGGTCTCGAAGCGCAGGTCGCGCCCGGTGACGATGCCAACCAGCTGGCCGCCGTCGACGACGGGCACGCCCGAGATGTTGCGCGCGCGGGTGAGCTTCATCACTTCGGCGATGGTCGCGTCCGGGCCGACGGTGAAGGGCTCGCGGATCACGCCGGTCTCGAAGTTCTTGACCTTCGACACCTCGGCGGCCTGGCGCTCGACGCTGAGGTTCTTGTGCACGATGCCGATGCCGCCGAGCTGGGCCATCGCGATGGCGAGGCGGGCTTCGGTCACCGTGTCCATCGCTGCCGAGATGATCGGCAGGTTCAGGCGCAGGTCGCGGGTGAGCCGGGTGGCGAGCACGACGTCCTTGGGCAGGACCGTCGAATGGGCGGGAACGAGCGAGACGTCGTCGTAGGTGAGTGCTTCGGCCTGGATGCGCAGCATGCGGGGTGCCGGGGAGGAGGAAGCGCGCCATTCTATCGCGTTTGCACGCGCGGCGGCGGCGCGCGGACGGTCCGGGCGCGGGGTGTTCGCCGTCGGATCCACGCGGAAACGCGCGGACGGCGCGGATGATCGCCGGTAGTCGCGTTCTCCGCCGGCGCATCCGAACGCAGCGTCCCGCGAACGGTGTCTCTGCGCTGCGTTGCCCGGGTCCGGGCCGCGTCGAGCGGACCGGCTGCGGGACTCAGCTGCGCCGGTCGACCGCGTCCGCGGCTTCCAGGGTGTTCTGCATCAGCGTGGCGACCGTCATCGGGCCGACGCCGCCGGGCACCGGGGTGATCCAGCTCGCACGGCGCGCGGCGTCGGCATAGCCCACATCCCCGACCAGGCGGCCATCGCCGAGGCGGTTGATGCCGACGTCGATGACCACCGCGCCCGGCTTGATCCAGTCGCCGGGAATCAGCGCGGGCTTGCCGACCGCGACGACCAGGATGTCGGCCTCGCCGATGTGCCGGCGCAGCACGTCCTGCGGGGTGAACCGGTGGCAGGTGGTCACGGTGCAGCCGGCGATCATCAGCTCCAGCGCCATCGGCCGGCCCACGTGGTTGCTGACGCCGACGATGGTCGCGCTCTGCCCGCGCACCGGGCGATCGGTGTAGGCCAGCAGCGTGGTGATGCCGCGCGGCGTGCACGGGCGCAGGCCGAACTGGCGCAGGGCCAGATGGCCGACGTTGGCCGGGTGGAAGCCGTCGACATCCTTGCGCGGATCGATGCGCTCGATCAGGCGGCTGGCATCGGGAATGCCCGGCAGCGGCAGCTGGATCAGGATGCCGTGCACCGCGGGATCGGCATTGAGCGCATCGATCAGGGCGATCAGCTCCGCCTCGGTCGTGCCGACCGGCAGATCGTGATCGAACGCCTGGATGCCGACCTTCTCCGCCGCGCGGCGCTTGTTGCGCACGTAGGACTGCGAGGCCGGATCGCCGCCGACCAGCACGACCGCCAGCCCGGGTCGCGAGAGCCCGGCGGCCAGCCGTGCGTCGACGCGTACCCGCAGCTCGTCGAGCAGGGTGTCGGCGATGCGCTTGCCGTCGAGGATGCGGGCCGGAGTGGAATCTGCAGCAGTCATGCGGAGGTCGTGGAATGCGGGCGGCCCATTGTCCCCGATTCCGGCCCGGCCTTGCAGGCAGACGTGGCCGACGCGATGCTGGCGCGCCTGTTGTCGCGATGCCGCCTAGGAGTTCCGCATGTCTTCCCCCGTTCCGTTCGACCCGGCCACCCTGCCCGCGCAGATCCGCACCGAGATCGAGGCCGCCGCGTTCCGGCGCCTGCTGTCGCACCTCAACGAGGCGCGCCCGGACGTGCAGAACATCGACCTGATGATCCTCGCCGGCTTCTGCCGCAACTGTCTCGGCGACTGGTATCGCGACGCCGCGCAGGCGCAAGGCGTGGCGCTCGACAAGGAGGCGGCGCGCACGGCGGTCTACGGCATGCCGTTCGCGGGGTGGAAGGCGCAGCACCAGCGTGACGCCACCCCCGAGCAGCTGGCCGCCTTCGAGGCCGTGCAGCGCGCCCATCCGCGCGGCTGACGCGCATGCGTGCGCTCGGCCTGCTGACCGCGCTGGCGGTGCTCGCCTACGCGGGCGTCTGCGTCGCGATGTTCCTCATGCAGCGCAGCCTGCTGTATTTCCCGGCGGCGACGCGGGTGGATCCGGCGACGACGACGTTCGAGGTCGCCCGCGGCGACGTCACGCTGCGCGGCTGGGCCATCGGTCCGGAGGCCGGCGCGCCGGTGCTGTACTTCGGCGGCAACAGCGAGCGCGTCGAGCAGAACCGGGACGACTTCGCCCGCTGGCTGCCGCAGCGGCGCGTCTACCTGCTGGCGTATCGCGGCTACGGCGCGAGCGACGGCGATCCGGACGGCGCCGCGATGCGCGCGGATGCGCTCGCGTTTCACGACGCGGTGCGACGTCACCATCCCGGGCAGGCCGTGGACGTCATCGGCCGCTCGCTGGGCGGCGGGATCGCCAGCCATGTCGCCGCACAGCGCGACGTGCGGCGGCTCGCGCTGATCACGCCGTTCGACCGGCTGGCGCACGTGGCACAGGGGCATTACCCGTGGCTGCCGGTGCGCTGGCTGCTGCGCGACGACCACGACGTCGCGGCGGACCTGGCGACATTCGACGGCCGCGTGCTGGTGCTGCGCGCCGGACGCGATGCGGTGGTGCCGCCTCGGCACACGGACCGCCTCCTCGCGCACTTGCCCGGCACGCCGGACGTCGCGTCGTTCGCGGACGCCGGACACAACGACATCCAGGCACAGCCCGGCTACGCCGATACGCTGTCCGCGTTCCTCGACTGAGTGCGGCTCAGCGCGACGGCGGGACCGGGCAGCGCGGCAGGCCGTCGCCGACGGTGCACTCGACGCAGCACATCGGCGCGGGCGCGGTGCCCGGCGTCGTCGGTGTCGGCGCCGGCAGCACGGGAACGCCGCCCATCGGCGGTGCCGGCAGC
This sequence comes from Luteimonas rhizosphaerae, assembly GCF_002849595.1. GTDB lineage: Bacteria > Pseudomonadota > Gammaproteobacteria > Xanthomonadales > Xanthomonadaceae > Luteimonas > Luteimonas cellulosilyticus. The sequence continues at coordinate 97,612 of NZ_NRQR01000028.1, forward strand.
AGCGTGGCCAGTTCAGCCGCGGGCCGCAGCTGCAGCAGCACGGCCCAGTCCTGGCGGTTCGCGTTGCAGCCCGCCGGCGTGTCCGGGCTGCAGGGCGGATCGGTGAGCGTGCGCACCGCGAGCCGGTCGAACTGGCCGCCGGCAGTCAACGGCATCAGCCGCATGGTCACGCCATCGAGCACGTTGCCGCCGACCAGATAGGCGCGCCCGTCACCCTGCTCCGCCGCGGCGACGACGATGTCGCAATGCATACCCAGACCGCTCTCGTCGCTGCTCAGCAGCGTGGCCAGGCCGGCGAAACCGAACACCCGGTTCGCCGCGCGCACGTAGCACAGCATGTCGCCACGCGCCGGACGTGCGGCCTGCGGATCGACCACGCGGTAGGGACTGGTCGCCGGATTGCGGTAGGCGTCGCGGACGTAATCGACATGGCTCGGCGACCCGTTGAACCCCGGCAACCTCGCGCGGCGTGCGGCCCAGGACACGAAGGCCGCCGACCACGGCACATCGACGACGAAGGCCCGGCAGGCCGCGGACGGCATCGTCGCCAGGCCGGCGTACAGGCAATCGCTGGCGCCGGGCCGGCCCTGCATGCGCGCGAGCAGATCCGCGCCGCGCCAGTAGCCGGCGACGCGACGCCAGGCCTGCTCGCCGTTGGTCAGCAACGCCGCCTCGGCCTCGCGCACGGTCGAGCCCGCATAACGGCCTTCGGCATCGATGAAGGGGCGATGCCAGAGCTGGTGCTCTTCGCACGCGGCGGCCGCGAGTCGGGTCGCCGGATCCGCATTGTCGACCTGCCCGCGCGCGATCGGACAGGGATCGGCCGCGACCGCATCGCGTGGCAGGCCCAGGGCCAGGCCCAGCACCAGCAGTGTCGCCAGCCACAGGCGCGGGAACATCGTGTGCGTCATCGCGTCGGTCCGGAGTTGCGCTGGAAGCAGCGCGCTGCCGGCATCGTGCCCGATCCAGGCGTGAAGGTGCGGTCCGCGCGCGTGCTCAGCCGGCCGCGCAGAACGCGGCGTAATCGATATAGCCCGGAAACCCGCGTCCCGGCGCGCAGACCGCGCACTCCGGATCCGCGCCCAGACGCGTCTCGCGGAAGCGCAGGCCGAGCGCGTCGAACTGCAGCAGGCGGCCCGACAGTGGCGTGCCGATGCCGAGCAGCAGCTTCAGCACTTCGGTCGCCTGCAGCAGGCCGATGACACCCGGCAGCACGCCGAGCACGCCGACCTCGGCACAGTTGGGCGCGGCCTCGGGCGGTGGCGGCTCCGGAAACAGGCAGCGATAGCAGGGCTGCGCACCGCGGTGGCGACCGGCGTCGAACACGCTGACCTGGCCTTCGAAGCGGTGCACGGCACCGTAGACCAGCGGCGTGGCGTGCTGCACGCAGGCATCGTTGAGCAGATAGCGCACCGGGAAATTGTCGGCGCCGTCGAGCACGACATCGACGCCCGCCAGCAGCCGGTCGATGTTGGCCGCGGTCACCCGTTCGGCCACCGGCTCGATCCGCGTGCGCGGATTGAGCGCGGCCAGCGTCGTCGCGGCCGAGCCGACCTTGGGCTGGCCGATGCGGTCTTCCGCGTGCAGGATCTGCCGCTGCAGGTTGCTGCGGTCGACGACGTCGTCGTCGGCGATACGCAAGGTGCCGACACCGGCGGCGGCCAGGTAATACGCGGCCGGTGATCCGAGACCGCCGGCGCCGACCACCAGCACCGTCGCTTCGGCGAGCCGCTGCTGGCCGGTCAGGCCGATCTCCGGCAGCTTCAGGTGCCGCGAATAGCGCTCGTGGAAATCGAGATCGACATCGCCGTCGGGGAGCACGGTCGGCAGCCCGTCGGCCTGCCACGCACGGGTGCCTCCGGCGACCGAGGCGACGTCGCTGTATCCGAGTGCGGCCAGGGTGTCGGCCGCCTGCAGGGAGCGCTGGCCGCTCTGGCAGATCAGCAGCACGGGCGTGTCGCGATCGGGCAGATGGGTCTGCGGCGCGGCTTCGAGCGCTGCGCGGTCGATGCCGTCCGCGCCCTCGGCCATGCCGGTGACCCGCTCGTGCGCATCGCGCACATCGATCAGGCGTACGCCCTGCTGCTGGCGTTGCCGGGCCTGCGCCGGCGTGAGTTGGAGAACGGACATGGGCCGATTATCGCGCGGAATGCAGAGGCCGCGCCTCGCGTCCTCCTGTGAGCGCGCTCGCGCGCGAGGCAATACCAGGACAGCCGGCCGTGCGTGAACTCGCTCTTATGGAAGGCAGCACGTCCGGCGTGCCCCTGTGGCGTTGGGGTGCGCTCGCGGGTGTGGCCCCGGCGCCGCAGCGCGATGCGGCACACGCGGCTGCTGCCCCATCACTCGAACACCCTGTGGGAGCGCGCCTGCCCGCGAAGGCATTGCCGGCGCAGCCTCATCGCCCGCGAGCGCGCGCCTCCAACGAGGCGTCAATACGGCAGGACGTCCACCGGCGTGCCGCTCGCGTAATCGCGCGGGCCCGCGTCGAGCACGATCAGCGCGTCCGAATCCGCGGCCGCCTGCATGCGGTGCGAACCGTCCGCCGGATTCGGCTCGACCCACGAGATGCCGTCGTCGTCGATCCACCAGCGGCCGCGCAGCAGCTCGAGGCGCTCGTGCGTCTTGGTCCAGTCCGAGGCCAGACGCGCACGTCGCACCGCACGCGGTGCCCTGCCCTGCAGCCCGTCGACGAGACGACGCCCGAGCGCGAGCCAGGTCGCGAGCACCGACACCGGATTGCCCGGCAGGCACAGGAACAGTGCCGGACCGAGCGTGTCGCCTTCGGCGAGCAACAGCGGCATGCCGGGTTTCATCATGACCTTCCAGACCCGCACGCGGCCGCGGCGCTGCAGCAGCTCGGGCAGCAGGTCCTTCTCGCCGGCCGACACGCTGCCGCAGGTCAGCACCAGGTCGAAGGCTTCGCCGGCATGGCGCAGCGCGGAGGTCACCTGCGCGGCGTCGTCGGGCAGGGTCGGAAACGCGACCGGCTCGAGACCTTCGGCGCGCAGCAGCGCCATCAGCTGGTCGCGGTTGGAGTTGTAGATCTGCCCGGGGCCGAGCGACATGCCGGGCTCGACGAGCTCGTCACCGGTCGCGAATACCGCGACCGTCGGCCTGCGCACGACGTCGAGTTGCGCGAGCCCCTGCGAGGCTGCGAGACCGATGCGCGCTGGCGTCAGCGTGTCGCCGGCCTGCAGCAGCAGATCGCCGACGTTCGAATCCTCACCGGCGCGGCGCACGTGCTGGCCGAGACGCGGCGCGACCCGCACGATGACGTCATCACCGTTGAGCGCTGTGTTCTCCTTCATCACGACGGTGTCGGCGCCGGCCGGCAGCGGCGCGCCGGTGGTGATGCGCACGCAGGTGCCCGCCTCCACGGTCAGCGCCGCATCGAGGCCAGCGAACTGCTCGCCGGTCAGACGCAAACGGGTCGGTGCGTCATCAGTCGCGAGATCGGCATGACGCAGCGCGAAGCCGTCCATCGCCGAGTTGTCGAACGGGGGCTGCGGCAGCGTCGCGACGACGTCGCGCGCCAGCACGTGGCCATGCGCGCGCGACAGCGAGACGGTCTGCGGCTGCAGACGACGCTCGGCAGCGACGGCATCGACGATCGCGCAGGCCTCGTCGAACGGCACACGGAACGGAAACGAGGGCTCAGTCATGGATGACTCCGGCCCGGACCAGATCGTCGGGCGTGTTGAGGTTGCCGAGGCGGACCTGCGCGAAGCGCACCGTCCGCATGCCGAGTGCGCGCTGCAGGCCGCGCACGGAGAAGTCGTTGCCGGTCAACGCAGCGGCAGCGGCCACGCGCAATGCCGCCACCGGCCACAACGCGACCAGCGGCTGCAGGCCGTCGTCGTCTTCGGCGCTGGCCCCGGTGGTGTCGCCAGCGGCATCGACCAGTCGGGACAGCACGTCCGCCTCGACATGCAACGCGTCCACCGGCAGCGTGAACAGCCACGGCGTCATGGTCGCCGCCGCGAGCGCGTCGAGACCCGACAGCGGACCGGTATCCGGATGACGATCGGGAATCGCGTCGATGCCAGCGGCGGCATAACGCGGCAGGTCGCGATTCGCGCTGACCAGCATGCGCGACGCGTGTGCAGCGAAACTTTCGCGGAGTCGTTCGACCTGTGGCACGCCATCGCGCATCAGCCAGGCCTTGTCCAGACCGCCGAGCCGCGTCGCACGCCCGCCGGCCAGCAGGCCGACGGTCAGCGTGTCGCGGGATGGCGGCGGGATCACTTGCGCTTGACGTGCCGGATCAGCCGCTTCTTCTTCGCCAGCTGGCGATCGTTGAGCACGTTCTTCTTGTCCTTGTAGGGGTTGTCGCCCTCGCGGAACAGGAAGCGCACCGGCGTGCCGACCAGCTTGAAACGCTTGCGGAAGAAGTTCTCCAGATAGCGCTTGTAGCTGTCGGGCAGCGTCCGCAGACGGTTGCCGTGGACGATGATCGTCGGCGGATTCTCGCCGCCCGGATGCGCGTAACGCAGCTTCGGCGCGTGGCCGCGCACGACCGGCGGCGGATTGGTCTCGTAGGCGATCTCGAGCGCCTTGGTGACCTCCGAGGTGCCGAACTTGTAGTTGGCCGACGCGTGGGCGCGATGGATCGCCTGGAACAGTTCGCGCAGACCCGAGCCGTGCTTGGCGCTGATGCGCACCGCTTCGGCCCACGGCACGAACGCCAGTTTGCGCGACAGCAGCGCTTCGGTCTGCTCGCGCTGGTAGTCGGTGAGGCCGTCCCACTTGTTGACCGCGACGACGAGCGCGCGGCCCGAATCGAGCACCGCGCCGAGCACGCTGGCGTCCTGGTCGGTCACGCCTTCGCTGGCGTCGATCATCACGACCGACACCTGCGAATGCTCGATCGCCTGCAGCGTCTTGATGATCGAGAACGTCTCGACCGCTTCGTCCACCTTCGACTTGCGGCGGATGCCGGCGGTGTCGACCAGACGGTACTTGCGCCCGTCGCGTTCGAGATCGACCTCGATCGAATCGCGCGTGGTGCCGGCGACTTCGGAGGCGATCATCCGCTCCTCGCCGAGGATGCGGTTGACCAGCGTCGACTTGCCCACGTTCGGGCGGCCGACGAAGGTCACGCGGACGCGGTCGGGATCGCTGTCGAGCTGCTCGGACTGGCCCACTTCCGGCAGCTTCTCGAGGATCTCGTCGACCAGCTCGTCGATGCCGTGGCGATGCGCCGACGAGATCGCGTGCGTGTCGGAGAAGCCGTAGCGCGAGAAGTCGGCCTCGGCCGCGCGCGCATCGAGCCCGTCGGTCTTGTTGATGACCAGGAACGTGGGTTTGTCGATCTTGCGCAGCCAGCGCAGGATCTCGTCGTCGAGCGCAGACGCGCCTTCGCGGCCATCGACGACGAACAGCACGAGATCGGCTTCGGCCGCGGCGGCGCGCGACTGCTTCGCGGTCGGACCGGCCAGGCCGGTGCCTTCCAGGTGCACGTTCTCGCCTGCGATGCCGCCGGTATCGACCAGGGCGAACGGCACGTCGGGATTGAGCCGGCACACGCCGTAGTGGCGGTCACGGGTGACGCCCGGCTCGTCGTGGACGAGCGCGTCGCGGGTGCGGGTCAGCGCGTTGAACAGCGTCGACTTTCCGACATTGGGGCGGCCCACGAGGGCGACGAGCGGAAGCATACGGAAGACACCGGAAAGGGAATCGGGAATTACAGCCGCGCCAAGACGCGAGACCCCGGGCAGCAGGACTGCCCGGGGCCGTATTGTCGCACCAGCGGGCCGGGCTTACTGCCCGATACGCCACGCGCTGACGTTGCCGTCGACGTTCTGGACGACGAGGATGTCGTCGGCGACGACCAGCGCACCACGCAGGGCATCCCGGCCGGCGCGCTCGCGGGCGGCGAATTCGCCGTCGTCGAGGCGCAGCCAGTGCAGGTAGCCGTCGAAATCGCCGACGACCGCGTAGTCGCCCTGGATCGCCGCGCCGGTCAGGTTGCGACGGGCCAGCTGGTTCTGCTGCCAGGCCGCCGTGCCGCTGTACTTGTCGAGCGCCCAGACGGTGCCGTCGCGATCGGTGACGACCACGCGCTGCGGCGACAGGCCCGGCCGGTTCGCGCCGCCGTGCTCGCTGGTCCACAGCGGACGACCGCTCGGGCCTTCGATGGCGACGGTCTGCTTGCGGTAGCTGCTGGCGAACAGCACGGCCTCGTCGAGCACCGGGGTGCCGTCGACATCGGCCATGCGCTCGAGCTCGGTACGGCCGTCGGGCTGGGCGACGGTCTGCTCCCACATGACGCGACCGTCCGCCAGGGACAGGGCCGCCACGGTGCCGTCGTCGTTGCCCACGAAGCCGAAGCCTGGGCCGAGGACCGGCGCATCGTTGCCACGCACGGTCAGCGGCGGCATTTCGCGGATCCAGAACCAGCGGCGGCCGCCGTTGCTGGCGTCGAACGCGGTCACGCGGCCGTCGTTGGAGCGCACCAGCACAACGCCCTGGCCGATGGCCGGCGCGGAAATCACTTCGTTGCCGACCTTGGCTTCCCAGCGTGGGGTGCCGGTGGCGGCGTCGAGTGCGATCACGTCGCCGTCCAGGCTGCCGACGACGACCAGGCCGTCACCGACGCCCGGGCCGCCACTGAGGCGCAGGTCCGATTCGTATTCCCACGCGGTGTCGCCGGTCTGCAGGTCGAGCGCACGCACCCCGCCTTCGATCGCGGCGACGTAGACGCGTCCGTCCGCGATCGTGGGGCTCTGGCGCACGCCCAGCCGGCCCTCGCCCTTGCCGGCGTTCGCCGACCAGATGCGGGACACGGTGATCGACGGCGTGATGTCGATCAGCGGCGCCGGTTCCGACAACGCTTTCTGCTGGGCCTTTTCGCTGTCGCCGCCGAACCAGCCGCGGACGGTGCTGCAGCCGCTGACCGCGACCACGCACAGGGCGACGGCCACGAGGCGCACGGCGCGGGACGAAGAACGCGGAACGGCGGCGCACGCCATCTGCTGGGTCATCAGGATTCAACCTCGGGTGCGTCGGGAGTGCCGCCGACTTCGGAAAGCTTCAGTTCCAGCAGGCCGCGCTGCGGCGCGGCGCTGTCGAGCTTGCGCAGCGCTTCGGCGTAGTCGTCGCGCGCCCGGTCGGTCTGCTGGAGTGCGAAATGGGCATCGCCACGCGCTTCGAGCGCGACGGCATTGTCGGCCTCGGCCAGCAGGGTCACGGCTTCTTCGCCGCGCCCCGCATCGGTCAACAGGCGCGCCAACCGCTGGTGGACAACCGCGGACACGCCGGCATCGGCGCCGCGGACGGCCTGCAGGGTCGTGATCGCGGCATCGCGATCGCCCGCGTCGAGCTGCGCCTTCGCGAGCTGCAACGCCATCAGTTCGCCGTAGGCGGTATCGGGCAGATCGTCGATCCGGGTCGCGGCCTGGTCGAGGTCGCCGGCGGCGATGTCCGCGCTGACATCCTGGTAGGTCGCGTGCTCGGCAACCCGCTGGTCGTAGGTGTGCTGCTTCCACCAGGTCCAGCCGAAGATCAGGCCCAGCCCGACGACGACACCGACGATGAGTCCCACGCTGTTGTCGCGAAGCCAGGACTTGACCCGCTCTCCCTGCTCGCGCTCGTCCGGCAAATCGTCGATGGCCATAAATTCTCTACGCCCGCATACGTCGGCGGGTCACTGCGAAAAAGGAAAGTCCGGTCCGCGCACGCGGTGTGCCGGAGCGGAATCGCATCGCGTCGCGATTACTCGGCGACGGGGGCGAGGACGCCGTCAGAGGATACCGTAAAGCGCGCCACGTCCGCCCGCTTGAACCGGGACAGATCCTGAACAACGCCATCGCGGAGCAGCTCCACCGCACCCGCGTTGCCGAGCACCATGCGGCCGACGTCGTCGGCTTCAAAGCGGCGCTGTTCGCCCGCCTGCATGAGGGCCTGTTCGACCTGCGCACCATCGGGCGCGCTGATGTTGATCCAGCTCTGCCCGGAGAAGCGCAGCTCCAGCATCGTCGTTTCCGGCACCGCGGCAGGTGCGGCCGCCGGCGTGCGCTTGGGCAGGTTCGCGAGCGACGCGGTCAGTGCGGTCGGTCCACGCGGTTCGGCGTCCGCGGGTGTCGCGGCGGTGGCGTCGTCGCCATCGGCGATGCCCAGCGATGCGACCTCGGTCACGGTCGGCATGCCCAGATGCGGGCGCGCCGCCATCCAGACCGGCACCGCGATCAGCGCGGTGATCACGACGTACACCGCGCGTCCCATCGCCTTGTCGAGCATGCGCTGCATCGGCGGGGTGTAGGTGCGTGGGGTCAGCGTCGGTGGGCTGACCTGGGTCGCATCGGAGACAGTGTCGGCCAGCGATTCCGGCAGTTTCAGCAGTCGCAGGTAGCTGCGCAGTTGGCCGCGCACGAAGACCGGTGCGCCCAGACGGGCCCAGTTCTCACGCTCCAGCGCTTCGACGACGCGGATCTGCATGCGCAGGCGCGATGCGACTTCGGCCACGCTCCAGTCCGCACGCTCGCGTGCATGACGCAGCTGCTCCCCGACCCCAGACGGTGTGGCAGATGCGGTCTGGTTCGAAGCGCTCATGGTGAACTGGCATCCCTTGGCTGAAGAGTCGCGGCCTGCGGAAACTCGGTCTGCAGGCGTCGGAGGTAGCGATCGGCGGCGCGGGCGTCCCCAAGCTTCTGCTCGATCTCCGCGGCCGATTGCAATGCTGCCGCAGTTATGGGGGCAACAGCAAGCCGTCGGCTCGAAAAAGCGCGCGCATCGAAATACCGGCCGTGCCCGAGCAGGTACGAGGTCATCGATTCGAGAGCGACGATGTTCTCCGGATCGAGCTCGAGCGCGGCGCGCAGATTCGGCTCGACCCGCAACAGATCGCCGCTGCGCATCGCGCATGCGCCGGCATTGGCCAGCGCCGAGGCGCGGTCGCCGTATTGCGGATCGGCCAGGGCCTGCTCGAAATACGCCAGCGATTCGGCGGCGCGCCCGTTGCCGCACAACCAGGTGCCGTAGTTGTTGAGGCCGGCGCCCTGCCCCGGCGCGAGCTCCGCCGCTTTCTGATAGGCCGCGCCCGCCTCGGCCTGCTTGCCCTGACGCGCGCTGATGACCGCGAGCAGCGTGTAGGCATCGGCGGATGCGGGGTCGAGGCGGAGGGCGGCCCGTGCGGCACGTTCGGCGGCCGCATCGTCGCCCGCCTGCAGGTCACGGGTCGCGATCCCGATCTGGTCGCGCGCTTCGCTGCGGCGGCGGACTTCCGGCGGATCGCGGAAGTCGTACTCGCGGGCTTCGGGGCGGTAATTGTTCTTGCCGCTGGGTTTGATGAAGTCGAGACGGGAGCAGCCGGCGACCGCCAGCAGCAGGAACAGGCAGAGCCAGCCCTTACGCAGCGGCATCGACATCCCCGCCGTCGCCGCTTTCCAGGCGCTTGCGATGTTCGGCCTGGCGGCGGGTACGGTCCGCGACCTGGCCCTTCAGCTGGCCGCAGGCCGCGTCGATGTCGTCGCCGCGGGTGCGCCGCACCATCGTCAGCACCTGGGCATCGAGCAGCAGCTTCTGGAACGCGCGGATGTCGGCTTCGTCGGACCGCTCGAAGCGCGTGCCCGGGAAGGGGTTGAAGGGGATCAGATTGACCTTGCCCGCGTCCTTCATCTGGACGGCGTTGTCGAACTGGCGCATCAGCCGCGCGAGCTGCCGGGCGTGGACGGGCTGGTCGTTGACGCCCTTCATCAGCGTGTATTCGAACGTGATCGACGAGCGCGGCTTGCGCAGCACGTAGCGCTGGCAGGCGGCCATCAGCGCTTCGATCGGATATTTCTTGTTCAAGGGCACCAGCTCGGTGCGCAGGGCATCGTTCGCGGCGTGCAGCGACACCGCCAGCGACACGTCGCTGACCTCGCCGAGCTTGTCGATCATCGGCACCATGCCGGCGGTCGAGAGGGTCACGCGCTTGTTGGCGAGGCCGTATCCCAAATCGTCGCGCATGACGCTCATCGCGCGCACGACGTTGTCGAAATTCATCAGCGGCTCGCCCATGCCCATCATCACGACATTGGTGAGCTTGCGCTGCTTGTGCGGCACGTTGCCGAGATGGCGCGCGGCGACCCAGACCTGGCCGATGATCTCGGCGGTCGACAGATTGCGGTTGAAGCCCTGCGTCGCGGTCGAACAGAACTGGCAGTTCAACGCGCAGCCGACCTGGGACGACACGCACAGCGTGCCGCGGCCCTTGTCGGGGATGAAGACGGTTTCGATCGCGTTGAGGCCGTCCATCGCCAGCAACCACTTGTGAGTGCCGTCGGTGGAGGGCTTCTCGAACTGGATCTGCGGCACCCGGACTTCGGCATGCGCCTCGAGCTTGGCGCGGAGCGCCTTGCCCAGATCGGTCATCTCGTTGAAGTCGGTGACGTGCCGGTGGTGGATCCACTTCATGACCTGGTGGGCACGGAATCGCTTCTCGCCGAGGGTCTCGGCGAAGAAGCGCTCCAGTCCCTCGCGATCGAGGTCGAGCAGGTTCTGCTTGGCGGCAGTCATGTCGGCGGCGACCTCGGTCACGGGCTGATCACTCAGCGGGAAACGACTTCGTCGTTCTTGAAGAAGTACGCGATCTCGGTCTGCGCGTTCTCGACCGAATCCGAGCCGTGGGCGGCGTTGGCGTCGATGGAATCGGCGAAATCGGCGCGGATCGTGCCCGGCGCGGCGTCCTTCGGGTTGGTCGCACCCAGCAGGTCACGGTGCGCGGCAACGGCATTCTCGCCTTCCAGCGCCTGGATCATCACCGGGCCCGAGGTCATGAACTCGACCAGCGCGCCGAAAAAGGGACGCTCGCGGTGCACGGCGTAGAAGCCTTCGGCTTCCTCGCGGGTCAGCTGCTTGTACTTGGCCGCGACGATCTTGAGGCCGGCCTTTTCGAAGCGGGAATAGATTTCGCCGATGACGTTCTTGGCGACGGCGTCGGGCTTGACGATGGACAGGGTGCGCTCGAGCGCCATTGAAGTTCTCCGGTTCTGGGGTGAGGCCGTCCACTCCGGAACGGCCGAGTCTACATGGAAAAACCCGCGACGGGACGCGGGTTTAGCCAACATGGCTGCGGTAATTCTAACGTATCCGGTGCCCGGCTTGCAGCCACCCGGCGTGGTCCGGCGTTGACGGGGTTCATCCTGGCGTCTAGCATCAAACAAGCGTTTGATTCAGCACATGCCGGGACTACGGATGAACATCGGTCAATTCTCGACCAAGGACAAGATTCTGGGCGCCGCCGAGGAACTCTTCGCGGCCCACGGCTTCGCCGGAACGTCGCTGCGCCAGGTCACCAGCCGCGCGGACGTCAACATCGCCGCGGTCAACTACCACTTCGGCAGCAAGGAGAACCTCGTCAACGAGGTGTTCCGCCGGCGCATGGACCAGATGAGCGCGCAGCGTCTGGCGCAGTTGCGAACGGCCGTCGCCGAGCATCCGGGCGAGATCGAGCCGATCATCGCCGCGTTCGTCCAGCCCGCGCTGGACATGGCCAGCGGACGGTGCAGCAGTGGCGCGTTCGTGCGCGTCATCGCACGCGCCTACGTCGAGAAGAACGACGCCCTGCGCAAGTTCCTCTCCGACCAGTACGGCCACGTGCCGCGTGAATTCGCCAGCGCGCTCGCGGTCTGCGTGCCGGCGTTGGACAAGGGCCAGCTGTACGGGCGTCTCGATTTCCTCGCGGGTGCACTGACTTACGCGATGGCCGATTTCGGCCTGATCAAGCGGCCGCCCGGGGTCACGGAGCCGCAGCATCGGACTGCGATCGCCAACGAACTCATCCGCTTCTCGGCAGCCGGCTTCAAGGCCTGAGCGAGCGGCATAAATCTTCAAATTTCAACGGGATGGAATACATGTCTGAGAAACTACTCGTAAGACGCGCCGCGGTGCTCGGCGCCGGCGTCATGGGGGCGCAGATCGCGGCGCATCTGACCAATGCCGGCGTCGATACGGTCCTGTTCGACCTGCCGGCCAAGGACGGCAATGCGGACGGCGTGGTGCAGAAGGCTATCGCCAACCTCGCCAAGCTGAGCCCCGCACCGCTTGCGAGCAAGGCGCTCGCCGCTGCGATCACGCCGGCGAATTACGAGACCGGCCTGGCGGAACTCGAGACCTGCGATCTCATCATCGAGGCCATCGCCGAGCGGATGGACTGGAAACAGGACCTCTACCGCAAGATCGCGCCGCACGTGCCGGCGCATGCGGTACTGGCCAGCAACACGTCGGGCCTCGGGATCAACGCGCTGGCCGACGTGCTGCCCGAAGAACTGCGGCACCGGTTCTGCGGCGTGCATTTCTTCAATCCGCCGCGCTACATGCATCTGGCGGAGCTGATTCCCGCCAAGGGCACCGACGCCTCGGTGCTCGAAGGTCTCGAAACCTTCCTCACGACCCAGCTGGGCAAGGGCGTCGTCTACGCCAAGGACACGCCGAACTTCATCGGCAACCGGATCGGCGTCTTCTCGATCCTGTCGACGATCCACCACACGCAGGAGTCCGGACTGGGCTTCGACGAGGTCGATGCCTTGACCGGCCCCCTGCTCGGCCGCCCTAAATCCGCGACCTACCGAACGTCCGATGTGGTCGGCCTCGATACGATGTCCCACGTCATCAAGACGATGGCTGATACCCTGCCCGACGATCCGTGGCACGAATACTTCGCGTCGCCCGCGTGGTTGAAGGCGCTGATCGACAAGGGCGCGCTGGGCCAGAAGGCCGGCGCCGGCATCTTCCGCAAGGTCGGCAAGGACATCCATGTTCTCGACCTCGAGACGCAGGACTACCGCCCCGCGGACCGCGGCGCGGCGCCGGACGTGGTCGAGATCCTGAAGATCAAGGATCCCGCCGACAAGTTCGCCAAGCTGCGCGCCAGCCCGCATCCGCAGGCGCAGTTCGTCTGGGCGCTGTTCCGCGACCTGTTCCATTACAGCGCGGTGCACCTGGAAGACATCGCCGAGACCGCGCGCGACGTGGATCTGGCGATCCGATGGGGCTACGGCTGGTCGATGGGTCCGTTCGAGACCTGGCAGGCCGCCGGCTGGAAGCAGGTTGCCGACTGGATCGCCGAGGACATCGTCGCCGGCAAGACCATGAGCAGCGCGCCCCTGCCCGACTGGGTGTTCGACGGTCGCGACGGCGTGCATGGCGCCGAGGGCAGCTACAGCCCGGGACGCGACGCGAAGCTCCCTCGTTCTTCGCTGCCGGTCTACCGGCGCCAGCGCTTTCCGGACGCGTTGCTCGGCGAGAACTTCGCCTCGGGCGATACCGTCTACGAGAACAACGGCATCCGCCTGTGGACGGACGGCGACGACATCGGCGTGATCAGCTTCAAGACCAAGATGCACACGGTGTCCGACCAAGTGCTCGACGGGATCCAGGAAGCGATCGGCCTCGCCGAGAGGAGCTTCAAGGGCGTCGTGATCTGGCAGCCGAAGGAGCCGTTCTCCGCAGGCGCCGACCTGTCCGGCGCGCTCGGCCTGCTGCAGGCCGGCAAGCTCGACGCCTTCGAGGCGATGGTCGCGAACTTCCAGGCGACCAGCCAGCGCATCAAGTATTCACTGGTGCCGGTCGTCGCGGCGGTCCGCGGCCTCGCCCTCGGGGGCGGCTGCGAGTTCCAGATGCACAGCGCCCGCACCGTCGCGTCGCTGGAGAGCTACATCGGCCTGGTCGAGGCCGGGGTCGGCCTGCTGCCGGCCGGTGGCGGACTGAAGGAACTGGCGTTGCGTGCGTCGGAAGCCGCGGGCGACAACGGCGACGTGTTCGCCGAGCTGAAGAAGACGTTCGAGACCGTGGCGATGGCCAAGGTCTCGGCATCCGCGGTCGACGCCAAGCAGCTCGGCCTGTTGCGCGCCGATGATCTGGTCGCGTTCAACGCCTATGAGCTGCTGCACATCGCACGTCAGCAGGCGTCGGCCTTGGCCGAGTCCGGTTACCGGCCGCCGCTCCCGGCGCGCCGCATCCGGGTCGCCGGCGACGTCGGCATCGCCACGTTCAAGATGCTGCTGGTCAACATGCTCGAAGGTCGCTTCGTCAGCGAATACGACTACGAGATCGCGTCGCGGATCGCGACCGTGCTGTGCGGCGGCGAGATCGACCGCGGCGCGCTGGTCGACGAAGCGTGGTTGCTCAAGCTCGAACGCCAGCACTTCGTCGAACTCGCCCAGCAGGAGAAGACCCAGGCGCGCATCGGCCACATGCTCAAGACCGGCAAGCCGCTGCGCAACTGAGTCCACCGATCCAGGTCCGGCCGCCGCATCGAGCGGCGCCCGGATCCCCCGACATCCCAATTGCCCTCGGCGGCGGGACGTCCACGCGAGCGCGGATCCGACCCCGTCGGACGCCTCCCGGACACCCGCCCCGGCTTCGGAGAACACCATGAGCAGACAAGTCCAGGACGCCTATATCGTCGCCGCCACCCGCACACCGGTCGGCAAGGCGCCGAAGGGTGTGTTCCGCAACACCCGCCCCGACGACATGCTCGCCCACGTGCTCAAGGCCGTGGTCGCGCAGGCGCCGGGCATCGACCTGTCGCGCATCGACGACGCCGTCATCGGCTGCGCGATGCCGGAAGGCGAGCAAGGCATGAACGTCGGTCGCATCGCGGTGCTGCTGGCCGGGCTGCCCGACACCGTCGCGGCGCAGACCATCAACCGCTTCTGTTCCTCCGGCCTGCAGGCCGTGGCCCTCGCGGCCGACCAGATCCGGCTCGGCAATGCCGACCTGATGCTGGCCGGTGGCACCGAGAGCATGAGCATGGTCCCGATGATGGGCAACAAGGTTGCGCTGAGCCCGAGCGTGTTCAAGAACGACCACGTCGCGATCGCCTATGGCATGGGCATCACGGCCGAGAAGGTCGCCGAGGAATGGAAGGTGTCGCGTGACGACCAGGACGCCTTCGCCCTCGCCTCGCACCAGAAGGCGATCGCGGCGATCGCGGCGGGCGAATTCCGTGACGAGATCACGCCCTACGAGATCCACTCCCACCAGCCCGACCTCGCCGGCAATACCGTGCAGTTGCGCAAGCTGCTAGTCGAGCACGACGAAGGCCCGCGCCAGGATTCGAGCCTGGAAGGACTCGCCAAGCTGCGCCCGGTGTTCCGCAACGGCCAGTTCGGCGGCAGCGTGACCGCCGGCAACAGCTCGCAGATGAGCGACGGCGCAGCGGCGGTGCTGCTGGCCTCGGAGCAGGCGATCAAGGACTACGGTCTGACGCCGATCGCACGCCTCGTCAGCTTCTCCGTCGCGGGCGTGCGCCCGGAGGTCATGGGCATCGGGCCGATCGCCGCGATCCCGAAGGCGCTGAAGCAGGCGGGCCTGACACTCGACCAGATCGACTGGATCGAACTCAACGAGGCATTCGCAGCGCAGGCGCTCGCCGTGATCCGCGACAGCGGCCTCGACCCGTCGAAGGTCAATCCGCTGGGCGGCGCGATCGCACTGGGCCATCCGCTCGGCGCGACGGGCGCGATCCGCACTGCGACGATCGTGCACGGAATGCGGCGTCGCCAGCAGAAGTACGGCCTGGTGACGATGTGCATCGGAACAGGCATGGGCGCGGCGGGCATTATCGAAGCGCTGTGACGCGGCCGTAAGTGAACCTGCGTGCAACGAAAAAGGCGGCCATCCGGCCGCCTTTTTCGTCTGTCCCGACCCTGTGGCACGGACGGGTCGTCAGTCGAGATCGCGCACGCCCAGCTCGTCCAGCGCGCTCTGCATCATCGCCGCCGCAGGCTCGCTGAGCTTTTCGTTGTCGAGTGCGTACCGGATCGTGGCTTCGATCAGGCCGATGTGCGTACCGCAGTCGAAGCGCGTGCCCTTGAAGCGGAACGCATGGACCGGCTTGCGTGCCAGCAGCGTCTCGATCGCGTCGGTCAACTGGATCTCGCCACCGGCCCCGGGCGTCGTCTGCTCGAGCAGGTCGAAGATGCTGCCGTCGAGCACGTAGCGACCGACGACTGCCAGATTGCTGGGTGCGTCCTCGGGCTTCGGCTTTTCGACCATCCGGTTGATCCGGCCGTGTCGTCCGTCGAAGGCATCCGTCGCGACGATGCCGTAGCTCGCCGTCCTCTCCGGCGCGACGTCCTGCACGGCGATCATGCTGGCGCCCGTCGCCTGGGCGGCGTCCGCCATCTGCTTCAGCGCGCCGTCGCCATTGCGGTTCCAGATCAGATCGTCCGGCAGCATGACCGCGAACGGTTCGTCACCGACGATGGGCTTGGCGCAGAGCACGGCGTGGCCGAGTCCGAGCGCCTCGTGCTGGGTGACGAAGATCGCGCGCACGCCTTTCGGAAGCGGATTGCGCACCTTGTCGAGCAGTTCGAGCTTGCCCGCCGCTTCGAGCCTGTCTTCCAGCTCGTAGGCCTTGTCGAAATAGTCCGCCACCGCGTGCTTGTAGCGGTTGGTCACGAAGATCAGCGTGTCGCACCCCGCTTCGATCGCTTCGTCGACGGCGTACTGGATCAGGGGCCGATCGATGATCGGCAGCATTTCCTTGGGAACGGTCTTGGTCGCCGGCAGGAAGCGTGTCCCGAGGCCTGCGACGGGAAACACTGCCTTTCGGATGCGTTGCGTCATGGTTGTCTCGCGTGTCGTGGAGGAAACGCGACGATCGTGGCACCCGACCTGTGCACGGCAGGCGAATCCTGCGGGGCGAACTCGGGAACGGCGTCGCGCAACGTGAGGCCGAGCAGCTCGAGGTCGTAGCGCGCGACCCCTTCGCGCAGGCGCACCATTTCGGTCGCCAGACGCTCGGCATGCACGCTGCGCGCTTCGGCCTGCAGGATCTTGGGATGCTGGGTAGGCCGGTAACGCTCGTCCGCGTGGAACAGCGTCTCGTGCAGCTTTTCGCCCGGGCGCAGGCCCGAATAGATGATCGAAATGTCACGACCGGGCTGTTTGCCGGCCAGACGGATCATCTGTTCGGCGAGCAGCCGGATCGAGACGGGCTCGCCCATGTCGAGCGTGTAGATCGCCTGCGGCGAGCCGATCGCGACCGACTGCATGATCAGCTGGCAGGCCTCGGGGATCGTCATGAAGTAGCGCGTGACGTCGGGATCGGTGACCGTGACCGGCCCGCCCCGACGGATCTGTTCGCGGAACAGCGGTACCACGCTGCCGGCGGAATCGAGCACGTTGCCGAAGCGCACGGTGACGAAGTGGGTGGTCTTCGAGCTCGCGAGATCCTGGCAGACCATCTCGGCCAGCCGTTTCGTCGCACCGAGCACGTTGACCGGATCGACCGCCTTGTCGGTGGAGATCAGCACGAAGGTGCCCACCCGGTGCGCGATCGCGGCGGACGCGACGGTGTGGGTCGCCAGCACGTTGTTGCGCACGCCCTCGCGCAGCTGACGCTCCAGTACCGGGACCTGCTTGTACGCCGCGGCGTGGAATGCGGCGTCGGGCGCGGACAGCGTCATCGCATGATGGATGACCGCCGCATCGCCGCAGTCGCCGAGGACCGGGATGACCTCGATATGCGGGTAATCGCGCTGCAGCTCCGCCTCGATGCGGGTCAGCGCGAGTTCGTCGACCTCCACCAGCGTGATGCGCGCCGCGCCATGACGGGCGCACTGGCGGCACAGCTCGGAGCCGATGGAACCGCCCGCCCCCGTGACCAGCACGCTGCGCTCGCGCAGCCAGGCGCGGATGGCCTTCCAGTCGGGCATGACGGGCTTGCGACCGAGCAGGTCCTCGATCGCGACCTCCTTCAGCTCACCGGGCAATGACCGCCCTTCGAGCAGGTCGTCGAGCTTGGGGACCGTGCGGAACGGCAGGCCGGTGCGCTCGCATGCGGCGACCACATCCCGCATCTGCGACGCGTCGGCGGAGGGCATCGCGATGACCAGCAGCTTGGCCGCGGTCTCGGGCGCGATCCGGTCGACATCGGCGACGCGACCGAGCACCGGCACGCCCTGCAACTGGCTGCCGCGCAATTTCGGCGCATCGTCGAGGAAGCCGACCGGATCGTAGGCGCCGGTCCGGCGCAGGTCGCGGACCAGCGTTTCACCGGCCTGCCCTGCGCCCAGGATCAGCACGCGGATCGCGGTGTGGCTGGTGCGTGCGCTGCCGTGATCTTTCCAGGTGCGGTACAGCAGCCGCGGCATGCCCAGCATGGCGGCGAGCATCAGCGGGTACAGCACCAGCACCGAGCGCGGCACCTGGTCGAGGCGGTTGTAGAGGAACAGCACGAGCACGATCGCCAACAGACCGAGGACGGCCGCCTTGACGATGTTCAGGAGGTCGGGAACGCTGGCGAAGCGCCAGACACCGCGGTAGAGCCCGACCCTCCAGAAGATCAAGCCCTGCGAGATCAGGATCAGCGCGATTTCGATCGACCAGCCCTGCAGGGCCGGCGAGTTGGGCATCACCGAATGGCGGAACTGGTGCAGGCCGATCCAGCAGAGCCAGACCATCGCCAGATCGTGCAGCACCACCGCGGTCCGCGGGGCCGCCACACTGAGGCGGTCACTCCAACTGGTCATCGGGCATCATCCTTTGCGTTTATCGCCACCCAGCGTCGATGCCGGCGACGCAGCCAGAACCAGCATGCAACGGCGAACGCATACCACGTGACTGTCGTGACCATGATAAACGCTGGCGGCTGGTCCGAGGTCATCGTCATCAGCAGGATCGCGGAGACAGTCCAAGCCAGATACGCACCCGCCACCCGCAGATGCGGATGGTGCCGTTGCACGCACTGCTGATAGACATGCTGGACATGCGGTTTCCACCACTGCTCGCCGCGGAGCATGCGTGAAGCCAGTGTCAACGCGGCGTCAACCAGGAAGGCGGACAACGGCAAGGCCAGCAGCACGCCGGTCCGGGCCTCCTCGATCAGCACGAGTGCGGCCAGCAACGCGATCAGATAGCCGAGCGCCCCGCTGCCGACGTCACCCAGAAAGATCCGAGCGCGCGGCGCATTGAATGGCAGGAATCCGAGGCACGCGGCGATCAGGGCGATTGCCAGGAACGCCGTCGCCGACGATACGGCGTGGCTCGTCGCCAGCCCGTTGATCCCGTCCATGAAATTCCAGACATTGACGAGACCCAGGGCGAGCATCGCGACGACCGCAGCGATCCAGATCGGAGCGCCGACGAGCGCGACGCCAGCGCCGAGCCAGCCGGCCGCCAGCACATGGACGCCGAGGCGTGACCACGGCGACAGGGGGCGGTGGTCGTCGATCCAGCCGATGCCCGCGACGCAGACCAATCCGATGGCCGCGAGCCACAGCAGCGGTGCGAGACCCGGCCATCCCAGCGCCGCGGCGCTCAACGCGAGCAGGATCGCGACCACGATCGCGATGCCGCCGCCGCGCGGCGTCGCCACGGCGTGGCTGCGCCGCGCGCCGGGCTGGTCGACCAGCTGACGATGCAACGCGTAGCGACGTGCCAGCCAGGTACCACTGCAGGCGATCAGGAACACGGCGATGACGAGCGCCGGCATTGGAACCTGCGCCACGTCAGACGACGGCGTAGTTCAGCAGCGGCTTGATGGTGCCCCACTCCTTGCAGCTTGGGCATTGCCAGTGATGGCTGCGGGCACCGAATCCGCACTGCTTGCAGCGATAGCTCGGGTTGCGCACCAGCAGCTGCTCGGTGATCAGCCGCAGCTCCTGCAGCGTGCCGACGTGGTCGACGCCGTCGGCCAATGTGAGGTCGATGAGGGCTGCCTCGCCGCGGACCGAAGGGCGGTCCTTGAGCTGCCGCGCCAGGTAGGTCCGCGCGGCGCGCACGCCCTCGTCCTGTTCGACGAGTCGGGTCAGGGCCAGCACCGGCGCGACACCGGCGTAGTGCTCGGTCATTTGCGACAGGAAGTTGCGGGCGCCCGGGGTATCGCCGACCCGCTCGTAGGCCGCGAGCAGCGGGCCGAGGATTTCCGGGAGGAAATCGGGATCGTGGCGCGCAGCGCGTTCGAACGCCCGGATCGCAGCGGGATCATTGCCGGCATCGATCTCGATGCGGCCTTCGAGGATGCCGGCACGCACCGATCCCGAATCGGCCGCGTAGGCGCGCGTCACCGCAGCGCGCGCGGCGTCGGCGTCTCCGGCGGAACGCAGGCGGTCGGCCAGCTCGCATTCGAACTGCGCGATCAGCTTGCCCATCGGCTCGCCGGTCACGGTCTCGTAGCGCATCGCGTTCTCGATCGCCTTTTGCCAGTCCCGTTCGGCCTGGTAGATGCCGATCAGGTGCCGGAGCGCCTGCGGCGCGCGCTGGTCGATCTGCGCCAGATCGGTGAACACCGTCTCGGCGCGGTCCAGGAGTCCGGACTTCATGTAGTCCTCGCCGAGTGCGAGCAGTGCCTGCACCTTCTGCGGATCGGTCAGATCGGTGCGCTGCACCAGCCCCTGGTGCAGCCGGATCGCGCGATCCACCTCACCGCGGCGACGGAACAGATGACCCAGGGCGACCTGGGTCTCGAAGGTGTCCTTGTCGAGTTCGGCGATGTGCAGGAACAGCTCGATCGCCTTGTCCGGCTGCTCGTTGAGCAGGTAGTTCAGGCCCCGGAAATAGGTCGTCGACAGGCGACTGACCTGGGTATCGCTGTGGCGCTCGCCCCCCCGCCGCCCGATCACCCAGCCGGTCAGGGCCGCGACGGGAAGCAGCAGGAAGAACCAGAACCATTCGGTCACAAACGCCATGCATCACGCTCCATCAAGAAAGCGGCCTGGCCACGTTCGCAGGCACCCGGGGATGCATGCGGCAGGCGCCTTTGTAGCGGCGACCGCGGCAGCTGTCGGATCAAGGGCGATCCTAAACCGTTCGGAGTTGCGGCGCGCCGGATCTCGGGCGCGACGACAGAATAGGGTGGGATCTCATCCGGCAATGCGCCGGATCAGTCCTCGGCAGGAAGCGGCTGGACATTGCTGACGCGATCGCGCAGCTCCTTGCCCGGCTTGAAGTGCGGCACATGCTTGCCCGGCAACGCGACGGCATCGCCCGTCTTGGGATTGCGGCCGGTCCGCGGCGGACGAAAATGCAGCGAGAAGCTGCCGAACCCCCGGACTTCGATGCGGTCGCCACCTGCCAGCGCGCCGCCCATCATTTCGAGCATGGCCTTCACCGCCAGGTCCACATCCTCGCCTTTGAGGTGCGCCTGACGCTGGGTCAGCAGTTCGATGAGTTCCGACTTCGTCATGTGTCAATCGTGCAGACGCGAAGCGCCGACCCGGGACAGTCCCGGGCCGGCGCCGATCGCAATTACTCGGACTTGTTGCCCAGCTGCTCGCGCAGCAGCGCGCCCAGCTTGGTGGTGCCGCTCGACGCTTCCGAAGCCGCCGACGCCGCCTTGTTGTACTCGGCCAGGCTCTCGGCCGTCTCGGCCTCGTCCTTCGCCTTGATCGACAACTGCAGCGAACGGGTCTTGCGGTCCATGCCGAAGTACTTGGCCTCGATCTCCTGGCCGACCTTCAGATGCTGGCTGGCGTCGTCGATGCGCTCGTCGCTGATGTCACGCGCCTGCACATAGCCTTCCACGCCGTCACCCAGATCGATCAGGGCGCCCTTGGCATCGACTTCCTTGACCGTACCGCTGACCTTGGAGCCGCGCGGATTGCCGGCCATGAACTGGCCGAGCGGATCCTGCTCGAGCTGCTTGACGCCGAGCGAGATGCGCTCGCGCTCCGGATCGACGGCCAGCACGATGGCTTCCAGCGTGTCGCCCTTCTTGAAGTTGCGGGCCACGTCTTCGCCGGTCGAGTTCCAGGTGATGTCCGACAGATGGATCAGGCCGTCGATACCGCCGTCCAGGCCGATGAAGATGCCGAAGTCGGTGATCGACTTGATCTGGCCGTCGACCTTGTCGCCCTTCTTGTAGATGGCGGCGAAGGTTTCCCACGGATTCGACGTGACCTGCTTGATGCCGAGCGAGATGCGGCGACGCTCCTCGTCGACGTCCAGCACCCTCACTTCGACGTCGGCACCGACCTGCACGACCTTGGACGGGTTGACGTTCTTGTTGGTCCAGTCCATCTCGGACACGTGCACCAGGCCTTCGACGCCCGGCTCGATTTCGACGAACGCGCCGTAATCGGTGACGTTGGAGACCTTGCCGAACACGCGCGTGTTGGACGGGTAACGGCGGGCGATGTTGTCCCACGGATCCTCGCCAAGCTGCTTCAGGCCGAGCGACACGCGGTTGCGCTCGCGGTCGTACTTCAGCACGCGGACGTCGAGCTCTGCGCCCACTTCCACGACTTCGGACGGATGGCGCACGCGCTTCCAAGCCATGTCGGTGATGTGCAGCAGGCCGTCGATGCCGCCGAGGTCCACGAACGCGCCGTAATCGGTCAGGTTCTTGACGACGCCCTTCAGCACCGCGCCCTCGACCAGCTTCTCCATCAGCTGCTCGCGCTCTTCCGAGTGCTCGCTCTCGACGACTGCGCGGCGCGAGACGACGACGTTGTTGCGCTTGCGGTCCAGCTTGATCAGCTTGAACTCGAGTTCCTTGCCCTCGAGGTACACCGGGTCGCGGACCGGACGCACGTCGACCAGCGAGCCCGGCAGGAAGGCGCGGACGTCCTTGATGTCGACGGTGAAGCCGCCCTTGACCTTGCCGCTGATGCGACCGGTGATCGTTTCGTTCTTCTCGAGCGCTTCCTCGAGCTCGTCCCACACCATGGCGCGCTTGGCCTTCTCGCGCGACAGCACGGTTTCGCCGAAGCCGTTCTCGAGCGAGTCCAGCGCCACCTTGACGGTGTCGCCTTCCGCGACGTCGATCTCGCCGGCGTCGTTACGGAACTGTTCGATCGGCACGATGCCTTCGGACTTCAAGCCGGCGTTGATCACGACGACGTCGGTGCGGACCTGCACGACGACACCGGTGACGATCGCGCCCGGCTTCAGCTTCGCCAGATTGGTCTGACTGGCTTCGAACAGCTCTGCAAATGATTCGGTCATTGGTTGATTACCTGGTTGACTCAGACTGTCGGCAGCGGAACGTCCGCGAAGCCTGCAGTCCACCCGTTGATCGGCCGTCGCGGGATTGCATGGGCCGTGAGTGTTGAGGTGGATGAACCCGGACGGGAACGCCTGCGCGCCCACGGACGGGGATGGAGAACGAGCGATACGACTTGACGCACTACGACATGCAACGTCTGCCACAACGTGGCGCCCCACCCCCGCAGGCCGCCGGGACCGGAAGGCCGGTCGCGTCAGTCCCGCGCGGGCAGCAATGCCAGCACCTGCGCCACGACGGCCTGGATGCCCAGCCCGGTGGTATCGATTTGGCATCACGGGCGTCACGCGCGAGGATCTCGCGCAGCAGACCGTCCATTGTGACCGAAACCCCCTTGTCCTTCAACTGCTTATAGCGCCTCTCGGCACGCTCCTCGGCACTGGCCGTCAGGAACACCTTCCACCCGGCATCCGGGAAGATCACGGTACCCATGTCGCGTCCGTCGGCCACCAGGCCCGGCGCCTGGCGGAAGGCGCGCTGACGTTCCTTGAGCGCGGCCCGGACTTCCGGGATCGCGGCGATCGCCGAGGCGGCAGCGCCGGCGGTCTCGGTCCGCAGCTCGTCGGTCGCGTCGTTGCCGTTGACCAGTACCCGCAGTTCGCCGCTGTCGCTGTCCCGGAACCCGATCGTCGTGTCGAACGTGCAGCGCACCAGCGCGCCCGGATCGTCGAGGTCCAGGTCCGCCCAGCCCGCGGCCACGCCGACCGCGCGGTAGAGCGCGCCCGAATCGAGGTAGTGCCAGCCCAGATGCGTGGCGACCATGCGGCTGATCGTGCCTTTGCCGGACCCGGACGGGCCGTCGATCGTCAAAACGGGCACTTCGGCCGCCATTCCCAACCTCCGGGTTGCGCGCCGGTTTCCGGTTCGGAACCCAAGCGCTTGAATCGAGAAGAATTTACCCGCTAGAATAGCCGGCTTGATCGTTTTATCCCATCCCAGAGGTTTGTCATGAAGGTCCTGTCCTCCCTGAAGTCGGCGAAGACCCGCCACCGCGATTGCAAGGTCGTGCGTCGTCGCGGCAAGGTCTTCGTGATCTGCAAGACCAATCCGCGTTTCAAGGCGCGTCAGCGCTGAGCATCGCCGGACCGCCGCCGCGGCAACGTGGCGCGGGTGTTGAAGCGAAGGCCGCAGCGATGCGGCCTTTTGCTTTGGCCGGGCGCAGGTGCCGGTGCGGTGGATCGGCGTGCGCCGTCGACGCACGCGTTTTCTGTTAAATAATGCCCGGCGGGCGTGCTGCCCGCGCAGCCGCCTTTCCCTATCCTCTGCCAGGAGCTTCGACATGCCGCGTTCCTTCGCCACGGCCTTCATCGGCACCGTTCTCACGGGCGCCCTGCTCGCCTGCGCCGCGCCGGCATCCGCCGACACGCTGCTGGTCGATCGCAGCCGCCAGACCGCACACGTCGCCGCGCCGGCACGTGGCATGAGCATGGCCCAGGTGGAGGCGACCTACGGCGCGCCGACCCAGCGCCTGGATCCGCGTGGCGGCCAGAAGCGCCAATGGCCGACGATCCACCGTTGGGTCTATCCGACGTTCACCGTGTACTTCGAGAAGAGCAAGGTGATCGATACCGTCGTCAACCAGGCTGCCGTGTCCGAAGTCGGACCCAAGCCCGCCATTCGCTGAGTCCATGACGAATACCGCTTTGCGCTTCCCCGCGGAATGGGAACCCCAGTCCGCGATCCTGCTCGCGTGGCCGACCGAAGACACCGACTGGGCCGCGCGCCTGGGCGAGGTCGAGGACACCTACATCGCGCTCGTCGCGGCGATCACCCGGTTCCAGACGGTCGTCATCTGCGTGCCGGACGAGGACGTGCAGAGCTATGCCTTCGTGCGCCTGGCGTCGAACCGCATCGACATGGCGCGCGTGCGCTTCGTCGAGGCGGCGTACGACGACACCTGGCTGCGCGATTCCGGACCGATCTCGCTGCGCCGCGACGCCGGCTTCCTGCTCAACGATTTCCGGTTCACCGGCTGGGGCGGCAAGTTCGACGCGAGCCGTGACGACCGCCTCGTCGGGCGCCTGCACGGCGACGGCCTGTTCGTCGCCTCGGCCGAGCGGCGCGAGATCGACTTCGCACTCGAGGGTGGCGCGATCGAGACCGACGGCGCCGGCACGCTGTTGACCACGTGGCGCTGCCTGCACGAGCGGCACCCGGAAGCCACCCGCGACGCGCTGACGACGAAGCTCTCGGACTGGCTGGCGCAGGATCGCGTGCTGTGGCTCGATCACGGCTATCTCGAGGGCGACGACACCGACGCCCATATCGACACCCTCGCCCGGTTTGCACCGGACGACGCGATCGTGTTCCAGGCCTGCGACGACTCCGGCGATCCGCACCACGCCGAACTGCAGGCGATGGCCGGCGAGATCGCCGCGCTGCGCACACGCGACGGGCAGCCCTACCGGTTGTTCCCGCTGCCCTGGCCGCAGCCGATACTCGACGACGGCCGCCGTCTCGCCGCGAGCTACGCGAATTACCTGATCGTCAACGGCGCCGTGCTGATGCCGGCCTATGGCGACCCGGCCGACGACGCGGCCGCGGCCGTGCTCGCCCGGGCGCACCCCGGCCGCGAGATCGTGCAGGTGCCCTGCCGTCCCCTGATCTGGCAGAACGGCAGCCTGCATTGCCTGACGATGCAACTGCCGGACGGCCTGCTGGTCTGAGAGCGGGCACGCGTGTGGCGCGTCGCGCAGCGTCGCAGGCGCGATTCCCTGCACCGTGACGCGGCCCGCATCCCCGTCCCGGGGCATACATCCTGCGTGGATTAGACTTTCCGCATGAAGACCAAGACCTTGCCCGTCGCGCTCGTCCAGGAGCGCGCCATCATCGACCAGGGCGCCGGCAACGCCGATGCCAACCTGTCGATCATCGAATCGCGTGTCGCCGAGGCCGCGGCACGCGGCGCGAAGCTGGTGCTGTTGCAGGAACTGCACAACGGCGCGTACTTCTGCCAGCACGAATCGGTCGACGAGTTCGATCTTGCCGAGCCGATTCCCGGCCCGAGCACCGAGCGCCTGGCCGCCCTCGCGAAGCAGCACAGGATCGTCGTGGTCAGTTCGCTGTTCGAACGCCGCGCCGCGGGGCTGTACCACAACACCGGCGTCGTCTTCGATGCCGACGGCAGCATCGCGGGCAAGTACCGCAAGATGCACATTCCCGACGACCCGGGGTTCTACGAGAAGTTCTACTTCACGCCGGGCGACATCGGCTTCAAGCCCATCGATACCTCGGTCGGCCGGCTCGGCCTGCTGGTGTGCTGGGACCAGTGGTATCCGGAAGCCGCGCGCCTGATGGCGCTGGCCGGCGCCGACGTGCTGTTGTACCCGACGGCGATCGGCTGGGATCCCGACGACGACGCCGCGGAAAAGCAGCGCCAGCGTGATGCGTGGATTCTGAGCCATCGCGGCCACGCGGTCGCCAACGGCCTGCCGGTGCTCTCGTGCAACCGCGTCGGCCACGAACCGTCGCCGGTCGGCGCTTCGGGCATCGATTTCTGGGGCAACAGCCACGTGCTGGGGCCGCAGGGCGAATTCCTGGCCGAAGCCGCGGGGGATCCGACGATCCTCAGCTGCGAGATCGACCTTGGCAGGAGCGAACAGGTGCGCCGGATCTGGCCGTTCCTGCGCGACCGCCGCATCGACGCCTATGGCGACCTGCTCAAGCGCTACATCGACTGAGGCGATGGACGTCCGACTCCGCGACGCCGTCGAAGGCGACTTCGACGCGATCACCGCGCTCTACGCCCGCGAGGTCCGCGACGGCGTGGCGACCTACGAATACGACGCGCCCGATCGCGACGAGATGCAGCGGCGCTGGCGCGCCCTGCGCGACGCCGGCTATCCGTATCTGGTCGCCGAGGTCGACGGCCAGTTCGGCGGCTACGCCTATGCCGGTGGCTATCGCACGCGGATCGGCTATCGCTGGACCGTCGAGAGCACCGTCTACGTCGCGCACCCGCTGCACGGACGCGGCATCGGTCGCCTGCTCATGGAGCGCCTGATCGACGACTGCACGCGGCTGGGGTTCCGGCAGATGGTGTCGGTGATCGGCGAACCCGCGAACGGCCCCTCGGTGCGCCTGCACGAGCGCCTCGGCTTCCGCACCATCGGCGTGTTTCCCGGACTCGGCCGCAAGCACGGCCGCTGGCTGGACACGCTGCAGATGCAACGCCCGCTCGGCCACGGCGCCGACACCTCTCCCGATGACGAATGACCTGATGACCGAGACCGCTTCCTCCCTGTGGCAGACCCAGCCCCACGTGATCGTGGAGCGCGACGGGGTCCGCTACACCCTGCTCGGCACGGCGCACGTCTCGAAGATCAGCGTCGACGCGGTCGAGGATGCGATCGACAGCGGCGCGTTCGACGCCGTCGCCGTCGAGCTCGATGCGCAGCGGCTGCAGGCCATCAGCGATCCCGATGCGCTCGCCAAGCTCAACCTGGTCGACGTGATCCGCAAGGGCCGGGTCGCACTGTTCGCCGCGAACCTGGCGCTGGCCGCCTACCAGCGCCGCCTCGCCGAGCAGCTCGGCATCGAGCCGGGCGCCGAACTCAAGCGCGCGGTCACCCTGGCGAACGAACGCGGACTGCCGGTCGCGCTGATCGACCGCGATGTCGGGCTGACGTTCAAGCGCGCGTCGCGCCAGCTGGGTTTCTTCGGGCGCATGAAACTGATGGGCAGCCTGCTCGGCGGTCTGCTCGCGTCCGACGAGCTCGGCGAGGACGAGATCGAGAATCTCAAGCAGGGCGACATGCTGGAGTCGAGCTTCGGCGAATTCGCCAAGTCCAGCCCGCAGCTCTATGCCACCGTCATCACCGAGCGCGACCGCTACATGGCCGCGCGCCTGCGCGAAACCTCAGGCGCGGCGCGCGAGGTGCTGGCCGTGGTCGGCGCGGGTCATCTCGCCGGGCTCGCCCGGCATCTCGCCGAGGACACGCAGGCACCCGAGCGCACGCGGACCGACCTCGAACACGCGCCTGCCGGCAGAAGCCTGAAATGGGTCATGAGCCTGATCACGCTGGCGATCCTGGCGATGATCGTGTGGGGGTATTACCAGGGCGGCGCGGAACTCGGACGCCAGCTGGTCACCGAATGGGTGGTCATCACCGCAGGCTTTGCCGCGCTGGGTGCGCTGCTCGCGCTGGCCCATCCGCTCGGCATCCTCGCGGCGGCGATCGCGGCGCCGCTGAAGCCGATCCGCCCGCCCGGCATTTCGCCCGGCCTGTTCAGTGCACTGGTCGAAGCGCACGTCCGCCAGCCCGCCTACGGCGATTTCCTCGCGCTGCGCGACGACGCCGGCACGCTGCGCGGCTGGTACCGCAACCGGGTGTCGCGAACCATCCTCAACTTCATGCTGACCAATGTCGGTTCGAGTGTCGGCGTGTGGGTCGCCGGGCTACGGATCGCGGGACGCGTGTTCGGCTGAGGCAATGGCGGCAAGGTCGTTGCCGCCCGGCGTGCCCGAAATCGAACGCGCGTGACGCGACGCGTGGGTCTCGGCGATCGAACCAGAATCCGCGGCGCCTGCAGCCTTGCCGCGGACCGGGGTTCGCCTGCGGGCGCTCGCCCGCCGTCAGGCGCTGACGACCTGGTCGGGTCGCCAGTGCCCGACGCGAGTCAGTCGCTGCGTTCGCTGTCCGCGCGGCTCATCGAGAACGGTCGCGCGTCCGGCGCGGTCGCCCATTCGCGATCCGGTTCGGCCTGCATGCGGAACCGCAGCTCGCCACCCGCCATCAGCGCCTCGTGCTGCAGCACGCCGCGGGTTAGCGGCGCCCCGTTGAGGGTGACGGCGCCGATGTAGGGATGCGCATCGTCGAGATCGTCGACGACGATCGAGAACCGCTTGCCGTTCGGCAGGTGCAGCGTCGCCGATTCCACGAAGGGCCGGCCGATCACGTATTCGTTGCTGCCCGGCGCAACCGGATAGAACCCGAGCGCGGTGAACACCAGCCACGCCGACATCTGGCCGAGGTCGTCGTTGCCGACCAGGCCGTCGGGCGTGGGCTTGTACTGGGTCTCGACGATCTGCTTCAGACGTTCCTGCGTGCGCCAGGGCTGGCCGGCGTAGGCGTACAGATAGGCGACGTGATGGCTGGGCTCGTTGCCGTGGGCGTAGTGGCCGATGAGACCGGAGATGTCCTCCATGTGCGCGAAGATCGCCGGATCGACCTCGGCCTCGAAGATGGCGTCGAGCCGGTCGACCATCGCCTGGTCGCCGCCCATCAAATCGATCAGGCCGGCGGTGTCCTGCGGCACGAACCACGACGACTGCCAGGCGTTGCCCTCGGTGTAGTCGGTGCCGTAGCCCGATGCGTTCGGATCGAACGGCGTACGGAAGCTGCCGTCGCTGTTCTTGGCGCGCGAGAACCCGGTGTCGGGATCGAAGATGTTGCGGTAGTTCTGCGCGCGCGCCTCGTAGCGTTCGGCGATCGCGTCCTCGCCCAGCACGCGCGCCGCGCGGCTCAGCGCCCAGTCGTCGTAAGCGTATTCGAGCGTCTTCGACGCGCCCTCGCCTTCCTTGTCGATCGGCACGTAGCCGAGCGCCATGTAGTGCCCGAGGCCGTCGTAGGGCGCGTACTCCGCGCTGGCGGTCATCGCCTCGAGCGCGCGCTCGGTCGAGAAGCCACCGATGCCCTTGACGATGGCGTCGGAGATCACCGGCACCGCGTGGTAGCCGATCATGCACCACGTCTCCAGACCATGGAAC
This sequence comes from Luteimonas rhizosphaerae, assembly GCF_002849595.1. GTDB lineage: Bacteria > Pseudomonadota > Gammaproteobacteria > Xanthomonadales > Xanthomonadaceae > Luteimonas > Luteimonas cellulosilyticus. The sequence goes on from NZ_NRQR01000028.1 coordinate 127,254, forward strand.
GACCACACCGGCAGGATGCCGTAGGGGCTGTGCTCGCGCGCGGCGAGCAGCGAACTGACGAAGTGCGCGTTGCGCTGCTCGGGCTGGATGATGGTCAGCAGCGGATGCAGCGCGCGGAAGGTGTCCCACAGCGAGAACGTCGAGTGGAACGCGAACCCTTCGGCCTGGTGCACGGCATTGTCGGGGCCGCGGTAACGGCCGTCGGCGTCCATCGCCAGACTCGGCGCCTGCAGCGAGTGGTAGAGCGCCGTGTAGAGATTGCGGCGCATGTCCTCGGATGCCTCGATGTCGACGACGCCCAGCGCTTCGCTCCACGTCGCCTGCGCCTGCGCGCGGGTCGCGTCGAAGTCCCAGCCCGGCATGTCGGCGTCGAGATTGCCGATCGCGCCGTCTTCGCTGACCGTCGAGATCGCGACCTTGACCAGCAGCGCCTCGTCGTCGAGATCGCCGAAGTCGAACACGGCGGCCAGGTCCCGGCCTTCGATCTGCGCGCGCTCGCCCGGAGCGCCGCTGCCCGGCGTCGCGAAGCCCTTGTATTCATTCGGCGGATCCTGGCGGTCGTGCAGCGCATGCGCGGTCGGTGCCTGCGAGAAACGCATCGCGAAGAACAGCTGGCGCCCCGGCGCCCAGCCGCGGGTTTCACGGAAGCCGGTGACGGTGCCGTCGGGACGCACGCGGATGCGCGACCACAGCACCTTGCCCTCGTAGTCGTAGATGCTGTGGCGCAGGTCCAGCAGCACGTGCGCGGGCTTGTCCTTGGGGAAGGTGTAGCGGTGCAGGCCGACGCGCGGATTGACCGTCAGTTCGGCGCGGATGTCGTAGTCGTCGAGCGAGACCGCGTAATAGCCCGGCTGCGCTTGCTCGCGCTCGTGGCTGAAGGCGGAGCGATATCCCGGCCCGGTCTTGTGGCCGCTTGCGTCGATCTCGCCCGGCCGCAGATGCACCTCGCCCGCGATCGGCATCAGCAGCACGTCGCCGAGATCGGAGTGCCCGCTGCCGGAGAAATGGGTGTGCGAGAAGCCGACGATGCTGCGGTCGCCATGGCGGTAACCGGCGGCCCAGTCGTAGCTCTGCTTGAAATGCGCGGTGCGCGTGTCCGGACTCAGCTGGATCATGCCGAACGGCACCGTCGCGCCCGGGAACGTATGTCCTTCCCCGCCGGTGCCGACCATCGGATCCGCCGCGGCATATGCCGCCGACGGCGACGCGGCCTGGCCGGTAAAGGGCAAGGCCGAGGCCAGCGCGAGTGCGCACAGCGCCACGGACATCGGGCGGCGGATCCGCGGGGACGCTGCAGGCATGAACTCGCTCCGTTCAATCGATTGAAATGCGACGCTATCACAGCCGCGGCGCCGCACATGCTGCAGCGCAGGATTGTCGATGAGCCCCCGAACGGGCACGATTCCGCCTGATTTCAATCGATTCAAGTCGCATGTCCTCGTCGCGTTCCGCCACCCGTCGCGTCACCCTTGCCGACATCGCGACGGCCTGCGCGGTCTCGCGCGCGACGGTCTCGCTGGTGCTGAGCGGCAGTCCGGTCGTCGGCGCGGCGACCCGGACGCGGGTGGAAGCCGAGATCCGGCGCCAGGGCTATGTCTACAACCGCGCCGCCGCGAACCTGCGCCGCAATACTTCCAGCAGCGTCGCCCTGGTCGTCAACGACCTCTCCAACCCGTTCTTCGCCGAGTTCGCCGCGGGCGTCGACGAAGCGCTGGCGGATGCCGGCTGCGTAATGCTGCTGGGCAGCACTGGCGAATCCGTGGCCCGGCAGAGCGCCGTGCTCGCATCGCTGATCGAACACGGACCGGCCGGGCTGATCCTGTCGCCGGCCGAAGGCACCGCGCGCGACGACCTGCGCCAGGCCGTCGGCCTGCACACGCCGCTGCTGCTGTTCAACCGCCAGGTCGACGGCGCGGACTGGGATTTCCTCGGCACCGACAACGTCGCCGGCGCACGCCTCGCGACCGAACACCTGGTCGCGCGCGGCCATCGACGCATCGCCTTCTTCGGCGGCCATGCGGGTTCCAGTTCGTGCCGGCAACGGCGCGACGGCTACACCCGGGCGATGGCGGCGGCCGGGCTGGCCGTGGAGCCCCGCTGGCGGGTCGAATGCACGCCGACGCGCCTGCAGGCGGCGGCCCAGGTCGGCGCGCTGCTCGCCGTTGATCCGGCTCCGACCGCCGCGGTCTGCTACAACGACGCCGTCGCGCTGGGCCTGATGCTCGGCCTCGCCAGCCGCGGCCTGCGCGCCGGACACGACCTCGCCGTGACCGGCTTCGACGACATTCCCGAAGCCGCGGCGAGCGTGCCGGCACTGACGACCGTCGCGACCGATCCGCGCGCGCGCGGCCGTCAGGCGGCGGCGATGGTGCTGGCGCGCAGCGCTGCCCCCGACGCGCCCGTGTCGCGGGTCGTGCATCCCGTCCAACTCGCCGTGCGCGACAGCAGCGCGGCGCCCCTCCTGGCGACGAGGCCATGACCCTGATGTTCGATCCCGATTCCGACGGGGCGCACCGACGCGCGCGCCCGTGTTCCCTCTGCAGCGCGAGCCGCTCGACGCCGGCAACGCGCGCGCATCGGATCGCCCCGGACGGGCGCGCCGGGAGGTTTCGATGAGCACCGCCATCGTCTGTTTCGGCGAAGCGCTGATCGACTTCCTCGGCGCGTCCGACACCGCACCGGGGGCACCCCGCGCGTTCCTGCGGCATGCCGGCGGCGCACCGGCGAATGTCGCCGTGGCCGCCGCACGGCTGGGCGGCGACGCGCGCTTCGTCGGCACGCTGGGCGAGGAGCTGTTCGGTGACTTCATCCTCGGCGAACTGCAGGCCGCCGGCGTCGGCACCGCAGGCGTGCGCCGCACGTCGGCCGCGAAGACCGCACTGGCCTTCGTCGAACTGGCCGACGACGGCGAACGCAGCTTCAGTTTCTACCGGCCGCCCGCCGCGGACCTGCTGTTCGCGCCGGCCGATTTCCGCGACGCGGATTTCGACGGCTGCGCGGCGTTCCACGTGTGCTCCAACAGCCTGACCGCCGAACCTGCCGCATCGGCGACGCAGGCCGGCATGCGCCAGGCCCGTGCGCGCGGCGCGCTGGTCAGCATGGATCTGAACCTGCGCCCTGCCCTGTGGGACGCCGCTGCCGATGTCGCTGCCGGTGTGTGGCCGGCGCTGGCCGAGGCCGATCTGGTCAAGCTCAGCCAGTCGGAACTGGCGTGGCTGGCGGTCTCGGCGGGTGATGAGGCGGCTGCGTTGGCCCGGCTGTTCGCGGCGCGCGCACGTCTGGTCGTCGTGACCGACGGACCGGCGCCGCTGCGCTGGTACACCGCCGACGCCCACGGTACGCAGCCCGTGCATGCGCTCGCGGCGCGCGACACGACCGGCGCCGGCGACGCATTCGTCGCCGGGCTGCTGCACGCGCTGGTCGCACGTGGCGTCGCGGCCGACGCACTGCCCGGCTTCGCGCGCCAGGCCGACGCCTTCGCCGCGACGCTCGCCTTCGCCGCGGCCTGCGGCGCCCTCGCCACCCAGACGCACGGCGCATTCGGCGCGATGCCGACGCGCGCCGCCGTCGACCGGTTCCTGGAGTCCGCCGCGTGACCCGTCCCCGCCTGCCCGCATCCCCACGCCCCGACTTCCGCGACTGCGAGGTGCTGCGCCAGCACATCGCCGACACGATGGCGTTCTACCGCCCGACGGTCATCGATCCCGACGGCGGCTGTTTCCACTACTTCCGCGACGACGGCAGCGTCTACGACCGCACGCACCGGCACCTGGTCAGCAGCACGCGCTTCGTCTTCAACTTCGCACTCGCCGCGCGCGAGTTCGCGTCGCCGGATGCCCTGGCGTCGGCCAGGCACGCACTGCGCTACGTGCGCGAGGTGCATCGCGATCCGCGCAGCGGCGGTTACGCCTGGACGCTGCGCGATCACGCGCCGGAAGACCCCACCCAGTTCGCCTACGGCATCGGCTTCGTGCTGCTGGCGTATGCGAGCGCGCTGAAGGCCGGCATCGACGAAGCGCGGCCCTGGCTCGACGAGACCTGGGACCTGCTGGAAACGCGCTTCTGGGATCCCGAAGCGCAGCTCTATCGCGACGAGGCCACCGCGGACTGGGTGTTCGCCGACTACCGCGGCCAGAACGCCAACATGCATCTGTGCGAAGCGATGATCGCGGCCTGGGAAGCGACCGGCGTCCGCCGGTACCTGGAGCGCGCCCTGTTGCTCGCCGACCGCATGACCCGACGCCAGGCCGCGCTCGCCGGCGGCCTGGTCTGGGAGCATTACGACCGCGACTGGAACGTCGACTGGGACTACCACCGCGACGATCCCAAGCACCTGTTCAAGCCCTGGGGCTTCCAGCCCGGCCACCAGACCGAGTGGGCCAAGTTGTTGCTGCTGCTGGACCGGCATGTCGAGGCCGACTGGCTGGTGCCCACGGCGCGCCATCTGTTCGACACCGCGCTCGCGCGCGCCTGGGACGACGTCCACGGCGGCATCGTCTACGGCTTCGATCCCGACGGCGTGGTCTGCGACGACGACAAGTATTTCTGGGTGCAGGCGGAAAGCCTGGCCGCGGCAGCGCTGCTGCATGCGCGCACCGGCGTTGCGGTGTACGCGGACTGGTACGACCGTATCTGGACCTACGCGTGGACGCATTTCGTCGATCACACCCACGGCGCCTGGTATCGCATCCTCGATCGCGAGAACCGCCGCTACAGCGACGAGAAGAGCCCGGCCGGCAAGACCGACTACCACACGATGGGCGCCTGTCACGAGGTGCTCAACGTGCTGCGTGGCGATGACGGCCTGCGCGTCGCGGCGGCCGAGGACGCGTCGCGATGACGCGCGCCGCATCGCGGGTGGCGCTGCTGTCCACGCCACTGCTGTCGACGCTGCTGCTGGCGTCGGGCCTCGCCGGCGCGACCGGATTCCGGAGTTCGTTCGAACCCGGTGAGCCGCGGCCGGTGGCGTCACGATCGACGTTGGCGGTCGCGGTCGGCAGCGGCCCCGCGGCGCCGTATGCGGCCAAGCCGAACGTCGGCTACAGCGGTCTGCACGCGTTGCACTACGACGCCGCGACGGCGGCGCGCACGCGTCTGTTCGAGGTCGACGTCACGGTCGATGCCGACACGACGCTGTCGTGGCTGGTCCTGCCCGAGATCGTCGACGACGACATCGCGGCGTCGATGCACGTGTCGCTGGATCTCGTGTTCGAAGACGGCCGGCGCCTGTCGTCGCTGGACGTGCGCGACCACCATGGCGTGCGGCTCGGCGCCGTCGCGCAGGGCGAATCGAAGACGCTGTCTCCGCAGCAATGGGCACGCAAGGCCGTGCGCCTCGGTGATGTCGCCGGCCTGCAGGGCCGGCGCATCGTCGCGATCGAACTCGACGCCGCGCCGCCCGGCCAGACGCCGGCGCGCGGCTGGATCGACGATGTCGCGATCGCCGATGTCGCGCGTCCCGATCATCGGCGTCCGTCGGACTGGGTGTCGACGACGCGCGGCACCCAGTCCAACGGCACGTTCTCGCGCGGCAACAATTTCCCCGCCACCGCGGTACCGCACGGCTTCAACTTCTGGACGCCGGTCACCGACGCCGGATCCCTGAACTGGCTGTACCGCTGGAGCGAGCACAACGATGCGCGCAACCGGCCGCAGCTGCAGGCGCTGGCACTGAGCCACCAGACCAGCCCGTGGATGGGCGACCGGCAGACCTTCCAGGTGATGCCGTCGGCGGCCCGCGGCGTGCCCGATGCCGATCGCGCGGCGCGTGCGCTGCCGTTCTCGCGCGACCACGAGCTGGCGCGACCGCATCACTACCGGGTCGCGTTCGACGGCGGCATCGTCGCCGAACTCGCGCCGACCGACCACGCCGCGCTGTTCCGCTTCCGGTTTCCGGACGATGGCGACGCCAACCTGCTGTTCGACAACGTCGACGCGCGCGGTGGCCTGACCCTCGACGCCGATGCGCAGACGCTGCAGGGCTACACCGATGTGCGCAGCGGCCTGTCGACCGGCGCGACGCGGATGTACGTCGTCGCCCGCTTCGACCGCCCCTGGCGTCGCAGCGGCGCGCTCGACACCGGCCGACCGACGGGCTGGGTGAAGTTCGACACCGACGCCAGCCGCACCGTGCACATGCGCATCGCGACCTCGCTGATCTCGACCGAGCAGGCCTGGCACAACCTCGCGCTGGAGCTGGGCGAGACCCCGGACTTCGACGCCGTGCGCGAACGGGCCCAGTCCGCCTGGGACGCGAAACTCGGCATCGTCGAGGTCGAAGGCGCGAGCGACGACCAGCGCACCACGCTGTATTCCAATCTCTACCGGTTGTTCCTGTATCCCAATTCCGGGCACGAAAACGCCGGCACCGCCGAGGCGCCCGACTGGCGCTATGCGAGCCAGAATTCCTGGTCGAACGACAACGCCGAAGGCAACGCGAACCGCAGCTTCGCGCCGGTCCGCGACGGCCGGGTCTACGTCAACAACGGGTTCTGGGACACCTTCCGCACGACCTGGCCGGCCTATGCGCTGCTGACGCCCGGCATGGCCGGCACCCTGATCGACGGGTTCCTCGAGCAGTCCCGCGCCGGCGGCTGGGTGGCGCGCTGGTCCTCGCCCGGCTATGCCAATCTGATGGTCGGCACCAGTTCCGACGTCGCCTTCGCCGATGCCTGGCTCAAGGGCATCGGCGGCTTCGATCCGGAAGAGGCCTACGCCGCGGCGCTGAAGAACGCGACCGTCGCCCCACCGAGCGACCACGTCGGGCGCAAGGGCCTGGCGCGCGCGATCTTCCGCGGCCACGCCGACACCTCGGTGCACGAAGGCATGTCGTGGACGCTGGAAGGCGCGCTCAACGATTTCGGCATCGCCAACATGGCGACGCGACTCGCGGAGACTGCGGCGACGCCCGATGCGCGGCGCCGCTATGCCGACGAGGCCGCGTACTTCCGCCAGCGCGCCGGTGCCTACGTGCACGTCTTCGATCCTGCGACCGGGTTCTTCCAGGGACGCACGCCCGAGGGCGCGTGGCGGCTCGACGCCGCACGCTTCGACCCGCGCGTCTGGGGCCACGACTACACCGAGGCCAATGCGTGGACCTTCGCGTTCACCGCGCCGCACGACGGCCAGGGCCTGGCGAATCTCTACGGCGGGCGCGACGGCCTGGCAGCGAAGCTCGACACCTTTTTCGCCACACCCGAGACCGCCGACCCCGCGTTCGTCGGCTCCTACGGCGGCGTCATCCATGAAATGACCGAGGCGCGCGACGTGCGCATGGGCATGTACGCGCACAGCAACCAGCCCGCGCACCACATCCCGTGGCTGTACGTGCACGCGGGGCAGCCGTGGAAGACCCAGCGCATCACCCGCGAGGTCGTGCAGCGGCTCTATCTCGGCAGCGAGATCGGCCAGGGATATCCGGGCGACGAGGACAACGGCGAGATGTCGGCCTGGCACCTGTTCGCCGCCCTGGGCCTGTATCCGCTGCGGATGGGCGCACCGGAATACGTCATCGGCGCGCCCCTGTTCGAACGCGCGACGGTGCGGCTGGAGAACGGCAGGCAGCTGGTCATCAACGCGCCGGGCAACACACAGGACACCGTCTACGTGCAGTCGCTGCGGGTGGACGGCCGGCCGTGGAGCCGGCCGTGGATCCGCCACGCGGACATCGCCGACGGCGCCGTGCTCGACTTCGTGTTCGGCGAGACGCCGTCGCGCTGGGGCAGCGAGGCGGACGCGTTGCCGGCGTCGCTGACCACGGGCGATGCGCCGCCGACGCCATGGACGGACCTCGTGCCCGCCGGTGCCGCGCAGGCCCGGGTCGAGGCGACGAATGCGCCCGCCGCCGCGCTGCTCGACGACGATGCAGCGACCACGCTGCAATTGAGCGGCGACGCGCGCGCCATCCTGATCGACGCCGGGAACCCGATCGCGCCGCAGGCCTACACGCTGACCTCGGGCAGTGCGCCGATCGCCGCCGTGGGCTGGGTGCTCGAAGGCCTGGACGCGTCCGGCCGCTGGATCGCACTCGACCGTCGCGAGGGCGAACTCTTCCGCTGGCCACGCCAGACCCGGCCCTTCCGCATCGCCGCGCATGCCCCGCACGCGCGCTACCGGCTCCGTTTCGCCGGCAGCGGCCGCCTGCAGCTCGCCGAGGTCGAACTGCTCGGCGCACCCGGTCGTCCGTCTCCTGCCATCCAGAGTTCCGCCCGATGACCCGTCGTTCCGCATTTCCCCTGCTCGCCGCGGCGCTCGCACTGGCGACCGCGCTCCCCGCCGTCGCACGCGACAGCACGATCGTCCGCGACGGGGTCACGCTGCGGTTCATCGATGCCGGCGACGCGCTGACGCCCGCCGTGCAGGACGCGGTCATCGAGACCTTCTTCGACGCGTATCCGCGGCAACGCGCGGACTTCAACCCGCAGGCACCCGATGCGGTCCGCATCACCATCGACGCCGGCTATGACGGCATCGCCTTCGTCGACGGTGCTGCGATGACGATCAATCCGGCCCGCTTCGACGCCCATCCGCACGACCTCGACCTGGTGACGCACGAGGCCATGCACATCGTGCAGGCCTACGGCCCCGGGGAGGCGCCGGGCTGGCTCGTCGAAGGCATCGCGGATTACGCGCGGGCGGTCTACGGCCGCGACAACGCGGCGACCGGCTGGGCGCTGCCGACGACGCGCGCCCCCACGCACCGACTCGACAGCGGTTACCGCGTCACCGCCGCGTTCCTGGCCTGGGCCGAGGCGAGGCATCCGGGGCTGGTGCGAGGTCTCGATGCCGCCCTGCGTGCGCAGCGTTACACGCCGGCCGACTGGGTGCGCCTGACCGGGCAGGACGCCGATGCCCTGTGGGCGGCCTATGCGGCCGAGCGCACGCCAGCGGAAGCGCACTGACACCGTCGATCCGCACGGCCGCGCCGCACCGACGCCGCTCGGCGCATCGCGGTCCGCTGCCCCCGAGGTCTGCCGTCACGCCCGCGCGGAACCGCGTCCCGGCGGGCGTCGCATTGCGCCTCAGGGCGTCGCCACCGGTACCGGTGCATCGCCGCGCGTGCCGCGTGCGCGCCGGATCATGCGCACCGTGCCATGCCGCAGGTCGTCGAGGATCGCGTAGATCGTCGGCAGGAACAGCAGGCTGACCACGGTCGAGAACGCCAGGCCACCGGCGACCGCGCGTGCCATCGGCGAATAGGCCAGGCCGCCGAGCACCACGGTGTCGCTGAGCGAGATCGGGATCATCGCGAGGATCGCGGTGCCCATCGTCATGAGGATCGGACGCAGACGCTCGCGGCTGCCCTCGACCAGCGCTTCCAGTCGCGCCATGCCGCGGCGCCTGAGATTGTTGATGTGCTCGACCATGATGATGCCGTTGTTCACCACGACGCCCATCAGCACCAGGATGCCGATGAAGGCCATCACCGTGAACGACGTGCCCGTGATCCAGAACAGCCAGAACACGCCGAAGATCGAGAACACCACGCAGCTCATGATCGCGGCCGGGAACAGCAGCGACTCGAACACCGCGGCCATCACCACGTAGATCATCACCAGCGCGATCAGCAGGTTGAACAGCATCTGCCGGCTCGCCTCGGCGTCCTCTTCGAAGCCGCTGCCGGCGAAGCTGTAGCCGTAGCCCGCCGGGAACGCGACCGCGTCGAGCGTGGCCTCGATCGCCTCGCGCGCCTGCGGCATCGTGGTCTCGCCGGCCAGGTTGGCCTGCAGCGTCACCGAGGTCTGGCGGTTGAAGCGGGTGATGGTGCTCGCCGACGGCTCCACGCGCATGTCGACGAGACTCGTCAACGGCACGCTGCGGCCATCGGGCGAGCGCACCATGAAGCTGGCGATGTCGGCCTCGCTGAACTGCTCGGCGCCGGCGAACCGCACCCAGACATCGACCTCGGTATCGCCGCGGCGGAACTCGCGCAGCTGGCTGCCGCGCAGGGCGAGGCCGAGGAAGCTCGACACCTGCTCGGCGCTGAAGCCGAACGCGGCCGCGCGTTCGCGGTCGACGCTGATGGTCAGCTCCTGGTTGAGATCGCCGGCGTCCACGCGCACGTCGCGCAGCGCGGGATTCGCGGCGAGCACCGGCACCACGCCATCGGCCAGCTCGCGCAGCACCTGCACCGAATCGCCGACCAGCTGCACCTGCACGCCGGGGCTCGCCTGTCCGCCACCGCCCTGCCCGCTGCTGCCGCGCACGCCGATCTCGGCACGCGCCGACTTCGGCAGGGCTTCGCTGATCGCCTCGCTGAGCGGCTTGGTGTCGCCGACGTCGTCGTCGAAGGTGACGATCGTGCCCGAGTCGTTGCCCTCGCCGAACCACGAATAGAGCTGCTTGATGCGGAAGCGGTCGCGGTTCCCGTCGAGGAACTGCTCGATGCGCAGCACCTCGTCCGAGCGCTGCTGCAGGTTGTAGCTGCCCTTCCACTGGTAGAAGACCTGGATCTCCTTGCCGCCGCCGCCATCGCCGAACATGTCGAACTTGACCTGGGTCGCCGGCACGAGGCTCAGGGCGACGATCAGCACGATGCCGAACACGCTCCAGCCACGGTGCTCCAGGGTCCAGCGCAGCACGCGCGCATAGTGGCGCTGCATCCGCGGGATCAGGCCGCGGTCGTGCGCGACCACCGGCGGCGTCTTCATCCGCGCCGACATCATCGGGGTCAGGCTCACGGCGACCAGCCACGAGGCCAGCAGCGACACCGAGATGGTGATCGCCAGCTGCGACATGAAGATGCTGATCTGATTGGTCTCGCCCAGCAGGTTGGGCAGGAACACGATGCAATGGCACAGCGTGCCGGCCGACAGCGCGATCGCGACGCTGCGGGTGCCGACGATCGACGCCAGCCACGGCTGGTCGGGCATGCGCTCGCGTTCCTGGTAGATGCTCTCGACGACGACGACGGCGTTGTCGACCAGCATGCCCACCGCCAGCAGCAGGCCCATCAGCGACAGCACGTTGAGCGTGACGCCGAAGAAGTACATGAAGCCGAGCGTGATGACGAAGCAGATCGGGATCGCCAGCGTCACCATCAGCGTCGACGGCCAGTGGCGCAGGAAGAAGTACAGCACGATGATCGACAGCAGCAGGCCGATCGCGCCGGCCTCGACCAGTTCCAGCAGCGACGACGTGACCTCGTCGCCCATGTTCTGGATGATCTTGACGTCGATGCCCTCGAGCCCGGGCTCGGTGCGCGCGGCCTCGACCTCGGCCAGCGCGGTGCGCGAAACCTCGACGAGATTCGCGTCGCGCTCCTTGAAGATGTCCAGGCCGACGGCGGCGCGGCCGTCGAGCCGGCGTCCGTAGTCCATGCGTTGCGGTTTCAGGCGCACGTCGGCGATGTCGCCGAGGCGCAGGCCGGTCTGGTTGATGACCAGGTCGCGCAGCTGCTGCAGATCGTCGATCTCGCCGATCGGCTGCACCCGCAGGCGCTGGCTGCCGTCGAGGATCTGCCCCGCCGAGACCGAGAAATTGACCGCACGCAGGCGCGTGGCCAGTTCGTTGAGTTCGATGCCGTGCGCGCTCAGGCGATCGGGATCGACGGCGACCTCCACCTCGTTCGGCGGCGCGCCGTTGATCTCGACCCGGGCGACGCCGGGCACGCGTTCGAGCCTGCGCTTGAGCTGGCGATCGATGAGCTCGTAACTGCCGGTCAGATCGATGTCGCCGGCGAGGCGGATCCGCAGCACGGGCTCGTCGCTGCTCGACCACTTGAACACCGAGTAGCGACGGAAATCGTCGGGCAGGTCGCCGCGGATCGCGTCGATCTTCTCGCGCGCCTCGGACGCGCTGATCGAGATGTCCTTGTCCCAGTCGGAGAACTCCAGGAACACGCCGGCGCCGTCGGGACCCGCCTGCCCGCGCATGCGCTTGATCCCGCTCATCGTGGCCAGCGTTTCCTCTGCCGGCCGCAGCAGGTTCTGCTCGGCTTCGGCCGGCGTCGAGCCGGCATAGGGCAACTGCACGAACAGGAACGGCGCGGAGATGTCCGGCAGGGCCTCGAGCGGCAGGCGGACCGCGGCGATCAGGCCGATGACGAACATCGACACGAACAGCATGATCGTCGTGACCGGGCGCCGCAGGCTGAGTTCGGCGACGCTCATCGCGCGGCGACCTCCGTGGTGGTGTCGGCATCGCCGGTGCGCAGGCGCGCGCGCCGGCCGCGTTCGGTGTAGAACGCGTCGGGCTTGCGGTCCAGCAGGTCGTAGACCACCGGGATCACCAGCAGCGTCAGCAGCGTCGACACCGCGAGGCCGCCCATGACCGTGATCGCCATCGGCGAGCGCACTTCGGCGCCCTCACCGAAGGCCAGCGCCAGCGGCAGGAAGCCGAACAGCGTCGACAGCGTGGTCATGATGATCGGCCGCAGGCGCGAGCGCGCGCCCTCGATCAGCGCCTGGTGCTTGGCGACGCCGGCCTCGCGCAGCTGGTTGACCTTGTCGATGAGGATGATCGCGTTCTTGACCACGAGCCCCACCATCAGGATCAAGCCGATGAAGGCCACCACCAGCGGCACGGTGAACAGGATCACGAAGGGGTGCAGCAGCGACTCGAACTGCGACGCCATCACCAGGTAGACGAGGAAGATCGCCAGGGTGAACGCCAGCAGCAGCGAGCGCATCGATTCGCCGAGTTCCTCGCCCTGCCCGCCGATGTGCAGGCCGACATCGGTGCCGAGCGGATTTTCCGCGACCATCGTGCGCACCTCGTCGACCGCGGTGCCCAGGTCGATGCCGCGCAGGTTCGCCGACACCACCGCCACGCGCACCTGGTCGGCGCGGTGGATCTCGCTGGGGCCGGTCGTCGCGATGACCTCGGCGACCGAATCCAGGCGCACCGCGGTGCCGCTGCCGGGATTGATGATGAGGTTGCGGATGCGGTCGACCGAATCGCGTTCGCTCTCCCGCGCGCGCACCAGCACGTCGATCTTGCGGTCGCGGAAGTTGTAGCGCGTGGCCACTTCGCCGCGGACCGAGCGCACCACTGCATCGGCGATCGCGCGCGTGGTCAGGCCCAGCGCCCCGGCGCGTTCCTGGTCGAACACGATCTGGATCTCCGGGAAGCCCTGCTCCACCGTCGATTTGACGTCGGCGTAGTTGGGATTCGCGCGCAGCAGTTCGGCCATGCGCTGGCCGGCCTGCGCCAGGCTGTCGAGGTCGTTGCCACGCAGCTCGATCTCCAGCGGCGTGGAGAAGCTGAAGAGCGCCGGGCGGCTGAAATCGACCGCGACGCCGGGATAGCGCGCCATCGTCGTGCGCAGGCGTTCGGTCTGCTCGGCCTCGAACTCGCGGCTGCCGCCGCCGGTCATGACGATGCTGAGCTTGCCGATGTTCTCACCGCTCTCGGTCGGGTTGGCATCGAGCCGGGTACCGGCGCCGCTGACGCCGAACAGCAGGTCGACGCCTTCGTCCGCGTCGTGCGCCAGCTGGACCTCGCGCATGATGCGGTCGGTCTCGCGCAGCGGCGTGCCGGGCGGCAGGCGCGCGGTCATCTCGAAGCGGTCCTGGGCCAGCTGCGGGATCAGGTCCGTGCCGAGCAGCGGCACCAGGAACAGGCTGGCGACGAACACCGCCGTCGCCGTGCCCAGCACCAGGCCGGGACGCGCGAGCGCGTTCGGCAGGATCCGCAGGTAGCCGCGCTCGGCGCGGTCGTAGGGCGCCATCGCCGCATCGCTCGCCCGGCCCATGACGGCGCCGACCACACGCGAGATGCCGCGCCAGATCCGCACGAACACCCAGGTCACGCCGTAGGCGGCGCCGCGGAAGCCGCCGCCGATGCCGCGACCGGTCGCGGCCATCGGCTTCTGCCAGCGGCGCTCGGAACGCCACTGCGGATGCGGCGGCTCTTCCGGGAACGCCATCGGCGGCCGGCCCTTCAGTGCGGCCAGCATCGGGATCAGCGTGACCGCGACGATCATCGACACCGCGACCGCGATCGCGACCGTCAGCGCCTGGTCGCGGAACAGCTGGCCGGCGATGCCTTCGACGAACACCAGCGGCAGGAACACCGCGATGATCGTCAGCGTCGACGCGACGACGGCCATGCCGACCTCGCGGGTGCCGCTGATCGCCGCTTCGAGAATACCCAGGCCGCGCTCGCGGGCCTTGGCGATGCTTTCCAGCACGACGATGGAATCGTCGATGACCAGACCCGTCGCCAGCGCGAGGCCGCTGAGCGACATCACGTTGAGGCTCAGGCCGAGCCGGTCCATGAAGAAGAACGTGGTGATGATCGAGATCGGCAGCGACAGGCTGACGACGAAGGTGCTCCAGCCGCTGCGCAGGAACAGGAAGATGATCAGGATCGCCAGCGTGCCGCCGAGCACGGCGTCGAACTTGACGTCCGAGATCGCGGCGCGGATGAACTTCGACTGGTCGTCGACGACGGTCAGGGTCATGTCCGGCGGCAGGTCCTCGCGGATCGCCTCGAGCTGCGCCTGCACGGCATCGGCGGTCGACACGGTGTTCGCGTCGCCTTCCTTGTAGATCGCCAGCTCGACCGCTTCCTTGCCGCCCAGGCGGATGATGCTCTCGCGCTCCTTGTAGCCCTGGCGCACGGTGGCGACGTCGCGCAGGCGGATCGCGCGGCCACCGGCGACGCTGGCGCTGTCGCTCGACGACGCGCTCTGCACCGAGGCCGCGGCGGCCATCGTCGCCGCCGACCCGCTGGCCGCCGCGATCGCCGCCATCTGCTGCGCGGCGCTGCTGGCGGCACTGTCGCCGCCGGACTGGACGGACACCAGCATGTCGCCGATCTGCTCGATGCTGGCGAACTGGTTGACCGTGCGGACGAGATAGCGCTGCGTGCCCTGGTCGAGCCGGCCGCCCGACAGGTTGATGTTCTCCTGCTGCAGACGCTGGATGACGTTCTCGATCGGCAGGCCGATGCGGGCGAGCTGCTGCAGGTCGAGATCGACCTGGACCTCGTCTTCGAAACCGCCGCCGACCTTGACCGCGGCGACGCCGATCACGGGCTCGATCTTCTTCTTCAGGTCGTCGTCGGAATACCGGCGCAGGCGCGTCAGCGCACCGACGGCATCGCCATCCGTGTCCGCGGTCGCTGTCAGCGCGAGGCGCAGGATCGGCTCGGTCGAGGGATTGAAGCGCAGCAGCACCGGCGGCGTGACCTCGAGCGGCAACTGCAGCGCCTCGAGCTTGTCGCGCACCTCCAGGCTGGCCTGGTCCATGTCGGTGCCCCAGGCGAATTCCAGCACCACGTCGCTCTGGCCGGTGCGCGAGATCGAGCGCAGCTTGCGCACGCCCTTGACGACGCCGACCGCTTCCTCGACCGGCTCGCTGACCAGGGTCTCGATCTCGGCCGGCGCGGCGCCGGTGTATTCGGTGCGCACGGTCAGCGTCGGATAGCTGAGGTCCGGCAGCAGGTTGACCTTGAGGTTGCCGAGCGCGATCAGGCCGAACAGCATCACGCTGATCGCGACCATCGCGACGGTCACGCGGCGGCGGGTGGAGAACTCGACGAGGTCGAAGCGTCCGGCGGGCGCGGCGTGGGGATCCACGCCGGCGCCGTCCTGCGGGGCGCCGGCCATTACGGCGTGCCGGCGTCGGCCGCCGCGTCCGCGGCAGGCGCGGGCGCGTCGGCAGCAGGCGGGGTGTCCGCGGCGGGTTCGCCGATGACCTGGACCAGGCTGCCTTCACGCAGCGCGACCTTGCCGGCGGTGACCACGGGGTCGCCCAGCGCGAGTCCCTCGCGGACCTCGATCGTGGTGCCGTCGACATAGCCCAGCGTCACCGGCACGCGCACCGCCTTGCCCTCGCGGACGGTGTAGACCGCGGTGGTCTCGTCGTCGTCGAGCAGCGCGCTGCGCGGAATCACCAGCGCATCGGCGCGTTCGTCGTAGTCGATGCGGATGCGGCCGAACATGCCGGCGCGCAGCATGTCGTTGCCTTCGAATGCGCAGATCACCCGGAAGGTGCCGCTGCGCGAATCGACGACCGGCGAGATGCGCTCGACGACGCCGTCGAAGCTCTCGTTGGGCAGCGCATCGACCTGCAGGCGCACCGGCTGGCCGCGCTTGAGCACGCGCAGTTCGCGCTCGGGCACGTTGAGCGTGGCTTCGATGCGCGCGTTGTCGACGATGCTGAAGAGCGGCGTGTTGATCTGGGCGAAGTTGCCGGTGCGGATCATCCGTTGCGAGATCACGCCGGAGATCGGCGCGGTCACCGTGGTGTACGACAGTTCCAGCGTCGCCATGCGGTGCTGGGCACGGGCGGTGTCGAGGTCGAACTTGATCTGGTCGAGATCGTTCTCGCTGATCATCTGCTGGCCGACCAGCTGCTGCGCGCGGCGGTAGCTGTTCTCCAGCTTGCCCATCGTCGCGCGGCTCTGCTCGACGGTCAGGCGCGGCCGGTCGGGATCGAGTCGCAGCAGCGGTTGCCCGGCGCGGACCGCATCGCCCTCCTCGACCAGCACCTCCAGCGCGATGCCCGAGGTCTTGGCGATGACGTCGGCGCCGCGCGGCACTTCCAGCGCGGCGGTGCCGACGTAGCTGGCGGCCACACTGCTGCGGGCCACCGCGACGGTCTCGACCGGGATCGCGGCCGGGGCCTCGTCGGCGGCCTTGGCGTCGCCGCCCTTGTCGCCGCCGCAGGCGGCCGTGGTCATGAGGATCCCCAGCAGGACGGCGCTGGTGACGAGGCGTCCGGTGGACGCGATGGAACGCTGTGTGGACATGGACTGAGCTGACCCCTACGGTGTTGTAGCAAGGTACATCACCAGAACAAGCGGGTTCATCCGCCATTGGTCATGGTGTCGAACGTGGATGACAGTGGGAGCGGCCGGGGGTTGGGCTGCACCGGGACGCGCAGGCTATACTCCGGCGACGGCCCGCCGGTTCATCTGCGACGCGAATCCGCCGCCTGCCACGCATTCAAGACAGCCACGTTCCAGCCATTCAGGATTGCGGATACCCATTATGACGCGACCGCTGACGATCGCCTGTTTCGCCGCCCTCGCCGTGTGTTCGGCCCAGGCGTCGGCCCAGGATTCATCGCCCTCCACCGCCACCGCGCCGGCTGCGACGACGGCCACCGCGGCCCGTCCGGTGGGCGATGCCGCCACCGGCAAGTCGCTTGCCTACACCTGCCAGGGCTGCCACGGCATCGACGGCTACCGCAACGTGTATCCGCACTACCACGTGCCCAAGATCGGCGGCCAGTCCGCCGAATACCTGGTCAACGCGCTGCACGAGTACCAGCGCGGCACCCGCCGTCACCCGACGATGGAGGCCCAGGCCCAGAGTTTCTCGGACCAGGACATCGCCGATATCGCCGCCTTCCTGTCGGAGCTGAAGCCGTGAGCCGTCCCCTGCGCCTGATCGCCCAGACCCTGTCCGTCGCCCTGGCGGCCGCGCTGCTCGCCGCCTGCGGTGGCAGCCCGGATCCCGAAGCACAGGCCGAACACGCCGCGACCTCGGGCTCGTCCGCCGGCCTGCCGCGCGGCAACGTCGACGCCGGCCAGCAGGCCTCGCTGATCAAGAGCGAAGCGACCGGCCAGACCTGCATCGACTGCCACGGCGCCGCCGGCAACGTGCCGCTGGACCCGACCTATCCCAAGATCGGCGGCCAGTTCCGCGACTACCTCGCGCACGCGCTGCAGCAGTACCGCGACGGCACGCGCGATCACGCGCTGATGTCGCAGCAGGCCGCGAACCTGACCGACCAGCAGATCGCCGACCTCGCCGCCTATTTCGCGGCGCAGCCGAGCGAACTGCGGGACCTGCGCGGCGCACACTGACGCCCGGTGGTCCCGATCGACCGACAGGCCGCGCAAGCGGCCTGTCGCGTGTCGGGCGTCGCCTGGATCGCGTTGACGTCGACGACATGCCTTTCTGATCCGCACGCCGTGCCTACCGGCACGGTGTGTCCTGCGCCGATCAGAGCCGGTTGCCGACCAGGTCGGGCTGCGCCTTGAGCCAGCGCGCCATGTCGCGCGGGGGCAGCGGCCGCGAGTACAGGAAACCCTGCACCTCGTCGCAGCCGTAATCGAGCAGCGTGCGCTCGTCGTCCATCGATTCCACGCCCTCGGCCAGCACCTGCATGCGCAGCGCCTTGCCGAGTTGGATGATCGCGCGCGTCACCTCGATCGCGCCGCGCGACCCGCCGAGATCGGCGATGAAGCTGCGGTCGATCTTCAGCCGGTTGATCGGGAAGCGGCTCAGATAGCTGAGGCTGGAGAACCCGGTGCCGAAGTCGTCGATCGCCAACGCCACACCGGCCGCGACCAGGATCTCGAAGCAGTCGCGCATCGCCTCGCTGTCGCGCAGCAGGGTCGATTCGGTGAGTTCCAGTTCCAACCGCGCCGGCGCCAGGCCGGTATCGGCGCAGATCGCCAGTACGCGCGCGGCGAAGCCGGGATCGCGCAGCTGCACGACCGACACGTTGACCGACATGCGGCCGAACTCGATGCCCAGCGCGTCCCAGGCCGACGCCTGGCGACAGGCCTCGCGCAGCACCCAGTCGCCGATCGCGCCGATGTCGCCCGACGCTTCCGCGATCGGGATGAACTCCTCCGGCCCGCACGGGCCCAGGCCCGCGGGGTGCCAGCGCAGCAGTGCTTCGACGCCCGAGACGCGGCGCCGGGTGATGTCGATGAGCGGCTGGTAGGCGAGCGTGAATTCCTCGTGCTCCAGCGCGCCGCGCAGCGCGTGTTCGACGTCCAGTCGCCGGCGCGTGCGCTGCCAGGCGTCGGGACTGTAGAGCTCGATGCGGTTGCGGCCGCCGTGTCGCGCGCCGTGCAGGGCGACGCCGGCGGCGCGCAGCAGTTCGTCGAAGCCGATGTCCTGCGGGATGGGCGCGATGCCGGCATTGATGCCGAAGCGCAGCAGCTCGTCGCCCAGCGGCACCGGCACCGACAGGTCGTCGACGATCCGCTGCGCCGCAGCCGCGGTGTCGTGGCGGCGGTCGCCCTGCCGCAGCAGCACCGCGAACTCGTCCGCGCCGACCCGGCCGAACAGGTCGCCGGCGTCGAGCAGCATGTGCAATCGTGCGGCGACGCTTTTGAGCAGCGCGTCGCCGGCTGCATGCCCGTGCGCTTCGTTGATGCCGCCGAAGCCGGCGATGTCGAGCAGCAGCAGCGCCTGGTAGCGCGCCGGCTCGCAGGCGAGCACGGTTTCGATGTCCTCGCGCAGGCGGGTGCGGTTGGGCAGGCCGGTCAGGGTGTCGTAGTGCGCCAGGCGTTCGATGCGGGCGCTGGCCGCGCGTTCGCGCGAGATGTCGCGGAACAGCACGAGGTAGCGTGGTCGCGTGCCGGCATCGCGCTGGAAATCGACGACGGCCTGGGTCCAGACCTGCTGGCCGTCGGGGCGGTAGAAGCACAGCTCCAGGGTCTCCGCCGGCGCCCCGCTCGCCACCCGGTGCATCGCCTCCTGCAGGCTGTCGCAGGATTCGGTCGTGTAGTGGCCGAGCAGTTCCTCGAGCGACAGCGACTGGCCCTCGCGCCCGTGCAGGCCCGCGCATTCGCCGGTCCACTGCAGCTCGCGCGTTTCGGCATCGATCTCGCAGCCGCCGATGCGCCCCAGTTCGGCGACCCGGCGCAGCAGCTCGGCGCGCCGGCGTGCATCGGCATCGGCCTGACGCTGGACGGTGATGTCCTGCAGCTGCGCGAGGATGCGTGCCGGACGGCCCGGTGACCCGCCCTGCGGCGAGGCCCACAGCTGCAGGTGCAGCGCACCGGAGGCGCCGGCGACCGGCTGCGCCACAGGCGCCGCAGCAGCGCGAACTGGTCGCGATGGCAACTGCGCAGCCACGCGCGGATGGGCAATGCATCGCCCAGTCCGATCCGCGCCCGCAATTCGGGCGCGCACTGCACGCGATCGGCGGCGGCGTCCCAGCTCCAGCTCGACATGCCGGCGAGCCGCTGGGTGTCCTCGACCAGGCGACGCTGCTCGCGCAGGCGCTGTTCCAGCAGCTTCTGGTCGTCGACGACCGTCAGCGAGCCGGTCATTTTCAGCGGCGCGTGCTGCGCGTCGCGGGCGGTGATGCGTCCGCTGGCACGCACCCAGCGCCAGGCCTCACCGTGCCGGCAGCGGTAGTCGCAGGCGTAGCTGGACGTGTGCCCGGCGAGATAGGCACGGATGGTCTCGCGCAGGCGCGGCCGGTCGTCGGGATGGACCTGGCGCTCCATGTCCTCGAAGGTCGCCGGCGTGCCCTCGGGCTGGCCGATCAGCGCATACCAGGTGCCGGTGCCGACGAAGGCGTCGGTGCGGACATCCCAGGCCCACAGCGCGTGGCCGCCGGACTCGGCCGCCTGCAGCCAGTCGTCGACATCGTCGGTCAGCTGGATGCTCAGCGAGAACGCGACCGGCGCGTCCCCGTCGAGCGAGATCGCACGCAGTCTCCCGCGCAGCGGCCTGGCCGCGTCGGGCAGTTCGCAGGCGACGGTGCGCTCGCCGTTGCGCAGGCGGTCGTAGAGCAGTTCCAGCGACGGCGAATGGCGCTCGACCAGCCGGTCCAGCCCACGCCGGGCCGCCGCCGGATTGGCCTGCAGGCAGCGGCCGTCGTGATCGAGCAGCAGCAGACCGTCCGACACCGGATGATCGAAGAGACTCGAGATGACGCCGGCATCCATCTTGTCGCTGCGCTCCGTTGCGGCCCCGCCACGACCGCGGCGTGGTTCCTCGGTCGTTAACGGCGCCCCCGGGAGGAAGTTGAGTCGCCGCCGTGCATCGCGGTTAGACTCGATCGGCAGGAGACGACAGGAGTAACCGCGCGCATGCGCTGCGGAGACAACGCCACAGCCGCCACACGCCAGCAGGCGCGTGCGCTGCAGCATCGGATCGACCGCCTCCACCGGCGCGGACTCCTGGTGATGCCGGTGCTGTGGGCGCCGGCGCTCGTGGCGATCGTCGCCGTCGCCGACGATGCGCGCTGGCAGACTCTCATCGCGGTCGCCTGGATGGCGCTGGCTGCGCTCGGCGTGGCCCTGTGGTGGCGGCGGGCGACGCAGCGGCTGCTGGCCGTGCCTGCCGACACGCCGGCGCTGCCTGCAGCCACTGCGGCGCCGTCTGGCGCGGATGACGCGCGCCCGCGACCGGAGGCGTCGCCCCGCGGGCCGATGCCGCGCGACGGCGATGTGCGCGATGCCGCGCGTCGCGACCTGATGCGCGTGCTGCCCGATGGCGTCTTGCTGCTCGCCGACGGGCGGGTTCTGTATGCGAATCCGGCGGCCGTCGCGGCCTTCGGACACCGCGATGCGGCGATGGTCGGGCTGGCGCTGGACGCGCTCGTCTTCGCCGACGATGCCGCGGCTTTCCGCGACTGGCTGGACCAGGACCACCCGGGCCCGGATGCGCCGCCACGGCGCATGCGCCGCGAGGACGGCAGCGGGTTCCACGCGGCGCTGACCGCCAGCCACATGCGCGATGCCGGCGAAGCCTACCTGTTGCTGGCCGTGCGCGACCTCAGCGACGTGGAACGCATGCGCGACGACCTCGCCGCGCGCAACGACGAACTGCAGGCGCTGGCCGCGCGCATCTTCACCGTGCAGGAGGACGAGCGCCGCGCCCTCTCGCGCGAGTTGCACGACGACATCGGCCAGTCGGTCACGGCGATCAAGCTCTCCGCCGGCAACGTGCTCGACGAACCCGATCCCGAGCGGCGGCGCGACGATCTCGAGGACATCCTGCTGGTCGCCGATGCGACGCTGGAGAAGCTGCGCGACATCTCGGTGCTGCTGCGGCCACCGCAGCTCGATGCGCTCGGCCTCGAAGCGGCGCTGCGCTGGCATGCGGCACGGATGCTGCGCGGCGCCGACCTCGCCGTCGAACTCGACATCGCCGAACTGGCCGAGCGTCCCGCGCGCGAGGTCGAACAGGCCTGCTTCCGGATCGCCCAGGAAGCGCTGACCAACATCGTCCGGCATGCGCGCGCGCGGCGCGTCGCGCTGCGCCTGGTCGATGGCGGCGGCGGCCTGCGCCTGCACGTCGACGACGACGGCGCCGGTTTCCAGCCCGATGCCGCGCGCGGCCTGGGCGTGGTGATCATGCGCGAACGCGCCCAGGGCGTCGGCGGCCACCTCACGGTCTCGTCCGCGCCGCGCCAGGGCACGCGCATCGAGGCCTGGCTGCCGTATCCCTCGCGCGTCGCCGCGTCGACGCGCCACGCCAGCCGCGCGCGACACCACTAGAATCACGCGATGCCAGACCGCCCCGTTCCCCTCGCCCGCCTGGGCGCCGCGCACCCCGTCCTGACGGCGATGCTCGACGACACCGTGGCGCAGGGCACGTCGCTGGTGCTGCTGCATCTGGACATCGACCACTTCGCGTCGGTGAACCAGAACATGGGCTTCGACATCGGCGACGCCGCGCTGGATGCCGTCGGCGCACGCCTGCAGGCGCGGCTCGGCGATCGCGGCACCGTCTGGCGGCACGGCAGCGACGAGTTCATCGCCGCGGCGATGCTGGCCGCCCGCGATGCGGCCGCGGCGGAAGCCGAGGCCGAGGCGCTGGGCCGCGAGCTGGTCGAGGAGATCGAGCGGCCGCTGGAACTGCTGCCCTACGCGCTGTTCCTCGATGCCAAGGTCGGCATCAGCCTTTGCCCCGCGCACGCGACCGAGGCGTCGCGGCTGCTGCATCTGGCCGAGACCGCCGTGCGCCAGGCGTCGCATTCCTCGAACGCGCACGTGCAGATGCACACCAGCGCGCCGATGGAGCGCAGTCCGCACCAGGGCGAAAGCGGCATCGCCCGCAAGATCCTCGACGCGCTGCCCAACGGCGAGTTCCGCCTGCGCTACCAGCCCAAGATCAGTGCGCGCGACGGCCGCGTGATCGGCATGGAGGCGCTGCTGCGCTGGCAGTCGCCGACGCTCGGCCTGCTGTTGCCGGAACGTTTCCTGCCGACCGCCGAGCGCATCGGCGCGATGCTGCAGATCGGCGACTGGATGTGCGAACGCGTGGTCGCGCAGATCCGCGCGTGGCGCGAACAGGGTTTCGACGATTTCTTCGTCGGCATCAACGTGACCACCCAGCAGCTGCTGCATCCCGAGTTCGTCGACCGGCTGCTGGCGCGCATGCAGCAGGCCGGCCTGCCGACCTCGTCGCTGGTGCTCGAGCTCAACGAACGCGCGCTCACGACCAACATCGAAGGCGTGTACCGGGCGGTGTCGGTGCTGCGCCACGAAGGCATCGGCGTGACGCTCGACAACTTCGGCACCGGCGACGCCAGTCTCGGCGCGCTGGTCCGCTATCCGGCCGACATCCTCAAGATCGACCGCAGTTTCATCAATGCGGCGCCGGCCGGCAGCCGCGAGACCGCGATCGTGCGCGCCCTGATCGCGATGGGCCACCAGCTGGGCATGAAGGTCATCGCCAACGGCGTGGAGACCGAGGCGCAGCTGGGCTTTTTACGGCGCGCCGACTGCGACTACTTCCAGGGCTATCTGTTTGGCGAACCGATGAGCGCCGATGCCGCGGGCCAGGCGCTGCGGCGACGCTACCTGCGGCCCGAGCTGTTCACCGCGACCCAGTCCGACCGCACCCTGCTGCTGGTCGACGACGAGGAGAACGTGCTGCGTGCGCTGGTGCGCCTGTTCCGCCGCGACGGCTACCGCGTGCTCGCCACCGGCAACGTCCGCGACGCCTTCGGCCTGCTGGCGACCAACGACGTGCAGGTGATCCTGTCGGACCAGCGGATGTCGGAGATGGACGGCACCGAATTCCTGGGCCGGGTGAAGGTGCTCTATCCCGACACGATCCGCCTGGTGCTGTCGGGCTATACCGACCTCGCGACGGTGACCGATGCGATCAACCGCGGCGCGATCTACCGGTTCCTGACCAAGCCCTGGGACGACAACGCACTGCGCGAGCACATCCTGCAGGCGTTCCGCACCTACGAAAGCCAGCGCGCCTGAGGCGCGCGTCGGCTCAGGCTTCGACCTGCGGCTGGCGCACCGGCAGCACCACGCGGAAGCGGCTGCCGACGCCCGGCGTGCTGTCGACCTCGATGCGGCCGTGGTGCTTGGCGACGATGCCGTAGGAGATCGACAGGCCCAGCCCCGTGCCCTTGCCGACCGGCTTGGTGGTGAAGAACGGATCGAACACGCGCTGCAGCGCCTCGGGCGGAATGCCGCCGCCGGTGTCGGCGAACTCCACCCACACCTGGCCGCCTTCGTGGCCGGTGCGCACGGTGATCGTGCCCTGCTCCTGGATCGCCTGGCCGGCGTTGAGCAGCAGGTTCATGAAGACCTGGTTCAACTCCGAATGCAGGCATTCGATCATCGGCAGCGTGCCGTATTCCTTCTCCAGCGTGGCCTTGTAGCGCAGCTCGTTCCAGACGATGTTGATCGTCGAATCGAGGCCGGCGTGCAGGTCCGCCAGGCGCCAGGCGTGTTCGCGATCGGACCGCGAGAAATCGCGCAGGTCGCGCACGATCCGCGTCACCCGCTCGATGCCCTGCCGCGACTCGCTGAGCAGCTGCGGCAGGTCGCGGCTGATGAAATCGATGTCCAGCCGCTCGCGCGTGGCGTCGATCTCCTCGCGCATCGCGTGCGGATCGTCGGTGCACAGCGCCCGCTCGTAGACGTCGACCAGGGCGAACAGGTTGCCGATGTATTCCTGCAGGCTGCCGAGGTTGGAATGCACGTAGCCGATGGGATTGTTGATCTCGTGCGCGACGCCGGCGGCGAGCTGGCCGATCGACGCGAGCTTCTCGGCCTGCAGCAGCTGCTCCTGCGCGGTGTTGAAGCGCAGGTTGAGTTCTTCGTGGCGCTGCAGCAGTTCGTCGTCGTCCTTGCGGCCGCGGCGCGGGTCCTGCAGCAGCAGCAGGTAGCGGCCGTCCGGCGCGGCGAGCTTGTACAGCCCGACCGTGACCAGGCCGATGTCACCGAAGGCGATGCGGTCGCTCCAGCTGCCGCCCTCGCGGGCCTGCGCCAGCGCCTCGGCCGGCAGCAGGTCGCCCAGCGCGTCGGCGCCCGACCACGCGGGATGCAGCCGTTGCAGCGCCTCGCCGACCGGGTTGGCGTACAGCAGGCAGCCGTCATCGCCGTAGACGAGAACGCCTTCCTCGATGCGGGACAGGACCGAGGTGATCATGGGGTCGGCGTGTGGCGTCGAAGCCGTTGGGGACTGGGACACGGCGCGGCGGATTCCGGAACGCGGGGCGCTCCGATTCTAGACCGCGCGCCGCCGGGGCGCTCAGGCCACCGCGAGGGCGCGGCTGCGGCAGGCCACATCGGTGCGGCCCAGCGCGTCGTAGCCGGGCGCGCTTTCGACCCGGCCCAGGTGCCGCAGCGCCCAGTTGACCTCGCGCCGGCGCCGCGCCAGCAGCGCGCCGTTGGCGCGGTTGAGCTCGGCCAGTTCCTCGAGCGGGCCGGCGAGTTCGCTGGCCGTGCAGAACTCGAGCGCGCGCAACGCGACGATCTTGTCCTGGGTCGAGCGCAGCAGGGCCTCGACGTCGTGGCCGAGCAGTGCCTCGCGTTCGTCCGCGAGGGCACGGGCAAGCCGCTCGATGCTGGCCTGCGCGTCGGACATCAGCCGCCCAGCTGGGCGTCGAGGTCGAGCATGCCCGCGGCGATCGCGCCGGGGTCGATGCGGTACGTGCCGGCGGCCAGCGCGTCGCGGACGGCCTGGACGCGGGCTTCGTCGACGGCCGGGCCGGTCGACATGTCGCGCTGCAGCGCCTGCAGGCTCGCGGCTTCGCCGGTCAGGCGCAGGCTGTCGCCGGCGGCGGCGGCCTCGACGGGCTTGTCGCGGGCTTCGCCGGCGCGGGGCGTCTGCGCGGGCGACAGCGGCGAGGTGCCGCGGACGGCCGGCGCCTGGAATCCATCGATCTTCTGGGTCATGGGAAACATCCTGGCACGCGGGCCATGATTGGGTACGTTGCCGGTATCGGCCGGTCCCCGGGAAGCTTTAGTGCCGATGTCGCGGCGGTCACAGGCCGACCACCACGTCGCCCGACGGGCCGACGACGCCCTGCACCACGCGGCGCGACGACAGGTTCTCGACGCTGACCCGCTCGCTGGCGCCGGCATCGCCGAGCGCACGGCCCGCCATGCGGACTTCGACGCCGGCATTGCGCGAGACGAGCGCGATGGTGTCGCCGCGGCGCACCAGACGCGGGGCGACGAGGTCGTTCGCGGTCAGCACGCTGCCGGCGGCCAGCATACGCCGCGCGGCGCGGCCGACCGCATCGGCCGGATCCGCGACCGCGGCGCCGGCGATGCGGCTGGTGTCCCGCTGCTCGGCGATGAAGAGGTCGGCGGTGATCGTCTCACCGGGGGCCACGCCCCGCGCGAGCACCAGCACGGTCTGGCTGCGGCGCACGCGCACCGGCACATAGAGACGCCACGCATCCGGGCAGCCGACCTCGACGGTGCCGGCGCTGGCGCGCCGCGCCTCCAGCGCCTGCGGGCAGGCCGGCATGCGCAGCGCCGCGTCGAGCGTGGCCTCCGCATCGCCCGCGCCGACCGCGGCCACGGCCGCGGCCTGGATCGACTCGACCGACTGGAACGGCGACGCCACCGCCGCGCCGGCCAGGGACAGGCCCAGCACCAGGGCGACACGCTGGACGAGGCGGGCGTGGAAGGAGCTGTTCGGAGTGGACGACATGCCGCGATTTCCCGGGAACTGGACAGCCGTCCCGTTGCAAGCGGCGTGCCGGATCCGCGTCTCAAGTCCCCGTCCATCGGGCCGATACGGGGACCATGCCGCAGGATCTTCTCGACCGCATCGACCAACGCACCCGCCTCGCCGGCCACAACCGGTTGGCGCTGCTGCTGTTCCGTCTCGGCGGCCGCCAAATTTTTGGCGTCAACGTCTTCAAGGTGCAGGAAGTGCTGCGCCGGCCCTTGCTGTTCCGCGTGCCCGGCCTGCCGATGCAGTTCGCCGGCGTCGCCGACGTGCGCGGCCGCAGCGTGCCGGTGCTGGACCTGGGCCGGGTGATCGGCCATCCCGAGCGCGACGGCGACGAGCTGCCGCCCTATCTGGTGGTCACCGAGTTCAACCGCTCGGTGCAGGGCTTCCTGGTCAGCGGCGTCGAGCGGATCGTCAACATCGCCGTCGAGGACATCCTGCCGCCGCCCGACCTCGGCAGCGAAGGCAGTTACCTGACCGCGGTGACGCGCTACCAGAACGAGCTGATCCAGGTCATCGACGTGGAAAGCGTGCTGGCCGACATTTCCCAGGCGCGCATGGACGCCGACCTGTCGGCCGACTACGCCCTGCCCGCCGACGCCCCGCCGATGCAGGTGCTGGTGGTCGACGATTCCCGCGTCGCGCGCCAGCAGATCCGCAGCGTGCTCGACCAGCTCGGCGTCGGCGTCAGCCTGCTGTCGGACGGCCGCCAGGCGCTGGACCACCTCTTGCAGCTGCACGCCTCGGGCGAGCCGCCGTCTCAGCGCTACGCGATGATCGTGTCCGACATCGAGATGCCGGCGATGGACGGCTACACCCTGACGACCGAAATCCGTCGCCATCCCGGCCTGGCGGACCTGTACGTGCTGCTGCACACCTCGCTGTCGGGCGTGTTCAACACCTCGATGGTGCAGAGCGTCGGCGCCGACGCCTTCGTCGCCAAGTACAGCCCGCACGATCTCGCCGACGAGGTCCTGCGCCGGCTGCACGAGGTCGCCGAGGCCGCCGGCGGGACCCACGTCCCGCGCAGCTGAGGCCTGGCGGCCCGCGCCACGGCACGCGCCGGACACCACCGCGCCGGGGGATCGCCCGCGGCCCGGACCCGCTCCCGCCCCTACCGTACGCCGTCGTGGCACGCCGCTTGCAGCGCATCGGGCAGGCGTTGCAGGGAGTCCGTCCATGTCCAATCCGATCTCGTCCTACCTCGGGCTCCAGGCCGATGCGCTGCCGTTGCGCGAGCAGCGCATGAAGCTGATCGCCAGCAACCTGGCGAACGCCGACACGCCCGGCTACCAGGCGCGCGACCTCGACTTCAATGCCGCCCTCGCCAATGCCGCCCGCACCCGCGAAGCCGGCCCGCAGCCGCTGGACGGCCTGCGCGGCAACCACATCCCCTTGCCCGGCAGCGACGCCATGGAGCCTTTCGCGATCGCCCGCGTCGCCGCCCAGGCCAGTCTCGACGGCAACAGCGTCGACCCCGATGCCGAGCGCGCCGCCTACGGCCGTGCGGCGCTCGAATACCGCGCCTCGCTGAGCTTCCTCGAGTCGAAGGTCCGCACCCTCCTGACCGCCATCACGGGACAGTAAGCCATGAGCAACCTGCCGATCTTCGACGTCGCCGGCTCCGCGCTGCAGGCGCAGTCCGTGCGCCTGAGCACGCTGGCCAGCAACCTCGCCAACGCCGATTCCGTCGCCGGATCGCCCGACCAGGTCTACAAGCCGCTCGAACCGGTGTTCCGCGCGACCGCGCACGGCAGCGACCCCGCCCTGACCGGCGTGCAGGTCGCCGGCATCGTCGAGCGCGACAACCCACCGATCCAGCGCTACGAACCCGGCCATCCGCTGGCCGACGAACAGGGCTACGTCTACTCGCCCGACGTCGACCCGGTCTCGCAGATGGTCAACATGATTTCCGCCTCGCGCAGCTACCAGGCCGGCGTCGAGATGCTGAACACCGCCAAGGAACTGGCGGTCGCCACCCTGAGCATGGGCCGCTGAGGCCCGGAGCACGCATGAGCACGATCGGCAGCGACATCTACAGCAGCCTCGGCCTGACCGGCAACGCCGGCACGCCCGACGCGAAGAAGGACGAGTCCCTCGGCCAGGCGGATTTCCTGCGCCTGATGACCGAGCAGCTCAAGCACCAGGATCCGCTCAAGCCCATGGAGAACAGCGCGTTCCTCGGCCAGCTGGCGCAGTTCTCGACGGTCCAGGGCATCCAGGACCTCAACAGCAGCGTCAACGGCTTCTCGGGCGCGATGGCCAGCGACCAGCTGCTGCGCGGCGCGACGATGGTCGGCCGCGAGGTCGTGCTGCCGTCGGCGAAGCTGGCGCTGCCGGCCGAAGGCGAGACCACGGGTCTGGTCGCGGTGAACGGGCCGGGCAACGTGACCTTCGAGGTCACCGACGCCAACGGCACGCCGGTGCGCCAGTTCAGCGTGCCGGCGACCGCCGCGGGCGAAGTCGCCTTCGCCTGGGACGGCACCAACACCGCCGGCGAGCGCCTGCCCGCGGGCACCTACGGCATCACCGCCAAGCACGCCAGCAGCGCCGGCGAGACCACCACGCTGAGCACCTACGTCAAGGCCAAGGTCGACAGCGTGTCGGTCGGATCCGACGGCCTCTACCTCGATCTGCACGGCCTCGGCACGGCGCCGATCGGCTACGTCCTGCGCGTCAACTGACGCCTTCCTTCCTGTACCGCGCACGCCTTCCACGGAGTCTGTCATGAGCTTCAATACCTCGTTGTCCGGGATCAACGCCGCCAGTGCCGATCTCAACGTCACCGCCAACAACATCGCCAACGTCAACACGACCGGCTTCAAGGAGTCGCGCGCGGAATTCGCCGACCTGTTCTCCAGCACCGCCTACGGCCTGTCGCGCAACGCGATCGGTTCGGGCGTGAAGCTCAGCAACGTCGCGCAGCAGTTCTCGCAGGGCAACATCAACCCGACCGGCCGCAACCTCGACATGGCCGTCGACGGCGAGGGCTTCTTCACCCTCAACCAGAACGGCGCCCGCCTCTACAGCCGCGCCGGCAACTTCCAGACCGACAACCAGGGCTTCATCGGCACGCCGGAAGGCGCGCGCCTGCAGGTCTATCCGCCGAACGACCAGGGCGGCTTCGACATCGGCCGCCTGACCGACCTGCAGCTGCTGACGACCGACAGCCCGCCGCGCGCGACGACCGGCGTGGACCTGTCGTTCACCCTGCCCGGCAATGCACAGCCGCCGACCATCGCCGCCTTCGATCCGTCCGAGCCCAACAGCTACAACGCCTCGAGCGGCGGCGTGACCGTGTTCGATTCGCTGGGCGTGGCCCACGTGCAGACCTCGTACTTCGTCAAGACCGCGAATCCCAACGAGTGGGCCGTCCACAGCTATGTCGACGGTGCGCCGGTCGGCACGCCGGCGACGCTGCAGTTCTCCGACACCGGCTCGCTGGTCACGCCCGCCGACGGCCGCATCGCGCTCGGCGCGTTCGCGCCGCCGACCGGCGCCGGCTCGATGGATCTCACCCTCGACGTCACCGGCTCCACCCAGTACGGCAGCGGCTTCCAGCTGCGCAACAACAACCAGGACGGCTACGCGTCCGGCAAGCTCAACGAGATCAGCATCTCCGCCGATGGCGTGGTGTTCGCGCGGTATTCCAACGGTGCCGACACCGCGCTGGGCCAGGTCGCGTTGACGACGTTCGTCAACCCGCAGGGCCTGCAGAAAGAAGGCAACAACGCCTGGGGCGAGAGCTACGCATCCGGCGCGCCGCGCACCGGCGTGCCCGACAGCTCGGACTTCGGCCAGATCCAGTCCGGCGCGCTGGAATCGTCGACGGTCGACCTGACCGAGCAGCTGGTCAGCATGATCGTGTCCCAGCGCAACTTCCAGGCCAACGCCCAGATGATCTCGACGCAGGACCAGGTCACCCAGACGGTCATCAACATCCGCTGATGACCGCGGGTCTCCGGCGCGCGGCGTCGGGCGTCCCCTAGGCGCCCGGCCCGCGCGACCGGCTTTTCTTCCTTCGAACCCGGACGCCGGCCGCCATGGACAAAGCCCTCTACGTCGCGATGAGCGGTGCCCGCTCGACCCTGCAGGCGCAGGGCACGGTCGCGCACAACCTCGCCAACGCCGACACCGCCGGCTTCAAGGCGGCGCTGTCGAACACCCAGGCCTACCGGATCCCGGGCGGCGAGCATGCGTCGCGCATCGACGCGATGCACATCGACCAGGGTTTCAACAGCCGCCTGGGCACCCAGCGCGTGACCGGCAACGCGCTCGACGTGTCGCTGCGTCCTGATCGCTGGCTCGCGGTGCAGTCGCCCGACGGCGGCGAGGCCTATACCCGCGCCGGAAATCTGTCGCTGACCCCGAACGGCCAGCTGGTCACCGCCGGCGGCCATCCGCTGATCGACGAGAACGGCATGCCGTTCACCGTGCCGCCGCACCAGGCGATGGAGATCGGCCAGGACGGCACCGTGTCGATCGTGCCGCTGGGCGAAGGCCCGCAGACGCTGGCCGTGCTCGGCCGCCTGCGCGTGGTCGACGCGACCCCGGAGCGCCTGGCGCGCGGCCTCGACGGCCTGATGCGCAACGTCGACCCGCAGCTGCCGTTGGCGCAGGCCCCCGGCGACGTCATGGCGACGGGCACGCTGGAAGGCAGCAACGTCGACACCACCGGCGCGCTGGTGCAGATGATCCAGCTGCAGCGGCAGTTCGAGATGCAGGTGAAGCTGATCCAGCGCGGCGACGACAACGCCCAGGCCGCGAACAGCCTGCTGCGCCTCGGCGGCTGAGCCGGGCGCGCCAGCGTTCACCGGAGCGCGAACGCGCCCCCCTTTTCGCGCGCGGCGAGGTCCGGCAGCTCATGCCCCTCACGCGCGGGCGCACGCCTGCGAACGAAGGGCGAGGCGTCGTCGCTCCGTTGCCTCGATTCCCGGATTCCGCGCGTCCTGGCACGGCGATTGCAACAGTCCTTTCGACGGCGCCGATGCGCCCGCACCGAGGAACGACCGATGAACCAGGCTCTGTGGGTGGCGAAGACCGGACTGGACGCGCAGCAGACGCGCATGTCGGTCGTGTCCAACAACCTCGCCAACACCAACACCACCGGCTTCAAGCGCGACCGCGCCAATTTCGAGGACCTGCTGTACCAGCAGGTGCGCCAGCCCGGCGGCGCGACGTCGGCGCAGACCCAGCTTCCGTCGGGCCTGCAGCTCGGCACCGGCGTGCGCGTGGTCTCGACCGCCAAGGACTTCGCCCAGGGCAACCCGCAGCAGACCGGCCGCGCGCTCGACGTCATGGTCAACGGCCGCGGCTTCTTCGAGGTCATGCTGCCCGACGGCACCTCGGCCTACACCCGCGACGGCAGCTTCCAGATCAGCCCGCAGGGCGAGCTGGTGACCTCGAGCGGGTTCGCGGTCCAGCCCGGCATCCAGATCCCGGAAGGCGCGCAGTCGATGACCATCGGCCAGGACGGCACGATCACCGCGCAGATCGCGGGCGAAGCGCAGGGCATCGAGATCGGCGCGCTCACCATCACCGACTTCATCAATCCCGCGGGCCTGCAGGCCCGCGGCGAGAACCTGTATCTGGAAACCACGGCCTCCGGCCCGGCCCAGAACGGCACGCCCGGCCTCAACGGCCTGGGCCTGATCGAACAGGGCGCGCTGGAAGGCAGCAACGTCAACGTCGTCGAGGAGCTGGTCAGCATGATCGAGACCCAGCGCGCCTACGAGATGAACGCCAAGGCGATCTCGGCGACCGACTCGATGCTGGGCTACCTCAACAACAACGTCTGAGTGCCGTCATGACCCGTCTCCCGTTCCGCCATCTCCCCATCGCCCCGCTGGCGCTGGTCCTGCCCGTTCTGCTGACCGCCTGCGTGGCGGCCGGCGACGTACGCCCGTTCCCGGCCATGGTGGCGACGCCGCCGGCGGTGGTGCCATATGGGCAGGCGACCCAGGGCGCGATCTACCAGGGCGCCATCTACCAGGGCGGCGGCGGGCTGTCGCTGTTCGGCGACCGGCGTGCGCGCGATGTCGGCGACCTGCTGACGATCCAGCTGGTGGAATCCACCACCGCGCAGACCGCAGCCGGGACCCAGATCGGCAAGGAAAGCAGCCTCGACATCGGCGCGCCGAACGTCTTCGGTGCGCCGGTCACGCTCAATGGGCGCGACATCCTCAGCGCGTCGGCCGCCGGCGCGCGCGATTTCGACGGCAACGGCCGCAGCACCCAGAGCAACCGCCTGCAGGGCAGCGTCACGGTGACCGTCATCCAGCGCCTGCCCAACGGCAACCTCGTCGTCGAGGGCAGCAAGCAGATGCGCCTCAACCAGGGCAACGAACTGGTCCAGGTGCAGGGCATCGTGCGACCCGCGGACATCGGCCCCGACAACACCATCCCGTCGAGCCGCGTCGCCGACGCCCGTATCGCCTACGGCGGACGCGGCGCGATCGCGCAGTCCAATTCGATGGGCTGGCTCGGCCGGTTCTTCAATTCCCGTCTGGCCCCCTACTGAGCCCCGCCATGCGCACCGCCTCCCTGCTCCGCCTGTTCGTCGCGCTCGCCCTGGCGGCCACGCTGCTCGCGCCCGCATCCGCCCAGGAACGCATCAAGGACCTCGCCTCCGTGGGCGGCGTGCGCGGCAATGCGCTGGTCGGCTACGGCCTCGTCGTCGGCCTCGACGGCAGCGGCGACCGCACGAGCCAGGCGCCCTTCACCGTGCAGAGCCTGCGCAACATGCTCAACGAGCTGGGCGTCACGGTGCCGACGAACGTCAACCCGCAGCTGAAGAACGTCGCCGCGGTCGCGATCCACGCCGAACTGCCCGCCTTCGCCAAGCCGGGCCAGACCATCGACATCACCGTGTCCTCGATCGCCAATGCGGTGTCGCTGCGCGGCGGCACGCTGCTGATGGCGCCGCTGAAGGGCGCCGATGGGCAGATCTACGCGATCGCCCAGGGCAGCCTGGTGGTCGGCGGTTTCGGCGCCGAAGGCCGGGACGGCTCGCGCGTGTCGGTGAATATCCCCAGCGTCGGTCGGATTCCGAACGGTGCGATGGTCGAGCGTGCGCTCGCCGGCGTCGTCGGCGACTACGGCGAGCTGACCCTGAATCTCAACCGCGCCGACTTCAGCACGATGGCCAGCATGGTCTCGGCGCTCGACGCGCGCTTCGGCCCCGGCACCGCGCGTGCGGTCGATGGCGTCACTGTGGCCGTGCGCGCGCCGGACGATCCGGGCGCGCGGATCAACTTCCTCGCCCAGGTCGAGAACGTGCAGATCCGCCCGGGCACGGCGCCGGCCAAGGTCATCGTCAATTCGCGCACCGGCACCGTCGTCATCGGTTCGAACGTCTCGGTGCTGCCGGCCGCGATCGCCCACGGCTCGCTCAGCGTGACAATCACCGAAAGCCTCAACGTCAGCCAGCCCGAGGCGTTCGGCCGCGGCGAGACCGTCGTGACGCCACAGTCCGACATCGACATCGCCGCCGACGGCAGTCGCATGTTCAAGTTCGCCGGCGGCACCTCGCTCGACGAGATCGTGCGCGCGGTCAACGCCGTCGGCGCCGCGCCGGGCGACCTGATCGCGATCCTCGAAGCGCTGAAGCAGGCCGGCGCGCTGCGCGCGGAGCTCGAGGTCATCTGACATGCGCATCGCGCCCGCGCCCCTCGAACTCGCCCCCGCGACCCGCCCCGATGCCACGCGCATCGACCAGGCGGCGCGCGAGTTCGAAGGCGTGTTCGCGCAGATGCTGATCAAGAGCATGCGCGACGCGAGCTTCGGCGACGCGCTGTTCCCGGGCGAGAACCAGCTCTACCGCGATCTCTACGACCAGAAACTGGCCAAGTCGCTGACCGAGGGCGACGGCCTGGGCCTGGCGAAATCGATCGCGCGCCAGCTCGGTGGCGACGCAGGTCCGGCGCCGGTGCTCGACACCACCCTGGCGCCCGCCGCCGGCGCGAGCCGCATTGGCCACCTGCTGCCCGACAGCGCGACCGCGCGCACGCTCGACCTGATCGCCGGCATCGACACGCGCGGATCGGGTCGCGCGCCTTCGGATGCGCCGGACGCCGCCATGCAGTCGCCGATGGACGGCTTCATCGAACAGCTGATGGCCCGCGGCCAGGCGACCGCCGAGACGGTCGGCCGCGCGGCGTCGTCGATCGGCACCGCCGTCGGCCGGATTCCCGAGGCCGTCGAAGCCGCGTCGCGCGCCGCCGTCGAACATCTCGGGGCACGCACGCCGGAAGGTTTCGTCGCCTCGATCTGGTCGCACGCGCAGGACGCCGCGCGCGAACTCGGCGTCGACGCGCGGGCGCTGGTCGCCCAGGCGGCGCTCGAGACCGGCTGGGGCCGGCGCATGATCCAGCGCGGCGACGGCGCGACCGCGCACAACCTGTTCGGCATCAAGGCGACCGGCTGGAAAGGCGAGCGCGCCGCCGCCAACACCCACGAATACACCAACGGCGTGCGCCATTCCGAGCGCGCCGACTTCCGCGCCTACGCGTCGCCGGCCGAGAGCTTCGCCGACTACGTGCAGCTGCTCAAGCGCAGCCCGCGCTACCGCGAAGCGCTCGATGCCGGCACCGACGTGCGCCATTTCGCCGGCGCCCTGCAGCGCGCCGGTTATGCGACCGACCCGAAATACGCCGACAAGATCAGCGCGATCGCCAACGGGCCGACGATGGGCCGCGCGCTGTCGACGATCTCCCGCTTCGCGAACGTGCCGGCCGACAGCGCGCCGACGCCCCCCCACCGCTTCGCCGATGCCGTCGACGGCGCCGGCCACGCGCGTCTCCGATAGGTCCGCCCCATGGCCAGCATCCTCTCCACCGGCAGCAGCGCCCTGATCGCGTTCCAGCGCGCCCTGGCGACCGTCAGCCACAACGTCGCCAACCTCAAGACGCCGGGCTACAGCCGCCAGCAGGCCGACTTCGAGACGCGCACGCCGATGTACACCGGCGTCGGCTACATCGGCACCGGCACCCAGATCAGCGACATCCGCCGGGTCACCGACGACCTGGCGAATGCGCGGCTGATCGACAGCGGCGGCGAGCTCGCGCGGTTGCAGCAGCTGTCCTCGCTGTCGGACCGCGTCGACGGGTTGATGTCCGACAAGGCGACCGGCGTCGCCGGTCTGTGGTCCAACTTCTTCGATTCGGTCAGCGCGCTGTCGTCGAACGCCAGCGGCGCCGCGCAGCGCCAGAGCATGCTCGGCGACGCGCAGGCGCTGACCACGCGTTTCCACCAGATGCAGGGCCAGTTCGATCAGCTCGGCACCGAGGTCGACAGCGGCCTCATCGCCGGCGCGGGCGAGGTCAACCGGCTGACCCAGGAAATCGCCAAGCTCAACGGCCAGATCGGCAGCGCGGCGTCCGCGTCCCCCGACATGCTCGACCGCCGCGACCAGCTGATCACCGAACTGGTCGGCTGGACCGGCGGCAGCGCGGTGCAGCAGGACGGCGGCGCGATCAACGTGTATTCGGCGGGCGGCCAGCCGCTGGTCGTCGGTGGCCAGGCCTCGAAGCTGACCACGGTGGCCGACCCCTTCCAGCCCGAGCGCCGGCAGATGGCGCTGGAGACGCCGGGCCAGACCATCCGCATCGACGAACGCGCGATGGGCGGCCGCATCGGCGGCCTGCTGGAATTCCGCAGCCAGGTCCTGGACCCGACCCGCGCCGAACTCGGCCGCATCGCGCTCGGCCTGGCAACCGGCTTCAACGCCGGCCATGCCGCCGGTGTCGACCAGTACGGCGCGCTGGGCGGCGATTTCTTCAGCATCTCCCCGCCGATCGCCTCGCCGCATGCGGGCAACGGCGGCAACGCGCAGCTGTCGGCCAGCGTGGCCGATGTCGGCGCGGTCGACGGCCGCAACGTGATCCTGCAGTGGCGCGACGGCGCGTGGTCGGCGACCGACGCGGCGACCGGCAGTGCGGTGGCGATGCAGGGCACCGGCACCGCGGCCGATCCGCTGCGGGTCGGCGGCATGGCCGTTGTGATGTCGGGCACGCCGCAGGCGCAGGACCGGTTCCTGCTGCAGCCGACCTCGCAGGTCGCAGGCAACCTGTCGGTCGCGATCACGGACCCGTCCCGGATCGCCGCCGCGACCCCGGTGCGGGTGGAAGCCGCGCTGGACAACCTCGGCACGGGCAAGCCGTCGGGCGTGCGCGTCGACCAGGCCGGCAATCCCGACCTGCTGGCGCCGGCCTCGCTGGAGTTCCTCGACGGCGACCAGTACATGCTCGACGGCGAAGGCCCCTTCCCCTACACCGCCGGCCAGCGCATCGAAGCCAATGGCTGGTCGTTCGCGCTCGACGGCATTCCGGCCGCGGGCGACCGCTTCGAGGTGCGGCCGACCGGCGCCGGCTCCAGCGACAACGGCAATGCCGCGCGCCTGGCCGGCTTCGATGATCTCGCCACGCTCGATGGCGGCAGCCTCAGCCTCAACAACGCGATCGCCGGCCTGACCACATCGGTCGGTTCGGCCGCGCGCCACGCCAGCTACGCGGTCGAAGCACAGACCGTGCTGCACGGCAACGCCCAGGCGGCGCGCGACAGCATCTCGGGCGTCAATCTCGACGAGGAAGCCGCGAACATGCTCCAGCTGCAGCAGGCCTACCAGGCGGCGGCGCAGATCATCTCCACCGCCGACACCCTCTTCCAGTCCGTGCTGGGCGCGGTGCGCCGATGAGCAACCGCATCTCCACCACGATGCTCTACCAGCAGTCGCTGGCGTCGATGCAGACCAAGCAGACATCGCTGGCGCGCATCCAGCAGCAGCTCAATACCGGCCAGAAACTGATCACCGCCAAGGACGATCCGGTCGGCGCCGGCTCGGCCGTCGGCCTGGACCGCGCGCTCGCCGAGCTCGAACGCTTCGGCAAGAACGGCGACACCATCCGTCACCGCCTCGGCATGCAGGAGAACGCGCTGGCGCAGGCCGGCGACGTCATGGGCCGGATCACCGAACTCACGGTGCGCGCCAACAGCGCCTCGCTGTCGGACGCCGACCGCCAGGCGATCGCGATCGAGGTCACCAGCCTGCGCGACAGCCTGTTCGATATCGCCAACAGCCCCGACGGCAGCGGGCGCTATCTGTTCGGCGGCACCCAGGACGGCAGCCCACCGTTCGCGCGCGCCAATGGCGGCGTCAGTTATGTCGGCGACCAGACCCAGCGCCAGGTCGAGGTCGCGCCGCAGCTGTTCGTGACCGAGACGCTGCCCGGCAGCGAAGTGTTCCTGCGCGTGCGCACCGGCGACGGCCGCATCGATGCAGGCGCCGATGCGGGCAATACCGGCACCGGCCGGATCGGCAGCTTCAACGTCGCCGATTCGACGGCCTGGGACGGCGGCAGCTACCGCATCGGCTTCGCCGCGGACGGCGCCTACGAGGTCACCGACGCGGCCGGCGACGTCGTCGCCAGCGGCGTGCATGCCGCCGGCGATGCGATCGTCGTCAACGGGGTGCGACTGGTGCTCGACGGCACGCCGGCCGACGGCGACAGCTTCGAGATCGGTCCCGCGGGCACGCGCGACATGTTCGCCACGATCGACAACCTGCTCGGCGCGCTGTCGCAGGAACCGCCCACCGACGCGCAGCGCACCGCGCAGCAGAACGCACTGCAGGGCGCGATGCGCGACATCGCCACGGCCCAGGAACACCTGATCGACGCCCGCGCCAGCGGCGGGTCCCAGCTCGCCGCGCTCGACAACGCCGACGGCCTGCGCGATGCGCAGGGCCTGACGATCGAGACCACGCTGTCGGGACTGCGCGATCTGGATTACGTGGAAGCCATCTCGCGCTTCAATCTCGAGAAGGTCGCACTCGAAGCCGCGCAGCTGAGTTTCATGCAGATCCAGCGCCTGTCGCTGTTCGACCTGTTGCGCTGATCGTTCGATCGCGCACGCAGTCGACTGCGTGCGCCACTGTTGGGATCGATGCGCGCCATGCGCGCCACCCTGCATTGCGCTTTCGTCTTCTTCCCTGTCGCATGCGACGTCGCACGCGATGCGACAGCGCGCCGATGACGTTCCCTGTCGCTCGTTGCGTGTCGCGTCAGCGTGCACGCGTATCGACGCAAGCCCTCGCAATGCAACGTGTGCCCGGGACATCGACGCCGCCTTGCGCGTCGGGATGCGGACGACGCCCGCTCGCGTCCCGATGACGCAGCCGACCAGCGCATTGCGCGCACACAGTCCGATCATTGCGACGCGATGGGCCCGTGACCATTCGCGCCGCGTGCGATTGGGCGCGTGCGCAGACGCCACGGCGAGCCATCGTCGCGGCGCGGCCGATCCGCGACACCCGCTTTCCATGCTGTTTCCGCAGCGACCCGAGCGTCCGCCATCACCGCGTACACGGGAAACGCCGCGCGCCCGGCGGTCGCTCTGCAGAAAAACGACACAGGCCCTAAAGCCCGGCGACAGGGTGCCGTTATTGGCTACAGCAGAGGACAGGGCCACAACGGCAACTCCCTGCAGCGCCACCGGCCAGGCCCTGTTCCCGTGCCGGATTCCCAACCCAGGAGACCTGCATCATGTCCGTCATCAACACCAACACCATCTCGCTGAACGCCCAGCGCAACCTGGCCACCAACTCGGCCAGCCTGTCGACCTCGATCCAGCGCCTGTCGTCGGGCCTGCGCATCAACAGCGCCAAGGACGACGCCGCCGGCCTCGCGATCTCCGAGCGTTTCACCACCCAGATCCGCGGCATGAACCAGGCCGCCCGCAACGCGAACGACGGCATCTCGCTGGCGCAGACCGCCGAAGGCGCGCTGGGCGAGATCGGCAACAACCTGCAGCGCATCCGTGAGCTGGCCGTGCAGTCGCGCAACGCCACCAACTCCGAGTCCGACCGTCAGGCGCTGAACGCCGAAGTCACGCAGCTGAAGTCGGAAATCCAGCGCGTGTCGGACCAGACCTCGTTCAACGACAAGAAGCTGCTCGACGGTTCGTTCACCGCCCAGGCCTTCCAGGTCGGCGCCAACCAGGGCCAGACCATCGAGATCTCGTCGATCGCCAACGCCAACATCGCGCAGCTCGGCACCTGGACCTCGGTCGACACCCCGTCGACGTCCGGCGCGTCCGGCGCGTTCACCGCGGCCACGCTGGCTGATACCGAAGAATTCACGTTCGCGGTCGATGGCGTCGAAGTCCTGAACGTGACCGCAGCGGCGGACGACACCGCGGTCACCGCGGCCGACATCGACACCGCGCTGGCGTCCACGGCCGTCCGTGACGACCTGACCGCGGCCGGCATCACCGTCAGCGGCACCGCGGCGGCCGGCACGCTGGCCTTCAGCAAGGCCGACGGCAGCGCGTTCGACATCGAGCTGACCAGCGACGACGCGGCGGCCGGTTTCGCCACCGCATCGTTCGTCGGCACGCAGGACAACGGTGTCGAAGGCGCGGCGCAGACCGGCTTCGCCGACCTGGACATCTCGTCCGCCGAAGGCGCCGACAACGCGATCCTCGCGATGGACGCCGCGCTGAAGGCAGTCAACTCCTCGCGCGCCGACCTGGGTGCGGTGCAGAACCGCTTCAGCTCGGTCGTCGCGAACCTGCAGACCGGTTCGGAGAACCTGTCGGCCTCGCGCAGCCGCATCATGGACACCGACTTCGCCAAGGAAACCGCCGAGCTGTCGCGCACCCAGGTGCTGCAGCAGGCCGGTACGGCGATGCTGGCCCAGGCCAACCAGCTGCCGCAGAACGTGCTCAGCCTGCTGCGCTGAGTCCTGGCGAGACGGCGGCGAGGTCGATCCCGGCCTCGCCCGCCTTCGAAGACCTCCGGCGTTCGCCGGGGGTTTTTTTTTGCCGGTCGACGGGTGACGTTCCATCTGTCGCGGCGCGCCCGCGCGCGACCGGCCTATGGGCCAGTGCGACCAGGCCATGTGCCCGCGCGAGCGTGCACATAGAAAAATGCGGCCTTCCCGGCACGGGAGATCCGCGCCGGGCACGCATCTTGCAGCCCTCAAGAAGCACGGCATCGGGCCGTTACAGCAGTAGGCCGCCACGTGCGGCGCGTCCGGGGCAGTCCCGGTCAGGAGACAGACATGGCGGATTATTCGTTCGGCTACGGCGGCATCGGCTCCGGGCTCGACATCAGCTCGATCGTCAACCAGCTGGTCGCGGCCGACCGCGCGCCGCAGAACGCGCGACTCAACACGCTGGAGTCGGCGACCAAGTTCAAGCTCTCGGGCATCGGCACAGTGAAGTCCGCGTTCGACGCGCTGAAGACGTCGCTCGACAGTCTGCAGAAGGTCGATGCGCTGGGCGCGCGCACGGTCAGCTCGACGATGCTGTCGTTGGCATCGGGCGCGACGGGCACCGGAACCACCGACGCGGTGCTCACGCCGACCGCCGGTCGCAACACGCCCGTCGGCAGCTACCAGGTCGAGGTCGAGTCGCTGGCCACCGCGCACAAGCTGCTCGGCGCCGGCACCGAGGTCGGCACCAAGTTCGCCGCCGGCACCCTGCGGGTCGCGATCGGCGAGGACACCGTCGACGTCGCGATCAAGGCCGATGCGACGCTGGCCGACGTGCGCAGCGCGATCAACGATGCCGCCGGCAAGTTCGGCGTGCAGGCCGCGTTGCTGACCTCCGATCAAGGCCAGCACCTGTCGCTGGGCAGTGCCAAGACCGGCGCGGCCAATGCGATCTCGATCGAGGTCGTCGACGGCGGCGCAGGCCTGCAGACGCTGGTCGCCGGGTTGAGCGAACAGTCGCCGGCGTCCGATGCGCGGGTGACGATCGACGGTCTGGTCACCACGTCCGCCAGCAACACGATCACCGATGCGGTGCCCGGGCTGAGCCTGGTGCTGAAGCAGGCGGGCACGAGTCGCGTCGACGTCGGCACGGATCCCGCCGGCAGCCGCGCGGCGGTCGACGGTTTCGTCAAGGCCTACAACGCCGCGCTCAAAGCGATCGGCACCGCGACCACCTACAACGCCGAAACCCAGACGCCGTCGTCGCTGACCGGCGACGCGCAGATGCGCGGCGCGGCGTC
The DNA here is from genome assembly GCF_002849595.1 of Luteimonas rhizosphaerae. GTDB lineage: Bacteria > Pseudomonadota > Gammaproteobacteria > Xanthomonadales > Xanthomonadaceae > Luteimonas > Luteimonas cellulosilyticus. The sequence continues at coordinate 168,854 of NZ_NRQR01000028.1, forward strand.
GCAGCTGCGCAACGTCATGAACGACCTGCTCGGCGGCCTCGCCGAACAGGGCCTGGACGCGAAGACGCTGGGGCTGCAGACACAGGGCTTCCCGAACCCCGACGGCACCCTCGTGCTCGATGCGACCAAGTTCAACGAGGCGATGGCGGCCAATTCCTCGAAGGTCATCGCGGCGTTCACCGGCGAGAACGGCCTGGCCGCCAAGCTCAACACGGTCGTCAAGGGCTATGTCGGCACCGATGGCGCGTTCACGCTGCGCGACAAGGGGCTCAACGACCAGTTGAAGGACGTCGCCCGCCAGCGCGAAGCGCTGGACGTGCGCATGGAAGCCGCGGCGAAGCGGTACCAGACCCAGTTCGTCGCCCTCGATTCGCTGATGGCCCAGATGACCAGCACCAGCAGCGCGCTGTCCCAGCAGCTGGCGACGCTGTCGGCGCAGACGACATAAGTGCAAGGAGCCACGAGATGACACCCCGCCATTACGCCCAGCAGTACCGCCAGAGCCAGCTCGAAGGCGCCGTCATGGATGCCGACCCCCACAAGCTCGTCGCCCTGCTACTGGCCGGCGCGTGCGAACGCCTGCGCCTGGCCGAAGCCTTCCTGGAACGCGGCGATCCCGCCCGCAAGGGCAAGGCGCTCGGCGAGGCCTGCGCCATCATCGGCCACCTCAACGGCTCGCTCGACCACGAGGCCGGCGGCGAGGTCGCGGGCAACCTGTCGTCGCTGTACGACTACGTGCTGCGCCGGCTGACCGAAGCCAACCTGCACAACGACGCGTCCGCGCTGCGCGAGTGCCTCGAGCTGCTCGGCGAGATCGACTCGGCCTGGGCCGCGATACGCCCCGCCGCCGACACCGCGCCGGTCGCCGCGGGTGCGTTTGCGTGATCCGTGAGATGCCCCAGGACCTGCACGACCAGCTGGATGCACTCGGCTTCGCGGTCGACGGCAACGACATGCCGCTGGCGGCCCGCCAGATGAGCGAGTACGACGCTGCCCTGCGCGGATACATCGACGCGACCACGCCCGACACGGACGTCGACGTCCTGCGCGCGCTGCTGGAGCGCCAGAACGCGCTGGTGCTGCGTATGCGCGAGCGTCAGAGCGCCATCGGCGACACCCTGCGCCAGATGCGCCGCGCCGATACTGCCTCGCGTGCTTACGCCAGCGCCGGAGTCTCGCCATGACCGACACCGCCCCGCACACGCCCGAGGCCGCCGACGCGACCCTGTTCGACGACACGCTGAGCCATGCGCTGACCCTGCCGGTGGCGGTCGAACCGTCCGACAGCATCGGCCGGCAGACGCAGGCCATCGCCCTGCTGTCCGCTCTCGCCCAGGTCGAGGACCTGCGCAAGGACGAGACCAGCGAGGACTCCGGCGACCTGCTGCTGCTCGCCCAGCGCATGGACGCCAAACTGGACCTCGTGCTGTCGCTGCTGAGCCGGCTGGCGCGCCGCGCCGACGGCCTTCACGAGCGGAGCCTGCAGTGGTCCTGCCGCGGCCTGCGCATCGACATGGCCCCGGGCGATGCCTTGGCGCCCGGCAGCCACGTCGTCGTCCGCCTGCAGCCGTCGGACTGGCTGCCCGACCATCTGGAACTGCCGGCCCGCGTGCTCGCGACCGACGCCGCCGCGGCCGCGCCGCGCGTGTGGGTGACCTTCGAAGGCCTGCAGCGGGACCTCGTCGAAACCCTCGACCGCCATCTGTTCCGCCTGCATCGGCGCCAGGTCGCCGAGCAGCGCCGCGCCGATCCGCGCCCCTGACGTATCCTCCGCAGGACCGGCCCGTCTCGCGGCCGTCTGGAGGGGAGCCGATCCTTGCGAGTCCTGATCGTCGACGACCACACCTTCGTGCGCGCCGGGCTGGTCCGGCTGCTGCAGGCCTTCCACGACATGGAGGTCTGCGGCGAGGCCAGCAGCGCCGACGACGCGCTCCGGCTCAGCGTCCAGCACCGCCCCGACATCGTGCTGATGGACCTGTCGCTGCCCGGCCGCAGCGGCATCGAGGCGATGACCGACATCCATGACGCCCTGCCCGGCACCCGGGTGCTGATCATGTCGATGCACGACGATGCGCAGCACGTCCACGGCGCGATCGAACGCGGCGCAGCGGGGTTCATCGTCAAGGATGCCGCGCCGCTGGAGCTCGAGCTGGCACTGCGCACCGCGGCGTCGGGCCAGACCTTCCTCAGCCCGCGGTTGTCGTCGCGTCTGATGGCGCCGCTGTTCTCCCGCACCAAGGCCGAGGGCATCGATGCGCTATCGCGCCGGCAGCGGCAGATTCTCGACATGATCGGCCGCGGGCTCGGCAACAAGGCGATCGCCGCCGACCTCGACATCAGCGTCAAGACCGTCGAGACCCATCGCGCGCGGATGATGGAAACCCTGGGCTGCCGGCGCGCCAACGAGCTGCTGCTGCTCGCCGCCCGCCAGCGCAACGGCAACTCCTGACGCGGCAATCCACTGACGCGCCGGATCACCGGCGCAGGCTTCGAACAGGACGCCGTTCGGAAGCCGGATTCCTGACATCGGCCAAGGACGGTGTGGGGGAATCCCCGACACCTGTCGGGGGATTTGCGGGAGGTGTCGGGAATCTCCCGATACCCGCCCCGTCACGTGGCCTTCACGATGCCTCCACGCGCTGGGGTAGCGCGACGGAAACGTGACGATGAAGGGAACCGCGACCACTTCGCTGCAGTTCGGTCAGCAACTGCACATGACACCGCAACTGCTGCAGTCGATCCGGCTGCTGCAGCTCGACGGCCTCCAGCTGGAGCTGGAGATCCGCCGGGTCATGGAACAGAACCCGCTGCTCGATCTCGACGACGCGTCCGACGCGCCGGTGGTCGATGCCGCCGCCGATGCCACGATCGACGTCGCCGCGTTCGACGAACTCCCCGAATCCTCGATGTGGGACGTCCGCGGCGCCGGTTGGGACGGCGACGACGACGGCCTGCAGCGCATCGCCGCGCAGGCCTCCAGCGATCCGCAGCTGCGCATCCTGCAGGCGTTCGCGATGGACGCCGGGCTCGAACACTGCGACGACGCCGGTTATCTCGAGCAGCCGCTCGCGGCGCTGACGCCGCTGGTCTGCGCGCGCTCCGGCCGCACGCCGGCTGCGGTCGAGGCCGTGCGCCGGCAACTGCTCAACGGCCAGCCGGCCGGCGTCGCGGCGCAGGACCTGCGCGAGTGCCTGCGCGCCCAGCTCGACGCCCTGCCCGGCCCGGTACCGGGTCGGGCGCTGGCAAGGCGGCTCATCGACCAGGCACTGGACCTGCTGGCCGCGCGGGACGTCGCCGCGATTGCACGCCGCCTGCAGTGCGAGGACGAGGACGTGCACGCCGCCGCGCGCCTGGTGCGCAGCCTCGAACCGCGTCCGGCCTCGACCGGCGCGCCCGACACCGATGGCGCGGTCGTGCCCGACGTCGTCGTCTGGCAGGCCGACGCGGGCTGGCGCGTGGCGCTGAATCCCGCGGCGACGCCGCGCGTGTCGATCAATGCCCAGTACGAGCGCGCACTCGCCGACGGCGGCGACGCCGCCTCGCCGTTGCGCGGCCTGCTGCAGGAAGCGCGCTGGTTCACCCGCGGCCTGTCGATGCGCTACGACACCCTGCTGCGCACCGCGCGCGTCATCGTCGAACGCCAGGCGGCGTTCCTCGACCGCGGCGACGAGGCGATGGCGCCGCTGACGCTCAAGGAAGTGGCCGACGCGATCGGCATGCACGAGTCCACGGTCTCGCGCATCACCACCGGCAAGTACCTGCAGACGCCGCGCGGCACGATCGAGATGAAGCGCTTCTTCGCCGTGCGCCTGGAAGGCGCCAACGTCTCCGGCGCCGCGGTGCGCGCGATGGTGCGCCGCCTGATCGAGACCGAACCGACCCAGCGCCCGCTCGCCGACGAGGCGATCGCCACCCTGCTCGCCCGCCAGGGCGTCCACATCGCGCGGCGCACCGTCGCCAAGTACCGCGAACAACTCGACATCGCGCCCGCCCGCACCCGCGGCCGGCGCACCCTGCTGGCCCGGGCGGGCTGAGGATGGCCATGAACCGCATCAGGATCCTGCTGGTCGACGACCACGACGGTTTCATCAACGCCGCGCTGCGGCACTTCCGCCGGCACGACTGGCTGGAGATCGCCGGCACCGCCGGCAACGGGCTCGAAGCCATCGCCCAGTCCGAGGCCCTGCGCCCGGACGTCGTGCTGATGGACTTGGCGATGCCGGAAATGGGCGGCCTGCAGGCCACGCGCCTGATCAAGGCGCAGGACGATCCGCCCTACATCGTCATCGCCAGCCATTTCGACGATGCCGAGCACCGCGAGCACGCGACCCGCGCCGGCGCCGACAACTTCGTCAGCAAACTGTCCTACACCCAGGACGTCATGCAGATCCTCGACACGCTGCACACCGGCGATGCCCGGGAGGGAACCCCGTCATGAGCGAATCACGCATCCTCGTCATCGACAACGACGGCGACCGGGCCGAGCGCCTGTGCACCCTGCTGGAATTCATGGACCTGCGTCCGCGCTGGGTGGCCGGTCCCGACGAAGTCACGACCGCGCGCCATCGCCCGGGCGACTGGGTCGCGGTGCTGGTCGGCGGCATCGACGACAGCGTCGGCGCGGCCGCGTTCTTCGGCTGGCTCGGCAAGGACGGCGTGCCGCCGCCGGTGCTGCTGATCGACGGCGCGCCGACCGCGTTCGCCGCGACCCACGGCCTGCACGAAGCCGGCGTCTGGGCGCTTGAATCGCCGCTGCGCCACGCCCAGCTCGAGAACCTGCTGCGCATCGCCAGCCTGCGCCGGATCGACGCCGAGTCCCAGGCGACCGCCGACCAGGGTGGCGGCCCGACCGGCGACAGCGCGCCCGTGCAGCGGCTGCGGCGGATGATCGACCAGGTCGCGCCGTTCGACACCACGGTGCTGATCCTCGGCGAGTCGGGCACCGGCAAGGAAGTGGCCGCGCGCGCGATCCACCAGCGTTCGTCGCGCCGCGACAAGCCGTTCGTCGCGATCAACTGCGGCGCGATCCCGGCCGAGCTGCTGGAGAGCGAACTCTTCGGTCACGAGAAAGGCGCGTTCACCGGTGCGCTGTCGGCGCGCAAGGGCCGCTTCGAGATGGCCGATGGCGGCACCCTGCTGCTCGACGAGATCGGCGACATGAGCCTGCCGATGCAGGTCAAGCTGCTGCGCGTGCTGCAGGAACGCTGCTTCGAGCGCGTCGGCGGCAACCAGAGCATCAAGTGCGACGTGCGCGTCATCGCCGCGACCCACCGCGACCTGGAAGTGCGGATCGGCGACGGCCAGTTCCGCGAGGACCTGTTCTACCGCCTCAACGTGTTCCCGATCGACATGCCGTCGCTGCACGAGCGCTGCGACGACCTGCCCGAACTGGTGCGCACGATCGCCGGCCAGCTGGCGCGCAACGGCCGCGGCGTGATCCGCTTCGCCGACGACACCCTCGCGGCCCTCGCCGGCTACGCGTGGCCGGGCAACGTGCGCGAGCTCAGCAACCTGGTCGAGCGTCTGGCGGTGCTGCATCCCGGCGGCCTGGTCCAGGTCGAGGACCTGCCGCAGCGCTACCGCGCGCACCTGGCCGATCTCGCGCCGGCCGTGGCGGCGCCCGCGCCCGCAGCCGTCGCGGTGGCCGCGGCCACGCCACCGGCCGCGCC
>NZ_NRQR01000004.1 GCF_002849595.1 Luteimonas rhizosphaerae
GAACCAGGGCCAGGGCGATCCCCGCCGCGTCGGCGCCGCACCCGCGTCCGCGGACGGCGCGGCGCCCGTGCTGCGGACCAGCGCCAGGGTCGCGGCGCGCATCGCGTCGTCGCGCAGCGCGAGGCCCTCGTCCGACGACCGCACGTGGAACGGACGCGCGGTCGCACCGGCGCCGTCGACGACGCGATGCCAGCCCGCCGCGCGGGGCCAGTACGCGGCGCAGGCACCGGCACCCGCCTGTGGATCGAGCTGCAGGTGCGCGTCGCTGCCATCGGGCCCGAGCACCTGGTCGCCGAGCGCGACGAGGCACAGCACCACGCGCTCGCCGGGTCGGGCCTCGCCCATCACCTGCACCGACACGCCATCGCCGGCGCGCGCCAGCGTGCCGACCCAGCCGCTCCACAGCTCGGCGTGCACGTCGCCGCGGCCGGCGGTCACGAGCTGCCAGCTGTCCTCGAGACCGGTCACGCCGATGCGCCCCCGCCCCCGCGCCCGCCAGCGCGCGAGATCGGCGGGCCCGCGCTGCTCTGCGAACGCGGCGGCATCGCCGCGCAACGGGCGATAGGCGAGCGCCGGCAGCGCCTCGTTCGCGAGCGCCGGATCGAAGGGCGCGTCGTCGCTGCCGGCGCCGAGCCGCGCACGCAGGGTCGCCACGTCGCGGCTGTCGGGATCCAGCTGCAGGAGCTGCGGCGTGGCCGCGGCGGTGACGTCGAGCCCGAGCGCACGCAGCCGGCTGCGCACGGTGGCCGGCAGTGCACCGGGCGCATGCACCAGCACGCCGAGTCCGGCCTCCACGGCCTCGCGCAAGGCGGCCTGCTGCGACGCGCCGAGCGCACCGAACGCGCCGGCATCGAACACGACCAGATCCAGGTCCGCGAGCGTCGCGCGGTCGATCGCGGTGCCGGCGTCGGCAATGCGTGCGCCGCCGCCGAACTCGATGCGCTGGCGGACCGACAGGCCCGCGTCGTCGGCCCAGCGCCGCAGGTACTTGAGATCCGGATTCGGCGTCGAGGCGACCAGCAGCACGCGCGGCGCGGCCTGCGCCACGGCCCGGACCGGCACCGGCAGGCGCTCGACGACCGCGTCGTCGCCGTCGCGGAGCTGTAGCGAATACAGCGCCTCGCCGGCGATGCGAGCGGTCGCGTCGAGCATGAAGGCACCGGTGGCGTCCGGCGCACCGACCGCGACCCGCCGGTCCGCAGGGTCACGCAGTTCCAGGCGCGCACCGTCGACGCCGGTCACACGTCCGCGCACCCGCCACCGTTGGCCCGGCGCGACCGCGTCGGGCACGTCGAGCGCGACGATGCCGCGCGGCGCCACCGTCGGCGCGAACGCCAGCGCGCGTCCGGCCACCGCGTCGCGATCGCGCGCCTCCAGGCCTGCGCCGACCACCTGCACGCGCCTCGCCTGCGGGGTGCGGCGCAGTGCGGTCGCCAGATCGGGCGCCGTGGCGATGCCAGGCAGTGCACCGGCTTCGGGCAACGCAACGACGTGCGCGCCCGCTGCCGCGTCGAGGTCGGCGCGGGTCGCGCCCGCGGTCGCGACGACGAGGGTGCCGGCCGCGCCCGGCAACGGCGGCGGCAACAGGGTCAGATACAGCAGCCCGGCGGCGATCGCCTGCAGAACGAGGATCGCGAGCACGCGCCAGAGGCGCGGCCGCGTGTCGGCGGCGCTGCGCCACACGCCGCCCAGCAGGCGCAGCGCGGCCAGGCAGACCGCGGCGACGAGCACGAGGGCGACGATGCGCTCGGGGGTCACGGACCGGCCTCCGCGCGCAACGCGTCGAGATAGCGGGCGCCGGCCGCATCGATCGGCGCCCGCCGCAGCACCGTCGGCGCCGGGCGCCGCAGCACGCTCCACAACGCGGCGCGCAGTGCATGCCGGCAGTCGGCGCAGGCCGGGTCGCGGCGCAGCGCGTCGACCGCGGCGACCAGCGCTAGCGGGTCCTCGACGCGCACCGGATGCGCGCGCAGCCAGGCGTCGAGCGCGTCGAGATCGGGCGCGGACTGCCCGGCCGATGCGTCGACCGGGGCCAGCTCACCCAGCGCCGTCCACGCGACATCCAGCGCCGCATCGTCCTCGCTGCCGGACCGGTCCGGCGGACGTCGCGGCGCGATGTCCTCGCGATCGCCGCCGAGGCGGCGGGTCAGATCGATCGGTGGCAGGTTCTGGCCGACGCGCGCCAGGTAGATGCGATCGGCCTGCTGCACCTGTTTGATCAGTTCCAGCGCGCGATTGGCATAGGGCAGCGCCTGGTCGGGCGCGGCCTGGCGCAGGTGCAGCTCGGACTGCCACATCTCGCGCAGCGCGGCGCGCAGGGTCTCGCGGGTTTGCGGGTCGAGCAGCGTCGCCGCCTCCGGCAGGTCGTGGGTGTGACCGAACTCGGCCAGCACGTCCTCGGCGCGGCCGAACGTGGTCGCGGGGCCGTCGGACGCGTCGTCGTGGTCGTGGTCGTCGTGCGAGGGCGGCGCCGGCCCCTCGTCGACGTGGTCGTGATCGTCGTCTTCAACGGTCGGCGCAGGCGTGTCCGTCTGGCCGTAATCGTCGATCGGCAACGGCGGCGGCGCCGGCATCGGCGGCGATGCCTCCGCATCGGCGGTCGGCAGCGTGCGCGGCCCGCCGCCCTCGCTTTCCTCGCCGAGGAACTGGCCATAGCGCAGGCGCAGCAGGCGCTGGTCGACGCCGATGGTGTCGGAACGTGTCGCGAACGTGTCGGCGGCCAACGCCGGCTTCTCGCGCTGCAGCGCCTCGGCGTCGATGATCACCTGGCGCTGGCTGCGGAAGTACGCCGGCAGCACGTCGCGCGCGAGGCCTTCGAGGCCGTCGGCATCGGGCGGCACCGGGGCGGCCCAGCGCAGGATCACGCTGGGGCTGCGCGCGGCCTGCGGTTGCGGCGCGCGGTTGTCGCGGACCTCGAGCCGGGCGACGAGATCGCCGCCTTCGGCCAGCCCCTGCGCGACGGGATCGACGACGATCTCGAAGCGCCTGGCGCGCGCATCGCCGCTGCCGCGCACCGGCAGGCTGCGCTCTTCGAACGTGACGTTCTCGCCGGTGCCGAGTGCCAGCGTCAGTTGCACGGTCGCGGCGGTCGCGATGCCGTGGTCGTCCTCCGCCTCGAAACGCAGCAGCCAGCGCCGTTGGCCCGGCGTCGCCATCGTCAACGAGGCCTCCGGCTGCAGCACCCGCACCTGCGGCGGCGCATCGGGGATCGCGTCGAGTCGCCACAGTCGCGACGTGGTGTCGTCGGTCGCCGGCAGGTCCGCGCCGTCGACGACGACCGCGATGCGGTACAGCGTCGAACGCGTCAGCGGGCGCGACGTCGTCCAGGTGTCGCCGTCACGGGTCAGCGCGACGGTGTCGCCATCGTGGAAGCGCAGCTCCACGCGTTCGGGCGGCGTCGACAGCCGCAGCGTCCAGCGCAGCGCACTGCCGGCCGGCGCCTGCGCGGACAGCGCATCGGCATCGCGCGCGGGCAGGCCGGTGTACGCGGGTGGCGTCACCTGCAGCGTGGCCGCGAGGATCTGCGGCGCCGCCGCGGTCCCTGCGGACGCCGGTGCGCCGCGTCGCGCGGCAGCGTCCTGCGGCCGGGACGTCGGCCACAGCAGCGCGGCCGCGCAGACGATCACGCCCAGTCCCCAGGCGATGCCGACGGCGCGCCACGGCCACGGCGTCGGTGCCAGGGCCTGGCGACGCGCCGCGAGGCGTTCGAGCAGGCGCGTGCGTTGCAGCCGCTGCAGCGGCGCGAGGGTCTGCGCGTCGGCGAACAGCAGGTCGGCGCTGTCGTCCATGTCGTCGCGGCCGTCGTTGAGCCGGCGCAGCAACCAGCCCCGGTCGAAACGACGAGCGCGCAGGAGCGCGACCAGCGCGAGACCCACCGCGACCACGCACGCGAGCACGCCGGCGATCGGCGGCGTCGCGAACCGGAGGGCCAGCGCGGCGACGATCAGCAACAGCGGCGCGCCGAGCGCGACGACATGCGCCATCGCCTGCCAGCGCGCACGACGCAGCGCATCGCGCAATTGCAGCGCGACGCTCACGAGGCCACGACCCGGCGACGCGCCGTCGCCATCCAGCGTTCGAGCAGGCACAGCAACGCGATCGCGATCGCGAGCCACGGCTGCAGGTCGCGCGGCGGCGTCGGGTAGGCGCGCGCACCGGTGTCCGGCGCGTGGTCGACGGCGCGCACGCGGGCCGGCGACGGCAGGGGTTGCAGCTGCGCGCGCAGCTCGCGCGGAAACGCCGGCGACAGCAGCGACGGCATCGCCTCGGCGGTCAGCGGCTGGGCGAACCGGAAGACGCGGCCGGCGTCGTGAACGCTTGCACGCAGCACTGGACGGCCGGCCGCGTCGTTCCAGACATCGCGCATGTCCGACGCGGCCTCGACCGGCGTATCGGATGCCAGCAGCGCGGTGCCGCCCGCCGCGATCCAGTCGACGACCGGCGGCGGCAAGGCATCCGCGCGCAGCCAGACCAGCACCTCGTCCTGTGATGCCGGCGGCGCCTGCGTGGGCGCACTCGCGATGGCCGGCGCCGCGTCGGGCGCTGCATGCCACGCGATGGCCGCGGCGCGCAGCCACGGCAATGCGGCGGCATGGGCGTCGTCGATCCGCACCTGCAGCGCGGGCGGCGCGGGATCGCGCAGGTCGGGGCCCGCGTCCCCGGCCTCGTCGGGGCCGGGCTGCACCTGCCAGTCGACCAGACGCGACAACGCGATGCGGCGCGCATCGACGCCGTCCAGCACCGCCGGCGTCACGACCGTCAGCCGCGCGCTCGCCGGCAGTTCCGCGTCGAGCTGGCGCAGCAGGCTCGACACCGACGCGGCCGCCAGCTCCGGCGACGACGGTGCGACGTCGAGCATCGGGAATCCCGGCGCCAGCCAGCGCAGTTCCACGTCGTCATCCGCCACGAACGGCACCGCGGCCGGATCGACGCCCGGCACCACGGCAACCCAGTGCGCCGGTGCCACGTCGCCCGTACGTACCGGCTGCGCCAGCCACAGCGCCAGCAATGCCAGCAGCAGCAAGCGGACCAGCAGCAGCGGCCAGTCGTCGAAACGCAGGCGACGGCGCGGTCGCGGTTTCTGGCGCAGCCAGCGCAGCGCCGCGAACGACGTCGGCCGCTGCTCGGTCCGGCGCGCGAGATGCAGCAGCAACGGAATCGCCCACGCCAGCAGCGCGGCCAGGCCGAGCGGCAGCAGCAGCGCGAGGTTCACCGGCCGCCGCCTATGGCATCAGCGCCGAACAGCGGTTGCAGCACCGCGTCGACATCCACATCGAGCGCGGCCGATGCGAAGCGGATGCCGGCGGCGTCGAAGCGCGCGCGCAGGGCACGTTGCGCGTCGCCGAAGCGCTGCAGGTACGCCTTGCGCAGGGCCGGCCCATCACCCAGCAGCGACTCTCCGGTTTCGGGATCGACGAAGCGGCGTCCATCGGCGAACGGGAAATCGCGTTCCTCCACGGTCAGCAGCTGCAGCGCGACGACCTCGCGCCGCGCCGCCGCGAGGCGTTCCAGCAGCGCGACCGCGGCCTCGTCGAACCAATCGCCGATGGCGAGCACCAGATCGTCGCTGCCGATGCGTTCCCACACCGGTGACAGCTGTGCGGTCGTCGGAAACGCGCGGCCCGGCGTCAGGCCCTGCAACTGCAGGCGGAGGCGGTCGCGCTGGCGCAGGCCACCATCGGCAGGCACCAGCTGCAGGCCCGCGTCGTGCAGCGCGACCAGTCCGAAGGCATCGCCCTGGCGCAGCGCGATCTCCGCGATGCAGGCCGCCAGCTGGCGCGCGGCATCGAACCGCGACCAGTCCGGGCGCGCCTCGTCGGCCTGCGCCATCGAGGCGCTGGCGTCGAGCACGATCCACACCCGCAACGGACTCTCGCGCTCGGCCTCGCGGACGAAGAACCGGTCGCTGCGGCCGTAGAGTTTCCAGTCGATCTGGCGCGGCTCGTCGCCGGGCTCGTAGGCCCGGTACTGCGCGAATTCCAGCCCCGCGCCGCGGCTGCGGCTGGCGTGCAGGCCGATCCCGCCGCGCCCGGCGGCACGCCGCGGCACGATGCGCAGCGCACCCAGCCGGGCACGCAACGACGGCGGGATCGGATCGGACGTCATGCGCCGGGATCAGCGCGCGTCGAACGGCACGGCCTGCTGCAGGCCGGCGATCACCGTGTCGGGCGTCTTGCGCTCGGCCTCGGCCGCGAACGACAGCAGCAGCCGGTGGCGCAGTACCGGCGCCAGCAGTGCGGCGACATCCTCGCGCGTCGCGGCGAGGCGGCCGTGCAGCAGCGCGCGCGCCTTCGACGCGAGTACCAGCGACTGGCCGGCGCGCGGACCGGCGCCCCAGCGCACGTAGTCGCGCACCACGTCGGGCGCGCCCTCGCCGGGGCGCGTCGCGCGCACCAGGCGCGTGATCCAGCGCAGCAGGTCGTCGCCGACGTGCACGTCGCGCACCAGCGCCTGCAGCGCGAGCACGTCCTCGGCGTGCATGACCTGCGGCACGTCGGGGATCGCGTTGCCGGTGGTCTGGGCGAGGATCGCCTGCTCTTCCGCTTCGTCGGGATAGGCCAGTGCGATGTGCAGCAGGAAACGGTCGAGCTGCGCTTCGGGCAGCGGATAGGTACCGGCCTGCTCGATCGGATTCTGTGTCGCCAGCACGAAGAACGGCGACGGCAGCGGCCGGGTCACGCCGGCCTGGCTGACCGTCCGCTCCTGCATCGCTTCCAGCAGCGCGGCCTGGGTCTTGGGCGGCGTGCGGTTGAGCTCGTCGGCCAGCAGCAGGTTGGTGAACACCGGCCCTTCCTGGAAGCGGAAGTGGCGATGCCCGGTGCCGTGGTCCTCTTCCAGCAGCTCCGTGCCTAGGATGTCGCTGGGCATCAGGTCGGGCGTGAACTGCACGCGCCGGAACTGCAGGTCCAGCGCCTGGCCCAGCGTGCGCACCAGCAGGGTCTTGCCGAGACCGGGCACGCCTTCGAGCAGGCAGTGGCCACCGGCCAGCAGGCCGATCAGCAACTGCTCGACGACGTCCGCCTGGCCCACGACGGCCTGGCCGATGGCGGCGCGCAGGGCGTCGAGTCGGGCGAGCCGCGTCTGCAGCTCGGCTTCGGTGAGGGCGGGGGCCATGCGGGAATCCTGTGGGTGCAGGTAGGAGCGCGCTGGCGCGCGAACGGCACGACCAGGAGGACGACATCGCGCGCAGGCGCGCTCCTACAGGGGAGTGGCGGGTCAGGCGGTCAACGCGTACATGACGATGTTGACCGCGAATTTGGTGTTGTCGTCGGCGAGGAAGCGTTTGTTGCGCCAGTCGTAATCCCACTCGCAGCCGTAGTCCTTGTTGCTGTAGAGCACGGCGAGCCGTCCGTCGATCTCGATGCCCTTGAGGTAATCGTGGACCAGATCGTCGCCCCAGCCGTTGAGCTCGAAGCTGGTCGCCGGCGGGCCATCGGGAAACTGGAAGAAGCTGCGGTAGACGGGATGCGAGTTCGGCAGTTTCCGCATCGCGGATGCGCCGAAGATCGTCGCCATCTGCGTCTCGAACGACTTGGCGAACAGCCCGTCGATGTCGTGGTTGCAGTCGTCGACGAACACGAAGCCGCCGTTACGCACGTAGCGCTCGAAGTTGCGCCGCTCCGCCGGATTGAACTCCACCAGCTTGTGGCCGGCGAGGTAGCAGAACGGCGCCGCCAGCATCTTCGGATCCGCCAGCGCGACGACCCGCTCTTCCGGGTCGACGCGCAGGCTGGTGTAGTCCACCAGCGAGGTCAGCACGTTCGACGGCATCCGCGCGTCGACGTCCCAGTCGCCCGAGTCGTACCGCAGGCGGGTGAACCAGAAGTCGTAACGGGCCGATTGCGCGGCCAGCGGCGGCAGCGCCAGTGCCGCGGCGCCGCCGAGCAGCAACTGCAGGGACTGGCGCCGGTTCACCGTGCGGTTCCCGCCCTGCCCTGCGCCGAACGCCTTCGCCCCGTCAGCAGGCGAAGGCGCTCCACGCAGACATCAGCCGGCGCCGCTGCCGTCACACCGCATCCGACAGCGATGTGAACGTGAAGTCGCGCAGGCGCATCGGCGGCAGCATCATCACCATCGACGATTCGTCGCCGCCCACGCGGACCGGACGGCCCAGCTCGTCGATGTTGTTGAGCATGATCACCGGCGACTCGTTGAAGCGGAAATTCTTCACCGGGTGCTTGATCTGCCCGTTCTCGATGTAGAACGTGCCGTCGCGGGTCAGGCCGGTCAACAGCACGGTCTGCGGATCGACCATGCGGATGTACCAGGTGCGCGTGACCAGGATGCCGCGATCGGTACCGGCGATGAGATCGGCCGTCGACTTGTCGCCGCCCGACATCAGCAGGTTGCCCGGACGCCCGACGGCCCGCTTGCCCTGCTGCTGCGCCCAGAAGCGCGAGTAGTCGAGGTTGGCGATCTTGCCGTCCTCGATGATCGCCATCTTCTCGCGCGGCAGGCCGTCGCCGTCCCACGGCATGACCGCCGCTTCCGGATGCCACGGATCGGCGACGATGTTCACGCGCGGGTCGTAGACCTGCTCGCCGAGCTTGTTGCCGCCGCCGCGCTTGGACAGGAAGCTGCGGCCCTCGTCGGCGGTGCGCGCATCGAAGAACCGCATCATGAAGGAGATCAGGCCCGCGGCCGCGGCCGGCTCCAGGATCACCGTGTACTTGCCCGGCTCCAGCGCGCGCGCTTCGGCCGACTCGCTGGCCTTGCGCATCGCGATGCGCACGTCGCGGCCGGCGTCGAACTCGCTCGCGTCCTTGAGGTTGCGGCCGACCCAGCCCGAACCGCGGCCGTCCTCGGTGCGCACCGTGCAGGTGTAGTTGAAGTTGGTCGCCTGCTGGTAGCCGAAGTTGCCGTTGCTGTTGGCGAAGGCGACGAAGTTGCGGCCGTCATCGAGGAAACCGGCGGCGATCAGCTGCTCGGTCTTGCACGGCGAGATCGAATTCGCCGCGACGTTCGCGCGGAATTCCGGCGTGATCGCAGCGGTGGAATCGCTGAAGGTCGGGCTGGGCCGGTATTCCTGCTTGCCGATCGCCGGCAGGAACTCCGGATTCTCCGGCGCCAGGCGTGCGAGGTCTTCGGCGCGCTTGACCACGTTCCGCAGCGACGCGTCGTCGAAGGCGTTGATGCTCGCGGTGCCGACGCGCTTGCCGAACGCGACCTGCACGGCGAGTTCGGCATTGCTGACGATGCCGCTGGTGGAGACGTTGTTGAGCGCGAACCGGATGTTGCCGTCAACGGAGCCGGCCAGCGTGGCCGTGCATTCGTCGGCGGTCGACAGGGCGACGGTCTTCTCGAGGATTTCGCGCGCCTGTGCTTCGGTGAAGATGGTCATGGGTCAGGTCTCCTTAGCCGAGCGAACGCGCGGTGTTGATCACGTTGATACCGTTGAAACGCGCCGTCGACGAGCCGTGCGACACCGCCGAGACCTGGCTGGGCTGGCCCTTGCCGTCGAAGAACGAGCCGCCGAGGCGGTAGTCGCTCTCGTCGCAGACGCCGACGCAGGCGTTCCAGAACTCCGGCGTGCGGATCTGGTAGGCGACGTCCTCGATCATGCCGGTGATCGCGCCGTTCTTGATCTCGTAGAACAGCTGGCCGCCGAACTGCGCGTTGTAGCGCTGCTGGTCGATCGAGAACGATCCGTCGCCGACGATGTAGATGCCGTCCTCGACGTCCTTGATCATGTCGGCGACGCTGAGCGGCGTCTTGCCCGGCGCCAGCGAGACGTTGGGCATGCGCTGGAACTGCACGGCGGACCAGGAATCGGCGTAGCTGCAGCCGTCGGACTCGGTCTTGCCCAGGATGTGCGCCTGGTCGCGCGTGGCCTGGTAGTCGACCAGCTTGCCGTCGGTGATCATGTCCCAGCGCTTGGTCGGGATGCCCTCGTCGTCGTAACCCACCGCGCCGAGACTGCCGGGCTGCACCTTGTCGGCGAACACGGTGACGATGTCGCTGCCGTACTGGAAGCGCTGCTCGCGCTTGTCGAGCGTGGCGAAGCTGGTGCCGGCGTAGTTGGCTTCGTAGCCGAGCACGCGGTCGAGTTCGAGCGGATGGCCGATCGACTCGTGGATCGTCAGCCAGGTGTGCGAGGGATCGAGCACCAGGTCGTAGCGGCCGGGCTTGACGGTCGGGGCCTTGAGCTTTTCCTGCGCCTGGCGGGCCGCGGCGATGGCGTCCTCGCGCATATCGTAGGAGTCGCTGTAGTTCACGACGCCGTTGGGCGAGATCTTGCCCGACGCCGCGCCGTCGAGATATTCGAAGCCCATGCCCATCGGCGCGGACAGGCCCTCGCGGGTGCGGAACTTGCCGCTGGCCTTGTCGATCGCGGTGACCGTCATCGGCGCCCAGATGCGGTGCACGTCCTGGTCGATGTAGGAGCCGTCGGTGCTGGCGAAGTACTTCTGCTCGTTGACCAGGAACAGCGTGGAGTTCACGAAGCTCGCGCCCGCGCCCATCGCCGCGGCGTTGACGCCCAGCAGCAGCTCGACCTTCTCGGCCACCGGCACTTCCATGGCGTTCTTGGCGATCGGCGTGCGCCAGGACACCTCGCCGACGCCGCGCGCGGGGGCGAGCTGCACCGGTGCGGTCTGGACCTTCGCGTTGGCCATCGCGATCGCGGTCGCCTGGCGTGCGGCGTCCGCGACGCCCTGCTCGCTCAGCGTATTGGTCGCGGCGAAGCCCCAGGCGCCGCCGGCGATGACGCGCACGCCGACGCCGATCGATTCGGTGCTGACGACGTTCTGGACCTTGTCCTCGCGGGTCATCACGAACTGCCGCAGGTAACGGCCGACGCGGACGTCGCAATAGGTGGCGCCCGCGGCGGTGGCGGCGTTGAGGCCGGCATCGGCGAGCCGCTTCTTGAAGCCCACGTCGAGCGTGGAGGTCAGTTGTTCGGCGGCAATCACCTTGCCGAAGACCGCCCGCACCGACACCAGCGAGGGCGAGAAAATCGCGTCTATGCAAGGGAGCTCTCCCGGAACGAAGGTCCGCGGCACGCGGACGGGTTGGCAATGGCGGCAGCGCATCCGTGCGGGCCATCCCGATTCTTGACGCGATGCACACGCAAGGTCAAATGACTTTCGGCACAGGGTGGGTGATGCACGTCGCATCGCCGCCACGCGGCGCGACGCACCGCCGCGACTCACCCCAGGTTGCGCGCCGTGTTGATGATGTTGATCCCGTCGAAGCGCGTGGTGGGCTGGCCCTTGCCGTCGAAGAACGAGCCGCCGAGGCGGAAATCGCGTTCGTCGCAGATCGCGCTGCAGGCGTTCCAGAACTCCGGCGTGCGGATCTGGTAGGCGGCGTCCTCGACCATGCCGGCGATCTCGCCATTCCTGATCTCGTAGTACAGCTGGCCGCCGAACTGCGCGTTGTAGCGCTGCTGGTCGATGGAGTAGGAACCGCGGCCGTGGATGTAGATGCCGCGCTCCACGTCGCCGATCATCTCGCGCACGGTCAGCGGCGTCCTGCCCGGCGCCAGCGACACGTTGGGCATGCGCTGGAACTGCACGCTCGACCACGCATCGGCGTAGCTGCAACCGTCGGACTCGGTCTTGCCGAGGATGTGGGCCTGGTCGCGCGTGGCCTGATAATCGACCAGCACGCCGTCCTTGACCAGGTCCCAGCGCTTGCACGGCACGCCTTCGTCGTCGTAACCGACCGCACCGAGGCTGCCCGGCTGGGTCTTGTCGGCGAAGAAATTGACGATGTCGCTGCCCCACTGGAAGCGCTCGTCGCGCTTGTCGAGCGTGGCGAAGCTCGTGCCGGCGTAGTTGGCTTCGTAGCCGAGCACGCGGTCGAGCTCCAGCGGATGGCCGACGTTCTCGTGGATCGTCAGGAACAGGTTCGACGGATCCAGCACCAGGTCGTAGCGTCCCGGTTGCACCGAGGGCGCCGCCAGCTTCTGCCGCGCCTGCGTCGCCGCGGCCACCGCGTCGGCGCGCATGTCGTAGGCGCGGCCGTAGGCGACGACGTCGCCGGGCAGCTCGAAGCGCTGCGCCGGATCCGGCGTCAGGTATTCGTAGCCCAGGCCCATCGGCGACGACAGGCCGTCGCGGGTGCGGAACTTGCCCGTCGCCTTGTCGACCGCGGTGACGGTGAACGGCGCCCAGATCCGGTGCACGTCCTGGTCGATGTAGGAGCCGTCGGTGCTGGCGAAATACTTCTGCTCGTTGACGAGGAACAGCCGCGAGCTGACGAAGTCCGCGCCCGCGCCCATCGCCGCGGCGTTGACGCCGAGCAGCAGCTCGACCTTGTCGCCGACCGGCACTTCCATGCCGTTCTTCGCGATCGGCGTGCGCCAGGACACCTCGCCGACGCCGCGCACCGGGGCCAGCTGCACCGGCGTCGACTGGATGCGCGCATTGGCCTTGGCGATCGCCAGCGCCTGGCGGGCGGCGTCGGCGACGCCGTCGGGATCGAGCTGGCGCGTCGCCGCGAAGCCCCAGGCGCCATCGGCGATGACGCGGATGCCGACGCCGGTGGATTCGCCGTTGACGACGTTCTCCACCTTGTCCTCGCGGGTCATCACGAACTGCCGCAGGTAGCGGCCGATCCGCACGTCGCAGTAACTCGCGCCACCCCCGGTGGCCGTCTGCAGTGCGACATCCGCAAGCCGCTTCTTGAACGCCACGTCGAGCGTCGACACCAGTTCCTCGGCGGCGATGACGCGGCCGATGCCGCCAGGCAGCAGCAGACTGCCGAATCCGATCGTGCCCCAGGCCAGGAATTCGCGTCGCTGCATGTCGGTTCTCCCCCGCGGCACGCGCCGCACAACGTCCGATTCTTCGTCGCAGGCGCCGCGCGCGTCAAATGCGGACGCCTGCGACACCGTCGCAGACGCGCGCGACCGCGGATCAACCCGGTTTCCGCCACCTTCGGCACATGCAGCGGCATGTCCGCGCCTCTATGCTGCCCCGCTGTCCCTCCGCCGGAAGTCCGCATGCGCCGTTCCCTGCTCGCCGTCGCCGTCCTCACCGCCGCCCTCGCCGGCTGCAACCGCGAGGCGCCCAGTGCGCCCTCCACGACCGCGCAGGACGCGCCGGCGACCGCGGGCGACGCGCAGGCCGATGCCGCCTTCGCCGATCTGTCGACGCGCTACCTCGACGAGGCCATGGCGCTGTCGCCGATTTCCGCGACCCAGATCGGCGATCACCGCTTCGACAGCGAGATCGACGACCTGTCGGCCGCCGGCCGCGATGCCGCGCTGACCTTCAACCGGCGCTATCTCGACGCGCTGAACGCGATCGATTTCGCACAGCTCGCGCGCGAGCACCATGTCGATGCGCTGATCCTGCGCAACACGCTCGAATATGCGATCTGGGATGCCGAGACGATGCAGAGCTGGGCCTGGGATCCGCAGGTCTACAGCGGCCTCGCCGGCGGCGCGATCTACAACCTGATGGCGCGCGAGTTCGCGCCCGTGCCGGAACGGCTGAAGTCGGCGACCGCGCGCATGGAAAAACTGCCGGCGATCTTCGCCCAGGCGCGCGAGAACCTCGACCCCGCACGCGTGCCGGCGACCCACGCGCGCACCGTGGCCACGCAGAACAAGGGCGTGCTCTCGCTGATCGACACCTTCATCACGCCCAACGCCGACCAGTTGACCGGCGAGGACCGTACGCGGCTCGACGCGGCCGTCGCCACGCTGCGCGCGGCCGTGGACGAACACCAGACCTGGCTCGACGACACCCTGGTGCCGAATGCCAAGGGCGAATTCCGCATCGGCGCCGAGCGCTACGACCAGAAGCTGAAGTTCTCGCTCAATGCCTCGCTGACCCGCCAGGACATCCGCGCGCGCGCCGAAGCCGAACTCGCGCGGATCCGCGACGAGATGTACACCGTCGCCCGGACCGTGCTGGCCGACAAGCCCGGCGCGCCGGACACGCCGGCCGCGCCGAGCGAAGACCAGCGCCAGGCCGCGATCGAGGCGGCGATGGAATTCGCGTACGCCGACAAGCCCGGCCGCGACGAGGTCGTCGAGTTCGCCAAGCACACGCTCGACGTCGCGACCGCCTTCACCCGCGAGCACGACCTGGTCACCGTGCCCGAGGATCCGGTCAAGATCATCCTGATGCCCGAATTCCAGCGCGGCTTCGCGGTCGCCTACTGCGATTCACCGGGCCCGCTCGACAAGGGCCTGGACACCTACTACGCGATCTCGCCGATCCCCGACGACTGGGACGACGCCCAGGTCGATTCGTTCCTGCGCGAATACAACAAGCACCTGATCCACGTGCTGACGATCCACGAGGCGATGCCCGGCCACTACCTCGAAGGCGCGCATTCGGCGAACCATCCCTCGACGCTGCGCGCGGTGTTCCGTTCGGGCCCGTTCGCCGAAGGCTGGGCGGTCTACACCGAGCGGATGATGGCCGACGCCGGCTATGCCGACAACGATCCGCTGTTCCGCCTGATGCAGCTGAAGTTCTATGCGCGCGCGGTGGCCAACGCGATCCTCGACCAGGGCGTGCACGTCGACAACTGGACCAAGGAACAGGCGATGGACCTGATGGTCCGCCAGACTTTCCAGCAGTCCAGCGAAGCGGAAGGCAAGTGGATCCGCGCGCAGCTCTCGTCGACGCAGCTGGCGACCTACTTCGTCGGCGCGCAGGAACACTTCGACGCGCGCAAGGCCGCCGAAGCGAAGCGCGGCGAGGCGTTCAATCTCAAGCAGTACCACGACGACATGCTGGCCCAGGGCGCCCCGCCGGTCCGCTTCGCGCGCCAGCTGATGCTGGACGAGCCGATCGAGTAAGGGCGGGCTCGACGGCATGCCGGCCCGCGCGTAGGGGCCGGCGACGCGTTACCGCGGGGGCCACGACGACGCGGTGCGATGGAACTCTCGCGCCGGTCATGCGGGCCCCGGATGCGCTGTGCGGGAGCGCGCTGGCGCGCGACAGGCGCATCCGCGTCATGGGATCGCATCCGGTAATGCCCGTCGCGCGCAAGCGCGCTCCTGCCCAGGCAGCGCGTCGCGCGCTTCGATCGCGCCCCGCAGGCGCGCGCCCGCGCGCGACAGGCCTGTGCTCACAGGGGGCATGGCACGCGCGTCACCGACGACGCCCACATCCCGACGCACCAGGACGTGACGCCGAAGCGAACGCCTCGCCCAGGGTCTGCACGTTGCCGCAGTAGCTCGGATCGTAGCCGGGCAGCAGACCGAGTTCGCGCCGGAAGCGGTCGCTGCGCAGCAGCGCCAGCAGGTCGACGAGGCGACCGGCGTCGAGCATGTCGCTGTGGCACAGGAAGAAATAGTGCTCGGTGACCAGCGGGAAGAAATCCAGCCCGTACTTGCGCGCCGGCGGTTCGAGCGCGAAGCCGACATCGGCCAGCCCGCTGGCGACGTAGGCAGCGACCGCGGCGTGCGTGAGTTCCTCGACATCGCAGGCGCGGATGCGGTCGAAGGCGATGCCGTGGCGCGCGAGCATCGCTTCGAGCAGCAGCCGCGTGCCCGAGCCTGGCTGCCGGTGGATCATGCGGATGTCGGGCCGTTCGAGATCCTGCAGCGTCTCGATGCGCAGCGGATTGCCCGGCGCCAGCACCAGGCCCTGGCGGCGCATCGCGAGATGGATCACGCGGTCGTGCTCGAGATCGAGACGCTCGAGGTAGTGCGCGAACAGTGGCGCTTCCAGATCGCCGATCGGCAGGTGCAGGCCGGCGACGTCGCAGGCGCCGGTGCGCAGCGCGGCCAGCGCGTCGTCCGGGCTGCGGTATTTGAGGTCCAGCGGCAGTTCGCCCTCGGCCATGCAGCGCCGCAGGGTCTCGACGCCGAAGCCGTGCGACGCATGGATGCGCAGCGGCGTGGCGTGCGCACTGACCGCCCGTTCGAGTTCGGCTTCGAGTTCCGTCGCCAGGCTGTCGAGCATCGGCGACAGCCTTGCGGCGATCCGGTTGTCGGCCCAGACCAGGCGCTCGCCGATGGCCGTCAGCCGCGCGCCGCGGCCCCGGGTCATGCGCAGCAGCGGCTGGCCGAACACCGCCTGCGCGTCCTGCAGCTGGCCCCAGGCATAGCGGTACGACAGGCCCACGGTGCGCGCGGCGGCAGCCAGCGACCCGCTGCCGCGGACCGCGAGCAGCAGGTCGACGAGATGCGTCGGCAGCCGGTCGCCGCGCGCGTTCTCGAGTTCCCAGCGGGGCTGGATCCGCACCTTGTACATCGCGCCTCCCCGGGCGGTGCCGTCCGGGCGGGGCCGGCAGACCGCAGATTCAATATGTTCCTGAAAGCCGGATATTAGACCATTGGCCTTGGAGCCGGGCCGCGGCTTGGCCTACCCTTGCGGCGAATTGTCGCAGGTGAATATGTTTTCCAGGACATACCTTGCGGCTCGAACGAGCGACACGGCTCATCATCCGGGGAGGATTCCATGGCCAACAGTTCCGCCACCACATTGCCCGCCGGCAGCGCGCCCGAAGGCAGCCTGCTGTCGAAGGAGCGCATCATCGCGCGCGCCGGATTCAACCGCTGGCTGGTGCCGCCTGCCGCACTGGCGATCCACCTGTGCATCGGCATGGCCTACGGCTTCAGCGTGTTCTGGCTGCCGCTGTCGATGGCGGTCGGCATCGACGCCCCGATCGCCTGTGGACCGGAGATGGGCTTCTTCGACCGCATCACCTCCGCGAGCTGCGACTGGAACATCAGCGAGCTGCAGTGGATGTACACGCTGTTCTTCGTGCTGCTCGGTTGCTCGGCGGCGATCTGGGGCGGCTGGACTGGAACGCGTGGGCCCGCGCAAGGCCGGCGTCGTGTCCGCGCTGTGCTGGTGCGGCGGCCTGCTGATCTCGGCGCTCGGCGTGCACCTGCACCAGATCTGGATGCTGTGGCTGGGCTCGGGCGTCATCGGCGGCATCGGCCTGGGTCTGGGCTACATCTCGCCGGTGTCGACGCTGATCAAGTGGTTCCCCGATCGCCGCGGCATGGCGACCGGCATGGCGATCATGGGCTTCGGCGGCGGCGCGCTGATCGGCAGCCCGCTGGCCGACATGCTGATGCGCCACTTCGCGACCCCGACCTCGGTCGGCGTGAAGGAGACCTTCGTGGTGATGGCCGCGGCCTACTTCGTCTTCATGATGGCCGGCGCGTTCGGCTATCGCGTGCCGCCGACCGGCTGGAAGCCGAAGGGCTGGACGCCGCCGCCGGCCAAGGACAACGCGATGATCACCCAGGGCCACGTGCACGTGAGCAAGGTCTGGGGCATCCCGCAGTTCTGGCTGGTGTGGGCGGTGCTGTGCCTCAACGTGTCGGCCGGTATCGGCGTGCTGGGCCTGGCCTCGCCGATGCTGCAGGAGATGTTCGGCGGCCGCCTGATCGGCGTCGACGCCGGCTTTCGCGAGCTCGGCACCGAGCAGCTGTCGGCGATCGCCGCGATCGCCGCCGGCTTCGTCGGCATGCTGAGCCTGGCCAACATCATCGGCCGCTTCTTCTGGGCGTCGATGTCGGACAAGTTCGGCCGCAAGCTCACCTACTCGATCTTCTTCGTGCTCGGCATCGCGCTGTACGCGTCGGCGCCGACGCTCGGCAACGCGGGCTCGATCGCGCTGTTCGTCATCGCCTTCTGCGTGATCCTGTCGATGTACGGCGGCGGCTTCGCCACCGTGCCGGCCTACCTGGCCGACCTGTTCGGCACGCAGATGGTCGGCGCGATCCACGGCCGCCTGCTGACCGCCTGGGCGACCGCCGGCATCCTCGGCCCGTTCGTCATCGGTTACATGCGCGAGTACCAGCTGGGCCTGGGCATGCCGCCCTCGCAGGTCTACAACACCACGATGTACATCCTCGCCGGCATGCTGGTGCTGGGCCTGATCTGCAACCTGCTGGTGCGTCCGGTCAATCCGAAGCACTTCATGACGCCCGAGGAACTGGCGCGCGAGAAGCAGCTGGCGCACGAGAAGGTCGACGCCTCCGGCCAGTCGCTGGTCTCCCAGGACGAGATGGACCGTATCGGTTCGGGCGGCAATCCGCTGCTGGTCGCGTTCTGCTGGGCCGCGGTCGGTATCCCACTCGCCTTCGGCATCTGGAAGACGCTCGAAAAGGCGCTGGTGCTGTTCTCCTGAGCCGATCCGCCGCGGCCGTCCTTCAGGGCGGTCGCGGCATGATGCCCGCATGACCGATCGTTCTTCGAAGCGTTCTCCCCCACCTGCCGGACGCGACGCGGCCGGCAGCGTGCTGCGCGGCGTCGACCGCTGGCGCGGCGGCACGCTGCAGCGCCTCGACGACCACATCGCCGAGGAAGTGCCGGTCGCGTTCGTCTACAACGACGTGCCCTTCGCGGTGATGATGGCGACGCCGGACGATCTCGCCGATTTCGCTATCGGCTTCGCACTCAGCGAAGGCATCGTCACCGCGCCCGACGATGTCGCCATCGAACGCATCGAGCCCTTCATCGAAGGCATCGAGATCCGCCTGCGGATTCCGGAGGCACGCGCCGAGGCGCTGGCGTTGCGTCGGCGCAGCATGAGCGGGCGCAGCGGCTGCGGCGTGTGCGGCAGCGAACTGCTGGAAGCCGCGCTGCGCTATCCGGCGCCGGTGACCGGCGACGTGCGGATCGAGGTCGCCGCGCTGCGCCTCGCCCTGCGGGCCCTGCGCGACGCGCAGGCGATCAACGCGTTGACCGGCGCGACCCACGCCGCCGGCTGGGCGTCGCGCGACGGCACGCTGCGCCTCGTGCGCGAAGACGTCGGTCGGCACAACGCGCTCGACAAGCTGATCGGCGCGCTGCACGCGCAAGGGTTCGCCACCGACGACGGCTTCCTGGTCGTCACCAGCCGCGCCAGCTACGAAATGGCGATGAAGGCCGCGAGCGTCGGCATCGCGCTGCTCGCCGCGATCTCCGCGCCGACCGCGCTGGCGATCTCGCTCGCCGAACGCGCCAACCTCACCCTGATCGGCTTCGCCCGCGACGACGGGCATGCGGTCTACACCCACGCGCAGCGGCTGCTGCCCGAGCCGGCCCCGCCGCTCGCAGCCGCGCGCCCAGGCAGGAGTGCCACGCCATGAGCAACAAGAGCCCGATCCGCAAGTACGACGGTCCCGCCGGTGGCTGGGGCGCGCTGAAGTCGGTCGCGACCCATCTGCTGGAGCAGGACATCGCCGTCAGCGGTGCGAAGACGCTGCTGAAGGCCAACCAGCCCGACGGCTTCGACTGCCCCGGCTGCGCCTGGCCCGACCGCGACCACACCTCCACGTTCGAGTTCTGCGAGAACGGCGCCAAGGCCGTCGCCGCCGAGGCGACCAGGCATCGCGCCGGGCCCGAGCTGTTCGCGCAGTACAGCGTCGCGCAGCTGGCGGCCTACAGCGACCACTGGCTGGAGAACCAGGGCCGGCTGACGACGCCGATGCGCTACGACGCGGCCAGCGACCACTACGTGCCGGTGACCTGGGACGATGCGTTCGCGACGATCGCCGGGCATCTCAATGCCCTGCCCTCGCCCGACGAGGCGATCTTCTACACCTCGGGCCGCACCTCGAACGAGGCCGCGTTCCTGTACCAGCTGTTCGTGCGCGAATACGGCACCAACAACTTCCCCGACTGCTCCAACATGTGCCACGAGTCGTCGGGCACCGCGCTGAAGAAGCAGATCGGCGTCGGCAAGGGCACGGTGTCGCTGCAGGATTTCGAAGAAGCCGACGGCATCTTCATCTTCGGCCAGAACCCCGGCACGAACCATCCGCGCATGCTCGGCGAGCTGCGCGAGGCCTCGAAGCGCGGCGCCAGGATCGTCTCGTTCAACCCGCTGCGCGAGCGCGGCCTGGAACGCTTCGCCGATCCGCAGGACAAGGTGGAGATGGCGACCTACGGGTCGACGCGGATCTCGTCGGACTATTTCCAGCTCAAGATCGGCGGCGATCTCGCGACGGTCAAGGGCATGATCAAGCACGTGCTCGAGCGCGACGTCGAGGTCACCGGCAACGGCGGCGCCTCGCTGCTCGACCACGCCTTCATCGCCGAGCACACGACGGGTTTCGACGCCTTCGTCACCGACGTCATGGCCGAGACCTGGGAGACGATCGTCGAGGAATCCGGGCTCGACGAGGCGCAACTCCGCCGCGCCGGCGAGCTGTATCTGTCGTGCGAACGCCTGATCGCGTGCTGGGGCATGGGCATCACCCAACACAAGCACTCGGTGGCGACGATCAACATGCTCGTCAACCTGCTGCTGCTGCGCGGCCATCTGGGCCGCCCGGGCGCGGGCGCGTGCCCGGTGCGCGGCCACAGCAACGTGCAGGGCGACCGCACGATGATGATCTACGAGAAGCCGCCGGCGGCGTTCCTCGATCGCGTGCGCGACGTGTTCGGCTTCGAGCCGCCGCGCGAGGACGGGTTCGACACCGTCGGCGCGATCGAGGCGATGATCGACGGCCGCGCGAAGGTGTTCTTCGGCATGGGTGGCAACTTCGCGATCGCGACGCCCGATTCGGACGCGACCGCGCGCGGCCTGCGCCGTTGCGATCTCACCGTGCACGTCACCACCAAGCTCAACCGCAGCCACCTGATCCACGGCCGCGACGCGCTGATCCTGCCGTGCCTGGGCCGCACCGAGATCCGGCCCGCAGGGCGTGACCGTCGAGGATTCGATGAGCATGGTGCACCTGTCGTCGGGCATCAATCCGCCGGCCTCGGACACCCTGCTGTCGGAACCGGCGATCGTCGCGCGGCTCGCCGACGCGACGCTCGGCGCGCGCAGCCGCATTCCGTGGCTGTCGCTGATCGAGGACTACGACCGCATCCGCGAACTCATCGCGAAGACCTTCGACGATTTCCACGACTTCAATACCCGCGTGCGCGTGCCCGGTGGCTTCCGTCTGTCGAACACCGCGCGCGACCGCAACTGGGTGAATCCGGCCGGCAAGGCCGTGTTCTTCGCCTGCCCGGTGCCGACCGACAATCCGATCCACCGCGCGCGTCGCCAGCGCGGCACGCAGCCGGTGTTCAACCTCGCCACGACGCGGTCGCACGACCAGTACAACACCACGATCTACGGCTTGAACGACCGCTACCGCGGCGTGTTCGGCGAGCGCCGCGTGCTGTTCATCGGTGCCGGCGACATCGCAGCGCTTGGCCTGCAGGCTGGCGACTGGGTCGACCTGGAAAGCCTCTGCGACGACGGCGTGCGGCGCCAGGCCAAGCGCTTCCTGCTGGTCGAGTACAACATTCCGCAGGGCTGCCTGGCCGCGTACTACCCGGAAACCAATCCGCTGGTGCCGCTCTCGAGCTTCGCCGACGAATCGCGCACGCCGACGTCCAAGTCGGTGCCGGTGATCGTCACGCCGCACGCGCCCGAGTCCGGCGCGCAGGCGCCGCGCCATCGCGACATTCCCGCCGACGTTGTCCGTTGACACGGCCCTGACCCGGGCGCTGCTGGTCGAGCTGGCCGCGCATCCGGCCGGCATGTCGCTGCCGCGCCTCTGCAAGCGGCTCGGCGTGCGCATGAGCGTGCTGCTCCGCACGCTCGCGTGGCTCGGCGAGGACAGCATCGGTGGCACGCCCGGTGCGGGCTGGGTGCGCACGGTCGAGGACGGCGATCGCACGCTCGCGCTGCTGACGGACACGGGGCGCGCGATGGCGGCGACCGATGCCGCCAGTGCGACGAAACGTGAATCCGATTGACGTCGTGCACGGGTCTGCGTGTCTAGACCCGCTCGATGCGGTGGAGCACATAACACTGCATGCCCGCTTGGTTTCCGACGTCGCCAGCGCCTGATTGCAACCCCGCCTCCAATGCGAGCAGACCCGCCGCAATGAAACCAGGCGGCTGCCGCGCACGGCTCGCGCCCCGCGCGCGCCTCAATGGTCAGTCGTGTGCGCCACTGGTTGCCTCGCCGATGCTGATCTGGTTGCCGCTGGGATCTGCGATGCGGAAATCCCGCATGCCGTAAGCCCGATCGTCGATCGGGACGAGGACCTTCACGCCGGACGCCACGAGCGCGTCGTGATAGCGATCGACGCCGACGACGCGCAGATAAATGTGGGACGCGCCGACCGGCTTCGCATCCCGGCGCGCGGTCAGCGTGATCTCGGCATCACCGCAGCAGACCGCGGCGATCTCGGGCGGCGCTCCCCAAGACCACGCCAGTTCGAATCCCAGAATCTGCTGATAGAACACTAGCGTTTCGGTCATATCGTGCACCGACAGCATCGGCGCCACGGACTGGACTGCTGCGGACATCACCGGTCACCTCCCCGCTGTCGACGTTGGGCATTCGGCCTGGCGCCTGCCGGAACTGTGGGCATCAATCCACGTCCGCAGGCACGAAACCGCTCGCATGCAGACTGCGCAGCGGCAGGAACAGTGGTTGCGGTAGGGCCGACCATTCGAACCAGTCCCAGGCCAGACATTTCCCGGGCTCCAGGATGGCCGGGGTTCCGGTCGCGCGTGCAGTGACGAACAGGGTGACGTAATGCCGGCCCTCTGGCTCGAAGACGTCGCTGGTGTAAGGCGCATGCGCCAGGTCGATCGCATCGAGACCGGTTTCCTCGCGCAGCTCGCGCGCCGCGCAGGCCATGACGGTTTCACCGAACTCCAGATGCCCGCCCGGCAGCGCCCAGGTTCCCGCGCCGTGCGCGCCTGCGCGCGGCCCCAGCAGCACCCGTCTCTCACGCACGGCGATGACCCCGACGCCGACCCGCACTGTTTCGTCATGCGCCGCCATCGCACCGCTCCTCTCTGGCCGTGCATTCAAGCTTGGCGACGAATCTGTGCAGATGTGGATCGCAGCGATGAAGCGGCAGCGCCGCGAAGGAAAACCATCTTGCGTCGTGGAATTCGACAGGATCGAACTCGATGGGCGCATGGCGATCCCCGGTGATGGCATACCACAGCGAGACATCGGTGTGTCCCGAGGTCGCACCGACGGTCTCTGTGACGGTCACCATGCAGGGCGCATGCACATGGTCGCGCGCGAGATCGATCCCGAGCTCCTCTTTGAGTTCGCGGACAACGGTCGCGCGCGGATCCTCGCCCGGCTCCACATGCCCACCTGTCGGCAGCCATCGCCCCGCGTTCCGGTGATCCACGAGCAGGATGAAGCCATCGCAGATGAGCGCGAAATACGACACAAGGTGCTTCGGCGGGATGGCAGGTTTTTCTGTACGACATAGCGGCGCCCCTGACCGCACCCAGTCGATCGCATCACGCAGATGCACCTGCTCCAGCGGATCGCACGGCGTGATCGATGCCAGCTCCGCGTAGACACGTTCCAGCACGGTCGAACCCCCTTGCTCCAGTTCTTGCCTTGCGAAGCGGCCTCAAGGCCGGACCCGGCACGACGCCAGTCGATGCCAGAGCGTATACCGGTTATTAGGCGGTGGAATCTCTTCGAGGCACCGACCCGCCGCACGGATCGGCGTTACACCAGCGCCGCAGGCGGTCGTGGCGCAATGTCTCAGCGAGTCGCCGACTCCAGCCACGCCATCTCGAACCAGCGCGTCAGGCGCTCGCCGGCGTCGAGTCGCGACGGCGCCAGGTTGAAGGCATCCGGCGGGCCGCTCTGTGGCTCGATGCAGGTCGCGTGCGCCGGTGCGTCGAAGACGACCCAGTGGCTGCAGTCCGATGTGAGCTGCAGGCGTTGGCCGGCGCGTTCGAGCGCCGCGCCCGTCGCGCCGACGAAGCAGTCGTCCCACGGCGGTGGCGGAGGCGCCGCCAGCGGTAGCGTGGCCAGGCCGTCCGTGTCGCGCGGATACACGTGCGTCGGCGCGAACTCCACCCGCTCCGGCTTGCGGAACCACGGGTGCCAGCCGATGACGGCGGGCATCGCCTGGTCTTCGGCATCCAGTTGCATCGTCAGGCGCAGGCGCCGCGGCGTCAGGCGGATCGTCTGCCGGGCGATGCCGCCGAACGGCCAGCGCGCATCGCGCGGCAGCTGCAGCGACAGCACGATGCAGTCGGTGGTGTGCAGGTCCAGCGTCCATGGCAGGGCGAAGCCCACGCCGTGGATCGCATGCGGTGCGAGATTGGCGGTCAGCGCGTGGCCTTGCCCGTCGAAACGGAAGCGGCCGTTCCGCACGCGCCCGGCCCACGGCACCATCGGGTAGCACCCCCAGGCGATCGTCGCGGGATTGCCGTCGTCGTCACCGACCAGCTGGGGCACGCCATCCTGGACGATCTGCGCGATGCGCCCGCCCGCTTCGGGCGCAACGGTGACGGCCAGTGCGCCGCACGCGATCCGCAGCAGCGGCCCCGGCGCCAGCGGCCTCAGCGCGCCATCGGGCTCATCCGCCATAGGGATCGATGGTGCGGATGCGGCCCTGCGCGTCGTGGTGCAGCTCGGTGACCTTGGTCGTGCGCAGGTGGGTGACGCCGCCGGAGTGCAGCGCATCGTGGTAGTAGAGCCACCAGCGGCCCTCGAACTCGACGATGGAATGGTGCGTCGTCCAGCCGACCACCGGCTCGAGGATCACGCCCTGGTAGGTGAACGGCCCGTACGGGCTGTCGCCGACGGCATAGCACAGCAGATGCGTATTGCCGGTCGAGTAGGAGAAGTAGTACCGGCCCGCGTGCTTGTGCACCCACGGACCTTCGAAGAAGCGCCGGGTGTCGTCGTCGGCGCGCAGCGGCTGCCCGTGCGCGTCGAGGACCAGCACCTCGCGCGTCGGCTCGTCGAGCTCCAGCATGTCCTCGCGCAGCCGGCCCACCCGCGCGCCCAGTGCGGGCGCATCGCCAACGGGTTCTTCGTGCGCGGCGTCGCGGACGTTGTCGCGGTACTTCTGCAGCTGGCCGCCCCAGATGCCGCCGAAGTATAGGTAATACGCGCCGTCGTCGTCGCCGTAGACGGCCGGATCGATCGAGTACGTGCCGGCCATCGCCTCGGGTTGCGAGGTGAACGGACCTTCGGGCCGATCGCCGACCGCCACGCCAATCCGGAACACGTCGTCGGCATCCTTGGCCGGGAAGTAGAAGTAATAGCGCCCGTCGCGATACGCGGCATCCGGCGCCCACATCTGCCGCGTCGCCCACGGCACGTCGCGCACGTGCAGCGCGACGCCGCAGTCCACGGCCTCGCTCTCGGGCGTGTCCATGCGCAGCACGTGATAGTCCTGCATGCCGAAGTGCCCGCCTTCGTCGTCGAACGGCGTGCCTGCATCGATGTCGTGCGAGGGATAGATGTAGAGGCGTCCCTCGAACACGTGGGCCGAGGGATCGGCGGTGTAGAGCTGGGTGATCAGCGGCCGCGAAATGGCGCGTGCGGCCAGCAGTTCGAGTTCGGCCGACAGTGCCTCGTCGCCCGGCGCTGCGGAGGGCGGCGGCGTGGGATGCGCACTCATGCTTCGGCTCCCGTGCGCAGACGGCGCTCGGCGAGTTCGCGCTCCAGGCGCGCCTCCATGGTCCGGTCGATCCGGTAGAAGAACAGCAGGCCCACCGCGAGCAGGAACGGCGTGGCGCAGTAGAGGCTGATCGCGAGACGGATGCCGTCGACGACCGGCGCCGATTGCGCGCCGCCGCCGGTCTCGTAGCCGTAGCGCGCGAGGATCGCCGCGACCAGCGCGCCGCCGATGCTCAGCCCGACTTTCAGGCCGCAGATCATCGCCGAGAAGATGATCGCGGTCGCACGCCGGTTGTTCTGCCATTCGGAATAGTCGGCGACGTCGGCGATCATCGCCCACAGCAGCGGAATCGTGATGCCGTAGAAGAAGCCGTGCAGGATCTGCGACCCGAACACCAGCCAGACCGCATCGGGCGGGAACAGGTAGAACGCGAGCACGAACAGCGTCGACACGAACAGCGCCCCGCCGAACACGTCGCGTTTGCCGAAGCGTTCGGCCAGCGGCCGCGACAGGCCGATGCCGAGGATCATGAAGATGATGCCGCCGGCGTTAAACAGGCTGAAGGCCGAGGTCGGTGCGTCTTCCGGCCACTGGAAGCCGGCCAGGCCCACGCCGGTCAGCGCCACGTTGAGGCCGCCGATGAATCCGTTGAATCCGGAGCCCTGCAGGAACGCAGCGAGCGCGGTCGCATCGAGGTAGTACTGGAAGTAGTAGATCGTCATGCCGCCCTTGAGCGCCAGGGTGACGAACACCAGCACGGTGAGCGTCAGCATGATCAGCCACGGCCGGTTGTGGACGAGATCGGTCAGGTCCTGGCGCACGCCCGACGACTGCGCGGCCGTCGGCACGATGCGTTCGCGCGTGGTGAGGAAGGTGATCAGGAAGAACACCGTGCCGACCACGGCGAAGACCGTCATCACCTGTTCGAAGCCGCGCACCCGGTCGCCGTCGCCGAGGATCAGCACCAGCGGCAGCAGCAGCACCTGGATCACGAACTGCGCCACCATCACCGCGACGAAGCGGTATGACGACAGGCTGTTGCGCTGGTCCATGTTGCCGGTCAGCACGCCACTGAGCGCGGAATACGGCAGGTTGTTGGCGCCGTAGACCAGCACCAGCAGCGTATAGGTGACCAGCGCGTAGACCACCTTGCCGCGTTCGCCGAGATCGGGCGTGCTGAAGGCCAGCAGCGACAGCACGCCGAACGGCACCGCGGTCCACAGGATCCACGGCCGGAACTTGCCCCAGCGCGTGCGCGTGCGGTCGGCCAGCAGGCCGATGATCGGGGTGAACACGAAGGCGCCGAGCATGCCGACGACGAAGATGATCGTGGCCGCGGTCGCTGCGGGCAGCGCGTAGACATCGGTGTAGAAGAACGCGAGGTAGGTGACCAGCGTCTGGAAGATCAGGTTGGCGGCGAGATCGCCGAGGCTGTAGCCGACTTTTTCACGGACGGACAGCACTTCGGTCACGCTGGGTGGAAGCACGGGATTCATTGCGGAGGGGGATCCGGTGTGGAGGCGGCCGATGCCGACGTTGCGTCAAGGACCCGGGCGCGTCCACCGGCCGTCATCGGCCACCGCATCGGATGCGGGGACCGGTAACGCGTCGACGGGCGCGACACGAGGAAAACACGATCCGCCCCGGCGTCGGAACGCCGGGACAGACCGTGGGGAGGCAGGCACGACTGGAATCCGGATCAGAACGTGCCCCGGATGCCGATGGTGTACGTGGTCCCGGGATCGTAGAGATCGTTCACGGCGTTGGAGTACCAGAAGTTCGACCGCCGTTCCTCGCCGGTGATGTTGAGGATGTTGAAGGTGATCTGCGGCTTCGACGGCAGGTTGGCGAGCGTGTAGCTGGCCGCGAGGTCGAGCTGCCCGCGGTCGTCGCCGAAGATCTGGGCCTGCGGGATGCCCTGCTGGTTGGGACCGGTGCCGACGGCGCCTTCCTGCCAGGTGTAGGACAGCCGCAGCGATGCGACATCGTTCTCCCAGTACGCGGTCGCATTCCACAGCGACGGCGCGACACCGTAGACGTTGCCCGACAGCGCGGTGGCATCGCGCCCCTCGGTGGAGATGTCGAGCTTGGTGTAGTTGGCCATGAAGCCGAGGCCGTCGAACACGAAGCCCAGCGGCTGCACCCAGATGGCTTCCCAGCCGCGGATGTTGAGCGCCGCGTCCGCGTTCACCTGCTGGTTGACGTTGACCGTGGCGACGCCCGGGCCGCCGCGGTTGTTGATCGCCTGCTGCTGGGTCTCGGTCAGATCCGCGAACGGGATGCCCAGATCCAGGAACGGACGCGTGGTGACGCCCTGGAAGGTGTAGCCCTCCACGCGCTTGTTGAACAGGGTCAGGCCGACGAAACCTTCGTCGCCGGTGTACCACTCGCCGCCGAGATCGAAGTTCGTCGACAGATACGGCGTGAGTTCCGGATTGCCCTGCGAGGCGACCTGCGCCGACTGGTCGGTGAAGACCGTCGACGGCAGCATCGAACTCGGGTTCGGCCGGGTCATCGTGCGGGAGCCGGACATGCGCAGCACGACCTGGTCGGCGACGTCCCACGCCGCACTGAACGACGGCAGCCACTCGCTGTAGTCGCCGGTCAGCGTCTGGTACTGGCGCACGCCACCGAGGGTGACCGGGCCGGAGATGTCCTGGTCGGTGCTGGCCCAGCGCATGCCCGCGTTGAACCGCAGATCACGGTTCCACACTTCGGTCTCGCCGTTGAGTTCGATGTACGCCGCCAGGGTGCGCTCGGTGAAGCCGCCGGTCGCGCCGCCGGTGTTGGGGCCGCCGGATTCCGGGGCCTCGTCGCGATAGCGGTAATAATCGGTGTCGTTCTTGAAGCGGTCGCCGTCGACGGTGATGAAGCCCTGCGGGCCGGGCAGGAGGTACGACGCGAGTTCGGCGTTGGTGATCAGTGCGCCCGGATTGCCGTCGCAGGCCGGGCGCGGATCCGGCACGCTGCCGTCCGGATTCAGACCGCGGCAGACCAGGTTCTCCCACGCCGGGCTGTTGTCGAAACCGCGGATGGTGCGGGCGTTACGGTCCCAGGCGACGCCGACCCGGACGTTGCGGCTGTCCTCGCCGAACTGCAGATCGGCGCGCACGCCACTGGTCTCGGTCACGCGCTTCTCGTTCTGCACGTTGACCCGGCCACCGCCGGCCCAGGTCCAGCCCAGATTCGGATCGTTGAGATCGAGATCGGAATCGAAGGTCGGCACGCCGCCGTCGTTGGCGTACTGCACGGTGGTGAACGGCGTGTTGACCAGGATCGTCGGCGACTCGCGGAACATCCAGCTGCGGCTGATGTTGGCTTCCACGTCCAGCTTGACGTCGTCGGTGAACCAGAACGTCGCGCCCGGCGTCAGGTGCCAGTACTGGACGTCCTCCTCGTAGGGCCGGTACTCGAGGAAGAACTGCGCATTGGTGAAGGTCGCGTTGGTGACGACGTTGTTCGCGTCGAGCTGCATGTCGATCGGGACCAGCTGTCCGTTGCGGCCGATCAGGTTGACGTCGATGCGCTCGTTGGTGCGCTTCGCCTTGGTGTAGAGCCCGTCCACCCAGACGTGCAGGCGGTCGTTCGGACGCCACTCCATCGACGCGAGCACCGCGTCGCGATCGCGATCGCCCGACATGGACACCGGCCGGCCCAGGCGCGGGATCAGCGCTTCGCCGATCTGCGCCGTGGTCAGGCCCGGATTGTTGGCGAGCAGCCACGCCGCATCGATCGGCTGGCCGGGCGTCAGGCCGGCCGCGATCGTGGACGGATTGTTCGGCACGACATCGGGAATGCGCCAGCCGTTGCCGCCGGTCACGTTGCAGGGCTGTCCCAGCGCGGGAAAGCCGACCGGGTCGCCGCCGTTGCCGCACTGCGCATTGGTCAGGTTGGGATTGGTCCAGCCGATCGTCTCGAAGCCTTCGACGCCGATCTTGCCGCGCGACGAGGTCACGCCGACCAGGGTGCCGAACGTGCCTTCCTCGTTGGTCCAGCTGAAGATCGACGAGCCGCGCGGACTGGTCTCTTCGCTGACGTCGTTGTAGTCCGCCTGCAGGTGATAGGTGACGTGCGTGCCCGGCATGTCGAACGGACGCACGCTGCGCATGTCGACCACGCCGGCGGCGCCGCCCTCGGGGAGGCTGGCCTGCGGCGACTTGTACACGGTGACCTGGTTGAAGAACTCGGTCGGGAAGATGTTGAGATCGACTTCGCGGTTCTGGTTGGTCGCATCCAGACCGATCGATGCGGTGGCGACCGACGCGCCGTTGATCAGCGTCTTGGTGAAGCTGCTGCCGAGGCCGCGGATCGCGATGTTCAGGCCTTCGCCGTTGACGTCGCGGTTCAACTGGATGCCCGGGATGCGGGTCAGCGATTCGGCGATGTTGGTGTCGGGAAATTTGCCGAGATCTTCGGCGAAGATGGAATCGGTGAAGCCGGTGGAATCGCGCTTCGCATCGGTCGCGAACTGCAGGCTCTGGCGATAGCCGGTGACCGAGATCGTATCGAGCTGGGTGACCGAGGGTGACGCCGGCTCCGATGTCGGCGGCGTCGGTGGCGTCTGCGGTGCAGGCGCGGGGGCCTGCGGACTCTGGGCCAGCGCGGATGCGCTCGCCATGCTCAGCAGCGCCAGGCTCAACGCATGCGACAACACGGTTCGTGTGACTTTGACTTGCACCGTACTCCCCTCCCGTTTCTGGTGTGACTGCGCGGTGCGGAAGCGCACCCTGCAGTGATGTTCTGTCCCGCCCCTGCGCTGCCGCGGCTCTCGCGTTGCAACGCGTGGCCAGGAAGGTAGCGCTATCATTCCAGAGGCGCACGCTGCGGAGCAGCATTCGCCATCCGCCACGTCGCATCGCGTCTTTTTCGCTTGTTTCCCCGCGTATCCGCGATTCGTGTCGCGGGATACGCCCGGCGTGATGCAGTGCAGAACGCACATGCCGGCACGCTGTGTTAGTGATAGCGCTATCACGATGGGGGCGCGCGACGCGGAGGGACACGATGCAGCAGACACCAGGGTGCGCCCCGTGCGCGCGTGGCGTATCACGATGAGCCGGCCCACCGACGGGGCCGCGCCGCCCGGGGCCTCCACGCCCGCCGCGAAGATCGGCATGTACCGCTGGCGCGTATGCGCGATGCTGCTGGCGGCCACGACCATCAACTACATCGACCGCCAGGTCCTCGGCGTGCTCGCGCCGTTCCTGCAGGACGAGATCGGCTGGAACGAGATCCAGTACGGCTACATCGTCACCGCGTTCCAGGGCGCCTACGCGATCGGCCTGCTGTGCGCCGGTGCGATCATCGACCGGCTCGGCACCAAGGTCGGCTATGCGATCGCGATCTGCATCTGGAGCATCGCCGCGATGAGCCATTCGCTCGCGGCCGGCGTCGTCGGATTCATGCTCGCCCGTTTCATGCTCGGACTCGGCGAAGCCGGCAACTTCCCCGCCGCGATCAAGACCGTCGCCGAATGGTTCCCGCGCCGCGAACGCGCCTTCGCCACCGGCATCTTCAACTCGGGCTCGAACATCGGCGCGATCGTCGCGCCGTTGCTGGTGCCGATCATCGCGCTCACCTGGGGCTGGCAGGCCGCGTTCCTGTTCACCGGCGTGCTCAGCGCGACCTGGCTCGCGGTGTGGTTGCTGACCTACCGCACGCCCGAGCAGCAACCGGCGCTGTCGGCCGCCGAGCTCGCCCACATCCGCAGCGATCCGCCGGAGCCGTCGGCGCGCGTGCCGTGGTTGCAGATCCTGCGCCACCGCCAGGCCTGGGCGTTCGTCGCGGCGAAGTTCATGACCGATCCCGTGTGGTGGTTCTTCCTGTTCTGGTTGCCGAAATTCCTCAATGCCGAATACGGCCTGACCCTGCTCGCGCTCGGCCTGCCGCTGGTGGCGATCTTCGTGCTCGCCGATGTCGGCAGCATTCTCGGCGGCTGGCTCGCGGGACGCTTCATCCGCCTGGGCTGGAGCGTCAACCGCGCGCGCAAGGGCGCGATGCTGATCTGCGCACTGTGCGTGGTGCCGATCGTGTTCGCCGCGCAGGCCGACAACCTGTGGCTCGCGGTCGCACTGATCGGGCTGGCGACGGCCGGGCACCAGGGCTGGTCGGCCAACGTGTTCACGCTGACGTCCGACATGTTCCCGCGTCACGCGGTGGCGTCCGTCGTCGGGATCGGCGGCTTCGCCGGCGCCGTCGGCGGCATGATGATCGCCACCTTCACCGGCTTCCTGCTGCAGACCACGGGGAGCTACGTACCGGTCTTCCTGATGGCGGGCTCTGCCTATCTGCTGGCGCTGCTGGTCGTGCATCTGCTGGCGCCGCGCCTGGAACCCGCGCAGCTCGAAACCGCTTGAGCGCGCGCCTGCATCCGCGGGCGCGCCATGCCGTACCGATGGATCACGAACACGGAGGAACCGACACGATGCGACACCTGCCATTCGCTCTGGCCACTGCACTCGCCCTCGCACTGGGCGGTTGCGGCGATCGACCTGCCGCGGAACCCACGCCCACTACATCACCGCCGGCCGCGCCGGCGCCGGATCCGGCATCGTCCACCGCCCTCGCCCATGGTCTCGACCGCTTCCTCGGCGGCGCGCACAGCCCGCCGCAGGCCGACGGCTTCGCGGACTACTGGAACAAGGTCACGCCCGAGAACGGCGGCAAGTGGGGCGAGGTCGAGGCCGAACGTGACGTCATGCACTGGGCCGAACTCGATGCCGCCTGGGCCGTCGCGCAGGAACACGACCTGCCGTTCCAGATGCACGTGATGGTCTGGGGCAACCAGCAGCCGGAATGGATCGAGACGCTGCCTCCCGAGGAGCAGCGCGCCGAGATCGAGGAGTGGTTTGCGGCGGTGGCCGAGCGCTACCCCGGCATCGACATCGTCGAGGTCGTCAACGAGCCGCTCAACGATCCGCCGTCGAAGGACGACGAAGGCGGCGGCAACTACATCGAGGCGCTCGGCGGCGGGGGCGCCAGTGGCTGGGACTGGATCCTCGAATCATTCCGGCTCGCGCGCCAGCATTTTCCCGATTCGAAGCTGATGCTCAACGACTACAGCGTGACCAACAGCGAAGACGCGACCCGGCGCTATCTGGAGATCGTCCGCCTGCTGCAGGCCGAGAATCTGGTCGACGTGATCGGCGTACAGGGCCATGCGTTCTCGACCACCAACCTCGATGCGCTGGGCGCGACCGGCCTGCCGGTGCACGTCACCGAGTTCGATCTCGACGGTGTCGACGACGCCGTGCAGCTGGCCAGCTACCAGCGCGTGTTCCCGGTGTTCTGGGAACATCCCGCGGTACAGGGCATGACCCTGTGGGGCTTCCGCCGCGGCCTGTGGCGCGACGAACAGGGCGCCTATCTGATCCGCGAGGACGGCAGCGAGCGACCTGCACTGGAGTGGCTGCGCAGCTACGTGCGCGGGGAGGTCACGCAGTGATGTCGATTGTAGGAGCGCGCTCGCGCGCGAACGCACGCCGCGCCAAAGGCTTCTTCGCGCGCAAGCGCGCTCCTACAGGTGCGCTGCTTCTTCTGGCGCTGTTCTGCGCCATGCCGCTGCACGCCCGCGACTGCGCGCAGCCCGCCGCGGTCTGCGTGCAGGCGGTACCCGATGCACTCGCGCTGATCGCAGACGGCCAGCCGCTCCCCGTCCTGATCGACGCCGACGATTTCCCTGGTGTCGCGCGGGCCGCCGACGATCTGCGCACGGATCTCGCCGCCGTCTCGGGCGTGGGGGCCAGCGCCCTGCCCGCGCCCACGGGCACGCCGCCGTTGGCGATCATCGCCGGCACCCTTGGTCACAGCCCGCGCATCGATCGCATCGTGCGCGAGCACGCGCTCGATACCAGCGGCGTCGCCGGCCAGTGGGAAGGCTATTCGCTGCAGCTCGTCGACGCGCCCGAGCCCGGCATCGAGCGCGCCCTGGTGATCCTCGGCGCCGACAAGCGCGGCACGATCTTCGGCCTGTACGAGCTCTCGCGCCGGATCGGCGTGTCGCCGTGGAACTGGTGGGCCGATGCGGCGCCCGAACGCAAGACCGCGTTGCACATCGCGCCGGGGCGCTTCGTCGATGCGCCGGCCGTGCGCTACCGCGGCATCTTCATCAACGACGAGGATCCGGCGCTCGGCGGCTGGATGGCCGCGACCTACGGCGGGCCGAACCACCAGTTCTACGAACGCGTGTTCCAGCTGATCCTGCGGCACAAGGGCAACTACCTGTGGCCGGCGATGTGGGGTCGCGCGTTCTACGACGACGATCCGCAGAACGCGGTGCTCGCCGACGAGATGGGCGTCGTCATCGGCACCAGTCACCACGAGCCGATGATGCGCGCCCACGTCGAATGGGCGCGGCATGGTAAAGGGGCCTGGGACTACACGCGCAACCGAGATCGCCTGCAGGACTTCTGGCGCCAGGGCATCCGCCGCATGGGCACGCACGAGAACGTCGTGACCTTGGGCATGCGCGGCGATGGCGACGAGCCGATGAGCGACGCCACCGCGACGACGCTGCTCGAGACCATCGTCGCCGACCAGCGCCGCATCCTCGCCGAGGTCACCGGCCGGCCGGCCGACGCGATCCCGCAGGTGTGGGCGCTGTACAAGGAAGTCCAGGACTATTTCGATGCGGGCATGCAGGTGCCGGACGACGTGACCCTGCTGTTCGCCGACGACAACTGGGGCAACATCCGCCGCCTGCCGGCACCGGACACGACGCGTGCAGGCGGCTACGGCGTCTACTACCACTTCGATTACGTCGGCGGCCCGCGCAACTACAAGTGGATCAACACCACCCAGATCGAGCGCGTCTGGGAGCAGATGCGGCTGGCACACGCGCACGGCGCCGACCGGCTGTGGGTGGTCAATGTCGGCGACATCAAGCCGATGGAATTTCCGATCAGCTTCTTCCTCGACTACGCCTGGGCGCCCGATGCGTATCCGGTCGAAGCGGTGAGCGCCTATCCGCAAGCCTTCGCCGCCGAGCAGTTCGGCGAGACCCATGCGGCGGAGATCGGCGAGATCCTGACCCGCTACACCCAGTACAACGCGCGGCGCAAACCCGAACTGCAATCGCCGGACACCTGGAGCTTGGTTAATTTCGGCGAGGCCGATCGCGTACTCGCGGACTGGGATGCGCTGGTCGAACGCACGCAGCGGATCGGCACCGCGCTCGGCGCTGCGCATCGCGATGCGTATTACCAACTGGTCGAATATCCGGTGCTCGCCAGCGCCAACCTCGCGCACCTCTATGTCGCCGTCGCCCGCAACCGGTTGCATGCCGCACAGGGACGCGTCTCGGCGAATGCCTGGGCCGACGAGGCCGAACGCCGCTTCGCCCGCGATGCCGAGCTCGCACGCGTCTACGAACAGGACATCGCCGACGGCAAGTGGATCCACATGATGTCGCAGCCGCGCATCGGCTACACCCACTGGCAGCAGCCCGAGCGCAATGTCATGCCGGCGCTGTCGCGGGTGGACGTGCGCGAGCGCGGCACGATGGGCGTCGCGGTCGACGGCGATGTGCGCGGCTGGCCGGTGCCGACTCTGCCGGCGCCCCTACCACCGCTCGACCCGTATGGCGCGCCATCACGCGAGGTCGTCGTGTTCAATCGTGGACACGCGCCGTTCACGTTCTTCGGGACGTCCTCGCAGCCCTGGCTGCGCGTGACGCCGACGTCCGGTGAGGTCGAGGACGAGATGCCGCTGCGCATCGATGTCGACTGGAACGCCATATCGGCGGGTGAGCACGTCGGCCAGATCGACCTGCTCGGCAGCGACCGCACCGAAGTGCGCATTGTCGTGCCGGTATCGAAGCCCGCCTCGGCGGTCACCGGCTTCATCGAGAGCGAAGGCGTCATCGCAATCGAGGCCGCGCACCACGCGCGTGCGGTCGCGCCGGAGGGCTTGGCCTGGGAGACGATCCCGCATCTCGGGCGCACGCTGTCGGCGGTGACCTCGGTGCCCGTGACCGCGGGCGCGACAACCGCGGACGCGTCGGGCGCGTGGCTCGAGTACCGGGTGCACTTGGCGAGCGCCGGCGATGTCGAGGTCCGGGTCGTGCTGTCGCCGACACTCGATTACCAGCATCGCGGCGGCCTGCGCTATGCCGTCTCGTTCGATGATGCCGCGCCGCAGGAGGTCACGATGCATCTCGATCCGACACCCGGCCATCCGCAGTTCCAGGCCTGGGAGCGCGCGGTCAGCGACAGCGTGCACGTGGCGACCTCGCGACACCGGGTCGAAGCCGGCGCACAGACCTTGAAGCTGTGGCGGATCGATCCGGGTGTCGTGGTGCAGCGGATCGAGATCGTGCGGGATGCGGCGCGCTCGAGTTATCTCGGGCCGCCGGAGAGTGTACGGCGGTGATGTCGGCGTTGACGTTTCTTGTTCATCCCGATTGGGCTCCAGAGATGGGTCTTTCGGCTGTGGCGTCTGCTCCGGCGTTGGCTCCTGCTCCTGTTTTTGCTCCTGCTTTGGCAGTTGCCTTTGCCCTTGATCTCGAATCGAGCCGTAGAGCGAGCCGAGCACCGGAGCCTGACGTGGCCGAAGAGCAGCCCATGTCTGAGCGCAGCGAGTTTGGGCTGCGTGCCGCGTCAGGCGAGGAGCACAGGGGACCGACGCGGCTTCATAGCGTCGGCTCGCGTCCGGCGAAGGGACCTTTTGGTTCCTTTTGGGTCCATCCAAAAGGGACTCGCACGCGCAGCGGGCGAAAGCCTTGCACTTGCTTGAGCTTCTTTGCCTGTCGCTTCGCGACTCTGATGTTTCGAGCAGATACCAACAATCAAACGCAGGAGCGAAGATCAAAGACAAGGCTTCCGCGCTGTCGCGCGGCTTACTTTTGTCTTGGCAAAAGTAAGCAAAACCGTCTTCGCCGGACGCGATCCGCCGCGATACAGCCGCGGCGGTCCCCTGCGCTTCTCGGACGACGGGGCACGCAGCCCAAACTCGCTGCGCTCAGACATGGGCTGCTCTTCGACCCCGCCGCCCTGCGATGCTCGGCTCGCTTTACGGCTCGAAAAGATCAACAGCAAGAGCAAGAGCAAGAGCAAGAGCAAGAGCAAGAGCAAGAGCAAGAGCAAGAGCCTGCGCGGAGTCCTGCACCGTCGGCGAGCCCACTCTCACTGTTGCAGGCCAGAATCCCACGCCGCCGGTCGGTAGCTCACACATTCGCGCGATCGCGTCGTACCCGGCGAGCGGCTGCAGCAATGAACCCATTTCACTTCCGCCAGCACGCGCCACCCCATTCCACCCGAGCCTCGTCATGACGCACGCCCCCCACCCCCTCACCCTGCACCCCGACCGCCTGTTCTCGTCGGACACCACCCAGCGCACCATCGCGCGTCGCCTGCATGCCGAAGTCACCGGGCTGCCGATCGTCAGCCCGCACGGTCACACCGACCCAGCCTGGTTCGCGACCAATGCGCCATTCGCCAACGCGACCGAGCTGCTGCTGGTGCCGGACCACTACGTCTTCCGCATGCTCTACAGCCAGGGCGTGGACCTCGATGCACTGGGCATCCCGCGTGCCGACGGCTCGCGCACCGAGGTCGATCCGCGCGAGGCGTGGCGGCTGTTCGCCGGGCACTGGACGCTGTTCCGCGGCACGCCGTCGTCGATGTGGCTGGACCATGTGTTCCACGATGTCTTCGGCCTGCGCCAGCGACTCTCGGCGTCCACCGCCGATGATTACTACGACACGATCACCACTGCGCTGCAGACACCGGAGTTCCGACCGCGCGCCCTGTTCGAACGCTTCAACATCGAAGTCATCGCGACCACCGAGTCGCCGCTCGATCCACTCACGCACCACGCGACGATCCGCGAAAGCGGCTGGTCGGGCCGCGTGGTCACGGCCTATCGTCCCGATCCGGTCATCGATCCGGAGCACGAGCAGTTTCCGGACGCCCTCCGCCGCTTCGGCGAAATCACCGGCGAAGACGTCCACGCGTGGACCGGCTACCTCCGCGCGCATCGCCAGCGCCGCGCGTTCTTCGCCGCGCATGGCGCCACGTCGACCGACCACGGCCATCCGAGCTGCGCGACCGCGGACCTGTCAGACGCCGACGCACGCGGCCTGTTCGACACCGTCGTGCGCGGCGCGGCCACGCCGGCCGAAGCCGAGCTGTTCCGCGCGCAGATGCTGACCGAGATGGCGAAGATGAGCCTCGACGACGGCCTGGTCATGCAGATCCATCCCGGCTGCTTCCGCAACCACAACCGCGAGCTCTTCGCCCGCTACGGCCGCGACAAGGGCGCCGACATCCCGCTGCGCACCGATTACGTGCACGCGCTCAAGCCGCTGCTCGATCGCGTCGGCAACGCGCCCGGCTTCACCCTGATCGTGTTCACGCTCGACGAAAGCACCTATGCGCGCGAGCTCGCGCCGTTGGCTGGCCACTATCCCTGCCTGTTCCTCGGCCCGGCGTGGTGGTTCCACGATGCGCCGGAGGGCATGTGGCGCTTCCGCGAACAGACCCTCGCCAGCGCCGGTTTCTACAACACCGTCGGCTTCAACGACGACACGCGCGCGTTCCTGTCGATCCCGGCGCGGCACGACGTCGCGCGCCGGGTGGACTGCGCGTTTCTCGCCAAGCTGGTCGCCGAACACCGCATCGACGAGGACGAGGCCGCCGAGGTCGCGATCGATCTGGCCTACCGGCTGCCGAAGCGGGCCTACCGGCTCTAGGGCGGCGTCGAGATGGATGTTGACGCGACGACATGCTCCCCGACGACGCAGCCGCAGTGCGACGTCGGAACCATTCGAGCGCACGCTGTGTGTCGCCGAAGAAACAGGCGTCCGTCGCCCGAAGCTCTGCGCAGCAAGCGCGCTATCGGCCACCGGACGCTTCCGGCTTCAGACGCTCACGCGCGCGCGCCACGCAGCCGGCGCCGTGACGCACCTTCCGCATCAAGGAGATTCCGATGACCCGACGCACCTGCTTCGCATCTGCACTCGCGGCGGCGCTGCTCTGTGGCCTCACCCTGCCGGCGACGGCAGCGCCGCGCGATCCGGCCCCTGCCCCGCAATCCACCAACGCGGGCGAAGCGGGATCGACGCTCAAGGAGGCCTACCGCGGCGCCTTCCTGCTCGGCACCGCCGTCAATGACGACATCGTCGCTGGCCGCGATCCGCGCAGCGAAGCGCTGGTGCCCCGGCATTTCAATGCACTGACCGCCGAGAACGTGATGAAGGCCGAGGTGCTGCATCCGCAACCCGGCGTCTGGGATTTCGGGCCGGCCGATGCGTTCGTCGCCTATGGCGAGCGCCACGGCATGTACCTGATCGGCCACACCCTGGTGTGGCACAACCAGACGCCGGCGTGGTTCTTCGAAGCCGACGACGGCACGCCTGCCGGGCCCGAGGTGATGACCGAGCGCCTGCGCGACTACATCGAAGTGGTCGCAGGCCGCTACGCCGGTCGCGTCGATGCCTGGGACGTGGTCAACGAAATCATCGGTGAAGACGGCGAATACCGTGACACCGTCTGGACGCGCGCCTTCGGCGGCGACGGTGACGCGGTGGTGCGCCTGGCGTTCGAGGC
The DNA here is from genome assembly GCF_002849595.1 of Luteimonas rhizosphaerae. GTDB lineage: Bacteria > Pseudomonadota > Gammaproteobacteria > Xanthomonadales > Xanthomonadaceae > Luteimonas > Luteimonas cellulosilyticus. Next base: position 38,807 of record NZ_NRQR01000004.1, read on the forward strand.
CGCCAGCCGGCATGCGCCCGACACCGCGCTGTACTACAACGACTTCAACGCCTGGCGGCCGGAGAAGCGTGCCGGCATCGTGCGCATGGTGCGCATGCTGCAGGACGCCGGCATCCGCATCGACGCCATCGGCATGCAGGGCCACTGGGGCCTGAACTATCCGTCGCTCGACGACATCGAAGCCTCGATCGACGCCTATGCCGCGCTCGGGGTCAAGGTGATGATCACCGAACTGGACGTCGACGCGCTGCCGCTGACCCGCGAAGGCCAGATCATCGGAACCGGCATGCTGCACCCGCAGTTCCAGCTGCCCGAGTTCAAGCGCTATCTCGATCCCTACCGCGACGGGCTGCCGGCCGACGTGCAGCAGCAGTTGGCCGATCGTTACGCCGAGCTGTTCCGCCTGTTCCACCGCAAGCGCGACGTCATCGACCGCGTCAGCGTCTGGGGCGTCGAGGACGGCATGTCGTGGAAGAACGACTATCCGATTCCGAACCGGACCAACTACACCCTGCTGTTCGATCGCGAGCGCCAGCCGAAGCCGGCGCTGGAGGCGGTGCTGGCGGTACCGGGTGAGGCGGTGTCGCGCTGAAGCGGTCATGCGCGAGCAGGAACCGCACCGCAAGGGAGCAGACCCGCGCGCGCGGCTTATGGCTCTTCGCTCGTTCGCGAGCATGCGCTGTGCCACTCGTATTGGCTGCTGCCGACGGCCCTCTGGCCAACCACGCCAAAGCAATGCCGTCATTCCCGCGGCTCTCAACAGCCGAACGGCTGGTCAGGCGGGAATGACGGAACAAGTATCTAGCAGCGGCTAGCGCCATGGCGCCGGTGACTCGCTACCACTCGACGCGATCCGCATACGCAAACGCACACACAGGGCTCTCGCGCATTAGGCCGCGGCGAGCGCCCTTGCCACGTCGGCCGGCGTCGCATCCCCGAGTGCGGCATAGGCACGCACGAGCGCATCGACGATCCGCGCGTCATCGACCACCGCGTCGAACACTGGGTCCAACGCCAGGATCGTGGCCACGTCCCGGCGCATGTCGCCGATCATCGTGGCGCCGACCGAAGCCAGCCTGTCCGCCATCGGATCATCCAGCGCGACACCGGCCTGCGCCTGGCGCCGCACGAAGTGCATCCATGCGGCGACCGGCAGGCACAGCCTGTCGATGGATCGACCCGTTGCGCGGGCATCGGCGATCGTGCCGAGCAGGCGCACGGGAATCTTCTGCGAACCATCCCAGGCGATCTGGCCCAGCCGATGGCGGATCTCGGGATTGCGGAACCGGGCGAGGATCGCGTCGATGTAGGCCTGGGCGTCGAAGCCGTCCATCGGCTCGAGCGTCGGTGCGATGTCCTCGCGCATCAGGCGCTCCACGAATGCGGAGAGCGCCGGGTGGCGCATCGCGTCGCTGACCGTTTCCAGTTCCAGCAGCAGGCCGAGATACGCCAGCGTGCTGTGCGGCCCGTTGAGCAGACGCAGCTTGGCGCGGTCCCAGCCGGCGATGTCGCTGCTGAGGATCACGCCGGCGCGTTCCAGCGGCGGCCGGCCGTTGCAGAACGCATCCTCGACCACCCACTGCGTGTAGGGCTCACGCTGCACAGGCCAGGCATCGTGCAGGCCGAGCGCGGCGTCGACGTCGGCGCGCAGCGCGTCGTCGGTGGCCGGAGTGATGCTGTCGACCATCGAGCGCGGGAACGTCGCGTGCGTCTCGATCCAGTCTGCGAGCCCGGCATCGAACCGGCGTGCGTACTGCAGCACCGCGCGCCGCAGGCGCCCACCGTTGTCGGCGAGGTTGTCGCAGCTCAGCACCGTGTACGCGGACAGGCCGTGCGCCCGCCGCAGGGCGAGCCCGGCGACGACGACGCCGATCGCGCTCGACGGCGCTTCCGGCGTCGCGAGATCACGGACGATATCGGGATGCGCGAGATCGACGCCGTCGGCCGACAGGCAGTAGCCCTTCTCGGTCACCGTCAGCATCACCAGGCGCACATCCGGATGCGCCAGCCGTGCGAGCACCGCATCGCGTTCGTCGGTCGCGCACAGCACCTCGCGCAAGGCGCCGATCACGCGCAGCGTCGGTCCGCCGTCGCGCAGCGCCAGCGTGTACAACCCGTCCTGCGGGCGCAGCGCGTCGCGCACGTCGGGACTGCGCAGCGACACGCCACAGATCGCCCAGTCCGGGTCCTCGGCCAGCAGATCGTCGATATAGACCGCCTGGTGCGCGCGATGGAACGCACCGACACCCAGATGGACGATGCCGATACGTGTGTCAGCGCGATCGAAGGCCGGCCGCACCACTGTCGGCGGCAGCGTGGCGAGCGTGTCGTCCGACAGACGCGGCAGGTTCATCGTTCGTCGCGCGCGTACGGGCCCAGGGTCACGCCGACGAAACCACCGGCGTCGTCGGTGCTGAGCATGGTCGCATCCGCCCCTTCCAGCAGCGGCTGCCAGTCGCCGTCGTCGGCCGCGAACGCGAACGCGATCTCGCCCTCGTCGCCCGCGATCCGCAGGCGCAGCGCGTCCGCCGCAGGCACCGTGCGCGTGGCGAGCACTTCGACAGGCGCGCCCTCGCCCTTGGCGCGCTCGACGAACAGTTGCAGCGCGTCATCGGCGTCGCGGCGTACACCGACGACGTACCAGTGGTTGCCGCTCTGGAACGCCGCGAGGCCCGCGGCGACGCCTTGCGCCGGCGGCGCGAGCGCGGTGCTCGCTTCGAACACCAGGTGCTGCTGGCGGCGGCCGATGAAGGATGGATTGCCCAGCGTGTCGAGGCCCTCGCGCAGCGGATGGATCGCCAGCTGGCCGGGGTGCGAGGCCAGATCCGTCCAGTCGCGCTTGGGCACGCGAACGTACATCCATTCGCGCTCCAGCGCCGGCGCATCGAACTCGTCGCGCCGGGTGAAGTTGCCCGACATCGGTGCCTGGTCGGCGGGGCGCGCCATCCACGACGGCGCCGGCAACGTGTACGGAATCGTCTCGCCCAGCGGCAGGATCGTCGGCCAGCCGTCTTTCCAGGTCACCGGCAGCAGGAAGGTCTCGCGGCCGGTGTTGTACTGGCGCACGTCGTAGTTGCGGCTGGCCAGGAACACCGCCCACCAGCTGCCGTCCGGGCCTTCGACCATGTCGACATGGCCGGCATTGGTGATGGGCAGGTCGCGGTCAGGCGGCAGGTCGCGCTGGGTCAGGATCGGATTGTGTTCGTAGGGGATATACGGCCCCCAGACATCGCGGCTGCGCAGCACCACCTGCGAATGCTGGGGCCCGGTGCCGCCTTCCGCATTCGACAGCACGTACCAGCCGTCGACCTTGTAGATGTGCGGGCCCTCGATCCAGATCGGGTTGTCTTCCGGCTTCACGCCCCCGTCGATCAGCACCTTGCGCGGGCCGAAGGGCTTGAGCGTGTCGATGTCGATCGCCTGCAGCCAGATCGCGCGGTGGCCGTCGTAGCGCACCGGCACCTCGGGCTCATCGTTGTTGAGGATGTAGGCGCGACCATCGTCGTCGAAGAACAGCGAGGGGTCGATGCCGCCGATGCCCGGCAGCCACACCGGATCCGACCAAGGCCCGGCAGGATCGGTCGCGGTGACGATGAAGTTGCCGCCGGCATCGACCGAGGTGTTGACCACGTAGAACGTGCCGTTGCGGTATTCGATGGTCGGCGCGAACACGCCGCGCGACAGGCCCAAGCCGTCGAAATCCAGCTGGCCGGGGCGATGGATCGCGCTGCCCACCTGCGTCCAGTGCACCAGGTCCTCGCTCTCGAACACCGGGATACCCGGGAAGTAAGTGAACGTGGAATGGACCATGTAGAACTTGCCGCGCGCGGCGACGATGCTCGGATCGGAATGGAAGCCCGCGAGGATCGGATTGCGGAAATGCCCCTCGGGCAGCGGTGTCTCGAACGCGCGGTCGCGGCCGGTGTACTCGAACCAGTCGAAGAGCACGGGTGCGGCAGTGGCGGGCGCTTCGACGGCGGCGGTGGACGCGTTCGTCTGCGCGAACGCATTTCCGCCCCCCATCGCCGACAGTGCCGCGAGCGCAGTCGCCAGGAGCGCGTTCACACGCGCGCGTGGTACGTGTGGCGTTCGACAGTCGAGCGTGCGGTGAGACCCGACGCGTTCGTTGCAGACAAGCTCCGCGGAGTCATCGGACCCCACACCACCGGCCCACATCGCCCAGGCCGCGCCCCTTGTCGATCGCTTCATTCCGGTCTCCTCCATGTCGCTACCAGTCCCACATCGCGCCGTCTTCGAGACGGGCGATCGGCAGCTGTTTCGGGTTGTAGGGATATTTCGCCGCCAGGGATTCGTCGATCTCCACACCGTGGCCCGGCGTGTCGCCGACATGCAGCCGGCCGTCGCGGAACACGTAGTCGTGCGGAAACACCGCGTTCGCCTCGTCGCTATGGAACATGTATTCCTGGATGCCGAAGTTCGGCACCCAGGTGTCGACATGCAGCGCCGCGCCCATCGTCACCGGCGACAGATCGGTGGCGCCGTGGAAGCCGGTGCGCACCTGGTGCAGCCCGGCGAAATCCGCGAGCCGGCGGATGTGGGTGATGCCGCCGCCGTGCACGATGGTGGTGCGGATGTAGTCGATCAGCTGCTGCTCGATCAGGTGCTTGCAGTCCCAGATCGAGTTGAACACCTCGCCCACCGCCAGCGGGGTCACCGTGTGCTGGCGGATGATCTCGAACGACCGCTGGTTCTCGGCGGGCGTCGCGTCCTCCATCCAGAACAGCCGGTAGGGCTCGAGCTCGCGGCCGAGCCGCGCGGCTTCGATCGGGGTGAGCCGGTGGTGCACGTCGTGCAGCAGTTCGACGGTGGTGCCGTGGTCGGCGCGCACGCGCTCGAACAGTGCCGGCACCGTCTCCAGATACCGCGGCGTGTTCCATTCGGTCTCGGCCGGCAGTTCGCTTTCGGCCGGCTCGTAGGGCTTGCCGCCCGATGAGATGCCGTAGGCCTTCTTGACGCCCGGCACGCCGCATTGCGCGCGCACCGCGAGGAAGCCCTTGTCGATGTAGGCGCCCACCGCGTCGCTGGCCTCGGCGATATCACGCCCGTTGGCGTGCGCGTAGACCAACGCACCCTCGCGCGAGCGGCCACCGAGCAGCTGGTACAGCGGCAGGCCGGCCATCTTGCCGAGGATGTCCCACAGCGCAACGTCGACCGCGGCGATCGCGGTCATCGTCACCGGTCCGCGGCGCCAGTACGCGCCGCGGTAGAGGAATTGCCACAGGTCTTCGATACGACCGGCATCGCGCCCGATCAGGTTCGGCACCACGTGGTCCTGCAGGTACGACGCCACGGCGAGCTCGCGGCCGTTGAGGGTCGCGTCCCCCAGCCCGGTGACGCCCGAGCGGGTGACGATCTTCAGGGTCACGAAGTTGCGGCCGGGACAGGTGACGATGACCCGCGCTTCGACGATCTCGCGGTCGCGGTTCGAGCTGTAGGGGCTTGATTCGTGGGGACTGGAGGTCGACATCGTGGCTCCCGGAACAGTCATTCGGATGGTGTGGATCGGGTCCTGCAGTGCCGCGCGCACGGGCGACGCGACGCGATGATTCCGGTCAGTGGATTTCGATGTCGAAGGGACCGGCGGGTTGATCCGCGGCATCGAACAGATTCACCAGCGGTGCGTCGGCCCAGGCGTAACGCACGCGCACCGGCGTCGGCCCCGCGTCGGCGCGCAGGCGCACGCGATTGCCTTCGACGCGGGCGTCGACGAAGCGGCAACCGTCACCCCCCGCGCCGCACAGCTCGAAGCCGACCGGCCCGGCGGCGCCGTGCACGAACAGCCCGCCTTCGACATCGGCGAACGTCACCACCACATCGTCGCCCTCGCGACGCGCTTGCTGCGGCACCGGACCGGACGGCGCGATGCGCTCGCCGTAGACCGCCTGCCGCGCGGCACGCGCCAGGCGTTTGCCGAGCACCTGCTTGTTGGCCGGATGGATGTCGTAGCGGTCGCCGATGTCGATCGTCACCGCGAGCGCGCTGTGCGGATCGGTGGCGACGGCGCGTTGTGCGTCGCGCAGCGCGGCCCAGTCGCTGTCGCCGGGCGCGCTGGCAGGCGTGCCGTAGTTCGCGAGCTGGACGACGAGAAACGGCAGGTCGGGATCGTCGAAGCGGGCGCGCCAGTCGTCGCGCAAGCCTCGGAGCAGGCCGGCGTAGGCATCGGCCTCGAAGGTGTTGGATTCGCCCTGGTACCAGAGCATGCCGCGCAGGCGCATGCCCGACAGCGGCGCGATCATGCCGTTGTACAGCGTCGACAGCCCGGCCGCGGACTGCCACGGCGCGCGCGGCGGCGAGCCGACCGCGTTCGGCACCACGCGATAGCGCCAGCCACCATCGAGCGGCACCGTGCTGCCGCCGGCGAACTTCAACGCATGCGCGGACGCCGGCCCGGCCAGCCCGCCTTCGCGGTAGGTGTCGAGCACGTTGACGACGATGTGGTTGTCGCCGGCGCGCAGCAGGCCGTCAGGCAGTGCGTAGGTCCGCGGCGTGCCGGCGCCGTAGGTGCTGCCGACGGCCTGGCCGTTGACCCAGGTGGTGTCCATCTCGTCGGCCGGCCCGAGCACGAGGGTCGCCGGCTGCGCGGCCTGTGCATGGGTCAGCGTCACGGCCGTCCCATACCAGAGCATGCCGTCGAACGCGGCGAGTGCCGGCACGCCCCAGCGTTCCCAGGCGCCGAGAGTGCGCGGTGCATCGCGCCAGTCCGCGCCGCTGGCGTCGCCCTCCCAGGGACGGTCATCAGCAGCGATGCACGGGCGCTGTCGCCACCAGCCGGTCCACACCTGCCCCCAGCGCGCGACGGCGGCGTCGGGCGCGTCGGCATACAGCGCCAGCACGTCGAGTTCGGCGTCGAGCCCGCCGCCGGCACGCAGTGCGTCGGCACTGGTCCAGGCCTGGATGCGCGAGCCGCCCCAGGCCGCGTTGACCAGGCCCATCGGCACGTCGACGGTCTTCTGCAACTCGCGCGCGAAGTAGTAACAGGCTGCGGAGAAATCCCGGATCGAATCGGGGGTCACGGTGTGCCAGCGCGTCTCGGCGCCGAAGCGCGCCTGCGGCGCCGGGTGGCCGGCCTGCGGCACGGTCAGCAGACGGATCGTGTCGCTGTCCGCGCCGGCGATCTCCGCGCGCGCGTCGAGCGAACGCCAGACCTGCAGCTCCATGTTCGATTGTCCGGAGCACAGCCAGACATCGCCGATCAGCACGTCGTCGACCGTGCGCGTGACGTCACCAGCGCGCGCCTGCAACCGGTGAGGACCGCCGGCCGGCAATGCCGGCAGCTCGACCTGCCATCGCCCCCCGGCATCGGCCCGCGCGCGGCGCTGCTGCCGTCCCAGGGTGATCTCCACGGACGCGCGCGGCGTGGCCTCGCCCCAGATGCGGATCGGCTCGTCGCGCTGGAGCACGGCATGGTCCTGGAACAGCGGATGCAGCAGCGCCGCTTCGGCGTCGTCGGCCATCGCCGGTGCGAACGCTGCGAGGCCGAGCAGCAGCGTCGCCAGTCCGAGGCGCGCCTGGACGCGTGCCGGCCGACACCTCGGACGGACACGTGCGCGGATCACTGCGTATCTCCCGGCGCATGCGGAAATTCCAGCGCCTTGTAATGCGCCAGCGGATGTGGCGGCGCCGCCACGCCAGCGGGCAGCGGCAGGCCGGAGATCGACTGGAAGTACGCGATGCTGGCATCGCGCCACCATTGCGCCTCGTCCTGCTGGATCGCGAGGAACGCGGCGACCTGCGCATGCCGCTCGGGATCGATGCGACCGTCGAGCCCGTCCCAGGTCGCGCGCATGTTACCCACCGTGGCCACGCCGCGGTCGTAGCGCAGCACCAGCTCGTCCAACAGCGGGCGTCCGCTACGCATCGGATGGTTCCAGGGCACGTGGTGGAACCACAGCAGGAATTCCTCCGGCGTGCGCGCGACATCATCGAAGATCTCGGCCACCGGCGGCGCGTATTGCGACACCGCATCGCTGCCCCGGCGCGTGCGATCGAAACCGATGCCGTTCGCGTCCGCGCGGTGGAAATACACCGAGGTCCAGTCCGCGCGCGGACCGCCTTCGACCCACGGTCCGGGGCCGTAGTGATGCCCACGCCCCATCACGTGGTGCAGCCCGAGCGCACCGGTGTAGTCCACCACCGCCTCGCGCGAGGCCATCATCATGCCGACGACGGGCTCGACGACCGCCGGATCGTTGGCGAACGTCATCCGCGTCCATTCGACCGCGAGGTCGCGCGACGACAGCTCCGGATTCCACGCCAGGCGCCCGAACGCGTACCAGTTGGCCTGGTCGAAGTGCGAGCCGCTCCAGTTGCGGTCGCTGCCGATGTTGGCGACGCCGGCGATGCCGGTCAGCGCATGCCCGTCGAGCGAGCCGTCGATCACGCGCGCAACGGTCGAACCGGGCCCCTGCACGTGGGTGTCGGCATCCAGCACCTCTTCGTACAGCGGCGCCTTGTACGCCAGATGCGTCGCGAAGCCGAGGTATTCCTTGGTGATCTGGAATTCCATCATCAGCGGCGTCTTCGGCATCGCACCGAACAGCGGATGGAAGGGCTCGCGCGGCTGGAAATCGATCGCGCCGTTCTTGACCTGCACCAGCACGTTGTCGCGGAAGGCACCGTCGAGCGGCACGAACTCGTTGTACGCCTGCTTCGCGCGGTCGACCGGCTCCTCGTCGGAATACACGAACGCGCGCCACATCACGATGCCGCCGTGCGGCGCGACCGCATCGGCCAGCATGTTGGCGCCGTCGGCGTGGCTGCGCCCGTAGTCCTGCGGGCCGGGCTGGCCTTCCGAATTGGCCTTGACCAGGAAGCCGCCGAAATCGGGAATCAGCGCGTAGACCTCGTCGGCCTTCGTCTTCCACCAGCGCTGCACGCCGGCATCGAGCGGATCGGCCGTCGCGAGGCCGCCGATCTCCATGGGTGCGCTGAAGCGCGCGCTCAGATAGACCCGCATGCCGTAGGGGCGCAATACGCCCGCGATCGCCGCGACCTTCTCCAGGTACATCGGCGTCAACACGTCGGCATTGGCGTTGACGTTGTTGAGCACGGTGCCGTTGATGCCGATCGAGGCATTGGCGCGCGCATAGTCGGTATAGCGCGGGTCGAGCCAGCCCGGCAGGCGGTGCCAGTCCCAGATCGACTGACCGGCGTAGCCGCGCTCGACGTAGCGGTCGAGGTTGTCCCAGTGGTTGAGCACGCGCACGTCCAGCCGGGGCGCCTCGCGGATGTCGAGCGAAGCCAGCGGGTGTCCGGTCTGCAGCAGGCGCAGCAGGTGGAACGCACCGTACAGCGCGCCGACGTCCTCGTTCGCCGCGACGACAGTGGTGGCATGGCCGTCAATGCGCGTGCTGAGGATCCGGTAACCCTCGTCGCCGAGCGCCTCGAGGTCGAGCGCCAGCGCTTCGATCTGCGACGACGACGCCGGTGTGCCGACCAGCACCGCGCCATCGCGCGTCACCTGTGCCTCCACCGGCAGCGCCGCGCCCACGAGACCGCCCAGGCCGCGTTGCAGCTCGTCGCGGGTCGCGGCCTGGACCGGCGTCGCGTCCGCCACCACCAGCTGGGTCACCGCAGGTGCGGCCGGCGCCGCAGCGGCGGCGTAGCGCAGCCACAGGTCGTAACCGTCTTCGGCCTGCGCCGCGGGCGCCACGACCAGCGACAGGCCGGCCAGGACGCCGAACGCCGACGCGCGAAGGGCGCGCCAGTGCATCGGGTCGCCGAGGCGGCGGGTTAGCGTTAACATTCGCGGCATATGGATTCCCTCCCCGGAACCGGCTTTCATGCACATGGGCCCGCCGTGTGCGCCGGGCCCAACCCGTCGCCTGGCAAGTGAAGGAACGCGCGTTGGAGAAACCCAAGAAATCCGTGCGTCGCAAGACCCGGGGCGTCACCATCGCCGAAGTGGCCGAACTGGCCGGCGTGTCGCCGATGACGATCTCCCGCGTCGTCAACGGCCAGGGCAAGGTCCGCGATGCGACGCGCGAGCGCGTCATGCGCGCGGTGCAGGCGCTGAACTACACGCCCAACCTCGCCGCGAGTTCCCTGGCTGCGGCGCAGCACACGCGTATCGCGCTGATCTATTCCAATCCCAGCGGCGCCTATCTGCGCGAACTGCTGGTCGGCCTGCTGCGCGTGGCCTCGGGCACGTCGATCCAGCTGGTCATCGACTACTGGGACGAGCTCGACGCCGATGCCGAACGCAAGCAGGCGCGCGCGCTCGCCAAACGCGTGGACGGCGTGATCCTGCCGCCGCCGCTGTGCGAATCGCGCGCCGCGGTGACCGAGTTCGTGCGCGCCGGCGTGCCGGTGGTGGCGATCGCGTCGGGCCATTTCAGCGACGACATCTCCTGCGTGCGCATCGACGACTTCGGCGCCGGCAAGGAAATCGCCGAGCACCTGATCCAGCAGGGCCACACCCGCATCGCGTGCATCAAGGGGCGCGCCGACCTCAGCGCGACGACGCGGCGCTTCCAGGGATTCAAGGCGGCGCTGGACGAGGCCGGCATCGCCCTCGATGCGTCGCTGGTGCAGCAGGGCGACTACACCTACCGCTCGGGCCTGAAGGCGACGGAGACGCTGCTGGCGCTGCGCAAGCCACCCAGCGCGATCTTCGCCAGCAACGACGACATGGCGGCCGCCGCGATCTCGGTCGCCCACCGCCGCGGCCTCGACGTGCCGCGCGACCTGTCGGTCGTGGGCTTCGACGACAGCTCGGCCGCGACCACCGTCTGGCCGGAACTGACGACGATCCACCAGCCGATCGCCTCGATGGCCAACGCCGCGATCGAGGTCCTGGTGCGCGGCATCCGCCGCAACGACAGCACCACGCGCGTGCTGACCGATCACGTGGTCTCGCACCGCCTCATCGTCCGCGATTCCGTCGCCGCCCCACCGCGCGGCAAGTGACCGCCGCGCACTGCGCCGCGCCGCGCCACCGCCCGCCTGCGCGTTCGCAGTCTGCGTGCCGGCGGCGGCGGGCGACGTGCGCATGCGGGGTCAGCGCAGCAGGTACTGGTTGAGCAGGTTCTCGTAGGCCTCCTGGCGGCCGCTGCGCTGCTGCGGCTCGCCGGCCTTCGACGCGATGCCGTGCAGGTCGGCCAGCGACAGCGTGCCGTTCTCGAACGCCTGGCCATCACCCGCGTCGAAGCTCGCGTAGCGGTCCTTGCGCCACTGCTCCCACGGGGACTTCTCGAGCAGCGCGTGCGCGACTTCCAGGCCGCGCGCGAACGCGTCCATGCCGCCGATGTGCGCGATGAACAGGTCTTCCATGTCGGTGGACTCGCGGCGTGGCTTGGCGTCGAAATTCAGGCCGCCTTCCAGGCCACCCTGGCGCAGCACGACCAGCATCGCGCCGACGGTGTCGTAGAGATCGGTCGGGAACTGGTCGGTGTCCCAGCCGTTCTGCGCGTTGCCGCGGTTCGCGTCGATGCTGCCGAGCAGGCCGTGATCGCTGGCCACCTGCAGATCGTGCTCGAAGGTGTGTCCCGACAGCGTGGCGTGATTGGCCTCGATGTTGAGCTTGAAATCCTGGTCGAGGCCGTGCTCCTTGAGGAAGCCGGCGACGGTGGCGCTGTCGAAGTCGTACTGGTGCTTCATCGGCTCCATCGGCTTGGGCTCGATGAGGAAATTGCCCTTCAGGCCGATGCTGCGGCCATAGTCGCGCGCCATGGTGAGGAAGCGCGCGAAATGCGACAGCTCCCGCTTCATGTCGGTGTTGTGCAGGCTGGCGTAGCCCTCTCGGCCACCCCAGAACACGTAGTGCTCGCCGCCCAGCTCGACGGTCGCGTCGAGCGCGGCCTTGACCTGCACGGCTGCGCGCGCGACCACCGTTCATGTAGCGCGGATGCGAGAACAGGTTCGCCGTGCCCCACAGCAGCTGCATGCCGGTCGCCTGCTGGCGCTCCTTGGCCAGCGCGACCATGTGCTTGAGGTTCCTCTCGTATTCGCCGATGTCGTCGGCGTCCGGCGACAGGTCGATGTCGTGGAAACACCAGTACGGCACGCCGAGCTTGGTGAAGAACTCGAACGCCGCATCGAGCTTGGCCTCGGCCGCGGCCAGCGGCGCGCCGCCATCCCACGGGAACCGGCGCGTGCCCGGGCCGAACGGATCCTGTCCCCCGCTGCAGAACGTGTGCCAGTAGCAGACCGCGAAGCGCAGGTGCTCGGCCATCGTCTTGCCGCCGATGCGGCGGTCGGCCTCGTAGACCTTGAAGGCGAGCGGATTGTCGGACTCGCGGCCTTCGAAGGGGATGGTGCCGATGCCGCTGAAGTATTCGCGGCCACCGATGAAATGCTGTGCGCTCATGTGGGGTTTCTCGTGCAGGACGTGGAAAAGGCGGAGACGGAAGAAGCGCGCAGGCGCGTCGCGGCGCGATGCCGGTACATCGCGGCTAGTGCGGGGGAGGAGGCGGCGCCGCGTAGACCGGACGAACGGCTTCCAGATGCCGCAGGAAGCGCTGGTAGGCCGGCTGGTAGGCACGCACGCGATCCGGATCGGGCGTACAGGCCAGGGCGGCGTCGACGGCGACGTGCGACGCGGCGAGATCCGCGAGCGATGTCGCATCGCCCTGCGCCCGCTGCAAGGCCCACAGCGCCTGCAGCGCCGCGCCGAAGGCGGCGCTCTCGACCTGCGCGGGCACGTCGACCGGACAATCGAACACATCGGCCACCATCTGCCGCCACGCGGCACTGTTGGCACCGCCGCCGGTCAGGGCGATGCGGTCGAAGCGCATGCCGGCTCCGAGGAACGCGTCGTAGCCGTAGCGCAGGCTGAAGGTCGCGCCCTCCATCGCGGCGCGATAGACGTGGGCCTCGCGCATGTTGTGCGGGCTCAGGCCGGCCAGCACACCCTTGCCGGACGGCAGGTCGGGCGTGCGCTCGCCGTTGAGGAACGGCAGGAAGGTCAGCCCGTCGGCGCCGGGCGCGGTCGCGTCGATCCGCGAATCGCCGTCGCGCGTGCTGAAACCGAACATGCGCGCGACGTGCTCGGTCACCACCGTGCAGTTCATCGTGCAGATCAGCGGCAGCCAGCCACCGCTCGACGAACAGAACGCGGCCCAGGCGCCGTCGGGATCGACGATCGGCCGATCCGCATAGGCGAACAGCGTGCCCGACGTGCCGAGGCTCATCGTCAGCCGGCCTTCGGCGACGCACCCCGTGCCGATCGCCGCCATCATATTGTCGCCGCCACCGACCGAGACCCGCAGGCCGGGCGACAGGCCCAGCGCGCTGGCCATCGCCGGCAGGATAGGAAACGACGCGTCGGGCGCGGCGATCGGCGGCAGGCACGCCGCCAGATCGCGCGTGGCGTCTGTGGCGTCGAGCATGGCCTTCGACCACTGCCGCGTCCGCACATCGAGCCAGCCGGTGCCCGAGGCGTCGCCGTGTTCGCAGAAGCGTTCGCCGGTCAGGACGAAATTCAGATAGTCGTGCGGCAGCAGGATCGTCGCGAGCTTCGCGTAAACCTTGGGACGATGGCGGCGCGTCCACGGCAGCTTGGAGGCGGTGTAGCCGGCGAGGATCGGATTGCCGGCAAGCGCGATGGCGCCCGATGCGCCGCCGACCGCGTCCATGATCTCGCCGCATTCGGCACTGGTGCTGGTGTCGCACCAGAGCTTGGCCGGTCCCAGCACCTCGCCCGCCGCGTCCACCGGCACGAAGCCGTGCTGCTGGCCGGATACGCCGAGCGCGGCGATGCGCTGGCGCAGGCTGACGTCGATGGCGCCGAAGCAGGCCTGCATCGCATCGACCCACGCGGCGGGCTGCTGTTCGCGGCTGCCGTCGTCGCTGCTGATCAGGTCCAGCGGTGCGCTGGCGCTGGCGACCACGGCCCGCGTGGCGGCGTCGTAGACCACCAGTTTGACGCTCTGCGTGCCTGCGTCGAGGCCGGCGACCAGGCTCATTGCGGGACTCCGGACGAAATTAGGTTAGCGCTACCATTGATGGGGCCAAAAAAAAACGAACGGGCTGGAGCAACGATCGACATGGGCGCGTGCAGCGGAAATCGGCGATGGCTGCACTCTAGCCAGTTGCGCCGGAACATGCTTGCTGCGCTGCGGTATAAGCGGTCGGGATTGCCTGCATCGATGCGCGACGCGGTGCCCCGCCCCGGTCGGACGTGCCATCCGGCGACGCCGCTCGCGAACGCGCGAAGCGTCTGCACCCCTGCTAGCCGGTACCGAGGCCTCCGCGCCACGCGTCATGCCCGCAGTGTCGCGCCACCGTCGACGTAGAGATCGCTCATCGCGATGTGACCGGCCTGGTCCGACAGCAGGAACATCACGGCGTTCGCGATGTCGTCGGGCTCGGCCAGCTTGCCGAGCGGAATGCCGCTCTTGAACGTCTCCAGCGTGCCGGCGATCGTGCGCGCCTCACCGCCGGCGTCGGTCCACATGCCGGTCTGCATCGGCGTGCGGGTCGAACCCGGCGCGACGATGTTGCAGCGGATACCGAGCGGCGCGAGTTCGAGGCCGAGGCAGCGCACGAATATCGTCGTCGCGGCCTTCGACGCGGCGTAAGCCGCCATGTTCTGCCGCGGAATGCCGGCGGCGTTGGAGCTGACGGTCACCATCGCGCCGCGACGCCGCGGCGCCATCACGCGGGCCACGGCCTGCGAGACGTGGAAGACGCCGTCGGTGTTGACCGCAAACGTGCGGCGCCATTCGTCCGCGGTGAGATCGAGGACCGACGCGGTCGACAACACGCCGGCCACATTGACGGCGAGATCGATGGGCCCCAGATCCGCTTCCACCCGCGCCACACAGGCTTCTACCGAGGCGAGGTCGGTGACGTCGAGCGCGAAGGCATGACCGCCCTGCTCGACGGAAGACGGCGCGACACGATCGGTCGCGACAACCGTGGCACCACTGGCGCGCAGCAGGCGCACCACCGCTGCACCGATACCGCCGGCCGCGCCGGTAACGAGGGCGATCTTTCCGTCGAAGCCTGTGAGTTGCATTGGGATCTCTCGGGTCGGTGATGACGGTGGATCTTCGGGGCGCTCGTTCGACATCACGATGCGCCCGATCTACCGCAATTGTAGGAGCGCGCTCGCGCGCGATGTGGAGCTACAGGGAACGCGTCATCGCCCGCGAGCGCGCTCCTGCACGCTGTCGAAGGCGGCCAGGCGCGCATCGAGCAGCGGCGCGATGCGCGCGGTGGCGTCGCGACCGGTCAGTTCGGCGTGCAGGAACGGCAGCTCGATCGATTCGATGTGCGCGGCATGCGGCGCCCACAGCGAGGCCCGCAGCTGCGGGCGGTCCGCGTGGTCGTTGCCGGCGCGCACGTGCAGCAGCGTGCCGTCGACGCGGGCGTGCTGATGCAGGCGCACCAGGCGGTTGGTGTCGGTGACCGCGCGCACGACGCCGTCGAGCACCGCGCCCGGCAGATTGCCCAGCGCGCTGTCGCCGCGACGCAGGAAATCGACGATCGCCTCGCGCGTGCGCAGCTCGGGATATGCATCCGGGTCGTAGCCTGCGATCGCCAGCAACGCGCGCAGTGCGGCAATGGCGTCAGGTTCGGGTTCCGCCCGCCAGACTTCGGCGGGATACGCATCGAGCAGTGCCAGCACACCGACCTCGCGCCCCAGCACGCGCAGGCGCACGGCCATGGCCTGGGCGAGGATGCCGCCGACCGACCAGCCGAGCAGATGCACCGGACCGTCCGGCTGCAAGGCGACCACACGGTCGGCGTACTCGGCCGCCAGCGCGTCGATGCTGCCGGGCAACGCCTGCGCGAGATCGAGCGCCGGCGACTGCAGGCCGTACACGCTGCGCGCGGGCGCGAGCGAACGTGCGAGTTCGCGATAGCACCAGGCGATGCCGCCGGCCGGGTGCACGACGAACAGCGGCGCACGCGACGGTGCACCCTGCGCGAGGGCGATCACCGGCGCCAGGCCGTGGTCCGGATCATCGCTCTCGCCTGCGTCGAGCGCGGCGGCGAGCCCTTCGACCGTCGGCGTCGCGAACAGGGCGCCGAGGCCCGGATCGCGGCCGAACGTCTGCTGGATCGCGAGCAGCAGGTGCACGGCGAGCAGCGAATCGCCGCCGAGCGCAAAGAAGTCGGCATCCGCACCGACGCGCGCGATTCCCAAAGTCTCGGCGAACAACGCGGCGAGCGCGACCTCGGTCGGCGTGCGCGGTGCGACGAACGCACCCGGCTCGAACGCGGGTGCCGGCAGCGCATCGCGGTTGAGCTTGCCGTTCGCAGTGACCGGCCAGTCGACCAGCGCGACGAGGGCCGACGGCACCATGTAATCAGGCAACTGTGCGGCGACGAACGTACGCAGCGACGCAGTGTCGAAGTCCGCCGTCGGCTGCAGATAGCCGACCAGACGCCGGTCACCGGCGCGGTCCTCGCGCACGATGACGACCGCCTGCGACGCGAATCCGCTGGCGACGATGGCCGCTTCGATCTCGCCCAGCTCGATGCGCAGGCCGCGCAGCTTGACCTGGTGGTCACTGCGGCCGAGGAACTCGACGGCACCATCGTCGCGCCAGCGTGCGAGGTCGCCGGTCCGGTAGATGCGCTCGCCCGGTCGATGCGGATCGTCGAGGAAGCGCTCGGCGGTCAAGTCTTCGCGGCCCAGATAGCCGCGCGCAAGCTGCACGCCGCCGAGATACAGATCGCCGACGACGCCGGGCGGCAGCGGACGCATGTGCGCATCGAGCACGTACAGCCGCGTGTTCCAGACCGGAAAGCCGATCGGCACCGGGCGCGCGGTGTCGTCCGCATGTCGGACCGTAGAGGTTGTGCAGTTCCGACGTCATGGTCGCGTGGAAGCGGTCGCGCAGGTCGGCATCCAGCGCTTCGCCGCTGACGAAGACGCGACGCGTCGCCAAGCCGCGTGCTTCCGGCGCGCCGAGGAACGCGGCCAGCATCGACGGCACGAAATGCAGCGTGGTGATACCGGCATCAAAGATCAGCCGCGCGATCGCGACTGGATCACGGTGCGCATCCGGCGGTGCGACCACCAGCTTGGCGCCGGCCAGCAGGGGCAGGAAGAACTCCCAGACCGAGACGTCGAACGTTGCCGGCGTCTTCTGCAGGATGCGATCACTCGCGTCGATGCCGTAGTGCGCGCGCATCCACTCGAGACGATTGACGATCGCGCGATGTTCGACGACGACGCCCTTGGGCTCGCCGGTCGAGCCGGAGGTGTAAATGACGTAGGCCGCGTGCTGCGGCGCGACGCCCGGTAGCACGCTGTCGTCCGCACGCTGCGGCCAGTCACGCGGCGCGAAGCGCGGCGCATCGTCCGGCCAGTCGATCCCTTCGTCGGCGTTCGCGAGCAGCGCGACCGGCCGTGCGGACCGCAGAATGCGCGCGCGTCGTTCCAGCGGATGCGCGAGGTCCATCGGTAGATAGGCCGCGCCGGCGCGCAGCACGGCGACCAGCGCGACGACGAGTTCGATCGAGCGCGGCAATGCGACCGCGACGACCGTGTCGGCGCCTGCGCCGCGCGCCTGCAGCACCTGCGCGAGTGCGCGACTGCGCGTGTCGAGTGCGCGGTAGGTCAGAGTCTCGCCTTCGAACACCAGTGCCGGCGCGTCGGGCGTGGCGGCCATCGACGCTTCGATCAGCGCCACCAGGGTCGTATCGGGCACCGGATACGCGGTGGCATTGAAGTTGAACAGCGTGCGCATCGCTTCCTCTGGCGTCGCCAGCGGCACGTCGTCGAGACGCGCATCCGGCTGCGCTGCCACTTCAAGTGCGGCTGCGAGAAAGGTGCGCAGACGCGTCGCGTGAGCGGCGACGTCAGTGTCGGCGTACAGATCGGGATTGGCTTCGATCTCGAGATCGAGCGCCTGCACGCCATCGCCGCGGAAGCCTAGCGTGATGTCGTCGACCGGTCCGGTGCCGAGGATCTCCATCGACGCGCGAGTGCCGGCGAGCAGCGTCGGCCGATAGAACGGCTGCACGTTGATCAGCGGGCCATGCAGACGACGCTGCCCGCCGATCAGGCCGAGATCGCGTCGCAGCTGCTCGCCGCGGTAGCGACCATGCCGGCGACCGCGCAGCAGCGCGCGGACCATCGTCTGCATGAAATCCGCGACGCTCGCATCCGGCAGCGCGGGCACGCGCAGCGGCAGCACGTTCATGACCATCGCCGGCGCGCGCGCGGACGCGCTGCCGAGGCGGCCCATGAAGGGCACGCCGACGACGGCTTCGCCCTGCCCCCCGAAGCGCTGGCAGTAAGCGGCGGTGAGTGCGGTCAGCACGTCGGGCCAAGGCTGGCCGAGCGCCGCTGCCGCGCGTGCGAGGCCGTCGCGGAAGTCCGCGTCGAGCGCTTCGACGTGACGCAGGCAATCGGGCGCGGCATGGGCGAAACCGCCGCCGAGCCCCGACGACGCCGGCATGCCGGCCAGCGTCTCCTGCCAGTACGCCGCATCGGTCGCGCGCTTCTCCGAAACGCGATAGTTCGCGTCCTCCGACAGCACGCCCTCGAGCGGCGCGAAGGTCGTACCGGCAGATGCGTCGGCATACAGCGCACAGGTGCGTTCGGTCAGCAGCGCCATGCCGTAGCCGTCGGTCGCAAGGTGATGCACGCGCAGATACCAGACGAAGCGATTGCCGCCGAGCACGAACAGCCGCTGCAGCGCGAGACGGTCGCGCGCGGGATCGACCGGCGACAGGCGATCGCGTGTCATCGCGACACGCGCGGCGGCGTCCGGCGCGGACTCTGCGGACAGGTCGATGATCTCCAGATGCGACACATGACCCGTCTCGATCCACTGGATCGGCCCCTCGCCGGTCTCGCGCATGCGCAAGGCCAGCGCCGGCGCCTCGTCGGCGGCCTGGGTCGCCGCGCGTACGAAGGCGTCGACATCCAGCACGCCGTCGATCCACAAGGCGTGCGCGGTGTTGAACGCGGGGTTGTTCGGCGCCAGCCGCTGCGCATACCAGAGGCCGGCCTGCGCTTCGGTCAGCGGCCAGCCCGTGCCCGACGTGGCGGCGTCGGCTTCGACGCGGGACGCCGTCGCGGTCATCCGGCGGCGGGCGCGTCGCGCTGCAGGCCCTGCACGACCTGCCACCAGCCGGCGAGCGTGGTGTGCTCGGCGAGCTGCGAGAACTCCAGCGCGATGCCGTGCTCGCTCCAGGCCATCACCAGGCCCAGCACGCGCATCGAATCGAGGCCGAGGTCCATCAGGTTGTCGTCGTCGCGCACGTCTTCAGGCGCTTCACTGATCAGCTTGGCGACATCGGCGCGCATGCGCTCGAGGGTCAAGGGGCCGGTGCGGTCCACAGTCACTGCAGCATCTCCAGAAGTCGGTCGGTGGTCAGCGGCACGCCGCAGGTGCGCGCGATCCAGTGCAGCGCGAGGTCGTGGTCGGCGCGTGAGAAATCGGCGACCGCGTCGGCGACGACGAAGGTCTCGATATCGCGCTGGAAGGCGTCGGTCGCCGTCGACAGCACGCCGATGTGCGCGTAGACGCCGGTGATCAGCAGTTGGTCTCGACCGCGCGCGCGCATCAGCGTGTCGAGATTGCTGCGCTGGAAGGCGCTGTAGCGGTGCTTGACCAGCACGTGGTCGCCTTCGGGACTCGCCTGCATGCCCGGGCCCCAGAGATCGGCCTGCAGGCCGCGATCGCGCCGGTCCTGGTGGCCGCGCTGCGCGGTGTAGAAGACCGGGATGCCGGCGCTGCGGCAATGCGCGAGCAGGTGCGCGAGGTTCTGGATCGCGGGCGCCAGCGGCGCGTCGTCCTGCGCGAAGGCGGCGAGGAAGTAGCGCTGCATGTCGTGGACGAGCAGCGCCGCGCGGGAGGGCTCAGGTATCCACCGGCCGCGCGCGGCCGGGAGTTCGGCCGCGGTAGGCAGCGGATACGGTGCGATCTTCGGCAGGCCCATCAGCCGGCGTCCTTCTGGTCTTCGAGGAAACGCGCGCGCAGCTGTGCACGCAGCTCGCGCCGGCTGATCTTGCCGACCGCCGTAGTGCCGAAGGCATCGACGAACACGATCTGGTCCGGCACCTTGAACGCCGCAAGGCCGCGGCCGCGCACCCAGGCCTTGAGCTCGGCCGGACGCGGTTTCTCGTCACCCGGAATCACGAACGCGCAGCTGCGCTCGCCGAGGAAGTCGTCGGGGATCGACACCACCGCCGCATCGAACACCTGCGGATGCGCGAGCAGGTGGTCTTCGATTTCCTCGGCCGAGATCTTCTCGCCCGCGCGGTTGATGTGGTCCGTCGCCCGGCCCTGCACGATCAGATGGCCGCTCGGCAGGCGCTGCACCATGTCGCCGGTGCGGTAGAAGCCGTCGTCGGTGAACGATCGCGCGTTCGCCGCGTCGTCGTTGTGGTAACCGCGGATCGTGTACGGGCCGCGCGTCAGCAGATGGCCGATTTCGCCATCGGCGACCGGTGCACCGTGATCGTCGACCACGAGGACTTCATCGTCGGCGCTGATCGGCCGGCCCTGTGTGGTCAGCACGAGATCGTCGGCATCGTCGAGCCGTGTGTAGTTCACCAGCCCCTCAGCCATGCCGAACACCTGCTGCAGCGTGCAATTCAGGCCTGCGACGACGCGGCGGGCGGCCTCCGGCACCAGCTTGGCGCCGCCGACCTGCAGCACCTGCAGGCTCGACAGATCATGTGTCGTCTTGCCTGCGGCATCGGCCCACAGTAATGCCAGCGGCGGCACCAGGCCGACGCAGGTCACGCGCTCAGCCGCGATCAACGGGAACGCGGCATCGGGGCCCGGACCGGGACTCAGCACCACGCGCGCACCGGCATACAGCGCGCCGAAGAAACCGGGCGAACTCATCGGGAAGTTGTGCGCGGCCGGCAGCGCGACCAGGTAGACGCTGTCCGCATCGATGCCGCATAGAGCGTTACTTGCGCGAAAGCTGTAGATGTAGTCGTCGTGCGTGCGCGGAATCAGCTTCGACAGGCCGGTACTACCGCCGGAGATCTGCAGGAATGCGACCGACTGCGGATCGGGATCGCCCGGCAGCGCGTCGCGCCGGCCATCGAGCGCATCGACGGCCACGAACTCGGCCGCATTGCCGACCACGAAGACATGCCGCACCGCCGGCACCTCGGCCTGCAGGTCGCGCGCGAGCGTGCGGTAGTCGAAGGCATCACCGCGTTCCGCGCAGACATAGGCGCTGGCCTCGGCCTTGCGCGCGAAGTGCGCGACCTCGGTCAGCCGATGCGCGGGCAAGGCGTAGACCGGCACCAGCTGCGCGCGGAACAGCGCGCAGACCACGGCGATGAATTCCGGGATGTTGCCCAGCTGCACCACGACGCGGTCGCCGGGCGCGAGACCTTGCGCGAGCAGACCCGCGGCGATGCGCTCGGCCTCCGCCCACAGGTGCGCATAGGTCCAGCGGGCGTCACCGCCGACGACGGCAATCGCGTCCGCAAACCGCGTCGCGCGTTCGCGCAGGAAAGCGGGGAAGGTCTCGCCGCGCCAGTGGCCGGCGGCGCGATACCGCGCGACGAAGGCATCGGGCCAGGTCTGGCGCAGCGGCAAGGGCGTGGGCGATGGATCGGACATACGGACAAACGGGTCTTCTGGATCGTCGGGAGAAAAGTCGCTCAGGCTGCGCCGGCGTCGTCGATGCCCAGCGCATTGCGGAGCGCCATGAACTTGGCGGCGGTCTCGTCGACTTCCGACTCGGGCTGCGAGCCGGCCACGATACCGGCCCCGGCGTAGAGGTGCATCGTGCGGCCCTGCACGCGCGCGCAGCGGATCGACACGTACCAGTCGCCATCGCCCGCCGCGTCGGTCCAGCCGACCGCGCCGGCGTAGAAGCCGCGGTCGAACGGTTCGTAGGCGCGGATCGCCTGCAGCGCCGCCAGGCGCGGCGTGCCGCAGACCGCCGGGGTCGGATGCAGCACGCCGGCCAGCGTCGCCGACGACACGTCGGCGTCCTTGAGCGTGCCGGTGATGCGGGTCGCGAGATGCCACATCGTTGCGGTGGCGTGCAGCGACGGGCGCGGCGGCGCCGCCAGTTCGCGGCACAGCGGCGCGAGGCCGTCGAGGATCGCTTCGACGACCAGCCTGTGTTCGTGCAGATCCTTGCCCGACGCCAGCAGCGCGTCCGTGCGATGCCGGTCTTCGACCGGATCGCCGATCCGGCGCGCCGAGCCGGCCAGGGGATGCGAGACCACCGCGCGGCCGCGACGCGAGACCAGCAGTTCCGGCGTCGCACCGACCAGCCACGCGGGCGCATCGCCCGGGGCGACCGGCAGCGGCACGACGAAGGTGGTGACGCTCGCATCGGCGCCGAGCCGCAGCGCCAGCGCCTGCGGATCGATCGGGGCGGCTGCTTCGACCCGCAGCCCGCGCGCCAGCACGACCTTGCGCAGGGCATCCGCGTCCCCGTCCGGCGCGTCGCGCAACATGGCCACGCAGCGCGCGACGGCGTCGGCATAGGCGGCCGCGGTCGGTACCTCGGACGTCGCCACCAGCGGGCCGATCGCGGCCGGCGTTGCCGGGTCCGAGGCCGGCGGCGACAGGCGCACCGGCTGATGCAGGGCGTCGTCGTGGCGCGGGTCGAACGGCAGCGCGCCGACGAGCAACGCCGGCCCGGAACGCGGCGCAGCGAAGAACGCGGCGACCCGCGCCCCCAGTGTCGCCGCCGGTCCGGACGGCAGCCGCGCCTGCACGCCTTCAGTGGCCAGATGGCGATCCGGCGCATGCAGCCGGAACGGCGCCTGCGTGCCGGCGTCGCGCAGCTCGTGCAGCAAGGACGCCGCGTGGTTCATGCGGCGCGTCTCACGTGCGCCGCCGCGGCCAGCGACAGGCCGAGCAGCACGACACCGACCAGCACATAAGGCGCGTTCGGCGACCAGCGGTACAGCAGCGTGCCCAGCAGCGGGCCGGCGACCATGCCCATGCCCTGCACCGAGGCGACCGTGCCCGCGGCGGCGCCCTGCTCGTGCGCCTCGACCGAATCCGCGGCCAGGCCCTGGAACGACGGAAACACGAATCCCATGCCGAAAGCCGCGACGCCGTAGGCCGCCAGCAGCTGCCACTGCGCCGCGACCAGGGCCGAGGACCCGAAACCGATCGCCGAGATCAGCGCGCCCAGCGCGATCCAGCGCGCCGGCGGCACCGACGTCAGCCGCATCACCAGCGCCTGGGCGAAGATCAGCCCGACGCCGACGGCGGTCAGCGACAGGCCGGCGACGCGGGCGCCATCTTCCGGCGACAGCTGCAGCCGGTCGATCGCGAAGAAGCCGACGACGACCTGGGCGATCGTCACCGACATCATCGCCGCGAACACCGCATACACCGGCAGGCGCAGGCGACGATCGAAGACCGCCATCGTCGGCCGCGGCCCGTTGCGGGTGGCATCGGCGGGCGTGGTGGCCGGCAGCCGCCACCACAGGGACAGCAGCGACAGCAGCGGCAGCGCGGCGGCGATGTACAGCGCCAGCGCGATGTCGTGGAACGCGATCCAGCCCGCGGCCGCCGGGCCGAGCACCATGCCCACCGCGTTCGCCGTGCCCAGGCGCGCCATCACGCTGGCGCGGCCGCCGGGCGGCACTTCGTCGGCGACGACCGCGGCCGCCGTCGGCGGCACCGCGGCGTAGAACAATCCGACCAGCGCGCGGGTGCCGACCAGCACCACGACCGACAGCCACACCGCCGGCGGGTTGCGCAGCGCCAGGTCCACGAACACCGCCATTGCGATGTAGACCACCGCGTAGCCGGCCAGCGAGATCAGCAGCACGCGCCTGCGGCCGATCCGGTCGCTGAGCACGCCCCAGCGGCGCGCCGACAGCATCCACAGCACGCCGGCCGCCGTCACCGACAGCCCCGCATGCCATTCGGCGAGCCCGAGGATGCGCACCACCGGGCCCACCACGGCGACGAACGCCATCATCGCCATGGTGCCCGCGAGGGCGGTGAACACGAGCGCGGGCAGACCGGAAACGGCGGGGCGGGACGACATGTCGGAACTCGCAGGGGCGTTGCGTCACGGCGCACGAGGGACGCGGAACAGCGCGCGACGGCGGCGCCGTCGGCGTGGACATCGGCGCCCCAGCAATGCGGTGCGACGACATCCGGTCGAGCTGCGAAATGATAGCAGTTCTCATCTTTGGCGCTGCCTTTGCCACAGGACGCTGGGTTGCGGAGGGTTGCCGACGAACGGGGAATTGCGCGCCGTCACGGCACGGATCCGGACCGCCATGCGCGGAGTTGACCGCTCGTGGTTGAGAATGACTCCTATTCACCCTATGATGCGCGCCTGCCGGCCTGGCCGGTGTCCATCCCTGCCCCCGAGGTCTCAGCTGCCGCCAGAGACACAGGCGTCTGCTTGCCGGAGTCCGCATGTCCGTCCGTCCGTTGCATCCCGCCCGCGCCGTCCCGCGCGCCCTGCTGTCCACCGCGATCGCGCTGTCGCTGTCCCCGGTCGCGTCGGCCCAGTCGCAGACCGACGACGATCCGCGGGAACTCGACACCGTCCACGTGACCGCGGAAGCCATCGCCCGCCAAGCGCTCGGCACCTCGGTCATCACCGTCGAGGACATCGAACGGCGGCCGCCGGCCAACGACCTGGCCGAACTGATCCGGACGATGCCGGGCGTCAACCTCACCGGGAACAGCTCCTCCGGCCAGTACGGCAACAACCGCCAGATCGACCTGCGCGGCATGGGGCCGGAAAACACCCTGATCCTCGTCGACGGCAAGCCCGTGGGCTCGCGCGATTCGATCCGCATGGGCCGTAGCGGCGAGCGCAACACCCGCGGCGACACCAACTGGGTGCCGGCCGAGGCGGTCGAGCGCATCGAAGTGCTGCGGGGTCCGGCCGCGGCCCGCTACGGCTCCGGCGCCTCGGGCGGCGTGGTCAACATCATCACCAAGCGGCCGACCGGCGACCTGACCGGTTCGCTGAGCCTGTACGGCCTCGTACCGCAGCACGGCGAGGAAGGCGGCAGCCACCGCGCCGGCGTGACCCTCAGCGGTCCGCTCACCGAGGCGCTGTCGTTCCGCGTCTACGGCAACGTCAACAAGACCGAGGCCGACTCGCTCGATCTCAATTCGGACTTCCTGACCGACGTCGGCGTCACCCCGCCCGCCGGCCGCGAAGGCGTGCGCAACCGCGACGTCAACGCGCTGTTGCGCTGGGACGTCAACGCCGCGCACGTGCTCGAGTTCGAGGCCGGCACCAGCCGCCAGGGCAACCTCTACGCCGGCGACCGCGCCGTCAGCCTCGACGGCACGCCGCTGCTGACCGAACTGGCCGAAGCAGGCGCCGAGACCAACCGCATGTACCGCAACAGCGGCGCGATCACCCATCGCGGCGTCTGGGGCGACGCCAGCTCGCGCCTGACGCTTGGGTTCGAAGGCACCAACAACAAGCGGCTCAACGAGGGCCTGGCCGGCGGACCGGAGGGCAGCATCGGCACCGCGACCGCATGGTCGACCTCGCGCCTGCGCAACGCCAGCATCGACGGCGAGGTGAACCTGCCGACGACGCTGGGCACGATCGAACACGTGTGGACCGTCGGCTTCGAGCATCGCGACAGCGAGCTCGAGGATCCGTACTCGGTCACGCAGTCGGGCAACAACGGCGGCGGCATCCCGGGCCTGGATCCGGACCGCGGCGGCGGCCGGGCCGATGCCCAGACCAGCGCGGTGTTCGTCGAGGACAACATCTATGCCGGCGAGCGCTGGATCGTGACGCCCGGCGTGCGCTTCGACCACCACAGCCAGTTCGGCAACAACCTGAGCCCCAGCCTCAACGTGCAGTTCGCACTGGGCGACGATCTCAAGCTCAAGGGCGGCGTGGCGCGTGCGTTCAAGGCGCCGAATCTCTACCAGTCGAATCCGAACTACCTCTACTACACGATGGGCTTCGGCTGCCCGGACAACTTCCCCAGCCTCGGCTCGGGCTGCTACATCCTCGGCAACGACGCGCTCGACGCCGAGACCAGCCTCAACAAGGAGATCGGCATCGAATGGGCGCCGCTGTCGGGCTACCACGCGTCGTTGACCTATTTCCACAACGACTACGAGGACAAGATCGTCTCGGGCGTGGAACCGGTCGGCCAGACGCCGGGCACGCCGGTGGTGGCGCCCGCGCGGATCTTCCGCTGGGAGAACGCACCGGACGCGGTGGTGCAGGGACTGGAGGGCAACATCAATGTGCCCCTGCTCGGCGACGCCGGCGACGTGCTGAAGTGGACCAACAACCTCACCTACATGATCGAGAACGAGAACACGCTGACCGGGCAGCCGCTGTCGGTGATCCCCGAGTACACGGTCAACACCGCGCTCGACTGGCAGGCCACCGACGCGCTGTCGCTGCTGCTGACCGGCACGTTCTACGGCCGCCAGGAACCGGCCACGCGCGACATGAACAACGACGACCGCTGCGACGAGGTCGGTGCCGACTGCACAGCGGTGCGCCAGGTCCGCGAGGCCTACAACGTCTGGGGCATCGGCGCGCGCTACCGCATCACCGATACGGTCAGCCTCGGCGGCGGCGTCAACAACCTGTTCGACAAGCGCCTGTTCCGCGAATCCAACAGCAGCTACGCCGGCGCCGCGACCTACAACGAGCCCGGCCGCGCCTACTACGTGAGCATGAACATCGGCTTCTGACCGATACTCGGACGCATGAGCAAACGCCCCCGCAAGCCCGCCCTGCGCACCCGCGCCGCGACGTTCGCCGTCGCGGCCGGCGTGCTGTTCGCGCTGCAGTCCATCGCTGCGCCGCCCGCATCCGCGCAGCAGCGCAACCCGACCCAGGCGATCGGCGAGACCGTCGCCGACCGCGCCTCGGCGCACTACGCGTTCACGCGTTTCAACGTGACCAGCGCCGATGGCAGCCGGGTCTGGCGCGTGCACGTCGCGGTGCCGAAGACGCCGGCGCCGGATGCGGGGTTCCCCGCATTCTGGATGCTCGACGGCAATGCCGCGCTGATCGAATTCGACGACGCGCTGCTCGCCGAACTCGCCGCGCAGCCGCAACCGCAGGCGCTGGTGTTCGTCGGCTACGACAATGCGCTGCGCATCGATTCGGAAGCGCGTACGCGCGACTACACGCCCGTCCCCGGCGAGCGGCCCGTGCGCGGCGGCGGCACGATCACCGGCGGCGGCGGCGCCGATGCGCTGCTGGAGACGATCGAGCGCGACATCCGTCCGCAACTCGCGACGCACGTCGCGATCGATCCGCAGCGCGAGACGCTGTGGGGCCATTCGCTGGCCGGCCTGTTCACCCTGCATGCGCTGTATACGCGCGCTGGCGCGTTCGCCACCTACGCCGCCGGCAGTCCCTCGCTGTGGTGGGGCGACGGCGCGCTGCTCGGTGCGCCGGAGCAGCGCTTCATCGCCCACAACGCCGGGCGCCCGGCGCGCGTGCTGATCGGTCTGGGCGAAGGCGAGCGCCAGGTGGCCCACCGCGACCTCACCGATCCGCGCGTCCAGGTGCACCTGCGCCGCATCGAGGCCGCGCCGCCGGATTCGGCCGAGAAGCTCGCGCAGCGCCTGTCCGCGGTCGACGGACTCGACGTCGAATACCGGGAATTCCCGGCGCTGACCCACGGCCCGATGTTCCGCGCGTCGCTGATGTGGGCGCTGCATGCGATCGCCGGCATCGCCGATCACAGCGCGACGCCGAGCCACGCCGACGGCGTGGACCCGAACCGGTGAACGCGGTCGCGACGGACATCGACGGCTATGTGGCGGATGCCGGTGCCGCCTACCCGATGCATTTCCATCGCGAACAGATGCCGGCGTGGCTGCACGCCAGCGCCACCGCGCTCGGCTTCCGCGCGCCGGATCTCGCCACTCCCTACCGCTGGTGCGAGCTCGGCAGCGGCGCGGGCCTCACCGCGCTCGTCGCGGCGGCCTGCAATCCGTCGGGGCGCTTCACCGCGGTCGATGCGGACACGGCGCAGATCGCACGCGCGCGCGGCATCGCCGAACGCGCGGGCCTGGCCAATCTCGACTTCATCCACGCCGACCTGCGCGAATACGCGACGCACGGCGGGGAACCGTTCGACTTGGTCGTCTCGCACGGCCTGTGGGCATGGGTGTCGGACGAGGTGCGCAACGCGATGCTCGCGATCGTTGATCGGCGCCTCGCACGCGGCGGGCTGCTCGAACTCGGCTACATGAGCCATCCGGGCGCCTCGCAACTGCAGGGCGCGCAGCGCCTGCTGCACGAGGCCGGGCGCCTTCTCGAAGGCGAGACGCCGGCACGCGTGAGCGGCGCGCTGTCGCTGCTGCGCGATCTCGCCGACGGCGGCGCCGGCTTCTTCGCCGAGCACCCGGGCGCGTCGCGCCAGCTCGATGCGATGGAGCGCGAGCCGGCCGGCTACATCGCCCACGAATTCCTCGGCGCGCACTGGCAACCGCAGCACGTCGCCGACGTGATCCGCGCGTTCGCCGGCGTGGGCTGCGGTTTCCTCGGCAGCGCGACGCCGATCGAGAACATCGATGCGCTGTCGATCCCCGGCCGGCTGCAGGCGCGTCTGCGCACCCTGCCCCCGGGCCCGCTGGCCGAAACCGCGCGCGATCTCGCCCGCAACCAGAGCCTGCGCCGGGATCTGTTCCAGCGCGACGCGCATCGGCTCGACGCCGCCGCACACCTCGCCGCGCTCGATGCGCTGGTGTTCGCCGCCCTGCCCGGCGCGCCGTCGACCCTCACCGGCGATCTGCGCTTCGAGACCCGCATCGGCCCGGTGACCGGCGCGCGCGATCTCTTCGCACCCGCGCTTGACGCATTGGCGCAGGGACCCCGGTCGTTCGCGACCCTGCGCGCGCTGGCGCCCTACGACGCCGCCCCGGGCCTGCTCAACCAGGCGCTGCAGGCGCTGACCTGGGCCGGGTTCGTGCATCCCTGCCTGTCGTCGCGCCGCGACACCCCGGCCGATGCGCTGGCGCGTCAACTCGCTCCGCTTGCGGACGCTCCCGCATTGGCGCTGCTGCCGGCGATCGGGTCCGCCGCCTTGCGCCGGGCACCGCGATGACCTCCCCCGCACGCCCGCCCCACGTCGTGTCCGCGCACCCCGCACTGTCTTTCCGGCGCTACGCAAGGCCGGTCCAATCCACGCTCCAGGAGTTCGTCATGCAAAAGCTGTCCTCGCGTCGTCTGCGTCTCGCCGCCCTGTCCCTCGCCCTGTGCGCCGCCGTCGGCGCCGTGGGGGCGCAGGGCTTCGGCCCGCCGGCGATCGACTTCAAGGGGTCCGTGCGCCCCGGCAGCCCGGTGATCAGGGCGGGCGATGCCGTCGAGATGACCGGCCAGGGCTTCCAGCCAGGCCAGGCCGTGACCCTGCTGCGCGGCGAGACCGTGCTCAATGCCACCCCGTGGACCGCCGATGCCGAAGGCCGTGTCAGCGGCCAGGTGCAGATTCCCGCCGATGCCGTCGTGGGCCGCCATCCGGTGGTGATGCGCGTCGCCAATCCGGATGCCGCCGCCGTGATCGATCTGAAGGTCTCCAAGGACGTGCCGCTGTCGGGCGCGGATCGTTACGACGTGACCACCAACAAGCTGGTGCAGGGCCTGTACCAGGTCGCGCACAGCGAGGCGTCGGACGCACTGTTCGTCACCGCCGCCGTCGGTCGCCCGCCGGTCACCCAGTCCGAGCTGCTCAAGCTCGATCCCGACACGCTGGAGATCACCGCGCGCGTCACGCCGGCCCAGGTCGAGGGGCAGACCGACGGTCGCGTCTATGCGGTCTACGGCGTGGCGGTGGACGATGCCAACGGCAACGTCTGGGTGACCAATACCCGCGACGACACGGTGGCCGTGTACCGCCAGTCGGACCTGTCGCTGGTCAAGCAGTTCGACACCGGCGTGCTCCCGCACGGCCGCGACGTCGTCGTCGACACCAAGGACAACCGCGTCTGGGCCAGCGGCTTCGGCGGCGGCAAGTTCGTGGCCTTCGACGCGACGACGCTCGAGGTGGTGCAGGACCTGACCGTGCCGTCGGAGGTGCGCGGCGAGGAATTCGGCCCGATGGCGCTGACCGTCGACCCGGTCGGCGGCAAGCTCTATTCGGTGGGCCTGTCGACGGGTGAGGTGGTGGTGCTCGATGGCGCCACCGGCGAGGTCGACAGGATGTTCCGCTTTCCGACGATCAACGGCGGCATCGGCGTCGCGATCGACCCCGAGGGCCGTCGCCTCTACGTCGCGGCGCAGGGCAGCGACAACCTGGTGATCGCCAACGCCGACACCGGCGAGGTGCTGCATGACGTCTACGTCGGCGCGGGCGCGGTGTACGTCGCGTTCGACCCGCACACCAAGCTCGCCTACGTCGCGAGCCGCGGCGCGGGCACGGTGACCGCAGTCGACGCCGACGGCACCATCGTCGCCAACCTCGACGGCGGCACCTTCCCCAACCACGTGCTGCCGGTCGGCGACGGCACCGTCTACGCGATCAACAAGTCGCGCGGCGCCGAGGACCAGGAAGGTGACCAGATCCGCCGGATCACGCCGAAAACCAACTAAAATCGTGCCCTCGCAGCGGCCGGACCCGGTCCGGCCGCTGCTTTTTTTTGCCGGGATGGAACTGCTGATGTCCGATCACCGCCTGCGCGCGCCCCTCGCCATCGCGCTCGCCTGCGCGCTCGCGGCCTGCGCGCCGTCGACGACGCCGCCTGCCGCGACCGAAACGGCAGACGACGCCGTCGCGCCCGCCGCCGACGCCCCCCTGCCCGCCGGCTGGCGGCGTATCGCCGGCACCGACATCCCGCGCGTCGCGCGCTCGGCGCAGGACCTGCCCGTCACCGTGCGCTCCGACGACGGCGTCGACGTCACCATCGCCGACACCGCCCGCACGATCGTCGGCAACGACGACATCGTCCTGGTCATGGAGGCGCTCGGCCTCGGCGAGCAGGTGTTCGCCGCCCCGACCAACAGCGTCACCACGACCGGCCGCAACGCGCCGCATCATTTCCTCTTCAACCGCACGACCGGCATCGAAGGCGTGCTGAGCCTCGACGGCACCCTGTTTGTCGGCAACAGCCTGCGCCGCCACGGCAAGCTCGCCCAGCCGCTGCGCGACGCGGGCCTGACCCTGGTCATCGTCGACGAACTGCAGCCGATCCCGGACAAGGTGCGCAAGCTGGCCGCGGTGTTCGGCCATGCCGACGAAGGCGAACAACTCGCCGCGCAGGTGCAGCAGCAGCTCGACGAGGCGCTGCGCATTGCCGCCACGCACACCCGCAAGCCGCGCGTGATCCACGTCTCGGCCACCGGCGGCGGCGGCACGCCGACGGTCGGCGGGGCCGACACCGCGGCCGCGGCGAGCATCCGCCTCGCCGGCGGCGTCAACGTCGGCGACGAGGCCAAGGTCGCCAACTATTCCCAGCTCAGCAACGAAGGCATCGTCGCGGTCGAGCCGGACGTCATCCTCGTCAGCGAGGACGACCTGCGCGTGTTCGGTGGCGAAGCCGGCCTGTGGCAGGCCTATCCGTCGCTGCGGCAGACGCCGGCCGGCATCGCCAACCGCGTCTGGGTCATGCCCGACGTGCAGCTCAAGGTCAGCAGCATCGCCGGCGGCGCCGGCGCGATCGCGCTGGCCGAAGCGCTGGCCACGCTGGCGGCCGAACTCGACGCCCCACCCGGCGCATGAGCGACGCGATGCGCACGGCCCACCGCGCTGGCGGCAGCGTGCGCCGCCCGCCCGGCGGCCTGCTGTTCGTCGTGTCGCTGGCCCTGCTCGTCGCGGTGATCGTGCTGTCGTTCGGCATCGGACCGCTCCGCATTCCGCCGGGCGACGTGATCCACGTCATCGCCCACAAGCTGGGGCTGGTCGACGCCGGCGCGCTGAGCCAGCGCGACATCTCGGTGGTGTGGACCCTGCGCGTGCCGCGCGCACTGCTGGCCGTGCTGGTCGGCGCGTCGCTGGCGATGGCCGGCGCCGGCCTGCAGGGCCTGTTCGGCAATCCGCTCGCGGATCCGGGCATCGTCGGCGTGACCCACGGCGCCGCGCTCGGCGCGGTCGCGGCGATCGTGCTCGGCGCGACCGCATTCGGCGCGTGGACGATCCCGGTCGCCGCCTTCGCCGGCGGCGCGGCGACGACGACGCTGATCTATTTGCTGGCGCGCCCCGATCGCGGCAGCGGCACGGCGCCCATGCTGCTGGTCGGCGTCGCGACTTCACCTACATCGCCGATGCCGGCGAACTGCAGTCGCTGGTGTTCTGGCAGATGGGGTCGCTGTCGCTGGCGAACTGGACGTCGCTGCTGGCCGCGGTGCCGGCGTTCGCCATCGGCACGGTCGCGCTGCGGCTGCTGGCGACGCCGCTCGACATGCTGGCGCTGGGCGAACGCCAGGCGCAGCACATCGGCTTGGACGTGCGGCGCGCGCGGATGCTGCTGGTCACCGTGTGCGCGCTGCTGGTCGGCTCGGCGGTCGCGTTCGCCGGCGTCGTCGGTTTCGTCGGCCTGGTGGTGCCGCATTTCGTGCGCCTGCTCGCCGGCCCCGGCCATCGCTGGCTGATCCCGCTGTCGGCGGTGGTCGGTGGCCTGCTGATCGTCGTCGCCGACACCGCCGCGCGCAGCCTGGATCCGCCGTCGGAAATTCCGCTGGGCCTGTTTTCGGCCGCGCTCGGTGCGCCGTTCTTCCTGTGGCTGGTGCTGCGACGCCGGCACCGGGGCATGGCATGAGCACGCAGGCGATCGACGACGTGCTCGCGATCGACGGGGTCAGCGTGCACATCGACGGGCGCGCGATCCTCGACGCGGTCGACCTGCGCTTCGCACGCGGCACGCTCACGGCGCTGGTCGGCCCGAACGGCGCCGGCAAGTCGACGCTGCTGGCCGTCGCGGCCGGCGACCTGGCGCCGCATGCCGGCCAGGTGCGGCTGGCGGGCACGGACCTGCGTGCATGGAAGGCCCGGGCGCTGGCCCGCGAACGCGGCGTGCTGCCGCAGGACCACGCGGTGCGCTTCGGCTTCAGCGTGCGCGAGGTCGTCGCGATGGGTCGCCTGCCGCATGCGCCCGATCCTGCGGCGGATACCCGCATCGTCGACGCGGCGCTGACGGCGGCCGACGTCGTGCCGCTGTCGGATCGCGACGTGCAGACGCTGTCGGGCGGCGAAGCCTCGCGCACCGCGTTCGCGCGCGTGCTCGCGCAGACCACGCCGGTGCTGTTCCTCGACGAACCCACGGCCGCCCTCGACCTGCACCACCAGGAAAGCGTGCTGCGCGAGGCGCGCCGGCTCGCCGATGGCGGCGCCTGCGTCATCGTCGTGCTGCACGACCTCAACCTCGCCGCCGGCCATGCGGACCGCATCGTCATCCTGCACGGCGGCCGCATCGCGGCCGACGGCACGCCGCGCGACGTGCTCACCCGGGACCTGATCGAACGCGTCTACGGCCAGCCGGTGCTGGTGCTCGAACACCCCACGCGCGGCGTGCCACTGGTCGTCAACGACGATCCGCGCGACTGAGCGCGCGGGTCCCGGCGGGCCGCCACAAGACGCGACCAGGAGCCGCGGCACGCTGCAGGCTGCGCGTGCGTGCCCGGTCTGCGACTAGCGCGGTTCGCCGACGATCGCGACCGCCGCCGTCGGCCGGCCGATCAGATAGCCCTGGGCGAAATCGCAATCCGCCGCCTGCAGCAACGCCAGCGTCGCCTCGTCCTCGATGCCCTCGGCGACGTGCCGACCATGCGCCGCGCGCGGATGTCGTCGCCGATGTCGCGGATGAAGCTGCGGTCGATCTTCAGGCTGTCGACCGGCAGGCGCCGCAGATAGGCGAGCGAGGAGTAACCGGTGCCGAAATCGTCGATCGCGATCCGCACGCCCTCGTCCCGCAGGGCGCCGAGCAGATGGCTGCACCGGGTGACATCGCGCATCAGCGCGCTCTCGGTGATCTCGAGCTCCAGCGCATCGCCGGGCACGCGCCACAGCCGCAGCAGGTCGAGCACCTGGTCGACGAAGCCCGGCAGCTGCAGGGCTTCCACCGACAGATTGACCGCGATGCGCACGGCGCGCCCGTCCTGGCGCAACGCGGCCAGGGTGCGCAGCGCGACGTTGAGGTTCCAGCGGGTCAGCTCGCCGATCAGGCCGCCGCGCTCGGCCACGCCGATGAACACGTCGGGCGGCACCACGCCGAGCACCGGATGGGTCCAGCGCGACAGGGCTTCGTAGCTGCCGATCGCGCGGTCCGGCAGCGTCGCGATCGGCTGCAGGAACATCTGCAGCTGGTTGTCGGCGATCGCGATCCGCAATTCGTCGTGAAGGATGTCGAGCGGCAGCGCCGGCGCGACCCAGAACGCGTGCCGCTCGGGCGTGGCCAGCGCATCGAGGCTCGCCTGGTCGGCGCGCCGGCACAGCAGCGCCGCGTCCTCGCCATCGTGCGGGCACACGGCGATGCCGACCACGACCGCGGGCTGCACGCTGCGCCCGTCGATCGCCACCGGCTGCTGCAGCGTGCGCACGATCTTGGCCGCGCCCAGCGCCGCGTGCGCGCGGCCGTGGAGACCGGGCAGCAGCACCAGGAAATCGTATTCGCCGATGCGCAGCACCGTGTCGCCCGCACGCACCGAGGCGCGGATCGCCGCCTCCATCGCCTCGCCCAGCGCCGCGCCGGCGTCGTAGCCGAGTGCAAGTTCGACATCTCGCGCGCGCGGCGTGCGCACGACGAGGAACGCCGTCGGCGCGTCCTCGCGCGCGTCGGCCGCGATCGCCGCGGCGCGAGCCAGGACCTCGGTCCGGTTCAGCACGCGGCGTCCGCCGGTCCGGAGGTGCGGCGATCCGCGTTCGGGCGCGTCAGGAGACTCACAGGAACAGCGCGACCGGATCGAGGCCGTAGGCGCCGGGCGCCAGCTGCGCTGCGATCCGCACCGGATCGTCGCCGTTGGCGCGCAGCATCAGGTCGAGGCTCTGGAAATCCGACAGCGGCTGCTTGTCCGGCGCGGTCAGCAGCATCACCTTGGGCTGCAGCCGGCGCGCGAGGTTCTGCGCCATGACGATCGCCACCTCGCCGGTGTTGAGCTCGACCAGCGAGCCCACCGGATACGCCCCCATGCACTGCATGAACTGCTCGACGACTTCGGCCGCGTAATGCTGCCCGCGCGCCCGGTACAGCGCCTGCAGCGCGACGTGCGGCGCGACCGCCGCGCGGTGCGGGCGGTCGCTGGTCATCGCGTCGTAACCGTCGACGACCGCTGCGATGCGGCCGAGCAGCGGGATCCCATCGCCTTCGAGACCATGCGGATAGCCGCGACCGTCGACCTGTTCGTGGTGGGTGCGGATCATGTCGCGCACGTGCGCCGGCACCGCGCCGCGTTCGTCGACCAGCGCGAGCGCGTGCTCGACGTGGGTCTGCACGGCCTGGCGCTGCGCCGGCGACAGCGGTCCGGCGTGCGCGAACGCCGCCGCGTCGACGCGCAGCTTGCCGATGTCCAGCAGGAGCGCGCCGCTGGCCATGTCGACCAGCAGCGATTCGGGAAAGCCGACATGGCGTCCGAATGCGGCGGCGAGCGCGCTGCAGTTCAGCGCGTGGTGATAGGCGTAGGCGCCGCGCGCGCGCAGGCTTTCCAGCCACAGGAACGCGTCGACGTTGCGCACCATGCTGCGCACCATCGGTTCGACCGCGCCGCGCACGTCCTCGGGTGCGATCGCGCGGCCGCTGCGCACGTCGTCGAGGATGCGTCGCGCGAATGCGGACGCCTGTGCCTGCGCATCGCGCGCATGCGGCAGCTCGTCGTCGAACGGGACCGGATCGGGATAGCGCACCGCGCCCTGCAACGCCTCGATCTCGCCGGGCGCGTAGTCGCGACGCGCGGGGGGCGCGGGCGGCTTTACCGTCTCCGCGCGCTCCAGCGTCGACAGGGACAGCGGCGGCAGCGTCGTGCTCTGGGCGACATCGACGAACACGTGGCGGCAATGCGCGGTCAGCGTCGCGATGTCATCGTCGCTTTCCACCATCACGCCCTGCAACAGGAACGGCGTGCCTTCCCAGTCGCGGTCGAGCCGGGAGACATACATGCCCGCCTTCAGGTCCGCGACCGCGACCCGGCGTTCCTCCAGCTCCATATGCACCCCTGACCGGTCCCCGAGGCGCGGATTCTAGGGGGCATCGCGCCACGACAGTGCGAAACTTCGCAAGCCCGGTGCGGCATGCCGGCGGCGGCGTTTCCGCACCCCCGTCACCTGCCGCAGACGTCCTGAAAGCGACCGCCCGGGCCCGTTTCCGCCCCACTGCGGCAGGCCGGTTCCGGACGGCTCCGTTCAGCTGCGCGGCGCGCCGGCGCCGTGCACTGGGATGGACCGTCCGACGCAGCGTCACGCGATCCGCGCGATCATGCCGGTCCCCCGCACCACCAGGCCCGAGCGGCCGCAGGACCTCCCCATGCAGAAAGGCACCGCACTCATCGTCGGCAGCACCGGCATTTCCGGCCACAACCTCGCCAACGTGCTCGTCGCCAGCGGCTGGACCGTGTACGGCCTTGCCCGCACGCCGCTGCCGCAGACCGGCGTGCTGCCGGTCGCCGCCGACCTGCTCGATGCAGAGGCCAGCGCCGAGGCATTGCGCGGCCTGCCGATCACGCACGTGTTCTTCTGCACCTGGACCCGGCGCGACACCGAGCGCGAGAACGTCGACGCCAACGGCGCGATGATGCGCAACCTCTGCGCCGGGCTGGCCGGTGCGCCGCTGCAGCACATGGCGCTGGTCACCGGCACCAAGCACTACCTCGGCTCGTTCGAGCACTACGGCAGCGGCCGCGCCGAGACGCCGTTCCGCGAGGACACGCCGCGCCAGCCGGGCGAGAATTTCTACTACACGCTCGAGGATCTGCTCTTCGCCGCGGCCGCCGAGCACGGCTTCGGCTGGAGCGTGCACCGCTCGCACACGATGATCGGCCGCGCGCTGGGCAGCAACGCGATGAACATGGGCGTGACCCTGGCGGTCTACGCGAGCCTGTGCCGCGAGACAGGCCAGCCGTTCGTCTTCCCCGGCTCGCGCACCCAGTGGGACAGCCTGACCGACCTCACCGACGCCGGCCTGCTCGGCCGCCAGCTGGAATGGGCGGCGCTGTCGCCGGCCGTGCGCAACCAGGCCTTCAATACCGTCAACGGCGACGTGTTCCGCTGGCGCTGGATGTGGGGCGAGATCGCCGCGTTCTTCGGCCTGGAACCCGCGCCGTTTCCGGAGACGCCGATGCCGCTGGCACCGCGCCTGCAGGAGTCCGCCCCCGCGCAGTGGGCGGCGCTGGCCGAGCGCCACGGCCTGGTCGAGCGCGACGTCGATCGTCTCGCCTCGTGGTGGCACACCGATGCCGATCTCGGCCGCGAACTCGAGTGTCTCAACGACATGACCCGCAGCCGCGAACTCGGTTTCCTCGGCTACCACGACAGCCGGGCCTCGTTCCTGGAACTGTTCACCAGCCTGCGCGCGCAGCGGATCATCCCGGGCGCCTGACGCGTCGGCGCGCGACGGCCGGGCCGTGAGGACGGGTCCGGTCGACGCTCTATGATCGGATGACCGAATCCGCAGCCGGAGCAGACGACCATGACGTCACGACGCCGTTTCCTGACCACCGCCTCCCTCGCCACCGCCGGTTTCGCGCTGGCGCCGCTGGTCGCCTGCAGCCGCGAACCCGCGCCGCCGGCGACGGGCGCAGCGCCGGGTCCCGCGACGCCGGCCGCGTCGCCCGCGACGGGCGGGCTGATGACGCGGGCGATCCCCGCGAGTGGCGAGCAGATTCCGGTCATCGGCGCCGGCACCTCGGGCAGTTACGAAGTCGCGCTCGGCTCGCCGGACTTCGAAACGCTGAAGCAGACCATCCGCACCTTCTTCGACGGTGGCGGCGCGGTCTTCGACACCTCGCCCAACTACAGCAACGCCGACGAGGTGCTCGGCGCCCTGCTCGCCGACGGCGGCGATCGCGACCGTTGCTTCCTGGCGACCAAGATCGCGGCCGACGACCGTGCGGCGATGGAGGCGCAGTGGGCCGAGAGCCAGCGCCGCCTGCAGACCGAAAACGTCGAGCTGCTGCTGGTGCACAACCTGCGCGCGCTCGACATCGCCTGGCCCTATGCGCAGGAACTCAAGGCGCAGGGCCGGGCGAAGTACATCGGCATCACCCATTACCTCGAGAGCGGCCACGCCGCGACCACGCGCGCGTTGCAGCAACTGAAGCCCGACTTCGTGCAGATCAACTATTCGGTCAACGCACCGCAGGCGGCACGGACGGTGTTCCCGGCGGCGCAGGACGTGGGCGCGGCGGTGATGGTCAATCGCGCCTTCGACGACGGCAAGCTCTTCGCCGCCGTGCGCGACCGGCCGCTGCCGGGCTGGGCCGCCGAACTGGGCATCACGTCGTGGGCGCAGGCCTTCCTCAAGTTCGCGATCAGCCATCCGGCCGTCACCGTTGTCATTCCCGCGACCAGCCGTCCCGACCGCCAAGCGGACCAGCTGCGGGCCGGCAGCGGCGCCCTGATGAGCCAGGCGCAGCAGGACGAACTCGTCGCACTGTTCGCGTAAGCGGAGACCCGACATGCGCGACCGGATCGCCGACCTGTTCAACCTGCGCCGCGACGAGGTCGCGCCCGTGCTCATCGCCGGCCTGTTCTTCTTCTGCATCCTGACCGCGCTGATGATGCTGCGCCCCGCGCGCGATGCGCTGGGCATGGAACGCGGCATCGAGAGCGTGCGCTGGCTGTTCATCGGTACGGCGGTGGTGACGCTGCTGGTCAATCCGCTGTTCGGCTGGATGGTAAGCCGCCTGCGCCGGCTGCAGTTCATTTCGGCGACCTACGCGTTCTTCGCCGCCAGCCTCGTCGGCTTCTGGGCGCTGCTGGCGTTCGCGCCGGGCGCGATCGGCGCGCGCAGCGGCCAGGTGTTCTATGTCTGGTTCAGCGTCTTCAACCTGTTCGTGACGATGGTGTTCTGGGCGCTGCTGGCGGACCGGTTCTCCAGCGAACAGGCGAAGCGCTTCTTCGCGCTGATCGCGGTCGGCGGCACGCTCGGCGCGATCTTCGGGCCGTGGCTGGCGTCGCGCCTGGCCGAGCCGCTGGGCACGGCCAACCTGCTGCTGGTCGCGGCGGGCTTCCTGACCCTGGCGATCGGCACCGCGTGGCTGCTGGTGCGGATCCGGCCGGACACGCGCACGCATGACGACGCCGGCACGGCGCCGGCGGACGACGAGGCCCGGCGCATCGGCGGCAGCGCCTGGGCCGGCATCCGCGCGGTGTTCGCGTCGCGCTATCTGATGGGCATCGCCGGCTACGTCGTCATCATGACCATCGTCGCGACCTTCATCTATTTCACCCGCCTGCAGATGGTCGCCGGCGCGGAGACCGATCTCGATGCGCGCACCGGGCTGCTCGGCAGCATCGACATGTGGACCCAGATCGCGGTGCTCGCGCTGCAGCTGACGCTGACCGGCCACATCATCCGGCGCCTGGGCCTGGCGTTCGCGCTGGCGCTGCTGCCGATCGCGATGGCGGTCGGTTTCATCGCGCTGGCGGTCTACGGCTCGTTCCTCGTACTGATCCTGCTGGAGGCGGCCAACCGCGCGATTCAGCGCGGCCTGACGCGTCCGGCGCGCGAGACGCTGTTCACCGTCGTGCCGCGCGAGGACAAGTACAAGGCCAAGGCGTTCATCGATACCTTCGTCTACCGCGTCGGCGACGTCGTCGGCGCGCAGACCGAAGGCGCGCTGGGCCGCCTGGGCCTGGCACTGGGCGGCCTGGTCAGCGTGGTCGTGCCGCTGGCGCTGGTCTGGGCGGCGCTCGGCCTCTGGCTGGGCCGCGCGCAGCAACGCCTCGCCGAGTCGGACGTAACGGACCCCGTGCCACCGCCGCCGCGTTGATGCCGTTGCGGGAGGGCATTGCGTCCTCGCCCGCGCGCGCCGCTCGACGGGCGCGCCGACAGCGCCGGATGCGGCCGCCCGCGCGCTCGTGAATAATGCGCAGCCCCGCTCCGTGCCGCCGCCATGACTCCTGCCGTCAAAGCCCAATGGCAGATCCACGTCTGCGTGCTGCTGTGGGGCGTCACCGCGATCCTCGGCAAGCTGATCACCCTGCCCGCGCTGCCGCTGGTCTGGTGGCGGATGCTGCTGGTCACCGCGGCGCTGGCGCTGGTGCCGCGCGTCTGGCGCGGCCTGCGCGCACTGCCGTCGCGCCTGGTGTGGTCCTACGCCGGCATCGGCGCGCTGGTCGCGCTGCACTGGCTGACCTTCTACGGCGCGGTCAAGCTGGCCAATGCCTCGGTCGCGGCGACCTGCATCGCGCTGGCGACCGTGTTCGTCGCGCTGATCGAACCGCTGATCGCGCGCAGCCGGTTCTCGTGGCGGGAGCTCGCGCTGGGCGTCGCCGTGCTGCCGGGCGTGGCCCTGGTGGTCGGCGGCATCCCCGACGGCATGCGCGTGGGCGTGGCGGTCGGCGCGCTGTCGGCGTTCTTCGTCGCGTGCTTCGGCTCGCTCAACAAGCGCCTGGTCGAACGCGCCGATCCGCTGACCGTGACCGCGGTTGAGCTCGGCGCCGGCACGCTGACGCTGACCCTGCTCGCGCCGCTGATGCCGCTGCTGTTCCCCGCCTTCGCCGGCAGCCTGCTGACCCTGCCGAGCCTGCAGGACGCCGGCTACCTGCTGCTGCTCGCGTTCGCGTGCACGCTGCTGCCGTTCGCGCTGTCGCTGGTCGCACTGCGGCACATGAGCGCGTTCGCCGCGCAGCTGGCGGTGAACCTGGAGCCGGTCTACGCGATCGCGCTGGCGATCGTGCTGCTCGGCGAGCAGCACGAACTGTCGCCGCAGTTCTACGCCGGTGTCGCGATCATCCTCGCGGCGGTGGTGGCGTATCCGATGCTGCAGCGGCCGCGCCGCATCGTGCACGTCGAGAACATCGCCGCCGGCGAGTCCAAGCAGATCACCGACTGAGCCCTCAATGCGCCAGGCGCACGCGGTCGCGACCGTCGCGCTTGGCCTGGTAGAGCGCGGCATCCGCGCGCGCGAACAGGCCGGTGGCATCCTCGCCCGCACGCAAGGCGGCGACGCCGATGCTGACCGTCACGGGCAGGCCGGTCGGCGCCAGCGCCACCGCTTCGCGCAGGTGCTCGCAGTGCAGCGCGGCCGCGGCGTCGGTGAGGCCCGCGAGCAGCAACACGAACTCCTCGCCGCCATAGCGCGCGACCCGGCCGCGCGCCGCGCCGGCATCCTGCTTCAGCAGTGCGCCCAGCGCCTGCAGCACGCGATCGCCTTCGGCATGGCCATGCAGGTCGTTGATCGTCTTGAAGTGGTCGATGTCGACCACCGCGATCGCGAGCGGCGTGCCGTCCCGGGTCGCGGCGTCGATGGCCGCGTCCACCGCCTGCGCGAACGCGCGCCGGTTCGACAGTCCGGTCAGCGGATCGGTCATCGACTGCTCGGTCAGGTCCGCGTTCTGCGATTCGAGTTCCTGCTGGTAATGCAGCAACTGCTGCTCGTACCAGCCGCGCTCCTCGATCTGCAGGCGCAACTCGCCGCTGACGCGCTGCAGCTCCATCAACCGCGAGGCCTGCCGCGACAGCGCCTCCAGCGCGGCGCGCTGGTCCGGCGCCAGATCGCGCGGGCGGTCGTCGACGACGCAGAACGTGCCCATCGGCAGGCCGTTAGTCGCCAGCAGCGGCGCGCCGGCATAGAAGCGCACGTGCGGCGTACCGCTGACCATCGGATTGTCGCGGAAGCGCGGATCCTCGGTCGCGTCGCGGACCACCATCGTCTCCTGCGGCTGCAGGATGGCGTGGGCGCAGAACGCGGTGTCGCGCGCCCCTTCCCGGTCGTCGAGGCCGAGCTTGGCCTTGAACCACTGCCGCTCGTGGTCGATCAGCGTGACCACGGCGATCGGCACGTCGCAGATCGCGGCCGCGATCGCTACCAGGTCGTCGAACGCCGCTTCGGGTGGGGTGTCGAGGATCCGGTAGGCATCGAGCGTCGCCTGTCGCAGGACCTCGTTGTCGGGAACGCCGGGGCGGATCACGCGGCGTCGCCTGGGCACGGGAACGAGCGTGGAAATGCGGGCATGCAGTAGGTCTCCAGAATGCGTAGGACTTACCTTACCCGACGCTTCCGGGGCGTATCGGATCACCTCCTGAACCGGCGGACCGGCGCAGACCCGCGTGGGTGACGCGTTGCGTGGTGAACCGCGCTGCTGCCCGCACCAGGCGACCGGGCCGCACGCAGGGTCGCGGACGCTGACGACACCGGTGCGATAATCGCGCCCCTCGTCGTTTCCACGGTTGTCCGCCATGCCCGCACCGGTGCCTTTCCTGCTCGAAGCCGAGCACGTCGAACTCAACCAGCTGCTGAAGCTGGCCGGCCTGTGCGACAGCGGCGGCGCCGGCAAGGCGCTGGTCGCCAGCGGCGCGGTGCGGGTCGACGGCGCGGTGGAGCTGCGCAAGACCGCGAAGATCCGCGCGGGCCAGCGGGTCGCGTTCGACGGCCACGAGATCCACGTGGTCGCCGGCGACGCGGCCTGATCCACGGGTCGCGGCGGCACGGGCCGGACACGACGACGGCGCCTCGCGGCGCCGTCGTGCGTTGTTGCGCTGGCGGGGATCAGCGGACGCTGTAGCCCGACACGCGCCAGGTCCGGTCGGGATCGAAGCGGAACGACACCAGCTCGCGGATCGGCGCCTCCTGGTTCGCGAACTTCGTCGGCGACCCGACGTTGATGTAGATGCCCTCCGGCACTTCCTGGCCGGCGCCGAACTGCGAGCGGCTGACGACCGGCTGGCTGCGCTGGGTCGCCGCGCCGAGGCGGTTGCGGTCGATGTTGATCTGGCGGACGAATTCGTCACGCGTGACCGACGTCTTCATCGCGTCCGAGGCGCCGTCCCAGACTTCGCCCGCGCGGTTGCCGTCGATCATCTGCATCACCTGCAGCGCGGCCTCGCCCATTTCCTGGTCCTGGCGCGCGATCTGGGCGGTCTGCTCCGGCGTCAACGCCGCCTGCTGCGGCGCGGCGGCCTGCGGCGCGGCCGGCGCCGGCGCGGCGGGCGGTTGTTGTGCGGCCACGGCCCCGCAGGCGGCGACGAGCACGGCGGATACAGCCAGACGAAGGGTATTCATAATCGTGACGTTCCTCGCGGTACGGGTGTGATTGGGTCGAGTGTACCGCCCGCCGGAACCGCGGCAAGTCGTGTCACCGCAATCTGGGTATCCTCCGGAATCCACCGCGATCGAGTCGCCCGTGCCGTCTTTCCGCCCTGTCGCAGCCCCCGTTTCCCGATGACTGCCGGCCTCGTCGTCGCCGCGTGTCTGGGCGTGCTGCTGGTCTGGGGCGTGGTCGTCTTCAATCGCCTGGTGCGCCTTCGCAACCAGGTCCGCACCGCATGGGCGGACATCGACGTGCAGCTGATGCGGCGGCACGACCTGGTACCGCCGCTCGTCTCCGCGGTGCAGGCGTATGCCGGCCACGAGCGCGCGACGCTCGAGGGCGTCACCGACCTGCGCGCACGCGCCCTGATGACCCGCG
Source organism: Luteimonas rhizosphaerae (assembly GCF_002849595.1). Lineage (GTDB taxonomy): Bacteria > Pseudomonadota > Gammaproteobacteria > Xanthomonadales > Xanthomonadaceae > Luteimonas > Luteimonas cellulosilyticus. The sequence continues at coordinate 82,203 of NZ_NRQR01000004.1, forward strand.
AGCCGACCGCGCTGGGCGATCTGGAGACCGCGCTCGGGCAGGGCCTCGACCGCCTGCTCGCGCTGCGCGAGGCCTATCCGGACCTGCGCGCCAGCGCCAACTTCCTGCAGCTGCAGCGCGATCTGGTCGATGTCGAGGCGCAACTGCAGTACGCGCGGCGCTTCTACAACGGCGCGGTGCGCGACCTCAACGATGCGGTGCAGCGCGTGCCCGACCTGCTGGTCGCGCGCGTCGCCGGCATCCGCGCCGCCGGGTTCTTCCAGGCCGGCGAAGGCGCACGCGACGCGATCGCCATCGGCGCGCTCCCATGACGGCGCGCAGCGCGGCACCGGGCCTGCGTCATCGCCTGGGCGTGCGCTGCGGCGCGGCGCTGGTGCTGCTGCTCGCGTTCGGCATGGCGCCGGCATCGGAACGCATCCTGGCCCACGACATCGACATCCGGGTGCTCGACGACGGCCGCCTCGACGTCACCGAGCGGCTCCACGTCCGCGCCGAGGGCCGCCGGATCCGCCACGGCATCGTCCGCGACATTCCCACGCACGGCGTCGACCGCCACGGCGCGCGCATCACCGGCGGATTCGCCATGGGCGACGTGCAGCGCGACGGCCACGTCGAGCCCTGGCGGCTGGAGCGGCACGCGGGCGGCGTCCGCGTCCACATCGGCGATACCGGCTTCCTGCCGCTGCCGTCGGAACCGGTCTACACGCTGCGCTACCGCACCACGCGGCAGATCGGATTCGGGCTCGACGGCGACGCGCTGGACTGGACCGTGATCGGTCCGGACCACCCGTTGCCGGTCGATCGCGCCCGCGTGCGCGTGACCCTGCCGGCCGCCGTCCCCGTCGCCCGCCTGCAGGCCGATGGCGTCACCGGCAACGCGGGCCGCGATGTCCAGGTCGCGCTGTCTGCGAGCGGCAGCGCGACCTGGACGACGACGCGCGCGCTCGTGCCCGGCGAGGCGCTGGCGATCCGGCTGGCCTTCCCCCGCGGTCTCGTCGCCCCGCCCTCGCGTGCGCAGACCGCGCGCTGGTGGCTGCAGGATCACCTCGGGCCGCTGCTGGCCGGCGCCGGACTGCTGGTGCTGCTGGCCTACTGCGCGCTCCGCTGGCGCCGGCTCGGCCGCGATGTCGAGGCCGGTGCGCCCGAGGCGCGGCCGCAACCGCCGCCGGGGCTGTCGCCGGGCGGCCTGCGGTACATCCGGCGGCGCCGCTACGACATCCGCTGCGCCACCTCGGACCTGCTGGCCAGCGCCGTCGACGATCATGTGCACCTGCGCCGCGAACGCGACGGGCGGGACACCGGCTGGCGCGTCACCCGGACCCGCGCCGGCGCGCACACGCTGCCGACGATGGAACAGCGTGCGCTGCTGGCCTCGCTGTTGCCGGACGACCGGGACACGCTGACGCTGGATCCGTCCGACGCCGCCCGCGTGCGCCAGGCGCTGCAGGCCCACCACACCGCGCTGCGGCGCCGCTTCCAGCCGGCGATGTTCCGCCCCAACGGCGCCAGCATCCTGATCGCGCTGGCCATCGCCCTGGTCAGCGGCAGCGCCGCCATCGCGGTCGCCGCCGGCAGCGCTATGCTGCTGGCGACACTCGGCCTCGTCACGCTGATGTTGCCGGTGCTGCTGGTGTTCGCCGCGCTGGTCAAGACGCCGACCGACGCGGGACGCGCGATGCTCGGCGAGATCGAGGGCCTGCGCCGTCATCTGGTCGCGAGCGGCCGCGTGACGCGCGACGCCGCGCCGGCGCTCGACGCCGCGCGCTACGCGTTCCTGTTGCCGTATGCGGTGGCGCTGGAGGTCGAGGACGCGTGGACCCGGCAGTTCCGCGCCGCGGTGGGCGATGCCGAAGCGACCCGCGCCGTCGACGCCCTGCCCTGGTACACCGGGATCGCCGTGACCGACCTGGGCCGCTTCAGCCGCTCGATGGGCAGCAGCCTGGCAGCGCGCCTCGCGGCGGCGTCGACCCCGCCGGGTCGCCGCGGCCCACCGCAACCGGATCCGTCGGCCGCAGGCGACGTCACGGATCGCTGAGGCGCCTCGCGCGGCGCCCCGTCGGATCACTCGACGCAAGGTGCCAGATAGCGCGCGCCAGGACCGTCGCGTCCGGCGGCGTCGTCCGGGTTGCGCAGCGGGCACGCGGCCAGCGACAGGCAGCCACAACCGATGCAGCCGTCGAGCTGGTCGCGCAGCGTCGTCAGCTGGGCGATGCGCGCGTCGAGCTCGCCGCGCCAGCGTCGCGACAGCCGTGTCCAGTCGGCCTGGGTCGGCGTGCGCGCATCGGGCAGCGTGTCCAGCGCGTCGCGGATCGACGCCAGCGGGATGCCGGCACGCTGCGCGACCTTGATCACCGCGACCCGGCGCAGCACGTCGCGGCCGTAGCGGCGCTGGTTGCCGGCGTTGCGCCAGCCGTGGATCAGGCCCTCGCGCTCGTAGAAATGCAGCGCCGACACGGCGACGCCGCTGCGGGCGGCGAGGTCGCCGACCGACAGCGGATGGAGCGACGGGGACGTGGCCATGCAGGCGCCTCTTGACCTCAACAATTGTTGAGGTTCTACCCTGACTGCCGTCGCCGCACAAGCGCGCGCCCTGCCGGAGCGTCCATGTCCACCGCACTGCCTGCCGTCCGCCCCTTCCGCCTGCCCGCCGACACCGCCCCCGAGACGATGCAGGCGATGGGCTTCAGTCGCTTCGGTGGCCCCGACGTGCTGGGGCCGATCGAACTGCCGGTGCCGCGCGCCGGTCCGGGCCAGGTGCTGATCCGCGTGCTCGCTGCCGGCGTCGGCCACTGGGACGTGCTCGAGCGCGAAGGCGTGTTCGCCGCGCGCAGTGGCCAGCCGCTGTTGATTCCGCACGTGCCCGGCTCCGAAGGCGCCGGCACCGTGGTCGAGGTCGGCGAGGGCGTGACCGCGTTCCGCGAAGGCGACCGGGTCTGTGGCCTGGTGCCGCTGCGCGCGCCGAAGGCCGGCTTCCACGCGCAGTTCGTCGTCCTCGAGGCGGATCACGTCTGGCAGATCCCGGCGCGCCTGACCCTGCCGCAGGCCGCGGCGATGCCGGTCGACGCCGCGCTGGCGATGCGCGGCGTCACCGACGTGCTGGGCATCGGCTCGGACCGGTCGCTGCTGGTGTTCGGCGCAAGCGGCGGCATCGGCCACATCGCGCTGCAGTTCGCACGCCAGCGCGGCGCGCGCGTGCTCGCCGTGGCCTCCGGCGCCGACGGCCAGGCGTTGTGCGAGCAGCTGGGCGCGGACATGGCGATCGACGGGCGCCGGCACAATCTCGCCGCGGCGCTGCGCATCTTCGCCCCGGACGGACTCGATGCCGCGTTGCTGACGGCAAGCGAGCCGGCGCTGGCCCGCACCATCGTCGGGGCCCTGAAGCGCGACGGCCGCATCGCCTGGCCGCAGGGCGTCGCGCCGCCGCCGACGCGCGACGGCATCGTCGCGAACGCGATCGGCACCCGGCACGATGCGGCGCTGATGCGCGCGGTCTGTCGCGCGATCCACGTCGGGCCGTTCCATCTGCGGGTGTCGCACCGGTTTCCGCTGGCGCGCCTGGCCGATGCCCAGCAGGCGCTGGCCGCGCACCACCTGGGACGCATCGTCGTCGACGTGCCCTGACACGGCGCGACAAGCACCGCGGCGATCCCGGACAATGGGGCACCGCCGCGCCCGCCGCGCACCTCATTCCTCGAGCACGCTCCGGCTGCCGCCACGCGCAGCCGATCGTGCCCATCCGACTGGACCCCCCATGTTCCGCTGGTTCGAACGCCGCATCGCCCCCTTCCCGCCCGCCGCGCCGACGCAACCGCCGACGACGCTGTTCGCGTTCTGCATGCATTACGTCCGCGGCAGCGGCCACTGGCTGCTGCTGATGGCGCTGGCCACCGCGGCGATCGCGATCGCCGAAGTGGTGCTCTACGCCTACGTCGGCTCGCTCGTCGACCGGCTCGGCGCGAGCACGCCGGAGACCTTCCTCGATGGCGAACGCGGCCGGCTGCTGGCGATGGCGCTGCTGGTGCTGGTCGGCCTGCCGGCGCTGACGCTGTTCAGTTCGCTGGTGATCCACCAGACCCTGCTCGGCAATTTCCCGATGCGGATCCGCTGGAACGTGCACCGCTACCTGCTGCGGCAATCGATGTCGTATTTCCAGGAAGAGTTCGCCGGGCGCATCGCCACCAAGCTGATGCAGACCTCGCTGGCGGTCCGCGAAACCGTCATCAAGCTGCTCGACGTCGGCAACTACGTGCTGGTCTACCTGACCGGCGCGCTGGTCGTCGCCGCGGCCGCGGACTGGCGGATGATGCTGCCCTTCCTCGGCTGGGTGGCCGGCTACGCGCTGCTGATGTGGCGTTTCGTGCCGCAGATCAGCCGCATCTCCGAACGCCAGGCCGACGCCCGTGCGGTGATGACCGGCCGCATCGTCGACAGCTACACCAACATCGCGACGGTCAAGCTGTTCTCGCATTCGCAGCGCGAGCAGGCCTATGCACGCGAGGCGATGGACGGCTTCCTCGACACCGTGCACCGGCAGATGCGCCTGGTCACGGTGATCAACGTCTGCAACTACACGCTCAACATGCTGCTGCTGTTCTCGGTGACCGCACTGGGCCTGTGGCTGTGGCACGGCGACATCATCACCGCCGGGTCGATCGCGGTCGCGGTGGCGCTGGCGCTGCGCATGCTCGGCATGTCGCAGTGGATCATGTGGGAGCTGTCGGCGCTGTTCGAGAACATCGGCACCGTGCGCGACGGCATCAACTCGATCTCGCTGGCGCCGACCGTCGACGACGACAGCGGCGCGCCGCCGCTGGGCCGCATCGCCGGCGACATCCGCTTCGAGCACGTCGACTTCCACTACGGCCAGAAGCGCAGCGTCATCGAGGACCTCAACCTGCACGTGCGGCCGGGCGAGAAGATCGGCCTGGTCGGGCGCTCGGGCGCGGGCAAGTCGACGCTGGTCAACCTGCTGCTGCGCTTCTACGACCGCGAGGCCGGCACGATCCGCATCGACGGCACGGACATCGCCACGGTGACGCAGGATTCGCTGCGCGCGCAGATCGGCATGGTCACCCAGGACACGTCGCTGCTGCACCGCTCGGTGCGCGACAACATCCTCTACGGCCGCCCGGACGCGAGCGAGGACGAGATGCTCGACGCCGCGCGCCGGGCCGAAGCGCACGACTTCATCCTCACCCTCAGCGACGCCAAGGGCCGCACCGGCTACGACGCGCACGTCGGCGAGCGCGGCGTCAAGCTGTCCGGCGGCCAGCGCCAGCGCATCGCGATCGCGCGCGTGCTGCTGAAGAATGCGCCGATCCTGGTCCTCGACGAGGCGACGTCCGCGCTCGATTCCGAAGCCGAGGCGGCGATCCAGGAAAACCTCTACCGGCTGATGGCCGGCAAGACGGTCATCGCGATCGCCCACCGGCTGTCGACGATCGCGGCGATGGACCGGCTGATCGTCATGGACCGCGGCCGCATCGTCGAACAGGGCACGCACGAGGCGCTGGTCGCCGGCGACGGCGTCTACGCGCAGCTGTGGAAGCGGCAGTCCGGCGGCTTCATCCCCGACGATGTCGTCGATGCGCCCGCGGCGCCCGGCAACGGCTGAGCCGGCCGCTCAGTCCCGGGCGTCGGCGCGCATCGCATCGGCGCGGTCATCCGCACCCGTCGCGTCCGCATGCCTGTCGCGGCGGCAGGGTATCGAGGCGCAGGCGGCTGGCATTGTCGGCGGCGTCGCCGAGCTCGCCGGCCAGGTCGTATTCCGACAGCGGGCTCTCGACCGGACAGGTCGCATCCGGGAAGCCGAACGTGGTGCGCAGCTCCAGGCCGCAGGCGGTCATCGCATCAACCTCGCGGTCGGGCGCGCTGCAGCGGCTGTCGAAGGCGCGTGCGAAGGCATCGCGGCGGGCGACGAAATCCTCGCCGCACTTGCGCATCAGGCGCAGGCGGTCGAGATCGTCCTGGGCCGGATTGATGCCGTCGAGGCCGTAGAGCTTGAGTTCGTCGGCGCTGAGGATGCGCAGGCTGCGGTTGGGCACCGCCATCATCATGTCGGCGACCGCGACCGCGGCGCCGTTGCGCTCCAGGTAGTCGCGGACGCGGCCGTAGACCGCGCGCAGCTCGCGGTTGAGTTCGGCGCGCGTCACCGCGCTGGAACTCATGCGGATGATGCGGTGGATGCCGACGCGACCGCCGATCAGGCGGTTGTCGCCGCCGGCCAGCACAAACACGCAGGCGCTGTGGCAGACCGCACCTTCGCGCACCCAGATCGTCCAGCCCGACTCGGCGATGACGTCGCCGCTGCGGATCGCTTCCTCGACCATGCCGCCGCTCGAATCGATGTCGAGCACGCGCTTGTCGATTGACAGCCCGTCGGCGACCAGCGCCACGCGCTGCATCAGGTGGGTGAATTCCTGGGTGACGCGACCCTTGAAGCGCAACCGCGCGACGCCGCGTTCGGCGCAGGGCGCGAGCAGCGCGGTCAACGCCTCCTGCTCCAGCGCCTGGAGCGGCTCGCCGTCGCCCTGGGTCGTGTAGTCGAGTTCGCAGCTGATCGATGCGGCGCCCTCGGTCAGTGCCATGTCGGACCAGTCCACGGGTTCGACGGCAGGCACGGCCGGCGGCGCGGGGGCGATCCCCATGTCCTCGACCGGCGCCGTGCTGACCGCGCCGCCCTCTTCGGGCGTGTCGACCTGCACCGTCTCGACCGGCGCAGCCGTCTCGGGCGCACGCTGGCAAGCGGCGGCCGTGAGGCAGGCGGTCAACAACAGGCACAACTGCCATTTCGACATGGGAAACCGGGGATCCGACAGGAAGGAACGCGCGACATGGAAGGTGCGGACGCGTGCGATCCAGTGTAGGGGCTGCCCCGATCCGCAGTCGAATGCCGAATGAACCGGACCGGCGGCCCGGCACTGCAGCGTCGGGCGGTTTCGCAGCGCGCGCCCGCGCCGGATGGCCGACAATGCAGCCTGCCCGACCGGACCCTTCCATGGACGCCACCGACCGCGACCTGCGCATCGACTACATCGAATTCGACGTCGTCGATCTCGACGCCAGCAAACGCTTCTACGCCGCCGCGTTCGACTGGACCTTCACCGATCACGGCCCGGCCTACTGCGAGTTCCGCGATGGCGGACGCATGACCGGCGGGTTCGCGCAGACCGACGTGGTGCGCACCGGCGGGCCGCTGGTGATCCTCTACGCCCGCGATCTGGCGGCCGCGCGCCGACGCGTCGAGGCGGCGGGCGCGAGTGTCGAACCGACGTTCGCCTTTCCCGGCGGCCACCGCTTCCACTTCCGCGATCCCAGCGGTCACACGCTCGCCGTCTGGTCCGACGCCGACGCCTGAACGCCGGCGCGGTTACTCCGCGCCGAGATTGCGCAGCAAGGCGGCGTGGAATTCGTCCGGCGACTCGACCTGCGGCGAGTGCCCCAGCGCCGGGAACTCGACCAGGGTCGCCTGCGGAATCGCCGCCGCGGCCGCGCGGCCGAGCGCCGGGTAATCGCCGAGCGTCGACGCGATCTCGGGCGGCGCGCGGTTCGCGCCGGGTGCCGTGCGGTCGGTGCCGCCGATCAGCAGCAGCGTCGGCACGCGCAGCCGCGGGAACTCTTGCACGACCGGCTGGGTGAACACCATCTCCGAGGTCTGCGCCTGGTTCCACGCGACGATCTCGCGGTCCGGCCCGGCGTACATGCCCGCCAGCATCGCGACCCAGCGGTCGTAGGCCGGCGCCCAACGACCGTTGTAGTAGAACCGCGTCTGGTAGGTCTTGATGCTGTCGAAGCTGGTCTTGCGCTCGCTCTCGGCCAGCTGGTCGATGGTCGCGTACGGCACGCCCGCGGCCTGCCAGTCCTCGAGCCCGATGGGGTTGACCAGCACCAGCTGCGACACGGCCTGCGGATACTGCAGCGTGTAGCGCGTCGCCAGCATGCCGCCCATCGAATGGCCGATGACGGTCGCGCGTTCGATGTCCAGTGCGTCGAGCAGCGCATGCGTGTTCGCTGCGAGCTGGGCGAACGAGAACTGGTAGCCACGCGGCTTGGTCGAGCTGCAGAAACCGATCTGGTCCGGCGCGATCACGCGCCAACCCGCATCCACCAGCACGGTGATCGTCGCGTCCCACGTGGCGCCGCAGAAGTTCTTGCCGTGCAGCAGCACCGCGGTGCGTCCATTGGCCGCATCCGCCGCCGGGCGCACGTCCATATAGGCCATAGACACGGCCTGCCCCTGCGATTCGAAGGCGTGCTGCTGGCGCGGATGCGGATAGTCGAACGTCGACAGCGTGCCGTCGTAGGGCACGGCGGGCCCGGCCGCGCGCGCGAGCGTGCCGGCGCACAGCAGCGACAGGCCGACGCCGGCAAGACCTAGAACGTGGCAACGCGTGACGGACATCGATCGAATCTCCGGATAAATGGTGGGTCGCCAGTATGCGCAGCGGGGACGACGACGGCGTGACCGCACGGCACGGCCCGGTCGTGCGACGCGGCGCGCGCGGAATCAGCGTTCCGGCACGGTCCACATGTAGATCGTGCTGCTGCCGACCTTCTGCGTGACCTCGGGCTCCCACTGGTCGGCCATGTCGAAGGCGTGGCTGACGATGCGCGTCCCCGGCTTCAGTTCCGACAGCAGCTTCGGGCGCAGCTTCACGTTGAGGCTCTGCAGCAGGTACAGGGTCACGACGCTGGCCTCGCTGATGTCTTCCTCGAACAGGTCCGCCTCCTTGAACGTCACCAGGTCGGTGACGCCGGCCGCCTCCGCGTTCGCGTTCGCTTCGCGGATCCGCACCGGGTTGATGTCGTAGCCCACCGCGCGCACGCCGAACCGCGTGGCCGCGGCGATCGGAATGCGACCGTCGCCGGAGCCGAGGTCGTAGAGCACGTCGCCTTCCTTGACCTGGGCGAGGTTGAGCATCGCGTCGACGACGGGCTCGGGCGTCGGCACGTAGATGACATCCGGCTCGCGCGCCGGCGCCGGCGCGCCTTCGGCATACGGCGAGTCCGGGCCGATCGAAGCGGTGACCGTGTGCGTGGTCTCCATGGCGGGCGCGTCGGAGTCCGCGGCGGTTTCGGTGATCTCCGCGTCTGCGGGCTCGTAGGCGTTGACGGCCTGATCGGCGCAGGCGAGCAGGAACGGCGTGCAGATCGCCAGGGCGATCAGGGACTTGGTCGGCTTCATGACGGCGACTCCTCGGGGCGGGTGGACGGTTTCAGAACGCACAGCAGCACGGCGCCGATCGCGAGGACCGCGACGCCGACGAGCGCGCCACGGCCGGTATAGGCCAGGCTGGAATACAGCAGATAGGCGCTGGTCGCGCAGAACAGCAGCGGCAGCACGGGATACAGGGGCACGCGGAACGGGCGCGGCAGGTGCGCATCGCGCCGGCGCAGGACGAACAGGGCGATCCCGACCAGCAGGAAGAACAGCCAGAACACCGGCGCGGTGTATTCGACCGCGACCTCGAAGCCGTCGCGCGCGAAGGCGCCGAGGACGACCAGCCCCAGCGCGAGCACGCCCTGCACCAGCATCGCGGCGCGCGGCGTGCCGGTGCGCGCATCCCAGCGTCCGATGAAACCGAGCGCCGGGAAATCGCGCCCGACCGCGTACACGCTGCGCGCGCCGGTGATCATCGTCGCGTTCGCCGAGGTCAGCGCCGCGGCGACGACGATCGCGCTCATCGCCACCGCGCCGGCGGGCCCCAGCACGCGGCCCATGACCTCGGCCGCGACCGCGTCGTGTTCGGCCATGCCGCCGAGGCCGAGGACCCGCAGATAGGCGAGGTTGACGAGGACGTACAGCGCGGCGACCGCGACCAGGCTCAGCACCAGCACGCGCGGCATCCACTTCTGCGCGTCGCGCACTTCGGCGGTGATGTAGACCGCCTCGTTCCAGCCGCCGTAGGTCAGCAGCACGAAGACCAGGATCAGGCCGATCGCGCTGTCGCCGCCGCTGCCCGGGATCGGCTGCAGGTCCGCCGGCGCGAACAGCAACCCGGCGCCGACGATCACCAGTACGCCGACGATTTCCGCGACCGTGAGCCAGGTCTGCACCGCCGCGCCCTGGCGCGTGCCGAGCCAGTTGATCGCGGTCAGCGCGAGGACCGCGAGACCGGCGTACAGCGCCGACGACCACGGCCCGAGATCGAACAGTTGCGCCATGTAGTCGCCGACGATGAAGCACAGCAGCGCGATGGACCCGGTCTGGATCACCGAGACACGCGCCCAGGCGAACAGGAACGCGAGGCGCCGGCCGAAGGCGCGGCGCAGATAGTTGTAATCGCCGCCGGCCTGCGGATACGTGGTCGCGAGTTCCGCGTAGCAGAGCGCCCCGACGATCGACAGCAGGCCGCCGCCGACCCAGGCCGCCAGCATGACGAACTCGCTGCCCGACGCGCCGGCGATCAGCGACGGGGTGCGGAAGATGCCGGCGCCGACGACGACGCCGATGGTGATCGCGATCGCGTGGCGGGCGCGGAGCGTGGCACGTGGCGACGCGGGGTCGACCGCGGCCACGCGGGGTGGGCTGGCATCCATGGCGCTCCAGAGTGACGCGACGGGTCGCCGGTGGAACGGCGATGCGGGGGCTGCTGGGCCGTCCGATTCAAGCATCACGGCGATGCCAGGCGCGTGAATGGGCCCCGCACGAAGCCGCCGCGCGACGCGCGTAGTGCGCCTCGACTCGCTCGGGCCGGTGACATCCCGCGCCCCACGCGCTGCCTGATTCCGTTGGCGTGCAGCATGTGTTTGTAGGAGCGCGCTCGCGCGCGACCACGGCGACGGAGCGGCCATTCCGCGCGCATCCTGCCCGGTCGCGCGCAAGCGCGCTCCTACACGCGCGGCGCTCGCATTTCGGATTCCTCACCCGATCCGTCGAACCCGTCGGAGATGCCGGCTTCGCACGCCTCGGAGGCTTCCGGCGCATCCCGCATCGCTTCGAGCACGCCGAACAGGCTGCGCAGGTCCTGCGCGTTGTGCAGGCCGACGCGGCGCAGCTTGTCGGCGCTGCCGCCGCGCAGATAGGCCAGCCACGCGCCCGGCGCCTCGCTGCCGGGCAGGTCGTCCTCGCGCAGCACACCGAGCAGTTCGCGCTCGACGGTCGCGAGCTTGCAGTTCGCCCACACGCCGCGATAACGCCGCCGCACCGGATGCAGCAGGTCGACGTGCCGCAGGGCCAGCACCGGATCCGGCAGCCGCGCCAGCCGGTAGCGGGTCGACAGCAGCGGCCGGTCGTAACTGCGGCCGTTGTAGCTGACGAGCACGGTCGCCGGCGACAGCCAGTCGGCGAAGGTGCGCAGCATCGCGCTCTCGGCGCCCAGGGTCGTCATGCACAGCTGCCGGATGCGCAGGCCGCCGTCGCGGAAATCGGCGGCGCCGATCATGAAGGCGCGTGTGCCAGTGCCGCCGGCGAGGCCCGTCGTCTCGGTGTCGAAGGCGAGCAGATCGCAACGCGATGCGGTGTCGTGGCGGATGTCGTGCAGTGCCAGCAGCGCGTCGTCCTGCGGCCACGGCGTCCATTGTTCGAGATAGCGCAGGCCCGGCGCGATCTCTTCGCCCGGCAGGTGGCGGTCGACCGGCCCCGTCGGGCGCTGCGCGACCGGCACCCGCAGCCGCATCAGCTTGCGCAGCTGGGCGACGACCTCTTCGGGCGAGCGCTCGCCGCGCGCGGCGGGATCGACGCGCGGCCACGCGGCCTTCGGCGGCAGCGCCCCCTCGCCGAGCGGCCGCGCCGGCCGGGTCACGTCGGTGGCCGTACCCGCCTGCCCGCGCAGCAGCCCCAGTCGCTTTGCCAGCGCACTCATCGACGTGCGCTCATGCGGCCGCCAGCAGTGCGATCACCCGCGATGCCAGCTGCTTGGGCGTGCGCTGCTGCGCTTCTTCCGCCGCGAGGATCGGACCGACGCAGGCCGGGCAGCCCGCGCGACAACTGCAGCCCGCGACCAGCGCGGCGGCCTGCGCCAGCAGTTCGTCGCGCCGCTCGTACAGCGGCGACGACAGACCGACGCCACCGGGATAGTTGTCGTAGAGATACAGCGTCGGCGCGAACCGGCCGAGCAGCTCGATCGAGGTGCTGGCGCCGTCGCCGTCGCGCAGCTGCCCGCGGCCGCGCTGGTCGGCGGTCGCGAACCAGGTGCCGTCACCGCTGCCGACCGCCTTCTGCAGGTCGCGGCTTTCCGCCATCACCGCGACCTGCGCGACCAGATGCAGCGCGTACGAAGCACCGAGGAAGCCGTCCAGCGCTTCGTGCCGCGCATCGAAGGCGGCGTCCAGTGCGCGTTGCGGCAACTGCCACCAGACCGCGCTGGTGTGCAGCTCCTGGTCGGGCAGGTTGACCGGCCCGTAGCCGATGTTCTCGTGGGTGTGGAAGCGGATTTTCTTGTAGCCCGATACGCGCCGCACCACATGCACTTCGCCGAGGTGCGCGCTGCCCTGCCCCGCGTCGGCCTGCTCGGCGTCGTCGAGCACCTTGAGTTTGGTGTAGTCGATGGCGTCGGTGTAGTAGTCGACCCGCGTGCGGGTGACGTAGGCCTTGCGGCCTTCCCAATCCAGGCGCTCCACCTGGAAGGGCTCGGACTGGATCATGTGGATCGCGCCTTCGTACAGGGTCAGCGCGGCGGCGGAATAGTCGACCTCGGCGATGATCGTCTGCCGGCCGTCGGTGCGGTCGACGACGACGAAGTTGCCGTCGGCGACCGAGCGCAGGTTGACCGCCTGCGCCGGGTAGCTGTCGGCGATCCACTCCCAGCGGTCGCCCTCGTGGTGCAGCACGCCGGATTCCGCGAGCACCTCCAGCCACGGCGCCGGCGCCACCGGTCCGAAGCCGTCGCCATCGATGAACGGCAGCTCGAACGCCGCGCAACGGATGTGGTCGAGCAGGATCAGCGGCTGGTCGGGCTCGATGCGTGCGTGCTCGGGATTGGCGTCGGCGAAGAACTCCGGATGCCGCACCACGTACTGGTCCATCGGCTCGGAACTGGCGACCAGCACGCCGACCGATGGCTGTTGCCGGCGGCCGGCGCGGCCGAAGCGCTGCCAGGTCGCCGAGATGCTGCCGGGGTAACCATTGAGCACGACGACATCGAGGCTGCCGATGTCGACGCCCAGCTCCAGCGCCGAGGTGCTGACGATGCCGTCGATGTCGCCGGCGCGCATGTCGCGCTCGGCCGCGCGGCGCTCGGTCGGCAGGTACCCGCCGCGGTAGGCGCGGATGCGGCGCGGCTTGCGCGGGTCGTGGTCGAAGACCTCTTTGAGGTACTTCGTCAGCACCTCGACCATCAACCGCGTCTGGCAGAACACCAGCGTCTTCAGGCCGGAGCGGATCGCCAGTCGCGCGATGCGGTTGGACTGCGACCGCGCGGATGCGCGCAGGCCCAGATCCGGGTTCACGACCGGCGGATTCCACAGCAGGATGTGCTTGTCGCCGCGCGGTGCGCCGCCGTCGAGGATCGCGTCGATCGTGTCCTCCGTCGCTTCGATCAGCGCCTGTCCATGCGCGTGCGCGTTGCCGATCGTCGCCGAGCACAGGATGAACTGCGGTGTCACGCCGTAGAACGCGCAGACGCGCTTGAGCCGCCGGATCACGTTGGCGACGTGCGAGCCGAACACGCCGCGGTAGGTGTGGATCTCGTCGATGACGACGTAGCGCAGGTTCTCGAAGAACTGCGCCCACTTGGTGTGATGCGGCAGGATCGCCTGGTGCAGCATGTCGGGATTGCTGACGACGATGTCGCCGCTGACGCGGATCGCCTGCCGCGCGTCGCCCGGCGTGTCGCCGTCGAAGGTCGCCGCGCGCAGGCCCAGCGCGCCGGCCCTGTTGAGTTCCAGCAGTTCGGCCACCTGGTCCTGCGCCAGCGCCTTGGTCGGAAACAGGTAGAGCGCCTTGCTGCGCGCGGTGATCGCCGCCGACAGCACCGGCAGCGTGTAGCACAGCGACTTGCCCGAAGCGGTCGGCGTCGCGACGACGACATGGCGGCCGGCCTGCGTCGCCGCCCAGGCCTGGGCCTGGTGGCTGTAGAGCCGGTCGATGCCACGCGCGCGCAAGGCATCGGCCAGTGCGGCGGGCACATCATCCGGCATCGGCGCGTAGCGGCCTTCCTGGCCGGGCAGCAGCAGGTTGCCGGTCACGCGCCCGGGATATTTCGCCGCGAGCTTCGTCGCCAGCGAGGTGCCGCCGCCGGTCGCCGCCAGGGCCTGCACGGGTTTGAGGATCGCGTTCAGGGTCGGCTCCGGTCACAGCAGAAACGGAGCGCGACTGTGGGCTCGGCGCGTCTCACCGGGCGAGACTGCGGCCGGCGCGTGCATGCGGAATGCCGCCTTGGACCGGGCCCTTCGTCGCATCGCGGGATGCGCGAGACGCCGGCGTGGCGTCGTCGTGACGGTTCCGATCGTCCCGGCGTGTGCGCCGCGAAGGCGCGGCGGCGCGCAGTCGAACGGTGCGCGCAACCCGGCATGTTTCACCGCGTTCCAACGCCGGCGCGCCTAGCCTCGCCGTTCCCTCACGACCCAGGAATTCCAATGCAGGATCTCAACGGCAAGACGATCGCCATCCTCGCCACCGACGGCTTCGAGCAGTCCGAGCTCGAGAAGCCGCTGCAGGCGCTCAAAGACGCCGGCGCCACGGTCCACGTGGTGTCGCAGGACGACAAGCAGCAGATCAAGGGCTGGGACCAGAAGGACTGGGGCAGCAGCGTCGATGTGGACGTGACCCTGTCCAAGGCCGACGCGGGCGGCTACGACGCGCTGGTGCTGCCGGGCGGCCAGATGAACCCGGACGTGCTGCGCGCCGACAAGGCGGCGGTCGCGTTCGTGCGCGCATTCGGCGACGCCGGCAAGCCGGTCGCGGCGATCTGTCACGGCCCGTGGCTGCTGGTCGAAGCGGGCCTCGCGACGGGCCGCAAGGTCACGTCGTGGCCGTCGCTGAAGACCGACCTGACCAACGCCGGCGGCACGTGGGAAGATTCGGAAGTCGTCGTCGACGGCAACATCATCACCAGCCGCAAGCCCGACGACATCCCCGCGTTCAACGACGCGATCGCACGCGCCGTCGCCGGCTGATCCCGGCCGGCCGCACCGACAGGACCCGCGACGATGCAGAGCGAACTCCAGATCCTGGCCTGGTCCATCCTGTTGGGCCTCGCCTACGTGCTCGTCGCGGGCGCCTGCAGTACCTGGCAGCGCGGCGTGCGCTGGAACGCGAGCAATCGCGACGGCGACGCGCCGCCGCTGACCGGCGTCGCGATCCGCGCGAACGCGGCCAGCCGCAACTTTCTCGAGACGTTTCCGTTCTTCGCGGCCGCCGCCCTGGCGGTCGCGTTTCTCGATCGCGGCACTGCCGACACCCTGCTCGGCGCGCAGGTGTATCTGTGGGCCCGCGTCGCCTACCTGCCCATCTATCTGATCGGCATTCCCTACCTGCGCACCGCGGTGTGGATCGCCTCGTTGTGGGGACTGTTGCAGCTCGTGCAGGCGCTGTTCTGATCGCGTCCTGCCGCGTGACTGCGACGTGCGTCGCACGTTCCATCGATGAATGCGCTGCATCGAATCCGGATGGCTGAACCGCGCCCACGCACCCTGCGCACTGTCATCGAAACGCGCTTTTAGTTTCACCAAAAACAGACGATTCGCTGCGTAGCCTGCGCGCTCTTCCCGGCCGCACTGGTTGCACGCACGACATGAGCGACATCGAATTCGATCGCAATCTGGTGATCACGCTGGGACGCAGCGGACGCGATTCCTATCCCGACCGGTCGTGGGAAGAGATCGAGCCGGTGCTGCGCACCACCTGGGAATTCGACCGCAGGCTCGGCGCCTGGACCGACGTGCGCGCCGCGGTGCACGCGGCCTGGCGCGCCTGCGATGTCGACGTCGCCCCGGCGCGGCTTCGCGCCGGGCGCCACGGCGTCGGCGCCCGCGCCGCCTGATCGCCCCACGTCACCGTATCGGCGGTCGCGCATGGTGGTGGGCCCTGGATGCAGCCTCGCCTGGCGTCACGACCTGTCGCTCAGCTTGCCCGCCGCGTCCGCGTCCAGCGCATCGCGGAACCGCGCGGCCGTCATCGGCCGACCGAACAGCCAGCCCTGCGCATACAGCGGAAAATCCACGCTGCGCAGATAGTCCCGCTGCGCTTCGGTCTCGACGCCTTCGATCACGACCTGCAGGCCCAGCGTGCGCGCGAGTTCGATGATCTGCGGCACCAGGCTGACCTTCACCGCATCGGTGCCGATGGTGCTGGTGAACGAGCGGTCGATCTTCAGCGCATGGACGTCGAGCTCGGCGAGATAGGCGAGGCTCGAGTAGCCCGTGCCGAAATCGTCGATGTAGACGCGGTGCCCCAGTTCCCGCAGCCGCCGCGTGCCCGAGACCGCGACGGCGCGCTCGGTCGTCGAATGCTCGGTCAACTCGATACCGATGCGCTCGGGCGCGATGCCGGTCGTCTCCAGCGTGGACGCCATCGCGTCGTGGAAGTGGCTGCTGTCGAGATCGGCCGCGGAGATGTTGATGCTGATGCGGAAGGTGCCGGGCTCGCGCAGCAGATCGCCGAATTCCGTCGCCACCCGCCGCAGCACCTGCACGGTGATCTGCTGGACGCTGCCGTTCTCCTCGGCGATCGGCACGAAGCGCGACGGCGGGACCATGCGGCCGTCGTCGTCGCGCCAGCGCACCAGCGCCTCGGCGCCGACGATCGCGCCGTCCGCCAGGCGCACCACCGGCTGGTATTCCACCTCCAGCGCGTTGCGCGCGATCGCCTGCTGCAGGCGACCTTCCAGCGAATGCCGCCGCCGATGCGACAGCAGCAGGGCGAGGCCTGCCGCCGCGCCGGCCAGCGCACCCAGCACCGTGCAGACCAGCAGCAACAGCCAGTGGTCCGCCAGCACCGCGGTCTTGGGCTGGGCGCTCGCCACGCAGAAGGTGCCCGCCGCCGTGCACAGCGGATAGGCCAGCACGCCGTCACGATCGACCGGCCGGCCCGCGCGCAGCGTCGCCACGTCGAGCCGCGTCGCGTTGCCGTACAGCGGCAGCAGGCGGGTCGCGTCGGCATCGAGATAGCCGACGACGAAGCCCATGTCCGTCGACGGCAGCAGATGGAAAGCCAGCGGATCGAGGATGACCCGCGTCTGCCCGAAGCCGATCACCGGCGCCCGGCTGCCGCTGGCCAGCAGTTGCAGCTCCATTGATGCGACGTCCCAGCCTTCGACCGTGGTCAGCTGCGCAGGCGGCACGGCGACGGGCGGTGCGAGGTCGAGCAGGCTGGCGGTGCAGAACATCCGGCCGCCCCGGACCCGGCCGATGTCCTTGACGAAGTAGGCCCGGTAGACACGCTCGCGCAGCTGCTCCGCTTCCCGCGTCGTGCACAGCCGGGCCGGCTGGCGGTTGAAGGTGTCGAGCGTGGTGCGGACTTCGGCGTCGAGTTCCGTGGCGCGGTCGTAGAGCATCGAGGCATACGCACCCAGCCGCTGCTCGCTGATGTGCAGCACGGCCTGCCAGCTCGACGCGGCGGCGACCAGCGCCGTGGCCAGGGCGAAGCCGCCGAGTACCGCCGCATCCAGCACGCGGCGCACACCGGGCGCCGGAGTGGACCGTCTCGTCTGCACAGCTGACGCCATCCGCGCGCTCCCTCGATGCATGCCGGCATTCCCGGGCCGGTCCTGCTGCGCACTATAGACGGCGCTGCCGGCGGCACATCGCGGGAGGTGCGGTCGTGCGGCCCGGTGCCCGGGCGGCCAGACCTGCGATCATGTCGCCATGAGCACACTCGCCCCGTTTTCCGACCTGTCCCTGTCCCCCGCCCTGCTGCAGGGTGTCGACGCGCTCGGCTACACCGCCATGACGCCGGTGCAGGCCCAGGCGCTGCCGCCGATCCTCGAAGGCCGCGACGTCATCGCCCAGGCACCGACCGGCAGCGGCAAGACCGCCGCCTTCGGCCTCGGCCTGCTGCGCGACATCGACGCCACCGCCGTGCGTACCCAGGCGCTGGTGCTGTGCCCGACGCGCGAACTCGCCGACCAGGTCGGCGGCCAGCTGCGCAAGCTCGCCGTCGCGGTGCCCAATCTCAAGGTGTCGGTGCTGTGCGGCGGCATCCCGCTCGGGCCGCAGCTCGCGTCGCTGACCCACGCGCCGCACGTCGTCGTCGGCACGCCCGGCCGGATCCAGGAACTGGCGGCGAACGGCGCGCTGCAACTCGGCGGCGTGCGCACCCTGGTACTCGACGAGGCCGACCGCATGCTCGACATGGGCTTTGAGGACGCGATCCGCGACATCGTCAAGCGCGTGCCCCGCAACCGGCAGGGCCTGCTGTTCTCGGCGACCTTTCCCGACGCGATCCGCACGCTGGCGACGGCGATGCTGCGCGAGCCGGCCGAGATCCGCATCGACGAAGCCAGCCGCGCCTCGACGATCACCCAGCATTTCTTCGAGATCGATCCCGCCCGCCGCATGCCGCTGCTCGCCGCGCTGTTGCTGCGCTACAAGCCGGTGTCGTGCGTGGTGTTCTGCAACATGCGCCGCGATGCCGACGAGGTCGCAGGCTCGCTGCAGCACCACGGCTTCGACGCGCTGGCGCTGCACGGCGACATGGAACAGCGCGACCGCGACGAGGTGCTGGTGCGCTTCGCCAACCGCAGCTGCAGCGTGCTGGTCGCCAGCGACGTGGCCGCGCGCGGCCTCGATGTCGACGACATCGGCGCGGTGGTGAACTACGAGCTGCCGACCGACGTCGATACCTACCTGCACCGCATCGGCCGCACCGGCCGCGCGGGCCGCGACGGCCTCGCGCTGAGCCTGTGCACCGCGCGCGAACTGCCACGCGCCCAATCGATCGAGGAACGCCTCGGCGCCACGCTGCGCTGGGAGAAGCTGCTGCCGCTGTCGGGCAAGGCCCCCGACGTGCCGCCCGCGGCGATGGTGACGCTGCGCATCGACGCCGGCCGCACCGACAAGCTGCGCCCCGGCGACATCGTCGGCGCCCTGACCGGCGACGCGGGCCTGCACGTGGACGCGATCGGCAAGATCGGCATCTTCCCCACGCGCAGCTACGTCGCCATCGCCCGCCGCCAAGCCGACCAGGCTTTGGCCCGCCTGCGCGCCGGCAAGATCAAGGGACGCAAGTTCCGGGTCAACCGCCTGTAGCGCAGGTGGCAACGCGTCCCGTCTACGCCGGGACCGGAGCGGGCGTGGCGCGCCCCGTCAGCGGTACAGCGCCTCGTACCCCGCCGCATCGACCTCCGACAGGCCCATCGCATCGAACTGGGCCCACATCGGGCGCCAGCGGCCGGCGTCGCGAACCACGGGCGACACGAAGCGTGGGCAGGTGTCGGCGATGATCGCGTCCATCAGCGGTGTCGGGGTCTCGCCGGTGTGGGCGTACCAGAGCCGGGCCGCTTCGGCCGGATCGTCGCGACACAAGGCCGCGCCGCGTCCGATGAGCTCCGCCACCGTCGCGACCACGTCGGGATGTTGGGCCAGGAAGGCCTGGCCGGTGAACAGCTCGAGCGCGGAGAAATTTTCCAGCCCGACATCATCACTGGCGACGAAGACCGTCTCCAGCCCGAGCAGCCGTGCCTCCACGCCTTCGAAATTCGCGAAGCACAGCCAGGCGCCGTCGAAGCCTTGCTGCAGGTTCTCCAGATGGGCGAAGCCGGCGCTCTCGATGGCTACCTGCGCCGGATCGAAGGCCATGCCCTGCTGCCGGCACCAGCGCGCGACGATCTCGACCGCGATGGCATCGGTGACGCCGCCGGCCACCGGCGATGCCAGGCGGATGCGCCCACCCGACAGCAGGCGGGCCGCCGACGCGCGATGCAGCAGGATGCCGCCCGAGGTCTCGAAGAAGCAGCCCAGCGCGGCGAGGCCGCTGCGGGCTTCGTCCACCATGTGCAGCGGCTCGTTGCAGGAAAACGCGATCTCGCCGCTGGCGGTCGCCGCGAGCCCGTCGTAGTGGTCGTCCGGCGCGACGAGGGTCAGCGAAAGACCGGCGTCGCGGTACCAGCCCCGCTCGATGCCGACGATCATCGGCAGGTGATCGGGATTACGGAACCATTCGAGACCCAGCTGCAACTGCATGCGCGCTCTCCACGGAAACGGTCCCGCAGGCTACCGGACCGGGCCCGCGCGCGTCAGCCGACGCGCACGGACGTGCGGCCACATTGCGTCAGACCGGACGCCGGAACATCGCCGCATTGATGCAGGCGAACACGCTGACGACGAACCAGCCGAACGGGAACAGCGACAGCGTCAGCAGCCACGTGATCGCGCCGGCGGCGCAGGCGGCTAGGAACCACAGGATCGCGGACAGCAGCCGGCCCTGGATCAGCTGGCCGAGGCCGGGAATGAAGAAGCTGCAGATCGCGGCGATGACGTTGCCGGTGGAACCCTGGCTCATGGGGGCGCTCCGAAATCATGGGAAGGCGGCGATCGTCGCCGATCAAGCTGAATGCGATCGTGAAGACCGCTCACATGGGCGCGGCCATGGGCATCCCCGCGGGTGCGGCCAGCATCCAGAGCGCCATCGCGATCATCATCAGGTTCTCGGTCAGCGACACGAACCCCAACGGCACCTTGCTGCCGCCGCCAACGCAGGCGCAATTGAGCTCGCGACGGTCGATGTAGACCGCCTTGACCACCGACACCGCCCCGATGCCGCCGATCACCAACGCGATCGGCACTGAAAGCCACGTCAGCGCCCCGGCGACCATCAGCACGCCGGCGAGTCCCTCGGCGAACGGATAGAGGTAGGCGTAGGGCACCCAGCGGCGCGCGAGCAGGTCGTAGTTGAGGAACATGCTCGAAAAGCGTTCGATGTCCTGCAGTTTCAGCAGCGCCAGCACACACATGCTGAGTCCGACGAACCACTCCGCGGCGCGCACCGTCAGCACCGTGCCGGACACCGCATACGACAGCGCCAGCGCCATCAGCGCGGTCATCGCGAACAGCGCGGCGACCGGACGGTAGCTCGCCACGGCGGGGTCGCGGACCCGCAGGCCGAGATGCCGGCGCAGCGCGTCGTAACCACCGATTCGGGCGCCGTCGATGAACACCTGCGGCGTGGTCTCGACGCCGTGCGCCGCCTTGAACGCGTCGACCTCGGCGCGCGTCGTCAGCCAGCGGTCCTCGACCTCGAACCCGCGCCGGCGCAGCAGATGGGCGGCCTTCTGGCCGAAGGGACACCGATGGCCCGGCATCACCATCCGGTGGAGGACGGCCCGGGGTCGGGCGGCATGCGTGGTCATCGTCGATTCCTCGGTCGGGCGCTTGTCGCAGCGCGTGTCCCGCCTGTATACCGTCCGTACCGTGGTACGGAGTCAAGCGATGCAGCCGATGACGATCTCGCAGCTGGCCCGGGCGGCCGGCGTCGGCATCGAGACGGTGCGCTATTACCAGCGGCGTGGCCTGCTCGAGGTGCCCACGACCGGGCCGATCGGGACGCCGGGGCGCGGCATCCGCCGCTACGGCGACGACGCGCTGCGGCGGCTGCGCTTCATCCGGTCCGCGCAGGCCGCCGGCTTCACGCTGGAGGGCATCGTGGAACTGCTGCAGCTGGACGCGTCCGACGACCGCGCGCGCGTGCGTGCGCTGGCGACCGAGCGGATCGCCGCGCTCGATGCCAGGCTGGCCGAGCTGCAGGCCGCGCGCGACGCGCTGGCCGGCCTCGCCCGCCGCTGCAGCGCTTCTGACGCCGGCCCCTGCCCGATCCTCGAAGCCTTCGATCGCCCCGTGGACGCACCGGGCGCCGCGCGGCGCTGAGCTGTCCGGGCCACCCGCGCACGCGCGTTGTCTGGCGATGTCGAATCACGCGTCCTCCATTCGTCGTCCCGTAGGAATCGGAGTCCACGCCGTTTTCCGCCGGCCGCGTGCCGGCATCCTCTTTCCCGACAGGAGCACTGCAATGGCCTACATCGACGGATTCGTCCTCGCCGTACCGACTGCGAACAAGCAGAAGTTCATCGACCACGCCAATCTCGGCGACTCGTTCTTCGTCGAGCTGGGCGCGACCCGCGTGCTCGAATGCTGGGCCGACGACGTGCCGGACGGCAAGCTCACCGACTTCCGCAAGGCGGTCCAGGCCAAGGACGACGAGACCGTCTGCTTCTCCTGGATCGAATGGCCGGACAAGGCCACGCGCGACAAGGCCTTCGCCAAGATGATGGACGGCAGCGACCCGCGGATGGATCCCGAGAAGAACCCGATGCCCTTCGACGGCAAGCGGATGATCTTCGGCGGCTTCACGCCGGTCGTGGAACTGGGCGGCAAGTCCTGAGCCGACGCACCCGGCCGAGGGGCTCGACCCCGACGCATGACCGGGGTCGGCACCGACAGCGCGCGCGTCGTGTGCAAGTGGTTCATGCCTACGTCCGCAGCGATCGCGCCGCAATCGACGCGCTGCTCGACAAGGAGCTGCGGTTCTACAGCCCCCGGGATAACGGCATCGGGCGCGACACGCATCTCGCGCTCTGCTGGCCGACGCATGTGCACGTCGCCGGTTTCGACTCGGTCCGGCTGCATGCGATCGGGCACGAGGTCGTCGTCACCGACGTGCAGCATCGCGTCGACGGCAGTGCGTCGCGCCACACGGGGTGATGACCGTCCGGCACGGGCGGATCAGGACGGTCGAGATCCATGTCGGTTGGTCGCTGCCCCACCCGGCGCCCGGCACGCATCGCCGGCCGGAGGCGTCGCACGGGATCGGGCAAGCCGATGCACACCGTCAAGATGCCAGACGCGTTTGCGCTGGATCAGTCTCTGTCGGCGTGAGGTGACGGAGACGCGCGGATGAAGGCGGGCCGCGCGCCCGAAACGTATGCACGACGCACTCGCGAATGAAAACGCCCCGGCGAGCCGGGGCGTTCCAGGTGGTGCGGAGGCGTCGCGATCAGCCGACGCGGAAGCGATCCGGGTTCTCGCCATTGTCTGCGTAGGTGCCGCCGCTGTAGCGGTCGTGCGAGACGTAGGCGTCCTGCACCGCGGCCTTGGCGCGGTCCCAGGTCAGCGCCGAATTGCCGCGACGGGTTTCCCAGTCGCGACCGAGCTCGGCTTCCAGCGCGTCGTCCCAGTCGCGGTCCGAATACCGGCTGCGCGCATGGGTGCCGTAGCGGTAGGCCGGCTGGTAGTCCTCGAAGCGCGCATCGGCATCGCGATACTCGGCACGCTCGAACGACTCGGCGTGGTACTTGTCGCTGCGCTCGTAGGTGTCGTACGTGCGATCCGTCCGGTCCCAGGCATCGCGGACCGCGCCGCGCGCGTCCTCCCAACCCAGGCGCGACTCGCCACGGGTGGTTTCCCAATCACGCTTCAGCGATTCCTCGGATTCGCCCCAGTCGCGGGTGCGCTCCGCTTCGCGCGCCTGCAGGCCGAAGCCGTAGGCCGGCGCATAGTCGCGGTCGTAGTCGTGATCGGGCTTGACGTAGGGACGGTCGCGATGCGCCTCGCGCCAGTATTCGACCTCACCCGTCGGGTCGATCCGCTCGGCGACACCCTTGCCGAGCGCGGCGCCTGCGACCACGCCGACGGCGGCGCCGACCAGCGTGCCGACCGGTCCGAAGATCGTGCCGGCCGCTGCGCCGGCCGCCGCGCCGCCGGCGACGCCACCGACGCCGACACCCACGGGATGCGCGCCGGGCGCGTTGGTGATCGGGTCGCGATTCATGTCGCGCGCGCCGTCGTTCGTTTCGTCGTGCTTGCTCATTCGGGCCTGCTCCAGATTCGGGGGTAGTTGCGAGCCGATACCGTGCCCGGCGCCAGGTGAAGCCCTCGTCCGGGCCGCGTGAGCCTGCAACTAACGGCGTTCAGTCATGTCGCGGCGGCATCGCGATGCACGGCAGTTGCACGCGTGCTAGCGTCGAGGCGTGCACGTGGAGAGGTCGCCAGTCGAGGATCCTCCGGGAGGAATGTGCGGTGCCGGCCCAGCCCAGCCCAGGAGCGCATGCATGTCCCACGACGTGAGTCCGGCCGATGCCGGTCGCCCCGTATCCGCCCGCGACGCGTCGCGTCCCGTCGCCGTCGTCCACGTGCCCGGCCGCGCGCAGGAATGCGCCTACGAGGTCGACAGCGTGGTGCACATCGCGACGCGTCTCGCCGCGCTGCTCGGTCACGCCTTCGCCGGTCACTACGATCCCGCACGCCATGCCGCGCTGCGGCCCTATCTCGTACCTACCGATACGCTGGTCGGTCTCGCGACCGCGCACGCGCTCGGCATCGGCGGGCCGGCGGATTTCTTCGGCGGCCTCGTGCCCGAGGGGTTCATGGCGACGAAGGCGATCACCCAGCCGCTGGTGCGCCCGCATGCACGCGCGCCGGTTGCGTGGTCGCCGCGGTTCCGGGCCCAGACCCATCTGGCGGTCCTGCGCGGCTACACCGTCTTCGACACCGATGACGCCGACGAAGCCGCGCGCCGCCTGTTCGACTACGGGCCGCTGCGGATCAAGCCGGTGCACGCGCGTGGCGGCATGGGCCAGGAAGTCTGCGACGACATGGCCGCCGTGCGGCGCGTGCTGGCGCAATGCGAGCCCTCCGCGCTCGCCCGCGACGGTCTGGTGCTGGAGGAGAACCTCACCGAGGTCGTGACCTGCAGCGTCGGCCTGCTGCGCGTCGGCGGAATGATGGCCACCTACTACGGCACCCAGCGGCTGACCCGCAGCAACCGCGGCGACGAGGTCTACGGCGGCACGGCGATGCACGTGGTGCGCGGCGACTTCGACGCGCTGTTGGCGCGCGAGCACGATCCGCACGTGCGCATGGCGATCGGCCAGGCGCGCAGCTACGAGCATGCCGCGCTGGCCGCGTATCCGGGCATCGTGCTGTCGCGCAGCAACTACGACGTCGCGCAGGGCCGCGACAGCCGGGGCGACTGGTGTTCCGGCGTGCTCGAGCAATCCTGGCGCATCGGTGGTGCGAGCCCGGCGGAACTCGTCGCACTGGAAGCCTTCGCGGCCGATCCCGACGTGCAGGCGGTGCGCAGCGAGGTGATCGAGATCTTCGGCGACGACACGCCGGCGCCGGCCGACGCGCAGCTGCTGCTCGATGCCGACGACCCGCGTGCCGGCCGGATCCGCAAGTACACCCGCTGCACGGAGCGCGCCGATGCGTAGCACGCCGACGACGATCGCGGTCGACGACCAGCAGCTCGCCGCCACGCTGGCCGCACCGTCGACCCGCATGCCCGGCCTGCTGTTCGTGCACGGCTGGAACGGCAGCCAGCGACGCGATCTGCTGCGCGCGCGCGAGATCGCCGCGCTGGGCTGCATCTGCCTGACCTTCGACATGCGTGGCCACGGCGATCTCGAAGGCCTGCGTGCCGATACCACCCGCGCCCACAATCTCGAGGACGTGCTGGCCGCCTACGACCGGCTGGCCGCGCACCCCGAGGTCGACACCACCGCGATCATGGTCGTGGGCTCGAGCTACGGCGGGTATCTCGCCAGCATGCTGACCGCGATGCGGCGCGTGCGCTGGCTCGCGCTGCGGGTGCCGGCGCTGTATCGCGACGAGCACTGGGACATTCCCAAGGGCAACCTCGACCAGACCGATCTCGCCCGCTATCGCAGCGAAGTCCAGCCGCCGGAGGACAACCGCGCGCTGGGCGCCTGCACTGCATTCGAAGGCGATGTGTTGATCGTCGAATCCGAACACGACGACCGCGTGCCACACGCGAACATCGTCAGCTACATCGGCGCGTTCCGTCGCGCGCGGTCGATGACCTACCGCGTCATCCAGGGCGCCGACCACGCGCTGACCGACGTCGCCGCGCGACGCGCCTACAGCACGTTGCTGACCCACTGGACCTCGGAGATGGTGCTCGGCGCACGCCGTCGCGCGGTGTTGCCGCCGGCGCTGGACGCCAGCGGCGGCGACCCGCGCTTCGCACCCTGACGATCGCGCGCGCGTCGTGCTGCGCCGGCACCTTCCTGACGCAGCAGCTGCGGCCGGACGTCACTATCCGCCACTGCCTCTCAGTGTCGAATTGACCGAGGGTCCTGCGCTTGCGACGCCGGTATTGCTGCGTTCGGCGCTACAGCGCCCTGGCGCTGCAGTCGCCGATATCGACGTGTGGCTGGAACCGGCACCGGTCGCGCGCGGCACCCTTGCGCCGCGCGCCAGTTCGTCAGGGCGCGGTGTCGACCAGCACCAGCTCGGCATCCTCGAGCGCGGTGATGCGGAGCGTCGCCTCGTCGCGGATCGCCGCGCCGTCACGCGCCTCGATGCGCACGCCATTGATGTCGACGCTGCCGGTCGCCGGCACCAGATACCCGTAACGCGTGCCGTCGAAGCGGTACTCGGCGGTCTCGCCGGCCTTCAGCGTCGCGCCGAGCACGCGTGCGTCGGTGCGGATCGGCAAGGCGTCGTCGTCGCCGGCGATGCCGCTGGCCAGCGCGACGAAGCTGCCGCTGCGGTCGCTCTTCGGGAACGGCTTTGCACCCCAGGCCGGCGCATCGCCGCGGCCGTCCGGAATGATCCAGATCTGGAAGATCCGGGTCTCGTCCGATTCCAGGTTGTACTCGCTGTGCTGGATGCCGGTGCCGGCGCTCATGACCTGCACGTCGCCGGCCTCGGTGCGCCCGCTGTTGCCCAGGCTGTCCTTGTGGGTGATCGCGCCGCTGCGCACGTAAGTGATGATTTCCATGTCCGCGTGCGAATGCGGCGGGAAGCCGGTCTTCGCGGCGATGGCGTCGTCGTTCCAGACCCGCAGCGCGCCCCAGCCCATGCGGGCGGGGTCGTGGTAGCCGGCGAACGAAAAGTGGTGCTTCGCATCGAGCCAGCCGTGGTTGGCGCCGCCGAGGGAAGCGAAGGGCCTGCGTTCGATCATGACGTTCTCCTGTGTCGGTCGCGGTTGCGATGGGGGAACGTTACGCCTGCCCGATCGTGTTTAGAATGGAACCCATGGAATTCCATTGTTTCCGTTTTCGACATGGTCGGTGCCGCGCGTGAGCACCCTGCCCGATCTCGAAGGCTGGGCGATCTTCGCCCGCGTCGCCGACACCGGCTCGTTCGCACGCGCGGCCGAGGCGCTGTCGGTGTCGCAGGCGACGGTGTCCAAGGCGATCACGCGACTGGAGAAGCGCCTGGGCACGGTGCTGTTCCACCGGACGTCGCGGCGCATGACGCTGACCGAGAGCGGCCGCGGCGCACTCGAACGCGCGACACGCATCCTCGCGGAAGGCGAAGCCGTGGAAGCGGAAATCACCGCGCAGGCGACGGTGCCGCGCGGCCTGGTCCGCATGGCCGCGCCGATGTCGTTCGGCGTCGCCCACCTCGCGCCGGTGCTGCCGGAGTTCATGGCCGCGTATCCCGATGTCGCGCTGGACCTGACCTTCGGCGACCAGACCATGGACCTGGTCGGCGAGGGTTTTGACCTCGCGCTGCGCATCGGCACGCTCGACGACTCCAGCCTGCTCGCGCGGCGGCTGTGCGGCGTGCGCGTGCTGCTGGTCGGCGCGCCCGCCTATTTCGAGCGGCACGGGCGACCGCGGCATCCGCGCGATCTCGCCACCCACCGCGCGCTGGCCTACGCGTATGCGCGCTCGGGCGCGGCGTGGCGGTTCCGCCATCGACGCAACGGCGACTATTCGATCGGCGTGTCGTCGACGCTGAAGGTCAACAACGCCGAAGCGCTGAATCCCGCGTTGCTCGCCGGGCTGGGCCTGGCGCTGCAGCCCGAATTCCTGGTGTGGCGCGAACTCGCCGCGGGCACGCTGGAGATCGCCCTGGCCGACTGGACACCGCCGCCGATCGCCGTGCATCTGGTCACGCCGCCCGGGCGCGACCGGCCGGCGCGCGTGCAGGTACTGATCGAGCATCTGGCGGCGCGCTTCGCACGCGCGCCGTGGGCCAGCGACGCCTGACCGCGACTCAGGCCGTGGGCACGATCCGCTGTCCGGCGGCGTCGAGCACGGCCTCGCCGTCCTCCTTGGCGAATGCGCCGGTCATCGCGGGCAGAATGTCGAGCACGACTTCCGACGGCCGCGACAGGCGCACGCCGAGGTCAGTTTCGACGAACGGCCGGTTGATCAGGATCGGATGCGCGAGCATCGCATCGAGCAGGGCGTCGTCGGACAGGGACGGGTCGTCGAGGCCGAGTTCCTGATACGGCGTGCCCTTCTGGCGGATGGCCTCGCGCACGCCGAGGCCGGCGCGTGCGATCAGATCCGACAGGCGCTCGCGCGTCGGCGGATGGGCCAGGTAATCGACGATCTCCGGCTCGATGCCGGCATGGCGGATCAGCGCCAGCGTATTGCGCGACGTACCGCACGCGGGGTTGTGCAGGATGACGGCGTTCATGCGGATTCCTTCTGGGTCTGGGCGGTTTCGATCGCGCCCGATGCCGCCGCCAGTGCGCGGACGGCGAGATCGCCCTTGCGCTCGCTGTAGCGGCTGGTCAGAGTCTCCCCGCGGTCGCGCACGATCCGGGTGAATTTCAGCAGTTCTTCCATCACGTCGACGACGCGGTCGTAGTACGGCGACGGCTTCATGCGGCCGTCGGCGTCGAACTCCTGCCACGCCTTGGGCACCGACGACTGGTTGGGGATCGTCACCATGCGCATCCAGCGGCCGAGCAGGCGCAGCGCGTTGACGACGTTGAACGACTGCGAACCGCCGCAGACCTGCATCACCGCCAGCGTGCGTCCCTGGGTGGGGCGCATGCCGCCTTCCTCCAGCGGCAGCCAGTCGATCTGGTTCTTGAACACCGCGGTCGGCGCGCCGTGCCGCTCGGGACTCACCCACACCTGGCCCTCGGACCACATCGACAGCGCGCGCAGTTCCTGCACCCTGGGATGGGTCGCCGGCACGGAATCGAGCATGGGCAGGTCGTGCGGATCGAACACGCGCGTCTCGGCGCCCATCGCATCGAGCAGGCGCTGCGCTTCGAGCGCGAGCTTGCGGCTGTAGGACTCGGGCCGCAGCGCGCCGTAGAGGATGAGGATGCGCGGCGGATGCGCGGCGGCACTGGGCGGCTGCAGCGATGTGCCGTCGGGGATTTCGAACGCCTCGGCGGTCACGTTCGGCAGCGCGGCGAGGTCGGGTTGTTCGGTTATATTCATTCGACTATTCTAGAAACATGGAACATCAGTCCGCAACCCAGGCCCTGTCCGCGCTCGGCCATGCCACCCGCCTGTCGGTGTTCCGGCTGCTGGTGCAGACCGGCCGCGGCGGCAAGCTGGCCGGCGACATCGCGACGGCGCTGTCGCTGCCCGGCGCCACCCTGTCGTTCCACCTCAAGGAACTCAGCGCCGCCGGCCTGATCGCCGGCGAGCAGCGCGGTCGGACGATCTGCTACCGCGCCGACTTCGATGCGATGAACGCGCTGGTCGGCTACCTGACCGAAAACTGTTGCGCCGACGACGGCAGCGCCTGCACCGCCCCGGACGCCTGCGCGCCCTGAGCGCCACCTTCTTCTCCTGTTCCGACGACCCGGCCTTCCCATGACACGACGCGTCCTTTTCCTGTGCACCGGCAACTCCGCGCGGAGCGTGCTGGCCGAATCCACGCTGCGCGCCTGGGGCGTGGGCCGCTACGACAGTTTCAGCGCGGGCAGCCAGCCCGCCGGCCAGGTGAATCCGTTCGCCATCGCCCAGCTGGAACGCGAGGGCTTCCCGACCGACAACCTGCGCAGCAAGTCGTGGGACGAGTTCTCGATGGAGCAGACCGCACCGATGGATCTGATCGTCACCGTCTGCGACAGCGCGGCGAATGAAGCCTGCCCGATCGTGCACGGCGATTTCACCCGCGTGCACTGGGGTCTGTTCGACCCCGCCGCGGTGACCGGCAGCGATGCCGACAAGCGCGCGGCCTTCGCCAAGGCGCACGCGATCATCCAGCAGCGGCTGCGCGTGTTCCTCGAGATCCGCGACGCGGTGTGGCAGGACAAGGCACAACTGAAAGCACTGCTCGAGCCGATCGCGGAGGTTCAATGAGCACGCCCGCGCCCGGACGCCTGTCGTTCCTCGACCGCTGGCTCACGCTGTGGATCTTCGCCGCGATGGCGCTGGGCGTCGCGCTCGGCACGCTGTTCGACGGACTGCCCGACGCCTTGAACGCGATGTCGTGGGGCTCGACCAACGTCCCGATCGCGATCGGCCTGATCCTGATGATGTATCCGCCGCTGGCCAAGGTGCGTTACGCGGAACTGCCGAACGTGTTCCGCGACAAACGCGTGCTGGCGCTGTCGCTGGTGCAGAACTGGATCATCGGCCCGTGGCTGATGTTCGGGCTCGCGGTGGTGTTCCTGCGCGACCATCCGGAATACATGACCGGGCTGATCCTGATCGGCCTGGCGCGCTGCATCGCGATGGTGCTCGTGTGGAACCAGCTCGCGCGCGGCGACAACCAGTACGTCGCCGGGCTCGTCGCATTCAATTCCGTGTTCCAGATCCTGTTCTTCAGCGTCTACGCGTGGTTCTTCCTGACCTGGCTGCCGCCGGTGCTCGGCCTGCAGGGCAGCGTCATCGACGT
Organism: Luteimonas rhizosphaerae; assembly: GCF_002849595.1. Taxonomy (GTDB): domain Bacteria; phylum Pseudomonadota; class Gammaproteobacteria; order Xanthomonadales; family Xanthomonadaceae; genus Luteimonas; species Luteimonas cellulosilyticus. The sequence continues at coordinate 112,644 of NZ_NRQR01000004.1, forward strand.
CAGCATCTGGACGATCGCCGAGGCGGTGCTGCTCTATCTCGGCATCCCGTTCCTCGCCGGCTTCCTGACCCGCCGCTGGCTGGTGAAGTCGAAAGGCGAAGCCTGGTACGAGACGCGCTTCCTCCCGAAGATCAGTCCGATCACCCTGGTCGCGCTGCTGTTCACCATCGTCGCGATGTTCAGCCTCAAGGGCGGCGACGTCGTGCGGATTCCGATGGACGCGGTGCGCATCGCGATCCCGCTGACGATCTACTTCCTGATCCAGTTCGTCGTCAGTTTCTGGATGGGCAAGCTCATCGCCAAGGATTACCCGCGCACGACGGCCATCGCGTTCACCGCGGCCGGCAACAACTTCGAACTCGCCATCGCGGTCGCGATCGCGGCGTTCGGCCTGGCCTCGCCGGTCGCGTTCGCCGCGGTCATCGGGCCGCTGGTCGAAGTGCCGGTGCTGATCCTGCTGGTGCACGTGGCGCTGCGACTGGGCCGGCGGCATTTCGGCACCGACGGCGTGCCGGCAGCCGCGCAGCGCTGAGCCAGGCGGACCTGGCGCACCGGCGCGGTGTCAGCGGACCTCGCGCCACCACGGATCGCCGACCTGCGGATCTGTGATGTCGACACGCTCGCCCATGCGCGGCGTGCTGATGCGGAGGCGAGATCGAAGGTGCCGTTGTGGATCGGCAGCAGCACGTCGGCGCGCAGGTCGCGGAAGGCCTGCAGGGTCTGTTCGGGCTGCATGTGCACCAGCGGCCAGCGCACGTCGTAGGCGCCGCTTTCCACCAGGGCCAGATCGAAGGGACCGTGGCGCCTGCCGATCTCGGCGAATGCGTCGGAGTAGCCGCCGTCGCCGCTGAAGAACATGCGCAGGTCGTCGTCGACGATGACCCAGGAGGCCCACAGCGTGCGGTCGGTGTCGCGCAGGCCGCGGCCGGAGAAGTGCTGCGCCGGCGTCAGGCTGAAGCGCAGGCCGTCGACGGTCGTGTCCTGCCACCAGTCGAGCTGGCGGATCTTCGCTGCGTCGATGCCCCAGTCGACCAGGCGGTCGCCGACGCCGAGCGGCGTCAGGATGTGGCGCGTGTTGCCTGCCAGCGCGACGATCGCGTGCCGGTCCAGATGATCGAAATGGTCGTGCGACAGCACGATGCCCTCGATCGGCGGCAGGTCGGCGAGCGCGATCGGCGGGGCGTGGAACCGCGCCGGACCGGCCCACTGCACCGGCGACGCACGCTTGGAGAAGACCGGGTCCGTGAGCCAGTAGCCGCCACGCAGCTTCAGCAGCACGGTCGAGTGGCCCAGGCGCCAGAGGCTGCGGTCCGGCGCCGCGTCGAGATCCGCGCGGGTCAGCGCGACGACCGGGATGTCGCCGGCCGGCACCGTGTTCTCCGGCTTCCGGAAGAAGACATCGAAGCCCAGCCGCACGCTGGCCCAGAAGCCCAGCCTGGGAATCTCGATCGCGTTGCGGAACCGGCCGTCGCGCTGCTGCGGCGATTCGGCGTACGGCGGCAGGTCGGGACTGCGGGCACAGGCGTAGAAAGTGGTCACGAGCAGGGATCCGGTCAGCAGGAGGAGGAGGAGACGCTTCATGGCGGGAATCGGCTGGGTACACTGCACAGTGTAGTTTCATTCCGGCGAATGTAAACCCTCCAGTGTAGAATTTCGCTTTGTCCGGAGGAGCGTCGCCATGCCCGCCCCCAGCCGCCTGACCGATCGCAAGCGCGAGGCCATCGTCCGCGCCGCCGTCGTCGCCTTCCGCACCGCGGGATTCGAGGCGACGAGCATGGACCAGGTCGCCGCCGACGCCGGCGTGTCCAAGCGCACGGTCTACAACCACTTCCCGAGCAAGGACGCGCTGTTCGGCGAGATCCTGCGTGCGCTGTGGGACCGGATCACCGCCAGCGTCGACCTGCCGTATGCGCCCGGGCAACCGCTGGACGCGCAACTGCGCCAGTTGCTCGGCCAGAAGCTCGCCCTGCTGGGCGATCCGGATGCGATCGATCTCGCGCGCGTGGCGATGGCGGAAATCATCCGCAACCCGGAACGCGCCCGCGACATCGTCGCGCGCATGGACGAGAAGGAAGAAGGCGTGACCGCGTGGATCCGCGCCGCGCACGCCGATGGCCGGCTACGCGACGTCGATCCCGCGTTCGCGGCGATGCAGTTGCAGGGGCTGGTGAAAGGGTTCGCGTTCTGGCCGCAGGTCACGATGGGCGCGCCGCCGCTCGATGGCGCCGCACGCGCGCGCGTCGCCGATGCCGCGGTGGCGATGTTCCTCGGGCACTACGCGGCCTGAGGCGCATTGCCGCAACGTTGCATCCCGGCAGGCGGATGCTGCGACGCTTGATAAGCGCGGGCGCGCGCATCAGATGGGGAGGCCGTTCCACTGTCGAGACCGTCCACCATGCCCACCCTGTTCGATCCCCTGACCGCCGGCGCGCTGTCGCTGCCCAACCGCATCGTCATGGCCCCGCTGACGCGCAACCGTTCGCCGGATGCGATTCCCCTGCCGCGCACCGCGCTGTACTACGCGCAGCGCGCGACCGCCGGCCTGCTGGTCACCGAAGCCACCGCGATCAGCCACCAGGGCCAGGGCTATGCCGACGTGCCTGGCCTGTATGCGCCGGAGCAGGTCGCCGGTTGGCGCCAGGTCACCGAGGCCGTGCATGCGGAAGGCGGCAGGATCGTCGTGCAGCTGTGGCACGTGGGCCGTATCTCGCATACCAGCCTGCAGCCCGATGGCCAGGCGCCGGTCGCGCCGTCGGCACTCCGCGCCGCGAGCAAGACCTTCATCCACGACGCCGATGGCCGGGGCGCGTTCGTCGACACGTCCGAGCCCCGCGCGCTCGAAGCGTCGGAACTGCCTGGCATCGTCGAGGATTACCGGCGCGCCGCGCGCGCGGCGATCGACGCCGGCTTCGATGGCGTCGAAGTGCATGCCGCGAACGGCTATCTGATCGACCAGTTCCTGCGCGGCGGAAGCAACCGTCGCGAAGACGCGTACGGCGGCAGCATCGAGAACCGCGCGCGTTTCCTCGGCGAGGTCATGCGTGCGGTCGTCGAGGAAATCGGCGGCGAGCGCACCGGCATCCGCCTGTCGCCGGTCACGCCGGCGAACGATGCGCACGACGACCAGCCGCAGCCGCTGTTCACCCACGTGGTCGAGGTGCTGGCGCCGTTGAACCTCGCGTTCGTGCATGTCGTCGAAGGCGCCACCGGTGGCGCGCGCAATCACCAGCAAGGCGATGCACCGTTCGATTACGTGGCCTTGAAGGCGGCCTATGCCAAGGCCGGCGGCAACGGCGCCTGGATCGTCAACAACGGCTACGACAAGACGGATGCCGAGGCCGCGATCGACACCGGCCACGCCGATGCGGTGGCGTTCGGCCGTCCCTTCATCGCCAACCCCGATCTCGTGCGACGCCTGCGCGAGAATGCGCCCTTGAACGAGCCCGACCAGGCGACGTTCTACGGCGGTGGCGACACCGGCTACACCGACTACCCGACGCTCGACTGAGCGCCGGGGCCGATGACCGTCGCGACAGGGCGACGGTCATCGTTCTCTCAGTCCGGCCGCGTGGCCGGCGTGGTCTGGAATTCCTGGCCCGTTGCCGGATCGCGTGCACGGCCGGGAATGGTTTCCTGGGCGCCGGGAATCACCCGCCCCTGCGCATCGCGGACCTGGCCGGGAATGTGCGGAGTACGCATCGGCGCAGTCTGCGTCGCCGGTGTCGGCTGCATCGACTGTGTGGGCGCAGGGCCCGCTTCCGGAATGCCGGTCGCGGGACGGGCGCGCTGCGACGCGTTCGCCGGCACCGGGGTCGGCGCCGGTGTCGCCGTCGTAGGTGACGTGGTCGGCGATGTCGGTGTGGTCGGCCGTTGCAGCTGTTGCGCCCACGCCGGCGCGGCGGCGACCGCCAGCACGACGGGGACGAGAATTCGATAGGGAATGCGGGACATGACGCCTCCAGGGGCGTAGGGGAGATTCGACCCTACGCGCCGCGCAATGCGCTGGAGATGAAAGATCCGTTGGATGGCGGCCCCAACGCAGACGGGCGCCGGATGACCCGGCGCCCGTCGTGGCAACGCATCGCCCCGTTCAGCGGCGATCGGAGACGCGTGGTTGCGTCAGTCGACGCACAGCGTCGTCGCGACGCCGTCGTGCACGCGCTGCTGGCAGCCGAAGGGGTTGGTGGTCACGCTGCAGGTGCCGCCGACCGTGGCGCCGTCGGTGGTGCCTTCCGGCGCGACGCACAGGCCTTCGCACTGCTCGCTGGTGGTGCAGGCCTTGCCGGCGTCGGTGGTCTGGCGCAGGCACTGCTTGACCGGCGCGCGGCCCAGCTGGGTCCACTCGCCACCGACGCGAACGCATTCGGCTTCGTTGGTCACCGAGCCCTGGTCGGGGCCGGCGTTGGTCGTGGTGCGTTCGGCCGGCGCACTGCAGGCGGCGAGCGTGGCGGCGAACAGCAATGGAAGCAGGCGTTTGAACATCGGACGTTCCAGTCGGGTGGGAGCGCGAGTCTAGCGACGGCCGCGTGAAGCCGCAGCCTTGTGCGACGCGTCACGCGTCCGGCCGCGACCGGTCGATCGCCGCCATGCAAGCGCGGGGCGAACGCCTGCCCGGCATTCCCGCGCGGGTCCGGTCCAGCGGCATGACGATCGCCGTCGTAATGGCGCATCGCGCGGCACGCGCCCGACAGTGCGAGTGCCGCATCTGCACGCGCGAGCGCATACCATGCCGCGTCCCGACCCCGACCCCGAGCGCCGCGAGATCCCATGCTGACTGTCCTGATGTTCTTCGCCGGCCTCGCCGCGCTCGTCGGCGGCGCCGAACTGCTGGTGCGCGGCGCCTCCAAGGTCGCGCTGTCGTTCGGCATCTCGCCGCTGGTCGTCGGCCTGACCATCGTCGCCTTCGGCACCAGCGCGCCGGAAATGGCGGTGTCCGCCGGCGCGGTGCTCGCCGGACAGACCGATCTCGCGGTCGGCAACGTCGTCGGCAGCAACATCTTCAACGTGCTGTTCGTGCTCGGCCTCAGTGCGCTGATCGCGCCGCTGGTCGTGCACACGCAGATCATCCGCCAGGAAGTGCCGATCCTCATCGGCGCCTCGGTGCTGATGCTGGCGCTGAGCCTCGACGGCGGCCTCGGCCTGTGGGACGGCGCGCTGCTGCTCGGCCTGCTGATCGCCTACACGGTGTTTCTGGTGGTGCAGTCGCGGCGCCAGGGTCTCGCCGATGCGGCCGCTTCCGGCGCGGACGGGGCCGCGCCGAGCGAATTCGATGTCGAATACCGCGCCGCCGATGCCGGCGCCTGGGATTCGCGGCTGCCGGTGCAGCTGGCGTTGATCGTGGTCGGCCTCGGCCTGCTGGTGCTGGGCTCGGACTGGCTGGTCACCGCCGCGGTCACGTTCGCCACCGCGCTCGGCGTCAGCGATGTGGTCATCGGCCTGACCATCGTCGCCGCCGGCACCTCGATGCCGGAAGTCGCGACCTCGGTCGCGGCGGCGCTGAAGGGCGAGCGCGACATCGCCGTCGGCAACGCGATCGGCAGCAGCACCTTCAACATCCTCGGCTGCCTGGGCCTGTCGGGTCTGCTGGCCGGCAGCACCGGGCTGGTCGTGCCGCCGGCGCTGCTCGCGTTCGATCTGTGGGTCATGGTCGCCGGCGCACTGGCGGCGCTGCCGATCTGCCTGTCCGGGCGCGAGATCGCGCGCTGGGAAGGCGGCGTGTTCCTCGGCTACTACGTCGCCTACGTGAGCTACCTGATCCTCGCTGCGCAGGACCACGCGGCGCTGTCGGCGTTCTCGCACGTGATGATGGGCTTCGTCGTGCCGCTGACCGTGATCACCCTGGTCGTCGTGCTGATCCGCCGTGCGGACGTGACCGGCGCACGCTGACGCGGCAACGGTCGGCCCTGCTGCGCCGCCGCTCGACGGCGCCGTGCGTCGCCGGCATGCTCCGGCGATCCGTCGACACCGCCGAGGCCCTCGTCATGCGCAGGATCATCGTCGCCGCGTTCCTGAGCCTGGACGGGGTCATGCAGGCACCGGGCGGGCCCGACGAGGACACCGGCGGCGGGTTCGCACATGGCGGCTGGACCGTGCCGTTCGCCGACGAGGTGTTCGGTGAGGCGATGGGCGAACTGTTCGCGCGTCCGTTCGAACTGCTGCTCGGCCGCCGCACCTACGACATCTTCGCGGCGCACTGGCCGCGCATGCCCGACGACGGCGACGACGCCGGCATCGCCCGGCGTTTCAACCGCGTCGCCAAGCATGTCGCCACGCACCGGCCGGACTCGCTGGCCTGGCACAACAGCCACGCGCTCGGTACGGACATCGTCGGCGCGCTGCGCACGCTGAACGCGCAGGACGGTCCGGACCTGCTGACCCAGGGCAGCAGCGAGCTGGTACACCAGCTGCTCGCGGCCGGTCTCGTCGACGAACTGCGCCTGCTGACCTTTCCCGTGCTGCTCGGCGCCGGCAAACGCCTGTTCGACAGCCGCACGCAGCCGGGCGCGTTCCAGCTGGACGCCTCGGTCGTCTCGCCGAGCGGCATCGTCATCTCGCGTTACACGCGCGCCGGCGACGTGCGCACCGGCTCGTTCGCGCTGGACTGAACTCCTGCCGCGCACTCGCGCCTGCCTCGCGTTCATCGGCCTGATCGATGCGCCGGCGGATCGGCGATGCAGAAACCTGTCCGCCATCCGAACGACGCTGGCGGGCGTCGGAAAATAACCTCCGACCTATTGACTACAGTTGTAGTCAGGAGCAAGGTGCCTACACGTGTAGTCAACCGGACCACTGCCATGCGCAACAAGACCGTCGGGGACCAGGAACTGGCCCTGCTGCAGCACATCGCCGCACACGACGCCGCCTCGGTCGGCGAGGTCGCCGCGACCTTCGGCGAACCCCGGGGCCTGGCCCGCTCCACCGTGCTGACGATGATGGAGCGCCTGCGCGCGAAGTCCTATCTCAAGCGCCGCCAGGGAGACGGCGGCGTGTACCGCTACTCGGCCACCGCGCGCCAGGACGACGTGGTCCGCAACGCGGTCGGCAGCTTCGTCGAAAAGACCCTGCAGGGCTCGGTGTCGCCGTTCGTCGCGTGGATGTCCGAACGCCGCGAAGTCAGCGACGACGAACTCGCCGAACTCGAGGCGCTGGTCGCCAACCTGCAATCCAAGCGCAAGGAGCGCTGACATGGCCCTGGACCTGATCGTCGACACGCTGCTGCCGCGACTCCTCGCCGCCAGCGTGCAATCCACCCTCCTCGTCGCCCTGGTCTGGGCGCTGTGCCGCGCGGTGCCGCGCCTCTCCGCCGCGACCCGCGCCTGGCTGTGGTGGCTGGTCGCCCTGCAGTTGGTGCTCGGCCTGGTCTGGTCGAGCCCGCTGGCGCTGCCGCTGTTGCCCGCGGAGCCGGTGCAGATCGTCGTATCGACCGCGCAGGCCGCGCCGGTGCCGAACGTGGGTGCGAGCGGTGCGGTGACACGGTTCGAGCCGGCCGTCGTCGCATCGACGTCCGCGCCGGTCTGGCCGCTGGCACTCGCTGGGCTGTGGCTGCTCGGCCTGAGCGTCATGCTGACGCGCAGCCTGCTCGGCCTGCTGGCCACGCGCACGCTGCTGCGCGAGTCCCGGCCCTGCCGCGACGACAGCCTGCTCGACGCGCTGGCGCTGGCCGCCGACGCCCACGGTCTGCGCGCGGCGCCGCACTTGCGGCTGTCGGCGCAGATCGACTCGCCGCAACTGGTCGGGCCATGGCGCCCGGTGCTGCTGCTGCCAGTCGACCATGCGCAGGCGATGCGGCCCGACGAACTCGACATGGCGCTGACCCACGAACTCGTGCACCTGCAACGCGGCGATCTGTGGCTCGGCCTGCTGCCGGCGCTCGCCCAGCACCTGTTCTTCTTCCATCCCCTGGTGCACCTGGCGGCGCGCGAATACGGACTGGCGCGCGAGGCGGCCTGCGATGCCGCCGTGCTCGAAGGCCACCGCGACTGCGCCCGCGAATACGGCCAGCTGCTGCTGCGCCTCGGCATCGCGCCGCGCCCCAGCGCCGGCCTCGCCAGCGCGTCCCCCGATTTTTCAATCCTCAAGCGGAGACTCACGATGCTCCAGCACACCCCGTCCCTGCCGCGCGTCGTCGCGGTGCTGATGACCGTCGCCGTCGGCGTCGTCGGCGTCATGCCCTATCGCCTGACGGCCGCGACACCCGCCGTCGCCGCGCAGGCGGCGGCTCCTGCCGCTCGCCCGTCCGCCAGCACGACGCCCGCACCCGAGGCGCTGCCTGCGCCGGCTGCGACGGCCACCTACAACGGCGTGATCGTCGATGCGGCCGACATGCCCGCGCCACCGGCCGCGCCCGCGCCGCCCGCGCTGGTGACGCCGACGCTGCCTGCGATCCCGCCCGCGCCACCGGCGCCAGTGACGCCGACACTGCCTGCCGTGCCGCCGGCGCCGCCCGCCCCGGTCGCCGCGCCCGCAGCGCCGACCGGCGCACTGCGCGGCACCTTCACCCTGGGCACCGAGCCGGGCAAGGAAGCCTTCGTGCTGCTCGACGACGACAACAGCATCGCCGTCAGCGCGACGTCCGAACTGCGCGAAGCCCAGGCCGCGCGGCGCGGCGACGAACCGCTGCTGTGGCTGCGCAAGGGCGATGCGCGTTACGTGGTGCGCGATCGCGCAACGATCGAGGCCATCCGCGACGCCTACGCCGACGTCAATGCCCTCGGCGCGGCGCAGGGCGAACTCGGCGCCCGCCAGGGCACGCTCGGCGGCCAGCAGGGCACGCTGGGCGCACGCCAGGCGCAGATCGCGATGCGGATGGCCGAGCGCTCGATCACCGCGGCGCGCGTGCAGGCGCAGGTCAACGCGGCCGTGACCGCCGACGCGACCCTCGCCGCGCTGCGCGCCCAGCAGGGCAGCCTGCACGAGGACATGCAGCGCCTCGCCAAACAGCAGACGGCGCTGGCGCGCGAACAGACCGCGTTGTCGATGCAGCAGCGCGAAGCCTCGGTCCGCGCCGAGCGCGAAGCGCGCGCGGTCATGGAAGCCGCGATTCGCAACGGCCTGACCGAGCGCCTCTGAGCCTGGCAGGGCATCGCAGCGGGCAGGCCCTGCTGCGGGGCCTGCCGCGAGGGCGCGTCGGAAGCGCACCAGCCGCCGGGATGGTCAAGCGACGGTCGCGCGCCTCCGCAGGCGACCGTGCCTGCAAGCGCGGCGCCACATCGGGTTGTGGCTGTGCGGGCGAGCAGCGCATGTCACCCGCGCATCGCGCTGCGTTGTTGCGAAGCGCTTCCCGTCCAGGCGGGAATGACGCACAACGGCAATGTTCCGCAGCGGTCGACGCGACGCCATGCGCTGGCGAGACAGACATGCCCGAGCGGACACCTCAACGGTCGCGCATGCCCGCCCGGCCCACGATGCGCAATGGCCTCAACGCTCCGGCCAGTACCAGGCCGGCGCATCCAGCAGGCCCTGCCCCGTGATCGTCGTCTGGCTGTCGCGTTTCTCCAGCGGGATCGTGTTGCAGTCGGGCGTCTGTTCCAGCGCGGCGATCAGGCGCGTCGCGTGCGAGACCACCCAGACCTGGGTGCGCCGAGATGCGCCGGCAATCAAGCGCGCCAGCGCCGGCAGCAGATCCGGATGCAGACTGGTCTCGGGCTCGTTGAGCACCATCAGCGGCGGCGGGCGCGGCGTGTGCAGCGCGGCGATCCACAGCAGATAACGCAGCGTGCCGTCGGACAGTTCGGCCGCCGACAGCGGGCGCAGCAGACCGTGCTGGCGGAACTGCAGCGAGAAGCGCCCGCCTTCGACCAGCACCTCGACGCGCGCGCCGGGAAACGCATCGGCGACCGCCGCGTCCAGCGCCTGCGGATCGCCGATCTCGCGGATCGTCGCCCAGGCGGCCGCGAGATCGTGCCCGTCGTGACTCAGCACCGGCGTGCGCGTGCCGAGCTGCGGCAGCCGTGCCGGCGCATCGAGATCGGCGCGGAAGTGATCGTAGAAGCGCCAGCCGCGGATCGTCTCGCGCAACTGCAGCACTTCCGGCGCGTTGCGCGGATCGGCGATCTGCGCGAACAGGCTCTCGAACGGACTCAGATGTTCGCCAGCGACGCGCCAGTCGCGACCGTCGCGCACGCGCACCAGCGCGCCGCGGCGATCCACCAGCGTGTTTCCCTGGCGCATGAACGGGCCGCTCCAGATCACCTCGCGCTTGATCTCGGGATCCAGACCGAACAACGACTGCGACGGCGTCGGCAGCCCGAGATCGATCGCATAACCGAAGTCCTCGCCGGCGAAGCCCAGCTTCAGCGAGACCGGCTTCTGCCGCGGCCCACCCTCGACCGCGACCTCGCCGCGGCGCATCGCCGCGCTCAGGGTTTCGGGACCGGCCCACAGCGTCGAGGCCAGCCCGCCCTCGCGCGCCAGCGCCGGCACCACGCCGCCCTGCGCGGTCTCGGCCAGCAGCCGCAGCGCGCGATACAGACTGGACTTGCCACTGCCGTTGGCACCGGTCACCAGGTTGAGGCGCGCCATCGGCACGACCAGCGTGTACAGCGAACGGTAATGGGCGATGGCGAGCGTGGTGAGCATGGCCGCGGCAGCGCAGGACGGAATGCGCGTTCTATCAGCGCGCGGTCGCAGGCCCTGCGATCTGCAGACGCACGCGCGCGATCGCATCGTTCGCGGTCATGTACAGCGTACGGCGGTCGGCGCCGCCGAAGGTCGCGTTCGACACCGGGCCACCGGTCTCGATCCGCCCCAGGCGCGTGCCGTCAGGCGCGAAGACCAGCACGCCGCCCGGCCCGGTCGCCAGCAGGGTGCCGTCGGCCGCGACGGTCATGCCATCGGGCAAACCGGGCGCGTCGTCGCCGACCAGGTCGGCGGCATCGGCGAACACGCGTCGTGCCTGGACCGCACCCGCGGCATCGAGCGTGTAGGCCATCCAGATCGGGCGCTGCGGATCGGAGTTGGCGACGTACAGCGTGCGTTCGTCGGGCGACAGCGCAAGGCCGTTCGGGAACGACAGGGTGTCGTCGAGCAGATGCACGCTGCCGTCGGTGTCCAGCCGGTAGACCCCGTTGAACGCGAGTTCCTTGACCGGCGACGCGTCGAGATCCTTGAGCCCGTACGGTGGATCGGTGAAGAAGATCGCACCGTCGCTGCGACGGATGACGTCGTTGGGACTGTTGAACCGGCGCCCCTCGTAGGCGCGAGCCAGCGTGGTCTTGCGCTTCGTCGCGGGGTCGAAGCGCTCGACGGTACGGCTGCCCGAATCGGCCATCAGCACGGTGCCGGCAGGTTCGACGAACAGGCCGTTGGCGCCCGCTTCGCGCAGGGCAGCGGTGTCGCTGCCGGCGTAACCGGACGGCGACAGGAACACCGACAGGCCGTCCGCCTCGGACCAGCGGTACAGCGTGTTCTCCGGCACGTCGTTGAACAGCAGATGCCCGCCGTCCGCGACCCACGCCGGGCCTTCGGACCAGGTGAAGCCGTCGGCGAGTCGCTCGATGCGCGCGTCGCGCGCGACGACATCGGCGAACGCGGGCGACCACGTCGTCAACCCGCCGACGACGGGAAATGCCGACGCGGGCGCCGCGTTCGGCGCGGACGAACTGGCACAGCCGAACAGCGTGGCCATCAGGGGAATCGCGAACAGCGCGGTGGTGGAACGTCGCATCGGGGCCTCCGTCGTGGGTGGCGTCGTCGCCAGGCGGCGACGGCATCGGCCGACAGCATGCCCGACATCGCGACGGCGGGTCGCCGCAGCCGCGACGCGCCCGAGGCGGCGGCAGGGATCCGGACACCGGCGTGCCGCGCCGCGCACCGGGCGCGCGGCGTCAGAGCGTGTCGGACTCGTCCTCGCGCTCGTCGCGCGCATGCTGCTTCTGCAGCCGCGGCACCGCGCCGACGACCAGCAGGGCGACGGCGGTCGTGATCAGCGCGACCATCTCCTGGCCCATGCCGGCGGCCATGCCGATCGCCGCGGTCATCCACACGCCGGCGGCGGTGGTCAGGCCGTGGATGCGGGTGTGCTTGTCGCTCTTGAGGATGGCACCGGCGCCGAGGAAGCCGATGCCCGACACGATGCCCTGCATCACGCGGGTGACATCGGCGCCGTCGATCTCCGCCAGCAGCGGCGCGAGCACGAACAGCGCCGAACCGATCGCCACCAGCATGTGGGTCTTCAGGCCGGCCGAGCGTCCGCGCTGTTCGCGTTCCCAGCCGACCAGGCCGCCGAGCACCGCCGCGACCAGCACGCGCGTGACGATCGTCGTCATGGTGTCGACGTCGGGCAGCGCGAGCTCGCGTGCGACCGCGTTTCCAATCTCCGCCCAGACGCTCATGGGGACGACCTGCGACACGCGCGGCGCGCACTACGGCAAGGGTCGGACATCGGGGCTCCTGGTAGCGGGACAGCGCGCATCCTAGCGTCGCGCGGGCCGCCGTGGGTGAGGACGCGCGGCATCGCGTCGCCCTCGCATCCGCCCATTCGCGGTAGTGAGGGTCGGAGCGGTGACGGCCCGAGACGCATGTCGCACGGATCGACCGGCAGCGCGCGCCGCGCGCCGCGCCATCACGCATGCGCCAACCCGCGAACGCCGAACCGCCTCCGCGAACGCCCAATGCGTCCCACGCCGATCGCGACTCACGCGCGCATCACCTGCCGATTCGCCGCATTCATTCCGATCGTGGCCCCTGCCCGCGTCGACGCCGTCGCCTCGCCCGAGAAGGCCGGCAGGACACCGGGTTTCTCGGGGATTCCGACGCATCGCGCCGCGCACGCGACATGACCTCCGGCAGAAAAATCCGCCACAACTCACGCCCCCTTGAAGTCGCCGCTGCGCTTCATGGCGTTCCCCCGCGTTGTGGAACCCGACATGCAAGCACTCACCTATCACGGCAGCAAGGACGTCCGCGTCGAAACCGTGCCCGATCCGATCCTGCAGGAATCCGACGACATCCTGCTGCGCGTCACCGCGACCGCGATCTGCGGCTCGGACCTGCACCTGTTCCGCGGCAAGATTCCCGAGCTGCACGATGGCGACATCCTCGGTCACGAATTCATGGGCGTGGTCGAAGACATCGGCGCCGACGTCAAGAACGTCAAGCGCGGCGATCGCGTCGTCATTCCGTTCGTCATCGCCTGCGGCGACTGCTTCCACTGCCGCCTCGCCGAATTCTCCGCGTGCGAGACGACCAATTCCGGCCCCGGCGCCGCGCTCAACGCCAAGGGCATGCGCCCGCCGGCCGCGCTGTTCGGCTTCAGCCATCTCTACGGCGGCGTGCCCGGCGGCCAGGCGGAGTTCGTCCGCGTGCCCAAGGGCAACGTCGGCCCGATCGTCGTGCCGGACGCGCTGCCGGACGAGCAGGTGCTGTTCCTCTCCGACATCCTGCCGACCGGCTACCAGGCCGTGCTCAATGCGCGCGTGACCAAGGGGTCGACCGTCGCGATCTACGGCGCCGGCCCGGTCGGCCTGATGGCGGCGGCCTGCGCGAAAATGCTGGGCGCGGAACGCATCTTCATGGTCGACCGGTACCAGTACCGTCTGGACTTCGCCCAGGCGACCTACGGCGTCATCCCGATCAATTTCGAGGACGTCGACGACCCGGCCGAGGAGATCGTCTCGCAGACCAACGGGCGCGGCGTCGACGCCTCGATCGACGCCGTCGGCTTCGAAGCCAAGGGCAGCAAGGCCGACACCATCGCCACCCAGCTCAAGCTCGAAGGCAGCAGCGGCGCGGCGATCCGCCAGTGCATCGCGGCGACCCGCCGCGCCGGCACCGTCAGCGTGCCGGGCGTCTATGCGGGCTTCATCCACGCCTTCATGTTCGGCGACGCGTTCGACAAGGGCCTGCGCTTCGAGATGGGCCAGACCAACGTGCAGAAGTACATGCCCGAACTGCTGGAACAGATCGGCGAAGGCCGGCTGCAGCCGGACGTCATCATTTCGCACCGCATGGCGCTGGCCGATGCCGCGAAGGGCTACGAGATCTTCGACGGCAAGGAAGACGCCTGCCGCAAGGTCGTGCTGACGCCCTGATCCTGTCGCGTCACCCGTGAGACCGGCCACGCCGGCGCCTGCAGGGGCGCCGGCGTCGTCGTGTCTGGGCCGGCACTCTGCGCGTGCGCTGCCGGATCGTTCGATTTCCGGGACATGCCGCGGCCCGCGGGGGAATCGCACGCGGGCGGCGCGTCGATTGCGCCCATCGCCCGATTGCCGTGTGATATCCGGCGCACCCGTGCGAACCATCCCATGACCGCTTCGATTCCGAGACGCGCATGGACACCAGGATGCCGGCCACGATGCCCCTCGACGACGACCGCCAGGACTTCGCCCGCCTGCTGCAGGACCACCACGGCATCGTCGCGACCGTGGCCGCGAGCTACTGCCGCGATCCCGACGACCGCGCGGACCTCGCGCAGGAGATCGCCGTGCAGCTGTGGCGCGCCTGGCCGAAGTACGACCCGGCCCGGCCCTTCAGCACGTGGATGTACCGCATCGCATTGAACGTGGCGATCAGCGCGGTCCGCAGCGCCGCGCTGCGCCATCGCCACGCGGTGCCCTTCGACGAAACCCTGCACGACCTGCCCGACCCCGCGCCGCACGACCCGCAGGCCGAGCAGCAGGTGCGCGCCCTGCACCACTTCATCCATGCGCAGTCGCCGCTCGACCGCGCCCTGCTGCTGCTCTACCTCGACGACCGCAGCCACCGCGACATGGCCGAGATCCTCGGCCTGACGGACACCAATGTCGCCACCAAGATCAGCCGGCTGCGCCAGCGCATCCGCACCGAACTCTGACGGAGAAACGTATGGAACCGCAGGACCTCAAGATCGCCTGGCAATCGCTCGAAGCGCGGATGGCGCGCAGCGACCAGCTGCACCTGGCCGTGCTCCGCGACACGCGCGTCCAGCGCGCACGCGCCGCGCTGCGCCCGCTGAAGATCGGCCACTGGCTGCAATTCGCACTCGGCCTCGGGCTGATCGCACTCGGCGTCGCCTGCTGGACGCGCAATCCCGATGTGCCCGGCCTGCTGGTCGCCGGCATCGCCGTGCACGCCTTCGGCGTGCTCAACATCATCGGCGCCACGCTGACGCTGGTGCTGGCTGCACGCGTGGACTACGCCGCGCCGGTGCTGGTCATCCAGCGCCAGCTGGCCACGCTGCTGCGGGCCTACGCGCTCAATGCCGCGGTGTGCGGCGTGCCGTGGTGGATCCTGTGGCTGCCGGTCGTCGTCGCGTTCGCCGGTCTTGGGGGCGCGCCCGCCGGTGCCGGTACGCCCGCATGGATCACGTGGAGCCTGGCGATCGGGGGGTTCGGCCTCGCCGGCACCTGGCTCTACGGCTGGCGGCAGCGCGTGAGGCTGCTGGCCCTGGATGCGAATGCGCCGACCCGTTGCGCGGACGGTACCGACGGCATCCGCCGCAGCCAGCGCCTGCTGGCGGAGATCCAGGCGTTCGAGGCCGAGTGACGGCGCCCGATCAGGCCAGCGGCAGCGCTTGCGTCGCGCGCGCGATGTCGTCGTGCATCGCCATGACCCGCCCCGCCTTCGGATCGACGACGTCCGGGCCGAACGAGCACAGGTAACGGCACGCCACAAACCCTCTGGACTTCACTGCGTAGTCCGCGATCCAGTCCAGTCGTTCTGGAAGACGCGCCTGGGAGCGTGACCACGCCGCGGTGCGGGGCTTGATGTGGCGCTGCATGCCCAAGCGCCACGGCTTCGGGGTCAGCCGCGCACGGAAGCAATGCTGCAGCCGGCACATGGTGGCGTAGAGGCTGTCCGCCTGCAGCGCCCGGAACAGACAGTCCACGTCGGGCTCCCGCGGATCGAACGTCCGGTGCAGCACCAGCACGCGAAGCCCGGCCGGGGTGCGGTAGGTCCGCAGGTGCCAGTCGGGGCTGGACGCGGAGAATGCGGCGACGCGGGCCAGCGCCCGGGCCTCGGCGCCGCCGTCCCGGTCGAAACGGTGCCGCCGCCAGCCGAGCACGGCCAGGTTGGCGACCACCAGCACCGCGACGGCGAGTGCCGCCGCCAGACGCCAGTCCATGACCAGCACCGCCGCTGCGAATGCCGCGCCGCCCACCAGCGCGCAGGTCGCCAGCGGCAGCACGCACCCCGAGGGGCGCGCCTCGAAATCCAGATCGGCGAACAGCACGTCCGGCGTGTTGAGGCACAAGGCGCCGTAGCTGTTGCGCGTGATCACCAGATCGCCCGCGCGCTCGACGATCTCTTCGCGGATCGGCACCCCCGCGACACCGTAGTTGGTCAGTGGCTCGCGACGCGGCAGCACCTCGCCGGCCAAGACCGCGTCGAACGCCGCCTGCACGCGTGCATCCGCGTGCGCCTTCGCCGCGGCTTCGCTGTCGTCGGACCAGCCGAACCGGCGCACCGTCACGCTGCGCCCGCCATGCCGCGTGTGTCGCCGGGCTTCCGCCCAGTATTCGGGAACGATCACGCAGTCTCCCCATTCCGTGATGAGCGGGGATTGTCACCGACGGTCGCGCGCTCGCCCACCTGCCGGCCCGATTACCCGATCAGGCGGCCACGGCGTTTACGCGGGCCCGGCCTCGGCGCCGCCGCGTTGCAAGGGGTCCGGCAGGTCCGCCTCGGCATCGACGAACGACAGCGACACCGAGTTGAGGCAGTGGCGCTCGTGGGTCGGCGGCGGGCCGTCGGGGAAGATGTGGCCGAGATGGCTGCCGCAACGCGCGCAGACCTCTTCGACGCGGATCATGCCGTGGCTGGTGTCGCGCACCCGGCCGATGTGCGCCTCGTCGTAGGGCGCGAAGAAGCTCGGCCATCCGGTGCCGGAATCGAACTTCGCGCTCGAGCTGAACAGCGGCAGCCCGCACAGCCGGCAGCAGTAGGTGCCCTCGCGCTTGTTGTCGAGGAACACGCCGCAGAACGGCGCTTCGGTGCCGTGCTGCAGCAGCACGCGGCGCTCGTCGGCGGACAGGCCGGCTTCCAGCGTGGCGCGCTGTTCGGCGCTGGGCGGGGTGAGATCGAAACTGGACATGGGCATCCTGGCGGCAGCGCCGCGGCAAGCGTGGAAATCCACAGATGGCGGCAAGGGTGCGCCGTCTCAAGCGCTCCGCACGTGAACCCGTTCCTGCAGGCGCGTGCGCGCACGCGAACGACGCCACACGGACCGGCATTCCCGGTCGCTCTTCCTCTTCATTCCCGCTCTGACGGCACGCACAACTTCGGCGCAGCCGATGGAGCACCAACGCATCCGGTTCGAACACCCGTCACCGGCGAACCACACGACGACGGGCGAGCCGATCGATTCACCCCTTTGCCGGCTTCGCCACCTCGATCCACGTCGGCGCATGATCACTCGCCTTGTCCTCCAGCCGCACCCAGCGATCGACCCCGGCCGACTTCACCGACTTCGCCACCACCGGGTTCGCCAGCAGGTGATCGATGCGCAGCCCGCGGTCGCGCTCCGCATGCTGGCGGAAATAATCCCAGAACGTGTAGACCGTCTCGTCGCCGAAGGTGTCGCGCAGCGTGTCCGTCCAGCCCTGTTCGAGCAGCGTCTCGAACGCCGCGCGGACTTCCGGCTGGATCAGCGCGTCCTTGCGCCAGGCCTTGGCGTCGTAGACGTCGGCATCGGTCGGGATCACATTGAAATCGCCCATCAGCACCACCGGATGCGGCAGGCCGACCAGCGTCTTCGCGTGCCTCTGCAGCCGCTTCATCCACGCGAGCTTGTAGTCGAACTTCGGCCCCGGCTGTGGATTGCCGTTGGGCAGGTACAGCCCGCCGACGACGATGCCGTGCACCGCCGCCTCGAGATACCGGCTCTGGTCGTCCTTCGGATCGCCCGGCAGCCCGCGCCGGCTTTCCACCGGCACCACGCCGCGCCCGAGCAACGCCACGCCGTTCCAGGATTTCTGGCCCTGCCAGATCGCGCCGTAGCCCGCGGCGTCCAGGTCATCGACCGGAAACGCAGCGTCGGTCGCCTTGAGTTCCTGCAGCGCGACGACATCGGGCTTGGTCTCGGCCAGCCACGCCAGCAGATGCGGCAGGCGCGTGGTGATGCCGTTGACGTTGAACGTCGCGAGCTTGAGGGTCTTCTTCGCCGCCATGGCCGCCTCGCGTGGGAACTGCCGCGACCTTAGGCGCCCGGCGCGTGCGCCGCAGTGAAACCCGCGGCCCGCCCGCTCAGCGCTTCAGACCTTTGACGACCTCCGATACGTTGAGGCCCAGCTCGAGCTGCAGCCGTACGTACTCGCGCTCCTTGCGCGACAGGCTGCGACCCAGCTCGATGCGCACGTCCTCCGCCTGCAGGATGCGCAGGATCCGCGGCAGCGCCGAGCCGACCGCGTCGGGTCCGTATCCCGCCTCGCGCAGGGCGGCAGTGATGAGGGATTCGGTGTCCATGGTGCATCCGGTTCGGCGGGGGCTTGCATTGTGCGCCGCGCGCCGCCGGCACACGACAGGCGTGCGGGACGTGCGAGGCATGCTCCGGCGCTGTCGGCCGGTCCATCCGCCCGCGGATTATCATGCCGGATGATCGAAGACCTCGACTCGACGCTTCGCGAGCGGCTCCGGCTTGCGACCCCTGTTCCCGTCGCGTTCGAGCGCGGCAATGCGGTCGCGTTCGACGGCTACACCCGGCAGCGCATCGACTATCGCGGCCTGGAAGGCGACACCATTCCGGCCTTCCTGTTCACGCCGACGGCGCAGCCCGCCGAGGGCGGCGTCGTGGTCTTCCACCAGCACAACGGCGAATTCCACTTCGGCAAGAGTGAAGTCGCCGGCATCGTCGGCAGCCCGCACCAGGCCTTCGGCCCGGCGCTCGCGCGTCGCGGCCTCGCCGTGCTGGCACCGGACGCCCTCACATTCGAGGATCGCCGCGGCCAGGTCCACGGCGTGGAACCGCACTACTACGACTGGCTGCAGCACTACAGCGCCATGAGCTACCGCCTGCTCGACGGCGACACCCTGATGCGCAAAGGCCTCGACGACGCACAACGTGCGTTGAGCGTGCTGATCGACGCGGCCGAACTGGACGCACGCCGCGTCGGCATCGCCGGCCATTCCTACGGCGGCTACACCGCGCTGTACCACGCCGCCGTCGATCCGCGCTGCCGCTTCGCCTGCATCAGCGGCGCGGTCTGCAGCTTCGACACCCGCCGCCGCGAAGAAACCGGCATCACCCTGTTCGAAGCCGTCCCCCGGCTCGCGCAGCTGCTCGACACGCACGACTTGCTAGCTGCGATCGGGCCGCGCCCGACGCTGGTCGTGTCGGGGACCGAGGACAAGTACTCGCGGGATGCAGATCAGGTCGTGGCGCGGGTCGCCGGGGACTTCATCACCGCGCTTCGCGTCGAGCGTGGACATGCGCTCGATCAGGAGCGGTTCGATGCGATCGTCGAGTGGCTCGTCGCGCAGGCGACGCGCGGCTGAGATCACCGCAACACACCAACACCCGCTCGATCGCAGCACTCTGGCCACGGCCCGCATTCCAGACACGTGGGTCTGAAACTGCCCGCGCCGCACCTGGTGCGACGCACGTTCCTCGCCAGCCCGTCAGACGAAATCGGACGCTTCGTAGAGCGGGCGGATCTCGATCTCGCTCGGTCCGGGCATCGGATTCGGGCAACGCTTCACCCAGGCGACTGCTTCGTCCATGTCCACGACCTCCCACAGCCAGAAGCCGGCCACCAGCTCCTTGGTCTCGGCGAACGGCCCGTCCACGACGGTGCGGCCCGCGCCCGAAAACAGGACGCGCTTGCCCTGCGAGGTGGGCTTCAGCCCGTCGCCGTCCTTGAGAATGCCGGCCTCGATCAGCGCCTCGTTGTACTTGCCCATGGCCTCGAGCAGCTCGGGCGTGGGCAGAATCCCCGCTTCGCTGTCCTCGGTGGCCTTCACAAACACCATCACACGCATGATCGTCTCCTCATGGCGGGCAATTCTTGCCGCCTGTGGTGGTACGACGATCGAGGCTCGGCCAGATCGACATCCAGCTGCACCGGGCATCCGACACTAGACTCGCTGGCTCGGTAAGTGCACCTGGAACCGTCAACTCGTCGGCCGCGACAGGCGTTCCACCAGCGTGTCGCTGAGGTCCGGCGTCGAATTGAAGGGTTCGCCAGCCCTCACAGCCAAGGCGCCTCACCCAGCACGACCTTCCGGTAATAGCTGACATTCGCGCGCATCGCGTAAAGAACAGCGAATCCAGAGCTCACGCCACGGGCGAGCCTGCCAAACCCCATCAATTCCAACAACACGCCTAGCGTCACGGCGCAGATGAAATACACGACGGCCTGCCGCCACAGCCCTTTGATCAGGAAATAGATTGGGCCAAAGAAAAAACCCAAGAAGTTGAAATTCACGCTCATGCGTTCACCAAACCGCAGGTTCTGGAAGTCAGGCAGCTTCGGCCCACCGGCCTGTTGGATCAGTCGGAACCTGCGCTTCCACGAGTCCGAGACATCAAGACCAGCGATCGCATCGGGCTTCGCGCTGGCTGTCGACGTCGGGACTAGCTTCGCAATCGGAGGCGCGTAGGGTCCCGCAGAATTGTAGGGGTCAGTCACGATGAGTCCTTTCAGTGTGGGTGGTTTGGCAACGGGATAAGCAGTTCTAAGCTGACAGGTAAGCGAACCTGGAGCTGCTAGCGCGGTCGAACGTCGAGCCGGCGACTTCCGCCGGGAAAGCCGTCAACGCCAGAAGGCCCACCAGGGTTTCGTCCTTGGAATGGCTGGCGCCGCAGGCAGCGGCCTGGGCGCGAATGGCGTGGGCCATGTCGGGCTCGTATTGGCAGTTCCGACGAGTTCGAACGCGTCGCAGGCGTGCATGTTTTCGGCCCAGAGTCCCGTGATGTTGCGCAGCGTGGTCCCCATCCCCAGCGGGCCCTCGGCAGGGATCTGTTCCAGTTGCTGCAGCGCCTCGCGCAGTTGGGACTCGAGCTGGCCTTCTTCCCCCATGCAGTCCAGCTCTTCGGTTCTCACCAGGATGTTCGCGTAGGGCTCCTGTGCCATGCGCGTCGACCACGCCTCGTAGAGCGCGAATTGATCGTCATCCAGCGATGCCCGCATCAGAGGAGCGCGCGCACGCAGACGCTCGACACCGGTGTTCCGGTCGCAGATCAGATACGCGTAGCTGCGACGCTCGTCATCTCCATCGATGTCGTCATCGCTATCGACCTCGGCCAGCCGCATGTCCGACGCAACGAACAGAAGGAGCCAGAAGAGCGGTACGCATTCGCCGGCCTCGTACTCGACACCGGACTGCTCGAAGAACGACGCCCACGCATCCGATTTAGGCAGCGACTGGACGTTGGTGCAATGAAGATATACGCGGTTGGACATTGTTGACGCCCTGGTTGGACCGGATCGCGAATGAGTGGCGGCTTGGAAGAGCGCTTATCAATCCTGGCAACCCGTGCACGGATCGAATCGGGACATGCGCGAACTTGAACGCCAGAGGATGCGACAAGCGAAGTTGCATGGAGGCACGTGGACGCGAGAGCGTCGTCATACATGCGTTCCCACCGGCGCTGTCATCGGCGCATCAGGCAGGCGTTCGATCCGTTCGCGCAGCGTCTCAACCCGGCTCGGGTCATCGATGACGACGTGGGTCTGGTAATAGAACTGGCCCGTCGGTTGCCCGCCCTGGCGGAAATCGATGCGCACCCTGCGCGCATAACCGCGGACCAGAATCAGCTGATCCTTGAGCCCGTTCTCGAACGGGGCACCGTAGCGGTCATCCAACGCCTGAAACGTCGCTGGGCGCAGGCGGATCGACACGTTGCGCGGGTCCTTGTAGTCCAGTTCGGAATTCAGGTACACATCGCCGCCGACGCGGGACGACGCGCGCACCCGGAGCAGAAAGAAGCCTGGCACGTAGGCCTGCCCGTCCGATTCGGTGAACTCCGCTACATCTGCAGCCAGCGCAATGGCCTCGAGCGCGGTCGTCGGTGCACCAAGGCCCGTGACGTACATTGCCTGCATTACGTCCTCGAGCAGCGGTCGGCCCTTGCAAGTTCGATCCAGCAGGCGATCGGGGCTGACGGGCAATACGTTTAGCGCGGCCGAGTAAGCGACCCCCGCCTGCTGGTGCCGACCTTTCGCCACTTCGCGCGCCCAGTCGACAAAGTACGCCGAGGCGATGACCATTCGCGGGCTTGGATACTCCATCCGCGCCAGCGCCTGCTCGCCGTAGCGGATCGCATCCCCGGTGTCGCCGTGAACGCACAACCTGTGGGTCGCATAGTTCCCGTGCGCATAGGCATCATCCACCACCGATATGCGCAGGCGATGCAGCATATCGATGCGCTCTTGGTCCGGCTCCGCCGTTTCCCATTCCCGGCTGATCAAGTCACCGAAGATCGCTCCGACGAGGGCCGCGTCATCCGGCCTGGCGTTGATCGCGCCACGGAACTTCAGCGCGGCCTTGTCGTTCTCACCCGAGATCATCAACAACCGGCCCCAGTTCAGCGCCAACCAAGGATCCTCGGAATCGAGCGCGTCGGCGCGTTCGAGTGCAGCCCGTGCCGCATCGAGCCGCCCTTGGCGCATCAGCACGAAGCCGTGCACCACATGCGCGCGATCGAATGCGGGATCGCGATCGATCGCCCGGGCTAGCGCTGCTTCCGCAGCGTCGAGTACACCGGCTTCGTAGCGACGCCCGTCGTTACCACGGCGCAGCAGATATCGCGCCTGCTCGACCAGCGCTGGCGGCGAATCCGGCTCGAGTGACAAAGCCTGTCCGATCAGAACGCCCGCACGTTCGACGTCAGGTGCGTCGACGCCGTTCGCGTCGAGCACTTCCCGCGCCTGCATCGCCAGCGCTTCAGCGCCGCTGCCTACGCCCGCTGACGACGCCGGCGCGGCCCACGCCAGCTGCCAAGTGACCAATAGCAGCAACGCTGCGAAACGCAGCATTCTTCCCCGTGCCGGACCACGCATCCTCGCCCCCTTCCCTGTCGTGCGGCGCTGTCGCAATCGTCCGGTTTGCATCAACCGGACTCCCCGGGATGGACTTTAGCGCATCACATAACCATCCGCGGCGCTTGTGCAACGCTGCGCGTAGACCGGCCTCATGAACGCTCGGCTCGCGAGCCAAGCGCGCCGACGAGCACTGCCGACTCGCCTACGCCAGGACGCTGCGCGCCATGAGACAGCGGCGGCAACATCGCGCCAAAGGTGGAAGTCATCGCGAGCGCGAGACCGGCCAGCGAATCCCGGCCGTGCAGGAAGGCAATGACGGCAAACTAAAAGCAGAGTCCAAACGTGCGACACACACTGGAGACGGAAGCGCGATGTTCGCGTCCGCCCATCTGGTTCTGGCATCGACGTCAATACCTTGCACCCGCTAAGGCGCGCCAGCCCGGCTTTCACCACGTGCGCTTCTCGCATAAAGCGCGCTCCGGCGCATATTGCACAGATTCGGCCGATTCCGTGCATATCGAAAATTTGCGGCTTTTCCTGATCGTTGATGCCAATGACGTAATGGCCGTACCGCCTAGCTCGGACCCGCCCCGTCCTGACCCACCTTGCCCGCCAAAATTTCGCGCAACGCCCGCTCGAACACCTCTACCGGCTGCCCGCCCGAAATCAGATGCCGTTGATCGATGATGGTCGCCGGCACGCTGTTGATGCCGCTGCGGATGAAGAACTGCTCTTCGGCGCGCACCACGTCGGCGAATTCGTCCGACGCGAGAATCGCAGCGGCGCGCTCGGCATCCAGCCCCACGCTGCTGGCGATGCGCACCAGCGTCGCGTGGTCGCTGACGTTTTCGCCATCGCCGTGATACGCCTGCAGCAGGGCGTGCTTGAGGTTGAACTGCAGACGTTCCTGCCCGGCCCAGTGCAGCAGGCGATGCGCGTCGAAGGTGTTCCAGGTGCGCTGGCGATCGCCGAAGCTGAAGCCGACCTCGGCGCCGCGGGCCTGGAGGTTGGCGCGGCCTTCGGCCAGCTGCTCGGGCGACATGCCGTACTTGCGGGCCAGGTGCTCGGCGATATCCTCGCCTTCCGGCGCCATCTGCGGGTTGAGTTCGAAGGGGCGCACGTGGAATTCCACGTCGACGTGGGCCGGCAGGCGCGCGAGCGCCTGTTCCAGCGCGGCGAGGCCGATGGCGCACCAGGGGCAGACGACGTCGGAGACGAAATCGATGCGGAGCGGCACGCGCGCGGTGGGCACGGCGCTCATGCCGGCACCCGCGACAGCTTGAGTCCCGGTTCCTGCGCACAGGCCCGACCGATGTTGTCGACCGTAGCGGCGAGGCGCGTGCCGCCGGCGCCGGACGTGTCGAACCGTCCGTGGTCCCTGCAACGGTCACCTGGGTGTCGTGTATCGGATGCTGCGTAGCGCGTCATGGCTTCACCATTCAGTCGACGGGAGGGCGCCCACCACGCGTGTCGGTCGCCATGGGGCGAAACGGCGCAGCAGTGCCGCAGGCCACTTCGCACGGCTCGATGCCGGCCTGCGCGGCTGCGGTTCCATTGACGATACCGCGCGCGCCCGTGCCCTGGGCGCCATAGG
Source organism: Luteimonas rhizosphaerae (assembly GCF_002849595.1). Taxonomy (GTDB): domain Bacteria; phylum Pseudomonadota; class Gammaproteobacteria; order Xanthomonadales; family Xanthomonadaceae; genus Luteimonas; species Luteimonas cellulosilyticus. The sequence continues at coordinate 137,136 of NZ_NRQR01000004.1, forward strand.
TCAGGCGCAGTCCGATGCTGCTGCTGCGCGTCGACTGCCGCGCCTGCTCGTGCCCCAACAGCAGCGACAGCGCCCAACCGCGCGCCAGACGCACGTCCAGACCACCCGACAGCGAGAAGGCGTTGTCGTTGTAGCTGCGCATCGCGAACCGGTAATCCGTCGCCTGCGGCAGGATCACGTAGTTCATCGTTGCGTCGTTCCGGTTCTCCAGCGCCTCGCGGTATTCCACGGACCAGAATGGGCGGACGCGGCCCGTGTCGCCCCCGATTAGGTAGCTGCCTTCGAGGCCCAGCGCGATCGCCGTGCTGTCGACGTCCTGGCGACGATAGTCGAGGTCGTAGAGGTCCAGGCCGTATTCGCGATACGCATCCAGCGTGGAACGACTGGTTTCCACGCGACTGTATCCGGTCAACGTGGCCGCCGGGCCGCGGTGTTCGTACCCCATCGCGATCGAGGCGAACCACTGTGCACCGGTGCGCGCGCCGGTCGCCAGCGCGTTCGCATCGCTGCTCCAGCGACGCAGATCGAACTCCAGCCGACCCGTACCCGCCAGTGCGTCGACGAACAGATGCTCGCCTGCCCGCCACAGGCCGTACAGCGCCAGCGAACGTTGATCGGCCTGCATCCGGGAACCCCCGCCCGCATCGAGCTGGCTGTCGTTGTGGGCGAGACTGCCGGCGACGCCGACCAGCACCTGGTCGCTGAGCGCGCGATCGGCACCGACGGTGATGCCGTCGGTATCGAAGTCGTACCCCGACACGCCGCCACTGCCGCCGACGGTGGCGGTGCCCGAAACCCATGCCCCCCACCCGTCCGGCATGGCGGGCCACAGCCCGGCCGCCGCCTGGCCCACCGGCGCCGACAGACCTTGGCCATGCGCGCCGCCGTCGTAGGCCAGCGTCACGTTGCTGGACGATGCGTTCGCACCGCTGCGCACCTGGCGCAGGCGATCGCGGATGTTGGCCTGCTGGGCCTGGGCGAAGCGGACGCTCGCATCCACCTGCGCCTGCAGCAGCCCGGTCACGCCGGGATCGCGTGTCGGATCCGGTCGGGCGGTCACGCTCAGCCGCGTCTCGATGCTCGCGGCGGCGTAGTTGCCGGCCGCCGCCTGCGTGGCGGTGATGACCGCGGTGCCTTCGCCGTGCAGGGTGACGGTCCGCCCGTCGACGGTGGCCACTTCGCTCCGGCTGCTGGCGAACGCGAACGCGCCGGTGCTCGGGCTGTCGGGGTTGTCCAGCGCGAACGCGGCCTCGCCCAGCACCTTGTTGATCTGTTCGGGCCAGACCAGGGTCGGCACGGCGGCGGCGATCTCGACATCGAGCCGCACCTGCGGCGCGGCCTCGAAGTTGGCATCCCCGGCCTGGTCCGCCGTCAGGCGGCACTGGCCCGCGGCGCGCATGGTGACGACGCTGCCCTCGACGGTGCAGACGACGGGCGTGGTGCTGGCGAACACGAGCGGGAGACCGGATGCGCCGCCCTCGGCGCTGACCGAGAACGTCCCGTCAGGCGCGAAGACGGGCGCAGCGGGATTGGAGGCGAAGCCGCTGATGCGCTGGACCGCCTGCGAGACGACCAGCTCGAAGCCCTGCGAGGCGGTGAATCCGTTGGCATCGCGGACCTGCACCGTCACGTCGAAACGACCTGCCGCGTCCGGCGCGCCGGACAGCCTGCCCGATGCGCTCAGTGCCAGTCCGGCGGGCAGCGCGCCGTCGATGACGGCGTAGGCGTAGGGCGCGGTGCCGCCGGTGGCGTCGAGCGTCTGGTCGAATGCAGCGCCGTAGATCGCGTCCAGATTCTCCGGCAGCGACAGACGGATGACCGGTGCTTCCACGACCAGCGCGTACGCGCGTTGCGCGGTGAACGGACCCGTGCCCGTGCTGCTGTCGACTGCGGCGACGGTGAACGCGAAATCGCCGGACTCCGTCGGCGTTCCCGACAGCGTGCCGCCGGTAGACAGCGCAAGTCCCTGCGGCAGGCGACCGGCGACCAGATCGAACGCATAGGGTGCCGCGCCGCCGCTCGCCGCGAGGACGTGCGTGTAGGCCGTTCCGCCGACGGCCGCAGGTGGGGCGGTGGCGGCGAGTGCGACCGACGGTGCGGCGACCGTCACCGTGACCAGGGCAGGCGCGGTCGTGGTGTAGGCGTCGCTGGCGGTGTAGGTGAAGCTGTCCGGACCGGCATAGCCGGGCGCCGGTTGATAGTGGATCGCCGTGCCGCTGACACGCGCGATGCCATGCGTCGGCGCGCTGGCAACGGCCACCGATGTCGGCGTGCCCGCGATGTCCAGATCCACCGGCGTGGAGGCCGCGCCGTAGGCGGCGCTCGTGGCGACCGGCGCGACCGACAGGGCGGGCACGGGCGTCACCGACGCGGTTGCCGCCGATGCGCCGCCCGTGCCGGCGGCATTGGTTGCAGTGACCGTGAAGGTATACGGGGTTCCCGGGCTCAGTCCGCGCACGGTCACGGGACTGCCGCTGCCAGCGGCCGTGATGCCGCCGGGGCTGGCGGTCACCGTGTAGCCGGTGATCGCGACGCCGCCGGCGAACGCGGGCGCGGCGAACGTAACGATGACATCGCCCGGACCCGCCACGCTTGCGCTGCCGATGACTGGAGCGCCGGGCGCCACTGCATTGACGGCGAACGACTGGCTGACCTGCAACGCGGGCGCGTTGCTGGCGTCGCCGGCCTGGTCCGCATTGATGCTGCAGATACCTACCGTGACGAATGCGAGCAGCCCGCCGGACGTCACTGTGCAGACCCCGTTCGTCGACGAAGAAAAGGTGACCGGCAGGCCGGAACCGGCAGTGGCGACCAGCGTCGGCGTTGTTCCAAAATTCTGCGCGCCAGGATTGGCGAACGTGATCGCCTGGCCCGCCGACGGCGTGACTGCGTTCGATGCGGCCGACGCGCTGCCGGTGCCGGCCGCGTTGTCCGCGGCGACCGTGAAGGTGTAGCTGATGCCATTGGTCAGACCGTTGACCGTGATCGGCCCCGCCGCGCCCGTCGCCGTCAGGCCGCCTGGATTCGAAGTCACGGTGTAACCGGTCACGGCGCTGCCGCCGGTGTACACGGGCACGTTGAACGCGACGGACGCCTGCGTATCGCCTGCAGTCGCCGTGATCGCGGTCGGGGCGTCCGGGACGACGGGATTGACGGTGAACGACCGGCTGATCTGGGGCGCCGGTAGATAGCTCGCGCTTCCCGTCTGGTCCGCGTTGACGGTACAGGTGCCTGCCGCGACGAAGGCGAGCGTGCCACCCGACGTGATCACGCAGACCCCGGTCGTCGCGGACGTGGGTGCCGAAGTTCTGCGCACCCGGGTTGTTGAACGTGATCGTCTGCGGCGACGCCGGGGTGATCGCGTTGGATGCGGCGGACGCCGCGCCGGTGCCGGCCACGTTGTCCGCGGTGACCGTGAAGGTGTAGCCGACGCCGTTGGTCAGGCCAGTCACCGTGATCGGTCCCGCCGCGCCCGTGGCGGTCAGGCCTTCCGGATTGGACGTCACGGTGTACCCGGTCACGGCACTGCCGCCGTTGGACGCGGGCGCGGTAAACGCGACGGATGCCTCTGTATCGCCAGCGGTCGCCGTGATCCCGGTCGGCGCACCCGGAACGATGGCATTGACGGTGAATGTTTGGCTGATCTGCGGCGCGGCTAGAAAGCCCGTGTCGCCCGCCTGGTCCGCATTGACGGTGCACCTGCCTGCGGCGAGGAACGTGAGCGAGCCGCCGGAGGTCACCGTGCAGACCCCGGTCGTCGAGGAGGTGAAGCTGACCTGTAGCCCGGAATCGCTGGTGGCCGTCAGCGACGGCATGGTGCCGAAATTCTGCGCACCCGGGTTGTTGAAGGTGATGGTCTGTTCGGCTTTCGGGATGACACTGTTCGACGCCGCAGACGCAGGGCTCGTCCCCGCCGCGTTGGTCGCGGTGACGGTAAAGGTGTACGCCGTGCCATTGGTCAGCCCGGTTACGACGAGGGGCGAGGACGCCCCGCTGGCGACGACGGCGCCCGGGCTCGACGTGACGGTGTATCCGGTGATGGTTGCCCCGCCATTCGTGGCAGGCGCGCTGAAGCTGATCTCGACCTGTCCGTCGCCAGCCGTCGCAGTGCCGATCACCGGCGCGCCTGGCGCGTCCGGGATGGCGACCGTGTGCGCCGAGCCGCCGGTGAAGGCGAGCAACGGGCCATTGCCGGCACCGTCCGTGATGTCGGTACCGCTGCGCAGATCCACGCGCAGCGTGCCGCTTCCGGTGATGCCGTTGACGACGAGATTGAACGCGGCACCGCTTCCCGACACGCTGGCGATGGTGGCGTCGGCGGTGCCGGTGGACGTCAACGAGAAATCGTCGACAGAGAGACCGGTGACGGATTCGGTAAAGGTGACAGTGAAGGACACCGAGGTGTCCGCCCCCGACGCGCCGCCTGCAGGCGCGATCGCGTCGATGGCCGGCAGCGTGCTGTCGACGGTGGCGTTGCTCGTGTCCGCGCGCGTGGTGCGGTTGCCGGCGTTGTCCGTCGCACTGAAACTCACGTTCCGGCCGCTGGCACTGATGCCACCCGCGACCAGGGTATACGTTGCGGACCACGTGCCGCCGCTGTTCGTCGCCACCACGGCTGCCCCGCCACCGAAGCCGCTGAAATCCGCTGTCACGCTGCTGATCGTGTCGCTGTTGTTGTCGCCGCCAGCCGTGTTGTTCCAGGTCGCCGTGACGGTGTCGCCGATCTTGTAGGCGCCGCCGGTGCCAGTGCCACCCGAGATCGCGATGTTCGCGTCGGTGACCGTTGGCGCCACGTTGTCCACCGTGGCGTTCGACGTGTCGGCGGTGGTGGTCGGGCCGACGCTGTTGGTCGCTGTGACACTGACGTTTCGGTTGGCTGCATCGATGGCGCCGGCGACCAGGGTGTAGGTCGCCGTCCAGATACCAGTACTGTTCGTTGCAACGACAGCCGCCCCGCCACCGAAGGCGCTGAAATTGACGGTGACGCCGGTGACGCCGGCGTTGTTGTCGCCGCTGGCGGTGTTGTTCCAGGTCGCCGTGACCGTGTCGCCGATCTTGTATGCGCCGCCGGTGCCGCTGGCACCGGAAATCGCGATGCGGGCATCGCTGACGACGGGGGGCAGCGGTACGACGGCATCGTCGATGACGATGTTGTTTATGGAGTGCCAAGTGGTCAGATCTCCCTGATCACCACCTGCAGAAATGAACAGCCGGACCTCGTCCACGTTGGCGAACGTAGTGTCCAACGCAATGGTCTCGAGCTCGTAGTCAGGGTTGAAACCAGCGAAGGTCATCGAAGCAACCTGCGCGCCATTGCGGTAGCCGACCACGGTGTTGGTGAAGGGCGTCGTCTCTCCCCAGTTCAAATAATCGAAGGATGCGAGGCGGAATTCAGCGCCGTCGCCGGACCGAATGGCCATCCCCTTAGTCGTGCCATTCGTGCCGTCGTCGTACGTCAGCGCACTTGGAATTCCGAGGCTGAGCTCATCCCGCCAGTGAATTGCACCGCGATTCGTCCCGGCTGTATCCGAGATGTTGAGGATCTGGATGTCCTTGCCCGGAATATCCACGGAACCACCATCGCCATCCGACGCGATGGCATCACCGAGGCCGGCGTTGCTGGAGTACGTGAGCGTGGCGGGTGCCGCCATGACACCCGGCGCCATGGCAAACAGCGCCAGCAGGCCCAGCGCATGCAGCGCGGAGCGGATCTTGGTGGATACCGACATCGAAACTTCCCCTGTGAACCCGCCTGACGCGGTCAACCGGCCGATGGCCGGATGTGTGTCGTGCACTCGCCCGGGGTGAAAACCTTCGCCCGGACCTCGTTTTTTCCCGCGCCGTCGACCGGCCGCTTCACCGCGCCCGAAGCCCCTTGCACGGTTCGCGCTCGGTGCGCCGAACCTCCCCAATCGCGCCTGCAAGCCTGCGGGCACCAACGCGCCCCTGCTGTGCTGCCCGACCCCGGCAGGCATCTTCTCACCGAACTCCCTTCCGCATCCGTCCCCAGGAAACCTGCATGTCCTGTGCCAGAACTCATGCGCGTCACCACAGACATTCGAATCGCGCATGACGCCTTCAGCCGATACCGCGCGATCCGCCGCCATGGCCAAGCCGGCAAGACCGCTCCGGAAACGCGGCACGAGCACCTGACGGTAGCGGCAGTGGTGCGCATTTCTTGAGCGGCACGGATGTCGCGGCTCGACGCACGAACGCAACTCCAAGAGCTGCGCAGGGCGCGCGGATGTCAGGATCCATGCTGCCGCGCTCCAACACCGCTGCCGATCATCGTCGAGCCCCTGATGGGCAAGGACGGCACCTGCAGCGCGATGCCATCGAACGCCCGATCGTGACCCGAAGGTGTCGTCATTGGCATGCGACTGGCGCCCGTCCACGACCGCGACCGCCCTAGCTCCGATCGTGTGAGGCAGCACTGCCCTCGAAGCGCAGCCGGCGTCGCATCGCTCGACCACACTGGCGCGAGTACACCTGCGCCTACCGCGCGGAATCCTGTCGGAATTACACCATCGGCAGCTTGAGGCCCTGTTCCTTCGCGCAGGCCTTGGCGATCTTGTAGCCGGCGTCGGCGTGGCGCATGACGCCGGTGCCGGGGTCGTTCCACAGCACGCGGGCGATGCGCCGGTCGGCGGCCTCGCTGCCGTCGCAGACGATGACGACGCCCGAGTGCTGCGAGTAGCCCATGCCGACGCCGCCGCCGTGGTGCAGGCTCACCCAGGTGGCGCCGCCGGCGACGTTGAGCATGGCGTTGAGCAGCGGCCAGTCGCTGACGGCATCGGAGCCGTCCTGCATGGCTTCGGTCTCGCGATTGGGCGAGGCGACGGAGCCGGAATCGAGATGGTCGCGGCCGATGACGATCGGCGCTTTCAGTTCGCCATTGCGCACCATCTCGTTGAAGGCCAGGCCCAGCTTGTCGCGCAGGCCGAGGCCCACCCAGCAGATGCGCGCGGGCAGGCCCTGGTAGCGGATGCGCTCGCGCGCCATGTCGAGCCAGCGGTGCAGGTGCGCGTCATCGGGGATCAGTTCCTTGACCTTGGCATCGGTCTTCGCGATGTCCTCGGGATCGCCGCTCAGCGCGACCCAGCGGAACGGGCCGATGCCGCGGCAGAACAGCGGGCGCACGTAGGCCGGCACGAACCCGGGGAAGTCGAAGGCATTGGTACAGCCCTCGTCCTTGGCCATCTGGCGGATGTTGTTGCCGTAATCGAACGTGGGCACGCCCATCTTCTTGAACGCGAGCATCGCCTCGACATGCACGCGCATCGAGCGCTTGGCGGCATCGCGCACCTGATCGGGATCGCTCGCCTGCATGGCCAGCCAGTGCTCGACGGTCCAGCCGATCGGCAGGTAGCCGTGCACGGGGTCGTGGGCGCTGGTCTGGTCGGTGACGGCATCGGGACGCACGCCGCGTTCGACCAGCTGCGGCAGAAGTTCGGCGGCATTGCCGAGCAGCGCGATCGATTTCGCCGCGCCGGCCTGCGTGTATTTGGCGATGCGGGCGAGCGCGTCGTCGAGGTCGGTCGCCTGCTCGTCGACGTAGCGGGTCTTCAGGCGCATGTCGATGCGCGACTGCTGGCATTCGATGTTGAGGCTGCAGGCGCCGGCGAGGCTCGCGGCCAGCGGCTGCGCGCCACCCATGCCGCCGAGGCCGGCGGTGAGGATCCACTTGCCGGTGAGATCGCCGCCGTAATGCTGGCGCCCCATCTCGACGAAGGTCTCGTACGTGCCCTGCACGATGCCCTGGCTGCCGATGTAGATCCAGCTGCCGGCGGTCATCTGGCCGTACATCATCAGGCCCTTGCGATCGAGCTCGTGGAAGTGCTCCCAGGTGCTCCACGCGGGCACGAGGTTGGAGTTGGCGATCAGCACGCGCGGCGCGTCGGCATGCGTGGGGAAGATGCCGACCGGCTTGCCGGACTGCACCAGCAGGGTCTCGTCGTCGCCGAGGGTCTTCAGCGATTCGATGATCGCGTCGTAGCAGGCCCAGTCGCGCGCGGCGCGGCCGATGCCGCCGTAGACGACGAGGTCCTCCGGGCGCTCGGCGACGTCCGCAGCGAGGTTGTTCTGCAGCATCCGGAACGGCGCTTCGGTCAGCCACGAGCGGCAGGTCAGCGTGTCGCCGCGCGGGGCGCGGATCGTGCGGGACGGGTCGTGGCGTGAGGCGGCGTCGGTCATTGCGGTGGTCCGGTCGAAGACGAATGCCGCGATTATCGCACCGCGCACCGGCGGGCCCTGCCGCGCTGCGGCGTGAGGCTGCATGCGTGCGGCGGCTAAGCTCGCCGGCATGCAGCTCATTCCATGTTCGGTCGCCCTCGTATTGCTCGCCACTCTCGGCGCCTGCGCCTCCACCCCGCCGGCACCTGCCCTCGCGGCATCCGACTCCGACGGCGCGCCGCCGCGCGTGCTGGTGTTCACGCGCACGGCCGGCTTCCGCCACGACGCGATCCCGGTGACGGTCGACACGCTGCGCACCCTGGGTGGCGCCACCGGCCTGACCATCGAGACGAGCGAAGACCCCGCCCGGTTCGACGACGCGACACTCGCCGGCTATCGCGCGGTGGTCTTCGCCCACACCACGCGCGAGGTGCTCGACGCCCCGCAGCAGGCCGCGTTCGAACGCTATGTCGCCGGCGGTGGCGGCTACATGGGCATCCACGCCGCCGCCGACAGCGGCTATACCTGGCCGTGGTACGGCGACCTGGTCGGCGCGTGGTTCGCGCGGCATCCCGAAGGCCTGCAGTCGCGCGGTGACGGCGTCGATCGACACGACGACGCATCCCGACGGGAAGATGGGCAACGACCATCCCATCGCCTGGTGCCACACGAATGCCGGCGGCCGGGCCTGGTACACGGGGCTGGGGCACGACATCGCGCTGTATGCCGATCCGGTGTTCCAGGCGCAGTTGCGGCAGGGATTGTCGTACGTGACGGGGTTGGCGGACGCGTGTTGAGCGCGAGCACGCGGATCCGCTGGCGGTGCACCTGATATCGCATCCGTCGAAGGCCTCTGACCCTGCAGGAGCGCGCCTGCGCGCGAGTGCTCTACGCAGGGGTTCCGAAATCGCTGGCAGCGCCCGTTCGCGCGCCAGCGGGCCCCTGCAGGGTGCGGCGCGATGGGATCGCGCAAAGCCGCGCAAACAAAAGCCCGGCGCTGGGCCGGGCTTTCTCATCTAGTCCGTCGTGACCGCACACGCCGCGATCAGAACACCGAAGGATCCAGACGACGCAGCGCGTCCTTGACGTCGACGGAGCCGGTCCGGTCGATGTCCTCGCGGGTGTAGACGCGGCCACCGCCGGTCACGCATTCGGTCTCGGCACGCTTCGAGCGGGCGGCGCGGCTTGCGGTGATCCGGGTGCCGGTCTCGCGGACGCAGAAGCGGTCGGCGGGGCTGGCACGTTCGGCGCGTTCGCTGGTCCGCTCCTCTTCCTCTTCTTCCTGGGCGTGGGCAGCCTGGGCCACCGTTCCGATCGCGAGACCGGCGCACAGCGCGGCGATCCACCAGTTGCGTTTCATCGGGCACCTCCGGGTGCAGCCATTGTCGTGCCGTCACGATACGCCGCCGTGGCTGAAGGCTCGACACAGGTCGCTGAATGCCGATAGGGGCCCCGAACGCGCGCGCCGGCGCTGCACGTACCCGCGATGTCGCATCGCGCCGGCCGGACGTCGCCGGTGCGGACCCGACGCGTGCGGCTGTCGCGGAAAAGCGTCATCTGCCGCCGGTATCCTTGGCGCATGCCCGATCGAACCCGTCTGCGCGCACTCGCGCTGCTTCCGCTGTTGCTGCTGGCCGCCTGCGCCACGCCGACCCCGACCTCCGACGCGACCTCCGCTTCCATTGCCGCCGCCCCGACCGCGGCGCGCCCCTCGCTGCTGCTGGTGTCGCTGGACGGCCTGCGCCCGGACGCGCTCGGCCGCGGGGACACCCCGAATCTCGACGCGCTGGCTGCCGACGGGGTGCGTGCGTGGATGCGGCCGTCGTATCCCTCGCTGACGTTCCCCAACCACTACACGCTGGTCACCGGTCTGCGTCCGGACCGGCACGGCCTGATCCACAACTCGATGTACGACGACATGCTGGGCGAGTTCCGGTTGTCGGATCGCGCGGCGGTCGGCAACGGCGCCTGGTATGGCGATGGCGAGCCGCTGTGGGTCACCGCCGAGAACGCCGGCCTGCGCACGGCGACGCTGTCGTGGCCGGGCAGCGAGGCGCCGGTGCGCGGCGTGCAGCCGACGCGCTGGCTGCCGTTCGACTACGCCCGCCCGATCGACGCGCGCGTGGACCTGGTCCTCGACTGGCTGTCGGAGCCCGACGCGACGCGGCCGGTGCTGGCGACGCTGTATTTCGAGCACACCGATGCGGCCGGCCATCATTACGGCCCCGACTCCGTGGAGCTGCACCAGGCGCTGCGCGACGTCGACGCGGCGGTAGGCCGACTGGTCGACGGCCTGCAGGCGCGCGGACTCGAGGACCGGGTGAATCTGGTCTTCGTCTCGGATCACGGCATGGCCGAGGTCGCACCCGGCCGCGCGATCGCGATCGAGGACATGGTTTCGGTGGAAGCGGCGCGGGTGGTGTCGACCGGCCAGGTGATCGGCGTAATCCCGAACCCGGGCTTCGAGGCGCAGGTCGCGCGTCGCCTGCTCGGCGCGCATGCGCAGTACGACTGCTGGCGCAAGGAGGCGATGCCGGCGCGCTGGAAGTTCGGCACCCATCCGCGCGTGCCGCCGATCGTCTGCCAGCTGCACGAAGGCTGGGACGCGGTGCCGCGCGCCTCGCTGGCGACACGGCCGTCGCACGCCCGCGGCTCGCACGGTTACGACCCGGCGCTGCCGTCGATGCGTGCGGTGTTCCTGGCGCACGGCCCAGCCTTCCGCCAGGGCGTCGAACTGCCGGGCTTCGACAACGTCGACGTGTATCCGTTGCTCGCGCGCCTGATCGGCGTGACGCCGGCCGAGCACGATGGCGACGCGGCGACGCTGCTGCCGGCGCTGCGGGAGAGCGACGCGGAATAGCGCCGCGAAAAGCGCCCTCACCCGCCCCTCTCTCCCGGAGGTAGAGGGGCTCTGACTGCGCCACCGATGCGCTCGACATCGATGTCCGAAACCGGCCAGTCCTGCATCGCCGCCGGTGCTAGCCTGCATCGCATGGTCCCGTCTGCCCCCCTGCCCGATGCCGCCGTCTGCGAACAGGCGCGCCTGAGTCGCGATGCGCGCTTCGACGGGCTGTTCTTCACCGCGGTGCGCACGACCGGCATCTACTGCCGGCCGGTGTGTCCGGCGCCGGCGCCGAAGGCGGCCAACGTCGATTACTACGCGAGCGCCGCCGCGGCCGAAGCGGCCGGCTTCCGGCCGTGCCTGCGCTGCCGCCCGGAGCTGTCGCCGGCCGATGGCAGCTGGCATCGCGGCGACGACATCGTCGCGCGTGCGCTGGCGCTGATCGATGCCGGCGCGCTCGTCGAGACGCCGTTGTCGGCGCTGGCGGCGCGCCTGCATCTCGGCGAGCGGCAACTGCGGCGCCTGTTCGTGGACCGGCTGGGCGCCGCGCCGGTCGGCGTGCACGGCACGCGCCGCCTGCTGTTCGCCAAGCAGTTGCTGACCGAGACCGCGCTGCCGATCACCGAGGTCGCGCTGGCCGCCGGCTTCAACAGCGTGCGGCGCTTCAACGCGGTGTTCCAGGACGCCTACCGCATGCCGCCGCGCGATCTGCGCAAGGCGCCGCGTGCGTCGAGCGGCGACGGGTTGACGCTGCGCCTCGCCTACCGGCCGCCGTACGAGCTGGCGGCCATGCTCGATTTCCTGCGCGGCCGCGCCCTGCCCGGCATCGAACGCGTCGAGGACGACCACTACACGCGCGTCATCGGCACGGCCGATGCGCCGGGCTGGCTGCGGGTCGGCGCGTGGCCGGCCGCGCGCGGCGAACCCCCGCCGCATGCGCTGCGCCTCGAGCTGCACGGCTGCCCGCCATCGCGCCTGCAGGACGCCGTGCAGCGCGTGCGCCGGATGTTCGATCTCGACGCCGATCCCGACACCATCACCGCGCATCTGGCGCAGGATGCGCGGCTCGCGCCGTTGCTGCGCGCACGCCCCGGCCTGCGCCTGCCGAGTGGCTGGGACGGCTTCGAGATCGCGGTGCGCGCGGTCGTCGGCCAGCAGGTCAGCGTGGCCGCCGCGCGCACGCTGACCGCGCGCCTGTCGCAGCGGTTCGGCGGCCCACTGCCGGACGCGTTCGTCGCACAGGGGTTCGCGCATCTGTTCCCGACGCCGGCGGCGCTGGTCGATGCCGACTTCGATGGCCTCGGCCTGATCGGCAGCCGCATCGCGACGATCCGCGGCATCGCGGCGGCCCTGCTCGACGGCCGCGTGGATTTCGATCGCGCCCGCACGCTGGATGACATCGTCGCGCGCTGGGTCGCGCTGCCCGGCATCGGGCCGTGGACCGCGCAGTACATCGCGCTGCGTGCGCTGGGCCATCCCGATGCGTTCCCGGCCGAGGACCTGGTCCTGCAGAAGACACTGCCCACCGATGGCAGCCGGCTGACCGCCAAGGCCCTGCGTGCGCATGCCGAGGCCTGGCGTCCGTGGCGCGGCTATGCCGTGTTCCATCTGTGGCGCGAGGCGTCCGCGACGACCGCGCCGCGCCCGATCGATTCCCGCCCTCCCCGCGCGCGCAAGGCGCGCCCACGGACCTCGCCATGACAACGCCTGCCCCGCCGACCGTCTTCACCCGCACGATCGACAGCCCCGTCGGGCCCTTGTTTCTCGCCGCATCGGACGCCGGCCTGCATGCCGTCGAGTTCGCCACGCATCGGCATCCCGTCACGCGTGGTGACGGCTGGCGCGACGGCGCGCACCCTGTGCTCGACGCGACCGCGCAGCAACTCGACGCGTACTTCGCCGGCACGCGCCGCCATTTCGACCTGCCGCTTTCCGCGCGCGGCACGCCGTTCCAGCAGCAGGTGTGGGACGCGCTGACGCGCATTCCCTACGGGCGCACGGCCAGCTACGTCGAGCTCGCGCGCATGGTCGGTCGCCCGACCGCCAGCCGCGCTGTCGGCGCCGCGAACGGTCGCAATCCGCTGTCGATCGTCGTGCCCTGCCACCGCGTGATCGGCGCCAGCGGCGCGCTCACCGGCTTCGGCGGCGGCCTGCCGACGAAGGAATTCCTGCTGGCGCTGGAAGGTGCCTGGCCGCGCGACGATCTGTTCGGCGCGAACTCGGCTGACCCGTGACGCGGAACGGACGCGTAGGCGCTTCGCCGCTCGATCCTGGACCTGTGCGACGACCGCCGCGTCGCGGTCTCCTGCGATGCGCTTCGACCCTGCCTTCCTCGCAACGCAACCGTGTCGAAGCCTCGACGCAGGCCCGGCTGCGCGCCATGCCGCGCAGCCGGGGTCAGGGCGTCAGCAGGGTGCGTATCGCCTTCGCGTAATCGGCCGCGGCGGCCTCGTGCAACGCATGACGTCCGCCTGCGACGACCTGGCGTCCGGCCACGTGCACCTCGCGCACCAGCGGCCGGTTGCCGCTGAACACCCAGCGATCGACGACGTCGTTCGCGGTCGCGCCTGCCAGCAGCGGCGCATCGGCATCCAGCACGATGTGGTCCGCCGTCGCGTCGAAGCCGGTCCTGCCAGCAGGGTCTCGCCGACGCTCGGCGTGTCCGCGCCGACCGCGATGTTGCGCCGCAGGCTCGCCAGGCGCTGGCCGTATTCCAGCCAGCGCAGTTCCTCGACCGGCGACACGGAGATGTGCGAATCGGAACCGATGCCCCAGCGGCCGCCCGCGTCCAGATAGTCGCGCAGCGGGAACAGGCCATCGCCCAGGTTCGCTTCGGTCGTCGGGCAGATCGCGACCGTCGCGCCGCTGCGCGCGATGCCGGCGACTTCGTCCGCATCCAGATGCGTGGCGTGGACCAGGGTCCAGCGCGCGTCGACGTCGGCATTGGCCAGCAGCCATGCGACCGGTCGCATCCCGCGCACGGCGACGCAGTCCTCGACCTCGGGTTGCTGTTCGGCGATGTGCACGTGCACGCGCGCGTCGGACGGCAGGCCGGCGAGCACGGCCTGCATCGCGCCGGGCAGGACCGCGCGCAGGCTGTGCAGCGCGCAGCCCACGCGCAGGTGCGCATCCTGTTGTGCGTGCAGACCGGCGAAGAGAGCGAGATACGCATCGACGTCGTGGCCGAAGCGGCGCTGGCGCTCGCCGAGCGCCCGGCCGTCGAAGCCACCGGTCATGTACAGCACCGGCAACAGGGTCAGGCGGATGCCGGTGTCGCGCGCGGCCTGGATCAGCGCGTCGGACATCGCCGACGGCGTCGCATAGGGCCGGCCGTCCGGTGCGTGATGCAGATAGTGGAACTCGCAGACGGTGGTGTAGCCGGCCTCGAGCATCTCCACGTAGAGCTGGCGTGCGACCGCGTGCAGCGTGTCGGGATCGAAACGCGCGGCCATGCGGTACATGGTTTCGCGCCAGGTCCAGAACGAATCCGCGGGATCGGTCTGCCGTTCCGCCATGCCGGCCATCGCGCGCTGGAACGCGTGCGAATGCAGGTTCGCGATGCCGGGCAGCTGCCACCCGGCAGGCGTGCGTGCGACGTAAGGCGTGGCGGATTCGGACATCGTGGCAGGCGCGAAACGGGAGTGCGCTAGGCTAACGCGTCGTCGCAACGGGGCACAGGGCGCGGATGCTGCAGACGGACACCATCGTGGTGCTCGGTGCCTTGGCGGGCGTCGCGCTGCTGTGGCTCGCGCTGGACTGGCGACGGCGGCGCGCGCGCCGATCCTCGCGCAGCGCGGCCGATGCGCCGGGCGACAACGGTGCGCTCGGCGGCACGCTGCGCGACCACGACGGATTCGACGGAGGTGGCGGTGACGGAGATGGCGGTGGTGACTGAACGCTGGGATGGACTGATCCTCGGGCCGACGTTGGCCACCCTCGCCGACGACATCGGCTACGGCCTCGTCGAAGACGGCGCGCTGGGCTGGCGCGACGGCATCCTGCGCTACGTCGGGCCGCGCAATGCGCTGCCCGGTGCGCCGGACACGCTGGCCGACCAGGTCATCGAAGCGCGCGGCCTGCTGACGCCGGGCCTCGTCGATTGCCACACCCATCTGGTCTTCGCCGGCAATCGCGCCGGCGAGTTCGAGCAGCGCCTGCAGGGCGCGAGCTACGAGGACATCGCGCGCAGCGGCGGCGGCATCGTGTCGAGCGTGCGCGCCGTGCGCGCGGCCGACGAAGCGGCGCTGCTCGCCGAATCGCTGCCGCGCGCACGGGCGTTGATGCTCGACGGTGCGACCACGCTGGAGATCAAGTCCGGTTACGGCCTCGACTTCGACAACGAACGCAAGATGCTGCGGGTCGCGCGCGCAATTGGGCGGACGCTGGGGGTCACGGTACGCACGACGTTCCTCGGCGCGCATGCGTTGCCGCCGGAATTTGCCGGTCGCGGCGACGCCTACATCGATGCGGTCTGCGACTGGCTGCCGCGGTTGCGCGACGAAGGCCTGGTCGACGCGGTCGATGCGTTCGCCGAGCGCATCGGCTTCACGATCGCGCAGACGCGGCGCGTGTTCGACGTGGCGCGCGCATTGGGGCTGCCGGTGAAACTGCACGCCGACCAGCTCAGCGACGGCGACGGCGCAGCGCTGGTCGCGGAATTCGGCGGGCTGTCGGCGGACCACGTCGAGCACACCTCGCCTGCCGGGGTGGCCGCGATGGCGCAGGCCGGCACGGTCGCGGTGCTGTTGCCGGGCGCGTTCCACGTGCTGCGCGAGACGACGCTGCCACCACTCGACGCGTTCCGCGCGCACGGCGTGCCGATGGCGGTCGCGACCGACTGCAATCCGGGCACGTCGCCGCTGTTGTCGGTGCGCCAGGCGATGCAGCTCGCGTGCACGCATTTCCGGCTGACGCCGGAAGAAGCGCTGCGCGGCGCGACGCGGCATGCGGCGCAGGCGCTGGGACTTCCCGATCGCGGCCGGCTCGCCGTCGGACAGCGCGCCGACATCGCGTGCTGGCGCGTCCAGCACCCCGCGGAGCTGGGCTACTGGCTCGGTGGCGCGCTGCTGGCGATGTCGTTCGCGGGTGGACGGCGCCTGGTCTGAGTGCCGCCTGCGTTACTGCTGCGCGGCCATCTGTTCGGGCGTCAGGCTGCGGACGACCTGGCCGTCGGCGTCGAGGAAATCGAGCGATGCCACGCCAGCCTCTGTCACGCGCAGGACCATGCGCGGCTTGCCGGCGCCATCGCTGAGCTGCAGCACCGCATCGCCGGAGCGCGCACGACCGACGAACAGGCGCCCGGCGCCGTAATAGCCGGACGCATTGCGTTCGCGCAGCAGCGCATCGCGCTCGGCGTTGGGCATCGCGTCGAGGCGGTCCGCTTCCGCGAAGTCGTGGCGGATCGAGCGGTCCGGGCGGTCGGAGACCTGCATGCCCGCAACCTGCTGGCCCGCCTGGTCGAGGCCCAGGATCTGCACGATCTGGTCCTGCTCGTAGCGGTCGAAGGTCAGGCTGCCGCCCGAGGACACGGTGCCGTCCGCGTCGCGGGCGCCGGCGAAGATCAAGCCGCCGACCTCGGCGCCTTCGTCGTTGTAGAACAGCATGCCGGCCTGCGGACGTGGGTGCGGATATTCGGTATCGCCAAGGATCGCGCCGGGAAACCGCGCCGAGCTCGACAGCACGTAACGCAGGGTGCCGTCGGGCTCGCGCAGGTTCAGCCGCTGCACGTCGATCTGCTCGAACGAGGTCGTCGTCGACCCGGCGGCCCCGGTCAGCAAGGCCACGGAGACGGCGGCCGTCAGCACGCCCGCATAGACCAGCAGGCAACGGTTGATGGTGTTCGACATGGACGCGACCTTCCCTGGGAGTGTGCGTTCGATCCTGGTACCCGCGTCGCCGGCGCGCACCAGCGGCAGCGCGGCGGGCCGTCACCCGGCCAGGACGCGAGGCGACCCGACGCCCATGAAAAAAGCCCCGCGATGCGGGGCTTCTTCGTCACTCGCTTCGCGCCTGCGCGCGGGCTGCATCCCTCAGGACGCGGCCTTCTTCGACACGGCCTTCTTCGCCGGTGCCTTGGCGACGGTCTTGGTCGCGGCCTTCTTCGCGACCGGTGCGGTCGGGGTGCCGTTGACGGTGGCCACGCCCTTCGAACGCGAATTGCCGTAGCTCGAGTTGTAGCGCTTGCCCTTGAGGGTCTTGCGGTCGCCCTTGCCCATGGTGTGCTCCTGATACTGGTTCTGATGAATGCCGGAAACGCGAAGGCGCGCCTCGGGGACGCACCAGACCGCGGATTTTAGCACGCGCGGCCCGGCGGAATGGGGCGGCTCAGCGTGCGGCGCTGGCGTGGGTCAGTCGCAGGTTCCACAGATGCGCCCCGGCGAGCAGCACGCCGCCGATGGTCATGACCACCGCGTGGGTCACCGTGTGGTCGTGCAGATGGCTGAACGAGCCGATCCACACGAGGGCCAGACCCGGCACCAGCAGTGCCCAGGCGCGGAAGGCGCGGTGGCGCCGATAGCCCAGGGTCAGCGTGGTGGCACCCAGCAGGGTCGCGAAGACCACGAAGGCCTGGTCGATATCGATCCAGCCGCCCAGATTGAGGCCGAACGCCGGCAGCAACGCGAGCAGCAGCGGGAACAGCGCGCAATGCACGGCGCAGAGCAGCGAGGCGGCGAAACCGACGCGGTCGGCCTGGCGGAGAGAGGAATCGGTCGCGGACATGTCTTTTGGGGGGTGCGGATCGTCTCGTAACATTATAACATTCCTGTTCCGTCCACCAGTGTACTGCATCCGAATGATCGCTTCCCGCCGCTCCGCCCCCGCCCCGACCCGCCTTGCCGTCGCGCTCGGCCTGCTGATCGCCAGCGGCGCCGCCCAGGCCCAGCAGACCGCCGGCCATCCCGCGCCGACGACGCTCGACCGTATCGAAGTGACGGCGACGCCGCTCGGCGGCCAGGCCGAGGATCTCGCCCATCCGATCGAGGTCCTGTATGGCGATGCGCTCGACGATCGCAAGGCCGGCACCCTGGGCGACACCATCTCGTCGCTGCCCGGCGTGCAGAGCGGCTTCTTCGGCACCGGCGTCGGCCGGCCGATCATCCGCGGCCAGGAAGGGCCGCGCGTGCAGGTGCTGTCCGGCGGCATCGGCAGCATGGACGCGTCGACGGTCAGCGCCGACCACGCGATCAGCATCGAGCCCTTCCTCGCCGACCAGATCGAAGTGCTGAAAGGCCCTGCCAACCTGCTCTACGGCAGCGGCGCGATCGGCGGCGCGGTCAACGTCGTCGACGGGCGCATCCCGCGCGAAGTGCCGACGCGCCCGTTGAGCGGCCGCGCCGAGCTGCGCGCCGCCAGCGGCAACGACGAACGCAGCGGCATGTTCCGCCTCGACGGCGTCAGCGGGGACAACCTGGTGCTGCATGTCGACGGCCTGATCCGCAACACCGGCGACTTCGACATTCCCGGCTACGCCCAGGTGCCCGACGACCACGATCACGATCACGAGGACCACGACGAGCACGAGCACGATGCGCATGCGGACGAAAACGCCTACGGCACGCTGCCCAACAGTTCGCTCCGCACCCGCGCAGGCGCGGTCGGCGCGACCTGGTTCGGCGAGCGCGGCAACCTGGGCGTGGCGGTCAGCACCTACCGCACCAACTACGGCCTGCCCGATGGCGCGCACGTGCATGCCGAAGGCGAGGACGGGCACGACCATGGCGACCACGACCACGACCATGGGGACGAGCACGATCACGAAGAAGAGGGCCACGACCACGAGGAAGAAGGCCACGACCACGGTTCTGTGCGCATCGACATGGTGCAGAACCGCGTCGACCTGAAGGGCGGCATCTACGATCCACTGCCGTTCCTCAGCGCGCTGAACCTGCGCGCGGCCTACAACGATTACGAGCACGTCGAGCTGGAAGACGGCCCGAAGCGCGCCTGGAAGCGGTGCAGAACGAATTCAACGGCTGGCGCGGCGCGTTCGGCCTCCAGGTCGGCCACGTCGATTTCAGCGCGACCGGCGAAGAAGCCTTCGTACCGCCGAGCGTGACCGACACGCTGGGCCTGTTCGTCGTGCAGGAGAAGGAGTTCGGGCCGTTCAAGCTCGAGTTCGGCGGGCGCCATGAGCGTGTGGAGATCGATCCGGCGACCGGCGACTCGCGCACGTTCGATGCCAGCAGCCTGTCTGGCGCGGCGATCTGGCATCTGTCGGAGGTGTTCGACCTGCGCTTCGGCGCCGACGTGTCCGAGCGGGCGCCGACCAACGAGGAGCTGTTCGCGGCCGGTCCGCACATCGCCACGCGCTCGATCGAGATCGGCGACGCGGATCTCGACACCGAACGCGGCCAGCGCCTCGAACTCGGCCTGCACGCGCATACCGATCGCGTCGAGTTCAAGGCGGCGGTGTACCAGACGCAGTTCAAGCGCTTCACCTACCTCGCCGACACCGGCGTGGTGGAGCAGGACTTCCCGGTGCGCCTGTGGACGCAGGGCGATGCCACCTTCCGCGGCGCGGAAGCGGAAGCGAAGTTCCATCTGGTGGCATCGGACGCGGGCGATTTCGACTTCCGCGTGTTCGGCGACGTGGTGCGCGCGGAGCTCGACGGCAACGGCACGCGCGAAGTGCATTTCGACGTCCCGCACGGCGACCACGCCCATCACTACCACGCCGACATCGCGATGGGCGGCGACCTGCCGCGGATCGCCCCGGCCCGCTACGGCGCCGACTTCAACTGGGCACTCGGCGGCTGGCGCGCCAACGTCGGCGCGGTGCGCTACATGAAGCAGGATCGCGTCGCCGAGTTCGAGGCGCCGTCGGCCGGCTACACCCTGGTCAATGCCGGTATCGCCTATCGCATGGGCCCGATCGATGCGACCCAGTGGGAAGTCTTCCTCGACGGTCGCAACCTGACCGACCAGGACGCCCGTGCCCACACCTCGCTGCTGCGCGACTTCGCGCCGCTGCCGGGCCGCACCATCGCCGGCGGCATCCGGGTGTTCTTCTGACCGGCCCACGCTGACCGGATCGCGTTCTCTCCAGTGACGTGCGACGTCACCGCCCCGTACCGGATTCCGGTGCGGGGCTTTTTTTTCGCGTACTGCGTGGCGCGGGCGCGGGTGAGGGTCCAACCCGACTCGACTCGACGCAGCTTCGTCGCACCGCCGACGCCGACACGCGCTGCGATGTCATCTCCTGGCACGCCACCGGACCGCCGCGGCATGCCCTGTTCGAGCGCCAGCATGCGCACCCAAAAAAGCCAGTTGGACGGCGTGCGAGATGGGTGTATATACAACCGAATCCAGACTCGGAGACGTCCGATGCCCGATGCCCGCCCTGCCTCACGCGTCATCCCGGTCTCCGCCTGCAGCTGCCAGCGCCTGCGCAAGCTCAGTCGTCTGATGAGCCAGCGCTACGACCAGGCGCTCGCGCCCGCGGGCCTCAACGTCAACCAGTACGCGATCCTGCGCTATGCGCAGCGCCAGGCGCGCACCGTCGGCGAACTCGCCGCGACGCTGGGCATGCAGCGCAGCACCCTGAGCCGCGACCTCAAGCACCTCGTCACCGCGGGCTGGTTGCAGTTGCAGCGCGATCCCGATGACGCGCGCCAGCGCCGCGTCGCACTGCTGCCGGCCGGGTCCGCGATCCTCACGGACGCCGAACCGCGCTGGCGGGACGCGCAACGCCAGGTCGAGGCGCTGCTGGGCGTCGACGAGGTCGGCCAGCTGCACGCGACACTCGATCGCGTGACCGCGAAGCTGCTGCCGTGAGCGCGCCGACGACGCCGCGCTGGTGGCCGCTGGTACTGGCCGCGACCGCGATGATGATGATCACGATGGGCATCCGGCAGTCGCTGGGCCTGTTCGTGCAGCCGATCGCCGCGGACACGGGCCTCGGCATCGCCGCGATCAGTTTCGCGCTGGCGGTCGGGCAGTTCGTCTGGGGCGCGGTGCAGCCGGTGTTCGGCGCGATCGCCGATCAGCGCGGCAGCGGCCGCGTGCTCGTGTTCGGCGGCGTACTGCTGGTCACCGGCATGGCGGCCGCGCCGTTCTTCGCCTCCGAATGGGGCCTGCTGCTGACGCTCGGCCTGATCAGCGCGGCGGGCGCAGGCGCCGGCAGTTTCTCGATCCTGATCGGCAGCACGGCGCGGGTCATTCCCGCCGAGAAGCGCTCGATGGCCTCGGGCGTGGTCAATGCCGGCGGTTCGTTCGGGCAGTTCCTCTACGCGCCGTTCGCGACCACGATGATCGGCGCGTTCGGCTGGGCTGCCGCCGCATGGGCAATGGCGGCCACCGCGCTGGCGACGTTGCCGCTGGCCTGGCCCCTGCGCCGTCGCAAACTGCCGCCTGCGGCGCCGGGTGCGGCCGCGCTGCCAATCGCGGACGACGACATCGGCCTGCGCGCGCAACTGCGCATCGCCCTGCGCGACCGCAGCTACTGGTTGCTGCACCTGGGCTTCTTCACCTGCGGCTTCCACATCGCGTTCCTGGTCACGCACCTGCCGACCGAGATCGCGATGTGCGGCCTGTCGGCGGGCGTGTCGGCGATGGCGCTGTCGCTGATCGGCCTGTTCAACATCGTCGGCAGCATCGGCGCCGGCTGGCTCGGCCAGCGCTACCGCATGAAATGGCTGCTGACGGCGATCTACGCGAGCCGCGCGCTGATGATCTTCGTCTACGTCCTGTCGCCGCCCACGCCCACGACCTTCTTCCTGTTCGCGATCGGTCTGGGCATGAGCTGGCTGGCGACGGTGCCACCGACCGCCGGCCTGGTCGGCAAGCTGTTCGGCCCGCGCTACCTGGCGACCCTGTTCGGCCTGACCCTGCTGTCGCACCAGACCGGCGCGTTCTTCGGCGCGTGGCTGGGCGGCCTCGTCGTCGCGGAGACCGGGTCCTATCTGTGGATCTGGTATGCCGACATGGCGCTGGCGCTGCTGGCCGCGGCCGCCAACCTGCCGATCCGCGAGGCGCGGCTGCCGAAACCCGCCATCGCAGCGGCCTAGGCGCCGCGCGACCGGGCTTGCCGCTCCGCGACACTCAGGCCGTGGCGGCGTCCGCGCATTGCGCGCACAGGCCGTGCACTTCCAGCGTCTGCGCCTGCGGCACGAAACCCAGGGCGCGTGCGCGTTCGTCGAGCGACGCGACGACCTGCTCGTCCTCGAGTTCGACGGCGCTGTGGCAGCTGTCGCAGATCAGGAACGGCACCGAATGCTGCGCGGTGCTGGGATGGTGGCAGGCGACGAAGGCGTTGACCGACTGCAGCTTGTGGATGAAGCCGTTGGCGAGCAGGAAATCCAGCGCGCGGTAGACGGTCGGCGGCGCGGCCGCGCCCGGACCGTCGCCTTCGCGCACCTGGTCGAGCAGGTCGTAGGCCTTCAGCGGCTTGCCCGCCTTGGCGATCAGACCCAGCACGTAGGCGCGGATCGGCGTCAGCCGCAGCCCGCGCTCGGTGCACGCGCGCTCCACCGCGCGGATGAAGCTCGCGGCATCGTCGACGTGATGGTGCGGATCGGTGCAGGCGGGGCCGTGGCCCGTCGTGGACTTGTGCATCCCGTCATGATGGGTGCGCGTCACGGTCGACTCAAGTCGCGGCCCGGACGCGCGTGCCGCCGTCATGCGGCGTCCGGCACCATCGCGATCGCCGCATCGATCCGGGCCAGCGCTTGATCGCGCCCCGCCAGATACACCGTGTGCCCGATGTCCGGGCTGACCTGCGTGCCGGTGATCGCGACACGCAGCGGCTGTGCGACCTTGCCCATGCCGAGCCCGAGCGTCTCGACGGTCTCGCGGAACGCCGCGTCGATCGCCTCGACGTTCCAATCGGCCAGCGCGGCGAAACGCGCGCGGACATCGATCAGCGGCGCGCGCGATTCCGGCTTGAGGTGCTTGGCGACGGCCTTGTCGTCGTAGGTCGTCAGCGGCTGGTACCAGACCGCCGCGCGCTCCGACATTTCCTTCAGCGTCTGCACGCGATCGCGCAATGCGATGACGACATCGGCCGGCGCGGGGCCCGCCGCCAGGTCGTAGCCGTCGTTGCGCAGGTGCCAGTCCAGATGCGTGGCGACGGCGGCCGGCTCGTCCGACTTCAGGTACTGCTGGTTGAGCCAGCCGAGCTTCGCCATGTCCAGGCGCGCGGCCTTGGCATTCACGTCCTTGAGATCGAACAGCTGCTGCATCTCGGCGATCGAGAAGATCTCCTGGTCGCCGTGCGACCAGCCCAGACGCACCAGATAGTTCAGCAGCGCGTGCGGCAGGTAGCCGGCGTCGCGGTACTGCATGACGTCGGCGGCGCCGGTGCGCTTGGACAGCTTGGCGCCCTGCTCGTCGAGGATCATCGGCAGGTGCGAGAACGCCGGCACCTCGGCGCCCAGCGCGCGGTAGATGTTGATCTGGCGCGGCGTGTTGTTGACGTGGTCGTCGCCGCGCACGACATCGGTGATGCCCATGTCCAGATCGTCGACGACGACGGCGAAGTTGTAGGTCGCGTAGCCGTCGGGACGGAAGATCACCAGATCGTCGAGCTCGCTGTTGGCGATCTCGATGCGGCCCTTGACCTTGTCTTCCCAGACCACCGTGCCGTCGAGCGGATTCTTCAGGCGGATCACGCGGTTCGGATCGTCGCGCTTCGGCTCGTTGCGCTCGCGGTACGCGCCGTTGTAGCGCGGCTTGTCGCCCGCGGTCATCGCCGCTTCGCGCATCGCGTCGAGCTCGGCCTTCGACTCGTAGGCGTAATAAGCCTTACCGTCCGCGACCAGCTGCTCGGCGACTTCGGCGTAGCGGTCCAGGCGATGGGTCTGGTAGATCGGGCCTTCGTCGTAGCCCAGGCCCAGCCACTCCATCGCTTCGAGGATCGCGTCGATCGCGGCCTGGGTGCTGCGCTCGCGGTCGGTATCCTCGATGCGCAGCACGAACTCGCCGCCGCGCCTGCGCGCCTCCAGCCAGCAGTACAGCGCGGTGCGCGCGCCGCCGATGTGCAGGTAGCCGGTGGGACTGGGGGCGAAACGGGTGCGGCAGGCCATGCGCGGAACTCGAGACAGACGGGGAGCCGCGCAGTTTAACCGCGGCGCCGACGACGCGCCGGGGGCACCGGGGGATGTCCTAGAATTCCCCGATGACGACCTACTTCCTCTCCGACCTGCACCTGGACCCGCAGCGTCCGCAGATCACCGATCTGTTCGCCGGGTTTCTCGCCGGCGAGGCGCGCGACGCCGATGCGCTGTACATCCTCGGCGACCTGTTCGAGTCCTGGGTCGGCGACGACGATCCGTCCGACGCCGGCGCCCGCGTCGCCGATGGCCTGCGCGCCCTGACCGCGCACGGCGTGCCGGTCGCCTTCATGCACGGCAACCGCGATTTCCTGGTCGGCGATGCCTACGCGCGTCGCGCCGGCATGACGCTGCTGCCCGATCCGGCGGTGATCCTGCTCTACGGTCGTCCGGTGCTGCTGACCCATGGCGATCTGCTGTGCACCGGCGACGTCGAATACCAGGCGGTCCGCGCCCAGACCCGCGATCCCCGCTGGCAGGCCGGCATGCTCGCCAAACCGCTGGACGCGCGTCTCGCGTTCGCCGGGCAGGCGCGCGCGGCCAGCCAGGCCCGCGCCGGCGCGCTGCGCGATGCGGGCACGATGGAGTCGATCACCGATGTCGCCCCGGCGACGGTCGACGAGTGGTTCGTGCGCTACGGCGTCGACACGATGATCCACGGCCACACGCATCGCCCGGCGCTCCACGACCTGCAGGTCGGGACGCGCGCCTGCCGGCGCATCGTGCTCGGCGACTGGTTCGAGCAGGGTTCGGTGCTGCGCGCGTACGCCGACGGGCGGCTGGAACTGTCGGCGCTCACCGGCGCGCTGTAACCGCGACGCGACGCAGGCGTTGCTCGTCTCCTCGCGAGGCCTGCCTGCGTGCCGACACAGCCGCGCGGCGCGTCCCGGCAGGCGGCTGCGGTGCCGTCGACGCGCGCTGGCGGCCTCCCTAGAAACCAGATCCGCGCGCAAGCGCGCCTATACGGGTGCGCGGGGGTCGGCGATCGTCTGCAGCGCCGCCAGCTCTTCCTCGCTGAATCCGGCCGCGGCGCGCGCGTCGAGGTTGAACGGCCCCCGCAGCACGGCGCGCGCGTAATCGCCCAGCAGCGCGCGGAACGTCGGCTCCGGATCGACGCCGTCGCGCGCGCAGTACCAGCGGAACCAGCGACTGCCGGCGGCGACGTGCGCCACTTCCTCGCGCAGGATCACCTCGAGGATCGCCACCGTGTCCCGGTCACCCAGCGACCGCAGCTTGACGATCATGCCCGGCGTCACGTCGAGCCCACGCGCCTCGAGCACGCGCGGCACCAGGGCCATGCGCGCCAGGCCGTCGTGCGCGGTTTTTTCGCACATCTCCCACAGGCCGTTGTGCGCATCGAAGTCGCCGTAGTCGAAGCCCAGCGCGCGCAGCCGGTCGCGCAGCAGCACGAAATGCCGCGCCTCGTCGGCGGCGACCGACACCCAGTCGGCGTAGAACGCCGGCGGCAGGTCGCGGAACCGGTAGACCGCATCCCAGGCCAGGTCGATCGCATTGAGTTCGATATGCGCGATCGCGTGGATGAAGGCCGCTCGGCCTTCGGCGCTGCCGAGTCCGCGGCGCGGCAACGCGCGCGGATGCACCAGCGCGGGTCGCGCGGGCCGGCCGGGCATGCGGATCGGCGCCGGCGGTGGCGCGTCGTCCGTCACCGGCAACAGGCCGGCGGCGAACGTGCCGGCGTGGCGATGGGTCAGCGCGACCTTGTCGGCGGGATCCGCTGCATCGAGGCACTGCTGCGCCGCCGCGAACAGATCCAGAGGCGGCATCGTGGTCGCCATCACGCCCTCAGGCGCGGCGCTTCTTCTTCGCGTCGTCGCTGCGCAGCTGCTGCAGGCGCTCGAAATAGCCGGCCTCGATGCCGGTCACGTATTCGCCGCTGAAGCAGGAGCTGTCGAACACGCGGCCCGGGAATTTCGGACCCGACACTGCGGATTCGAGATCGGCGAGGTCCTGGTAGATCAGCCAGTCGCAACCGAGGAACTGCTCGATGTCCTGCTCGCTGCGGTTGTGCGCGACCAGTTCGTCGACCGACGGCATGTCGATGCCGTAGATGTTGGGATAGCGCACCGGCGGCGCGGCCGATGCGAGATAGACCTTCTTGGCACCGGCGTCGCGCGCCATCTGCACGATCTGCTTCGAGGTGGTGCCGCGCACGATGGAATCGTCGACCAGCAGCACCACGCGGTTGCGGAATTCCAGGGGGATCGGATTGAGCTTGCGCTTGACCGACTTCGCGCGCTCGCCCTGCCCCGGCATGATGAAGGTGCGGCCGACGTAGCGGTTCTTGATGAAGCCCTCGCGGTACTTCACGCCGAGCGTATTGGCGATCTCGAGCGCGGAATCGCGCGAGGTGTCGGGGATCGGGATCACCACGTCGATGTCGTGGTCGGGCCGCTCGCGCAGGATCTTCTCGCCCAGCGTCACGCCCATGCGCATGCGCGCCTTGTGCACCGAGATGTTCTCGATCATCGAGTCGGGACGGGCGAAGTACACGTATTCGAAGATGCACGGCGCATGCTGCTGCGCCGGTGCGCACTGGCGATGGTGCAGCTCGCCGCGCGCGGTGATGACGATACCCTCGCCCGGCTCGACATCGCGCAGATGTTCGAAGCCGAGGATGTCGAGCGCGACCGATTCCGACGCGACCGCGTACTCGACGCCGGCGTCGGTCTCGCGGCGCCCCAGCACCAGCGGACGGATACCGTGCGGATCGCGGAACGCGACCAGGCCGAGGCCGAGCACCGTCGCGACCACGGCGTAGCCGCCACGCGCGCGGCGGTTGACGCCCTCGACGGCGCGGAACGCGGCTTCCGGGGTCAGCGCCTTCTCGCGATCCAGCTCGTGCGCGAACACGTTGAGCAGCACTTCGGAATCGGATTCGGTATTGACGTTGCGGCGGTCGGTCTCGAACACCTGCTGGCGCAGCTGGTCGGTGTTGACCAGGTTGCCGTTGTGCGCGAGCGCGATTCCGTAGGGCGAGTTGACGTAGAACGGCTGCGCTTCGTCGTGGCCTTCGCTGCCGGCGGTCGGGTAGCGGCAATGACCGATGCCGACGCGGCCGTTGAGCAGCGCCATGGCCTTCGCGTCGAACACGTCGCGCACCAGGCCGTTGCCCTTGTGCACGCGCATGACCGTGCCGCTGGCGACGGCGATGCCGGCCGCGTCCTGGCCGCGATGCTGGAGGACGGTCAGGCCGTCATACAGCGCCGCTGCGACTTCCGAGGTTCCGACGATGCCGACGATCCCGCACATGTTCGATATCCAGTGGTTCGAGGCGCGAGGGTCGCGCCGATGACGAATGACGCCGGCGCGTGCGCCGGTCAGGGATGGGCGCGGACGAGTCCGTCGATGCCGACCGCGGCACGCACGCGGGTCTTGAGCTGGTCGGCTTCGCCGCGACTCGTCACCGGCCCGGCCTTGACCCGCGTCAGCTGGCCCTTGTCGGTCTGCACGGTGTCGGTGAACGCGGTGATGCCCGCGCCGCGCAGGCGGTCGCGCATCGCGTTCGCATCCGCGGCGGTGCTGAACGCGCCGACCTGGACGATGAAGCCGACACCGGCGGTCGCGGCAGGCGTGGCGGGACGCGCGGGCGCGTCCGTCGTCGCGGCCGGGGGCGGCGGCGGCGCCGGTCGCGGCGTCTCGGCGG
>NZ_NRQR01000015.1 GCF_002849595.1 Luteimonas rhizosphaerae
CCGCCGCCGCGCCCGCCGGTCGCGGTGGCGCGCAACGCCGCGCCGCAGGTCGGCGGGCTCGGCTGGCCGGTCAGTGGCGCGTTGCTCGCGGCCTACGGCGGCAAGCTGCCCGACGGCCGCAGCAGCACCGGCGTGCTGATCGGCGCGCCCGCGGGCACCGTGGTCCGGTCGGTCGCCGACGGCACGGTGGTGTTCGCCGAATGGATGACCGGCTACGGCATGCTGCTGATCGTCGACCACGGCAACGGCTACATGAGCCTCTACGGGCACAACGACGCGCTGGTGAAACGCGCGGGCGATGCGGTCAAGCGCGGCGACACCGTCGCCAGCGTCGGCAATTCCGGCGGACAGGGCCGCAGCGGCCTGTATTTCGAGCTGCGCCAGAACGGTACACCGGTCAATCCGGTGACGTGGCTGCAGCGCCGCTGAGGCCGCCGCCGCGCGCGTCGCGTGGAACTGAACATTCCCGCGCGCTCGCCACCCATTCACGGAGCGCGCCCGCATAATCGATCAGCGCGCACCCGGTGCGTGCGCTTCCGTTCTCTCCCCCGGAGTCCTGCATGCGCGTACGTTCCCTGACGCTGGCCCTGTCCCTGCTGTTGTCGCCGGCGGCGTTCGCCCAGGATCCTGTGGTTCCGCCCGCGACCGCGCCGCAGGCCGGGCCGGCCGACGCCGTGCCTGCGAATGACGCGCCGCAAGAGACGGACCCGGTGCCGGCGACGCCCGCCGTCGATCCGCCTGCCGAGGACATGCCTGTCGAAGATGCGCCCGCGGCCGCCCCGGTCGACGCCGCGCCGCCGGCCGACGCGCCTGCGGACGAGGACGGGATCGCACCGGAGGTCGCCGCCAGTGACGACCCCGATGCGATGACCCAGGCGTCGAGCCGGGTGCCGCTCGAGGAGATCCGCCGCTATGTCGGCGTCTTCAACGCGGTGCGCCAGGCCTACGTGGAGCCGGTCGAGGACCGCAAGCTGATGACGTCGGCGATCCGCGGCCTGCTGCTGGATCTCGATCCGCACAGCGTCTACATGGAACAGGACACCGCGACCGCGTTCGACGAAGGCACCGAAGGCGCCTACGACGGCATCGGCGTGGAAGTGATGTACCTGCCCGACGGCAGCATGCGGGTCATCGCGCCGATCGACGGCACCCCGGCTGCCGAGGCCGGCATCCGCGCCGGCGACGTGATCGTCAGTGTCGACGGCAAGCCGCTGAGCCCGGCCGACAACACCGGCCCCGGTCCACTGCGCGGCGCCTCCGGCACGCCGGTGACGCTGGGCGTGCTGCGCGACGGCGAGACCGCGCCGCTCGAGATCGAGGTGATGCGCGAGACGATCCGCGTCGTCAGCGTGCGCGGGCGCATGCTCGAGCCCGGCTACGGCTACATCCGCGTCAGCCAGTTCCAGGTCGATACCGCGACCGATTTCGCCCGCGTCACCGGCGAGCTCAAGCAGCAGGCCGGCGGCGCATTGCGCGGCCTGGTCATCGACCTGCGCAGCAACCCGGGCGGCCTGCTGACCTCGGCGGTGCAGATCGCCGACGACCTGCTCGATCGCGGCACCATCGTCACCACGCGCGGGCGCATTCCGATCAGCGACGCGGAGTTCAACGCGACGCCTGGCGATCTGCTCGATGGCGCGCCGGTCGTCGTGATCACCGATGTCGGTTCGGCCAGCGCCTCGGAAGTGCTGGCCGGCGCGCTGCGCGACAACGAGCGCGCTCGCATCGTCGGCAGCCGCACCTTCGGCAAGGGCTCGGTGCAGACCGTGCTGCCGCTCGACAACGGCGATTCGGTGAAGCTCACGACGGCGCGTTACTACACGCCGAGTGGCCGCTCGATCCAGGCGCGCGGCATCGATCCCGATGTCGTGCTGCGCCCGGAGAATGCCGACGACGCGGCCGATGCGCCGCGTGCCGCGAGCGCCTACACCGAAGCCGCACTGCCGGGCCACCTCAGTGGCGACGAAGAGGATGGCCAGACCGGTGGCGAAGCCTTGCCGGGCGATGCCCCGATCGCCGCGGCGCTGGCCGAGCTGAAGACGCCGGGCGCTGCGACGGCGGCAGGCGCTGCACCCGCGCCCGCGGACGACACGGCGGAATAACGCCGCGCGCGGCGGCGGTGGCGCGCTGCCGTCGCGCAATCAGCTGGCGTGTATCGCGTCGGCGCCGTGGCGCCTGTGCGCGTTCGGAACGACGCCTTGCGACCGGCCTGTCGTGCCGATGCAGCAAATCGTCGATACAGCGACCGGCACGATGCGGCGCGATGTTCGAGTGGTCGGCGCGCGTGCCGTCAGACGTGGCACCCGGCAGGCGCTTGCAGCGCCGGGCACGGCGCACGACGTGTTCCAGGCGGCGCCAGTAGCGCGCGCGATACGGTCCACGAGCAGCACGTTTCACTGGTGACGTGCGATCCAGGCCCATGCGGCCGGCACAAACGACCAGCCAGGTCTTCGGATGCTCCCCGGCAGCCGGATCAGGCTGCCGGGCCAGCCGCGAGACGCCAGCCGAACCAGGCCAGCACCAGCCCGACGACGACCGTCAGTCCGACATACAGCGCCGCCATCGCGATGTCGCCGCGCCGCAGCAGCGCCAGCGTGTCCATGCCGAAGGCCGAGAACGTCGTGAATCCGCCGAGGACGCCGACCATCAGCATCACGCGCACGTCCGGCGAGAACCAGCCGTGGCGCGCGATCGCGCCGGTCAGCAATCCGGCGACCAGGCAGCCGAGCAGGTTCACGCCGAGGATGCCGAACGGAAAGCGGGCGCCGGCGTCCGGCGCGGCCAGCGAGGTGAGCCACAGCGACAGCTGGTAGCGGCAGATCGAGCCGACGAAGCCGCCCAGGCCGATCAGCAGCAGGCGGGTCATCGCGCGGTGCTCAACGCGGACGGGCCGGCAGCGGGAACGGCGTGACCACCGACTCCCCGGCCGTCGCGTCGCGGATCGCCGACGGGCCTTTCTTCGCGACCTCCTCGATCCGCAGCACCGCCTGCATCGGCACGTGCAGCGTGCGCGTATCGGCGAACTCGGCGCGCAGCCGTTCCTCGGTCGGGTCGACGACGACGCCCTCGTGGGCATCGAACACCAGCTCCGAGATCTCGACGAAGCCCCACAGGCGTCCGCTGTCCACGCGCCGGGCATACAGCGTCTGCACTGTGCCGGCGCTGAGGAAGGTGATCTTGAACAGGGACGCGGCGCTCATGTGGCGCAGTATAAAGTCACGCTCAGTACCCCTTGAGCCGCCGCAGCCGCAGGCCGATCGCGCGTCGCGACACCAGCGCGAAGCCGATGCCGAACAGGAACCCGGCGACGTGCGCCGCCCATGCGACCGCGCCGAACGCCGGGCCGATGTACGCGAACACGACCTGCAGCAGCGCCCAGACGCCGATCAGCACCGACGCCGGCGCGCGCACGAATTCCAGGAACAGACCCAGCGGCACCACCACGCCGAGCCGCGCGTTCGGAAACAGCGCGAGATACGCGCCGATCAGCGCCGACACCGCGCCGCTGGCGCCGATGATCAGGCGGTCCGGCGCGCCGATCGCGAACACCGCGGCGAGATTGGCCAGCGCGCCGCCGAACAGGAACAGGACCAGCAGGCGCCACGCGCCCATCAGGCGCTCCGCCGGCAGGCCGAAGATCAGCAGGAAGACGAGGTTGCCGAGCAGGTGCGCCCAGTCCGCGTGCAGGAACAGCGCCGAGAACAACCGGAGCCAAGGCCCGGCATCGAGCCAGTTCGCCAGCACGCCGCCGGTGCCGACCGGTTCGCCGTACAGCGCGCCCCAGTCGAGCAGCAGGGCGTGCTGGTCGAGCGCCGACCGCGAGCTCGCCCACAAGAACGCCAGCCACAGCAACGCGAACAGCATCGGGGTGGCCCAGCGCAGCTGCGTGCGGCCATGGCGGTTGGGAATCGAGATGAACATCGCGGGGCATTGTCGAGGGCCGGCGAGGTGCCGGTAAAGCGCATCATGGCGCCGTTTTCATGCCGCAGCGCACAACTGCTTCCGGACGCCCCGGTACGGTATAGTGCCGCCCGCTGCGCGCGTTCGGGAGGGGATTCCGACAGGCGACAAGAGGTGGAAAGGGGGGCCTTTCCCTTGTCCGGCGAAGCGACCCGACATCCCTGTCTTTGGAGAGAACGCGACACATGGCTACCAACCCCCGCTTCATGCAGAGCACTGTCCTGGCCGTCGGCATCGCCGCCGCCCTGACGTTTGCCGGCCAGGCCCAGGCCGCCGGCTTCCAGCTCAAGGAAAACAGCGTCAAGTCGATGGGCAGCGCCTTCGCCGGCACCGCCGCGAAGACCGGCGACAGCTCGGTCGTGACCAACAACCCGGCCGTGATGACACAGTTCGAGGGCACCACGACGCAGCTCGACCTGACCGTCATCGACCTCAACTACGAATTCCAGGGCAGCGGCACCGATGCCCTCGGCCGTCCGCTCACCGGCAGCAACGGCGGCAACGCCGGCGACGTCACCCCAGTGCCGGCGTTCTCGGTCGTGCACAAGCTCGACAACGGCGTCGCGCTCGGCGCGATGGTCAGCGCCCCGTTCGGCCTGAAGACCGAATACGACGCCGGCTGGGTCGGCCGCTACGCCGCGCAGACCTCGGAAGTCGAAATCATCGACCTGACGCTCTCGGGCGCGATCGACATCACCGACCGCTTCTCGGTGGGCCTGGGCGTCATCGCCTCGCGCGCCGACGTGACCCTGTCGCGCGCCGTCGATTTCGGTGGCCTGCTTGCACAGCAGGGCGTCCCGCTGCCATTCGCGCAGCCGCAGGGCGCTGATGGTCTGGCGGTCGTGCAGGGCGACGACAACGGTTTCGGCTACATCCTCGGCGCGAACTTCCGCCCGACCGATGCCGTGTCGATCGGCGTCAGCTACCGCTCCGAGATCGATTACGAGCTGACGGGCACCGCTGACTGGACCGTGCCGACGAATGCGGCCTCGGTCTTCGATCAGGTCGCGCCCGCGCTGTTCCAGGACGGCACCGTGGTAGCCGACCTGACCACGCCGTCGATCCTCAACATCGGCGCCGCCTGGCAGGTCACCGACGCGCTGATGCTGTCGGCGACGTACGCCGAGACCGACTGGTCGTCGCTGCGCGAAGTGCGCATCCAGTTCGACAACCCCGATCCGGATTCGGTCGAGCCCTTCGAGTGGAAGGACACGTACTTCGCCGCCCTCGGCGCCGAGTACAAGCTCAGCGACAGCTGGAAGCTGCGTGGCGGCGTCGCGTACGACGAAACCCCGACCAGCCTCGCGCACCGCACGCCGCGCCTGCCCGACGCGAACCGCATCTTCTACTCGGTCGGTGCGACCTGGATGCTCAGCGACGCGTTCGATCTGAACTTCGCCTACACCCGCATCGAGCCGCGCGATCCGACGATCGACACCACCAGCGGCGGCAGCCGCGTCGCCGGCGATTTCGACGGCAACGCCAACCTGTTCGGCGTCTCGGCGCAGTACCGCTTCTGATCCACCTGTGACATCGTGGGATCAAAAAGCCCCGCTTCGGCGGGGCTTTTTTTTTATGTAGCGGTGAGTCAAACCGTCAGAAGGTCATATTTCGCGGGGGTCTAAGTCTGTGCGCAAAGCGTCTTCTGGCCGACAGCGAAAAAGCGTAAAAGTGATGTCGCAGGGGGTCTAACCAAGGAGCGGTTCGATGAAGCGTCTGAAGTTCCGTTTTCGCCTGCTGCCGATCCTGTCAGTCTTTATCGACACGAGCGGCGCGGCGTACGCCGCGTGCCAACCCAATAACTGCTTGTCTCTACGAGAGCAGTGCGTAAGTAGCGGTGGTCAGCTTTGTGAGCTCAACTACTACCGCTGCCTCCGCACATTCGGCTGTCCGCCGCCGTAACAGTTATCTGCCTGGGCACCGGCAGGTGCCCAGGCTGTCATCCCAGCACCCACGCCCACGCGGGCAGCGTGACCAGCGACAGCAGGATGCCGTACCCGACCAGCGCGGCCGCCAGGCGCGGGGCGAGGCCGGCGGCGATCGCCAGCGCGGCGGCGGTGATCATCGTCGGCATCGCCGATTCCAGCACGTTGGCCTGCAGCATCGTGCCGTCCATGCCGAACGCCCACGACAGCGGCAGGGCGATCGCCGGCATCACCAGCAGTTTCAGCAGAAGACCGGTCGCCAGCGGACGGATCTCGTCGCGCGGCATGCGCAGCTGGATCGACAGGCCGACCGCGAGCATCACCAGCGGCAGCATCGCGGCGGCCAGATTCTCCAGCGCCGCGGCGATCCATGCGGGCGGCGCGGCCGGCATCGCCGTCAGCCCGACAGCCAGCGCCCACAACGGCGGAAACCGCAGCATGCGGCGCACGATGTCGCGCCAGCCCGGCGGGGTGTCGCCGCTGTAGCGCGCGAGGATCGTCAGGCCGAACGTCGACAGCAGCACGAAGGTGCCGAACTGGTCGTAGACCACCGCATACGCCACCGCGTCCTGCCCCAGCAGCGCGGCGATCATCGGGTAGCCGATGAAGCTGCTGTTGCACAGGCCCACGCACAGCAGCAGCACCGCGGTCTCGTCTCGGCGGAACCGCAACCAGCGCGCCAGCGGCAGCACCAGCGCGACGGTCGCGACCGCGAGCAGCCACGGCGTCGCGGCGACGCCGACCAGAGACGCGTCGAACTGCAGTTTCGGCACGTGCACCAGCACCGCGGCGGGCAGGCACACGTAGAGCACGACGAGGTTCAGCACCTCGGCCGCATTGGCCGGCATGACCCGCAGGCGGGCGAACAGCAGGCCCAGCGCGAGCATCGCCAGGATCAGGGCAAAGGCATCGAAGGCCATGGGCCGTCAGGACAGCGGGGGATCGACGATGGTAGCGGGCCACGCCGTGCGTCGCCTCGGACTTGCGCCGCGATCCGCGCGATGTGCTCCGCGCGCAGGCGCGGGGCGGACGGCGTTGCGGCCGTCCGCGCCCCGCACCTGTCAGTCGCCGAGCGTCAGCAGCGACGCATTGCCGCCGGCGGCCGTGGTGTTGATGGTCACGGTCTTCTCGGCGGGGTGCCCGACAGGCGCTGGCCGCCGAAGGGCTGCACGCCGACGACGGCGCCGATCTGGTTGCGGTTGACGTAGACGTTGCCGACCCGCGCGCGCGACGTGATCGTCTCGACGGTCTCGTCGATGCGCGAGTGGATGCCGAGCGTCAGGCCGTATCCGGTGTTGTTGATCGCGTCGATCACCGCATCGAGCTCGTTGGCCTTCCAGCGGATCACGTGCAGCGCCGGGCCGAAGTTCTCGCGCTGCAACTGCGACAGCGACTGCAGTTCCCACGCGCGCGGCGCAAAGAACGTGCCGTGCGCGGCGGCCTCGCCGAGCGGCGTGGTCGCGATCAGGCGCGCCTCGCGGGCCATGCGTTCGGCGTGCGCATCGAGCATGCGCAGCGCGTCGGCATCGATCACCGGGCCGACGTCGGTCGACAGCAGCGCCGGATCGCCGACGGTGAGCTCCTGCATCGCGCCGGCCAGCATGTCGAGCACCTTGTCGGCGATGTCGTCCTGCACGAACAGTACGCGCGCGGCCGAGCAGCGCTGGCCGGCCGAGGTGAACGCCGAACCCAGCGCGTCCTTGACCAGCTGCTCGGGCAGCGCGGAGGAGTCGGCGATCAGCGCGTTCTGGCCGCCGGTCTCGGCGATCAGGGTGCCGATCGCGCCGTCGCGCGCGGCGAGCGCGCGATTGATCGCCAGTGCGGTCGCGTTCGAGCCGGTGAACACCACGCCGGCCACGCGCGCATCCGAGGTCAGCGCCGCGCCGACGCTGGCGCCATCGCCGGGCACGTACTGCAGCACGGCGTCCGGCACGCCGGCTTCGTGCAGCAGCTTGACCGCGGCATGGCCGACCAGCGTAGTCTGCTCGGCGGCCTTGGCGATGACGGTATTGCCGGCCGCGAGCGCGGCGGCGATCTGGCCGGCGAAGATCGCCAGCGGGAAGTTCCACGGACTGATGCAGACGAACACGCCGCGGCCCGAGAGCTGCAGGCTGTTGGATTCGCCGGTCGGGCCGGGCAGCGCCTCGACGATGAACAGGCGGCGCGCCTCGCCGGCGTAGTAGCGCAGGAAATCCACGGCCTCGCGCACTTCGGCCACGCCGTCGGGAATCGTCTTGCCGGCTTCGCGCGTGCACATCGCGATGTATTCGGGCGTGCGCGCTTCCAGCAGGTCGGCGGCGTGTTCGAGGATCGCCGCGCGCGAGGCGGCGGGCATCGCGTTCCAGTCGGCGTGGGCGTCGGTCGCGTTGCGCAGCGCCTGCTCGACGGTCGCGGTGTCGGCGGCCTGCCACTGGCCCACGCGCACGCGGCGGTCGGCGGGGCTAGTGACCTCGACGGTCGCGCCGCTGCTGGTCGCACCCGGCACCAGCGGGCCCGCGGTCCACGGGCCGGCATGGGCCCGGATCTGTTCGGCGAGTGCGGCGAGCTGCGCATCGTTGGCGAGATTGACGCCCATGGAATTGCTCCTGTCGTGCGACTGGCTGCGGTAGAGGTCGACCGGCAGCGGAATGCGGGGGTGGGGAATGGATTCGAAACCGGACACGACCTCGACCGGATCGCGGATCAGGTCGTCGATCGCGACGTCCTCGTCGCTGATCCGGTTGACGAAGCTGGAGTTGGCGCCGTTCTCGAGCAGGCGCCGCACCAGGTACGGCAGCAGGTCCTCGTGCGAGCCGACCGGCGCATAGACGCGGCAGGCCACGTCGAGGCGATTGGCCGGAATGACCTCGGCGTAGAGGTCGTCGCCCATGCCGTGCAGCTTCTGGAACTCGTAGGGCTTCGCACCGCCCGCGGCCGGCAGCAGCGTCGTCGCCATGCGGTGCACGGCGGCGATGGTGTGTGCGTTGTGGGTCGCGAACATCGGATAGATCGCATCGGTCGCCGACAGCAGGCGGCGCGCATTGGCGAGATAGCTGACGTCGGTGTTCGGTTTACGGGTGAACACCGGATAGCCCGGGTGGCCTTCGACCTGGGCGCGCTTGACCTCGCTGTCCCAGTACGCGCCCTTGACCAGGCGCACCGGGATGCGGCGGC
Source organism: Luteimonas rhizosphaerae (assembly GCF_002849595.1). Lineage (GTDB taxonomy): Bacteria > Pseudomonadota > Gammaproteobacteria > Xanthomonadales > Xanthomonadaceae > Luteimonas > Luteimonas cellulosilyticus. Next base: position 9,039 of record NZ_NRQR01000015.1, read on the forward strand.
CGTGTGCGCGGGCGAGGGCGGCGATCCAGTCGATCACGAACGGCGCGCGCTTCTGGTAGGCCTGCACGACGATGCCGAAGCCGTCCCAGCCGGCCAGCGAGGCATCGGACCAGGCCGCCTCGATCACGTCGAGCGAGAGTTCCAGCCGGTCGGCTTCCTCGGCGTCGACGGTCAGACCGATGCGGTAGCCCTTCGCGCGCTGCGCCAGATCGCGCAGACGCGGCGCGAGTTCGGCCAGCACGCGTTCGCGCTTGGCGTGCTCGTAGCGCGGGTGCAGCGCGGACAGCTTGACCGAGATCGACGGCGCGGTGATCGCGTCCTCGAACGGCCCGGTGCGCCCGATCGCGTCGATCGCATCGCGGTAGGCCTTCAGATAGCGGTCGGCGTCGGCCCGGGTCAGCGCGGCCTCGCCGAGCATGTCGAACGAATAGCGGTACGCGGCGTTGGCGCCCTTGCGGCTGCGCGTCAGTGCCTCGCCGATCGTGCGGCCCATGACGAACTGGTGGCCCATGATCCGCATCGCCTGGCGCACCGCGAGCCGGATCACCGGCTCGCCGACGCGACCGATCAGGCGCTGGAAGGCGTTGTGGACATTGCGTTTGGTGTCGTCGGCCAGGTCGACCAGGTGGCCGGTCAGCATCAGGCCCCAGGTCGAGGCGTTGACCAGCACCGAGTCCGACTGGCCCATGTGCTTGCGCCAGTTGGCCTCGCCGAGCTTGTCGCGGATCAGCGCATCGGCCGTGTCCTGGTCCGGAATGCGCAGCAGCGCCTCGGCCACGCACATCAGCAGCACGCCTTCCTCGCTGCCGAGGTCGTACTGCTGCATGAAGGCCTCGATCGCGCCCTGGTCCTGCGCGCGGGCACGGACCCGGCGCACCAGGTCGGCGGCCGTGGCCTGGATGGCGGCGCGGTCGGCGTCGGGCTGGCGGGCCTGTTCGAGCAGCGCCTGCACGCGCTCGGTTTCGTCCGCGGTCCAGGCCGCGGTGATCGCCGGGCGCAGCGACGAAGGGGAGACCGCCGGGGCGGTGGACGACGGACTGGCGTTCAAGAGGCAACCGGCGGGGACGTGGCGAGCCCGCGATTCTAGACGCGCGGCATCGGCGCGACCATGACCCAGATGGTCGGTTGGCGGGCGTCGTGCCACATCTTTATATCGTGCCGGTCGCCGGAGGCCGCGAACCCCACCAGAGCGCGGTTCCGCGCGTCGTTCGCGGCCGTGCGGCGGCGCCGGGTGCGACGATCCGACGCAGTCCGGCTTGCCGGTCCATGTCGGCCACGGCTACCATCCGGGGGTTTTCCGCAGTACGCCGCCGCTCCTGCGCACGATTCAGCCCCGCACGCAGGGGCGAGGACGGTCGCGTTCCCGCCAGCCAACGCCAGCTCAGGCACTTGGGGTTCGATGTGATGCAAGCCGGTCGTTTCATGCAATGGATGTCGGGTGCGCTCGCCCTGGCGATGTCGGCGGGTGCCGCGGCCCAGGCCAGCGATCCCAAGCCGTGGCAGCTGAACATGGGCAAGGGCGTCACCGCCTCGTCCCAGCACGCCTACGACGCGCACATGATGGCGCTGTGGATCTGCGTCGCGATCGGCATCCTCGTGTTCGGCGCGATGGCCGTCGCGATGTTCAAGTTCCGCAAGTCCAAGGGTGCGGTCGCGGCCCAGTTCAGCCACAACACGACGGCCGAGATCATCTGGACGGTGGTCCCGATCATCATCCTGGTGGTGATGGCGGTGCCGGCGACGCAGAAGCTGATCGCGATGTACGACACCCGCGATTCGGAAATGACCGTCAAGGTCACCGGCATCCAGTGGATGTGGAAGTACGAGTACATGGGCGAGGACGTGGCGATCACCAGCCGCCTCGACCGCGAGAGCGACCGCCTGCGCCAGAACCCGGCCACGACCCGCGCCGAGCTCGACGCGCACGGCCATTACCTGCTCGACGTCGACAACGCGCTGGTGCTGCCGACCGACACCAAGATCCGCTTCGTGGTGACCGCCGACGACGTGATCCACTCCTGGTGGGTGCCGGCGCTGGGCTGGAAGCAGGACGCGATCCCCGGCATCGTCAACGAGGCCTGGACCGAGATCCTCGAGCCCGGCGTCTACCGCGGCCAGTGCGCCGAACTGTGCGGCAAGGACCACGCCTTCATGCCGATCGTCGTGCGCGCGCTGCCGCGTGCGGAGTTCGACACCTGGCTCGCCGCCGAGAAGGCCCGGAACGCACCCCCCCCGGTCGAGGCGGCCCCCGCGGCGCCCGCACCGGCACCTGAGCAGGCGGACGGGGACACCCCGGCCACCGCGCAGACCCCATCCGCCCCTGCCGCTCCCGCGGCCGGCTGATCGATTCCGAGGCCCGCACGCTCATGTCCACGCATACCGCCACCGCCGCGCACGACCATCACGACGATCACGCCCACACCCAGGGCTTCGTCCAGCGCTGGTTCTTTTCCACGAACCACAAGGACATCGGCACGCTGTACCTGCTGTTCTCGTTCGTGATGTTCATCATCGGCGCGGGCATGAGCGTGATCATCCGCACCGAGCTCGCCGTCCCGGGCCTGCAGCACGTCAGCCCGCAGTTCTTCAACCAGATGACCACCATGCATGCGCTGGTGATGATCTTCGGCGGCGTGATGCCGGCCTTCGTCGGCCTGGCCAACTGGATGATCCCGCTGCAGATCGGCGCGCCGGACATGGCGCTGCCGCGCATGAACAACTGGTCGTTCTGGATCCTGCCGTTCGCGTTCACGATGCTGCTGATGACGCTGTTCCTGCCCGGCGGTGGCCCGGCCGGCGGCTGGACGCTGTATCCGCCGCTGTCGCTGCAGGGCGGCAACAGCGTGTCGCTGACGATCTTCGCCATCCACATGATGGGCATCAGCTCGATCATGGGCGCGATCAACGTCATCGCGACCATCCTCAACATGCGCGCCCCGGGCGTGGACCTGCTGAAGATGCCGATCTTCTGCTGGACCTGGCTGATCACCGCGTTCCTGCTGATCGCGGTGATGCCGGTGCTGGCCGGCGCGGTCACGATGCTGCTGACCGACAAGTTCTTCATGACCTCGTTCTTCAACGCGGCCGGCGGCGGCGACCCGGTGATGTACCAGCACATCTTCTGGTTCTTCGGGCATCCCGAGGTCTACATCATGATCCTGCCGGCGTTCGGCATCGTGTCGGAGATCATCCCGACCTTCAGCCGCAAGCCGCTGTTCGGTTACCAGGCGATGGTCTATGCGACCGCGGCGATCGCGTTCCTGAGCTTCATCGTCTGGGCCCACCACATGTTCACCGTGGGCATGCCGCTGGGCGGCGAGATCTACTTCATGTTCGCGACGATGCTGATCTCGATCCCGACCGGCGTGAAGGTGTTCAACTGGGTGTCGACGATGTGGCGCGGCTCGCTGAGCTTCGAGTCGCCGATGCTGTGGTCTGTCGCCTTCGTCATCCTGTTCACCATCGGCGGGTTCTCGGGCCTGATGCTCGCCATCGTGCCGGCCGACTTCCAGTACCACGACACCTATTTCGTCGTCGCCCACTTCCATTACGTGCTGGTGACCGGCGCGCTGTTCGCGATCATCGCGGCGACCTACTACTGGTGGCCGAAGTGGACCGGCCGCATGTACAACGAGCTCTGGGCGAAGGTGCATTTCTGGTGGACGATCGTGTTCGTCAACCTGCTGTTCTTCCCGCAGCACTTCCTCGGCCTGGCCGGCATGCCGCGCCGCATCCCCGACTACAACGTCGTGTTCGCGGACTGGAACCTGATCAGCTCGATCGGCGCGTTCGGCATGTTCGCCACGCCCTTCCTGATGTTCGCGATCCTGCTGCATTCCAAGCTGCGCGGCGCGCCCGCCGCGGCGCGGTCGTGGGAAGGCGCCAAGGGTCTGGAGTGGACCGTGCCGTCGCCGGCGCCGCACCACACGTTCGCGACGCCGCCGGTGCTCAAGCCGGGCGACCTGGCGCACGACGACATCAGCCACTGATCCCGGGACCGATGCCGATCGCCATGCCCACGCCACTCGCCCCCGATGAGATCGCCGCGCGCCGCCGGCGCGCGAAGCGGACCGCGGGCATCGCGGCGCTGATCGCGGCGGGCATCTATGTCGCCTTCATCCTCAGCGGCGTGATCGGTCGATGAGCGCGCCGGCGAAGAAGGGCTTCGGCGTCGGCAAGCTGGTCGCGATCTCGTTCGCGGCGTTCGCCTTCACGTTTTCGCTGGTGCCGCTGTACCGGATCGCCTGCGAGAAGGTGTTCGGCATCCGCCTCGAGAACAGCGCGGTCGCCGCGCCGGTCACCGCCGGCGCCGCCGACGAGGCGCGGATGGTGACCGTCGAGTTCGACGCCAGCGTCAATTCGCACCTGCCGTGGTCGTTCCGCCCGAACGAGACCCGCATGCAGGTCCGGGTCGGCGAGCAGTACGAGACGACGTACTACGCGCACAACGACAGCGCGTCGCCGGTCGTCGGCAGCGCGACGCCGTCGGTGGCGCCGGCGCGGGCGTCGGGCTTCTTCCAGAAGACCGAATGCTTCTGCTTCACCGCGCAGACGCTGGAAGCCGGCGAGACCCGCGACATGCCGGTGCGGTTCATCATCGATCCGTCGCTGCCGGCCGACGTCAACACGGTCACTCTGTCCTATACCTTCTTCAAGAACGACGTGCTGACGTCGCGACTGGCGGCCGACACGGCGTCCCGGCGCGGCAATCCGGGCCCTGCGGCCGCACCCTGAGCCGCACGCCGCTTCCTTTTCCGCTCATCGCTCCACGCCACACGGACCTCGCCATGGCACACGCCCAGCCCGACCCCAAAGACGCCAACATCTATTTCGTGCCGCACGACAGCAAGTGGCCGGTGTTCGCATCGGTCGCGCTGTTCATCACGATGCTGGGCCTGGCGAGCTGGTTCAACGAAGTCAGCTGGGGCCGCACGACGTTCTTCGTCGGCGCCGTCGCGCTGTCGGCGATCCTGTTCAAGTGGTTCGCCGACGTGATCCTGGAATCGGTGTCGGGCTACTACAACAAGCAGGTCGACGTGTCGTTCCGGATGGGGATGGTGTGGTTCATCTTCTCGGAGATCATGTTCTTCGCCGCGTTCTTCGGCGCGCTGTTCTACGCGCGCACGCTGGCGCTGCCGTGGCTGGGCGGCGAAGGCTCGGGCGTGGCGACCAACGAGGTGCTGTGGGAGGGCTACAGCGCGGCCTGGCCGTCGGCGGGTCCGGGCGAGGTCGGTGGCGTGTTCCAGACGATCCCGGCCTGGGGCCTGCCGCTGCTCAATACGCTGATCCTGCTGGCGTCGGGCATCACGATCACGATCGCCCACCACGCGCTGCGCGCCGCGCACCGCACCCAGTTGCTGGTGTTCCTCGGCGCGACCATCCTGCTGGCCTGCGTGTTCCTGTTCTTCCAGGTCGAGGAATACGTCCACGCCTACCGCGATCTCAACCTGACGCTGGGCTCGGGCATCTACGGCTCGACGTTCTTCATGCTGACCGGCTTCCACGGCGCGCACGTGACGCTCGGCACGATCATGCTGATCGTGATCTGGCTGCGTTGCTTCCGCGGCCACTTCACCAAGGAAAACCACTTCGCGTTCGAGGCGGTGGCCTGGTACTGGCACTTCGTCGACGTGGTCTGGCTGATCCTGTTCCTGTTCGTCTACGTCATCTGACGACGCGGGTCACGACGGGTCCGGCATGTCGTGGAGACGTGCCGACTCGCCGCGTCACCCGCACGCGGCGGCGGTCTTCAGCGACGCCGCGCGGGGTGGCGACAACGGCGCATCCGCGCGCTCGCGTCAGCCGTAGACTCCGTGGGGCTTGATCCAGCCCATCCACACCGCCAGCAGCACCAGCAGGATCAGGCCGACCGACAGGCCGATCCGTCGCGTCAGTGCCTTGACGGTCCGGTCGGTGCGGCCCTTGTCTGTCAGCATGTAGTACAGACCCGCACCGAGGTTCCACAGGATCAGGATCAGGAAGCCGATGATCAGCAGCGTCTTTAGCGAATCGTTCATGACCATGGCGTGCTCCGGCGCGGTCGGTTCGTGAGCGGATTGTCGCAGGTCGTCCCGACATGCGGGTGAGCCGGCGCACGACGACGATCGTCGGCTGGTCGCTGGCGGTCGCACTGATCGTGGCCTTCGCCGCGCTCGGGCAGTGGCAGCTGTCGCGCATGCACCACAAGCAGGCGATGCTGGGCGCGGTCGAGCGCGTGCTGGCCGAGCGCGACGCGCAGCCGCTGGCGCTGGCGGGCGATGCCGCACGCGCGCAGGACTACGACTGGGTGGCCGGCCGCGGCCGCTTCACCGACGATCGCGCCTTCGTGCTCGACAACCAGATCCAGGACGGCCAGCCGGGCCTGCGAATCTATCGCCTGTTCGCGCCCGAGGCCGGTGCGCCGCTGCTGGTCGACCTGGGCTGGGCGCCGATCGCCGACCGGGTCACGCGGCTGCCGGCGGCCGACATCGTCAGCGGCGCCGGTCTGCTCGACACCCCGCTCGAGCTGCGCGGCCTGCTGATGCCGCCTCCGTCGGCCGGGCTGGCGCTGGGGCCGGCGCTCGGCGAGGGCGCGGCGTACCTGATGACCCGCGTCGACCTCGCCGCGATCGCCACCGCCGCGGACCTCGACACGCCGCCGCCGCCGCGCGTGCTGCGGCTCGATCCGGCATTGCCGCTTGGCTACGCGCGCGATCTCGACATCCTGCCCAACACCCTGCCGCCCGAAAAACACCTCGGCTACGCGGTGCAATGGTTCGGCCTCGCCCTCGCGGTGCTGGCGACCGCGCTGCTGCTGACATTCCGGAAATCCCGTCGATGAGTGCTCCCGTCTCTCCCCACCAGCGCAACCGCAACCGCCTGCTGCTGGTCGCGATTGTCGTGCTGTTCCTCGGCAGTGCGCTGGTCGCCGGCGCCCTGCGGTTTTCCGGCTGGCGTCCGGCCGGCATGCAGAACCACGGCGAGCTGCTGGATCCGCCCGCGGATCTGCGCGAGGTCGTGCCGGTGCTGGCGGAAGGCGGCGGCGACTACCGCTGGCAGCCGGTCGAGCGTCGCTGGCGCATCGTCGTGGCGCCGCCGGCCGGTTGCGCGGCCGCGTGCGTGGAACTGGCGCGTGAGCTCGACCTCGTCTGGCAGCTGTTCGGCCGCAACGCCGACCATGTCGACATCCTCTGGCTCGGCGCGGTACCCGAGGGCGCGGTCCGCAACACCGGCTGGCGGGTGCTCGCGCCCGATCCCGCGCTCCGCGACAAATTGCCGCGCGTCGACGGCGGTCCCGGCGAAGCGGACAATGGCGTCCCGGCCTACGTCGTGGATCCCAACGGATTCGTGATCCTGCGCTACGCCCCCGGCTTCGATCCGGGGCACCTGCGTGCGGACATGGCCAAGCTGCTGAAGTTGAAGTGATGCATTCCACGCCCCCACCCGCACGCGGCAGCGCGTTCAAGCCCGCGATCCATCGGCCGGCGGTCCATCGGCATTTCCACCGCATCGCGTGGTTCACCGTCGCGCTGACGCTGTGCGTGATCGTGTTCGGCGCCTTCGTGCGCCTGTCCGACGCCGGCCTCAGCTGTCCGGACTGGCCCACGTGCTACGGCCGCGCGGCGTGGCCGCAGGCGGCCGACGAGGTCGCCGACCATGCCGCGACCGCGATCCGCGAGTTCGAATCGCACAAGGCCTGGCGCGAGCAGGTCCACCGCCACCTGGCCGCGGGCCTCGGCGTGCTGGTGCTGGGCCTGGCGCTGATCGCCGCGCGCCGGCGCCGCTTCGGCGTCGCCCAGATCGTCGGCGCGTCGCTGCTCGTCGGCCTCGCGATTCCGCTGTACATGCAGGGCCACATCCTGGCCGCGCTCGCGTTCGCCGGACTCGGCGAGGCGCTGCTGCTGTTCGCCGCGTTGCGCTGGTCGAACATCGACCTGGCACGGGCCGCGGCGCTGACGCTCGCGGTCGTGGTGTTTCAGGCGCTGCTCGGCAAATGGACGGTGACGATGCTGCTCAAGCCGGTCATCGTCATGGGCCATCTGCTCGGCGGCATGCTGACGTTCTCGCTGCTGCTGTGGATGGCGTGGCGGGCGACGGTGCGACCGATCGTGCTGGTCGACGCGTTGCAGCTGCGCCGCTGGGTCATCGCGGCGATCGCCGTGGTCGCCGTGCAGATCGCGCTCGGCGGCTGGGTCAGCGCGAACTACGCCGCGCTCGCCTGCGGCGCCGGCGGGTGGACCACGGCCGAGACCCACTGGATCGATTTCCCCAAGTGCGCGGGCCAATGGCTGCCCGGCGGCGACTACCGCGAGGGCTTCGTGCTGTGGCGCGGCGTCGGCGTCGACTACGAAGGCGGCGTGCTCGACGGCGCGGCGCGCATCGCGATCCAGATGGCGCACCGGGTGATGGCGATCGTCGTGGTCGCGACCCTGCTGGCCTTCGTCGTGCGGCTGCTGCGCACCCCGGGCCTGCGCGGCTGGGCGGTCGCGCTGACGCTGCTGACGCTGGCCCAGGTCACGCTCGGCGTCCTCAACGTCAAGCTCGCGCTGCCGTTGTGGGTCGCGGTGTTGCACAACGGTGGCGCGGCGCTGCTGCTGTTCGTGCTGGTGTCGCTGCTCGCGCGCCTGAAGCGGCCAGACTGACGTGGCCCATGTCGCCGGCCAGTACTGGGAACTGACCAAGCCGCGCGTCGTCGCGCTGATCGTGTTCACCGCGCTCGTGGGCATGTTCCTCGCGGTGCCGGGGCTGCCGCCGCTGCGCGAAGGCGTGTTCGGCCTGCTCGGCATCTGGCTCGCGGCCGCGTCCGCCGCGGCGATCAACCATCTGATCGACCAGCGCATCGACAAGGTCATGGCGCGCACCGCGAACCGGCCGCTGGCGACCGGCACGCTGCGCCCGGTGCAGGTGCTGGTGTTCGCGCTGGCGCTGGGCGCGCTGTCGATGGCGATCCTGGTGCTGCTGGTCAATCCGCTGACGGCCGCACTGACGTTCGCCTCGCTGATCGGCTACGCGGTCGTCTACACCGGCTTCCTGAAACGCGCGACGCCGCAGAACATCGTCATCGGCGGCATCGCCGGCGCGGCGCCGCCGCTGCTCGGCTGGGCCGCGGTGACCGGCATGCAGGGCCAGTGGGACTGGGCCCACGCCTTGCTGCTGGTGCTGATCATCTTCGTGTGGACGCCGCCGCACTTCTGGGCGCTGGCGATCTTCCGCCGCGAGGACTACGCGCGCGCGCTGGTGCCGATGCTGCCGGTGACCCACGGCGTCGAGTACACGCGCTGGCAGATCCTGATCTACACCGTGCTGCTGGTGGTCGTGACGCTGCTGCCGGTCGCGGTCGGCATGAGCGGGGTGTTCTACCTCGGTGGCGCCGTGGTGCTGGGCCTGGTGTTCCTGTGGTACGCGTGGCGCCTGCTCGATCCGCCCGACGAATTCTTCGCCATGCGGATGTTCAATTATTCCGTGGTCTATCTGATGGCGCTGTTCGCCTTCCTGCTGATCGACCACTGGCTGCTGCCGTGGCTGCCGGGCGCCGGTGGCGCGGCCGGCGGGCTGCAGTTCCAGCGCATCGGCTGAGCCGGTAGATCGCGACCGGCGGGCAGCGCCCGGCCGGTCGCGCGAGCCGGAATCAGGCTTTCTTCGCGGCCTTGTCGGCGCGCTTTTCCTTCAGGGTCTTCTCCGGCTTCTTCTTCGTCTCTTTCTTCTTGTCGAGGCTCTTGGCCATCGTCGCGCTCCGGTGGTGTCGCATGGGGGCGGCGGAAGCGGACTTCCGCGCCGGACTGTGACCCGGCGTCGCGCCGGATCAGGTCGCATCCTACGCCGTGCGGTGCGAGGCGGGAATCCGCAGCGGCGGAACGCGCGACCGGCGCGCGCGTCAGCCGGGCACCTGGCGCGCGTAGCGGCGCGCCAGGACCGCGCAGACCAGCAGCTGGACCTGGTGGAACACCATCACCGGCAACATCACCGCGCCCAGCGTGCCGCCGGCGAACAGCACCTTCGCCATCGGGATGCCGGTCGCCAGGCTCTTCTTCGAGCCGCAGAACACGATGGCGATCTCGTCGGCCCGGTCGAAGCCGAGACGTCGCGCGCCGACGGTCACCAGCGTCATCGCCACCGCCAGCAGCGCGGATGCCAGCACCAGCACCGCCAGCAGCGCCAGCGGCGGCGTCTGCCGCCACAGGCCTTCGATGACCGCGGCGCTGAAGGCGGTATAGACCACCAGCAGGATCGTGCCCTGGTCGGTGACGCGCAGCACCGCGCGGCGCCGTTCGACCCAGCCGCCGACCAGCGGCCGCAGCAGGTGGCCGGCGACGAAGGGCACCAGCAGCTGCAGCATGATCGCGCCGATCGCCTGCAGCGGATTGCCGCCGCCGGCGTGGGCGCCGACCAGGGCCAGCATCAGCAGCGGAGTGACGAACACGCCGATCAGGCTCGACGCCGACGCGCTGCACACCGCGGCCGGCACGTTGCCGCCGGCCATCGACGTGAACGCGATCGACGACTGCACCGTTGACGGCAAGGCGCACAGGAAGAGCATGCCGACGACCAGTTCCGGCGTCAGGGCCAGTTCGAACAACGGCCGGCCGAGCATGCCGAGCAGCGGGAACAGCAGGAAGGTCGCCGCGAGGATCGTCAGGTGCAGCCGCCAGTGCAGCGCGCCGGCGACGATGGCCTGGCGTGATAGCCGTGCGCCGTGCAGGAAGAACAGGGCGGCGATGGCGACGTCGGTGACGACCTCCATGACCTGCGCGCCGCGCCCCGCGACCGGCAGCAGCGATGCCAGGACCACGGTCGCCAGCAGCGCCAGCGTGAACGGGTCGGGCGCGAGTCGGCGCAGCCGGTCGATCATGCGGCGACGTGCCGCAGGTCCGCGGCCGTGCGCCAGGGCGACGGGAACATCGGACCGGTCACCGGTCGAACGCGTGCGCGCTGCAGGCGGGTGGACAGTGCCCGGGACGGAGCGGGCCGCCGACGGCACGGCGTCGAGGCATGCACGGGGATCAACGCGATGCCGCGTCGCGTGGCCGGGTTCAGCCCTGGCTGCCCGCCGCGACCGCGGTCTCGGTCGGCGACGTCGGCAGGCAGAGTTCGGTCTCGCCGTCGAGCGTCGCCGGCACGCCGCAACCGCGCGGTTCGAAATCCAGCGTCGTCTGCCAGCCGGTCTTCGGGTCCTGGCGCAGCGCGACCATGACGTCGACGTCGTTGACGACGAGTTTCGTCGACTGCGTGCCGCGGCCATCCAGCGCCCAGCCGTCGAGCGTGCGCGCCAGCGTCGGATCGAGCAGCTGGTTGTCGTCGAGCAGCGCGCGGATGTCGCGCAGCGCGGCGTCCTGCGCCTCGGCGCCGGCGTCCGGCGTCACGTTGACGCTGACCAGCAGGCCCTCTTCCTGGCGGAACGTGGTGCGCGTCGACGGCGTCGACAGCAGCTTGCCGTTCGGCAGTCGCAGCGTGACCTGGCGCGGCTGCGCGATCGTGTGCTCGGCCGCCAGCGCCTCGCCCGAGCGGGGCCACGCCAGATCCAGCTGCTCGCCGACCGGCGTCGCCAGGTCCACGTGCAACGGCTTGACCAGTTCCGGCGTCGCGGCTTCCCGGGCGCAGGCGCCCAGCAGCAGCGCAGTCAGCATCAGGGCGAGCGCGGCGGACCGTGCAGCGACGCGCGACAGGCGGGGGGAACCGGAAGGGCGGGGGAAGCCGGACATGACGTGGAACCTGCGGAAGTCGAGAATGATGACGCGCGTCGCCGGCTCGTAAGTCGTGGCGACAGCCTGCCGGACCTGCAAGGCAGGCGCGTGACACGGCGAACGTGGTGCAACGGTCGATCCCCCGGGCGGAATCAGACCAAGGTCGTAGTTAACAGCATGTCGACATCGCGCGCCTCGCGGCGTCATCGCGCGCGGCGCGCCAGCAGGTCGCGCAGTTCCTGCTTGCCGAGCGCGTCGAGCGTGCCTTCGCGCTGTTCGCCGAGCAGCTCGTCGATGCGCTGGTGTTCGGCCTGCCGGTTGAGCTGGGCGATGTTGTCGAGCAGTTCCTCCTGCCAGATCGCCTCGTCGCCGGGCAGGCTCTGGCCCGCGAGTTTCTGCAGCGCCGCGGCTTCCTCGCGGCCATCGAAGTGCGCCAGCAGCATGCCGCTGTTGATGTCGGGCCGCATGCTGACCACCGCGATCAGTTCGGTCAGCAGGTCGATGCCGGGCTGGCGCAGCACGACGAACGGGAACGGCGACGCCAGTTCCAGCGCCAGTGCCGGCTTCTGCAGCAGCAGCGCGATCGCGTGGCGCACCAGGCTGCGCTTCGGCGCCGGCGCGCCGCGTCCGCCGCGCATCGGACGCGCCGGCGGCGGCGCATTCGCCGCTGTCGTGCCGCCGATGCCGGTGAGCTCGGCGAGCCGCTGCCGCATCAGGTCGCCGAACGCGCCATCGGGAATCTGCGCCAGCAGCGGCTTGGCGCGTTCGGCCAACCGCGCCTTGCCGTCGAGCGTCGCCAGGTTGATGCCGTCGCCGGTGGTATCGAAGAAGAACGTCGACAGTGGCGTCGCATCCTGCAGCCGCGCCTCGAAGCCGGCCGCGCCCTCGTTGCGGACGATGGTGTCGGGATCCTCGCCGTCGGGCAGGAACAGGAAGAACGCCTGGCGGCCGTCGCGCATGCGCGGCAGCACCGAAGCCATCGCCTTCTCGCCCGCGCGACGGCCGGCGGCGTCGCCGTCGAAGCAGAAGTACACGTCGGGCGCATTGCGGAACAGCAGCTCGGCGTGGTCGGGCGTGGTCGCGGTGCCCAGTGTCGCGACCGCCTGCGGCACACCGTGCTGGAACAGCGCGACGACGTCCATGTAGCCCTCGACGACGATCAGCCGCTCGATCTTCTGGTTCGCCTGGCGCACCTGCCACAGGCCGTAGAGTTCGCGGCCCTTGTGGAACAGCGGCGTTTCGGGCGAGTTGAGGTACTTGGGCGAATCCTCGGGCTTGAGCACGCGGCCGCCGAACGCGATCACGCGGCCGCGGCGGTCGTGGATCGGGAAGATCACCCGGTCGCGGAACTTGTCGTAGCTGTGGCCGCGGTCGTTCTTCGACAGCAGGCCGACTTTTTCCAGCAGCGCGACCCGGCGCGGATCCGTGCCCAGCGTGTCCTTCAGCGCGGAGAAGCCGTCGGGCGCATAGCCGATCGCGAACTGCTCGCGGGTGGCGTCGTCGACCTGGCGGCCGTCGAGATACGCGCGCGCCGGCGCGTGCGCCGCCAGCTGCTTGCGGAAGAAGCGCGCGGCGGCGTCGAGCGCCTCGAACATCGGAGCGCTGTCGGACTGCGGCGCGCGCTGCGGGCCGTCGTCGCGCGGGATTTCCATGCCGGCGCGCTTGGCCAGCTCGTCGATGGCATCGAGGAATTCGAGCCGGTCGTAATTGATCAGGAACGAGATCGCGGTGCCGTGCGCGCCGCAGCCGAAGCAGTGATAGAACTGCTTGGTCGGCGAGACGGTGAAGCTGGCCGAGCGCTCGTCGTGGAAGGGGCAGCGCGCCGAATACTCCTTGCCCTGCCGCTTCAGCGGCACGCGTGCGTTGATGATCTCGACGATGTCGGTGCGCGCGAGCAGGTCGTCGATGAACGCGTCGGGGATCCGGCCCATGTCAGCGCGCCGACCACAGGGGAGCGGGCCGGACGGCCCGCCAGCGCGCGCCGCGGACGCGCGCTGGCGTTCCGCACCCGACGTCGGAGGCGGCGCGATCGTCGGAGCGGGCGGCGGCGGGGTGGCTCATGCGGCCGATAGGATGCCACGCGCGACGCCACTTGCCCGCGCGCATCGGGGCGTCTCGGCTCAGGACGTGGGCGGCGCCGGCGTCGGCGGCGTCGCGGCCGCGGGCTTCAAGCCCGCCGCCTGGCGCGCGGCGCGCTTCTCCAGCGCACGTGCGACAGAGGCGCGACGCAGGTGGTCGTCGATCACCGCGGTGATCAGCGCGCCGACGAAGAAGATCGTCGCCGCGTAGTACATCCAGACCAGCAGGATCACCAGCGTGCCGAACGACCCGTAGGCGCTGCCCGGCGCGGCGGTGGCGATGTAGACGCCGATCGCCCAGCGGCCGAGCACGAACAGGCCCGCGGTGATGGCGCCGCCGAACAGCGCCTGGCGCCAGCGCACGCGCCGGTCCGGCAGGTAGTGGTACAGCAGCGCGAACGCGAAGGCGTAGAGCACCAGCCCGGTCGCATTCCCCAGCAGCGGCAGCAGCGACGGCACGTTGGCGAACACCACTTCCAGCGCCGTCGTCGCCAGCGTCGAGACCAGCAGCAGGAAGCCGAGCGCGAACACCACGCCGAACGAGAACACGCGCTTGCGCAGGAACTCCACGATGCCGCCCGGCAGCGCGTCGCCATCGGTGTGGAAGATCAGGTTCAGCGTGGCCTGCAGGCGCGCGAACACGACCGTCGCGCCGAAGAACAGCAGGCCCGTGCTCCACAGCCCGGCCAGCGAGCCGATGTCGGGTTGCTCGGTCGCATTCTGGATCACGGTGCCCGCGACCGATTGCGCGCCTTCGCCGGCCAGCGCGCCGATCTGCGTGAGCAGCGCTTCCTGCGCCGCCGGATACAGCGACGCCGTCACCCAAAGCACCAGCACCAGCAGAGGCGCCAGCGAGATCAGCATGTAGAACGACAACGAGGCCGCATGCGTCAGCAGGTCGATTTCGACGAACCGCTTGACCAGCGCCGCCGGCACGCTGTCCTGCACCCGGACCACGCCGTGGTCGATGCGATTGCGTGCGCGGCTCCAGCGGGTGCGTGGCACGACGGCGTCGGATGCGTCGGCAGGCGCCTGTGGGGCGGGGGGCTGGGAAGTCGTCATGCGGGAGATGAGAGCGCGTGCGTGCGGCGAAGGCCTGCATCGTCGGCGGGGCGACGTTGGCGCAGTGTTAAGGCGCGTCGTTCGCGTCGGCTGCCAACCGGTGCAGGGCCTCACCGTCAAGACGCTGCACCGTCCACTCGTCCTGTCCCACGGCGCCGAGCGTGCGGTAGAAGCCGATCGCCGGCGCGTTCCAGTCGAGCACCGACCATTCGAAACGCCCGCAGCCGCGCGCGACCGCGAGTGCGGCGAGATGCGCCATCAGCCGGCGCCCCAGGCCGTGGCCGCGGAACGCGGGGCGCACGTACAGATCCTCGAGGTACAGGCCGCGTCGCCCGAGGAAGGTCGAGAAGTTGTGGAAGAACAGCGCGAAGCCCGCAGGCGCGCCGTCGACTTCGGCGATGACCACTTCCGCGCCGGGCGCCGCGCCGAACAGCGCGTCGTCGAGCATCGCCGCATCGGTGACCACGGCATCGGCCAGCTTTTCGTACTCGGCCAGCTCGCGGATGAAGGCGAGCACCAGGGGCGCATCGCCGGGACGCGCCGGCCGCAGTACGAGCGTGGGGTCGACGCGCGTGGCCATGCTCAGCCCAGCGCCTGCTTCACCAGGCGCGACACCAGGCCCATGTCGGCCTTGCCGGCGAGACGCGGCTTGAGCGCGCCCATCAGCTTGCCGATGTCGGCCGGGCCGCTGGCGCCGGTCTCGGCCTTGGCGGCTTCGATCGCGGCGAGGATCTCGGCCTCGTCCATCTTGGCCGGCACGTAGCGCTCGATGACCACGATCTCCTCGCGCTCGATCGCGGCCAGATCCTCGCGCGCGGCAGCCTCGTACTGGCTGACCGAGTCGCGGCGCTGCTTGATCATCTTGTCGAGGATCGCGATCACCGCGGTGTCGTCGAGCTCGATGCGCTCGTCGACCTCGCGCTGCTTGATCGCGGCGTTGATCAGCCGGATCACGCCGAGCGAATGCTTGTCGCCGGCCTTCATCGCGGCCTTCATGTCATCGGTGAGCTGCTGCTTCAGGGGCATGGCGGCGGTCCTTGGATGGGGCGGAATGCGGTCGGGCAGGGCCGGACCGGCAGGTGGGTAACGGAAACGACAAAAAGCCGGCGGCGCGTGGGCGCTGCCGGCTTGATGCGTCAACAAACGATCGAACCGGACGGCACAGCCGTCCGGCGCGCGCCGATCAGTACAGGCGCTGGCGCTTGGTGACGTCGCGCGAAACGCGGCGGGACTGGCGCTTCACGGCGGCAGCGGCCTTGCGCTTGCGCTCCTGGGTCGGCTTCTCGTAGAACTCGCGCTTGCGGGTTTCGGCGAGCACGCCTGCCTTCTCACAGGTGCGCTTGAAACGACGCAGCGCAAACTCGAAGGGCTCGTTTTCGCGGACTTTGACGCTTGGCATGGAATCTCCGGGGATTTGACTGCCCGGCCATCGTTGACCGGATCGACTGCGAGTGGACTCGCATGACACCGGGCTCCGGCCCGGCGAGCCGCGTATGATAGCCGCACGTCCACGGCGCGTGCAAGCGACCGGGATCGGCCTGTCTCGACCCGCCGGGCCCGCTCCCGGACCGCTGCCGCCGCCCGCTTCCCACGGGTCCTGCTCCGCTATGAAAGTCCTCGGCATCGAAACCTCCTGCGACGAAACCGGCGTGGCCGTCTACGACACGGCGATCGGCGGTGGCGACGGCCTGCGGGCGCATGCGGTCTACAGCCAGATCGCCCTGCATGCCGAATACGGCGGCGTGGTGCCGGAACTGGCCAGCCGCGACCACGTGCGCAAGCTGCTGCCGCTGATCCGGCAGACTCTGGCCGAGGCCGGCATGGGCACCGCCGACATCGACGGCGTCGCCTACACCGCAGGCCCCGGCCTGGTCGGCGCGCTGCTGGTCGGCGCCGGCGTCGCGCGTTCGCTGGCCTGGGCGCTCGAGGTGCCGGCGATCGGCGTGCACCACATGGAGGGCCATCTGCTGGCGCCGCTGATGGAAGACGATCCGCCCGCGCCGCCGTTCGTCGCGTTGCTGGTGTCGGGCGGGCACACCCAGCTGGTCGCGGTCGATGCGATCGGCAGCTACCGTCTGCTCGGCGAAACCCTCGACGACGCCGCCGGCGAGGCCTTCGACAAGACCGCGAAGATGATGGGCCTGCCGTATCCCGGCGGGCCCCAGCTGGCGGCGCTGGCCCAGGACGGCACGCCGGGCGCCTACCGGTTCTCGCGACCGATGACCGATCGTCCCGGCGTCGATTTCAGTTTCAGCGGCCTCAAGACCCAGGTGCTGCTCGCCTGGCAGGGCAGCGACCGGAGCGACGCGACCCGCCGCGACATCGCGCGCGGCTTCGAGGACGCCGTCGTCGACACGCTGGCGATCAAGTGCGCGCGCGCGCTCGATGCCGCGGGCTGCGACACCCTGGTCGTCGCCGGCGGCGTCGGCGCCAACCTGCGGCTGCGCGAGAAACTGCAGGCCGATGCCGCGCGTCGCGGTGGCCGCGTGTGCTTCCCGCGTCCGGCGCTGTGCACCGACAACGGCGCGATGATCGCCTTCGCCGGCGCGCTGCGCCTGCAGGCGGGCCAACATGCCGATGCCGCGGTGCACGTGACCCCGCGCTGGGACATGGCGACATTGCCGGTGGTCGGCGCGCCGCTGCGGGCCTGAGTCGCGACGCGGCGGAAATCGTCGCCGCGTTAAGCTCTGCGGCCCGCGCAGGCGCGACATTCCGGCAGTGTCCATGGACAAGGTCTTCATCGAAGGGCTCGAGATCGAGGCCCTGATCGGCATCTACGACTGGGAGCGGCGCATCCGCCAGCCGCTGCTGTTCGATCTCGAGATGGCGTTCGACAACCGCGTGCCGGCCGCGACCGACGACATCGCCCGCACGCTCGACTACAAGGCGGTCAGCAAGCGGCTGATCGACTACGTCACCGCGTCGGACTTCGGCCTGGTGGAAACGCTGGCCGAACGCTGCGCCGCCCTCGTGATCGAGGAGTTCGGCGTCGGCTGGCTGCGGCTGAAGCTGAGCAAGCCCGGCGCGGTGCGCGGTGCGCGCGCGGTCGGCGTGATCATCGAGCGCGGCGCGCCCTGAGGTTTCTTCGAGGAGGACGGATGCAAGACCAGCTGGACCAACTGCAGACCACGCTCGCGCCCTATCCCTGGGCCTACACCCTGATCGTACTCAGCGGCATTCTCGCCATCGCCTGGCTGGCCAACTGGCTGACCAAGCGCGTGCTGCTGCGCGGCCTGATGCGGGCGCTGCGCGCGACCCCGCTCGGCGGCCGCGACCACGATCACGACGTGCAGCTGAAGGTGATCCCGCGGCTGGCGAACGTGGTGCCGGCGCTGGTGCTCGCGGCCGGCGTGAGCATCGTCCCGGACATGCCGCCACAGCTGGTCACCATCGTGCGGGCGCTGTGCCAGGCCTTCATCGTGGTGACGGTCGCGCTGTCGCTCTCGCGCCTGCTGGACCTGATCAACGGCGCCTACGAGCGCCGGCCCGAAGCGCGCGACAAGCCGATCAAGGGCTACTTCCAGGTCGTCAAGATCATCATGTTCGTGCTGGTCGGGATCTCGCGGCCTCGGCGCGATGACCGCGGTGCTGATGCTGATTTTCCAGGACACCATCCTCTCGCTGGTCGCCAGCGTGCAGATCAGCAACGACGGCCGCGTGCGCGTCGGCGACTGGATCGAGATGCCGGCGCAGAACGCCGACGGCGACGTCATCGACATCGCCCTGCACACGATCACCGTGCAGAACTTCGACCGCACCGTGACCACCGTGCCGACCAAGAAGCTGGTCAGCGATTCGTTCAAGAACTGGCGGCCGATGAGCGAAGGCGGCGGCCGCCGGATCAAGCGCGCGCTGTACATCGACCAGCGCAGCGTGCGCTTCCTCGATCCCGAGCACGTGCAGCGCCTGCACCGGTTCCGGGTCATCGACGGCTATCTCGACCGCAAGCACCGCGAGCTCGACGACTGGAACGCGCGCCTCGACGGCGCCGATACGGTCAATACGCGCCGCGTCACCAACCTCGGCACGTTCCGCGCCTACGTCGAGCACTACCTGCGTCACCACCCCGGCATCCACCAGGAGCTGACGTTGCTGGTGCGCCAGCTGCAGCCCACCGAGACCGGCCTGCCGCTGGAGATCTACTGCTTCACCAACGACACCGCGTGGGTCGCCTACGAGGGCATCCAGTCGGACATCTTCGACCATCTGCTGGCGATCCTCGGCGAGTTCGACCTTCGGGTGTTCCAGCGCACCAGCGACGCGCCGGTCGACGTGAACCTGCGCCGCGTCGAGGCCGGTCCGCGCGCGGCCGATGCGTCGCCGTCGCTGCCGTCGCCGGTGCCGGCAGGCTGAGCCGGCGATGGCCCGCGTCGCCCTGAGCCTGGGCAGCAACGTCGCCCCGCGCCTGCACCTGCGCGCGGCGGTCGCGGCGCTGCGCGACGCGTTCGACGATGTCGTCGTGTCGGCGACCTACCGCTTCCCCGCGGTCGGCTACGACGGCCCGGATTTCCTCAACGCCGCCGCGCTGGTCACGACCGCGCTGTCGCCGGCCGCGCTCAACGCCTGGCTGCACGCGCTGGAAGACGCGCAGGGCCGCGACCGCAGCGGGCCGCGTTACAGCGACCGCACGCTGGACATCGACATCGTGCTGTACGACGCGCTGGTCTGCGACGGCGCGGACAACCTGCGGATTCCGCGCGACGAACTGCGGCATGCCTTCGTGCTCAAGCCGCTCGCGGAGATCGCGCCCGGGTGGCGGCATCCCGTCGACGGTCGCGCACTGGACGCGCTGTGGGCGGCGCACGCCGACCGCGACACCGTGTTCGAGGCGGTCACGCTCGACGGGTAGCCGCGCGCCGGCGGCATGACGACCGTCACTTGCCGGGCCCGCGCCGCGGCCGCACGATGGCCGCATCCAGGGAGGAGGCGCGCATGATGTTCGACAAGCTGTCGCGGAGTTGGGGGCTGGTGAAGGCGAGCGCGGCCGTGCTGCGCTCGGACAAGGAACTGATGCTGTTCCCGGTGATTTCCGGGCTGGCGACGCTGGTCGTGCTGGCGACGTTCGTGCTGCCGGTGACGGCGCTGCGGATGTTCTCCGACGGCTTCGGCGTCGCCGCGGTGGTGGTCGGTTTCGCGTTCTATTTCTGCCAGTACACGGTGATCGTGTTCTTCAACTGCGCGCTGGTCGGCGCGGCGATGATCCGTCTCGACGGCGGCGATCCGACCCTCGGTGACGGCCTGCGTGCGGCGCGGGCGCGGTTGCCGGCGATCCTCGGCTACGCGGCGATCTCGGCGACCGTCGGCGTGCTGATGCAGTCGCTCAAGCACCGCGACAACGGCGTGCTGGTGCGGCTGCTCGGCAGCGGGCTGGGCGCGT
Source organism: Luteimonas rhizosphaerae (assembly GCF_002849595.1). GTDB lineage: Bacteria > Pseudomonadota > Gammaproteobacteria > Xanthomonadales > Xanthomonadaceae > Luteimonas > Luteimonas cellulosilyticus. Next base: position 29,216 of record NZ_NRQR01000015.1, read on the forward strand.
TGTGGACGCTGGCGACCTTTCTCGTCGTGCCGATCCTGGTCAGCCGCGACATCGGCCCGATCGCCGCGATGAAGGACAGCGTGCGCCTGCTGCGCCGCACCTGGGGCGAGAACGTCATCGGCAATGTCGGCATCGGCGCCGCGTTCGGCCTGCTGACCGGTGCGGTCGTGGTGCTCGGTGTCGCGCTGACCGTGCTGTCGGCGCAGGCCTCGCTGCCGCTGGCGGTCGTCGTCGGCACCGTCTTCGTGCTGGCCACGCTGTTCCTCGGCGTGTTCCAGGCGGCGCTCAGCGGCATCTACTCCGCGGCGCTGTACCGCTACGCTGTGTCGCACGAAACACCGGCCGGCTTCGAAGGCCGCGACCTCGCGCACGCCTTCGTCGCGAAATCCTGACGCGGGGCGACGCGCTCAGGACAATAGCCGGCCGCCGTCCACGGTCAGCACGGTGCCGGTGGTGTAGCGCGCCCCGGCGATCAGGTGGTGCACGGCCGCGGCGATGTCGGCCGCCGCGCCGATGCGCCCCAGCGGCGTGCGTGCCAGCAGCGCGGCCTGCAGCGCGGGATCGGCGTCGTGTTCCGGCCACAGGATCGCACCCGGCGCGACGCCGTTCACGCGCACCTCCGGTGCCAGTTCGACCGCGAGCACGCGGGTCATCGCATCCAGCGCGCCCTTGGTGATCGCGTAGACGCCCAGCCCGGCGCGCGGCTGGCGCGCGTGGATGTCGGACAGGTTGACGATCGCCCCCCGCGCGGCGCGCAGGTGCGGCGCCGCCGCCTGGGCCAGGAAATACGGCGCGCGCAGGTTGGTCGCCAGCAGCGCCTCCCATTGCGCGGGCGTCGTCGTCGCGAACGGTGTCTCGTAGAACGCGGACGCGTTGTTGACCAGCGCATCGAGCCGGCCGAAGCGGCCGACGGTGCCGGCGACCAGTTCGGCGAGGCGGTCGACGTCGCGCAGGTCGGCCTGCAGCACGTGCGCGCTGCCCGGCCGCGCGGCATCGAGCGTCGCGGCCAGGGCATCGGCGGCGTCGCGCGAGGTATTGCAGTGCAGGGCGATGGCGTAACCGGCCGCGTGCAGGTGCCGCGCGGTCTCCGCGCCCAGGCGGCGCGCCGCGCCGGTGACGAGGACGACAGGCGACGGGGCGGACGGAGGGGACATGCGGGCGGACCGGGCGGGGAGGCCGTCACCTTACGCCACGGGCGCAGCGGCGGACTAAGCTGGGGCCGTCCGTCCGCCGCCTGGAGTCGCGATGCAGCCCTTCGCCATCGAAGCGATCGATCACGTGGTGCTGCGGGTGCGCGACCTGCCGCGCGCGGTCGCGTTCTACACCGAGGTCGTCGGCTGCACGCTGGCCCGTCGGCGCGACGATCTCGGCCTCGTGCATCTGCGCGCCGGCGCATCGATGCTGGATCTCGTCGATGTCGCCGGCCGGCTCGGCGGCGGCGCCGCGCCGGATCCGGCCGCGCGCAACGTCGACCACGTCTGCCTGCGGATCGCGCCGTTCGACGAGGCCGCGCTGGTGGCGCATCTCGCACGTCACGGCGTCCAGCCGCGCGGACCGGCGGACGCCAACTTCGGCGCGCAGGGCGACGGCCTGTCGCTGTACATCGACGATCCGGAGGGCAACGGCATCGAATTCAAGGCCGGCGCCTGAGCCGTGCTGACCTGGCGTGCAGGCGCGCTCGCTTATCCTGACGTCCGCTCCCCGATGCCGCGCCGATGTCCAACGCCCACGCCCCCACGCCGTCCCCCGATGCCCTCGCCCACAGCGAACAGCTGCGCGCGCTGATCCACGCCCAGATCCGCGAGGCCGGCGGCGCGCTGCCGTTCTGGCGCTTCATGGAGCTGGCGCTGTACGCGCCCGGCCTCGGTTACTACAGCGCCGGCGCGGCGAAGTTCGGCGCGGCCGGCGACTTCGTCACCGCGCCCGAGCTCGGCGCGCTGTTCGCCGAATGCATCGCCGAGGCCTTCGCGCCGGTGTTGCGCGAGCTGGGCGAGGACACCGATTTCCTCGAGATCGGCGGCGGCAGCGGCGCGTTCGCCGGCGACGCGCTGGCGCATCTGGCCGCGCTCGACGCCGCGCCGACGCGCTACGCGATCCTCGAGCCGAGCGCCGATCTGCGCGAGCGCCAGCGCACGCACCTGCAACAGCGCCTGCCCGCGGATCTGTTCGCGCGCGTGCACTGGCTCGACGGCCCGATGCCGGCCGACTGGCGCGGCGTGCTGTTCGCCAACGAGGTCGTCGATGCGCTGCCGACGCCGCGTTTCGTCATCGGTGAAGGCCAGATATTCGAGGAGTACGTGACCGCCGCCAGCGATGGCGGCTTCGCGCGCACGCTGCATCCGGCCGACGCGATGCTGTCGGCGGCGGTGCGCCATGTCGAACGCGCGCGCGGCACGCCGCTGCCCGACGGCTACCGCTCGGAACTGCTGCCGCAGCTGCCGTACTGGGTGCAGGCGGTGGCCGGCGGCCTGCAGCAGGGCGCGCTGCTGTTCGTCGACTACGGCTATCCGCGCGCGGAGTACTACCGCGACGATCGCCGCGACGGCACGCTGCGTGCGTTCCATCGCCACCAGGTCTCGAACGACGTGTTCGCGCTGCCCGGGCTGCAGGATCTGACCGCGTCGGTCGACTTCACCGCGCTGGCCGAGGCCGGCACCACGGCGGGCTTCGCGTTCGCCGGCTACTGCAACCAGACCTCGCTGCTGCTCGGCAACCGGCTCGACCACCGGCTGGCCGCGCACGAGGCCGAAGCCGCGGATGAAGGCGCGCGTTACGCCCTGCGCCAGCAGGCCAAGAAGCTGACGCTGCCGGGCCAGATGGGCGAGGCCTTCCAGGCGATCGGCTTCGCACGCGATGTCGAGTTCGACCACGCCTTCCTGGTCGGCGATCTGAGCTACCGGCTGTGAGCCCGCGCCGGCCGCGGCTCGGGCGGGCGTTGAAACCGCTGCGCCGTCCGCGGTTGTGGACCGGCCTGTGGTGCACGGCGATCGCGCTGGTCGTGGTGCTGTCGCTGGCGCCGGCCGTGCCGATGCCGGATGTGCCCGACGGCGACAAGCTCGGGCATTTCCTGGTCTACGCTGCGCTCGCGGCCGCGGCGGTGCAGCTGTACGCGCGCTGGTCGTCGCTGCTCGGCGCGGGCATCGGCCTGGTGCTGCTCGGCATCGGTCTGGAATACGCGCAGGGCGCCCTGACCGCGCACCGCCTGCAGGACCCGATGGACGCGCTGGCGAACACGCTGGGCGTCCTCGCCGGCCTCGCCACGCGGCTGACGCCGCTGCGCGATCTGCTGCTGCGCATCGACGGCGGTCGCGGGCACGCAACGCGCCGATAGACGCGCGACGGGCGCTCCCGACACGCATCGTCGCCGCGCGCACCGGCAGGCGATCAGCGGGGCTGCAGGGTCACCGTATCGACGACCCACATCGTCGGTCGCGTGTCGCCGGTGAAAGTCAGGCACAGGTCGGTCGCCTCGGGGGATGCGAGCGCGGACGTGTCGATCGGCGTGCGCAGGGTCAGGAAGCCGTCCGCATCGGGCGCGGCCGGCAGCGGCAGCGTCGCCAGCACCGGTCCCGTGCAGCCGGCCGCCTGCACGACGAGTTCGCCATGCGCGGTCGTGGCCGGCAGGAACGTGCGGTGCGGTTCGTCGTGGGCCAGCTGGAAGTAGTACGGCATGCGCCCGGCGCGGATCTCCAGCCCGCCGATGTCGCCGAGGTCCGCCTGCGGCCACAGCCAGCAGGGGTAGAAGATCGTGACGTTGAAGATCGCGCGCTCGCCGCGCAGCGGGCCGTCGTCCTCGAGCCGCAGCAGCAGGCGGCCCGTGTCCGGGCAGGTGGCCAGGTCGTCGTCGCGGCGGGTCAGCAGCGTCGTCGCATCGAACGCGTGGCGGCGCGCCGCCGCGAGCGGCGCGCCATCCGAGAACGCCGCCGCGCGGATGTCGGCCGGCAGGCGCACTACGAACGGCGCCTCGTAGCGCGGCGAGCTCGCGTGCGGCGCGCTGCCGTCGGTCGTGTAGTGCACCGGATAGCCGAGCGGGTTGCGCAGCGTCACCTGCGCGGGGCCGGCGCGACGGTCGCCGTCGATGTCCGCCAGCGCCTGGAACGGCGTCTGCGCATAGCCCGTGCCCATCGCCGTCGACCACGCACGTTCGGCCAGCGCGGCCAGGCGCGGGAACATGTGGTGCTGCAGGCGTTCGAACGTGCGCGTGTGCTCGGTCCACAGGTTCGCCTGCACGCCGAGGATGTGGTGATGCAGAGCGGCGGGCAGGGCCGCCGGCACCGGTTCGAAGTCGTAGACCTGCCGCAGCGTGACCATCGCCGGACGGCCCGGCGGCTCGTCCGGCGCGTCGGTCTGCAGGTAGTCGAGGTAGAGATCCGAAGACGGCGTCATCACCACGTCGTGGCCCTGGCGCGCGGCGTCGAGCCCGCCGTCGATGCCGCGCCACGACATCACCGTGGCCTCGGCCGGCAGGCCGCCTTCGAGGATCTCGTCCCAGCCGATCAGGCGCCGGTCGTGCGCGACCAGGAATCGCTCCATGCGCTTGATGAAATGGCTCTGCAGTTCGGCCTCGTTGCGCACGCCGAGCTCGCGCATGCGTTGCTGGACGCGCGGTGACGCTTCCCACTGGTCCTTGACCGCCTCGTCGCCGCCGACGTGCACGTAGGTGCCGGGGAACAGGTCGACGACTTCGGCCAGCACGTTCTCCAGGAACGTGAAGGTGGATTCCTCGACGTTGAACAGCGTCCGGTTGACGCCCCATTCGTTGAGCACCGGCACCGGCGTGTCGAGCACGCCGAGTTCGGGATACGCGGCGACCGCGGCCTGCGCGTGGCCCGGGCCGTTGATTTCCGGTACCACGGTGATGTGCCGCGCCGCGGCGTAGGCGACGATGTCGCGGACCTGGTCCTGGGTGTAGAAGCCGCAGTAGGGCACCGGCGCGCCGGTCTGCGGATCGATGCCGCCGTCGCCCGCCGGCAGGCGGCAGCCGCCGACGCCGGTCAGGCGCGGGTAGCGCTTGATCTCGATGCGCCAGCCCTGGTCGTCGGTCAGGTGCCAGTGGAAGACGTTGAGCTTGTGCAACGCCATCGCATCGAGCACCTGCTTGATCTCGTCGACGCTCTGGAAATGCCGGGCCGAGTCGAGCATGAAACCGCGCCAGCCGAACCGCGGTGCGTCCTCGATGCGCGTGGCCGGCAGCGTCGGCGTGGCGCCATCCACCTGGGCGACCAGCTGCCATAGCGTGACCGCGCCGTAGAACAGGCCGCGCTCGTCGGACGCGCGCACCGAAACGCCGTTCGGGGTGATGTCGAGGACGTAGCCTTCCGCGTGCTGCGGCGAGGCGGCGGCGTCGAGTGCGAACGTGATCGCGGGGGACGCGCCGTGGCCGGCGGTCCCTGTCTGCAGGCGCAGCCCGTTCGAGGTCGCAACGACACCGGCGAAGTGCTGCGCGACACGGCGGGCGGCGTCGCTCTCGGCCCGCAGCGGCGTAGCCGACGTCAGCGCGAATCCGCCATCACCCGCGACGAGGTGCGCCGGCGCCGGAATCAATGCCGGCACGAGGACGACGGGTGGCGGTGCCTGCGGGCGGGGCGTGCAGGCCGCCAGTGCCGCGAGGGCGGCGAAGACCAGCGAGACGGCAGCGGTACGACGGAACGGACGAGCACTCATGCGGACGACCTTGCGATGCGGTGACGGGTCGCGACCGCCGGTCCGCGCACGGTGGCGCGGGCCGCGCGGACGCGCGAGGCGGGGCCCGTGCCCGGCATGCGCACCGGGCACGGACACGCCGCCGGCGTGCTCAGAACTTGAAGCGGAAGTTGAGGTAGTACTGCCGGCCGTTCGAGTAGAACGCGTACGGCAGGAAGCCCGCGTCGGTCTCGGTGTAGTACTTGTGGTCGGGGTTGTTGAGGTTCAGACCTTCCAGCGTCACGGTCATCCAGTCGCTGACCTTGTACCCGAGGGATGCCGACAGGGTGCCGAAGTCGTCCTGGTAGAACGCGTCGGTGCGACTGACGCCGGCGTAGAACGCGTCGCGGAAGGTGTAGCTCAGGCGCGCGTTGAACCGCTCGTTCTCGAAGTAGCCCGACAGGTTGTAGGTGTTCTCGGACGTGCCGTTCAAGGGCCGGCCGCCTTCGGCGCTGCCGTCGGCGTAGGTGTAGTTGGCCGCGACGCCGAAGTTCTCGCCGATCGGCTGTTCGTAGGTCAGCTCCACGCCCTGCACCTTGCCGTCGCTGTTGACCGGCGTGGAGACCTGGTAATCCGCGTAGACGTCCTGCCCGGCCTCGATGCTCGCGGCCTGGTCCTTGAACTGGATGATGGCGGTGCCGAAGTTGATGTAGTCGTCCAGCTCCATCCGGAACAGGCTCGCCGCCAGCAGCGCGCGCGGTGCGAAATACCACTCCAGCGACACGTCGACGTTGGTCGAGACGATCGGGTCGAGATAGGGATTTCCGCCGCTGCCGGTGTGGGTGAGATCGTCGAGCGCCAGCGTGCCCGACAGCGCCGAGAAGTCCGGCCGGGTCATCGTCTGCGAAGCGCCGAAACGCGCGACCAGGTCGTCGCGGAGGTCGAGTTTCAGGTTCAGGCTGGGCAGCAGCTTGCTGTAGTTGTTCTCGTCCTGGACCGGCAGGTAGGCGCCGAAGTCCGAGCCGGTGATCGCGCCCGGCACGTCGTCGGGCGCGGCGACGGCCTGGTTGTAGCGGACATCGGTATCGGTCTGGACGTAGCGCAGGCCGAGGTTGCCGCTCCAGCGGTCGCCGGCGAAGTTGGCCTGGACGTACGCGGCCGAGACCGCTTCCTTGACCCCGTAGACACCGGAGAAATCGAAGCGTCCGACCGGATCGCGGTTGGCGAACTGGGCGTTGAGAGCGGCCAGCTGTTCGGGCGTGTAATACCAGATGCCGCCCGGCACGCTGCCGCCGACGCCGTTGCCGAAGTCGCCGGGGAACTGCCCGCCGGGCGCCGGATAGGCGTCGATGTTCTGCCAGTCGCTGGCCCAGTTCGGGCCTTGGCCGATCTGCCGGTCGTTGCGGCGCTCGTGCTCGGCGTAACGCACGCCGACATCGAGCGTCGACAGCACGCCACCGAAGTACAGCTCGCCGTCGGCCGAGAACCAGTCCTCGTCGTCGCGCACGTCGATCGCCTGCCCGCCGAAGATCCAGCCGAACTGCGGCAGGTGTTCGCCGGCGCTGTTGTCGCCGCCGAGCGACCAGTTGATCGGCGTGCCCAGCCCGCCCATCTGCCAGCTGGCGCCCGCATTGCCGGCGACGCCGGTTTCGATCACGTCCTGGGTCGGGCTCGTGCCGCGGCCACGGGTGCTGCCGGCCTGCAGCTTGACGCCGAAACTGTCGCTGGCCTGCCAGTCGGCATCGAGCGTGACGAACCGGGATTCCGAGCCCGCGCCCGGGCGCGAGATCATGTCGTAGACGCCGTAGGGCGTGATGCTGTCGGCGCCGGTCACCGGCGCGTAGACCGCTTCGGTCAGCACGCCGTCGCGGACCACGTAGCCCGGCTGCGGCGCGCGAGTGTTGACGAACTGGCTGCCCCACATCATGTAGTTGCGGTTGTAGTTGTCGGCTTCCAGCTTGGAGTAGAACGCGTTGAGGCCGAGGGTCAGGCTGTCGGTCGCGCGCACCTCGATGTCGAGGACGCCGCCCTTGCGCTCGCGTTCCTGCTCGAACAGCACCGCGCCGAGCAGGTTGGGATAGAGCACGCCGGCGAGGTCGGGATTGGTGGCCACGACCGGCGCATCGTCGGCGATGACGCCGTAGCCGCCGACCACTTCCTGTCCGTCGCGGCGCAGGTTCCGCTTCTGGTAGAAGCCCTGGACCATGACTCCGACGTTGCCGGCGTCGTTCTTCCAGTTGAACAGTGCGCTGACCTGCGGATCGGTCTCGCCGGGCAGGTCCGAATGCACCGCGCCGACCGAGGCCTCGGCGGTGAACGGCTCGGCGAACTGCAGCGGGCTGCGGGTGATGATATTCACCGAACCCGCGGTGCCGCCTTCGACCAGCTTGGCCTGGGAGCTCTTGTAGACCACGACCTGGTCGACGATCTCGGCCGGCAGCAGCGAGTAGCTGACGCTGCGCCCGACGTTCGCCGTCTGGCTGAGCACGAACCAGTCGCCGGTGCCGATGGTGTGACCGTTGACGAGGGTCTGGGTGAGGCTCGGATTGGTGCCGCGCAGGCTGACACGGTCGGCCTCGTCGAAGCCGCCTTCGCTGGCGCTCGACGAACTGATGTTGACGCCCGGCAGGCGCTGCAGCGCATCGGCGACGTTCTTGGCGGGCAGCTTGCCGATGTCTTCGGCGGAGACCGCCTCGACGTGGGACTCGGCCTCGCGCTTGGTGTCGAGCGACTTCTGCAGGCTGCCGCGGATGCCGGTCACGATGACGCGGTCGAGTTCCGTGGCCGCCTCGCCCTGGGGCGCGGCCTGCTGCGCCTGGGCCTGGAGGGAGACGCACAGGCCCAGGGTGATTGCGGCCGAAAGCACTGATTTGCGGTAGTTCATGGTGGTCCCCATCGCTGATGTAAGTGGCGCCGTGGCGGACCCGTGCCGCCGCGGCGTGCCTGTACCGGCGTCACCCGAACCGCGGTGTCGCGTGTCGCGTTGGCCAGCGCTGTCGCGCCACCCGCACGCAGGTCCTTCCCCGACCTTCCGCGCGCCGGCGGCGCGTCAGTCGTGCTGCCCGAGATACCAGCTGGCCGCGCCTATGACGCCCAGCTGCCCGTGCTCGACCAGCCGCACGGGAATACGTTCGAGCGCCTCGCGCATCGGTCCCTTGTTGAGGAACCGCGCGACGAACGCGCTCTGCATCAGGTAATCGCGGATCTGCGGCAGGATGCCCCCCGCCAGATAGATGCCGCCGTGCACGCCGTAGAGCAGCGCCATGTCGCCGACGGTGCTGCCGAGCAGGCCGCAGAACGCGTCCAGGCTCTCGCGCGCCAGTGCATCCCCGCCCTGCATCGCCGCGGCCGTGACCTCGTCGGGCGCCGCGTGCACCGGCGTCCGGCCGTGCAGTGCGCACACCGCGCGGTAGAGGTTCATCAGGCCCGGACCCGACAGCGCGTGTTCGATCGGCACGTGGTTGCGGCCACGCTGCAGTTCGCGCAGCAGCGCCATCTCGTGATCGGTGCCGGTCGTCAGCGCGGCCTGGCCGGCTTCCGTCGCCAGCACCACCGGCCCGTGCGCGGTGGGGATGCGCACCGCCGCGCCGAGACCGGTGCCCGGCCCGACGATCAGCATCGGCCCGGGCTGTGCGATGTCGGGCCCGGTCAGGCGCAGCACCTCGCTGCCGTCGACCTGCGCCGCGGCGTGGGCGACGGCCTCGAAATCGTTGACCAGGCGGAAGCGACGGAACCCGAGCCGCACGCGGGTCTCTTCCAGCGAGAGCGGCCACGGCAGGTTCGCGGTGATGACGGTGCCGTCCTCGAGCGCGTAGCCGGCGCTGGCGATCGCACCGGCATCGACGCGCGGGCCCGGCAGGGCGGCGAGGAAGTCCTCGATGATGTCGGCCAGGCCCGCGTGCTCGGCGCAGACGTACTTGCGGTACTCGAGCACGCGCACCGGATGCGCGGCATCGCCCGTGGCCTCGACCAGGCCGATGCGCACGTGGGTGCCACCGACGTCGGCGGCGATGAACGGCGCGTGCGGCGTCGGCGTGCGGGACTGCGGAAGAGAGGATGCGACCACGGAAGCTCCGGGAGGGAAGGGCGCCATACGATGACAGCCACCACCAGACGGCTCGACTCTCGACGTTTAATGACAACGATGTCAACGGGCAAACCGAAAATGTTGTTCTGACCTGCTGCATTCGTCACACGAATGCAACAATCTCGAAGAGAAGGCGGAAATTAGCCATCCGACGCGGTTAATAACCAGTGTCCGGGCCGGTCATCGTCATGGCGCGCAGGACTTTGTGACGCGCTGCAGCAGGATTTCTGCCGGGTCTCTGCGGCATGATCGACACGCCGGATGGTGTCCGGTGATGTTCTATGACAACGTTGGTACCGGATGTCCGACGACGACATCCGCTGCAGGTTCCGTCTCTGTCCGCACCACGGGAGCGCACCAGATGTCCGCGATCGCCACACCGCACGTCCGCCCGAGCCACGCGAGTTCGATCGCGATCATGGGCCTGCTGTTCTTCATCATCGGGTTCTTCACCTGGATCAACGGCCCCCTGATCACCTTCGTGCAGCTCGCTTTCGAGCTCGACGAGGTCAACGCCTTCCTGGTGCTGATGGTGTTCTACCTCTCGTACTTCTTCCTTGCGCTGCCGTCGGCATGGGTACTGCGCCGCACCGGCATGAAGAAGGGGCTCGCGCTGAGCCTGTTCGTGATGGCCTGCGGCGCGATGCTGTTCGGCGAGTTCTCCACCCAGCGCTGGTATCCGGGCGCGCTGTCGGGGCTGTTCGTCATCGGCGGCGGCCTCGCGCTGCTGCAGACCGCGGTCAATCCCTACATCAGCATCCTCGGCTCGATCGACAGCGCCGCGCAGCGCATCGCGCTGATGGGCATCTGCAACAAGTGCGCCGGCATCCTCGCGCCGATCGTGCTCGGCACCGTGGTGCTGCACGGCATCGGTGATCTCAGTGCGCAGGTCGCGGCGGCCGACGCGGTGCAGCGCGCGCAACTGCTGGATACGTTCGCGGCGAAGATCCACACGCCGTATCTGGTGATGGCGGGCGTGCTGATGCTGGTCGCGGTCGGCGTGCTGCTGTCGCCGCTGCCCGAGCTCAAACCCGCCGACGCCAACGCGTCGGGTGACGCCGCCGGCACGCCGTCGCGCGGCATCTTCCAGGTGCCGCACCTGTGGCTGGGCGTGCTGTGCCTGTTCGTCTACGTCGGCGTCGAGGTGATGGCCGGCGATGCGATCGGCACCTACGGCAACGGCTTCGGCCTGCCGCTGGACCGCACCAAGTTCTTCACCTCGTTCACCCTGGGCGCGATGCTGCTCGGCTACGTCGTCGGCCTCGTGGCGATCCCGCGCTTCATCAGCCAGGAACACTACCTCGGCGTGTCGGCGGTGCTCGGCATCGTGTTCACCATCGGCGCCTTCCTCACCCACGGCTACGTGTCGGTCGGCTTCGTCGCCGCGCTCGGCTTCGCCAACGCGATGATGTGGCCGGCGATCTTCCCGCTGGCGATCAAGGGCCTGGGGCGGCTGACCGAAACCGGCTCGGCGCTGCTGATCATGGGCATCGCCGGCGGCGCGATCATCCCGCAGGCGTTCGCGGTGCTGAAGCAGCATTACGACTTCCAGCTGGTGTTCCTGGCGCTGACCTTGCCCTGCTATCTCTACATCCTGTACTTCGGCCTGCGCGGGCATCGCGCCGGGCGCGCGCCGGCGCGAACCGGGCGATCATGACCGCCTGAGCCTCCGGAACCCGCCCCGTGCGCAAACCCACCATCAAGGATGTCGCCGAGCGCGCGAAGGTCTCGCTGAAGACCGTCTCGCGCGTGATCAACAACGAACCGTCGGTGCTGCAGGCGACGCGCGCACGCGTGCTGCATGCGATCGACGAGCTCGACTACGAGCCCGATCCGTCCGCGCGCAACCTGCGCAGCGCGACCTCGTTCGTCATCGGCCTGATCTACGACAACCCGAATCCGTACCACATCATCGGCGTGCAGAACGGCGTGCTGGCGGCCTGCCGCGAGACCGGCTTCGGCCTGCAGATCCATCCCTGCGATGCGAGCTCGCCGCTGCTGGTCGAGGAACTGGTCGACTTCGTGCGCCGCTCGCGCCTGGCCGGCCTGGTGCTGACCGCGCCGATGTCCGAGCGTCGCGAACTCATCGATGCGCTGGCCGCGCGCGACATCCGCCTGGTGCGGATCATCGCGGCGACCGAGGATCCCGGCGACGGGCATCCCTGCGTGTTCGTCGACGATCGCGACGCGGCCTACGAGATCACCGAGCACCTGGTCCAGCTCGGCCACCAGCGCATCGGGTTCCTGTGGGGCGGGGCGCAGCACCATTCCAGCGGCGAGCGGCATGCCGGCTACGAGGCCGCGCTGAAGGACTATGGCATTCCGCACGACAAGCACCTGGTGATTCCCGGCGACTACACCTTCGACGACGGCTTCCGCGGCGCGCGCCGGCTGCTGGCGCTGCGCGATCCGCCGACGGCGATCTTCGGCTCCAACGACGAGATCGCGGCCGGCGTGCTCGCCGCGGCGAAATCGGCGGGCATGAACGTGCCCTACGACCTGTCGATCGCCGGCTTCGAGGACAGCCCATTCTCGCGCCAGTCGTGGCCGGCGCTGACCACCGCCAAGCAGGCGACCGAGGACATCGCGCGGCATGCGGCGCGGATGCTGATCGCCAGCCTGCGCGAGGAGACCGATCCGGTCGCCGCGCAGGCCACCCACAACCAGGGCTTCGTGCCGCAGCTGGTGGTGCGCGGCTCCACCGCGCCCGTGCGCCCGCGCCCGTCCGCCCCGAGGAGCGACGATGCAGCCACCGGATGATGCCGCCCGCGCGGCCGCCACGTGGATGTTCCGCGAAGCGGCCGAGGCGCCCGACGTGGTCGCCGCGCAACTGGCGCGCAACGCCGCCGCGGTCGACGCGCTGGTCGACGACCTGGTCGCGCGACCGCCGCCGTTCGTCGTCACCTGCGCGCGCGGCAGCTCCGACCACGCCGCGACCTGCGCCAAGTACTTGTTCGAGACCCGCCTCGGCGTGGTGACGACGTCGGCCTCGCCGTCGGTCGGGTCCGTCTACGCGGTGCGGCAGCGCATGCGCGGCGCGCTGTTCGTCGCGATCTCGCAGTCGGGCAAGAGTCCCGACCTGCTGCGCAACACCGAGGCCGCGCGTGAGGCCGGGGCGCGCATCGTCGCCCTGGTCAATGTCGAAGCGTCCCCGCTCGCGCAGCTGGCCGATGTCGTGCTGCCGCTCGGCGCCGGCCCGGAGCGCAGCGTCGCGGCGACCAAGAGCTATCTCGCGTCGCTGTCAGCTCTGCTGCAGCTGACTGCCGTGTGGCGCCGCGCGGACAGCGGCGATGGTGCGCTGGCCGATGCCTTGCCCGCCCTGCCGGACGCGATGCGCGCGGCCTGGGCCTGCGACTGGTCACCGCTGGTCGACGGGCTCGCCGACGTGCGCAACCTGTTCGTGCTCGGTCGCGGCATCGGCCTGGGCATCGCGCAGGAAGCGGCGCTGAAGTGCAAGGAAACCAGCGGCCTGCACGCCGAGGCCTACAGCGCGGCCGAGGTCAAGCACGGTCCGATGGCCCTGGTCGGTCCGGGCTTCCCGGTGCTGGCGTTCGGCCAGCCGGACGCGACCGATGCCGGCACGCGCGCCGTCGTCGACGAATTCCGCGCGCGCGGCGCAGCGGTGTGGCTGGCCGCGCCGGGCGGCGAGCTGCCGGTCGCCGCTGCGCCGGATCCCGCGTTCGCACCGCTGCTCGCGGCGCAGTCCTTCTACCGCGCAGTCAATGCGCTGTCGCTGCGGCGCGGCTTCGATCCTGACCGCCCACCGCATCTCAACAAGGTCACGGAGACCGTCTGATGGCGACCGCTCTGGTCAACGGCCGCGTGCTGACGGACGACGGCTTCCGCGACGATGTCGCTGTGCTCGTCGACAGCGGGCGCATCGTCGCGCTCACCGCGCCCGATGATCCGCGTGTGCGGGGGGCGCAACATCATGATCTCGGCGGTGATTGGCTCTTGCCGGGCTTCGTCGACGCGCAGGTCAACGGCGGCGGCGGCGTGCTGTTCAACAACGCGCCGACGGTCGAGGCGATCCGCACGATCGCGGCCGCGCACCGCCGTTTCGGCACGACCGCGTTGCTGCCGACGCTGATCAGCGACGATCTCGACGTGATGCGCGCGGCCATCGCCGCCGTGCGCGAGGCGATCGACGCCGGCGTGCCCGGCGTCGTCGGCCTCCATCTCGAAGGTCCGTATCTCGCGCCCGCGCGCAAGGGCACGCACGACGCCGGCAAGTTCCGCGTGCCGGACGCCGACGAGGTCGCGCTCGCGACGTCGCTGGGCAACGGTGTCACCCTGGTCACGCTCGCGCCGGAGCAGGTGCCGCTCGCGCGCATCCGCGCACTGGTCGCGGGTGGCGCCATCGTCGCCGCCGGCCACACCGAGGCGCACTACGAAGCGGTGCGCGCCGGCCTCGATGCCGGCATCCGCGGCTTCACCCATCTCTTCAATGCGATGTCACCGCTGCAGGGGCGCGCGCCCGGCGCGGTCGGCGCCGCGCTCGAGGACCGCGACAGCTGGTGCGGGATCATCGTCGACGGCGCGCACGTGCACGCGGCCAGCCTGCGCGTCGCGCTGGCGGCCAAGCCGCGCGGCAAGGTGTTCCTGGTCACCGATGCGATGCCGCCGGTCGGCAGCGACCGTCCGGACTACGTGCTCTACGGCGAAACGATCACCGCGATCGACGGCGTCGTGCGCAACGCGGCCGGTGCGCTCGCGGGCTCCGCGCTCGACATGATGACCGCGGTGCGCAATACCGTGCAGACCCTCGGCGTGCCGCTGGACGAAGCGGCGCGCATGGCGGCGACCTACCCGGCGCAGTTCCTCGGACTCGACGGCGAACGCGGACGCATCGCCCCGGGCCTGCGCGCGGATTTCGTCGTCGTCGACGAAGCCCTCGCGCTGCAGGCGACATGGATCGGCGGTGCGACCGCCTGAGGTGCCCGCGACGACGCCACGCCTGGCGTCGGTCGATGCGCTGCGCGGCCTCACCGTCGCGGCGATGCTGCTGGTCAACACACCGGGCGACTGGGCGCACGTCGTCGCGCCGCTGCGTCACGCGCCGTGGCACGGCTGCACGCTGGCGGATCTGGTGTTCCCGACGTTCCTGTTCGTCGTCGGCGTGTCGCTGGCGCTGTCGCTGGTGCCGCGCCGCGAGGCCGGTGTCGCGACCGCCGCACTGGCGCGCGGCGTGCTGTGGCGCGCGCTGCGGATCGTCGGCATCGGCCTGCTGCTGCACCTGCTCGCGTGGTGGGCGCTCGACCAGGCGTACGTGCGTCCCTGGGGCGTGCTGCAGCGGATCGGGCTGTGCTTCGCGCTGGCCGGGCTCGCCGCGCTGACCCTGCCCCGGCGCGCACAGTGGCTGTTGCTCGCCGGCCTGCTGCTCGGCAGCACGGTCGCGCTCGTCTGGGGCGGCATGGCGCCGGGCACCAATCCCTTCGACCGGCTCGACACGGCGCTGTTCGCGCCGTGGCTGTATCGCTACGACCCGGCGACGGGCCTGGGCCACGATCCCGAAGGGCTGGCGAGCACGGCTGGCGCGCTGGCGACGACGCTACTCGGCCTGCGCGCCGGGTCGTGGCTGCGCGCCGGCCGCGTGCGCGCGCTGGGCATCGCCGGCCTGGTGGCGCTGGGCATCGGCGGTGCGTGGTCGTGGTGGCTGCCGCTCAACAAGCCGCTGTGGTCGCCGTCCTACGTGCTGTGGACCGGCGGTCTCGCGATGCTGGCGCTGGCGGTCGTGCACGTGCTGGTCGACCGGCGCGGCTGGCGGCCGCTCGGGCGCCGCTTCGGTGTCAACGCGATCGCGGTCTACGCCGGCTCGATCGCCGTGGTGCTGCTGGCGATCGCGCTGGACCTGTGGACGCCGCTGTACCGGCAGCTGTTCGACACGCCGCTGGCGCCGTGGCTCGGACCGCAGGGCGCGTCGCTGGCGTTCGCACTGGTCTTCGTCGGCGCGTGGTGGGGCGTCGCCTGGGTGCTGGACCGGCGCGGCATCCATCTGAAGGTCTAGCACCGCGGGGTCCAGGGCCGGATCGGACGCGCACGTGGCGATGCCGGCGTCCCGAACGCGTGCGTCGGACGCGACCGCGACTTTGGCGACACGCGCCCAGCTTGTACCCTGCGCGCTGCCGTTCCCGGATTCCGCACGATGACCGTTCTCTCCGATGCCGCGCCCGTCGCCTGCGACGCCGACCGCGCGCGTACACGCCTGGCCTGGGCGCGTGCGACCACCGGCGACGCCGCGCTGGAGCTCGAACGGGCCTCGATGGACGCGGGTTTCCGCAGCTACTGGCGCACGCGCGGCGCGGGCGCGAGCCGCATCGTCATGGATTCGCCGCCCGATCTCGAGGACGTGCGCCCGTGGCTGCGCATCCGCACGTTGTTGCGCGACGCCGGCGTGCGCGTGCCCGGGGTGCTGGCCGAGGACGCCGACGGCGGCTTCCTGCTGCTCGAGGATCTCGGTGCGCAGACCTGCCTCGACGTCGTCGACGACGGGTCCGCCGATGCGATGTTTGACGCCGCGTTCGACCAGTTGTTGCGGGTGCAGGCGATCGCATGCCCCGACGACCTGCCGGCCTACGACGCGCCGATGCTGCAGCGCGAACTCGACCTGTTCGAAGACTGGTTCCTCGGGCGCCATCTCGGCGTCACGCTCGTTGCCGACGAACGCGACGGGTTGCGCGCAGTGCAGCAGACGCTGATCGACGCGGTGCTCGCGCAGCCGCAGGGCTTCGTGCATCGCGACTACATGTTGCGCAACCTGATGCCCCTGGCCGCGAGCGTGGCGGTCATCGATTTCCAGGGCGCGGTGCGCGGCCCGCTGGCCTACGATCCGGTCAGCCTGTTCCGCGACGCCTTCCACAGCTGGCCGGCCGCGCGCGTCGACGGCTGGCTCGCGCGCTACCACGCGCGCGCGCGCGATGCCGGCGTGCCGTTGCGCGCGGACCACGCCGCGTTCCGTCGCGACGCGGATCTCGCCGGCATGCAGCGCCACCTCAAGATCCTCGGGCTGTTCGCGCGTCTGCACTATCGCGACGGCAAGCCGAAATACCTCGCCGACGCGCCGCGCTTCGTGGCCTACCTCGACCACGTGCTCGCACGCGAACCGTCGCTGGCGCCGCTCGCGTCGATCCTGGATCGCCACGTGCGGCCGCGGCTGGCAGGACGGGTCGCATGATCCAGACCGTCATTCCCCAGCTGCGCATGACCGATGCCGAGCGCAGTCTGGCGTTCTATGCCGCACTCGGCTTCGTCGTCGACTGGGAGCACCGCTTCGAGGCCGGCATGCCGCTGTTCGTGCAGCTCACGCGCGACGGCCAGACGGTGTTCCTCAGCGGGCATGCCGGCGACGGCGCGATCGGCGGCGCCGTGTACTTCAAGGTCGCGGATGTCGATGCCTGCGCGCGGGCGTTCGCCGCGGCCGGCGCGCCGATCGTGCAGGCGCCCTGGGACACCGACTGGGGCACGCGCGAAATGCTGCTCGTCGATCCCGACCACAACCGCCTGCGCTTCGCGCAGCACCCCGACTGAGCGCCGCACGCGTGCGGCCCACCCGTCTCTGGAGAGTCCGATGATCGACCTGTTCGACAGCGCCCCGACCCCGGTGGACGGCATCCGCACCGGCATCGGCGGCTGGACCTTCGCGCCCTGGCGCGACAATTTCTATCCCAAGGGCCTGGTGCAGAAGCGGGAGCTGGAATACGCCAGCCGCCACCTGACCGCGATCGAGATCAACGGCACCTTCTACGGCACGCAGCCGCCCGAGGTCTACGCGCGCTGGCGCGACGAGACGCCCGAGGGCTTCGTGTTCTCGCTGAAGGCGCCGCGCTTCATCGTCGGCGCGCGGTCGCTGGCCGGCACGGGCGAGAAGATCGAGGCCTTCGTGCAGGGCGGCATCGCCGAGCTCGGCAGCCGGCTCGGCCCGGTGCTGTGGCAGTTCGATCCGCGCCGTGCGTTCGATCACGACGACGTCGCCGCGTTCCTCGACCTGCTGCCCCGCACCCTCGACGGCGCGCCGCTGCGCCACGTGCTGGAGGTGCGCCATCCGAGCTTCCAGTCGCCGGCCTATCTGGCACTGATGCGGGAACACGGCCTGCCGTCGGTGTTCACCGATTCCACGGACTATCCGTCGTTCGCCGATCTCAGCGGCACGTTCGTCTATGCGCGGCTGATGGCCAGTCGCGAGCAGCACAAGGACGGCTATCCGGGCCTGCAACTCGACGCGTGGGCCGACCGCGCGCACCAGTGGGCGCGCGGCGAGGCGCCGGGCGACCTGCCCTACATCGACGCCCGCGACGCCGCGCCGGTCACCCCGCGCGAGGTCTTCGTGTTCTTCATCTCGGCGGCGAAGGCGCGCAACCCGGCCGCGGCGATGGCCCTGCAGGCGCGGCTGTAGACGACGAGTCCGCGCCGCGCCGCGTCGATCAGTCGGCGGTACCGGCGCGTTCGGCGTCGAGACGGGCGTCGAACGCCTGCTCGGCCGTATCGGCATAGGCGCGGCAGTCCACCGGGCGGAGGCGCTCCAGCGTGGCCCCGTAACGAAGGCCGCTGAAACCGGGATGCGGCGTCAGCAGCAGGTCGCAGGGCAGCGCGCGGATGCGCGCGAAGCTGGCGCGGTAGTCCTCGACGATGCGCGGATAGCGCGGATTGTCGAGCAGCCGGTAGTCCGGCGCGCTCAGGCTGTCGGCGTAGACCAGCTGCAGCGGCGTGCCGTCCCCGGCCCGGTCGGTCCAGGTCCAGCTCATGCTGCCGGGCGTGTGGCCGGGGGTGAAATGGACCTGCAGCCGCAGGTCGCCGAGCACGATGACCTCGCCGTCGAGCAGCAGGCGATCGGTCGCGACCGGCGGATAGACGAGGCCGTCGCCGTAGTGGATGTCGTCGCTGCCGCCGCGGGCGAGCAGCTGCGCGGATTCGGCATTGGCCGCGACCCGCGCCCCGGTCGCCCGACGCATGGCGGCCAGCGGCCCGGCGTGGTCGGCATGGGCGTGACTGAGCACGATCAGCTTCAGATCCGACGGCGCCACGCCGAGCGCGGCCATGTTGGCGAGCAGGTGGTCGGCCGCCTGCGGCATCCCGCCGTCGATCAGGATCGCGCCGTCGCTGCCGACCAGCAGCAGCGCGCTGAGCTCGGCCGTGCCGATCTGCCAGGTCCGCGCGGCGATCTGCAACGGCGCGACCGGCTGTCGCCAGGGCGCGGGCACTTCGTAGGCGCGCAGCTGCGGCAGTGGCTCCGCCGGCTGGGCCTGGGCGTGGCCCAGGCTGCCGAGGAGGAAAACCGTCGCGAGGGTCCGTCGTGTCCAGTGGTGCATGGCGTGTCCTTGGAATGGGAGGGGGGCGGACGATTGTCGGAAGCCGGCGGGGCCAGGAGAAGCGAGGCGATCTCATCGCAGACATGAGCTGATCTAATGCCGGCATGGACAATCCGCACCTGCCGCTGACCGGCCTGCGGGCCTTCGAGGCCGCGGCCCGCCACCTCAACTTCACCCGCGCCGCGCTGGAGCTGCGCATCACCCAGGCGGCGCTGAGCCATCGCATCCGCGGGCTGGAAACGCGCCTGGGCTGCACGCTGTTCCGCCGCCTGCCGCGCGGTGTGGCGCTGACCGACGAGGGCCTGGCGCTGCTGCCGGCGATCGGTGATGCCTTCGCGCGCATCGGCGCGGCGCTGGCGCGGTTCGACGGGGCCGGGCCGCGGCAGGTGCTGACGGTCAGTGCGGTCGCCACCTTCGTCACCGGCTGGCTGCTGTCGCGTCTGCCGGCGTTCGAGGCCGCGCACCCGGGCGTCGACCTGCGCCTGCTGACCCACAACAACCGCATCGATCAGGCCGGCGAGGGGCTCGACCTGGCCGTGCGCTTCGGCGACGGCACCTGGCTGGGCCTGGACGCCGTGCACCTGTGCGATGCGCCGTTCGCGCCCGTGTGCGCCCCGGCGCTGGCGCGGCGCGTGCGCCGCCGCAGCGACCTCGTCGGCCTGCCGCTGCTGCGCTCCTACCGGCAGGACGAATGGGCGCGGTGGTGCGCGGCCGCGAAACTGCCGGTGCCCGCCCTGCGCGGGCCGGTGTTCGATTCTTCCCTGGCCATCGCCAGTGCGGCGGCGGCCGGCGCCGGCGTGGCGCTGTTGCCGGTGGCGATGTTCGAACAGGATCTCGCCAGCGGACGCCTGGTGCGGCTGTCACCGGTCGAGGTGGACGTCGGCGGCTACTGGCTGACCCGGTTGCGCTCGCGCGAGGACACCGCCGAGATGCAGGCCTTCCGCACCTGGGCCGTCACAGCCGGCGGCGCCTGAGTCAATCGCGCGCGGTGGCGATCGCCGCGATCCGCGCCTTGCGCAGCGCCGCGCCGATCGCGGGACCCGTCAGGCCGTCGGCGGCGAGATCGCGGGCGTTGATCGCCAGGGCGGCGGCCTGCGCGCGGCGCAGCAGATGGCCTTGCGGATAGTCGCTGTCGGCGCTGCCGAGGCGGCCGCGCTTGTCGCATTCGCAGACGGTCGCCAGCTGGTCGATCCGCTCGGGCTTGCGGAAGCCGTCGCAGCGCGCGATCAGGTCGTGCAGGGTGTCGTCGCGCAGTTCGGCGACGCGATGCACGTTGAGGTGCTCGCGGCAGGCGATCACCGCGAGTTCGCGCTGCGCCGCCGGCACCTTCAGGCGCGTGCACAACGTCGCGAGCGGCTTCAGCCCCGCGTGCTCGTGACCGATGTGGCGGGGCAGCCTGTCCGCCGGCGTCAGCGCCTTGCCGAGATCGTGGGTCAACGCGGCGAACCCGATCACCGCATCGCCGGGCGCCAGTCGCGCGGCCATGTCGCTGACCAGTTCCTGGTGCACGCCGGTGTCGACCTCGGGATGGTAGTCCGCGCGCTGCGGCACGCCGTACAGCGCATCGACTTCCGGCAGCACGACGGCGAGCGCGCCGCACTCGTGCAGCGTGCGCAGGAAGGCCGACGGCTGTTGCAGGGTCAAGGCGCGCGACGTCTCCTGCCACACGCGCTCGGGCGTCAGCGCATCGAGCTCGCCGCTGTCGACCATGCCGCGCATCAGCGCCATGGTCTCGTCGGCGACGCGAAAACCGAGCGGCGCGAAACGCGCCATGAACCGCGCGGCACGCAGCACGCGCAGCGGATCTTCCGAGAATGCCGGGCCGACATGGCGCAGCACGCGGGCCTCGATGTCGCGCGCGCCACCATGGGGATCGACGAGGCTGCCGTCCGGCGCTTCGGCGATCGCGTTGATGGTGAAGTCGCGGCGCTGCAGATCGTCCTCCAGCGTCACCGATGGATCGGCGTCGACGACGAATCCGCGATAGCCGCGCCCGGATTTGCGCTCGGTGCGTGCCAGTGCGTGTTCCTCGCGGGTGCCGGGATGCAGGAACACCGGAAAATCGCGGCCGATCGCGCGGAAACCGGCGGCTTCCATCGAGGCCTGGGTTTCGCCGACGACGACGTAATCGCGGTCGCCGGGCGTCAGGCCGAGCAGGCGGTCGCGGACCGCGCCGCCGACGAGGTAGATCTTCATGGCGCGATGATGCCACGGCCGCTCACGGCGCCTGGACTACACTGGCCCGCCGCTGCACAGGTGCCGTCCGTGGCTGCCGCCCGCTTCCGTTCCCATCTCCTCGCGACCGCCTGCGCGCTCGCGCCGTTTCCGCTGCTGGCCGCGGTCGCCGACACCGCGCCCTCCGGCGATTCGATGGATCTGGTGCTGATGCTGGTCTACCTCGGCGCGGCGATCGGCCTGTCGTTCCTGTGTTCGGTCGCCGAATCGGTGCTGCTGAGCATCACCCCGTCCTACATCGCCGGCCTCAAGGCCGAGCGGCCGGGGCTCGCGGCGAGGCTGCAACGCCTGCGCCACGACAACATCGACCAGTCGCTGGCTGGCATCCTGACGCTCAACACCATCGCCCACACGGCCGGCGCGGTCGGCGCGGGTGCGAAGGCGTCCGACGTGTTCGGCAGCGCCTGGGTCGGCGCGTTCTCGGTCGTGGCGACGCTGCTGATCCTGTTCCTGTCGGAGATCGTGCCCAAGACGCTCGGCGCGCAGTACTGGCGCCAGCTGGCTGCGCCGGTCGCGGTGTTCGTGCGCGTGCTGATCCTGGTGCTGTATCCCCTGATCCGCCTGTCCGAACTGCTGACCCGGCTGATATCGGGCGGCCAGCAGGCGCACGTGTTCAACCGCGAGGAATTCATCGCGATGGCCGGCGTCGGCGAGGAGAGCGGCGGCATCCTGCCGCGCGAATCGCACATCCTGCGCAACCTGTTCCGGATGTCGGACCTGCGCGCGCGCGACGTGATGACGCCGCGCACCGTCGTCGCCGCGCTGCGCGACGACACCACGGCCTCGCAGGCGCTGCTCGACACCCGCGCCGCGCCGTTCTCGCGCGTGCCGATCTACCGCGACGACATCGACGATGCGTCGACGTTCGCGCTGCGCTCGGAAATGCTGCAGGCCGAAGCGCGCGGCGACGGCGACGTGCCGCTGCGCACGCTGGGGCGCGCGATGCGCAGCGTGCCCGAGAGCATGCCGCTGACCGGCCTGCTGGAGTTCCTGCTCGACCGCCGCCAGCAGATCGCGCTGGTCGTCGACGAATACGGTTCGACCAGCGGCGTGGTGACGATGGAAGACGTCGTCGAGACCCTGCTGGGGCAGGAGATCATCGACGAGAGCGACCGGGTCTCCGACATGCAGCGCCTGGCGCGCCGGCGCTGGGAACAGCGCGCGGCCGCGCACGGCCTGTCGCACACCGGCGCGGTACTGCCGCCGGACGCCACGAAACCCGAGTCCGAGTGAGCGCCGGCCTCAGCCGGCCGGGCAGCTGAAGGCCTTGCGCTTGGCGGCGGTGTCGCCCTGCATGCGCGCGGTCACCGGCACCGCCTGGCCGTACATGCGCCAGTCGTAGATCACGCTGAAGGCCAGCACCCGCGCGACGTACTCGCGGGTCTCGCGGTAGCTGATCGTCTCGATCCAGAAATCCGCGTCCATTGCCGGGCGCTGCGACAGCCAGCGGCTGGTCGGCGTGGGCCCGGCGTTGTACGCGGCGATCGCGACATGCGGCGCGCCGTACATGTCCTTCTTCTCGCGCAGGTAGGCGGTGCCGATCGCGACGTTGGTCGCGGGATCGTAGAGACTTTCGGCGCCACCCCAGGGCATGCCGAGTCGGCCCGCGACGGCGGCGCCGGTCGACGGCAGCACCTGCATCAGGCCCAGCGCGTTCGCCGGCGACCGTGCGTTCGGGTTGAAGGTGCTCTCGGCGCGGATCTCGGCCGCCACCCAAGCCGGGTCGAGGTTGTGGCGGCGCGATTCGCGCTCGATCAGCGCCTGCTGGGTCAGCGGGAAGCGCAGCGTGTACAGCCGCAGTTCGTCCGGCTGGCGGCCGAGGCCGAACACGCCGCGGTCGTACCAGCCGTTGTCCTGCGCGACCTGCACCGCGATCCGGCGCTGGTCGTCGTCGAAGCGCGCCAGCGCCGCGGTCCACTCGCGCGTCGCCCACAGCGCGCGGTCGGCGCGGTACAGCGCCATCGCGCGCACGAGGCCCGGATCGCCCGCGACGCGCGACTTGGCCGCCGCCGCCGGCGCGAAATCCCAGGGGCACAGCGCGTACGGCTGGCCGAGCCGGTCGGCGGCGAGGAAGCCGTGGAAATCGGGTTTGGTCGCCGCGTCGCGGTACAGCGGCTGCGCGCCGGCGGCATCGCCGGTCAGTTCGGTCAGGCGCGCCTGGAAATAGGTCCAGCGCGACTGTCCGCGCTGCGCGTCGCCCATCCTGCGCACCGCCGCGAGCGCCGCGGGCCAGTCGCTGCGGGCCAGCCCTTCGCGCACGCGCCACTCGTGCAGGCGCTCGTCGTAGGCGCTGGCGGGCACGCGGTCGAGCAGCCGTGCCGAATCGGGCAGATAGGACGCGACGGTCCACAACGCGGCCTGGTAGAGCACGCGGCCGCGGTCTTCCTCGGTGAAGTCGAGCGCAGCGGCGAACGCCGGAAGGCGCGCCTCGGCGGCCAGCGGATCGTCCTTGGCAAACTTCGCCAGGCCCTGCGACGCGACCAGACGGCTGCGCGCGGTCTTGGGCCACTGCAGCGCGCGCTCGTGCGGCGCCTGCATGAAGGCGGCGTAGTCGGTCGCCAGCGCCTGTTGCGACGCCGACATGCTGCCGGCGATGGCGCGCAGCATCGTCGCGTCCCAGTCGGCGACCGCGAGATCGAAACGTTCCCAGCGCAGCGCATCGTCGAGGCCGCCGCTGGCCGCCAGCGCGGACAGCGGCGCGTTGCACGCGTCGGGCAGCGACTTGCCGGTGCTGCGCCAGATCGCCTGCGTGTCCCGCGTCCACTGCGCATCGGCGGCGCCGGTGCGCTGGCGGGCGTCGAGTTCGATGCATTGCAGCGCGGTCGTGGTGATCGACGGCTGCCACGCGGCGCGCACGCCGGCCCAGTCGCCGCGTTTGGCGAGCGCCCGCAACCAGGCGGCGCGGAATTCGGTCGCGACGGGCTGGTCGCGATAGCGCGTCAGGAACGCGTCCGCCTGCGCGGTCGGCAAGGTGTCGAGGTTGCGTCGCAGCGCGGCGAACTCGATCCAGCCGTAGGCGGGATGCGCGGCCAGCGACGTCGGGGCGGGCTGGCCGCGCTCGGCGGCCTGCAGCGCGGCGCGCAGGCTGGCGTCGTCGCCGGTCTGGCCGAATGCCGGCGCGCAGGCGATCGCCAGGGCGGCGAACGCGAGGCGCAGGCGCGGGATCGCGCGGGGCATTGCAGCGGGAACAGCACGGCGCGGCGCGGCGCTCGCGGGCAGGGCGTCAGTCATCGGCGTCCGGGTCTCAAAACCGCCGGCGACTATAGCCCAGCGTGGCTGAAGCACCGGTGGCGCGCGGTCAGCCGAGCCGGCGCTGCACGATGCGTGCGAACACGCTGACCGCGACCGGCAACAGGGCGTCGTCGAAATCGAAGGTCGGGTGGTGGCACATCGCGCTGTCCTGGCCGAGGAAGAGGTAGGCGCCGGGCCACTGCTCGAGCATGTACGAGAAATCGTCGGAGAACGCATACGCCCGCAGGTCCGTCGCGACGTGGTCCGCGCCCAGCACGTCGGCGCAGGCCTGCGCCGCGAGCGCGGCCTGCTCGGGCGCGTTGACGCAGGGCGGGCAGGAATGCGGAATCGTCAGCGTCACGCGGCAGCCCGACATCGCCGCGAACCCGTCGCACAGCGCCCGCAGGCGCTCGCCGAGCAAGGTGTGCACGTCCTTCGACAGCGCACGGAACGTGCCGCTGAGCGACGCCGTCGACGGAATGATGTTGTGCGTGGTGCCGGCCTGCAGCGAGCCGACATTGATCAGCGCCGCGTCCATCGGGTCGACATGGCGGCCGACGATGCCGGAGATCTCCACCGCGAGACGCGCGGCGACCTGCAGCGGATCGGTCGCCTTGTGCGGCGCCGCGGCGTGGCCGCCGACGCCTTCGATCGCGATCTCGAACACCGCCAGCGACTGCAGCGTCGGGCCGCTGCGCACGCTGGCGCGGCCGCTGCCGAGCAGCGGCATGTTGTGGAAGGCGTAGACCTCGTCGCAGGGGAAGCGCGTGAACAGGCCGTCCTCGGCCATGCGGATCGCGCCGCGGCCGCCCTCCTCGGCGGGCTGGAAGATCAGCACGACGCGGCCGCTGGCCGGTGGATGCGCAACCAGGTACTGCGCGGTGCCGAGCAGCGCCGAGGTGTGGCCGTCGTGGCCGCAAGTGTGCGCGGTGCCGTCGCGCTGCGAGCGGTAGCCGACGTCGTTCTGCTCCTGCATCGGCAGCGCGTCCATGTCCGCGCGCAGGCCGATCGACAGGCCCGGCTTGCCGCTGTCGACGATCGCGACGACGCCGGTGCCACCGAGGCCGCGATGCACCTCGAGGCCCAGCGATGCCAGCACCTCGGCCACCAGCGCCGAGGTCTTCAGTTCCTCGAAACCGAGCTCCGGCCAGGCGTGGATGCGCTGCCGCCACGCGGTCATCTGCGGGGCGAGCGGCAACACGGGGGCGAGGATCGACATCGGCAACTCCAGCAGCGGGGCGGACGCGTCGCGGCGCAGCACGGCCGGCGCGGGGGCGTCGATTATATTTCGGATGGCCTGCGCGCCCAGGCGCGCCGCCCGCGTCGCGCTCGCGGCGCGTCCCCGCACACTGGAGCGACCATGGCGCAGCCGCGCGACACGCCGACCCTGCCGCTGCTGCACCACGTCATCGACGGCCGTCCGGTCGCCTCGTCGCGGCCGCCGTTCGAGAACCGCGATCCGGCGACCGGCGCGCTGATCGGCCATGTGCACGAGGCCGATCCGGCCATCGTCGACCAGGCCGTGCAGGCCGCGCGTCGCGCGCTGCGCGGACCGTGGTCGCGGCTCGGCGACGGCGAACGCGCGGCGCTGCTGCGCCGCATCGCCGAGGGCATCCGCGCGCGCTTCGACGACTTCCTCGACGCCGAGATCGCCGACACCGGCAAGCCGGTCACGCTGGCGCGGCAGATCGACATCCCGCGCGGCGCGGCGAACTTCGAGATCTTCGCCGACCAGATCGCCGGCGTCGCGACCGAGAGTTTCCGCACGCCGACGCCCGATGGCCGCGGCGCACTGAACTACGGGCTGCGCACGCCGCGCGGCGTGATCGCGGTGATCTGCCCGTGGAACCTGCCGTTGCTGCTGATGACCTGGAAGGTCGCGCCGGCGTTGGCCTTCGGCAATACGGTCGTGGTGAAGCCGTCGGAGGACACGCCGTCGACGACCGCGCTGCTCGCCGAGGTCATGCGCGACGCCGGCGTGCCCGACGGCGTGTTCAACGTCGTGCACGGCTTCGGCCCCGACAGCGCCGGGCAGTACCTCAGCGAACATGCGGGCGTCGATGCGATCACCTTCACCGGCGAAACCCGCACCGGCGCGGCGATCATGCGCGCCGCGGCGCAGGGCGTGCGACCGGTATCGTTCGAACTCGGCGGCAAGAACGCGGGACTCGTATTCGCCGACTGCGACCTCGACGCCGCCGTCGCCGGCATCGCGCGCGCGGCCTTCCTCAACAGCGGGCAGGTGTGCCTGGGTACGGAGCGTGTTTATGTCGAGCGCCCGATCTTCGACACGTTCGTGCAGCGGTTGAAAGCGGCGGCAGAAGCGCTGCAACCTGGTGATCCCCGGGATGACACCACGACGTTCGGTCCGCTGAGCAGCGACACGCATCGCCGCAAGGTGCTGGACTACTACGCGCGCGCGGTCGCTGATGGCGCGACCGTCGTCACCGGCGGCGGTGTGCCCGAACTACCGGATGCCCTCGCTGGCGGCGCATGGGTGCAGCCGACGGTGTGGACCGGCCTGCCGGAGCATGCGGCCGTGGTGCGCGAGGAGATCTTCGGTCCCTGCTGCCACGTCGCGCCGTTCGACAGCGAGGACGAGGCGATCAACCTGGCCAACGACAGCGACTACGGCCTGGCGACGACGATCTGGACGCAGGACCTGGCCCGCGCGCACCGCGTGGCCGCGGCGGTGGAGGTCGGTGTCGCCTGGATCAACTGCTGGTTCCTGCGCGACCTGCGCACCGCGTTCGGCGGCGCCAAGCAGTCCGGCATCGGCCGCGAGGGTGGCGTGCACGGGCTGGAGTTCTATACCGAGCTGCGGAACGTCTGCATCAAGCTGTGAGGCGGGCGTCGTGGTGCGTGCGCGGCGCACGCGGATGACCATTCGCCTGACACCAGCGCAGCCGATCACGGGTTGCGCGCGCCGCGTCCGCGCGGCAGGTGAATTGCCGGGCGCGACGGATCGCCGTGCGTCAGACCACATCCTGTTGGGAGCATGCCCCCGCGCGCGCCGCAGCGATGCACGGCGCACACGTTCCGGCGTCGTCGTTCGTTCTCCTGATTTTTTGAACCGGCGCGGTCGAAGACGACACGTACGCTGTTCGCGCGCGAGCGCGCTCCTGCAGGGCCGGACGTGCGGCTCTCCGCCTTGCAGCCTGCGGCGCGACAGTCGATGCCGATCCAGTGCGGCGCCAGCCGGTCACGTCAATCGCCCGATCGTGCGATACCGCGGCACTGCCGTCGCCGGCTAGGCTGGACACCCTCGCGTCGTCCCTTCGCGTCTCCCCGGTGTGACGCGTGCCAGCGGCCGCGGCGCCGGTGCGTCGGCGCAACGCCGCCATCCTCCTGTGTGCCCGGAAGTCCTGCCCGATGTCGATCTCGATACTGCTGTTTCCGGTGCTGGGCGCGATCGCCGGGGTGCTGGCCGGACTGCTGGGCATCGGCGGCGGCATGGTGCTGGTCACGGCGCTGGTGTTCCTGCTGCCGTTGTACGGCGTGCCCGCGGACGCGGCGATGCACGCGGCACTGGCGACCTCGCTGGCCAGCATCGTGCTGACCAGTGCCGCATCGACGCGCGCGCACCACGTCCGCGGCGGTGTGCTGTGGCCGACGGTCGCGTGGCTCGTGCCCGGTGCGCTGCTCGGCGGCTGGCTCGGCAGTCGGGTCGCCATCCGCATCGACGGCGACGTGCTGAAGTTCGGCGTCATCGCGTATTGCGGCATCGCCGGCCTGCAGCTGCTGCTGTCGCGGACGCCATCCGATCGCGGCGTCGACGTGGTGCCCACCGGTGCGGGCCTCAGCGTGGCGGGCGTCGGTATCGGTGCGGTCGGATCGGTGGGGTGGCGGGGCGTGCGCCCGGTGCGCGCGGTCGGCACGTCGTCGGCCTGCGGCATCTTCGTCGCGCTGGCGAGTGCGGCAGGCTATGCGATGCAGGCGCCGGCAGCCGCCTTGCCGTCCGACGGCATCGGTTACGTCTACGTGCCCGCGGCGATCGGAATCGCGATCACGTCGGTGCTGTGCGCGCCGCTCGGCACCCGCCTCGCGCATGCGATCAGCGGGCCGGCGCTGAAGCGCGTGTTCGCGGGATTCCTGTTCGTCATGGGGGCCTGTCTGACGCTGCTGTGACGGCGCGGGCTGCGAGACGGAGATCCGGCAACGCGTGCGACGCGGTCGGTGACACGACGTCGCAGCGGACGTCGTGCGTCATGGCGCCACCCGGCGATGCGGTCGCGCGCGCTCCCGCAGGCGCGGCCGCAGGGATTCGTGCGGCGCCATGCCGGCGCCGCACGGCCCGCACTAGAACCAGATCCGCACGCCGGCGACCACGCGGGTGTCGCGGACATGTCCGCCGGCGGCGTCGACGAGATCGGCCGTCTCGCCGAAGCGGCGTTCGTGCACCACACCGACATACGGCGCGAACCTGCGGCTGATCTCGTAGCGCAGGCGCAGGCCGGTCTCGACCGTGTTGAGGCCGCTGCCGAGCCGGCGCGCCGGTTCGTCCTCGAGCGAGAACGTCGCTTCGACCAGCGGCTGCAGGATCAGCCGGTTGGTCAGCAGGATCTCGTATTCCGCCTCGAGCCTGGCCTGCGCCTGTCCGCCGCTGCCGACGTAGCCGGTGGCGGACACCTCGACGAAGTACGGGGCCAGCCCTTGCACGCCGAACGCGGCCCAGGTGCGCCCGTCGGGCTGGATCTCGTGCCGCGCGCCGACGACGACATCCCACCACGGCGTGACGCCGCGGCCGTACAGCAGCTCGAGGTCGGCCGAACCGGTGCGGCCGCCGCTGCGTTCGCCTTCGCTGCGCAGCCACAGGCGGTGCACGTCGCCGCCGACCCAGCCGCCGACCTCCCAGGCCTGGCCGGTGCCGACGTCGGCGTCCCAGGCTTCGAGCCGTTCGACCAGAAGCATCGCGCTGGTCTGCGAGGCGTGGTCCATCGCGTGATGGTCGAGCACGGGGAACGCGGCCGCGACATCTGCCTCGGTCGGGACGGGCACGGGGTCGCGCGGCGCGGCATCGGCGGGCAGATCGCCCGCACTGCGCGCAGGCGCGTGGCCGGCCTGCGGCGCGTG
Organism: Luteimonas rhizosphaerae; assembly: GCF_002849595.1. Taxonomy (GTDB): domain Bacteria; phylum Pseudomonadota; class Gammaproteobacteria; order Xanthomonadales; family Xanthomonadaceae; genus Luteimonas; species Luteimonas cellulosilyticus. Next base: position 58,769 of record NZ_NRQR01000015.1, read on the forward strand.
CGCCCGGGCGTCCGGCATCGTGTGGCCCATCGCGGCATGGTCGACCGGATCCGCATCGCCGGACGGCGTGCTGGGGGCGACCGGCTGGGCATGCGGCTGCGGAGGCGCATGGTCGCTCGCGGCAGCGCCTGCGGGTCGTGCCGCCTCGCCGGGCACGGCGTTCCGTCGAGGGCCGGCATGTGGCTCGGAATCCGCCGCAGGCTGGTGCGGGTGCGCGCCCGATGCCGGGGTGGCGCGTGGTCGCGCTGGCGGTGCCGGGCGCACCGGCGAGGCAGGACGCGACGCGGGGGCGGCGGCCGGTCCGTGGCCCATGGCGGCGTGATCGACGGCATCGTGTGGCGCGTCGTCGGCTGCCGCCGCAGGTGATCGCGCCTCGCGGTCGGCATGCGTCTGCGGTGCTCTGCGCGGTGCCGGGGCCGGCGCCGCAGGTCTGGGCGCGACCGCCGGCTTCGCAGCCGGTGCGTGGTGGTCGTGGGACGCCTTCGGCGCAGGGTGCCCGTGGTGCTGGGCGAAGGCCGGCAGGCCGCTGGCGAGCAGCAGCGCCGCGGCGAGTGCGTGATACGGAAGGCGCGCGCTCATGCCTCGATCCTCACTTCGCGCATCATCCCCGCTTCCATGTGGTAGAGCAGATGGCAGTGGTAGGCCCAGCGGCCGAGGGCATCGGCGCGCACGCGATAGCTGCGCCGCGTGCCCGGCGGCATGTCGACGGTGTGCTTGCGGACCATGAAGTTGCCGTCCGCGTCTTCCAGATCGCTCCACACGCCGTGCAGGTGGATCGGGTGGGTCATCATCGTGTCGTTGACCAGCACGATGCGCAGGCGCTCGCCGTAGTTGAGCCGCAACGGTTCGGCGCCGGCGAACGGCTGGCCGTCGAACGACCACGAGAATTTCTCCATGTGGCCGGTCAGGTGCAGGGCGATCTCGCGACCGGGCGCGCGTCCGTCGGGATCGTCGAACAGGCTGCGCAGGTCGGCATACGTCAGCACGCGGCGGCCGTTGTCGCGCAGGCCGATGCCGGGATCGTCGAGCCGCGGCGACGGCGTCATCGTCTGCATGTCGACCAATGGATTGCCCGACTCGCTACGCGGATGCGCCTGCATCGCGGCGCCGGCCTGCGTGTCGCCGTCGTGTCCCATCGCCACGTGCCCCATCGCCGCGTGATCCATGCCGGCGTGCCCGTCGCCTGCAGGCGCTGTCGCCGCCTGCACGGGCGCCGCGTGCGCCATCGCCGCATGTCCCACGTCGGCGTGCCCGCCGTGCGCCGCACCGGCGGCAGGCATCGCATGCGCGCCGTGGCCGTGATGGCCCATGTCGGCCATCGTCAGCAGCGGGCGCGGATCGTTCGCGGGCACCGGCGCCTGCAGGCCGTGGCGCACCGCCAGGGTGCCGCGCGCGTGGCCGGTGCGGCCCATGTCCTGGGCGAAGATCGTGTAGGCGTCCTGGCCGCCGGGTTCGACGATGACGTCGAAGGTCTCGGCCGCGGCGATGCGGAATTCATCGACGGTCACCGGATGGATCGGCTGGCCGTCGGCGGCGACCCCGGTCAGTTTCAGCCCCGGGATGCGCACGTCGAAATAGCTCATCGCCGCGCCGTTGATGAAGCGCAGCAGCACCTTCTCGCCGCTGCGGAACAGGCCGGTCCAGTTGCCGCCGGGCGCGGTGCCGTTCATCAGGTAGGTGTAGGTGTGCGCGTTGACGTCGGACAGGTCGGTCGGCGTCATCCGCATTTCGCCCCAGGCCTTGCGGTCCGCGACCGTCGCGCGCCAGCCGTCGCGCCGCACGTCGCGGACGAAATCGCCGACGGTCGGCTGGTAGTAGTTGTCGTACTCGGAAAACTTCTTCAGCCGTCGGAACAGTGCGGCCGGGTCCAGATCGGTCCAGTCCGACAACAGCACGACGTGCTCGCGATCGAAGGCGTAGGGCAGCGGTTCGCGCGGATCGACGATCAGCGCGCCGTACAGGCCGGCCTGTTCCTGGAACAGCGAATGGCTGTGGTACCAGTACGTGCCCGACTGGCGCAGCTGGAAGCGGTAGGTGAAGGTCTCGCCGGGCGCGATACCGTCGAAACTCATGCCCGGCACGCCGTCCATGTTCGCCGGCAGCAGGATGCCGTGCCAGTGGATCGAACTCGGCACGCCGAGCCGGTTGGCCACGCGCACGGTGACGGTGTCGCCTTCGCGCCAGCGCAGCACTGGCGCCGGCAGCGATCCGTTGACGGTGATCGCAGGCCGCGGGCGGCCGGTGAAGTTGACCGGCGAGGCGCCGATCGAGAGATCGAAGTCGCTGCCGCGCAGCTCGGGATGCGGGGCCGGTTCGCTGGCGTGTGTGGGCCAGGGCAACAGGCCGGCGCCGGCAGCGACGCCGCCGAGGGCCAGACCCTGGACGAACTGGCGACGCGAGACGGGCGTCCGCGCCCACGGCGCGGAAGAGGGATCGTGTGACATGCAGGACTCCGCGACGACCCGCCTCTCGGCAGGCCTCGCTCAGACGGGAACAGGGCGCGGCACGCCCGGTCGGGCGTCGCTTCGCGCATCCGGGGCCGCGGACGCGGCCGGTGCAGGTCAGACGATCGGAGGGCGCAACAGCGGGAGCTGCGGCGCGGCGGCGAGACCGCTGCCGGTGCCCGGCACCAGGGCCGCATGGCGCACGGCCAGCGCGAACGGCACGGCGATCACGACCAGCGCATGGCAGTGCTGCAGGCAGGCGTCGAGACAGATCTGCGCGCAGTCGTCGCCGTGCCCGGCGTGCTCGGCCGGCGTGGCGGTCGTGGACGATGCGGGATGCGATGCGTGCGGGTCGGCGACCACGGCTGCGCCGGCCTCCGCGTCGTGGCAATCGGGCACCGGCGCCGGCATCGCAGCCTGCGACACCGCGTGCGCGGACTCGACGCCCAGCACCGCGACACGCGCGGACGCGCTGGCGGCGCCGATGCCGTTGGCCAGCAGCACCAGGCACAGCAGCACACGCAGCAACGCGGCGCGGCAGGTTCGGCGGAGGGCGGGGCGTCGGCTCACCGCGACAGGATACCGCCGTGTCGCGTGGCGCGTGTCGCGACACGGCGCGGGCCGCGTTCACGCGCAACAAGTTCCGCGATCCGCGTAGCGAAGCCGGCCTGCGTGGCATTGGTGGCGGCCGGATCGCGCGCAGGCGCGCGCCTACAACAGGCAGGAGCACACCGACGGCTGGACGCCCGACCCGTTCCTGCAGGAACGCCTGCGCGCGCGACGCGGTTGCGTCACCTCTCGATGGCCCACATGCGCGCGCCTGCAAAGCGGGCGCGCATCGGCCTGCGTCGTGCCGGCCCCGCCCTTGCAGCGCCTGCGCGCCAGCGCATTGCGTACTGCCCGGGTCGCGCGCAAGCGCGCGCCTCCAGGACGCGGGCACACGAACCGGGTGTCAGGGATACCCGCCCCAGCGCGTCGTCCGTGGGCGCGTGGTCGCGTCGGAAATGCGGACGCGACGGGCCACGGCATGGGCAGCCGGCCCACGCCATCGAGGCGCCCCTATCGGTCACCGCCTGCGCGATCCGGTTGCGCGCCGCATTGCCGATGCAAGGCGCCATCCGGCAACGCCGGAAGCCTCTCGGGGCAACGCCGGCACCGCCACGACGTCCACCGTGATGCCGGCCACAGACGCGTCAAGCTGGGGTTGACCCCAGGTGTCGGCAGGTTAAGGATTCGTTACAACGTCATGACCGGTGGCTCAGGGGCACCGGTCTTTCCCGTCCCTGCCGGAGCCGTTGCCATGACCCCACTGTCGCGCCACCGCCTGACCACTGCTGTCCAGCTGTCCCTGCTGCTCTGCACGCCCGTGCTGGCCAGCGCCCAGACGCCGTCCCCCGAACCCGAAGCCCGCACGCTCGACACCGTCAGCGTGACCGGCACGCGCATCCGCAAGGCCGAACTCGAGACCGCCGTTCCCGTGCAGGTGCTCACGCGCGAGGACATCGACCGCAGCGGCTTCACCTCGGTTGCCGACATCGTCCAGAACCTCACCGCCAGCGGCGCGGCGCTCAACACCAAGTTCAATTCCAGCGGCAACTTCGGCGCACCGCCGGACGGCGGCGGCGTCGGCGCCGGCGCGGCGACGGTCGACCTGCGCCATCTCGGTCCCAAGCGCGTGCTGGTGCTCGTCGACGGCATCCGCTGGGTCAACGAATCCTCGGCCTCCGGCGTCGGCGCCGCGGTGGATCTCAACACGATCCCGCTGGCGCTGATCGAACGCATCGAAGTGCTGGAGGACGGCGCCTCGTCGATCTACGGCTCCGACGCGATCGCCGGCGTCGTCAACATCATCACCCGGCGCGATGCCGAAGGCGGCAGCCTCGACCTGCACTACGGCGAGTACGACGATCTCGGCGGCGCGACCTGGGGCGCGGACCTCGGCTGGGGCGGCAGCAGCGAACGCGCGCAGTGGTTCCTCGGCGCGTCGTACTACAAGCAGGACGAGATCGCCTCGTCGGAATTCGCCAATGCCAGCGTGCCGGTGCCCGGCACCGGCCTCGCGAACGGCAGCTCGGCGACGCCGGCCGGCCGTTTCATCTTCCAGGATCCCAACACCGGCGAGGTGCTCGACATCACGCCGAATGCGGGCGCGACGTCGCCGGTCTACGACCCGACCCAGACCGGCTGCGACCGCACCGACGACTTCCATTGCTTCGGTACCGCGGACCGCTACAACTTCGCGCCGAACAACCTGCTGCTGACGCCGTCGGAGCGCAAGTCGGTGTTCGGCCAGGTGCGTTTCGAGTTCACGCCGCAGATCTCCGGTTACACCCGTCTGCTCTACAACGAGCGCAATTCCGCGAACCAGGCCGCGCCCGAGCCGTTCTTCCTCGGCACCGACGCCGGCGTCTACAACCCGTTCGCGGAGAGCACGCTGGTGATATCGGCGCTGAATCCGTTCAACCCCTTCGGCTTCGACCTGACCACGGTCGGCGACGACGCCAACCTGTTCCTGATCGGCCGCCGCCCGGTCGAAGGCGGCCCGCGCCGCTACACCCAGGACGTGAAGACCTGGTACGCCGCCGGCGGACTCGAAGGCATGTTCGCCGTCGGCGACCGCACCTGGAACTGGGACCTCAACCTGATGCGCAGCGAGAGCCGCGCCGAGCAGACCAACACCGGCAGCTACAACGTGCGCCGCATCAACGAGGCGCTCGGCGATCCTGCGGTCTGCGCGACCATCGCCGGCTGCACGCCGCTGAACCTGTTCGGCGGGCCGGGCACGATCACGCCCGAGATGCTGGCCTTCATCCAGCCGGTGGTCCGCGACGAAAGCCGCAACACGCTGAGCCTGGCATCGGCCAACATCACCGGCGACATCGCCGAGCTGTGGGCCGGCGCGCTGTCGTTCGCCGCGGGCCTGGAATACCGCAAGTACGAAGGCAGCTACACGCCCGATCCGATCACCATCGCCGGCGAGTACAACGGCGTGCCCTCGGGCGCGACCCGCGGCGACTACGACGTCAGCGAGGCCTACGGCGAACTCAGCGTGCCGCTGCTGCGCGACTCGGCGTTCGGCCAGAGCCTCGATCTCAGCATCGCCGGCCGCTACTCGGACTACTCGACCTTCGGCGGCGAGAGCACCGGCAAGCTCGGCCTGCGCTGGCAGCCGGTCGACGAGCTGCTGTTCCGGATGAGCTACGCGGAAGGCTTCCGCGCACCGTCGATCGGCGAGCTCTACGGCACCCTGAGCCGCTTCGATGCGACCCTCGTCGATCCGTGTTCCGGCGGGGGCGCGACCACGCCGCAGTGCGTCGCCGACGGCGTGCCGCCGGGCTACGAGCAGACCAACTCGCAGATCTCGGTCGTGACCTCGGGCAACGAGGCGCTGGAACCCGAGCGCAGCCGCAGCTTCATGGTCGGCGCGGTCTGGAGTCCGTCGTTCGCCGACGAGACCAGCTGGTCGGACCGGCTGGATCTCGGCGTGACCTTCTACCGGCACAACATCGACGATGCGATCCAGGCGCCGGATGCGCAGGGCATCCTCGACCGCTGCGTCGCGACCCGCGACCCGGTCGCCTGCGCCTCGTACGACCGCAGCGAACGCGGCCAGATCGTCCGTTTCGACGACATCCTCGACAACCTCGGCACGATCAAGACCGACGGCTGGGACTTCAACGCCGGCTGGACCCTGCCCGAGCACGCCTGGGGCCGCCTGCGGTTCGACTGGAAGACCACCTGGGTCACGCGCTACGAGCTGGTCAACGAGACCGGCACGCCCGAACCGCGCCGCCCGGGCGTGGAGGTCAACAACAGTGCGATTCCGGAATGGACCTCGACCCTGGTCGCCGACTGGCGCACGGGGCCGTGGTCGGTGTCGTGGACCACGCGCTACATCGACAGCCTGACCGAGTCCTGCGGCGGCGCCAACGGCTTCCCGATCTGCGACGACAGCGCCAACGACATCAACGGGCTCGGCTCGACGACGTACCACGACCTGCAGCTGTCGTGGCGTTCCACCGCGTGGCTCAAGGGCACGCGCGTGAGCCTGGGCGTCAACAACCTCGGCGGCAAGGAACCGCCGGTGTGCCTGAGCTGCAGCCTCAACGGCTACGACGCGTCGACCTACGACCTGCCGGGCCGGTTCGTCTACGCGCGGCTTGGCCTGGAGTTCTGAGTCGGGGGCGGACGCCCGGATCCCTTCCCCCGCGCCGCGGGGGAAGGCAGGGGCTCAGCGCCGCAGGGCGGCGTCGGGAATCTCGAGCTCGGTCGACAGCGCCAGGTGGTCCGAGAACGCCGCGGGCAGGGCCTGCATGTTGGCGCACTTGAGATTGGACGTGACCAGGATGTGGTCGATCGCGCGCTGCGGCCGCCAGCTCGGAAAGGTGTGCACGGCGCAGGCCGGCGGCTGCAGATTGGTGCTGCGGTAGAGCACGTCCATCTCCGGCCGGTCGGACGTGCAGTTGAAGTCGCCCATCAGCACCGCGTGCGGGTGGTCCTGCAGCAGTTCGGCGATGAACGACAACTGCGCATGCCGCGACTGCGCGCCGAGCGACAGGTGGGCGACGGCGATCGTCAGGCCTTCGTCGCCTTCGCCGAAACGTCCCAGCAGCACGCCGCGTCCGGAGATCCGGCCCGGCAATGCGTGGTTGACGACCTCGAGCGGCTCGACCTTGCTCAGCAGCCCGTTGGCGCTGGACGCGACCGCGCCGACGCGGCGGTTCGGCTGGTGGCTCCAGTAGCCGAAACCGCCGCGTTCGGCGAGGTAGTGCGTCTGGTTGGTGAAGCCCGACCGCCAGCTGCCCGGATCGCTTTCCTGCAGCCCGACGATGTCGTGGGTGCCGGCCAGCGCGGCGATCGCGTCCAGCGACACGGTCTTGCCGACCGGCAGCACGTGCGACCAGCTGCGCGTCGCGTAATCGCTGTAGCGACGGGTGCTGGAACCGGCCTGGATGTTCGCGCTGAGGAGTTTCAGCCGCTGGGTCGACATGGCGGTGCCGCGCTCAGGGCGCGGCACGTTCCATGGCGACGAGATGGTCGGCGATGCGCAGGGTGTCTTCGAGCGAGTTGCCGCCGGTCACCCGGTACTTGCCGTTGACGACCAGCGTCGGCGTCGCGTTGATGCCGCTGCGCACGGCGAACTGGCGGGCGCGGCCGAGGCTGGCGTTGACCGCGAAGCTCTGCATCGTGCTGCGCAGCTGCTTGGCGTCGACGCCCAGCGTGCCGTAGAACTCGGCGATCGCATCGGCGCTGGCGTTGGGCGGCAGCCGGCGCTGCAGGTGGATCGCGTTGAACGTCGCCTCGTGGGTCTGGCCCAGCACGCCCATCGTTTCGGCCGCGTAGTAGGCGCGCGGGAAATTGTCGGCTTCCTGAAACACGGCCGGCACCGCGACGAAGGCCACGTCGGACGGCTGCTTGGCCTTCCACGCGTTGACCAGCGGTTCGAACGCGGCGCAATGGCCGCACCAGTAGGCGAAGACCTCGGCGACTTCGATCTTGCCCATGGTCTGGCCGAAGGGCTGGCCGCCCTCGATGACCACGTAGTCGGAGCCGGCGACCGGGGCCGGGCCTTCGGGCGCGCGGACCGGGCCGGCGGCGGCCGGCGCGGCCTCTGCAGGCGCGTCGGTCGGGGCGGTCGCAGCTGCATCGCCGCTCGCGGCGGGCGCGGCAGGCGGCGTCGCGGTCTGGGCGGTGGGTGCGGGCGCGTCGGGCGCGGCGGCCGGGTCGGGCTGCTGCGAGCAGGCGGCGAGCAGAACCGGGGCGACCAGAAGCAGCAGGGCGTGGCGGATCTTCATGCGGACTCTCTCGGAAGGGCGGACTGGGAGGACTCGGTGACTCAGCGGGCGGCGCGTTCGCGGGCGATCAGCTGTCCCGCGGTGTCGAGCGTGCCCTGCAGCGTCCGGGACTGGACACGATACCGGCCGTTGATGATGAGGGTCGGCGTGCCTTCGACACCACTGCGGGCGGCGAAGGCGCGGGCCTGGTTCATTTTCTCGTCAGTCGCCGGGCTGGCCATCGCCGCGAGGAAATCGGGCTGCGACAGCGCGCCGTGCGCGGCATACCAGCGCGCGACCGCATCGAAACTGGCGCCGCCGCGCGGCAGCGCCGAGGTCTCGTGCACCGCCTCGAACAGGGCGTGGTGGGTCCGGGGCTGCAGGCCCTGCGCCTGGGCGACGAAGAAGCCCCGGGCGAACGCATCGTTGGCCGCGAACGCCGCAGGCAGATAGGTGAAGCGCACGTCCTCGGGCAGACCCGACAGCCACGCATCGACCGGACCCTGCAGGCGGTAGCAGTGGATGCAACCGTAGGAGAAGACTTCGACGACCTCGATCCGGCCGTCCAGCGGGGCCAGCGGCTCGCCGCCTTCGATGACGACGTAATCGACGTTCTCGACCGGACCGGGTGTCTGCGCCAGTGCCGGCGACAGCAACGCCGCGAGCGGCAGCAACAGGGACAGCAGCGCGATCGCGCGCGGGCGGGGCATCGGGAGCATGGCCGCAATTCCAGCAACGGGGGCGCGCAGCATACGACTGTCGGCGCGGGCCTGCTGCGGCGGACGGCGACGCGACGGCGGCAGTGCCGCCTGCCGGCGTGGCCCGCGATCCCGGAGGCGCGCGGGCTGCGAGGGCTTCAGTCGGCGTCCGGCGCGTCGGCAGGCGCGGGCTTGGCAGGCGCGGGCGCGTCCTGGGCGTCGAGTTCGGCGTCGGCGGCCTCGGCATCGGGCGTCGGCACCGGCGTCTGTTCGAGCGGCGTGGCGGGCGCCGGCTGCGCGGCGGCCTGGGCCTCGATCGCGGCCATCATCGCCGGGTCCGGACGCTCGTGCAGGCCCTGCATGTAGCTGGCCAGCGCTTCGATTTCCTCGTCGGTCAACGACTTGGCCACCGAGGCCATGACGTCGAACAGGTGCGTGTCCTGCTGCGTCGTCGTGCCTTCGCGGTAGGCGTAGAGGCGCGCCGAGCTGTACCAGGCCTGCTGGCCGGCGACGTGCGGGTACGCGGGGCCCGGGTTGCCGGCGCCGGCGGGACCGTGACAGGCCATGCAGGCCGGCAGGCCGCGTTCGGTGTCGCCGCTGCGGAACAGCTTCTGGCCGACTTCGAAGAACTTCATGTCCTTGTAGGGACCGGCGTCGACCACGGCGTCGTCGGCGATGCCGGCGCCCGCTTCCTGCTGGGCGTAATGAGCGCCGAGGTCACGCATGTCCTGCGCGCTCAGCGGCTGCGCATACGGCTGCATGATCGGGCTGATGCGCTCGCCGGTCTTGAACAACGCCAGCTGGCGGGCGACGTAGCGCTCGCTCTGGCCGGCGATGCGCGGGTAGAGCGTCGGGTCGATCTCGGCGTTGCCGTCGAGGCCGTGGCAGGCCGCGCAGGCGCCGGCAAGCTGGCCGCCCTTCTGCGCGTCGCCGGGCGTGGCCTTCGACAGTTCGGCGACCAGATTGGCCTCGAGCGGTGCGGTCTCGACCGCCGGATTGTCCGGCAGCGGTGCCACGGTGGTCTGGGCAAAAGCGACGGCACCGACCAGCAGGACGGCGAGACCGGCGACTCCGTAGGCGCGAGCGTGGCGCATTGCTGGGCTCCGTGGATCGTTGACGCAACGGCCGGCGGAATGCGGGCGCGAGTCTCGAAATTATGTGTCGCGGGGTCGGGACGGTCAAACCGGGGCGCCGCGGGCGGGCGGTACGGGCCGGTCCGTGCCAAGCTATCGCGATGTCGAATCCCTTTGCACGCGCCAAGTATCTGTTGGCCGCCCACACCCCGCAGCAGCTCCCGCCCGACGGCGGATTCGAGGTCGCATTCGCGGGTCGCTCCAATGCCGGCAAGTCCAGCGCCCTCAACGCGCTGTGCCAGCAGAATGCGCTCGCGCGCGTGTCCAAGACCCCGGGCCGCACCCAGCAGCTGGTGTTCTTCGACTTCCCGCCGCACGACAACCGCTTCCTCGTCGATCTGCCCGGCTACGGCTACGCGAAGGTGCCGCGCGACCTGAAAGCGCACTGGCAGGCGTTCCTCGCCCAGTACTTCCGCGAACGCGGAGCCCTCAAGGGCCTGGTGGTGGTGATGGACATCCGCCATCCGCTCAAGGAATACGACCGCCAGATGATCGCCTTCGCGGTCGAACACGGCATGCCGGCGCACGCGCTGCTGACCAAGGCCGACAAGCTGGGCCGCGGCGCGGCCGGTAACACCCTGCAGGCGGTGCGCAAGGAGCTGCTGGCACTGCACGGCGACAAGGTCAGCGTGCAGACGTTCTCCGGCGAGACCAACATCGGCATCGACGAGGCGCGCGGCGTCATCGCGCGCTGGCTGGAGATCGGGCGTCCGGCGGCCAAGCCCGCGTCCTGACGCGCGCCGTCGCTGGAACACTGGCGACGCATCGCCACAACGCCGCCCCCGGTATCGCGCGCTTATAGTGCCGCCTTGCGATTCCGGGTCCGGCCCGCACCTCGCCCATTTCCGATCGAGCGGCCCGCATGTCCAGCCCCAGCCACGTCAGCGACACCCCCATCACCGATCGCAACACCCTGGTCGAGGTGCTGGCCTCGGGCGAGAAGCCGATCGCCGACTGGCGCATCGGGACCGAGCACGAGAAGTTCGGCTTCCGCCTCGACGATCTGCACGCGCCCACCTTCGATGGCGATCGCGGCATCGAGGCGTTGCTGCGCGGCCTGACCCGCTTCGGCTGGGAAGCCGTCGATGAAGGCGGCCGCACGATCGCGCTGCTCAAGGACGGGGCGTCGGTGACGCTGGAACCGGCCGGCCAGCTCGAGCTGTCGGGCGCGCCGCTGGAGACCATCCACCAGACCTGCGGCGAAGTCGGCTCGCACCTGTTCGAGGTCAAGAGCGTCGCCGACGAGTTGCGGCTGGGGTTCCTCGGCATGGGCTTCCAGCCCAAGTGGCGTCGCGACGACATGCCGTGGATGCCGAAGGGCCGCTACAAGATCATGCGCAGCTACATGCCCAAGGTGGGCGACCTCGGCCTCGACATGATGACGCGCACCTGCACGGTGCAGGTCAACCTGGACTACGCGACCGAAGCCGACATGGTGAAGAAGTTCCGCGTGTCGCTGGCGCTGCAGCCGATCGCGACCGCGCTGTTCGCCGATTCGCCGTTCACCGAAGGCAAGCCCAACGGGTATCTCAGCTACCGCTCGCACATCTGGACCGACACCGACGCCGACCGCACCGGCATGCTCGACTTCGTGTTCGAGGACGGCTTCGGCTACGAGCGCTACGTCGACTACCTGCTCGACGTGCCGATGTACTTTTCCTACCGCGACGGCATATACCACGACGCCAGCGGCCAGAGCTTCCGCGACTTCATGCGCGGCGAACTGCCGGTGCTGCCCGGCCAGCTGCCGACGCTGCGCGACTGGTCCGACCACATGACCACCGCGTTCCCGGAAGTGCGCCTGAAGAAATACCTGGAGATGCGCGGCGCCGACGGCGGGCCGTGGAACCGGCTGTGCGCGCTGCCGGCGTTCTGGACCGGGCTGCTGTACGACGACGCGGCGCTCGACGCCGCGTGGGACCTGGTCCGCGATTTCACGATGGTCGAGCGCAACGCGCTGCGCGACGAGGTGCCGCGGCAGGCGCTCAACACCCCGTTCCGCGACGGCACGCTGCGCGACCTCGCGGTCGAGGCGCTGAAGATCGCCGCGTCGGGCTTGCAGCGTCGCGCCCGCCTCAACGGCCACGGCCAGGACGAGCGCGTGTTCCTCGACACGCTGATCGAGATCGCCGAGTCCGGCCAGACCCCGGCCGAGCGCAAGCTCGAGCTCTTCCACGGCGCGTGGAACGGCGACATCGACCGCGTGTTCCGCGAGTTCGCGTACTGACGCAGCGGGGCTGCCGGTTCCACGAAGCGGTGACTTCGCTCGTGTAGGCTGCAGCGATGACCGATCGACATGACGAACCCTTGCGCGAAGTCAGCTTCGCGCAGACCGATGCGCTGCTGCGCGACGACGTGCGCCGGCTCGGCGCGATGGTGGGCCAGATGCTGGCCGAGCAGGGCTCGCAGCAGCTGCTCGACGAAGTGGAAACCGTGCGCCGCGCGTCGATCGAACGGCGCGAGGCCGGCCGGCCGGTCGACGCACTCGCCGACACGCTGGCGCAGATTCCCACCGACGATGCCGAAGCCCTGGTGCGCGCCTTCGCCGCGTACTTCGGCGCGATCAACCTGGCCGAGCGCGTGCACCGCATCCGTCGCCGGCGCGACTACCAGCGCGCCAGCGATGCGCCGCAGCCCGGCGGCCTGGAGGCGGTGTTCCGCGCGCTGCAGGACGATGGCGTGACGCTCGAGGAACTGGAGGGCTGCCTGGCCCGGCTGCACATCGAGCCGGTGTTCACCGCGCATCCGACCGAAGCGGTCCGGCGCGTGCTGCTGGAGAAGGAGCGCACGATCGTCGAGCGGCTGATGGCCGACATCGACCGCGAACGCACGCCGACCGAACGCCGCGCCGACGATGCGCGCATCGTGCTGGCGCTGACGTCGTCGTGGCAGACCTCGGAAGCGCCCGCACGCAAGCCGACCGTCGGCGACGAGGTCGAGCACGTCGGCTATTACCTGTCGAACGTGCTGTACCGCGTGCTGCCGGTGTTCTACGAGGCGCTGGGCGATGCGATCGAGCAGGTCTACGGCACCCGCCCCGACCTGCCGCTGCTGCTGCGCTTCGGGACCTGGGTCGGCGGCGACATGGACGGCAACCCCAACGTCAACGCCGACACCATGCGCGCCGCGCTCGGTGCGCAGCGCAGCCAGGCGCTGGCGCAGTACCGCCAGGACCTGCGCGCCCTGGGCAACGTGCTGACGCAGACGCTGGATCGCGCCGGCTTCGACGACGCCGTGCTCGCGCGCGTCGACGACTACCGGCGCCGCGTGCCGGGCGCCGAGGCCGCGCTCAATCCGCGCCATGCCGACATGCCCTACCGGCGCCTGCTCGACCTGATGCAGGCGCGGCTGGCGGCGACCGACGCCGACCATCGCGCCGGCTATGCGGGCGCCGAGGAATTCGTCGGCGATCTGGAACTGATCGACGCCAGCCTGCATGCGCACCGCGGCGACAAGGCGGGCGCGTTCGCGCTGCATCGTCTGCTGTGGCGCGCGCGCACGTTCGGCTTCCATCTGGCCGCGCTCGACCTGCGCCAGGACTCGGCGGTGCACGACGAGGTGCTGGGCCGCATCGACGGCAGCGACTGGGTCGCGCGCGACGTCGGGACCCGCGTCGAACGCCTGCACGCGATGCTCGACGCGCCGCCGAAGACCGGCGACGCCGCGCCGCACGAGACGGTCGCCTCGACGCTCGGCGTGTTCCGCGCCGTCGTCGACCTGCGCCGCAGCCACGGCGCTTCGGCGACCGGCCTCTACATCATCTCCATGGCGCGCAGCGCGGCCGATGCGCTGGCGGTGCTCGCGCTCGCGCGCATCGCCGACTGCACCGTCGACGGCGAAGTGCCGCTCGATGTCGCGCCGCTGTTCGAAACCGTCGACGACCTGCAGGCCGCGCCCGCGGTGATGCGCCAGCTGTTCGACGACCCGCGCTATCGCCGCCACCTCGCCGGGCGCGGCGACCGGCAGACGGTGATGCTCGGTTATTCCGACAGCGCCAAGGACGGCGGCCTGCTGGCCTCGCGCTGGGCGCTGCAGCGCACCCAGGTCGAGCTGACCGCGCTGGCCCGCGAGGCCGGCGTGCGCATCATGTTCTTCCACGGCCGCGGCGGTTCGGTCAGCCGCGGCGGCGGCAAGACCGAGCGCGCGGTGATCGCCGCGCCGCGCGGCTCGGTCGACGGCAGCCTGCGCGTCACCGAGCAGGGCGAGGTCATCCACCGCAAGTACGGCATCCGCGCGCTGGCGCTGCGCAATCTCGAACAGTCCACGGCCGCGGTGATCCGCGCGACGCTGCGGCCGCGGCCCGCGGATCCGCGCGAGGACGGCTGGCGCGATCTGGCCGCGACGCTGGCCGAGGTGTCGCGCACGCACTACCGCGCGCTGGTGCACGAGCGCGCCGACTTTCCCGACTACTTCCGCGCCGCGACGCCGATCGACGTCATCGAGCGCCTGCAGATCGGCTCGCGCCCGTCGCGGCGGCGCGATGGCGGCATCGGCAACCTGCGCGCGATCCCGTGGGTGTTCGCGTGGGCGCAGAACCGCTCCGGCCTGACCGGCTGGTACGGTCTCGGCACCGCGCTGCAGCACGGCATCCGCACGGTCGGGCAGCAGGCGATGACCGAGATGGCACGCGACTGGCCGTTCTTCCGCGCGGCGCTCGACGATGTCGAGATGCTGCTGGCCAAGACCGACATCGCGATCTTCGAGCGGTATTCCCAGCTGGCCGGCGACGCGCATGCCGATTTCTTCCCCGGCATTCTCGACGAGTGCCTGCGCACGCGCGACGCGATCCTGCTGCTGAAGGAGCAGGACGTGCTGCTGGCCGACGACTACCGTCTGCAGCTGTCGATCCGCCTGCGCAATCCCTATGTCGACCCGATCAGCCTGCTACAGGTCGAACTGCTGCAGCGCTGGCGCGCCGGCAACCGCGAGGACGACGGCCTGCTGCGTGCGCTGGTGTCGACGGTCAACGGCATCGCCGCCGGCATCCAGAACACGGGCTGACGCGGCGCGTCTCGCCGGCTGCGACGCGTCTGCCTAGACTGGCGGCTTCGTCCCCGTGAGTGCGCCCCATGTCCGACGTCGAACTCGTTCTCTACACCAACCCGATGTCGCGCGGCCGCATCGCGCGCTGGATGCTCGAAGAAGTCGGGCAGCCCTACCGCACCGAGGTGCTGGACTACGGCGACGGCATGAAGTCGCCGGCCTTCCTCGCGATCAACCCGATGGGCAAGGTGCCGACGCTGGTCCATGGCGACGCGGTCGTGACCGAGGCCGCCGCGATCTGCGCCTACCTCGCCGACGCGTTTCCCGACGCCGGCCTGCTGCCTGCTGCCGAGCCGGTGGCGCGCGCGGCGTACTACCGCTGGCTGTTCTTCGCCGCGGGCCCGGTGGAAGCCGCCGTCACGGCCAAATCGCTGGGCCTGCTGGCGCCGGCGGAGCGGGCGCAGATGGTCGGCTACGGCAACTTCGAGCAGACCGTCGACGTGCTCGAGCAGGCCGCGGCCGGCGCCGCACCCTGGCTCACCGGCGAGCGTTTCACCGCCGCCGACGTCTACGTCGGCAGCCAGATCGCCTGGGGCCAGATGTTCAAGTCGATGCCGGCGCGGCCGGCCTTCGTCGATTACGTCGCGCGGCTGCAGGCGCGCCCCGCGTGGCAGCGCGCGAACGCGCTCGACGATGCGGCGATGCCGGCGTCCGCCTGAGTTGGTCGGGGCGGGCGTGGGCGATGGTGCGCGCCGTGGGTCGCGGCGCTGCCATCGGCCTGCAACGTGCGTGTCATATCGTCGCGGGTCGCCCTCGCACCCCAGGTGTCACCCGATGCATCGTGTCCGTCGTCCGCGCGCCCTCGTCCTCCCGGCCATCGTTGGCCTGTGCCTCCTGCCTGCCCTCGGCCAGGCGCAGCGGCAGCCCGCGCCGGCATCCGAGCGCAGCGACGCCACGTGCACGCTGACCGCGTTCCGCGTGCGCGCCGATTTCGAGGCCGTGCTCAACGCCGGGGACGGCTGGGCCGGTGGCACGAACGAGGCGGTCACGCTCGAGGCGGACCGGCCGTTCCGGCTTCGCGTGGAACTCGAAACCGCGGACGCCGCTGAGCAGGCGCGGCGTTTCTGGCTCCAGTACCGCCGCAACCACGGGCCCTGGACCGATCTGCCGGCGGCCGACTTTCCGTATCCCCTGGGCGTGACGCCGCCGATCAGCGTGGTGGCGAACGGGGAGTACGCGCCGGGCGAGGCAACCGCCGATCTGCTGGCCGGCGCCACCGCGCCGTTCCGGGCCGGGACCGGCCTCGTGCTCGAAGCGACGACGCCGACGTGGCAGGGCGGACGGGTCCACGGCGAATGGGAATGGCCGCTGGTGATCCGGCGCTTCTCCGACGGGGCCGCGACCAGCGAGACGGGCGACGTGTTCGAGCTCCGCATGGCCGGGACCCCGGGCGCGTGCGCCAGCGTCGCCAGCCCGCGCCTCACCCTGGCCGTGCCGCCGGGCCTGCTCGGCGGCACCTTCGTCGAGACACCGGGTCCGATCGGGCCGTGGCAGGCGGCGAACGGCGACCTGTATTTCACGATCGAGCCGGCGGAAACGACCAACGTGCTGATGATGGTCAAGTCCAGCGACGGGGGCCGCACCTGGCGCGAGGTGGACGGTGCCCGGCGTCCGGTGACGGGCGACCTCGAAGGCGTCGCGGCGACGTTCGACGGCGACACCGTGCATATCCTCCACCAGACCTCCGAGGACGTGTGGCATCACGCGTTCCGCACGTCCGACCATCCGACGCATCCCGACACCTGGGCGATCCGCGACGAACGGCTGGCCTCGCCCGTGGAACCGCCGACCCAGGTCGCCGCGCTGGCCGCCCGTTCTGACGGCAGCCTGGTGGGCGTGTACGGCGGCCCCGACCGTCTCCACGTCAGGATCCGCGGCGCGGACGGCACCTGGGGGGAGGAGGCCATCGTCGATGCCGGCAGCGGTCCGCGCCTGTCGGGGCCGATGGCCGTCACCGGCCGCGACGATGTCGTGCATCTGGCCTACACCGGCCACGACGGCACGGCGTGGTACCGGACCGTCGCCGCCGATGGCACGCTCGGCGCGCGCCAGCGCGTGTCGGATCGACTGGCGCGCGGCAGTGGCGATGTCGGTTCGGTATTGCCGCTGGTCTACCTGCCGGAAGACGACACGCTGGTGGTGATCTACCGCACGGCCGATGGCCGCCTGCGCGCGCGTCGCGCGGTCGCGGGCGCGCCGTTGGGCGAGGAGCGCGTGGTGACCGACCGCGTCGTCGTGCAGAACGCGGTGGACGCCGACCAGACCGGCGCCGACGCCATCGCGCTCGATGGCGCGGCGCACGTGCTCTTCATCGATGCGGCATCCGGCAGCCTGTTCCACACGTCCAGTGATCCGGACGGGTCATGGCGCGACGCCGTCCTGCAGCAGGACGATGTCGACGCCCAGTGGGTGCGCGGGCAGGCGGTCCGACGCGCGGACGGGACGACCGTCTACGGCTACGTGTTCGACGCGGGCTCCAATGGCGGCTCGGGCATGAACCGCTACGGCGAGGTGGCGCCGGCAGCCGCGGTCCGCTGATCGGGGTTCGAGCGTCGCGACCGGCGCCGTCGCTGCGCGTCCAGGCGGGACATCGCCAAGCCCGGACCGCGGGTGCCCTCCATCGCCCTGGGCAGGCGCGCGCTCGCGAGCGCGCGCCTGCCCAGGGCGGTCGTTCGTAACCGGGGTTGACAGGCTGCCGCGATGGAGCGCGGCGGGCTGAAGGGGCCGCGTCGTCGTCCGCCGCTTCTATGCGGCGCTCCGGGCCGCTGTCATCAGAAGCAGGCGCGCGCTCCCGATGCGGCCGCCTCGTGACACCCTGACGCGATCGCCCGCACGCGTCGCGCACGCCCGGCGTGCCGCATCACCCGCGCGCGTCCGGAGCGCGGCGCAGCGTGATGCGGGTGAGCTCCGACGGCTTACCGAGCCGCAGCGCCATGCCCGGCCACAGCGCGGTGCCGTTGTTGACGTAGAGCTGCATGCCGTCGACCGCGTACCGCCGCGACACGAAGCCCGCATTGGCCAGCGCGAACACCCGGTCGAGCCCGACGATCAGGCCGCCGTGGGTGTGTCCCGACAGCTGCAGCGCGACGCCTTGCGCGGCAGCGGCGCGGGCGTTCCGCGGTTGATGGTCGAGCAGCAGCACGGGCGCGCCGGTCGGCGCTCCGGCGAGCGCCGCGGCGACGTCGGGCGCGGGGAAGCCGGCACCGGTCGCCGAGACGTCCGCCACGCCGGCGAGCACCAGCGCCGCATCGTCGCGCGCGATGACGGCATGGGCGTTGACCAGCGGCGTCATGCCCAGCGCCGCGAAGTGCCGCATCCACACCGGGTAGCCGAAAAAGTATTCGTGGTTGCCCGGGACCACGTAGACCCCGTCGCGCGCCTGCAGCGCGCCCAGCGGCGCGACATCGTCGAGCCGGTCGGCGAGCACGCCGTCGATCAGATCGCCGGTGATCACCACGAGGTCCGCGTCCAGCGCGTTCGCACGCTGCACCATGGCCGCCGTCCACGGCCGCTCGAACAGCCGGCTGATGTGCAGGTCGGTCAGCTGCAGCACCCGGTAGCCGTCGAACTGCGGCGGCAGGCCGGCGATGGCGATCTCGACGTCGTGGACCGGTGGCACGCGGATGGCCTGGTGCACGCCGATCGCCGCCAGCACCAGCGCCGCGCCAGCGATGCCGTGGCGCACGGCGCGCGGAATCCGCAGCCGCCGGCGTCGCGCCAGCATCGCCAGCAGCGTGCCGACGTCGACCAGGAGCTGCAGCAGCGCCAGCAGCAGGATCGCGCCGAAGGCCCAGTTGAACGCGATCACCAGCGCCCGCGGGAACTCGGGTGAGAACACGCTGCCCGACGACAGCAGGCAGAACAGGTGGTACTGCGACGCGGTGAGCAGCACCAGGGCCGCCCCGAGTTTCGCCGGCCACGCCCACGGCAGCGGCCACAGGAACCGGGCCAGCACGTAGAGGCAGGGATCGCGAAGATCAGGTGGAACATGGGGCGGTCCTTCGGAAGCAACGGGCAGGCAGCGAGGCGCGTTCGCGTGCAGCGGGCGCGCAACGGGATCGGGCGGGACGGTCGGCGACCGCGCCGCACAGGGTAGTCCGCCACACGTGGCGATCGCATCGCGGCCACGGTCGCGCGTCATCGGCAGTGCGCTTGCCGCTGCGCGGACCTCGCGTGAGACCGCGTCGCGACAACAACGCCCGACGCAGACCACGCCTCGCCTGCTATACTCCCCCAGAGTATCCGACACGGCGACACCGATGCCGCATTCGCCCGAAGAAAAGAAGCGCGTCATCGCCCGTGTGCGTCGCATGCGCGGCCAGCTCGATGCGCTGGAGCGCGCGCTGGAAGGCGGCGCCGACTGCGGGCCGGTGCTGCAGCAACTCGCGGCGCTGCGCGGTGCGGTCAACGGACTGATGTCGGGCGTGCTCGAGAGCCATCTGCGCGAAACGCTGGGGCCGACGGCCGCCACGCCCGCCGCGCGCCAGACCGGGATCGACGACACCGTCGCACTGGTCCGGTCGTATCTCCGATAAGTCACCCGGTGCCTGCGCGCCGCGCCACCCCTTCCTCACGGAGCTGTCCATGAAATCTCGTGCCGCCGTCGCCTTCGCCGCAGGCGAACCCCTGAAGATCGTCGAGATCGACGTCGCCTCGCCGCAGAAAGGCGAAGTGCTGGTGAAGATCACCCACACCGGCGTCTGCCACACCGACGCGTTCACGCTGTCGGGCGACGATCCGGAAGGCATATTCCCGAGCGTGCTGGGCCACGAAGGCGCGGGCATCGTCGTCGAAGTGGGCGAGGGCGTGACCTCGCTCGCGCCCGGCGACCCCGCCAGAGTGCAAGTTCTGCCTGTCGGGCAAGACCAATCTCTGCCAGAAGGTGCGCGCCACCCAGGGCAAGGGCCTGATGCCGGACGGCACCACGCGCTTCTCCTACAACGGCGAGCCGATCTACCACTACATGGGCTGCAGCACCTTCAGCGAATACACGGTGGTCAACGAGATCTCGCTGGCGAAGATCAACCCCGAGGCGAACCCGGAACAGGTCTGCCTGCTCGGCTGTGGCGTCACCACCGGCATCGGCGCGGTGCACAACACCGCCAAGGTCAAGGCCGGCGACACGGTCGCGGTGTTCGGGCTCGGCGGCATCGGCCTCGCGGTGATCCAGGGCGCAGTGCAGGCCGGCGCCAGCCGGATCCTCGCGATCGACACGAACGCGGGCAAGTTCGAACTCGCGACCTCGATGGGCGCGACCGACTGCATCAACCCGAAGGATCACGACAAGCCGATCCAGGAGGTCATCGTTGAACTCACCGACGGCGGCGTCGATTTCTCGTTCGAGTGCATCGGCAACGTCAACGTGATGCGCGCCGCGCTCGAGTGCTGCCACAAGGGCTGGGGCGAGAGCGTCATCATCGGCGTGGCCGGCGCCGGCCAGGAGATCAGCACGCGGCCGTTCCAGCTGGTGACCGGGCGCGTCTGGCGCGGCTCCGCGTTCGGCGGGGTCAAGGGCCGCACCCAGCTGCCGGGCATGGTCGAGGACGCGATGGCGGGCCGTATCGATCTGGAGCCCTTCGTCACCCATACCATGGGGCTGGAGCAGATCAACGAGGCCTTCGACCTGATGCATGAAGGCAAGTCGATCCGTTCGGTGATCCACTACTGACATGACGCACCCACTCGACAAGGCCGCACTCGACCGTGCGATGGAAGACATGACGCTCGAACAGGCGGAGCGCGACGCGGTCGCGCGCCTGGACGACGGCGATCTCGAACAGATCGACCGCGCCATCCTCTCGGCACTCGACGACCGCTGGCAGAAGGCGGGCTTCATCGCGTCGGGCGTGATGATCGCTGCGCCGGATGAACACGAGGAACTGCCGGAGGTGCTGTACGCGGAGCGCATCCGCGCGCTGGTGCAGGCCGCGCGTCTCGAAGGCAAGGGCGATCCGTCGGTGCTGAAGACCTTCGAGATCCGTCTTCCGCAGGCGGGCCGCTGACATGACGCTCGAACGCATCGAACACCGCGCCTGCTTCGGCGGCTGCCAGGACGTCTATGAGCACGCGTCCGCGACCCTCGACTGCACGATGCGTGTCGCGGTGTATCTGCCGCCGCAGGCGGAGACCGCGAAGCTGCCGGTGCTGTACTGGCTGTCGGGCCTGAGCTGCACCGAGCAGAATTTCATCACCAAGGCCGGCGCGCAGCGCTACGCCGCCGAGCACGGGGTGATCCTGGTCGCGCCGGACACCAGCCCGCGTGGCGACGCCGTCGCCGATGCCGACGGCTACGATCTCGGCAAGGGCGCGGGGTTCTACGTCGATGCGACGGAGTCGCCGTGGTCGGCGCACTACCGCATGTACGACTATGTCGTGAACGAGCTGCCGGCGCTGGTCGAGGCGCACCTGCCGGTCACCGGCGCGCGCGCGATCAGCGGGCATTCGATGGGCGGCCACGGCGCGCTGGTGATCGCGCTGAAGAATCCCGGCCGCTACCGCAGCGTGTCGGCATTCTCGCCGATCGTCGCGCCGAGCCAGGTGCCGTGGGGCGAGAAGGCCTTCGGCGCGTATCTCGGCGACGACCGCGCAGTGTGGCGGCAGTACGACGCGACCGCGCTGGTCGCGGACGCGGCCGAACGCCTGCCGCTGCTCGTCGACCAGGGCGACGCCGACGAGTTCCTCGACGGCCAGCTCCGGCCGCAGTTGCTGCAGGCCGCCTGCGACGCCGCCGGGCATCCGCTGACGCTGCGCCTGCAGCCCGGCTACGACCACAGCTACTACTTCATCCAGAGCTTCATCGGCGAGCACATCGCCCACCACGCGGCCGCGCTGCGCGACTGAGGACGGCAGGCGGACCACGCCACGCGCGTCCTCCACGCGGGGGCCGCCGACGCTCGCGCACGCGGCGCAGTGGCCGCAGCACGCATGGCGCGCTGGACGTGATCGACCGGCATCGAATCGCGTCGATCCGCGTGCTAGCGTCGGCGCCGTGCCCATGCGAGGTCGCGACGATGACGCTGCAACGGATCCTGCTGCTGTGCTGTCTGTGCCTGCTCACCCTGCCCGCGGTCGCGGCCACGCCGACCTGGGGCGCGGCGCGCTCCAGTCCGGTCGATACGCCGTCGACGCAGCTGCGTCCCGGCGACTGGATCTGGGGCGGTGACGACCCCGCGCTGGGCCCGATGGTCGTCGTCGTCAGCCTCGACGAACAGCGCGCCTACGTCTATCGCAACGGCCTGCAGATCGCGGTCTCCACGGTCAGCAGCGGCAAGCCCGGCCATGAAACCCCGACCGGCGTTTTCACGATCCTGCAGAAGGATCGCGACCACCACTCCAGCAAGTACAACAACGCGGCGATGCCCTACCAGGAGCGGCTGACCTGGGACGGCGTCGCGCTGCACGCGGGCGGCCTGCCGGGCTATCCGGAAAGCCACGGCTGCGTCCATCTGCCGACCGAGTTCGCGCGCCGCCTGTTCTCGGCGACCACGCTGGGCATGACGGTCGTCGTCGCCCAGGGCGGTCATGCCACGGCGGCCAGTGCGCATCCGGGCCTGCTGTCGCCAGTGGATCCGGCGAGCGGTGCCACGGTGGCCGTCCTGCCGCTCGATGACGGCCAGCCCTGGCGCTGGACCGGCGACGCCGCCGCGACCGGTCCGGTCTCGCTGGTTCTCAGCCGCAGCGACCAGCGCCTGATCGCGCTCGAGGACGGCCGCGAAGTCGGCCGCGCGCGCATCACGCTGCCACCCGCGACCGCGCTGCGCGGCACCCACGTCTATGTGATGGGCGACGGCGCGATGCCGGTCCACGTCGACGGCGTGCCCGACGGCCGCATGCCGCAATGGCAGGCGATCGCGGTGCCGGGCCGCGACGACGACGCCGGCCAGCCGCTCGATCCGGCGCTGCTCGCCGGCGTGCGGGTGCCGGCGGCCTTCGTCGATGCGCTGCTGCCGCGTCTGCGGCCGGGCACCGTGCTCGTCGCCACCGATGCCCACGTGATGCCCGAGACCACCGGCCGCAGCCAGCGCGTGCTCGACGCGTTGCCGCCGGGCGGCTGATCGCGTATCAGGCGCGCAGCCGGAAATCCGTGTAGGCGAAGCGCGACTCGCGCAGCACGGTCTCGCCGCGGACCAGGTCCAGCGGCTGCGCGAACATCGGTCCGGCCGACACGCAGGTGTGGAACTCGCCGCGCTCGCCGCAGGGATCGACGTCCGCGGGCAGTGCATCCAGCAGCGCGGCGTCGAACGCGCGGCCTGCGAACCCGGCATCGAGCTGGGTGGTGTCGACGCAGCACAGGTCCGCGCGCAGGCCGCCGGCCTGCATGGTCCGGGCCAGTGCGCCGGTGTCGCTGTCGAACAGAGGAAACCGCGCGTCCCAGCCCAGGCGCGCGCACAGCGCCTCGCGCCAGGCGCGGATGTCGGCGAGGAACAGATCGCCGAACGCGATCGTCGACAGCGCGGGCCAGCGCGCCCGCGCACGCGCCAGTGCATCCGCGAAGGCGGCTTCGTAGCCGGCGTTGTCGGTCGACGGTTCGATCCGCGCTTCGATCACCGGCAGGCCGGCGGCACGCGCCTGGGCGTGCAGCACGTCGACCCGGATGCCCTGCATCGAGATGCGTTCGTAGCCCGCCGTGATCGTCGTGAACAGACCGACGACGTCGACGTCGTCACGAGCGCGCAGCACGTGCAACGCCCAGGCCGCGTCCTTGCCGCCGCTCCACGACAGCAGGACGGGCGTCGGCACCCCCTCAGCCGGCGCGGACGTCGCGCAGCTCCCAGGCATTGCCCGCGAGCAGGCGCAGGCGATGCTTGAGCACGGTGCTGGAGATCGACGTGGTCACGACCAGGTCCACGCCCAGGTCGCGGTCCTCGCCGGTGACCTGGGCCGCGGGATCGGTGACGCCCAGCGCAGGATCGACCTCGTCGGGGTCCGGCTGGCGGTCGCGCCAGCGCGCGAACAGCGCATCGCCCTGCAGCGCGGCCTGCACTTCGGCGGCGATGCCGTCGGCGCCCTGCGACCGCAGCGCATAGTCGCCCGCGCCACGGGCCTGCTCGGGTTCGGGCAATCGGATCAGGAAGCGGGTGCTCATGCGCAGCCTTGAAAACGGTGGAGGCCGCAGCGTAGCAACCCGCGCCGTTAGAAATCCGTCATGAGAACGCGTGCGGCGGCGCCGCGAAGCCGACCGTCAGCGAGCCGGCGCCGACGTTCACCATGCCGGTCAGGCTCATCACGGTCTCGAAGCGTTCCACGTTGTGCGCCTCGCACTCGGCCACCAGCGCGTCGTAACCCGGCAGGCGGCGCAGCTCGTCGAGTTCGCCGCCGTAACTCAGGCACAGCGTCGGCGTCAGCAGGCCGGCGCGAACGCGCTCGGCGACGAAGCCCAGCAGCTTCTCGGCCGCCGGTGCGAAGCCGCGGATCTTGCCGACCGGCCCGGTGTCGCCGCGATGGCAGTGCAGGATCGGCTTGATGTCGAGTGCGCCACCGATCATCGCCGCCAGCAGGCTCACGCTCTTGTCGCCGCGATGCTTGATGCGCGCGCGCAGGTAACCGAGATCGCGCGGCACCATGTAGGCGTAGGAGCGCTCGGCGAGGAATTCGAGACGGCTGCGGATCTCGGGCGCGGTCGCGCCGGCGTCGCGCAGGCGCACTGCTTCGACCGGCAGCAGGCCCTGGCCGGCGAACACCTGCTGGGTGTCGACGATGCGCAGCGCGAACGGCGTCGTGTGCCCGGCCTGGGTGCGGATCGGCCTGTATTCGTTGAGGATCGCGAAGCTCGCATGCGTCGCGTTGTCGTGGATCTGGCTGCGGTTGCGCGTCACCGTGATGCAGAACACGTAGTCGTAATCGATGACCAGCCGCTCGAGGAACAGCGCCTTGATCTTGTCCGACGGAAAGGCCGCGGTCTCGGCCGTGTGCCCGCGCTCGGCGACGTGGGCGTCGACGAAGTCGAGCGTCGCGCGTTCGTCGCGCAGGTCCACGAACTGCGTCTCGCCGATGCGGACCGTGACCGGCAGCAGCACCACGTTGTTCGCTTCCAGCCAGTCCGGCGGCAGATCGCAGGCCGAGTCGACGACGATTCCGATCCGCATGGGCGCCCTCCCGAGGCATTCGATGCGACCCGCGGCGCACGTCAGGGC
Organism: Luteimonas rhizosphaerae; assembly: GCF_002849595.1. Lineage (GTDB taxonomy): Bacteria > Pseudomonadota > Gammaproteobacteria > Xanthomonadales > Xanthomonadaceae > Luteimonas > Luteimonas cellulosilyticus. Next base: position 83,994 of record NZ_NRQR01000015.1, read on the forward strand.
GCGCCGCAGGCGGGTGCGACACCCGCGAGCGCACTTTACACGCGATCTGTGACCCGGTGCTCCGATCGGGTGGGACGCAGGCCGGAGACCGACCGGCCCGTCACGCAGTCCGCAGCCGACGCCGGCTCCGTCAGCTGCCCCGCGCGCGGGCGAAGGCGTCGGCCAGCGCGTTGTTGGCCGGCGGGGCTGCGGTGGCGGGCTTGCCGCCACCGGTTGGCCGCGCGCCGCGCGCATTGCCGGGACCGCGCGCGGCACCGCGATCGTCGCCGCGCGCGTCGCGTGCGGGCTTCTCGCCCGGCACGTCGTCGAGCCGGCGCGTCAGCGCGATGCGTTTGCGCAGCACGTCGACCTCCAGCACCTTGACCTTGACGATGTCGCCGGCCTTGACCACGTCGCGCGGATCCTTGACGAAGGTGTCCGACAGCGCCGAGATGTGCACGAGGCCGTCCTGGTGCACGCCGATGTCGACGAACGCGCCGAACGCGGCGACGTTGCTGACTACGCCTTCGAGGATCATCCCGACCTGCAGGTCCTTGATGTCCTCGACGCCGTCGGCGAACTGCGCGGCCTTGAATTCGGGGCGCGGATCGCGGCCCGGCTTTTCCAGTTCCTTGAGGATGTCGCGCACCGTCGGCACGCCGAACTTGTCGTCGGTGAACTGTTCCGGCTTGAGCGCGCGGACGAAGCTGCCGTCGCCGAGGATCTGCCTGACGTCGCGGCCGCTGGCGCCGGCGATGCGTTCGACGACCGGATAGGCTTCCGGATGCACCGACGAGGCGTCGAGCGGTTCGTCGCCGTCGGCGATGCGCAGGAAGCCCGCGCACTGCTCGAAGGTCTTGTCGCCGAGGCGCGGGACCTTCAGCAGATCCTTGCGGCGCTTGAACGGGCCGTTCGCGTCGCGGTGCACGACGATGTTCTCGGCCACGCCCGCCGACAGACCGGACACGCGCGCCAGCAGCGCGCTCGATGCGGTGTTGACGTGCACGCCGACCGCGTTGACGCAGTCCTCGACGCGCGCATCCAGCGCGCGCGCCAGCCGGTACTGGTCGACATCGTGCTGGTACTGGCCGACGCCGATCGCCTTGGGTTCGATCTTGACCAGCTCGGCCAGCGGATCCTGCAGGCGCCGCGCGATCGACACCGCGCCGCGGATCGACACGTCGAGATTCGGGAACTCCTTGGCCGCGGTTTCCGACGCCGAATACACCGACGCGCCCGCTTCGCTGACGACGATCTTCTGCAGCTGGAGCTCCGGCGCCAACTTGATGACGTCGGCGGCGAGGCGGTCGGTCTCGCGCGACGCGGTGCCGTTGCCGATCGCGATCAGCTGCACGCCGTGCTCCGCGCACAATTTGCGCAGCGTGTGCACCGACTGGTCCCACTGCTTGCGCGGCTCGTGCGGATAGATCGTGTCGGTCGCGACCAGCTTGCCGGTCGCGTCGACCACCGCGATCTTGCAGCCGGTGCGGATGCCGGGATCGAGGCCGAGCACGGCTTTCGGGCCCGCGGGCGCGGCCAGCAGCAGGTCTTTCAGGTTGTCGCCGAACACGGTGATCGCCTCGGCTTCGGCCTTCTCGCGCGCCTGCGCGAACAGGTCGATCATCAGGTGCAGGTGCAGCTTCGCGCGCCAGGTCAGGCGGCAGGCGTTGCGCAGCCAGGCATCGGCGGGCCGGCCCTGCTCGGCGATGCCCGCATGCAGTGCGATGCGGCCTTCGGCGTAGGCGTTGCCCTGTTCGGCGTCGGTGCCGGGGTCGAGTTCCAGGGTCAGGAACTCCTCGCGGCGGCCACGGAACAGCGCCAGCAGGCGGTGCGAGGGAATTTTCGCCAGCGATTCGGCGTGATCGAAATAATCGCGGAATTTCTCGCCTGCGGCTTCCTTGCCGGGCACGACCGCGGCGCGGATCACGCCGTTGCCCTCCAGCCAGCCGCGCAGTTCGCCGAGCAGGGCGGCGTCCTCGCCCCAGCGCTCCATCAGAATCGCGCGCGCGCCTTCCAGCGCGGCCTTGGCGTCGGCCACGCCCTTGTCCGCGTCGACGAAGGTCGCGGCGACGGTCTCGGGCACCTGGGTGGGATCGGCCAGCAGCGAATCGGCCAGCGGCTCGAGGCCGGCCTCGCGGGCGATCTGCGCGCGTGTGCGGCGCTTCTGCGTGTACGGCAGATAGAGAGCTTCCAGCCGCGCCTTGCTGTCCGCGGCGTCGATGTCGGCCCGCAGCGCCGGCGTCAGCTTGCCCTGCTCGTCGATGCTCGACAGGATCGCCGCGCGCCGGTCCTCGAGCTCGCGCAGATAGGCCAGGCGCACTTCGAGGTTGCGCAGCTGGGTGTCGTCGAGCCCTTCGGTGACTTCCTTGCGGTAGCGCGCGATGAAGGGGACGCTGGCGCCCTCGTCGAGCAGCGCGATCGCGGCGATGGCCTGTGGCGGGCGCGCACCGATCTCGGCGGCGATGGTCTCGGCGATCCTGCGGGCCAGTGCGGCGTCGTGTTGCATCGTGTCCAGTCATGTCGCGGCCGGATGCCGCGGACGGATTGTCGCCCCGGGCTCCGGGCAGCGGTACCCGTTGACAGATGCCGTGATTCCGCATGCGCAGGGCGTGCCCGCATGGCGGTCGCGCTCCGGTCCGCGTGCAGCAAGCGACTGGCGCACGATCGGATCGTCGCGTTGTCTGCCGACTGGACAACAAGACCGGCACAGCGTCGCGCGCCAGCGCGCGCCCACATGCGGCGCCAGAGTTCCTGCAGGAGCGCGCTCGCGCGCGATGGCGCATTCTCGATTCCCCGATCCGAAGCGCGAACGCACCGCGGGAATACCGATGCGCCGACGCCGGACGGGCGTCTCCGGGCTCGCGCGTCTACCTGCGCCTGCGCCGCCACGGCAACGGAATCGAGAACAGGATCAGCGCTACCCACGCGAGCCGGCTCGACCAGGTTTCGCGCGGGGGCGGTGCGTCGTCCGGGGCGGCATCGCGTGCCTCCGTCGCGTCCATGGCCTCCGCCGGCAGGCTGAACTCGCCGGCATCGAGCCGGCGGATGATCTCGCGCGCATGTCCGGCCTGGTCGTCGCGCACGTGCAGCTTCACGCCGCCGATCGCGAGCCGCCATTCCCAGTTCGCCAGCGCCATGTTCTGGTCGCCCAGATGCACGCCGATGCCCTCGGCCTGCAGCAGGCCGGCGGCGATCTGCGCCTCGATCGGATCGACGTAGCGGGCGACGATGACGGTCATGCGGGTTACGTGACGGAAGCCGCCGACAGGGTAACCTTCGCGCCATGACACGCCATTTCACGATTTTTCCGCGCCGCCCCCTGCGTTCCCTCGTCGCCGCGGCCTGCGCCGCGCTGCTGCTGGCCGGCTGCGGCGGCGATGCCGATCCCGCTGCGACGACGCCCGCGTCGCGCTCCGCGCTCGCGCCCGACGCGCCCAGCCAGCGCGTCGACTGGGCGCTGCCGGCCGTCGAGGCCGGCTCGGCGACGCCGGATCTGTCGACCGCGCCCGACGGCAGCCTGCTGCTGAGCTGGATCAATTCGCGCGAAGGCCGACGCCACGTGTTCCAGTTCGCGCGTTTCGATCCCGCGCAGCAGCGCTGGCGCAACGCGCCGGCGACGATCGCGATCGGCAACCGCATGTTCGTCAACTGGGCCGACACGCCGCACATGCGCGCAACGCCCGACGGCGCGCTGTGGGCGCACTGGCTGCAGAAGAGCGGCGATGCGCCCTACGCCTACGACATCGCCCTGGTGCGCTCGCGCGACGGTGGCGCGAACTGGGGCGCGCCGGTGGTGCCGCACGACGACGGCACCAGGACCGAGCACGGTTTCGTGTCGATGTGGCCGCAGGGCAACGACGGCAGCCTGGGCCTCGCGTGGCTCGATGGGCGCTACACCGCCGCCGCCGATCACGAGGGACACGGCGCCGCCGCGGGCGAAGACCCGCACGCCGCCCACGCCGATGGCGGCAAGCCGATGACGCTGCGCGCCGCGGTGTTCGACGCGAACCTGCGCCGCACGGCCGACCACGAGATCGATGCCAGCGTTTGCGACTGCTGCCAGACCGCGGCCGCGGTGACGGCGCGCGGTCCGGTGGTCGTCTATCGCGGCCGCACCGAGGACGAGATCCGCGACATCATGACCACGCGCTTCGACGGCAGCGCCTGGACCGCGCCGGCGCGCGTGCATGCGGACGAGTGGAAGATGCCCGCCTGCCCGGTCAACGGCCCCGACATCGCCGCGCAGGGCGAGGGCGTCGTCGTCGGCTGGTACACCGTCGATGGCGACACGCCGGTCGTGAAGCTCGCCCGCAGCGACGATGCCGGCGATGTCTTCGCCGCGCCGGTCGTTCTCGACAGCGGCGACGCCGTGCACGGCCGGGTCGCGGTCGCGCTCGATGCCGACCAGGCCTGGGCGCTGTGGCTGCGCGAGGAAGGCGGGGCGCAGACCCTGTGGCTGTCGCGTCGCAGCGCCGATCTGGCGACTGAATACGAGCGCGTGGAAATCGCCACGCTGCAGGGGCGCGGGCGCGGCACCGGGTTTCCACAGCTGCAGGTCGTCGCCGGCCAGGCCTACATCGTCTGGACCGACGTCGTCGACGGCGCGCCGCAGCTGCGCGGCGTGCAGCTGCAGCGCTAGGCGGCGCGGGAGCCGCTCGGGCGGAACGCGGGGCAGGATGCGGTCTCCCGCCGGCCGATCCGGTCGATGGCGCGACTGGCGATGCCTGGCCCCGGACGAAACGGCATCGCGGCCGAGGCCGCTCCTGCTGCGACGCGGACCAAGGCCGCCGCCGCGCATCCGTCGGCTGAAGGAGCATCTGCACCGCGTCAACGCCTCGGACCCTGCAGCTGCCCACACGCGCGTGGGAGCGGCCCCGGCCTTGAAGCTGTCGGCTGGATTGTCGGACGTGCCTCTTTGCAGCGGACATGCCGCGACTGGAACGTCACCTGATTGCAGTCACCGCCGGCGGTCGTCGCGCCAGTCGGGACCAGGCTGCAAACGTCGCCGTCCAGGCACCGGACGTCGATCGACCCGTTCGCAGATCAGACGCCGGCCATCGGACGCGCGTCAGCGGCGTCGCATCCGGCTCGCGCTCAGCGCTCGCGCCGCCAGTTCAAGGAACCGCGGCTTTCGATCGTGCTCGATTCCACTTCGACGTCGAAGCCGCGCGTCAGCAGGTACTTCAGCGTCAGCACCTGGCCGGTGCCGAGCAGCGAGACACCGAAGCCGACGTACAGGCGTGGCGACAGCTGCTTGCCGATACCGAGCACGCTGCCGCCGAGCGCACGCGAGTCGCTGATGCCGGCATCGTCGAGACCGATGCGGCTGCCGAGCTGCGCGGCGAGCAGGTTGCCGCCGGCATTGAGCGCGGCCGAGGCGGCATCGATCTGCTCGCCCTCGGCGCTGGTCAGGCTCGACGCCGAGCGGCCCAGCACGAGATAGGACAGCGCCTGCGAATCATCGCTGGCCGGATTGGTCCAGACGTTGACCTCGGGCGCGGTCGCGCGTCCGGTGACGTCGATGCCGGCGGTCACATCTTCCGATTCGATGCGGCGCTCGGCGCGCACGTCGAGCAGCGGATCCGAGACCGGGCTGTTGGAGAACACCAGGTTGCCGCGGGTCACCCGCAGGTCCTGGCCGTAGGCCTTGTAGCGGCCGCCGACTTCCAGGCGTCCGCTGCCGGTCATCTCGCGGCCCGGACGCGCGCGCACGCGCAGGTTGCCGCCGAGCTTGCCGTCGAAGCCGAAGCCGCGCAGCACCACGTCGTCGCCCATCGTCAGGGTGACGTCGAGTTCCAGCGGCGACGCCGCCGAGACGTCCGGATCCACCGGGTCCAGCACCACGACATCGGGCGAGGGCGACACGCCTTCGCTGAGCCGCTCGAGATCCATCAGCGCGCTGGGCACGGTGACCGTGCCGGTGACGTTGAGCGGTTCCAGCGCGGCGTAGCGCACGGTGATGTCGGGGCTGGCGACCACGCGCAGGTCGCTGGTGTCGGCGACCAGCACGTTCTCGCCGCGGATGGTCAGCACCAGCGGCGTGTCGTCGCCGCGCCAGCCCAGCGAGCCGTCGATGCCGAGCGTGCCGCCGCCCGACTGGACGCTGCCGGCGATGCGCGCGGTGCCGTCGGGCAACGCGTCGAGATCGATGTTGCCGTTCTCGAGCGCGATCGCCAGCGAGGGCAGCTCGGTGGCGAAATCGTTCAGCCGCGCATGGCCGCCGATCGTCGGCGCGCTGCGGGTGCCGCCGATGGCGATGTCGGCGGTCAGTCGGCCCGTCGGCTCGACGATGTCGGGCGAGAACAACTCGACGAAGGTCAGGTCCTCGACGTTGGCGACCAGCGAACCCGACAGCGGCGCGTACGCGTCCCAGCCGTTGCGGACCTCGGCGCGGATGCGACCGGCCTCGTTGAGCGTCGTCGACAGTGTCGCGTCGATGCGGGTGGCATCGAACTCGGCCTCGAACAGCAGATCGGCGTAGTTCAGCACTTCGTTGCGCGCGCGCTCGCTGGTGCGCACGCCGCCGGTGGGCGAACTGATCCGCACGTTGCCGGCGAAGCCGTTGCCGACCGGACGCGCGCTGCCGTCCAGGGCGATCTCGCCGCGCAGCAGGAACGGGCGCCCGCCGTCCTGTTCGGGCAGGTAAGGCGTCGCCAGCGACAGCGGCAGACCGGTGCCGGTGAGCGCGATGCCGCGGCGCGGCCAGTCCGCGCTGGCGCACAGCGAGCCGCCGCCGCTCGAGGCGAAGCAGCTCTCGGTCAGCGTGTAGCGTGTGCCGATCTGGCGGAACTGCGCCGGGCCCTGCAGCGCCCAGCTCGCGCCGGTGGTCGGTGCGAGCCGCAGCGAGGCCAGTGCGCCCTGCCAGTTGCCGTTGCGGCGCTCGGCATTGCCGGTCAGTGCCAGCGTGCCGATGTCGCCGCGTGCGTCGGCCTCGAGCTGCAGCTTCTCGACCGCGCCGCGCGCCGAGACGCGCACCTGCGACAGCGCGACGCCGGCTTCGACGCCCGTCGCGACGACGTCCAGCGTGCCGCTGTCGCGCCGCCATGGCAGCCTGCCCTGGATGCGCGCGCTGGCCGCGGCGTAGTCGCCGTAGCGCAGCGCGGCGCCGGTCAGGTCGGCGGCGATGTCGGGCGCGGTGCGCGGCCCGGTCACGCGCACGGTGCCGCGCAGCGTGCCGCTGGTGTCGGGCACGAAATCGGCGAGCTGCAGCGGCGCCAGCGTCGCGTCGATGTCGAGGCGATCGGTGAAGACTGCGGTCGCGTCGACCCGGCTGCCGCCAAGCGTCAGCGCGACGTCGGCGTCGAAATCGCTGCGACCGGCATCGCCGGCGTCGGCCGCCGGGCCGTGCATCGCGAACGTCGCGCGGCCGTCGAGACGGCGTCCGCGCAGCGTGCCGCCCAGATCGCTGGCGTCGACCGCGAGTTCCAGTCCGCCGTCGTCGCGGGTCGTGCCGGTGCTCGCCAGCGTGCCGTTGACCGCGCCGTTCCAGTCCGGCGCGAAGTAGCCGGGATCGAAGCCCGCGAGCGTCGCATCGATGTCCCAGTGCAGGCCGGGTGTCCAGCCCACATCGCCGGTCGCGTCGAGCGTGCCGGTCGGCATCGTCACGCGCGCCGTCTCCAGGCGCATGCGTTCGGTGTCGCCGCGCCCGTCGAAATCGACCGTCGCCTGCAGCGCGTTGCGCACGATGGTCGCGTTGCCGATCGCCGCCCAGTCCGCGCTGCGGCCGGCGAAGCCCAGATCGGCGTCGGCGGTGATCGGCGGGGTGGGCGTGTCGGCATCGGGATCCGCGCCGAATGCCAGCCCGCGCGCATTGACCGCGAACTTGAAGCGCACGTCCTCGGGCGCAGTGAAGTCGGCGTTGCCACGCAACGTGATGCGGCCCTCGAAGACGTCGAGCACCAGCGGCTCGACAGCGAGCACCTGGTCCTCGATCCGGACCCTGGACGGCTGCAGCACCACGGCAAGGCCGCCGTCGTCGGGATCGCCGAGGGCGAAGCGGCCCTGCAGCTCGGCCGCGCCACCGACGCCGTCGGCGGTCAGGTCGAACGCGATCGGCGTGCCGGGTTCGCCGCTGCCGGCCAGCAGGCCGGGATCGAGCGCGGTGGTGTGCGCGCGCAGCGCCCAGCCCGGATTCTCGCGGCCGCGCAGCGTGACCACCGCGCGCAACGGTTCCGGCACGTGACCGATGACGGCGACATCGAGCCTGGCTAGATCACCGCGTGCGACCAGGCCGATCCGCGGCCGCGTGCGGCCGGGCGGCGCCGGCAGCAGCGCGCTCGCGGTGAGATCCATGCGGTAGTCGTCGTCGGGCGCGTAGACGCCGTTCGCGGCGAAGCGGCCGCGGTCGCTGTCGACGATCACGTGGGCCAGATTCAATTCGCCCTGCTGGGCGTCGAGTCCGCCGCGCAGCGTGCGGATGTCGATCAGCGCGGTATTCATGCGCTCGACGCGGAAACCGTCGATGCGGATGGTGTCGGCCTGCAGCGACAGCGGCAGCGCGATGCGCGGCAGCGAATCGGGCCAGCGCGGCAGTTCGAACGGCGTTTCCACCGGCGGCGGCAGCGACAGCGCGGCATTGTCGATGTCGAGCACGTCGAGCCGCAGGCGCCGGCCGATCAGCGGCATCACCGCCGGATCGACGGTCACGCGCACGGCGGTGAAGGTCAGCACCGTCGGTTCGTCGCAGTTGCCGTAGGCGACCGGCTGCTCGTCGACGTCGGGGCAGCCGCGCTGCACGTAGCGCAGGTTGTGCAGCGTCAGCGGACCGGACGCCGGGCCTTCGGCGCGGTCCCAGGTCAGCTCGGTGCCGGCGGGCAGCCGCGCGACGACCTGGGTCAGCAGGAAATCGCGACCGCCGAAGGTCGTCAGCAGCCACCACACCAGCACCAGCACCAGCGCGGCCAGCGTGACGATGCCGATGCCGCTGCGGATCGCCAGCTTGCGCGCGCGTGCGCGGCGTCGCGCGCGGAGTTCGGCGATCCGCGCTTCGCGTTCCTCGGGCGTCAGGTCGGCGGGCAGGCGGTGACGTCGGAAGGCCACGTCAGAACTCCGCGCCGATCGTCAGACCGATCGTGAAGCCGGAGTCCGGATTGTCGAGGCCGCGCGCGATGTCGAGTTTCAGCGGCCCGACCGGCGAGCGGTAACGCGCGCCGATGCCGACGCCGGTGCGCCAGTCGGGCGAGGTGCCGTCGAAGGCGTCGCCGCTGTCGACGAACACCGCCGCGCCAATGGTGTCGGTGAAATAGCGCTCGAACTCGACGCTGGCGGTGACCAGGTTCTGCGCGCCGACGGAATAGCGGCCGAAGTCGGTGTCGATGCGCGGGCTGACCTCGCGGTATTCGTACCCGCGGATGCTGCGGTCGCCGCCGGCGTAGAACCGCAGGCTCGGCGGCATGTCGGTCAGCTCGTCGGTGAAGGTGTGGCCGATCTCGCCGCGGACGATCAGGCGGTTCGATTCGCCGATGCCGCGGAACCAGCTGGCGCGCGCGTGGATCTGGCCGAACGAGGCATCCGAGCCGACACCCTCGACGCCGCCGCGCAGCATCAGCGATCCGCCGATGCCGGCGCGCGGGAAGATGCGGTCGTCGACGTCGACGTATTCGGCGCGCACCGACGGATAGGCGAACGTTGCATAGCGGTAGGGCTGCGCGGCGAGCGCGCCCTCGCCATCGTCGGCGACGCGGAACAGCCAGCGCTCGCGCAGCACGTGCATCGACGCGACGAGATTGAGGAAGGGGTTGTACTGGCCGCTGCGGCTGGCGACGAACTCGATGCGGCGCGAATCGATGTAGTCGGTCTGCTCGTCCGCCGCCTGCAGGCTGGCCGTGTACCAGCCGTCGAGCCAGGCGAATGCCGGAATGCGGTACTGCACCGTCAGCGTCTTGCGCTTCTGCGCGTAATCGAGCTGCGCCAGCGCCTTGTGCCCACGCATGTTGACGTAGCGGCGCTCGACGCCGAGGCGGATACCCGCGCCGCTGTCGGTGCCGTAGCTGACGCCCGAGGTGTAGATGCTGCGTTTGGCCGGGGTCAGCGTGACCTGGATCGGGACTTCGCGGTTCGCATTGGCCTCGTCGACCTGCGGCGAGATGTCGATGTTGGCGAAGTAGTCGAGCCGGGTCAGCGACGTGCGCAGGCGGTCCAGGCGGCCCTGGTGGTAGTAGCTGCCTTCGTCCCAGTAGATCAGCCGTTCCAGCAGGCTGTCGTTGACGACCTGTTCGGGCGTCTGCTCGAACGTGGTCGCGCCCATGTTGAAGCGGTCGCCGCTGTTCCAGACCAGGTCGATGTCGGCGGCGAAGTCCGCGCGTGTCACCTCGACCCGGCGCGACGTGAACTCGGTGTCGAAATAGCCGCGCTCGGCGAGCCGGCGGGTGATGCGGTTGCGGCTGCCGTCGTACTCGGCATGGTTGAACACCGACCCTTCGTCGGGGACGAACCCGGCCAGATCGCGCGCCAGGTACCGGTCCTGGCCGCCTTCGCCGAGGATCGCGATGTCGCGGTTGCGCACCCGCACCGGCTGGCCCGCATCGACGACGACCCGGACCACGACGCCGCCGTTCTCGTTGCTGCGCTGCACGTCGATCGTCGGCGAGTAATAGCCGAACGGTTCGAGCGCCTCGCGCGTCTGGTCGTCGACCTCGCGGATCAGATACGCCAGCCGCCGCCCGGAGACTTCCTTGCCGACCGAATTGATGACCGACAGCGAGACCTCGACGTTCTCGGTCATCGGCTCGTCGAGGCCCACGATGTCGACGCGCTCCACGCGCGCGGCCTCGACGGCCGTCGCGGACAGGAGCAGCACGACGGCAGCGAGGATCGAAGGGAGGCGACGCATCGGCGCAGCATACCGGCGCGATGTCAAAGCGGGCTTAACGCGACGTGGCGGTTCCGCGGCGGTGCGCCGCATCAGCTCGACAGATGTTCGATCGCCGCGACCGCGCCCAGCCGCTCCGACAGCCGCTGCAGCAGCGCGAGGCGGTTGCCGCGCAGCGCCGCGTCGTCGGCATTGACCATGACGCCATCGAAGAACGCATCGACCTGCGGCCGCAGTCGCGCCAGGTGCGTCAGCACCGACACGTAGTCGCCGTGCGCCAGCGCATGTGCGGTTTCCGCGTGCACCGCTTCGACCGACTCGGCTAGCGCGGCTTCGGCGGGTTCGCGCAGCAGCGCCGGGTCGACCTGGTCCGGGATCGGCCCGTCGACCTTGCGCAGGATGTTCTGGATGCGCTTGTTCGCCGCTGCCAGGGCGGCCGCTTCCGGCAACGCGGCGAACGTGCCGATGGCATCGACGCGGCGGTCGAAGTCGTACAGCGACGCGGGCCGGCGCTCGGCGACGGCGTTGAACTGCGGCACGGTCACGCCCCTGTCGGCGTAGTAGCCCTTCAGACGATCGAGGATGAAGTCGTAGAGCTCGCCGGCATCGGCGAGCGCAGTCGCGCCATCCTTGCCGGTCGGCAGTGGGCCGACGCGTTCGATCGCGTTGCGCAGCAGGGCGTGCAGGTCGAGATCGAACCCGCTCTCGATCAGCGTCCGCGCCAGGCCCAGCGCATTGCGCCGCAGCGCGAACGGATCCTTGTTGCCGGTCGGCTTCAGGCCCGCGGCGAATCCGCCGGCCAGGGTGTCGAGTCGTTCGGCGATCGCCAAGGTCTTGCCCAGCGGCGACAGCGCGATGTCGTCGCCGGCGAAGCGCGGCTGCCAGGCTTCGTCGAGCGCATTTGCAAGTGAGGCGCGATCGTCGTCGCCGAGATCAGCGAGCGCGGCGTCCCGCTTGGCGTAATAACGGCCGGCGATGCCCTGCAGCTCGGGGAACTCGTTGACCATGCGCGACTGCAGATCGGCCTTCGACAGCAAGGCGGCGCGGCGCGCGAGCGCGGCGTCGACGCCGATCTCTGGTGCGATGATTTCCGCCAGCGCGGCCACACGCGCGGCCTTGTCGGCGACGCTGCCCAGCCTGGCCTGGTAGGTGACGGTCTTCAGCCCGTCGTTCATCGCCGACAGGCCCTGCTTGAGGTCTTCGTCGAAGAAGAACTTCGCATCGGCGAAGCGCGGACGGATCACGCGCTCGTAGCCCTTGGCGACCTCGGCCGGATCCTTCGACACGATGTTGGCGATCGCGATGAAGTGCTCGGTCAGGCGGCCGTCGCGCAGCACCGGGAAGAACTTCTGGTTCGCTTCCATCGTCGCGATCAGCGCTTCCTGCGGCACGGCCAGGAACTCCGGCTCGAACGCGCAGGTGATCGCGCTGGGCCATTCGACCAGGCAATTCACCTGCTCCAGGTTGTCGGCCTCGATGCGCGCATCGCCGCCGGCGGCGCGCGCCGCGGTCTCGACCTCGCGCACGATCTGGGCGCGGCGCGCATCGGCATCGACCAGCACATGGGCCTCGCGCAACGCGGCGACGTAGGCGCCCGGCGACGCGATGTCGACCGCCGCGTCGTGCATGAAGCGATGGCCGCGACTGCTGCGACCGCTGCGCACGCCGAAGACTTCGGCTTCGACGATCGCCTCGCCATGCAGCAGCACCAGCCAATGCACGGGCCGCGCGAACGCGTAGCTGTGCGCGCCCCAGCGCATCGGTTTGGGAATCGGCATCGCCGCGATCGCCTCGAGCAGCACGTCCGGCAGCAGCGCGGCAGTCGACGCGCCCGGCGTCACCGCGCGGTGTACGAAACGTTCGCCCTTGGCGTCGCTGGTCTTCTCCAGCGCGGTCCACTCGATCCCGGCCTTCGCCGCGAAACCCTGCAGCGCCTTGGTCGGCTGGCCGTCGGCATCGAGCGCGATGTTGAGATACGGCCCCAGCACTTCCGAACGCTGCTCGGGCTGTTCGGCGGCGACGCCCGGCAACAGCACGGCCAGACGCCGCGGCGTGTACAGCGGCGCCGCATCGCCACGCTCGACCGAGACGCCGCGCTTCGCGAGTGCGGCGAGAACGCCGTCGAACAACGCCTGCGCCAGGCCGGGCAGGGCTTTGACCGGCAGTTCTTCGGTGCCGAGTTCGATGAGCAGGGGATGCATGTCAGTCATGGCGACAACCTGGATTCTGTGGTGAAGCCCCTCGCCCGCGTGCGGGAGAGAGGGTGGGGTGAGGCGCTTCTGAGCTGCCCTCATCCGCCCTTCGGGGACCTTCTCCCAAGAAGGGGACCGGTGTCCCGCGCGCGGGAGAAAGGATCGATCAGTGCAGCGTGACGCTCAAGCGGCGTCCGCCGTGCGCTTCAACCCAGGAAACCCCAACGCCTCGCGCTGCGCGTGATACGCCTTGGCGACCGCCTGGGCCAGCGTGCGCACGCGCAGGATGTAGCGCTGGCGCTCGGTCACGCTGATCGCGCGGCGCGCGTCGAGCATATTGAAGCTGTGGCTGGCCTTCATCACCTGCTCGTAGGCCGGCAGCGGCAGGCCCAGCTCGACCAGCTTCATGGCCTCGGCCTCGCAGGCGTCGAAGCGGTGGAACAGCTCGGCGACGTCGGCGTGTTCGAAGTTGTAGGTGCTCTGCTCGACTTCGTTCTGGTGGTAGACGTCGCGGTAGGTCACCGGCGCGCCGTCGGGGCCGTGGGTCCAGACGATGTCGAACACGTTGTCGACGTTCTGCAGGTACATGCACAGGCGTTCGAGACCGTAGGTGATCTCGCCGAGCACCGGCTTGCACTCCAGGCCGCCGGCCTGCTGGAAGTACGTGAACTGCGTGACCTCCATGCCGTTGAGCCAGACTTCCCAGCCCAGGCCCCAGGCGCCGAGCGTCGGCGATTCCCAGTTGTCCTCGACCAGGCGCAGGTCGTGCACCTGCGGATCGATGCCCAGCTCCTTCAACGAGTCGAAATACAGTTCGACGATGTTGTCCGGATTCGGCTTCATCGCCACCTGGTACTGGTAGTAGCGCTGCAGGCGGTTGGGGTTGTCGCCGTAGCGGCCGTCGGTCGGGCGGCGGCAGGGCTGCACGTAGGCCGCGTTCCACGGCTCCGGGCCGAGCGCGCGCAGGAAGGTCGCCGGGTGGAAGGTGCCCGCGCCGACCTCGAGGTCCAGCGGCTGGATCAGCACGCAGCCCTGCGTCGCCCAGTAGGCGTTGAGGGTCTGGATGAGCTGCTGGAACGTCGGTCCGGTCATCGGAGAATGGCGTCTGCGGCGGCCGGTGCCTTGGCCGTGATGTCCTGTGTGGTCATGTGGTTTCTCGTTCCCACCCGGCCCCACGTGCCCGCGCGACTGCCGCCGGGCCGGCTGGCGCTGGACCCGGTGATCGCCGGTCTGGTCATCGACGGGCTGCTGGCGCCGGCCGACGCCGAGCGCGCGCGGGCGAGCGGACGCCAGACCCGCGGCCTCGACGCCGTGCACCCGCTGGTGCTGCTGGCGAATCTCAAACTGCCCTCGGCGCGGCGCGCCGGCAGCGAGCTCGGCCTCGAGACGCTGACCGAATGGCTGGCCCAGGCCAGCCGCCATCCCTACCTGCGGATCGACCCGACCAAGATCGTCGTCGCCGACGTCACCGACCTGGTTTCGCATGCCTACGCCAAGCGCCACCGCATCCTGCCGGTCGAAGTCACGCCCGAGCGCGCGCGCATCGCCACCAGCGAGCCGATGGCGCTCGACTGGCTGCCCGACATCCAGCGCCTGCTGCGGCGCGAGATCGATCTGGTCGTCGCCAATCCGCTCGACCTGCACCGCTACACGATGGAGTTCTTCGGCGTCACCCGCTCGATCCGCGGCGCCAAGGACACGCGCGAGGCCGGCAGCGAGGCGCCGACGTTCGAGCAGCTGGTCGAACTGGGACGCTCGGGCGACGTCAACGCCGACGACCACCACATCGTCCACATCGTCGACTGGCTGCTGCAGTACGCCTACGAGCAGCGCGCCTCCGACATCCACCTGGAGCCGCGCCGCGACGTCGGCCGCGTGCGCTTCCGCATCGACGGCGTGCTGCACAAGGTCTTCGAGATGCCGCCGCCGGTGATGACCGCGGCCGTCAGCCGCATCAAGGTGCTGGGCCGCATGGATCTGGCCGAACGCCGGCGTCCGCAGGACGGCCGGATCAAGACCCGCTCGCCCGGCGGCCGCGAGGTGGAGATGCGCCTGTCGACGATGCCGACGGCGTTCGGCGAGAAGGTCGTCATGCGCATCTTCGATCCCGACACCGCGTTCAAGCCGATCGAGCAGCTGGGGTTCGACCCCGGCGAGGCGAGCGCGTGGAACGATCTCGTGCAGCGCCCGCACGGCATCGTGCTGGTGACCGGCCCCACCGGCTCGGGCAAGACGACGACGCTGTATTCCACGTTGAAGAAGCTCGCGTCCGACGACGTCAACGTCTGCACCGTCGAAGACCCGATCGAAATGGTCTCGGTCGAGCTCAACCAGATGCAGGTGCACAACGCGATCGACCTGACCTTCGCCCAGGGCGTGCGCACGCTGCTGCGCCAGGATCCCGACATCATCATGATCGGCGAGATCCGCGACCTCGACACCGCGCAGATGGCGGTGCAGGCCTCGCTGACCGGGCATCTTGTGCTGTCGACGCTGCACACCAACGACGCGCCGTCGGCGATCACCCGCCTGCTCGATCTCGGCCTGCCGCATTACCTCATCGCGTCCACGCTCAACGGCGTGCTCGCCCAGCGCCTGGTGCGCACGCTGTGCACGCACTGCAAGCAGCCCAAGCCCGTCGATCCCGAAGGCTGGCGCGCGCTGATCGGCCCCGGCAACGACCTGCCGCCGCCGACCACCGCCTGCGGCCCCGTCGGCTGCCTCGAATGCCGCAACACCGGCTACTTCGGCCGCCTCGGCATCTACGAGCTGATGCCGATGACCGCGCCGCTGCGCGCGATGATCCGCGCCGACATGGAACTCGCGGGCTTCAGCCGCGCCGCCGTCGGCACCGGCCTGCGCACCCTGCGCATGGCCGGCGCCGAGAAGGTCGCCCTGGGCCTGACGACGATCGAGGAAGTGATGACGGTGCTGCCGCCGCAGGAGTGAGGGGCGGGTGGGGTTGGTGGGACGATCTCGGGCTGCATCTGCGGCGGCGCGGCTTCCGATGGCCGCTCGCCTTTCCAGCCCCGGCGGGGCCGGAGTGCCGCTAGCGGGCGCGATCCAACGGGCGGACAACCGTCATGGCATGTAGACCTTCAACGCGTTCTCGCGGATCTCGAACGTCACCGGGGTCGTGGTCTTGAGCTCGCCATCGAGGTTGACCGGCAGCGGCTTTCCGGTCTCCAGGTGCAGGGCCTTGGAGGAGAACGCCCGCACGTCATTCCACTGGCCATGCGTGCCCTTGCGCAGCGCCGGCAGCAGGCGGAGCAGTTTCCACCAGTGGTCGATCTCCAGGCTGTACACGTCCAGCATGCCGTCCATCGGGGAGGCCTCATTGTGGACGGTCATGCCGCCGCCGTAGAAGCGACCGTTGCCCACTGACACCTGGAACGTGTGGAAGCGCTCCACGGCGCCGTCATGCGTGATCGCCGCATCGAACACCTTCGAGCCGGCCAGCAGTTTGGCGGCGGTGATGGCATAGCCCAGCTTGCCCCAGCGCTTCTTGTTCTCGGCGGTCAGCGCGGCGGCCAACTCCGCACTGAAGCCGACGCTGGCGACGTTGAGGTAGGCGTGGCCATTGGCCACACCCAGGTCCACGTGGAAGGCATGCGCTCTTGCGATCACCCCGAGTGCCGACGCGAGGTCCACGGGGATGCCGAGGCTGCGGGCGAAGTCGTTGGCCGTGCCCAGCGGGAGGACACCCATCGGCAGCCCGGACGCCGCGATCGCGTCCACGCAGGCCCCCAGCGTCCCGTCCCCGCCGCCCACGATCACGCAGTCGACCCCGGCGGCGTGCGCCCGGATGGCGTCGACGAACGCCATGCCCGCCGTCGGTTCGATCGTGGCGATCCCGGCGCGTTGCATGAGCTGCCGGACCAGATCCCCGGACTCGCGTCCGCGGCGCGCATTGTCATTGAGCAACAACAGAGCAGTGCGTGGCGGGCGGATGTGCGCGCTGTCGATCGGCGTCATGCGGTGCTGTCCCAATGCGAATCCAACACGCCTGTATGGCGTCGAGGTGCAGCGATGCAAGGCAACGCGACGCCGCCGTTCGGCGCAGGTTGATCCGGCCGTCGCGAACGGACGACCGCATCCGCGGGTGGCCGGACATGGACATCCATCCTGATCGGGACGCGCGACCTTTCGTCATGCCCGGCGGCGAAATTCCCGCAGGACCCTCGATACTGTGCATCCCGCCACGATGCCGACCGACCCATGCCGCATGCCCGACCCTTCCTGATCGTCGAAACCGGCCAGCCCCTGCCGTCGATGCGCCGCTACGGCGGGTTTCCGCACTGGATCCGCGTGGCGGCAGGGCTGGGCCAGCACGCGGTCGACGTGGTCGATGTCGAACGCGGCGGCGCGTTGCCGGCTGCCGATGGCTACGCCGGCATCCTCGTCACCGGCTCGGGCGCGATGGTCACCGACCGGCTGGACTGGAGCGAGCGCAGCGCGGCGTGGCTGCGTGTCGCCGCGCATGCGGGCGTCCCGATCTTCGGCATCTGCTACGGCCATCAATTGCTGGCGCACGCGCTGGGCGGCGAGGTCGGCGAGAACCCGCGTGGCCGCGAGATGGGCACGTTCGAGATCGAGACCACCGCGGCCGCGCGCGACGATGCGCTGTTCGCGCCGGCGGGCGCGGGCTTCACCGCACAGACCACGCATCTGCAGAGCGTGCTGCGATTGCCGGACGGCGCGACCCTGCTGGCGCGCTCCGCGCTGGAGCCGCACCACGCCTTCCGCTGGGGCGACCGGGCCTGGGGCGTGCAGTTCCATCCCGAGTTCAGCGCCACCCACATGCGCGGCTACATCCGCGGCCGGTCGGGCGCGCTGTACCGCGAAAATCTGGATTCCGTCGCGCTGGTCGCGGCCGTGCGGGCCGCACCGGACGCGCGCGCGGTGCTGCAGCGATTCGTGCGGGTGGCGGAATCCATGGCGCAGCCTTGAGTCGCACGTGCGCCATCGAAGCGGTCGCGTCAAACCCGGGTGTCATGCGGATCGGGCGCGATCGCGCCGTGCGGCCTCCGGTGACGCGTCCCGCGGCCTGACCGGGAGCCGGGGATTCGAGAGGCGCACGCCCGCGTGCGTCGCCCGCCGAGGCGTTGCGCCAGGCCTCAGCGCATCGGATCCCTCGGATCCTCGAACCGCTCGACGACGCCCGCATCCGCGGCCAGCGGCGGCGCCGGCGACGGATCGTCAGGCAGCCCGATGTCCGCCCGCATCTAGGGCGGCGGCACGAAGTCCGGTGGCTCGGGCCGCAGTTCGCCCATGCGCACGCCCTCGGCCCAGAACAGCACCTGGGCGACGGCTTCGAAGAAATCGTGGCCGATGTAGTCGTCGATCTCGACCTTGGCATTGAGGCCGCGCGCCAGCGGGACGTTCTGCAGGATGGGCACGCCGGATTCCTCGGCGACGCGCTTGATCTCCTCGGCCACGTGGCCTTCGCCCTTGGCGCCCACCACCGGCAGGTCGTCGTTGCCCGGCTCGTACTGCAATGCGACGGCGATGTGGGTGGGATTGGTCACGATGACGCTCGATCCGCGGACGGCGTTGAGCATGTTCTGCTGCGACCACTCCTGGTGCAACTGCTTGCGCCGCTGCTTCACGTAGGGATCGCCCTCGTTCTCCTTGACCTCCTGCTTGATGTCGCGGCGGCTCATGCGCAGCTTCTTGATGTACGAATACTTCTGGTACGAGGCATCGAGCGCGGAGACGAAGAAGAACACGAAGATCGTCCAGATGCCGATCCACTTCAGCGCGTGCCAGATCGCGCTGCCGATCGACGCGGGCTGCGCGAACGGCAGGTGCAGCAGGTTCGGGATCATGCCCCACAGCACGAAGCCGCCGATCAGCAGCAGCGCCGCGCTCTTGAACACCGACTTCACCAGCTCGACGAGGTTGTCCATCGAGAACATCTTCTTGATGCCGCTGACCGGATTCATCTTCGACAGATCCGGCGTGACCTTCTTCATCGATGCGATCGGTCCGATCTGCAGGAACTCGACGATCAGCGCCAGCATCACCGCCAGCAGCAGCAGCGGCAGGGTCATCGCCAGGAACGTCTGCGCGGCGACCGGGACGATCGCCCGCAGGGCGATGTCGAACGGCTGGGTCATCACGTCGAGGCTGTACTCGAACAGGCCGCGCACGCTGCGGAACATGTAACCCATCAGCATCCAGCCGCCGGCGAGCCAGCCCATGATCAGCACGGTGCTGGTCAGCTCGCGGCTCTTGGCGACATTGGCGTCCTTGCGCGCGTCCTTGAGCTTCTTGGACGTCGGTTTTTCGGTTTTGTCGGCGCCCTCGTTCTCTTCGGCCATCTGCTCGTTCCACGGACGAAACCGCGCGTATGCGCGCGAGAAGCACGAGGCTAGCATGGGGGTGTCATGCCGCCGTGCGGCCCGCGCGAGCGCTCGACGAAGGGGTAAATCCTGGTGACAGGGCACCGGTTCCGCGTCTCACGTTCAGCTTCGAGGGCGCGCTGCCGCGCGCCGCGCGACACCTAGGGCCAGCCCGAGATAGCCGGCAGATGTCACCGGCGTTACATTCCCGCCATCGCCGCGACTGCGGCCCGCCCGGACCGCCGTGTCACCCTCATGAGCAGCATCCACTCCGACGCCATGTTCTCCAGCGCCAGTCTCGATCGACTGGGCAGCCAGGTCTCGCTCGACGACCTGCGCCGCCAGTCCGGTCTGGACAGCGATGTTGCGGTGGCGGGCGACGGCGGGGACGCGCCACGCGGCCCGCAGGCGGACGCGGGTGAGGATGTGCTCAATGTCGCGGCCTGGGACGGCGTGTCGTCCGGCCAGCGGTTGCTGGCGGGTGACGCCGGATTCGAAGCGCGGCTGGGTCAGCTCGACCTGTCGCTCGCCGCGGACCAGGCGGCGGACGCGATCCTCGAAGCGCTCGCCTGAGCCCGGACCGGCACGCGATTTGAGCTCGTGATCTGAGCTCGTGCGCGGACGCCTCCGGTTATCGCGTTCGTGCGCCATTGACGCGTGCCGCCCGACGCGGCGAGGGGAGCATCGCGCACGCAGTCCGTTACAGTGCCGTCGCATGGTCTCCGCTCCCGCCCCGAACCGATGAACGCGCCCGCGCCCACCGCCGCGGCGCTGCGCGCGGCGGCCGATCGTCTGGTGTCCGCGCTCGCCGCACACGCTGATCCGGAATACCGGCTCACGGTGCTGAAGCGCCTGGTCCGGCGGCTGGGCGAGGAGCGCTACCCGGTGTTCCTGCGGCTGCTCGGCGTCGTGGCCGAAAGCGACGACACGCACGCGCAGCGCCTGCTCGCCGAGACCTTCGGTACTGCGCTGCGCCGCATGGACCTGCCCGGGGGTGCGCTGAGTTCCTGGGGCGCGACCCGACTGCCCGATACCACCGGCCCGGTCGATGCGAGCGCGTTCTCCGGGCAGTTCTTCGGCGGCACGCCGCGCCGGATGCTCGGTCCCGTCGAATACCTGACGGTCTGGCATCTGCAGCGCACCCAGCGTACGGCGCTGTCGGCCGAAACCTTCCGCACCAGCCTGTCGCGGATGATCGCGCTGCTCAACCGCAGCGAGGACGCGCGCACCTTGTATCCGCAGAAGCTGGCGTCCGACGCCCGCAGCGAACTCGAAGGCGCCTACACCCGGGCCACGCGCGAACGGCTGGCGGCGATCGCGGCCGCGTGGAAGGCCGGCCGCAGTCCCGATGAAATCGCCCAGGCCGCGCTCGATGCGACCGCCACCGATGCCCCGCCGGGCTGGGTCCTGCGCGACCTGTAACGCCGCATTGAATCCCTGGTCGCCCTGCGCCGTCGAGGCGTCGGCATCGGACGATCGGATCGCCGCACGGCATTTCCGCCGTCGAAGGAATGGGCAGGCGCCCGTCGTGCAGGGTGGTCTGGCGGGCGCCGCCGCGCTTGTCGCCGCAACGGCGCCCCCGCAAGATGCAGGCAACGGGGCAGGCGGGAGACAACGACGATGACCGTGCGTGCGCGCACCGAGGGCAGCGGAATGCAGTCCATGCGGCGGCCAGGCCGGCGCGGCACGCGACGCGTGTTCGCACTGGCGCTCGCGGCCGGACTGGCGCTCGCCGGCTGCGGCCGGGATGCGGCCGAAACGCCAGCAGAGACGGCCACCGCCCCCGGCGCCGAGACCCCGGCCGACGCGGTGCTGCTGCTGACCCGCCACCTGCGCGCCAACGATCTGTCGGCATTCGCCCGCGATGCCACGCCCGCGGCGCTGCAACCCGCGCTTGAGGCCGCCTGGCGCGACGGGCGCTCGCGCTGGCCGCTGTCGGAGCTGCCGCTGTCGGCGCAGTTCCCCGCGATGCTGGCCGGCCTCCACGCACCGCAATCCGAGCGCCTGCTGCTGCAGACCTTCAACCGCCAGTTCGCCGGCGCCGACCGCGAATTGCGGGCCGCGGCGCAGTCGCTCGGCGTGTTCGCGACCCAGTACCTGCAGCAGGACCCGGCCGCCAGCGAGGGCGAGCGCGCGCATTACATCCAGGTGGTCGGCGCGATCAGCGCCTGGGCTGGCCAGGCGCCGCTGTCGAACCGCGATCACGCACGCACCGCGATCGCCGCGCTGGTGCCTGCCGCGCGCGAGGCCGGGCTCGCCTCCGATGCGGCGCTCGGCGCGGCCGGCATGCACGGCAGCCTGGCCCGCCTGCAGCCGGTGGTCGCGGCCGGCAAGCAGGGCCTGCTGCCGTACGGCCTGGATCTCGATGCCGCACTCGACGGCGTGGAAGCGACCCTGCAGGTCCAGACCGGCGACACCGCCGAGGTGCGGATGCGCTACCCCCTGGCCGGGCAGCCGATCGACGCGGTGATCGGGGTCGAACGGCACGACGGGCGCTGGTTCGTCAGCGATTTCCTGCGCAATGCCGAGGCGGCCGCGGCGGCGCTGGCGCCGGCCGGCACGACCGCGCCGCCGCCCGTGGACCTGCCGGCCCGCGGCACCTGAACGGGGCGCGCGATGCGGGCCGACGCGACGGCTTGGGCATAATGCCGCCGATGCCCGATCAGCCTTCCCTCCAGTTTCCCGACGGTCGCGACCCCGCGGCCGGCCCGTCGCCGGACGACGCGTCGCTCCCTTCGGGACCGGCACCCGGCCTTGCGCCGTCCGACGGTGCGAGCACGCTGCCGCCCGGCGGCACGGCCGGCGCTGGTGGCGGTGCGGAGGACGGCGACGATGCCGACCCGCACGCGCCGGTACCGGCCGCGATGCTGCCGGTGCCGATCGGTCCGCTGCGGCAGATACGGCCCGCGCGTCGCCCCTGGTGGGCCGGCCTGCTGGGCTGGCTGATGCGGCCGTGGATCGGCCTCAAGGTCGAACCGCAGGCGCCGGAAGCGCTCGTCGACCCGCGTCCGGTCTGCTACGTGCTCGAAGACTACGGCCTGTCGAACGCGCTGATCCTGGAGCGCGCCTGCCGCGAGGCCGGCCTGCCGTCGCCGCTGCAGCCGCTGCCCGGCGACCCGCTCGGCCGCAAGCGCGCGTATGTCGCCCTGTCGCGGCGCAATGCCGGCGGCGCGCTGGCGCTGGCGATGGCGGCGGGCAAGCCCGTGTCGAAGGCGACGCATTCCGAATCGCTGGCGCGCCTGCTCGATGCGCACCGCAAGGATCCCGCGCTCGACGTGCAGCTGGTGCCGGTGTCGATCTTCGTCGGTCGTTCGCCGGACAAGAACAACGGCTGGTTCTCGGTGCTGTTCTCGGAGAACTGGACGATCGTCGGCCGCTTCCGCCGGCTGCTGGCGATCCTGCTCAATGGGCGCGACACCCTGGTGCGCTTCGCCGAACCGGTCGCGGTGCGGCCGCTGCTGGCCGAGGACCTCGGCGCGGAGCGCACCGTGCGCAAGCTGTCGCGCGTGCTGCGGACCCATTTCAACCGCGTGCGCGAAGCGATCATCGGGCCCGACCTGTCGACCCGCCGCCTGCTGATCGACAAGGTGCTGGCGTCGACGTCGGTCAAGGATGCGATCGCCGACCAGGCGCGCCGCGACAACAGCAAGCCCGAAGATGCGTGGAAGAAAGCCCACGCCTACGCCTACGAGATCGCCGCCGACTATTCGCATCCGGTCGTGCGTTCGGCGAGCTACCTGCTCACCACGGTCTGGAACCGGATCTTCCGCGGCGTGCTGGTGCACCACATCGATGCGCTGAAGGCGGCGGCGCCGGGGCACGAGATCGTCTACGTGCCCAGCCACCGCAGCCACATGGACTACCTGCTGCTGTCCTATCTGCTCTACAGCCGCGGCATCGTGCCGCCACACATCGTCGCCGGCATCAACCTCAACCTGCCGGTCATCGGCACGATCCTGCGCAAGGGCGGCGCATTCTTCATCCGCCGCTCGATCCGCGGCAACGCGCTGTACTCGACGGTGCTCGCCGAATACGTCGCCCAGCTGGTCGCCGGCGGCTATTCGATCGAATACTTCGTCGAAGGCGGCCGCTCGCGCACCGGGCGTCTGCTGGCGCCGAAGGGCGGCATGGTCTCGATGACGCTGCGCGCGTTCCTGCGCCAGCCCACGCGTCCGGTGCTGTTCCAGCCGGTCTACATCGGCTACGAGAAGCTGATGGAAGGCGGCAGCTATTTCGACGAACTCTCCGGCAAGGCCAAGAAGAAGGAATCGATCTGGCAGCTGCTGTGGAGCATTCCGCGCGTGCTGCGCTCGAACTTCGGTCAGGTCGTCGTCAACTTCGGCGAGCCGATCGCGCTCAACGACATGCTCGCCGAGCACGCCCCGGCATGGGACGGCAGCGCGGTCGCCGACAGCGAGCGTCCCGAGTGGCTGTCGCGCACCGTCGATGCGACCGCCGAGCGCATCAACATCAACATCAACCGCGCCGCGGACGTGAACCCGATCAACCTGCTGGCGCTGGCGCTGCTGTCGACGCCCAAGCACGCGATGGGGGAGGCCGACCTGCTGGCGCAGATCACGCTGTCCAAGCAGCTGCTGCACGACGTGCCGTACTCGGACCGCGTGACCGTGACCCCGCATGCGCCGCACGAGATCGTCGCCCATGGCGAGGAGATCGGTGTGCTGCAGCGCATCGCCCATCCGCTCGGCGACGTCTTCAGCGTCGACGACGACAACGCGGTGCTGCTGACGTACTTCCGCAACAACGTGCTGCACCTGTTCACCGCGTCGGCGTGGATCGCGTGCTGCTTCCTGCACAACCGCCGCATGAGCCGCACCACGCTGCTGCGCCTCGGCCGGGCGATGTATCCGTTCCTGCAGGCCGAGCTGTACCTGCCGTGGGACGAGGACGGTTTCGCCGAGCGCATCGACCGGACCATCGACGTGTTCGTGCGCGAGGGCCTGCTCGAGCACGTCAACGACGACGACGGCGGCGTGTTCGCGCGCAATGCCGGCCAGACCGACGAGGTGTTCCGCCTGCGCGCGCTGAGCCATCCCCTGCAGCAGGCGTTCGAGCGCTACTACATCGCCATTTCGGTGCTGGCCAAGAACGGGCCGGGTACGCTCGGCGCGGGCGAGCTCGAAAGCCTGTGCCAGCTCGCCGCGCAGCGCCTGTCGCTGCTGTACGCGCCGGCGGCGCCGGAGTTCTTCGACAAGTCGCTGTTCCGCGGCTTCATCCAGAAGCTGCGCGAGCTGGGCCTGGTCAAGCTCGACGGCAACAGCAAGCTGGGGTTCGACGAGCGCCTGACGCACTGGGCCAAGGACGCCAAGGTGATCCTCGGCCGCGAGCTGCGGCACACCATCGACAAGGTCACGCCGGAAGCAGTCAAGCCGGTCGATCCGGCGCCGGTCGTCGTCGACTGACGCGGCGCCCGCGATCCGCGAGGCGGGCGCAGGACGTCAGGCGGGCTCGTCGGGAATCAGGTCCGATTCCAGCCGCGCGATGCAGTCCTTGAGCTGCAGCTTGCGCTTCTTCATCCGCTGCAGCGCCAGCGCCTCGTGGCCCGGCGTCGCCTGCAGCGCGACGATCGCGCCATCCAGCGCGCGATGCTCGGCGCGCAGCCGGCACAACCGCGTGGCCGGCGTCTCGTCGGTGTCGCAAAGGTCGGTCGGCATGCGCCGAGCTTAGCGCAAGGCCATCGTGCGCCGCTGCCGCTTGGCGCACCGTCGGCGCGCTGCAACAATGCCGATGCGCCGGACAGGGGGCGGCGCGACGCCGGCGCATGCCGCGTGCCGTCGATCCGCGGCACCCCTGGCCGCGTCCGCCAAGGAAACAGGATGTCCCTTCCATCGATTCGCCGCGCCCCGGCGCGCTTCGCCGCTCCCTTGCTCGCGCTCGCCGCGTTCGCCGCCGCGTCTTCGGTCTCCGCCCAGGAGAAATACGACGGCTATCTGTGCTGCAACCTGCGCAGCGACGGCAACTGGATCAGCGACAGCAACTACGCCGAGAACGGCAAGCGCGTCATTCCCGCCGGTACCCCGGTCAGCATCACCGGCTACGGCCGCCAGCGCGTCCACCTGCGCATCGATGGCGAGAAACACTCGATCGGCAACGACTACAGCCGCGACCTCGACCTGGACGCCTTTGCCCGCCGCTACGTCGTCACCGAAGATCCGAACGTGACGCTGGCGACCTACCCGGCGAAGATCCAGGACGCGATCCAGCGCGCCAAGATCACGCCCGGCATGACCCGCGCCCAGGTGCTGATGGCGCTGGGCTACCCGATCAGCAGCGAGAACCCGGACCTGGCATCGAACCTGTGGCGGTACTGGCTCAGCAGCTTCGCCGAGTTCCAGGTGCAGTTCGACGAAGCCGGCCGGGTCAGCGACATCACCACCGACGCTAACACCCGCAACCTGGTCTGGGTGCCCTGACGCAGCGGCGATCCGCCGAACGAACGCACCGACAGGCGCCGCGAGGCGCCTGTCCTGCCTCCGGGTCGGGTAGTGCGCGTGGGCGTCGCGATCCTGCCCGTGCTGCCGGGTCGCCACGACGCGCGCCGAGACGCGGTCGCCCGTGGCGCATCGCGTCAGCGCAAGGTCAGCGCATATGCTCGAGGCGCAGCCGGTGCCTCATGGCCAGAGTATCGGGCAACGCGGGGTCGTGGCCCACGACCAGCAGGGCCCATGACAGCAGGCTCCCGGCCAGACGCGCAACAGCGTGATCAGCGCGTCGATGCTGTCGAGATCCAGATGGCTCGCCGGATAGCAGCAGCAACGGCGCCGCGGGCTGCGCCCAGGCCGCGGCTGCGAGCGTCACGCGCACGCGCTCGACCCCCGGCAGCCTGTGGCGGGCACGCGCGCCGCCGGGCAGCCCCAGCAGCGCCAGCCGCGTCGCCAGCAGGCCCGGCGTGGTGTCGTGCAGGTGCGGCCCCAACCAGTCGAGCGCCGCATCGCGTCGGGCTGATGCGCGAGCTGGTGGTCCAGCGCCTGCGACCTGACGCCGTGACCACGCGGGCAGCGGCGCCGTTCCGGACGGCCGCTAGACTAGGCCGATGTCCACGGTCCTGCCCCTGTCCGATCCGCTGCCGACGACGGCCGCGCGCCTGCGCGGACCGCGCCGCGCCGCGGACGGCACCGGAAAGCGCGCCGCGCGGCTGCGCCACCAGGTCGGCCGGGCGATCGCCGATTTCGGCATGATCGAAGCCGGCGACCGGGTCATGGTCTGCCTGTCGGGCGGCAAGGACAGCTACACCCTGCTCGACGTGCTGCTGCAGCTGCAGAAGAAGGCGCCGGTCGACTTCTCGATCACCGCGGTCAACCTCGACCAGAAGCAACCCGGTTTCCCCGAGCACGTGCTGCCCGGCTACCTGCGCGCGCGCGGCGTCGACTTCCACATCATCGAACAGGACACGTACTCGGTCGTCAGCCGGGTGATTCCGCCCGGCGGCACGATGTGCTCGCTGTGTTCGCGGCTGCGGCGCGGTGCGTTGTATGCGCACGCCGCCGCGCACGGGTTCAGCAAGATCGCCCTCGGCCACCACCGCGACGACATCGTCGCGACGTTCTTCCTGAACCTGTTCTTCCACGCCAAGCTGGCCGGCATGCCGCCCAAGCTGCGCAGCGACGACGGCCGCCACGTGGTGATCCGCCCGCTGGCCTACGTGGCCGAGGCCGACATCGCCGCGTATGCCGAGGCGAAGGCGTTCCCGATCATTCCGTGCACGCTGTGCGGCTCGCAGGACACCCTGCAACGCCGGCAGGTGCGCCAGATGATGGATGCCTGGGAACGCGAGACGCCCGGGCGCCTGGAAACCATCGCGCGTGCGCTCGGCGACGTGCGGCCGGCGCAGCTCTGCGATCCGGCGCTGTTCGACTTCCGTGCCCTGGACGGCGGGGACACGTCGCCCGGCACGAGGCCGGACGCCGCCCCGTGCAAGGGGCGCCCGACGCTGCCATGATCGCGTCCCCGCCCGACCTGCGGCCGCCGTCGGCGCCCCGCGCCCGCATCGGCGCCCGGCGCTGACCCGGGCGCACGCGGCCCGCATCGCGCACGCTGCGACGCGCCCGCAGTCCAATCCGCTCTTTCTCCCCTCATTCCGGATCCTGCATGTTCTTTCGCAATCTCACGCTGTTCCGTTTTCCCACCGCGCTCGACCTGTCGGAACTCGACAGGCATCTCGGTGAATTCATCCTCAAGCCCGTCGGCCCGCTGGAGATGTCGTCGCGCGGTTTCGTCTCGCCGTTCGGCCGCGATGCGGAGGCGATGTCGCATCGCATCGAAGACGCGATCTGGCTGACCGTCGGCGGCGAGGAGCGGATCCTGCCCGGCGCGGTCGTCAACGAACTGCTGTCGCGCAAGCTCGCCGAGATCGAGGAGAAGGAAGGCCGGCGCCCCGGCGGCCGCGCGCGCAAGCAGATGAAGGACGACCTGCTGCAGGAACTGATGCCGCGCGCCTTCGTGCGTCCGGTGCGCACCGATGCGCTGCTCGATCTCGAACACGGCGTCTGCGCGGTGGACACGTCCAGCCGCAAGACCGCGGAGAACGTGGTCTCGGAAATCCGCACCGCGCTGGGCAGCTTTCCCGCGCTGCCGCTGAACGCGGAAGTCTCGCCGCGCGGCGTGATGACCGGCTGGCTGGCCGGCGAGCCGCTGCCCGACGGCCTGACGCTCGGCGAGGAATGCGAGCTCAAGGATCCGTCGGACCAGGGCGCGATCGTCAAATGCCAGCGCCAGGAACTGCTGTGCGACGAGATCACCAAGCATCTCGATTCCGGCAAGCAGGCGACCAAGCTGGCGCTGACGCTCGACGACCACGTCTCGTTCGTGCTCGGCGAGGATCTGGTGATCCGCAAGTTCAAACTGCTCGACGGTGCGATCGACCAGCTCGAAGGCACCGACAACGACGACATGCGCGCCGAACTCGATGCGCGCTTCGCGCTGATGAGCGGCGAGTTCAAGCGCCTGTTCACCGTGCTCGAGCGTGCGCTGAAGCTGTCGAAGGCCGAGTAGGCCGCGCGCCACCGCGTCGTCGTCGCCACGCCGGCGCGACGACGCGACCGCGCGCTCGCAGGCGCGACATCCATCGCCGCGCCCGTGCGTGCAGCGCATACAATTCGCGCATGCCGCTCCTGTCGCGCCTGTTGTCGCCGTCCCCCAAACCCGCGTCGGTCCAGCGCGACACGCTCTCCCTGCAACTGGCCGACGGCCGCGCGATCGACGTGCTGCGGGTCCGCGATCCGCGCGCACGGCGCATCCGCCTGAGCGTCAGCGAGCGCGGTGCGAGGCTGACCTTGCCGGTGCGCGCGAGCCTCGTCGCCGGTAACGAATTCCTGCAGTTGCATCGCGACTGGCTGGCCGCGCAACTCGCTGCGCACGGGCCCGCGCTGCCCTTGCGACGCGAGCTCACGACGACGCTGCCGTTGCGCGACGCGCAGCTGCCGCTGCACTGGCGGGGCGGGCGCTTCAGCCACGTCCAGGTCGCCGACGACGGCCTCGCCTTCCATGCGCCCGAGCACGCCGGCCCGGCGGCGCTGCAGCGCGCGCTGCGCGATTTCTACGAAGCCCAGGCGCGCAGCGATATCGCGCGCTGGCTGCCGGCCTATCTGCCCGGCCTGCCGCGGCCGCCGTCGCGGATCCGGCTCAAGGTGATGTCGTCGCAATGGGGCTCGCTGGCGCCCGACGGCACGCTGACGCTGGATCTGGCGCTGGTGCTGGGGCGTCCCGAAGCGTTCGAGTACGTGCTGGTGCACGAGCTCTGCCATCTGATCCACGCCAACCATTCGCGCGCGTTCTGGCGCGAGGTCGAGGCGCGCTGCCCAGGCTGGCGCGACGCGCGTGACTACTTCCACGCCGAAGGCCGCCGGCTGAAATCCGACCTGCACGCGCTGCTCGCGGCCTGAACCGCATCGGCGCTGGCCGCTCCACGCGGCGTGCGGCGTTGACCGGGAGGACGGCACACCGCCGTCGCATCCGGAGGTTCCGATGCCGCGTCCGTTCCGCTCCGCCGTCGCGTGCTGGCTGCTGGCCTGCGCGGTCGCGTGGCTGCTGCCCGCCTGCCAGCGCACCGACGCCGTGGCGAGCAACGCGCCGCCCGGCAGCGAGGTCATCCGCTTCGACCGCAACGGCGACCGCGTGCCGCGCGATGCCGCCGGCGCGTTCGCCGCCGGCCAGGCCCTGCTGCTGCCGCAGGAATTCCCGGACGATGTCTACCTGCCGGGTCGCTACGCGGTGCACAGCGTCATGGACATGCCGGGCGTGCAGGTGGTCAGTCTGTTCGCGCCGGGCGACGTCTCGGCGCTGTCGCGCGATGCGCGTACGGCGATGCAGCACGACGGCTGGACGCGGCGCATGGCCGCCCAGCATTCGGTCGACAACGCCGTCCTGGCGTTCGAGAAGGACGGGCGCAGCGCGCTGCTGGCGTTCAACCGCAACGTGCGCGCCGACGGCGTGCCGGATGCCGGCGTGATCGTCAGCGTGCAGTTGCAGGACCGCAGCGTGCTGCAGTAACGATGCGCTCAGCGCCGCAGGAAATCGCCGATCGCGTCGGCCACCGCGGCGGGCTGGTCCATGTGCAGATGATGCCCGCCGGGCAGCACGGTCAGCCGGCCGTCGGGCAGCAGCGCGGCGCGACGGCTGCGGTCGGGCTCGGGCAGATAGGGCTGCGCGGGATCGGCGAAGATCACGTGGGTCGGGCATTCGATGCCGGCGATCAGGGCATCGACCTGGCCACCGGTCATCCGCACCGCGGTCGGCACGGTCAGGCGCGGATCGCTGCACCACACGAACCCGCCGTCGACCGCCTGCACGCCGCGCTCGACCAGCAGGCGCGCGACGGGCTCACCGAGGGCGTTGACCCGCATGCGCGCACGGATCGGCGCATCGAGATCCGGGAACACGCGCAGCGGCCGGCCGCCGAGGCTGCGTGCCGACACCGTGGCCTCGCGCAGGCGCGGCACGGTCTGCGCTTCGGTTTCCGGCAATGCGCCCAGCGCCTCGATCGCGACCAGGCGCTCGATGCGCGCCGGCACCGCGGCGGCGATCAGGCTGGCGATGCCGGCACCCATCGAGTGGCCGAGCAGCGCGAAGCGGTCCCAGCCCAGGGCATCGGCGACATCGAGGATCTGGTGCACGGCGCCGATGAAGGTGTAATCAGTGCCGCGCGGCTGGTGCACGCTGCGGCCGTGCCCGGGCAGGTCCGGGGCGACGAGATCCAGCCCATGCAGGTGCGCGGCCAGCGGGACGAAGCTCGCCGCGTTGTCGAGCCAGCCGTGCAGGGCCAGGACCCGGCGACCGCCGATCGCGCCGAACCGCAGGCCGTGCACCGTGCCGATGCCGATCTCCGCCGAGAACGGCGCACCGGCCGGCGTCATCGCCATGCGGCGAGATCCTCGCGCACCAGCGCCGCCAGCGCCGCGGCATGCGCCGGCGCCTCGTTGAGGCAGGGGATGTAACGCAGGTGGCGACCGCCGTGCGCGTGGAAGATCTCGGCGTTCTGCAGCGCGATCTCCTCCAGCGTTTCCAGGCAGTCGACCGCGAAGCCGGGACAGACGACATCGAGATCGCGCACGCCGGCGTCGCCGAGCGCTTCGAGGGTCTTGTCGGTGTACGGCTGCAGCCACGGTTCGCGACCGAAGCGCGACTGGAACGTCAGCATCGCCTCGTCCTCGCGCAGGCCCAGCGCGCGCACGATCGCATCGCAGCTCGCGCGGCATTGCGCCGCATAGGGATCGCCGGCGTCCGACAGCCGCTGCGGAATGCCGTGGAAGGAGAACAGCAGGCGTTCGCCCCGGCCGTGGGCGTCCCAGTGGCTGCGGATCGATGCGGCGACGGCGTCGACCCACGCGGGATCGAGATGGTAGTCGGCGCGCATGCGCGCCCGGCCCGACGTGCCGAAGACGGCCTCGACGACGTCGCCGACCGAGGCCGTCGTCGTCGTCGAGTACTGCGGATACAGCGGCAACACCGCGACCTGCGTGCTGCCGTCGGCTTCGAGCGCCGTCAGCGCCTCGCGCAGCGACGGCTTGCCGTAGCGCATCGCATGGAGCACGCGCGCCTCCGGCATCTGCCGTTGCACTTCGCCGGCCAGGCGCGCGGTGTGCACCGCCAGCGGCGAGCCGTCGTCCATCCACACGCCCGCGTAGAGCTTGGCGACGCGCGGCGAACGGAACGGCAGGATCACGAAGTGCAGGATCGGGCACCACAGCCAGCGCGTCAGCGCGACGACGCGGTGGTCGTGCAGGAATTCGGCGAGGTAGCGGCGGACCGCCTTGGGCGTTGGCGCGTCGGGCGTGCCGAGATTGACCAGCACGACGGCCGGACGGGACGGGGGGAGCGGTGCGTTCATCGCCATAGGATGGCAGGCGCGCGCGGGCTTGGGCAGCGCGCGACCGCGCGGGCCGAACTCACCCGCGATTCATTCGGCCGTCACTAGCCTGAACTCCGCTCGCCCGTCCCTGTCTGTACCGTCCTGCCTGCGGCCTACGCCGCCCGGAGTCCGCATGTCCTCGACCTTCCGCCACCGCACCCTGCTGGCCCTCGCGCTCGGCGTTTCGCTCGCCGCCGGTCCCGCCGTCGCCGGCCCCACCGAGGATGCCCGCGCCCACAACGCGGTGCGCGTGCTCAACGAGATCCAGGCGATTCCCGAATCCGGCATCCCCGACAAGCTGCTCGACGAAGCGCGCGCGATCGTCGTCATCCCCGACACCATCAAGGCCGGCCTGATCATCGGCGGCCGTCGTGGCCACGGCCTGATGTCGGTCAAGACGCCGGAAGGCACGTGGTCCAGCCCGGCCTTCGTCAAGATCACCGGCGGCAGCATCGGCTTCCAGGCCGGCGTGCAGTCCTCGGACGTGGTGCTGGTGTTCCGCAACGAGCGCAGCCTCGAATCGATCGTCAACGGCAAGTTCACCCTCGGCGCCGATGCCGGCGTGGCGGCCGGGCCGGTGGGCCGCAATGCCGCCGCGCTGACCGACGGCCAGCTCAAGGCCGAGATCTGGTCGTGGTCGCGCGCACGCGGCCTGTTCGCCGGCGTGGCGCTGGACGGCGCGGTGCTGCAGATCGACGACGACGCCAACATGGCGGTCTACGGCAACACCACGACGCCGCGCGCGATCCTCGAGAACCGCCCGGGCCAGGCGCCGTCGGGCGCGGTCGTCGATTTCCGCGACCGCCTCGAGGAAGCCTCCGCGACCGCCCGCGTGGCGCGCGGCGGCAGTGCGGTACCGGTCGCCACGTCCGCCCCGGCGGCGCAGGTTCCGGCGGTGCGCGACGTGCCCGAAGCGACGACGCTCCCCGCGCAGCCGAGCGATCCCGCGCCGCAGGGCTTCGAGACGGTCACCGACAATCCGGCGCAGGTCGAACCGCTGCCCGAAGGCTGACCACACGCGCGGCAGGCGCACCGGCGTTCGCACGCGGTGCGGTATCCTGCCCGTCCACTCCACTCCACCGGACTCCGACATGGGCAGTTTCAGCATCTGGCATTGGCTCATCGTCCTCGTGGTCGTGCTGCTGGTGTTCGGTACCAAGCGCCTGCGTGGCGCCGGCCGCGACCTCGGTGAAGCGGTCAAGGGCTTCAAGAAAGGCATCCACGACGACGACGCGCCGGACCACCGGCTCGACGATCGCACCCGCGATGCCGACAGGACGTCCGACGAGACGCGCCGCGACGACAACGTGCCGCGCTGACGCGCGGCCCTCCACGTTCCGATGTTCGGTTTCAGTTCCGGCGAACTGCTGCTCGTCGCGCTGATCGCCCTGATCGTGCTCGGCCCCGAGCGCCTGCCCAAGGCCGCGCGCTTCGCCGGCCTGTGGATCCGCCGCGCCCGCGCGCAGTGGTATTCGGTCAAGTCGGAACTCGACCGGGAACTCGCCGCCGAAGAGATCAAGCGCAGCGTGCAGGAAGCGCAGCGTTCGATCGCCGATGTCAGCACCCAGCTGCGCGACGCCGGCGCGCAGGCGCAGCAGAGTGTCGACGCGCTGCGCGACGGCGGGCGTGCGCTGGTCGACGAGGCCGGCCGCATGCCGCAACCGGCCGGCCACGCCGCCCTCGACGCCGACGCCGACCGGCAGGCGCCGCAGCCGATCGCCGGTGACGTGACCGCACCGCCCGTTACGCCGCCCGCCATCTCCACGCCGCCCGACGCGCTCGCCGCGACCGGGCACGCTTCCCCCGACGACGACCGCAGGCCCGATGGCGACGCACGCTGAAGACGACACCGGCGACAGCAGCCTGATCCAGCATCTGGTCGAGCTGCGCTCGCGCCTGATGCGCGGGCTGGCCGGCACCGGCGTGGTGCTGCTGTGCCTGCTGCCGTTCGCCAACACGCTCTACGGGATGCTGGCCCAGCCGCTGCTCGACAAGCTGCCCGACGGCGCGCACCTGATCGCGATCGAAGTCGCGTCGCCGTTCTTCGCGCCGCTGAAGCTCGCGTTCTTCACCGCGCTGGTGGTGACGATGCCGTGGCTGCTGTACCAGGCCTGGGCGTTCATCGCCCCGGGCCTGTACCGGCGCGAGAAGCGGCTGGCGTTTCCGCTGCTGGCCTCAGCGGTCGCGCTGTTCTACATCGGCTGCGCGTTCGCGTTCTTCTTCGTGCTGCCGTCGGTGTTCAAGTTCCTGACGCTGGTGACGCCCGACGGCGTGGCGATCATGACCGACATCAACGCCTACCTGAATTTCGTGCTGGTGATCTTCCTCGCGTTCGGTCTGAGCTTCGAGTTGCCGGTGGCGCTGGTGATCCTGGTGCTGATGGGCTGGGTGACGACCGACCAGTTGCGCGAGGCGCGTGGCTACGCG
This sequence comes from Luteimonas rhizosphaerae, assembly GCF_002849595.1. GTDB lineage: Bacteria > Pseudomonadota > Gammaproteobacteria > Xanthomonadales > Xanthomonadaceae > Luteimonas > Luteimonas cellulosilyticus. The sequence continues at coordinate 118,113 of NZ_NRQR01000015.1, forward strand.
GTGGTCGGCGTGTTCGTGCTCGCCGCGGTGATCACGCCGCCCGATGTCGTCTCGCAGCTGATGCTGGCGATCCCGATGTGCCTGCTGTACGAGGCGGGCATCATCGCCGCGCGTCTGCTCGCGCCCAAGTCGGGCGCCACGCGGCCCGGGGAATGACGACCGTCCCGCTGCTGCGCCGCTATGCGGCCTGGTCGCTGGACGCCGCCCTGCTCGGCCTGTTCGTCGTCGCGCTGTTGCACCGGCCGCTCGGCGCCGGCCTGCGCGCGGCCTCCGATGCGCTCGACGCGCTGGCCCGGGTCATGGCCGAGGGCATGGCTGTCGGCGCGCAGGCGACGACACCACCGCTGACGTTGCTGCAGGACTGGCTGTCCGATCCCGCGCTGCACGCCGCCGCCGGCGCACTCGCACGGGCGCTCGGCGGCCTCACGTGGCAGGCCACGCTCGCGTTCGCGCTGCTGTCGCTGCCGTATTTCGCCGTGTTCGAAGCCAGCCGCTGGCAGGCGACGCCGGGCAAGCGGTGGCTCGGGCTCCGGGTCGTCGACGACGACGGGCAGCGTCTGCACCTCGCGCGCGCCGCGCTTCGCCAGGCGGCGGGTGCGCTGTCGTGGCTCGGTCTCAACGTCGGCCATGCGATGGCGGCGCTGGCGCCGCGCCACCAGGCGCTGCACGACCGCATCGCCGGCGCCCACGTTCTGCGCGAGGACGCTGCGCCGTTGCCCGGCGCCGCGCAGTGGTGGCTCGCGCTGCAACTGCCCGCGTGTGTCCTGCTGCTGGCGCTGCTGTTGCGCCATGTCGACGGCGTGGTCGCCCCCGGCGTTGCCTCAGAGCTCGATCGAGCCGCTCGGCGGGCCGCCGGCGCCGCCCGGCGCGGGCCCGGCGGGTTCGACCGGTTCGCCGCAGATGTCGCGCCACAGGGCGTACATGACGCCGAACATGACGATGTACAGCACCAGCACCAGCGCCAGATAGAGCGGCAGCACGAGGAACGCGGCGATCGCCGGGTGCAGCAGGCTGGCGACGACGGTGATCAGGGTGACGACCATCGCGAACGCCAGCATCAGCACGACGCCGCCGGCCATCGACAGCACCGCGACCACGACGACAGGCAACGCATTCTTCAGCGCGCCGACCAGGCCGTCGGTGAACGCCTTGCCGACCGGCTCGCCGCCCAGCGCGACCTGGCCCAGGCCGATCGCGTAGACGATGGCGTAGTACAGGCCGAACAGCAGGCCCAGCGCCATCAGCGGGCCGAGCCCGGCCGGCGGCAACGGCAGGTCCGGCGGCGACGCCGGCGCGGACTGCCCGCTCATGTCCTGGCTGATCGCGAGGATCTGCATGTACCAGTCGATGACGCCTTCGCCGAACGCGCTGATCAGCGCATAGAACGTCGCGATGTAGAGCGCGCCCATCAGCAGGCCGAAGCCCACCAGGCGCCCAGCGCCCGCCTCGGCGGAGAAGGTCGCGAACACGTCGGTCGCCTTCGCCGGCTGGTTGCGCTCGACCCGGTCGATGACCCGCAGCACGCCGCCGATCAGCAGCGGATAGACGACGATCGACAGTAGCGAGGTGGCACCGATGACCATCAGCTGCGACTGCGCGTCCAGGCCCATCGCCTGCTGCAGGACCAGTTGCAGCACGCTCGGCACCAGCGCCAGCGCCGAGAGGATCGCGATCGCGCCGTAGACCGCCTTCGGGTTGCCGCGGCCGACGTTGACCGCCTGCACGAGCCACCGCCAGCCATGGCCGGCACCCACCGTCCGAGTCGTCATTCCAGGAATTCCAGTCGAAGTGCGCGCAGCCCCGCGCCGCGCGGGCGTCATCGTACTGCATGCGCTGCAGTCGCCCACGCCTGTGACTGCCTCCGGAGGGCGGAGCCGCGGTAGGACAGCATGGCTCGTGTGTCGTTCGAGTGGTGCGTGGCACTCCTGCCTGCCGGAGACGAATCGCTCGGCCTGGGGCCTTGCCGGCGGGCAGACCGAGACAGGGGCGATCCACCGCGCGCGCCGGAGACGCGGGCCCGACGCGGCGATCCGGTCCGCCACGCGGCACCTTGAAGCGTGCGCTGCCAGATAGTGCGCAGGGACGGCGCGTCACACCGAACCGCGATGCGGCTCCCGCACTACCCTCCGAACGCGCTCTTCAAGGCGTTCACCAGTCCGCTGTTGTCGACCAGCCGGCGCATCACCACTTCGACGAACACGCCGAGCATCAGCAGGATGATCGCCGTCGCCAGCCACGCCTTGATCGGCATCGTCAGCGCGAACACGTTGAGCTGCGGGGCGTAGCGGTTGACCAGGCCGAACGACAGGTCGATGACCAGCAGGATCACCATCGCCGGCGCGGCGAGCAGCAGCATCGCGGTCATGAGGTAACTGAACTGTCCGACGAACAGCGCCATGCCGCTCATGCGGATGTCGGGGAAGAAACTCATCACCGGCCAGACGGTGTAGCTGGTCATCAGCAGGTCGAGGAACACCAGGAACGCACCGCTGGCCATGAACAGCCACGTCGCCAGTTGCGACAGGAATTCGCCGTGCAGCGAGGTCTGGTGGCCCTGGATCGGATCGAAGATCTGCGCCATCGCCATGCCGACCTGGGTGTCGATGATGTTGCCGGCAGAGCTGATCGCCCAGAACACGATGCCGTAGCAGAAGCCGATCGAGATGCCGATGAAGGTTTCCTTCAGCACGATCGCCGACCAGTGCGCGGTGCCGGCCGAATCGATCGGCGGCGCACCGGCGAGCGCGATCGGGATCGCGACGATCGCCAGGCTCACCATGAAGCTGTTGCGCACCATCGCCGGCACCGTTTCGGTGGTCAGCAGCGGCAGCATCAGGAAGGCGCCGGCGACGCGCGGCAGCGTCAGCGCGAGCGCCAGCATCGGGTTGCTGCCGAAGTCCATCAGCGGCGCGCGCTGAGGCCGGGGAAATCGAGGAAGATGCGGTCGGCGAACACGTACAGCGAACCGCCGATCAGCGAGCCGGTGACGAAGAGCATGATCACCACCGTCACGAACTTCAGCGCGTAGGGGAAGGTCTGCTCCTGCAGCTGCGTCGCCGCCTGCAGGAACGCGACCACCAGCCCGACCAGCGCGGCGGCGGCGACCGGCGGCCCGGACAGCAGCAGCACCAGCCACAACGCCTCTTTGGTGAATTCCAGCACGTCGCTCATGACGTGACTCCATAGGTCAGCACCAGGCCGTGCACGAGCTTGGCCCAGCCGTCGATCAGCACGAACAGCAGCAGCTTGAACGGCAGCGACACCGTCGTCGGCGACAGCATCATCATGCCGAGCGCGAGCAGGATGTTGGCGACCACAAGATCGATGATCAGGAACGGCAGGAAGATCAGGAAACCGATCTGGAACGCGGCGGTCAGCTCGCTGACGGTGAAGGCGGGGACGATGACGATGAAGTCGTCCGGCGTCATGCCGCCGCGCCGCTCGGGCGGCAGCATCCGCTGCACGCTGCGCAGGAAGAACGCGCGCTCGGCATCGCTCGAGTGCTGGATCAGGAACGTCCGCAGCGGCTCCTTGCCGGCGTCGATCATCGTCAACAGGCGGTTGGTGTCGAAGGACGTGCCCATCGGCGAGCCGGATGGCGCGGGCGTTCCGGCCGGCGTCACGATCTCCTCGGCGAGGCCCTGGGGCGGCGGGGCGGCGGCTTCCGGCGGATCGGCGCTCGAGCCGCCTTCGACGGCGGCGAACATCGGATCCGGCGCCGGGCCCGCGGTCTGCGCCTGCGCGGCGGCCTCGGCTTCCAGACCGTCGGCAGCGGCCGGGCTGGTCGGCACGTCCTCGAGCGTCGCCGCCTGCGCGGCCTCGCGTTCCTCGGGCCGGACCGCGATCGCCTGGCCTTCACGGATCGCCTGCTGGCGCGCGCGCGCGTCGATCTGCTGCTGCACCGACGCCGGCGGCGGCCGGCCCTCGAGCCGCGCGTTGACCGCGTCCTGCACGTCGAGGATCACCGGATACATCACGTAGATCGACAGCACGATCGCCAGCCCGTTGATGACCACGTTCGGCGGCACCTGCTGCAGGCCGAGCGCGTTGCGCAGCAGGCTCAGCACGACGACGATCTTGGTGAACGAGGTCACCATCACCGCCACGAACGGGGCCAGCGCCAGGCTGACCACCGTCACCAGGACGAGGGCGGGCGAGAACGTGCTGAAATCCATGCCTCAGCTCCAGGACAGCAGGCGGACCCCGAGGGTATCGCCGACGGCGACCAGCTCGCCCTGTCCGGCGACGCGACCGTTGGCACGGATCGCGACGTTGGCGCCTTCGAGGTGCGCCGGCAGCGCGAATACGTAACCCGGCTGCAGGCCGGCGAGTTCGCCGAGCGTCAGTTCGACCTGGCCGAGGTCGAAGTCGACCTGGACCGGCAGCGTCGCGGCGGGATCGGCAGGGCTGGCGGACGTGTCGTCGTTCGGCGCGTCGGGCGCGGCGTCCTGTTGCGTCATCGGGGCAGTCTCCAAACGGGAAGGGGCGGAACGGGCATGGACCGGCGCGGGCGCGGCAGGGCCGTCGACGCGCCAGCCCTCGGCGGTCTGGCGGACCGGCCAGCGGCGGCCGACGGCCTCGGCCACCAGCGGCGGCAGGCGGACATTGCCGGCCAGCACGACGTCGCCGGGACGCAGGCTGCGGAAGTCGGCCACCGGCAGCGGCGGCACGGTGAGGGCGATGCGGACCGCGGCGGTCAGCTGGCGCCAGGCGCCGAGTTCGGGCGCGCCGCCGGGCTGGGCGCGCGTGCGCAGCAGGCCGAGCCAGTCGACCGGCAGCCGCAGCGTGCCCGCCAGCGCCGGCGCATCGCCGGTGGCGGGCAGCGAGAAGTCGAGCCAGACACAGTCGGCCGTCGGGGCGGGGTCCGCGTCGACCAGCGGCAGCAACGAGGTGCCGAGCGCGTCGCTGAGCCGCATCAGCGGCGCCTCGTGCGCGAGGCTCCAGGCGAGCACGCGGGCGCGCCCCTGGTAGTCCTGCCAGTGCAGCGCATCGTCGGCGGCGGCCGCGTCGCCCGAGCGCAGCCACAGGCCGAGACGGCTGCCTTCGGCGTCGAGTTCGACCCCCGGCGCATCGCCGGGCGGTCGCCGCGCCGTCTGCAGCGACAGCCGGGTGTCGCCGGCCGGCCAGTGGCGGGCGCGATCGTGGAATGTGCGCAGGGCCTCGACGAGGGCGGCCGACACCTGCGGCAGGCGGCCGCGGAGCGAGGCCGGGGCAGGCGATGCGGGGCGCGGCGCGAGTGCGGAATCAGCCATGGCCGAGCGCCACCTTCATCAGTTCGGGCAGCGAGCGTACCCCGAGTTTGTTCATCATATTGGCTCGATGCAGTTCGACGGTCTTGATGCTGATGCCGAGGATGTCGGCAATGATCTTGTTGGGCTTGCTGGCGACGACGAGGTCGAGCACCTGGCGCTCGCGCGGACTCAGTTTCGCGAGCGCCGCGCCCTGCGGCGATCCCGCCTGGACCCGCTCGCGGCTCAGCGCGGTGCGGATGGCGTCAATCAGCGCGTCGTCGCTGAAGGGCTTCTCGAGGAAGTTCGAGGCGCCCTTGCGCATCGCTTCCACCGCCAGCGGCACGTCGCCGTGCGCGGTGACGAACACCAGCGGCAGGGTCGAGCCGCGCCGCAGCAGTTCTTCCTGCAGCTGCAGGCCGCTCATCTCGGGCATGCGGATGTCCGACACCAGGCATTCGCCGTCGCCGTGGCGGGTGTTGTCGAACACGGTCAGGAACGCCGCGCCGGATGCGAAGGCGCGCACCTCGAAGCCGGCGGTCTCCAGCAGCCACGCGGTGGAGTCGCGGAAGCCGTCGTTGTCGTCGACGAGATAGACACAGGTGCCGGTCATGCGTCAGGTCCTCCTGTCCGGGCTCGGCAGCGTGAATCCGAACACGCTGCCGCCGCCGTCCCTGGATTCGAAGAACAGGCGTCCTTCGTGGTATTCGATGATCGACCGGCAGATCGCCAGGCCGATGCCGAGGCCGTCGGTCTTGGTCGTGTAGAACGGCGAGAACAGCTGCTCGCTTTCCTCCCGGCTGAGGCCGGGGCCGCGGTCGCAGACCCGCACCTCGATCGCCTCGTCGAGATTCACGCGCGCCTCGATGCGCAGGCCGCGCTGCGCGGCGGGCACCTCGCGCATCGCTTCGATCGCGTTCTTGACCAGGTTCAGCAGCACCTGCTCGATCATGACCCGGTCCGCGTAGACCTGCGGCAGGGTCGGCGCCAGGGCCAGGTCGATGCGCAGCTGCTGGCGTTCGGCTTCCAGCCGCAGCAGTTCCAGCACCGTGTCGACGATGACGGGCAGGTCCTGCGCATCGCGGCGCGGCTCGCGCGCGCGGACGAACTCGCGGACCCGCCCGATCACCGCGCTCGCATGTTCGGCCTGGGTGCGCGCGGCCAGCAGGGCGCGTTCCACCTGCACCGGGCCGCCGGCCTGCCCGACCAGCCGCAGGCTGCCGTTGAGGTAGTTGACGATCGCCGCCAACGGCTGGTTGAGCTCGTGCGCGAGCGTCGCCGCCATCTCGCCCACCGACATCAGGCGCGAGGTGAACAGCAGTTTTTCCTGCTGCGATTTGTGCGTGTCCAGGGTCTCGATGCGCTCGCTGATGTCGACGGCGGTCAGCAGCGTCAGCGCGCGGCCCTGACTGGTCAGCGCGCGCCAGTGCAGGGCATACCAGCGACCGCTGTGCGGCGCGCGCACTTCGTCGCCGCGCGCGTCACCGGTGGCGTCGCCATGCAGGGTGGCCAGCAGCGCGTCGCGCTGGCCGCAGCCGGGCAGGGTGCCGAGGTCGGCGCCGAACCGGTCGTTGGACGCGACCAGCGCGCCGGTGCGGGTGTCGAACGCGGCGCAGGCGAACGGCACGGCATCGAGCACGTCGGACAGCGGACCGTCTGCCGCACCCTGGCGACTCGCTCGCTTGGCTCGGGCCCCGGCGCTGGCGGCGCGGGGACCGGTGGCACCCGTCATGCGGTCGCGCCCGCGCGGGACGGGGCGGATGGCGTGATGCATGCGGTCGTGCTGCTACCGTACGCGCGCACCGCAGGGGTGCCCGACGAGCCGACCAACATGATCCGCAGCGCCCGCGCCGCCCGCCGCATTATCCCATTCGCCTGCACTGCGGGCCTGCTGGCTGTGGCCGGCACGGCGTTTGCCGCGAGCAGCACGCCCGCGACCGACGTGGTGCCGGGCAACGACTCGTTCATCGGCGAAATGATCGCGATCGTGCTGCCTATGGCCTTCATCATCATTGCCCTGCTGTTCTTCCTTCGGATCCTGCGACGCCGTTACGGCCTCGCCGGTCGTGATTCGCCACTTTCCGTACTGCAGATCCTGCCGGTCGGTCCCCGCGAACGTGTCGTCTTACTCCAGTCGCGTGCAGGCCGGGTGTTCGCGATCGGCGTTGCGGGTCAAACTGTGACGTTCATTACAGATCTGGAACCGGAAGACGTCGTTTCGCCCCCCGATGCCAGCCCGAATGCAGCCTCCGACACGCTACCCAATATCGTGGCGGATCGTTAAGTCACTGTGACGCATCGGTTTTTTTCGCGTCGCAATCGATTTCACGTCGCGTCGTTCAGAAATCCGGAACATCCCTGCAACCGGAGTTTTACCGGGCCCTAACACGGGCTGGCTATCGTACAGTGGCACAATGTGACGCACGAGGTCAGGGGCAGATGCGTATGTTCTCTCTGTTGCGGGGCGCAGTACCGAGGTCGTCCGCGTTCCCGCGGCCGGCCGCTTCGTGCATCCCGCCGGGACAGTCCGCCCGTGCCGGAGGTGCCCGATGAGAGCCCTCCTCGCCACTCTGACCGGTGCACCCGCCGGCGCCGCGCCCCGGGTGAAGCTCGGTTACAGCGACGTCGTCCTGGCCTTCGCCGCGGTCACGATCATCAGCGTGATGATCCTGCCGCTGCCGCTGGTGATCATCGACACGCTGGTGGCGATCAACATCTCGATCGGCTTCGGCCTGTTGCTGCTGGGCATCTACATCCCGACCCCGGTCGCGTTCTCCAGCTTTCCCAGCGTGCTGCTGCTGACGACGCTGTTCCGCCTGGCGATCTCGATCGCCATCACCCGATCGATCCTGCTGCACGCCGAAGGCGGCCATATCGTCGAGACCTTCGGCGCGCTGGTCGCCGGTGGCAACCTGGTCGTCGGCATGGTGGTGTTTCTGATCATCACCGTCGTGCAGTTCATCGTCATCGCCAAGGGCGCCGAGCGCGTGGCCGAGGTCGCGGCGCGCTTCACCCTCGATGCAATGCCCGGCAAGCAACTGTCGATCGACTCCGACCTGCGCGCCGGCCTGATCGACAAGGACGAGGCGCGTCGCAAGCGCCGCCTGCTGGAGACCGAGAGCCAGCTGCACGGCTCGCTCGACGGCGCGATGAAGTTCGTCAAGGGCGACGCGATCGCCGGCATCGTCATCATCCTGATCAACCTGCTCGGCGGCCTGGCGATCGGCGTGCTCCAGCGCGGCATGCCGCTGGCCGAAGCGACGCACGTCTACAGCATCCTGACGATCGGCGACGGCCTGGTCTCGCAGATCCCGGCGATCCTGGCGACCATCGCCGCCGGTCTCGTCGTCACCCGCACCACCGGCGAGATCGACGACCGCCACCTCGGCGATGCGATCACCCGCCAGGTCTCGAACCAGCCGCGCGTGATCCTGATCACCGGACTGCTGGCGCTGCTGATGACGCTGGTGCCCGGCTTCCCGTGGCCGGTGTTCCTGGTGCTGGGCCTGGGCCTGCTGACCTTCAGTGCCTGGCACTACCGCCACAAGTTCGAACTGCTGCGCCGCGCGTTCCGGGTGACCGACGAGGAGATCCTCGCCGATGCGCAGCTCAGCGTCGTCCAGGACGATCTCGCCCCGCCCGCGCCGTTGCAGGTGGTCGTGTCGCCCGCGCTGGCGCAGGCGCTCGGCGCGCACGAGATCGAAACGCGCATGGTCGAACTCGCACAGCGCCTGCGCGAGGAATACGGCGTGCCGGTGCCGACGCCGTCGTTCCGCATCGCGCCGACGCTGACCGACGACGAATACCGGGTCACGGCCTTCGGTGCGCGCATCGCCACCGGTCATCTCCGCAGCGATGCGTGGTTCGTGCCGCAGCCGGCGACCGCCCCCAACGCCGCGCGTCTGCCGGGGTTCTTCCCGCCGGTCGTGGCCGGACAGTGGACCGAAAACCAGACCGAAGGTGCGCAGCGGCCGCTCGACGTGCTGGCCGACCATGCGAACGCCGCCGTGCGCCGCCGCCTCGGCGGGTTCCTGGGCATCCAGGAAACCTCGAACCTGTTCGGCCGCATGCAGCGCGACTATCCGGACCTGGTCAAGGAAATGCTGCGCGTGGTCGCCCCGCAGCGCGTCGCCGACGTGTTGCGCCGGCTGGCCGAAGAGGGCGTGCCGATCCGCAACCTGCGCGATGCGTTCGAAGCGATCACCGACGTCGGCGGTCGCGAGAAGGACGTCGTGCTGCTGACCGAATACGTGCGGGTGGCATTGAAGCGCGAGATCGCGGACCGCTACGCGGACGACGAGCGCACCCTGCACGTGCTGCTGATCCATCCCGAACTCGAGGACAAGCTGCGCCAGTCGGTCCGTGTCGCGGGCGGCGCCAGCCAGCTGGCGATCTCGCCGGAACTGGCGGGACGGCTCGGCAACGAAGTGCGTGCCCATCTAGGCCGCCAGGCCGCGGGCGTGAAGCCGGTGCTGTTGTGCTCGCTCGACGTGCGCCGGCACTTGCGCAAGTTGATGGAAGTGGATTTCTTCGATCTGCCGGTGCTGTCCTACCAGGAGCTGGCGCCGGACCTGCGCATCGTGCAGGCGGGGCAGATCAATGCGTGAACCGGGTCATTCCAGCATCAGGGGCACCGGTCGTCGGCCTGTCGCGCGCCCGTCGCGCAACGTCGACGCCGGATAGGCGAAGAGGATCGTCATGACACACCACAACGACAACGCATCCACCCCCCGTCCCGCGCACAACGTGCTGCGGATCGTCGATGGCCTGCATGCCGGCGCCAGCCGGGTGCTCGCCGACGAGGAGATGATCCTGGTCGGCAGCGGCGACGACTGCGACATCGTGCTGGCCGACGACGGCGTCGCCAACCACCATGCGCTGGTGACCCTGGTCGGCGGCCGCTTCATGGTGCGCGCGCTGGACGCGCCGCTGCAGGTCAACGGCCAGGCGATCCTCCCCGGCGACCCGGTCGAGCTGTCGGCCGTCCAGCAGGTGGTGCTCGGCGAGGCGTCGTTCGCGTTCGGCCGCGAGAACGATCCCGACTGGGACAACTTCGTCACCGTGTTCGCGCCGGACGACGAGTCCGCCCCGGCACGAGGCGGCCTGATGCGACGGCTGCCGCTGATCGCGGGCGTCGCCGCGCTGTCGCTGGCGTCGCTGGCGATCTTCGCCGCCGTGCTGCCGGCCCAGGAGCAGCAGGTCGATCCCCGCGAGCGTCTGACCACGCTGATGGACGAGCACCGGATCAGCGATTTCCAGATCAAGGACGGGCCCAACGGCGTGCCGCTCGTCACCGGCACCGTCGACAACCAGCGCGACCTGCAGCGGGTGCGCGAGCAGCTGAAGGCCGAAGGCATCACCGCGACGCTCGACATGCGCACCGGCGAGAACATCGCCAGCGACGTCGCCGAGATGTTCCGCGGCCAGGGCGTGCCGGTGCAGGCGCGCTACGTCGGCAACGGCGATGTCGAGGTCGTCGGCGAGTTCGCCGACGGCGAGGAAATCGAATCGATGGTCCGCTCGCGCGCGATCAGCGACATCGCAGGTGTCGCCCGCATCCTGCCGCGCACGCCGGCGGGCCGGGTGCCTGCTGCCGGCGAAGACGCCGCGGCGACGCCGCCGCCCGCCGCCCACATCGTGTCGATCGTGCGCGGCGACGATCCGCATCTGGTCGGCGCCGACGGCGCCCGCTACGTCGCGGGCGACGACGTGCCGGGCAAGGGCGTGCTGATCTCGATCGGCGAATTCGCCCACGTGATGGCGCCGAACGGCGAGCTGACGAAGGTCATCCCGGGCCCACCGCCCGAAGTGCCGGAGGCGGGCGAGGACGCGCTGGCGGCCGACGCGCCCGCCGGTGTGGATCCCGCGTTCGACGGCGTCGTCGCGCGCGTCCGCGACGGTGCCGGCGCCGGTACGCCGGCCACACCGGCGACGGAGACCGCATCGCCGTCCGACCGATTGCAGTAACCGCGCGCCTGTCGCGCGTCGTGTTCGACACGTTCCACCGCAGTTCCCACCGATTCCACACGCAAGGAGAATCCACATGACGAGCATCTCGAACGATTCCGTCGGCGCCTTCATCGGCCGCGCTTCGATGCAGAACGACAACGTGACCCGTGCCGGCAGGACCGGTGGGTCGAGCAGCTGGTACGAAGCCATGTCGCGCGCCTGGGGCCAGACGCTCGATGCTCAGGCGACCCGCATCACCAACCTGTCCGACGTCATCGGCCAGGGCGGCGACCAGCCGTCGAACGTCGTCGCGCTGACCGCCGAAAGCCTGCGCATGCAGTTCCTGTCCAACAATGCCTCGACCTCGCAGAACAGCGTCGGCCAGGCGCTCGAAACGCTGGGTCGCAAGCAGTAACCGACGCGGCATTCGCAGACAGCAAGGAGAACACCATGGTCGATGCAATCCAGGCTGCGGGGATCGACGCAGCACAGGGGGCGGGTGCATCCGCCGGCAACCAGCCGGTGGCGGCCGCCTACGAGGTCCAGCAGTTCGCGGAGGCGATGAACCGCGCCGGCAGCAGTCCGGCGGCGGGCAACGCGGCGACTGACGTCGCCAACGTCGGCTCCGCGGAACCGTCCGACGGCATGCGCATGATCATGTCGGCGGTCAACAACCTCAACGGTGGTGCGGAGAGCATCAATTCGCTCGCCAACAACATGACCGCCAACGTCGACGAGATGACGCCGGGCCAGGTCATGGAAATGACGATGAAGTCCCATCACTTCCTCTTCCAGTGCGAGATGACGTCGAACGTGGCCAACCGCACGTCGGACGGCATCCAGCAGCTGTTCCGCCAGCAGTCCTGACAGCGAGGTGACCGGGATGCGCAATGTGATCCGGAGTCGATGGTCGCGCGGCCTGCTCGTGCTGCTGGCGGCGGTGCTGCTGGCGGCATGTAGCGGCGGCACGGCGTTGTACAGCTCGCTCGACGAGCGGCAGGCCAACGAGATGATGGGCGCACTGCTCAGCCAGGGCATCGCGGCCGAGAAGCGGCCGTCGCCGAGCAAGGTGGGCTGGGAAGTCAGCGTCGCCAAGAGCGACATCGCGCAGGCGATGGCGGTGCTGGATGCGCGCGGCCTGCCGCGGGCGCAGTTCCAGAACCTCGGCGACATCTTCAAGAAGGAAGGCTTCGCCTCGTCGGCCACCGACGAGCGCGGCCGCTACATCCATGGCCTGCAGCAGGAGCTCGCGCAGACGCTGACGATGCTGCCGGGCGTGGCCAACGCGCGCGTGCACATCGCCCTGCCCGAACGCGATCCCCTGGGCGGCGCCACCGGCAAGACGTCGGCGGCGGTGATGATCTTCGAGCAGCCCGGCACCAGCGTCCGCGACCGCGAGGCCGACATCAAGATCGTCGTCAAGGATGCGGTCGAGGGCCTGAGCGACATCAACCAGGTGTCGGTCAAGTTCGCCACCCTGCCGGCGCTGCCGGACGCGAGCCAGCAGTCCAGCGGCACGGCGGCGATGGCGCTGTCGTCGGTGAGCCCGCTGGCGATCGGGCTGGCGGCGCTGGTCGTCGTGCTCATCGCCGTCCTCCTCGCGTTCAGCAGCCGCCTCAAGGCCCGCCGCGTCGCGGCCACGGCCGACAAGGCGCCGCCGAAGCTCTGGCAGGGCTGATCCCGCATGTCGCTGCAGGCGCTGCTTGCGGACCCTGCCTGCCGCGTTGCGGGAGCGGGCGATCGCCAGCGTGCTGGGACGCCGGCTGCTGGCCGGCGCACTCGCTGCCGGCCCGGCCTCGCATCTGCTGGCGCCCGCGCCCGGCGACGGGTGCGTGGCGCTGATGCGACGCTGGCCGCGGCCGCGCGTGGCGGCGCTGCACCGCGATCTCGGCGCCCTCGCCTTCGCGCCCGCGATCCGCAACGAGATCGGCCGCGACGTGGTGCGGCGGCTCAAGACCGCACTGGGCAACAGCTATCTGCTCGCGCTCGACCGCACCGTCTGGGACGGCAAGGTCGACGCGGCGACGGCATCGCGGCTCGAGCAGGAGCTGCGCGGTGTATTCGCCGCCGGCGACGACATCGGGCCGGCGCTCGCCGCGGTGCTGGATCGTCAGGGCCGCGCCGAGCTGCAGGCCTGGACCGCGCTGCGCGATGTCGCGCTCGGCGAGTGGGTGCGCCTGCTGCAGGCCCCCGACGACCTGCCGCCCGCGCATCTGCCCGAGAAACCCGTGCTCGTGCTGCACACCCACCATCTCAACCGCGCGATCGCCGACTGATGCCGTCGACGCCCCGCGCCTGACCGGACCTGCCGCATGCCCAGCTCCACGCCGACCCCGTCGCCTTCGCCGTCGCCTGCCGCGAGGTCGGGTGGCGTGTCGGTGTTCGAGCGCCGCCAGTTCGAGCGCGGCGTCGCCGGCACCATCGTCCGCGCCCGCGACTGGCAGGCACTCGGCGACGTCGATGCCCTGCTGGCCCGGATCAATGCGCTGTACGACGAGGCCGCCGCCGATATCCAGAAGGCGCGCGAACAGGGCTACAGCGACGGGTTTGCCGAAGGCCTCGACCGCGTCAAGCAGCAGATGACCGAGCAGCTGGCATCGCTCAACGAGCGTCGCGCCCGCGTGCTCGGCGATGCGGTCGGCCGGATCGGCGATCTCGCGTGCGCCATCGTCGCCCGCATCGCGCCCGATTTCGATGCCGCCAGCGTGGTGCCGCCGCTGGTGATGCGCGCGGTGGAATCGGCCCAGGCCGAACAGTTCCTGCTGATCCGCGTGCATCCCTCGGCGCGCGACAGCGTCAGCCAGGGTCTGGGCGCGGTGCGCCAGGCGCATCCGGGCGTCGGCGTCATCGAGCTGGTCGACGACGAGAGCCTGGACCCGCTGAGCTGCGTGGTGGTATCGGAGGCGGGTGAAGTACGCGCCGGCGTCAGCCAGCAGATCGAGGCGATCCGCGCCGCGCTCGCCCAGGCCAGCGGGACGCCCGCATGACGCCGGACGCCGCCCGCCTCGCGCAGTTCGAGCCGCGCCCCGAGGGCCAGGTCGCCGCGCCCGATCCGCTGCTGCATGCGCTGGGCCAGGTGCAGGCGATCGAGCGCGTCGGCCGCGTCAGCGAGGCCTACGGCACGCTGATCAAGGCCACCGGTCTGCGCGCCTCGATCGGCGAGCTCTGCCATCTGCGCAATCCCGACGGCGTCGGCGGCGCGGGGTTCGAACTGGCCGCGGAAGGCGGCGGCGTCTCGCGCCAGCACACGCTGCTGACGCCGCTCGGCGCGCTCGACGGCATCGCCGCGACCACCGAGGTCTACGCGACCGGTCGCCAGGCGTCGGTGCAGGTCGGTGACGGCCTGCTCGGTCGCATTCTCGACGCCCACGGCGTGCCGATCGACGACAAGGGCGCGGTCGGCGTGACCGTCGACGCGCCGATCTACGCCGCCTCGCCGAATCCGCTGAGCCGCACGCTGATCGACACGCCGTTCTCGACCGGCGTGCGCGCGATCGACACCGTGATGACTGCGGGCCAGGGCCAGCGCATCGGCATCTTCGCCGTCGCCGGCGGCGGCAAGAGCACGCTGCTGGGCATGTTCGCGCGCGGCGGCGATGCCGACGTTAACGTGATCGTGCTGGTCGGCGAGCGCGGCCGCGAGGTCAACGAATTCGTCTTCGACAATCTCGGCGCGGAGGGCCTGGCGAAGTCGGTCGTCGTCGTCGCCACGTCGGACCGGCCTGCACTCGAGCGCAGCCGCGCGGCCTGGGTCGGCACCGCGATCGCCGAATATTTCCGCGACCAGGGCAAGCGCGTGCTGCTGCTCGTCGACTCGGTCACGCGGTTCGCGCGTGCGCTGCGCGATGTCGGCCTCGCGATCGGCGAGCCGCCGGCGCGCCGCGGGTTTCCACCGTCGGTGTTCAGCGCGTTGCCGCGGCTGTTCGAACGCGCGGGCAACAACGACAAGGGCTCGATCACCGCGTTCTACACCGTGCTGGCCGAGGACGAGGACGGCGGCGATCCCATCGTCGAGGAAGTGCGGTCGATCCTGGACGGTCACATCGTGCTGTCGCGCAAGCTCGCGGCCGCGTATCACTACCCGGCGATCGACGTGCTGACCAGCCTCAGCCGCACGATGCCTCGCGTGGTCGAGCCGCCGCATCTGCGCGCCGCCGGCCAGCTGCGCAAGTACCTGGCCAAGTACCAGGAGATCGAACTGCTGCTGCAGTTGGGCGAGTACAAGCGCGGCACCGATCCCGACGCGGATGTCGCGATCGAGAAGATCGCGCCCATCCGCAGCCTGCTGCAGCAGTCGGAACACGAGCTGGTGCCATTCGACACCTCGTCGGCCGCATTGCGGAAGCTGTTCGGATGAAGCGCTATCCGCTGCAGACGCTGGTCCAGCTGCGCGCCCATCGCACCGAGACCGCGCGCATGCTGGTGCTGGAGAAACAGCGCGCCGCGCAGCAGTGTCGCGACGCCTGCACGCGGATCGAAGGCGAGGTCACCGGCCTGCAGACCGATCGCCAGTCCCATCGCGCGCAGCTGCTCGCGCCGCCGCCGTCCGGCGTGCCGTGGCCGGCCGCCCTGTCGCAGCGCGAAGCGCACATCGACCTGCTGGCCGAGCACATCGTCGCGGCGCAACAGCGACTGGCCGCGGCGCAGGAGACGCTGCGCCTGGCCGAGGTTGCAGTACAGGAGGCGCGCGACGCGTTCTTCCGCGCCAAGGGCCGGCAGGATGCGCTGGAGAAACGTCGCGAGGTCTGGCGGGGCGAGCAGCACAGCGCGCTGGCCCGGCAGGAAGAAGCGATCGCCGAGGACCTGCTGCAGGCGCGCTTCATCGCGCGGCACTGACGCGGGCAACGAGCCGAGGAGAACACCATGAGCGTGCAGAGCAGTGATTCGACATCGCGTCCGCCGGAGCAGGCGACGCGTAACCGCCAGGCCGATCGGGCTGCCAAGGCCGAGACCCGGGAGCCGCCGAAAGAACAGAGCGTCAGCCAGTTCCGCCAGATGATGCAGCAGGCACGCGGCGAAGCGGGCACCGAGCTGCCGGGCCAGGCCCTGGCGGGCGAAGGCGAGGGCGAGGTCCTGCTCGCCGACCAGGCCAGTCGTCTGGAGGCGGCGAAGTCGCAGCAGTCGGCAGCGGAGATCGTCGACGGACGCCTCTACCGCTCGCACCAGGACATCGGGCTGTCGTCGCAGCAGGCGCCGCCTGCCGATGCCGCCGCGCTGCTGCAGACCCAGATGGCGCTGCGGGATCCGGGCTTCGCCGCGCAGACCCAGCAGGCGACGCCGCAGGCCAATCCCGGGCAGCTGATGGAGATGATGGAGCGGCACGTGCGCCAGCTCGCGGTCAGCGACACCCAGAACGCGAGCAACGAGGGCCAGGTGCTGCTGCGGATGTCGGACGCGACGCTGCCGGGCACCGATCTGCTGCTCAGCAAGAGTGCCGACGGCTGGGTGCTGCGCGCCGACAGCCGATCGCGCGAGAGCTTCGACGCCATCCGCGAGGCGGGCCCGGAACTCGCGCGCCGCTTCGCCGACCGCAATCTCGGCACGCTGACGATCGATCCCCACTTCAACGGCTGAGGCGTCGCCGCCGCGACCTGGGCGACGCGCGGCGCGACACCGCATCGCGCCGATCGCGCCGATCGCGGCGGGCATGCATCACGCGAGCCGACCCACGACGGCAGCGATTCGAGATTCAGCGCGTCCCGGACGACGCGACGTCGCGGCTGCGTCGTGCGCGCGGGCGCAGCCCCTGCCACTCCGCGCGCGGCAGGCGGAAGCGGCGCGCCGGGTTGCCGTACTGCACCCCGTCCTCCGCGTCGACGAAGCCGAGGCGGTGCAGCAGCGGCGGCACCGAGCGGTTGTCGGGCGCGCATTGCGCGATCAGTTGCGGCAACCCCAGCGTGTCGAATGCGTGCGCGCACAGGGCCGCCCCACCTTCGATCGCATAGCCGCGGCCCCACGCACGCGGCAGCAGGCGTACCCCGATCGCGATGTCGCCGGCATCGCCGCTCGGCGTCAGCGAGAACATCCCGAGGAACCGCCCCGCGCGATCGCTGGTATGCCAGAGCCCGAGGCCCGGCCGCTCGCGGTAGAGCTTGTTGGCCCAGACGACGACGCCCATCGCGTCCTCGACCGTGTCGATCGGATCGTCGAGCAGCATCCGCGTCACGCGCTCCTCGCGCCCCAGCTGCAGCAGATCGAGTGCATGCCGGAAGCCGAAGCCGCGCAGCTGCATGCGGCGCGATGCCAGCTGGACGGCGACGGGATAGTCGCGGCCCGAAGGCAGGTCGGCGGCGGTGAACGAAGCGGTGTCGGTGGCGGCGGAGTTCGATGACGGGGTCGGGCGCATGCCCCTTCTTATACCGCCGCAAGCGCGGCCTGCGCAGGGCATTCCCACTAGGGCGCACCCTAGATGGGGTACGACCTAGCTGAAATGGCCCGGGGCTGAACGCAGACTGGCCCTGTCGTCGCGAGCCCCGGATTCCGGACCGCCCGCGCAAGGGTTCCAGTTCGTGGTTTTCCATCCCAAGCAAAAGGAGTTCCATCATGTCCAGCGACATCTTCTCGGGTATCGGCTCCCTGATCGGCACCGCGCTCGGCGGCCCCCTCGGCGGTCTGGTCGGCGACTTCCTCGGCGACATGCTGAGCCAGGTCTTCAGCTCGGCGCTGAGCAGCGTCTTCGATTCCGTCGGCCTGCCGCAGTCGGCGCAGGATGCGATCACCGAAGGCTTCTCCGGCGGCTTCGACTTCGGCTTCGGCAACGGCTGATCGAAGATGAGCAACGATCGCCACGCCCAGCGTCAGGCATGGATCGACGGGCTCGCGCAGTTGCGTGAGCAGGGCGCGATCGGTGCGGACGACGAAAACGCCTTGATCCGGCACATGGACGAACGGCTCGACGCGGTGCAGCAGGCCTTGCAGGCGCTGGTGCCCGAGTACGAGCGCCGGGTCGAGGCGGACGGTCGCGAGACCGCGGACCGGTGGGTCGCCGAACAGGCACGTGAGATGGGCGAGCGCGAAGGCGCGGATGCCCGTCGCCTGGTCGATTCGCTGAGCACCGTGCAGCACGCCCCGGTCACGTCCTAGGGTCGCCCCCAGTTGCTGCGTCGACCGGCCGCCGGAATACTCCAAGCGTCGGTCGATCCAGCAAGACGAACCGAATCTCCCGCCACATGTGAGGCACTGGAATCCGATGTCACAGTCTCCCAGCCATCCGCAGCACGGCGCATCGCACGACGGCGATGTCGCGCAGCTCATCCAGAAGGGACAGGCCGACCTGCAGCAGCAGTTCGAAACCTTCCTCGGCGGCGAGCAGGGCATGGACGCGGCGGAGCGCCAGGAGATGGCCCGTCTGTTCCAGCAGTCGATGGCCGATGCGTCCACCGACGGCAGCGCGGTCGCGTTCGACCGCAATGCATGGCGCAACACGGTGGAGTCGCTGCAGCAGGCGAGCGGCATGAGCGACGACGATGCGGCCCAGCTGATCCGCTCGCTGAACAACGCGTTGGACGCGTTCGAATCGCGCGAATCGCAGCTGGTGCTCGAGTTCACCCGTCGCATCGAAACCGACGGCGAAGCCGCCGCGCTCGCGTGGTACCGCAGCCAGAAGGCCGGCGGCACGCCGCTGTCGCTGCAGGCAGTCCGGACGCCCTGAATTTGTGTTCGACCGTCGCGCCAGGCGCGGCCGGTTCACGATTTTTCAACTTTCAACTGAGTGGAGATATCAACATGAGCAATGTCGACGGCGCTTCCAGCTTCAACTTCAACTATGCGGACAACACCCTGTCCGAGATGACCCAGAAGGCGCGCGCCAGCGCGCAGACCGGCAGCTGGCTGGTCGCACTGGCCACGATCATGGGTGAGATCGCGAACAAGATGTCGACCCAGATGATCGAAAAGGCGAGCGAAATCGATACCGCCGCCAACAACGAGGAGCCCGCGAACGAACTGACGGCGGAGCTCACGGCGCTGAGCCAGCTCTTCAAGATGTTCACCGAGGCGACCAACAACTGCATCAAGTCGGTCGGTGAAGGCAACAGCGCGCTGGCCCGCAAGCAGTAAGCGAGTCGCGCAAGACCATGCCGTCGTGCCTTGGCCCGGCGGCATGTTTCGGGAAGCCGGGGCGCGCAGGTGCCTCGGCTTTTCTTTTTGGAGAGCGGGCGGGACCTTCCGCTCCAGCACCGGAGCACGACACGATGTGGACGCGCAATTACTGGATGGTGCTCGCGGCCGCTGCAGCGCTGCTGTTGGCGCCTGCCGCGTGCAGTCAGGACGAGGGCTTTCTCGATCGGTATGGCGACGATCCCTACACCGGTCCGCTCCATGTGGTGGTCAAAGGCGCGGCGCCGCTGACCCCCTGGAAGCGCGACCGCGGCAACGGAAGTGCGAGCTTCGAGAAAACAGGGGCGGGTACCGCGAGACTGACGGTCTTCGGCGCGATCGGCGATGACGACGGCGACGGCGATGCCGGCTTCTCGATGGACGGAACCTACGACGGCGACAGCTGGCAGGCCGACAGCGGCGACATGCGGCTCGCGATCGATCCGGCTGGCGAGATCACCGGCGGGGGCGTCGCCGGGGCCCAGCGCTACACATTCTCGGGCACCGTGACACCGGGCCGATTCGATCTGCAGGTGGACCTCGAGCCGCTGCCGCAGGCCGGGCAGCCACCACCGGCCGCGAGCCTGTTCACCTTCAACTATCGTCTGCGTCGCGAAAGCGCTGACGACGCCGGCGACGGCCAAGGCGGCGACTGCCGGAAGATCCGCTACGAAATGCGTCCGGTCGCGAACATCGGCGACGGCTCGATGAGCATGCTCAACGTGCCGGTGTGCCTGGAGTAGCCGCGTGCGGTCGACCGGCCGCGTCGACAGCTGCGAGGCCGTCCACCTGACGACGGCCCCGCCATCACACAGACGGAGGAAATCCGATGCACATGACGACGAGGATCAGCCGCACCCGGCACGCACGCGCAGCGGCGTGGATGTGGATGGTGTGGGCGCTGCTGGTGGCGGCCCCGGTACTGGCCCAGGACGGCGACGCCGCCGTGCAGCGCGCGCTGCAACAGGCGGTCGCGCGCCCGGCGCCGGCGCAGGTCGCGGAGGACGCGGTCGCCACCCTGGCGTTCACGCGCGATCCCAAGGTCAGTGCCGATGTCCAACGGCAGACCATCCAGGCCTTCGGCCGCAACGCCTCGCAGCTGGCGGAACTCGAAACGCTGATCGGCTCGGGCGACATGCTGCGGGAGTTCGACACGATCCTGCGGCGCTACGGCTACGACCCCACCAATCTCGGCGACGTCCTGGCGGCGCACCTGCTGATCTCGTGGGAAGTCGTCAACGACCAGGATTCACGGCGTTCGCCGGTGGGCCAGCGTGCGGTGCGCCGCCAGATCATCGGGCCGTTGGCAGCGGTGCCGCAGGTCGCGGCGATGTCGGATGCGGCCAAGCAGGCGCAGGCGGAGCGCACCGCGTATCTGACAATGGTGTCGGCGCTGTCCTACCAGTCGCTGAAGCGCGAGGGCGATCGCGCGGCGCTCGCCGCGCTGTCGGCCAACGTACGTCGCGGCCTGCAGGCCAACGGCCTGGACCTGCGCGCGGTCTCACTGGGCGATGACGGCCTGACGACCCGCTGACCGGTCAGGAGCGGGACGTGGCGCCCGGCGTGCTCGCGGCAGGTGCGGTCAGGCGCCGGCCCAGCCACCACGCGCCGACCGCGGCCACGAGGCCCGTGAGCGAGAACTCGCCGCTCCATTGCCGCAGCGCCGGCGCGGCCTGCGCATCGCCGTAGCTCAGCAGGAACGCGACCAGCACCAGTCCCAGGCAGCCGTAGGCGACGATCGCCAGACTCCAGAAGACCCATTGCATCGCCTTGGCGATCTCGGCCGGCGTGTCGTCCTGCGCGCGCACCAGCTGCAGGCGGCCCTGCGACAGCGTCGCGATCCACTGCTCGAGCTGCGGCGGCCCGAGCCGCACCCGGTCACGCCGCCGCACGCGCGGCCCCTCGCCGGTATAGACACCGACCAGAGGCCCGTCGACGCGCGACGGCCCGCCCCTGTCACCCGCGACCGGTGGCGTCGCCTGCGGATTGCCTGCCGGTGGGGCCGTTCCCGAGACGGTCTGGCCGGGCGGGGCCTGGGTCGCCGCCATGGCGATCGGGATCGTGGCGAGCAACGCCGCCGCCTGCGGTGCGCCCGGCACGACGACCGGGCCGGGGACCGCGGCCTGGGCCGGCACGGCCGCGCGATCGGCAGCGGGGTTGCCCGCGGGGGCGAACGCCGCGTCGGTGCGCGCGGGCGCGCCGGACTGCGTCGGCGCCTGGGCCGGCGTCGACAGAGCCTGTGGTGCCTGCCCGGGCGTTGCGTTGGCTGCGGTCTGGCTGGCCACCGTCGGATTCGCCTGCGGCAACGCGGTCTGCGCCGCAGGGGCGGCCGCGGCGGACGTCGGCAAGGTCGCACTCGCGAGCGGGTTGCCCGACTGCGTGGCCGCCGTCATGGCGGCGGGGGCGCCGCCCGCGAGCGCTGCGTTCGATGGCGCGGACGTCACCGATGCGGCCGGCGCACCGTTGAACAAGGCACGGACCGGTGCCAGCGCCGCATTGGCCAGTGAACTCAGGGGCGCGTTCGACGTCGGTGGCGGCGCCGTCGGAGTCCCGGGCGTGGCGGCGGCAGGCGTGCCGGGCGGTGAGTTCGGCGTGGCGGCCGGGGTCAACAGGTTGAGCACGTTGCTGACGGTGTTGCCGACCGTCTGCAGCGCGCCCGAAATCACCGACCCCGGTCCCGCGCCCGGCAGCGTCGGCGTCGCGGCGGGCGGCCCCGCGGTGACGGGCGCCCGGGCCAGTCCCGGCGGCGCAGGCAGCGGCGGCGGCCCCAGCGTCGGCGGCAGACCGTTGCCCGGCAATGGCGATGC
>NZ_NRQR01000022.1 GCF_002849595.1 Luteimonas rhizosphaerae
GGCCGCGCCGGCCTGACGCCGGTCACGGCGACGCCCGACCGCGCGACCACGGTCAACCGCGGCGGCTTCGGCGCCTCGGGCCGCAGCCGCGCCAGCGCCGGCGGCTGATGCGTCGCGTCCCGATCGTCGAGCGCGGCGACTGGCGCGCGCGCGCCGCCGACAGCGGCTTCCGCTTCCACACCATCGAGGGTGAGCGCTACTGGGACGAACGCGCGTACTACGCGTTCACCCTGCGCCAGATCGAACACGATCTCGAGGACCCGAGCGCCGAGCTGCACCAGATGGCGCTGGCGCTGGTCGACGAGATCGCCGGCAGCGAGGCGCTGATGCAGCGGCTGGCGATTCCCGAGCCCTTCCGCGACTGGATCGCCGAGAGCTGGCGCCGCCGCGACGGCCATCTCTACGGGCGCCTGGATTTCGCCTACGACGGCCACGGCCCGGCCAAGCTCTACGAACTCAACTACGACACGCCGACCTCGCTGTTCGAGGCCGCGTTCTTCCAGTGGCAGTGGCTGGAAGACCAGCGCGACGCCGGTCGGCTGCCGGCCTCGGCCGACCAGTTCAACGCGATCCACGAAGCGCTGGTCGACCGCTTCGCTGCGCTGTCGCCGCAGCTGCCGCCGCCGCTGGTGTTCGCGGCGATGCGCGAATCGGAGGAAGACCAGGGCACGGTCGAGTACCTGCGCGATTGCGCGGCGCAGGCGCAGCTGCATGGCGCCGCCGTCGCGCTGGAGGACATCGGCCTGTCGGACGACGGCCGCTACACCGATCCCGGCGACATCGTCATCGGCTCGCTGTTCAAGCTGTATCCGCTCGAAGACCTGTTCGAGGACGACTTCGGCCGCGCGCTGCCGGATTCGGGCCTGCGCCTGCTCGAACCGCCGTGGAAGGCGCTGCTCAGCAACAAGGGCGTGCTGCCGCTGCTGTGGGAACGCCACCGCGGGCACCCCAACCTGCTGGCCGCCGAGTTCGACGACGGCGGTGCGCTGCCGCCGGGCTGGGTGCGCAAGCCGCTGCATTCGCGCGAAGGCGCCAATGTCGCGATGCGCCTGGACGACGGGCGCCTGATCGAGAGCGACGGCCCCTACACCGGCCCCTGCATCCGCCAGGCCCTGCATCCGCTGCCGCAGTACGACGGCAACTTCCCGATGGTCGGCAGCTGGATCGTCGGCGACGCCGCCAGCGGCATCGGCATCCGCGAAGACGCGTCCCCGATCACCCGCGACACCGCGCGCTTCGTGCCGCACGCGATCGTCGAGGACGGCGCGCCGGGCGTGTTCTACGCCTGACGGGGGAGGATGCGCCGCGTGCCGCGCGCGTGCGCCGATTCGCTAGCCCATGGCTTCCAGCCTGCGCTGCGCCTGCTGCCGGCGCATCGACCGGCCCATCAGATGCAGCGCCAGATCGGGCGCGAGCCGGCTCAGGAATCTGAGCGTGCTGGCCGAGCCCGGACGGATTTCCAGCCGGTCGCCCTGCATGCCTTCGATCGCATGCGTCGCCAGCACCGCGACGCTCATCGGGCTGGCGTCGCGCGTCGTCCCGGCGCGCAGGCCGCGATGCAGCGGCGTGTCGGTGGCCGGCGGCGCCAGTTCGAACACCTGGACGCCGGTGCCCCGCAACTGCAGGCGCAGCGACTGCGTGTAGGAATGGATCGCCGCCTTGGTCGCGCAGTAGACCGGACACGTCGGCAGCGGCAGGAAGGCCAGCGCCGACGACACGTTGACGATCGCCGCCTGCCTGTGGCGCAGCAGCTGCGGCAGGAACAGGGCGTTCATCCAGATCGTGCCGTTGAGGTTGGTCTGCACCTCGCGCGTGAGTTCGGGCAGCGACGGCGCGCCCTGCTGCAGGTCGATGGTCCGCAGGATGCCGGCCGAGTTGATCAGCAGGTCGAGGTCCGGAAACGTGCGGATCACCCGCTGGTGCAGGGCCTGCACTGCGGCCGGATCGTCGATGTCGACGTGCAGCGCGTGCAGGCCTGCGGCGCGGGCCGCGTCCAGGCGCGCCGGATCGCGGCCGGTGACGATGACGGTGTTGTCGTATTCGGCCAGTTGTCTGGCGAGCTCGCGCCCGATCCCGGACGTCCCGCCGGTGATCAGGATGGTGTGGCCTGACATTCTCATTGCGTGTCCTCGTGGAAGGGCCGGGCGCCCGTGGACGCCCGGCCGGTGGGGTCGCCGGACACGGCTCAGCGGAAGCGCGTGCCGGTCAGCTCTTCGGTCAGGGTCCAGAGCCGGCTCGCCGCGGCGGCGTCGCTGGCGCCGGCCGGGATCGTGGCCAGGCCGAGCGGGCCGCTGGTCTCGTTCTGGGCGGTCGGGCCGTAGTAGGTGCCGCCCCGGGCCTCGGGCGCCGTGGCCGCGTACAGCGTCGGCACCGCGCCCTGCGCCGCGGTCTGCAGGTGCTCGCGCATGGCCGACCACTGCCGGCCCTGGTCGCTCTCCAGGCCCGGGCCGCGTGCGACCAGTTCGGTGACCGCGACGCCGGGATGGGCGGCCATGCTCTGGAGGCCCCAGCCCGCCGCGTCGCTGCGACGCTGCAGTTCCAGCGCGAAC
Source organism: Luteimonas rhizosphaerae (assembly GCF_002849595.1). Taxonomy (GTDB): domain Bacteria; phylum Pseudomonadota; class Gammaproteobacteria; order Xanthomonadales; family Xanthomonadaceae; genus Luteimonas; species Luteimonas cellulosilyticus. The sequence goes on from NZ_NRQR01000022.1 coordinate 2,550, forward strand.
ATCAGGCAGGCGGTCTTCGACTGGGCGTAGGCCGCCATCGGCTCGTAGGCCTGCGTGGATTGCAGGTCGTCGAAGTTGATGCCGCCGCGGTGGATCGCGATGCTCGACAACGTGACGACGCGCGGCGCATCGCTCCTGCGCAGCAACGGCAGCAGTTCGGCGGTGAGCACGAAGTGACCGGCGTAGTTGGTCGCAAACTGCAGCTCGAACCCGTCGGCCGACGTGCCGCGCTCGGGCGGCGCCATGATCGCGGCGTTGTTGATCAGGATGTCGATCCGCGGCAACGCGGCACCGAGCCGCTGGCCCAGGGCGCGGACCGATGCGAGATCGGCCAGGTCCACGGCTTCGAACTGCACGCGGGCATCGGGCACGTCGGCGCGGATCCGCGCGATGGCGTCCTGGCCGCGCTGCGGATTGCGCGCCGCGATCACCACCTGCGCGCCGGCCGCGGCCAGCGCACGGGCATCCTCGAAGCCCATGCCGCTGGTACCGCCGGTGACGACGGCGATGCGCCCGGCCTGGTCGGGAATGTCGCCCTCGTCCCAGTCGGGCTGCGGCGTGGTCTGCGCCAGTGCCGTGGCAGCCGCGAGGACGCCGCCGAGCAGGATGCCCACGGCGACGAGCTGGCGGGGTTGCGGGCGACGGAGCGATGCGTCGGCGACGAGCAAGGCCGGCGGGAACGGGCCGGGGCGTTGGCGGGAAACGGAGATCTCGAACATGGTCTGCACCTGTCGTGGGGGAGGGAAAACGCGGGTACCGCAGGGACGCACCCGGAGGTGCGGAGGACGCTGTGCGCAGGCGTGCGCGACGTTGGGGCCGGGTCAGTCGCCGGCATCGAGCGGCGGGCCGGGCGACGCCACCGTGCCGCCGGGTGGCGCGTCGCGGCGACGGTCGCCCAGATGCGCCGCGTAGAACGGCGCCAGCGTCGCGATCGCCGCATCGACGTAGGCGGGCACGTGGTAGAGGTCGTAATGCCCGGCGCCGTCGACGACGCAGAACCCGTTCGCCGGGTTCGGCGCCAGCTCGAACAGGGTCTGCCCCGCCTCGTACTGGCCGGTGCTGCCGCGGCGGCCACCGACGACGACCTGCAGCGGCTGGACCAGCAGTTCGGGCACGAGATGGAAACCGTCGAAGCCGAGCACGGCACCGAAGCTCGTGAACAGCAGACGGTTGTGCGCATTGGGATGGCGGTGCGGCGGCTCGCGATAGAACGCGACCGCGGCGAGGACGTCGGGATCGTCGACACCGGCCGCATGCGCTTCGGCGAGGCGGTCGGGAATCCACGGGTCGCGACGCGGCGCACGACCGCGCGCTTCGGCCGTGCGCTGCCGGCCGACGTCCGCGAGCGTCTGCAGCAGCGCCTCGCGCGACTGCATGCGCCGGAACGACCGGCCGATGTCCGAGGCCACCACCGTGCCGACGGCGCGGAAGCGATGCTCGGTCAACGCCGCGGCGATCGCGTAGCCGCCGCCGGCGCAGATGCCGAGCACGCCCAGGCGCGTCTCGTCGACGTAGGGCAGCGTCACCAGGCAATCGACGGCGCAGCGCAGGTCTTCGACGCGCAGCGCCGGATCTTCCAGATCGCGCGGTTTGCCGCCGCTTTCGCCCTGGCACGAGGGATCGAAGGTCAGCACGACGAAGCCCTGCGCCGCGAGTTTCGCCGCGTAGATCGCGCCGATCTGTTCCTTGACGCTGCTGCCCGGCGTCGCAATGACCAGCGCGGCGTACGACGCCGCCGCGTCGAAGCCGTCGGGCAGGTACAGCAGGCCGGCGATGGGAATGTCGCGGTTGCGGAAGTCGATGGCGTGTTTCACGGCGGTGTCCTGGCGAAGAGGGGCGCTGCACGCGTCGTCGCGTGCGGCATCGGCGGTGGGGCTCACGACGTCAGCGCCTGCAGGCCGCTGCTGACGCGGTGTCCCCAGGCGCCGCGGGCGAAGGCGGCCGTCACGACGACGACGATGCCGCTCGCGACGACCAGGGTCGCCGTCGACGCCAGCGCCGCGAACGCGCCGCGCACGCGCTGGCGCGCGCGGATGCACAGTTCGGCGATGACGAGGTTGGGCAGATAGAAGAAGAACGCCATGACCTGGTCGAACCCCCCGGTGAACGCCGGGCCGACGCCGAGTCCGCCGGTCAGCAGGAACCACGCGCCGTACTCCATGCGGTAGAGCCAGGACCCGACGGTCAGCGCGAACAGGCGGATTGCCCACGCGCGATGCCGCTCGAAACGCCCGGCGCGCGCATGCACGAACGCCAGCGACGCGCACAGCACCATCAGCACGCCGTAGAGACCGAAGCCGATGTCCATCACCGCGCCGCCGATCGTGCCGCGGGCGACGATGAACCCCAGCCCGCCCACACCGGCGAGACCGGCGGCGACCACGTAGACCCGCCCGAGCCCGCGATGCAGCGCCGGCATCCGGCGGCGCACCCGGCCGATCAGCTGCACCGGACCGAGCAGCAGCAGCACGGCGCCGGCAAGGAAATGCGCGCCGATCGCGAGCGCCGCCAGCGGCGTGGCCGCATCGAAGAGCCCGGGCAGCGACGCGTTCCAGCGTTGTGCATCGCCGCCCAGCGCCGCGCCGCCGAAGAACACCACGATGTAGGCCGCGAACACCGCGCCGCCGATCCAGCTCGTCGCGACGAGCAGCCGCGCACTCCAGCGCAGGCCGGTGTCGAGCCGGCGCTCGGGCACGACCGGTGCGAAGGCGCTGCTTGCCGGCGCGTCCATCACGCGGCGCGGGCCGTCGGCGCCAGCAGATAGCGGACATCGCCCGGTCCGGCCCAGGCCTCGGCGACGGCCGACAGCGGCAGCGTGGCCACCGGCATGTGGAAGCCGGCGTGCGGCGCCTCGGCCAGCAGCTCACGTGCACCCGCCAGCAGCTCGGCCATCGCGACGCTGCCGATGCCGCTGCCCAGCAGTTCCAGGCCCGAGCCGCGCAGCGCATCGCCGCGCAGCGGGACCTCCTCGCCGGCCGCGGTGCCCAGCTGCACGTAGCGCACGCGCGGTTCGCCGCCGCGTCCACCGCGCGTCTGGGCGGCGGCGGCGATGACCCGGCGGCCCGGCGCGCCCCACAGGAAATCCAGCACGACATCGACGCCGCGATCGAATTCCGCGCGCAACGCGGCGTCGGCCGCGGTGTCGAGCGCGATCGCCGACGCCACGTCGAGTTCGCCCAGGCGCTCGACGTTGCGGCCGACCGCGACGATCCGGTCCGCGCCGAAATGCGGCGCGATCTGGATCGCCATGCGACCCGCGGCGCCGGTCGCACCGTTGACGAGCACGGTCGCGCCCGGCTGGATCGGCGCACGCCGCGTCAGTGCGACCCACGACGCCAGGCCGCCGGTCGCGACCGCCGCGGCGCGCGCGTCCGACAGCGCGTCGGGCACGTCGACCAGCATCGCGTTCGCCACCAGCGTGCGTTCGGCCATGCTGCCGAACGGCGCGCGGGGAAACAGGAAATAGACCCGCCGGCCATCGGGAGCGGTGCCGACGCCGTCCACGCCGGCAATGAAGCCGGTGCTGGCCTGGCTCGTGTAATGCCGGCCCGCGGCGAGCGCGCGGACGATCGGACTCAGCGGTGCGGCATGGACCTGCACCACCGTCTCGCCGGCGCCCGCGACGGGGTCGTCGAAGTCGGCATAGACCGGCGGGGCATCGAAACGTTGGACGACGGCGGCTTTCATGGCATTTCCGGGAGAAGGGTCGGACGGCGGGGCCGGCGGTGCGCTCAGGCGGCCTGCAGGGCGCGCAGCATCGGCAGCGTCGAGGTGAGGAAGCGCACGGCCATCGGCTCGAACGCGGTGCGGGCGTCGCCCGGCAGGCGGTCGCGTCGCACCGTGTCGCCGGGCTGCAGGAAGGTGCGCAGGTAACGGGTCAGGCCCTGCACGGTGTCGCGGCCCTGGTGGACGGCATCGAGGAACAGCAGGCCGATGCGCGAGACGTGGATCGCGCCGCCGGTCACCGGCGAGGCGAGGTATTCGACGGCGTCGTCGACGCGCGCGCGTTCGCAGACGTGGCGGTTGAGGCGATCGCAGCGGGCCACGACCTCGGTCGACGGCGTCTGCGCGAGGCTGGCGTGGCCGGTGCCGGCGAGCAGCAGCAACGCCGCGATGACCTCGTCGACGCTCGCGGTGCCGAGCCGCGGATGCGCGCACAGCGCGGCAATGGTCCGCGGCGCGTATCCGTCTTCCGCCAGCGCGGCGACGACCTCGCCGGGCACACGGTCGTCGAGGCGGATCGTGCCGGGCGGCAGCACCACGTGTCGCGGCAGTTCGCTGACGTGCGTGGTCAGCACGAAGCGCTGGCCGGCCCAGTGCGCGCTGAGTTCCTCGTCCGCCATCGGCCGCCCGCCCTTGACGTAGACGTCGCTGCGGCCACGCGCATTGGTCAGGAAATCCTTGGCGGTCTCGCGCAGCAGGCGGTCGTCGATGCGGTCCAGCAGACGGCGCTTGTCCGGCGTGAGGCGGAAGGACTCGACGTTGTCGAGCAGCCGCGTCGAGCCGGCGAAGGTCAGCCGCGCGCCGCCGAGCCGGGCCGCGGTCTCGGAGAACGTGGCCATCGTCCAGTCGGCGCTGCCGGAGGCCTGCACGCGGTCGCGGCCATCGAGCGCACCGAGTGCGTCGAGATGCCGCGACATCGCCGCATGGCCGTCGCCGTCGCCGTCGCGGGCCTGCAGCACGTCGGACGCGCACTGCAGGGCGTCGGCATCGGCGCCGCGTCCGGTGAACAGCGACAGCAGCTGGCGCACCGGCACATCCGGTGCGCAGCCGGGCGAGGTGTCGTAGCTGAGGTAGGCGATGCCCCCGGGCGCCAGCTTGCGGCGGATCAGATCGACGATGACGTCGCGGTTCTCGTCGGAGATCCAGCTCCACACGCCGTGCAGCGCGATGTAATCGAACTCCGGCAGATCGCGGCGGACGGCGAATTCCCAGAACGAATCGTCGGACAGATGGGTGCGCGCGCCCGATGCCGCGGCCAGCGACCGCGCACGCGCCGCATGCGCGGGATTGGCGTCCGTGCCCCAGTAGGTGCCGTCGGTCGCCGCCGCGTGGAACCCGACCGAAACGCCGTGGCCGAAACCGAGTTCGAGGTAGCGGAAATCCTCGCGCGGCGCCGGTGCGAAACCGGCGGTCAGCGCGGCCAGGCGCAGCTCGGACGGCGCGAGGTGCTTGCAGTAACCGTGCGTCCTGTCGACGCCGGCGTCATCGCGATGGGAAACGTGCATGGAAGCCTGCCCTCGGGAAGCGGGAGATGAAAACGGATGCGCGTGCATCGCGGTGATCGGCCGGTTCAGAAGCGCCGGCTCAGGCCCAGCACGACGCGCGCGGCGCCGTTGCGGTCCGGATCCAGCAGCGGGCTGTCGCGCAGTTCGCTCGACAGGAACTGGTACTCGACCGCGCCGAGCAGCACCCAGCGCGTCGCGCCGATCGGGCGCGACAGCGTCAGGCCGGTGCGCGGCAGCACCGTCGAGCCGGGCGCATACGCCACGACGCCGCGCGCGACTTCCTCGTCGAGCGTGCCGAAGTAGTAGCCCGCGAGATCGGCCGACAGCCAGCTCGCACCGGCGCTAGCGGTCAGCGCCGCGCCCTGGAACTGCCAGGTGTAGCGGTAGTCGAGGGCGATCTCGTAGCCCTCGCTCGCACCCGAGATGTCGTGCAGGCCTTCCAGCGAGACCGCGCCCCAGTCCGCGCCGAAACTCGCGCGCAGGCCGGCGTCGAGACCGTCGTCGCGATCGCGCAGCAGGTCCGCGTCCACGCCGTTGGCCAGCAGTTCGGCGCGGCCGAGGTCGTCGATGTCGAAGCCGTCGAGGCGCGCCGACAACAGCGCATCGAGCGAGAAGCCGCCCGACTCGACCAGGTGCACGCCACCCGACGCACCCTCGAAGAACAGGCGCTCGCCTTCGTAGCGCAGCAGCGGCACGGGCCGGACGCGGGTGCCTTCGCCGGCATACGGACTGTCGATCGCGACGGCGGCGACGCCGACGGACCAGACGTCGGACGGCGGCGCGGCCGCCTGGGCGAAGGCGAGGGCCGGGCAGGCCAGGAGGGCGAGCGTTGCGAGCGGGCGCAGGATCATGGGAACGGTCTCGAGAGAAGGAATCGGAGGAAAGGCAGGACGCAGCCGCGCCTGCCGCATGCGGCGCGGGCGGTCAGGGGCGCACGGCCACGTCGTGGCGCGCGGTCGGCGACGCGGCCGGGCGTTGCGTGTGCGGCGTGCGGCGGGCCTGCTCGCGGCCGAGCCACAGTCCCAGCGCGGCCCACACCAGCGCGAGCGGCAGCACCACGCCGACCAGCCCGCCCATCGCCATGCCGAGCCGGCCGAGCACGCCTTCGGCCTGGGCGCCGACGACATCGCCGGCGCGGTACATGAAGGTGTCGACGAAGGCCTTGGCCTTGTATTTGTCTTCGCGGCTGACGACGGTGAACAGCACTTCGCGCGCGGGCCGGGTGATGCCGCGCTGCACGGCGCGGTTGGTGGCTTCCAGCAGGATCAGCACCACGAACGAGCCGTAGATCGCCAGTCCGATGAAACCGAGCGCCGTGGCCACGGGCAGGATCGCCAGGGCGACGCCGAGGCCGAAACGCTGGATGAGCTTGCCGGTCAGCGTCAGCTGCAGCACCAGCACCGCGATCTGGGTCCACATGTCGATGCTGCCGAGCAACGCGGCGCGCGCGTCCATGTCGTCGGCGATGCCGGCGACCATCTGCAGGCGGGTGAAATAGATCAGCGTCGCGACCACGGTCATCAGCACGATGTAGCCGGCGATGCCCGCCAGGTACGGCGAGCGGAACACCGCGCGCAGGCCGGCCCACGCGCTGCCGCCGATGCGCGCGGTCTCCGGCGGCACGCCGGTCGCGTTGGCCGGTGCGGTGGCGCCGTTGCGATCCGGCGCCACGCGCACCAGCAGCCAGGCCATCGCCAGCGCCAGCAGCAGGAAGCCGCCCGCGACCAGCAGCAGGCTGGGCGTGCCCAGCGGACGCGCCAGCTGCGAGGTCAGCCACGGCCCGAAGATCGCGCCGAGCGTGCCGCCGATCGAGATCAGCGCGAACACGCGCCCGGCCTGCTCGCGGGTAAAGCGGTCGGCCAGCAGCGCCCAGAACACCATCGTCACGAACAGGTTGAAGACGCTGAACCACACGTAGAACACCTGGCCGCTCGCCTGCCCGACCACCGGCTCAGCACGAAGAAGCCGTAGGTCGCGCCGATGAACTGCAGGCGCCGCAGGCGGCTGACCAGCCAGCCGAACAGCGGATTGACCGCGAGCGTCGCGACCGCGGTGCCGATGAACAGCCAGCGGATGCTCTCGATGCCGCGCTCCATGCCGAGCGCATCGCGCGCCGGCCGCAGCAGCATCAACGCGGTCAGCACGAAGAAGAAGAACACGGCCGCGATCAGCACCGGCCGCACTTCCTCGCGGCGGAGGTTGAGCAGGGTCTGCAGGGCACGCGGTCGACGGGGGGCTGAAGTCATGGTCCGGCTCGCAGGGGGCTGACGACGGGCACGCAGGCGCCCGCAACGGGAATGGAGGACAGCGGGTGTCGCGGCGGCGCGCCCGACGGCGCGACCGCAGGCGTCAGGGACCGATGTCCGGGAACTGCGCGCCGGTCAGCGTTTCGCTGATTTCCCACAGGCGGGTCGACGCGTCGGCGTCCGCCGCGGCATCGGGCAGCGCGGCGAAGCCGAGCGGGCCGCGCATTTCCATGAAGCCGGTCGGGCCGTAATAGGCGCCGCCCTGCGCGTCCGGCGCGGTCGCGGCATACAGCGTCGGCAAGGCGCCACGCGACGCGTCCTGCAGGATCACGCGTCCCAGCGCGCGCCGCACCGGGCCGTTGTTCGCCTGCAGGTTGGTGCGCGACACGCCGGGGTGCGAGGCGATGCTGGTCAGACCCCAGCCGGCGGCATCGCTGTTGCGCTGCAGTTCGCGCGCGAACATCAGGCAGGCCAGCTTCGATTGCTGGTAGGCGTCGCCGGGATCGTAGGCGCGCGCGAATTGCAGATCGTCGAAGTGCAGCGCGCCGAGCCGGGCGGCGATGCTGGACTGGGTGACCACGCGCGGCGCGTCCGATTGCTGCAGCAGCGGCAGCAGAGCTTCGGTCAGCGCGAAATGTCCGAGGTAGTTGACCGCGAACTGCATCTCGAACCCGTCCGGCGACACGCCGCGCTGCGGCGGTTCCATGATGCCGGCGTTGTTGATCAGCGTATCGAGTCGCGGCAGCGTCGCATTGAGGCGATCGCCCAGTGCGCGCACCGACGCGAGCTCGGCGAGATCCAGCGGTTCGAACCGCACGTCGGCGCCCGGCGTCGCCTCGCGGATGCTCGCGATCGCCTCGGCGCCGCGCTTGGCGTCGCGCGACGCGATGATGACCTGCGCGCCCGACGCCGCCAGCGCCTTCGCGCTCTCGTAGCCGATGCCGCTGCTGCCGCCGGTGACGAGCACCACGCGGCCGCTCTGCGACGGCATGTCGCCGAGGCTCCAGTCCGGATCGGGCTGTCCCGCCGTCGCCGGATTGCCGATCGCGCAGGCCGACAGCACCAGCAGCGAAGCGGCGGCGGTGCAGGCCTTCCAGATCGCGTGCAGCGGCCGGCGTGCCGGGGCGGCCTCCACGAGGCTGCCGCGTTCGCGTCGGGGAGAGAGAAGTGTCGTCGCGTTATCCATGATCGATAGCCCTGGGGAGTAGGACGTGGCGCGTCGCATCGGCGGCGCGTGGTTGCGGGTGTAGATGCCACGTTGCGACAGCGCGATTAATCGATGTTTAAGGCGATGCCTATTTTTTTTTCTGATGTGATTCGCGCGGCGTCATCGCACGAGGCGATGCATGCCGGTGTCGGGCGACGGGGAAAGCACTGCGTCATCGCAACGCGTCCTGCATCGCGCGCGACGTCGCCCATCAGAAAGTCGGCTTCATCAGAGGCATCACCAGCGCGGTGCCACACAGAGTCAGAGGATTCTTGAACGACGCGCAATGCCAATGCGTCGCGCGTGGATCGCAGCTCGCCGCGCGGCGGGTACGCAGGACAGCAAGACGCAATGCAAGCTGCGCCAGGTCTGCAGTGGATGCGATCCGCAGAGCTGGCGTCAGCGCGGTGCGCGCAGAAACGAGCCCGGACGCAGGCGTGCCCGCGAGGCGAGCTGCATGGCGAAGACGCCGGCAGCAGCGCTGCCGGCGCAGCGGGTCGCGGTCAGCGCGCCGCGGTCGCGAACCGGACCCGGGCGAGCGACTCGCTGATCGTCCACAGATGGGCCGCGTCGTCGGTATCGCGTGCGGCGTCCGGCACTTTGGCGATGCCCACGGCGCCACGCGTCTCCATCAGACGGGTCGGTCCGTAGTACGCGCCGCCCTGGGCCGCCTCTGCGGTGGCGGCGTACAGCGGCGACAACGCGCCCTGCATCGCCGGCTGGAACAGGAACGCGAACTGGCGGCGCGCGAAGCCGTTTGCCCCTCCGTGATGGACCAGCAGATCGGTGCGCGACACGCCCGGATGCGACGCCATGCTTTGAATGCCCCAGCCCGCGGCATCGCTGCGACGCTGCAGTTCGAAGGCGAACATCAGGCACGCCAGCTTGGACTGGCTGTAGGCCTTGCGGGCGTCGTAACGCGTCTTGAACTGCAGATCGTCGAAGTGCAGCGACCCGCCGCGTGCGGCGATGCTCGACAGGGTGACGACACGCGGCGCATCGGCCTGACGCAGCAACGGCAGCAACGCCGACGTCAGGGCGAAATGCCCCAGATAGTTGACTGCGAACTGGATCTCGAAGCCATCGGCCGAGACGCCGCGCGTCGGCGGCTCCATCAGGCCGGCATTGTTGATCAACACGTCGAGACGCGGCAGCGTGCGCTGGATGCGTTGACCGAATGCACGCACCGATGCGAGGTCTGCGAGGTCGAGGGCTTCGAACCGCACGTCCGCGGTCGGCGTGACCTGTCGGATCTCCGCGATCGCCGCCGCGCCGCGTTTCGGATCGCGTGCTGCGATGACGACCTGGGCACCGGCAGCCGCCAGCGCCTTGGCGCTTTCGTAACCGATGCCACTGGTGCCGCCGGTGACCAGCACGATGCGACCCCGCTGCGATGGCATGTCGGCAAGCGTCCAGTCGCGTTTGGGCTGCACTTGCGAAGGTGAAGCATTGGTGGCGCTCGTCGACATCACGAATAGGGACGCGACACCAAGGGCGGCCTTCCACGCCTTGTCCATCGACCCTGGCCCTGGACCGGTCGAGACGGCGACCCGCGTGGTGCGTTGACGCCGGGGAATTGCAATTGTCGAGGTCTGCATGGTCGCTGCCTTGGAGAGTGTGGCGCCGCGAAGCACGACGCCGTTGGGGGAGTGTTGCCAACTTGCGGCCGCGTGATTAATCGATCTTTAAGCCATGGCGGTCGCGGCACCCACCCTGCGTGCGGTCACACACGCCGGATGCGGATCCCCGCGCCATGTCTGCTTGGTCCGCTCGCGTCAGGCGTCCGCCGCGGTAGCGCGGTGCCTTGTCGACGGGGCGACGCGAACGCGCACAGGGCACCCGGCTTGGCGCAGTCGGTCCGCGAGCCGATGTGCCACCGGCGGCGTCGCATTTCCGTCGCCTGGCTTGGGCGCGGGACCCGGTCGACATGCTTGTACGGTTTAATCCGTTATTAATGCGATGGGCGCACGCTCGCGCACCGAACGCTGCTGACTGTTTATGGATTCCATCCTGCTCGTCGAAGACGACCACATGCTCGGCCAGGCGCTCACGTCGGCGCTCGGCCAGGAAGGCTGGCGCGTGGTGCACTGCAAGGACGTGGCGACGGCGCGTGCGGCGCTGGTCGATCACGGCTTCTCCGCGGTGCTGCTCGACCTCGGCCTGCCACAGGGCTCGGGCCTCGACGTGCTGGAGACGATGCGCGGCCGCTACGACGCGACACCGGTCGTCATCATCACCGCGCGCGACCAGCTGAGCGACCGCGTGCGCGGCCTCGATGCCGGCGCCGACGACTACATCGTCAAGCCGTTCCAGCGCGACGAGATGCTGGCGCGGCTGCGCGCGGTGCTGCGCCGCAGCCGCGGCGGCGTGACGCCGCTGCTGCGCTGGCGCGATGTCGAGATCGATCCGGGCGCGGGCTCCGTGACCCGCGGCGGCACGCGCGTCGGCCTCAGCGGCAGCGCGTTCCGCATCCTGGTGGCGCTGTTCGAGGCGCGCGGCCGCGTGCTCAGCCGCGACCAGCTGCAGGACCGCCTGTACGGCGACGACGGCGAGATCGGCAGCAACACCGTCGCCGTCTATGTGCACCAGCTGCGGCGCAAGCTCGGCGACGGCATCGTGCTGACCGAGCACGGTTTCGGCTACCGCGCCGGGGACGAAACCTGATGGGCGCGTTACGCACCCGCCTGCTGGCCGCGCTGGCCGCCGTGCTGCTGGCCACCTGGGCCATCAGCTTTGCCGTCGTCTATCTCGACGTCCTGCAGCGCCAGGGCGGCGAAGTGGACAACATGCTGCGCAGCGTCGCCGAGACGATGCTGCAGTCGCTGCCGGCCGACATCGCGACCGCGGGACGCCAGCAGCAGTTCGTGCTCGGCAGCGAAACCGCACCGTCGGAAGGCAAGTTCGCCGCGCTCGGTTTCCAGGTCTGGGAACGCGGGGCAAAACGACGCCTGATGGCGTCGCGGCCGGCGCCCGCGCATGCGATGGCGCCCGCGTTCGCGGACGGATTCTCCGATGTCATGGTCGACGGCGAGCCCTGGCGCGTGTTCGCGCTCAGCGACGCCGACTCGCGCGTGCAGGTGCAGGTCGGCCTGCCGCAATCGGCGATGCGCACGGAAATGCTGCGCTGGCTGGGCGGTCCCACCCTGCTCGCCGCGCTGTCGTTGATGGTCGGCATCGGCGTGGCGATCTGGCTGGTCATCCACTGGTCGCTGCGGCCGGTGGTACGGCTGAGCGAATCGCTGACCGCGCGCACGCCGCTGGATCTCGCGCCGCTGCCCGAGCGCGGACTTCCGTCCGAGGTCACGCCGCTGGTCACGTCGTTCAACCGCGTGCTCGCGCGGCTGGACTCGGCGCTGCAGCACGAACGCGAGTTCCTCGGCGAAGCGGCGCACGAACTGCGCACGCCGCTGGCCGCGCTGCTCGCCCAGGCCCAGGTGCTGCAGCACGCCGGTGATGGCGAAGAAGCGCGCGAAGCGCTCGACCGCCTGGTCGCAGGCATCGAACGCACCTCGCGCCTGGCCCAGCAGCTGCTCGACGCAGCGCGCGTGGACGCCGGCGGCAGCGCCGCGCGTGCGACGGATGTCGACCTGGCGATGGTCGCCGGCATGGTCGCCGACGAGTTCGAGCTGGTCGCGCTGCGCGGCGGCCAGTCGATCGAACTCGAAGGCGGGCCCGCGCCGGTGCACGGCGACATCGACGACCTCGGCATCCTCGTGCGCAACCTGATCGACAACGCGCTGCGCCACGGCGGCGCGGGCACGCGCGTGCGGGTGCGCACCGGCGTCGAAGGCGTCGGTCCCGACCGGGTGACCACGTTGCGCGTCGAAGACGATGGCGCCGGCATCCCCGAAGCCGAGCAGGCGCACGTGTTCGAGCGCTTCTACCGCGCCGGCGACGGGCATCGCGCCCAGGGCATCGGCATGGGCCTGTCGCTGGTCGAACGCGTCGTCGCCTCGCATGGCGGCCAGCTGCGCTGCGGCGTGGGTCTCGACGCCCGCGGCTTCGGCGTCGAGATCCGTTTGCCGGTCCACCGCCGCCGGGCGGCCGACACCTAGGCGCCACACCGACGCGCCCCGTGGCAGCGAACGCGTCGGCGCGCGGCGCGACATGCTGGCCAGACGCACGACGCGCGCCGTGGTCCTGCGCCGGATCCGCTCGAGCCGCGTTGACCGGATCACCGATGTTACGCGGCCGTCATGCGCGGCGCGCGTGCATGCATCGCCCGTTGCGGCGTACCCCGCGTGACAGCCGTTTCTCGACGCGTGCGAGCCTTCGACACTAGGGCCGACCCTAGCTGTCGCGCGCGCGGCCGCGCATTAAGGTCGGGCCACACGCAGGCGCTCCGGCGCCGGCGCGTTCCCCCACCGATCTGGAGTTCGACCGATGACCGACAGCAGCTCGGGCGTGTCCGGCAGCGATTCTGCCGGCAGCGCCAGCGACGCACGCGGCACCGCAGCGGAAGCCGCCGCGCAGCACGATCTCGATACCGCAGGCGATGCCGCCAGCGACGCCACCGCCGCCTCGAAGACCGCGACCGACGCGGCCGCCAGCGGTGATGTCTGCACTGCCGAAGCCGCGACCACGCGCGCCGAAGCCGCCGCCGCCGAGGCCCAGGCCGCGGCCGCCGCGCTCGCCGACATCGCCGAGCAGACACCGACGGCCGGCACCCAGGCCATGGCGGGTTTCGCCGCCGGCTATGCGGAGCAGGCCCAGGCTGCCGCGGATGCCGCGCGCGCGGCGCTCGACGGCTTGCAGGCGGACCAGGGCGTCGGCGCCTGCATCTCCGAAGCGCCGTCGACCCCGGCCACGCCCACCCAGGGCCTGGCCCTCGGCACGATCAACCAGCTCGGCGCGATCTGGTCGTAAGGCACGCGTTCGCGTCGCATCCGCCTGACCCTAGGCCTGTTCGCCGTCGCCGCTCGCGGCGCAGGCTGCGATTCGGGCGTGTCCCAGCCGCGTGGCGCGCGCGTTCGGGCTGTCACGCCTTCCACCGGCGTCACCCACTGGGCGCTGTCCCACGTTCAGCGCGGGTCGGCGCGCCGGAGCCCCCGGTACACGCCGTCCCGGGGGCGCAGCATCGTGCCGACGCCGCAGCAGCCAGAATGGTCGGCCCGCGCGCCTGGTCGGCCTTCTGCGCGCGCCCCACACGAGGACGTCCCGATGGCAGTGCACGATCTCTTTTCCAGCCCGCTCGGCTTCGGCAGCGCGCCGCTGGGCAACATGTTCCGCGACATCCCCGATGCCGAAGCGCAGGCGACGGTGGATGCCGCCTGGCGCGACGGCATCCGCTATTTCGACACGGCGCCGTTCTACGGCGCCGGCCTGGCCGAACTGCGGCTCGGTGAGGCGCTCGCCGGCAAGCCGCGCGGCGACTACGTCATCAGCACCAAGGTCGGCCGTCTGGTGCTCGACGAGGTCGAAGACGTGGACGCGCGCGACCAGGGCGAGAAGGGCGAGGTGTTCAAGCACGGCCGTCCCAACAAGGTCGTCAACGACTACTCCCACGACGCCACGCTGCGCTCGATCGACGACAGCCTGAAACGGCTGCGGACCGATCGCATCGAGATCGCCTTCGTCCACGACGTGGCCCAGGATTTCTACGGCGACGACTGGCTGCGGCAGTTCGAGAGCGCGCGCACCGGCGCGTTCCGCGCGCTCGACCGGCTGCGCGACGAAGGCGTGATCCAGGCCTGGGGCCTGGGCGTGAACCGGGTGGAACCCATCGAGCTGCTGCTGGCGCTCGACGAACCGCGTCCGGACGTCTTCCTGCTCGCCGGCCGCTACACCCTGCTCGACCACGCCATTGCGCTGCAGCGGGTGATGCCGCAGGTCGCCGCGCAGGGCCTGGGCATCGTCGTCGGCGGGCCGTATAGCTCCGGCGCACTGGTCGGCGGGCCGAACTTCGAATACGCGCCGGCCACGCCGCAGATTCTCGACAAGGTCGCGCGGATCAAGGCCATCGCCGAGCGCCACGGTGTCGGCATGAAGGCGGCCGGCCTGCAGTTCGCGCTCGCGGACCCCGCGGTCGCCGCGGTGATCCCCGGCGCCAGCCGGCCGGAGCGCATCGCCGAAGACACCGCCGCGCTCGCCGAGACCGTGCCGATCGATTTCTGGCGCGAGCTGCGCGAGGCCACGCTCGTGCATCCGGACGCGCCGCTGCCCGGCAACGCCTGAGCCGCCAGGATCGGCCCACGGGTCGTTCCACTGTGTTGCACGCGGCGCGATGCGCCGCGCATGCGCCGGGTCTACGCTCGGGGTCACACCACCCCAGGCCCGTCGCATGCGCATCCCCGCCCTGCTCGCCACCGCCGCCCTGCTGCTGGGGCTGACCGCTCCGGCGCTCGCGGCGCCGCCGAAGATCACCGTGCTCTACGACGCCTTCGGCAACGACGCCACGATGGACAAGGACTGGGGCTTCGCCGCACTGATCGAAGTCGACGGCCGCCGCATCCTGTTCGACACCGGCAACGATGCCGGGGTGTTCGCGCGCAACGTCGCCGCCAAGGGCGTCGACCTCGCGACGGTCGATTCGGTCGTGCTGTCGCATCGCCATGCCGACCACATGGCCGGCCTGGCGACGGTGCTGGCCGCCAATCCCGACGTCACCATCCACGCGCCGCAGGAAGGCTTCGGCATCTACGGCTCGTCGCTGCCGTCGACGTTCTACCGCAAGGACCCGTCGTTGCCCGCGCGCATGCGCTACTACGACGGCGCGCCGCCGGAGACGATGACCTTCGGCAGCGCCTGGCCGGGCGCCGACTTCAAGCCGCTGGCGCAGACCACCGAAATCGCACCGGGCGTGTGGGCGATCGCCGCGGTGTCCGACGCGCCGGGCACGCGCGAACTGCGCGAACTCTCGCTGGCCATCCGCACCGACCAGGGCCTGCTGCTGGTCGTCGGCTGTTCGCATCCGGGGCTGCCGGCGATCGTCGCCGAAGCGGCGAAGATCGATCCCCACCTGCACCTGGTCATCGGCGGCTTCCATTACGTCAACGCCGACGATGCCGCGATCCAGTCGCTGGTCACCGCGCTGGCGCCCTACACCATCGACTACATCGCACCCGGCCACTGCACCGGCGAGGCCACCTTCGCCGCGCTGCAGGCCGCGTACGGCGCGCGCTATCTGTACGCCGGCGTCGGCGCCGAACTGGTGCTCGACGGCACGGCGCCACGCGAGCGCCAGGGCGACGCCGCCGCGTTCGACGCCTCCGAGCGCGTCGCCTATCGCGCCCTCGCGCTGCGCGGCGCCCACGTGCACGACCACAGCGCGGCGCACGCGCATCCCTGAGCGTGGCGCGCGGGCGACGAGTTGGCGTCGCGTGATTCAGGCAGGCAACCTGCTCGCGTCAGCGCACCAGTTCCTGCGGCGCGGAATGCGACGCGGGCGCTGGCGGCAGTGATATTGCCGCTTCGTGCTCCATCGATTCCTGCAGCTGCGCCTGCCCGCGCCGCAGCCAAGCCTGGCCGTCATCGCTCTGCAACTGCTCGCGCACTAGGCGCGCCACGTCGGCCCCATCGTTATCGCGTGCCGCTTCCAGCAGGCGCTGCACCATCGGGTTGCCGGCCTTTGCCGATGGCTGGGCGCGCGCATCGTCGGGCCCGTTGGGCACTTGGCCGATCTGCACCGGGCGCCATGACAGCGCGGCGGCCATCGCCTCATTGCGCGGTTCGGCGTCGCGGCAGTCGATGCGGCACAGCGCTTCCGGCGCCAGCAGATCCTGGTGCGCGCGGATGCCCGCGCGGTCGTAGATCGACGTGCGATAAAAAGGCCTGGTGGTCCTCCGAGCGGTGGATCATGTTGCGCGCCGGATCATCGGGCTCCGGGCGCTTGTCTAGGTACGGACGGTCACTGAGCGCGTTGAGGTAGTCGACCATCAGGTTGCCGCTGCGTACCGACAGCCCGTCCAGCGAATAGCTGCCGCCGATGTTGCTGTGCGCGCCGGCAACGGTGACGTTCAGGAAGCGCCCGTCCGCGGTGGCCCCGGCGTCGAGCACGCGCGTGCCCTGGAACAGGTTGCGACGCTCGTCGGCGGCGGTGATCTGGAACCCGGAGACGACCGAGGCCGCCAGCCGCCGGTCGTGGTCGCGCGGCGTGCCGGTGCCGACCGGGTCGAACAGGCCCGCCGCCTGCACCACGGTGCCCGGTTCGCGCAGCGGCGCGCCCTGGTAGTCAACGCGGTCGATCAACCCGTCGCGACCTCGATGGACCCCTGCACCCTCGGGATCACGGATCCCGCGCTCCTCCACCATGCGCGTAAACCCCGCGGCCTGCTCGGCACCGCGGCTGAAGCCCACCACGGCGACGCGGATGTCGACATCGGGGTTCTCGCGGATCCAGCGGGCAGACTGCGTCGCGAACTGCAGGTACATGTCCTCCAGGCGAGATTCGTAGGTACGGCCTGAAATCTGGTCGCGCAAGCCATCGATCCCCCCTTGCGTCCCGACGCCTTCGACGTACCCGCTGCGGATGTTCTCGACGCCCTTCTCACGCAGCGCCTGTACCTGCGCGTGGAGATGCGCAACGTTGGTGTGGTTCTCGGGGGCGTCGCGCAGCATGCTGTTGCCAGTGCCATCGAACGCGGCGATGAACAGCCGGTCGCCGGGACGCGACCCTTCGACCAGGACAGGCGTGGCGAATGCCGCAAGCTGCTCGCCGGCATGCGCATACGTGGCAAGTTGCTCCGCCGTCGCAGATCGTGTCCCGACGCCGTCGGGATGCCGTCCACCACCCATGCTGCACCTCCGTGTCGTGCGGAATCAGTACGTCCTGCTCCAGACCCGCACCACGTCATCGCGATGACCGCTATGCGGGTTATCCGCGTCCTGCAGCGCCTTCGTCGGAATGAACGAGCGCATGTAGACGTTGACCGTACGGTAATTCACCTCCAGCACGATCTCCGGGTTGCCGATCGAGACACCCTCGCGGATATCTTCACGTGGCACCTCGTGGCGGATCCGGCCGTCATCGAAGATGCCGCCGATGTCCACCTCGGCGACGTGCGCGGCGCCGTCCTTCGAACGCCACCGCACCCGCGCGGGTCCAGGGAAGTTAGCGATGCCCAGCCATCCTGCACCCAGATTGCGCGGGTAGCGGTCACCCAGGGAGTCCGACGACAGCTTGAGTTCGTCGTCAGGATCCGATCGGACCAGCCGCCCGCCGTATTCCACCTGGCAGCCATACGCCGAATAGCAGAAGGCGCCAAAACTATGCTGCACGAACTTCAGCGGCCAGTCGGCCACCGTATTGTCCGGGCGCGAAGCGCGTTCGCTTCCCGTGTCCTGTGTCGTTGCCGCCATGCCTTGGCACCCCGTTGTTGCGATCGTCGCCGCCACCATGGCCACCACCAGGGGGCGGACCTGACGACGGGCCTGTGGTCGCGCGTCGGGTCGATCATCCATGACAGCCTCCGGATCCCGCGCTGTGGCGGGTTGCCCCCGACGACCGTACTCCCGGGGCGGGTCATCGACAAGGCGGGGACCCGGCAGGCGGGCGCCTGCATGTCCGCTCTTCATACCGCTTTACCGTCCACCCGCCCAGAATCGCGGCTCCCTTCCACCGGAGTGTCCCGCATGGGCCTGTTCTCCAAGATCGCCGACCGTATCTTCGGTCGTAAACCCGCCGCCGCCCCGGCGCCCACGCCGGCCGCCAGCACGCCCGCGCCCGTCATCTTCGAGGGCAAGGCCAGCGACCCGAAGGTGTCTCCGCCCGCATTGAACCCGGCGCCCGCCGCGCCGGCCACGCCCGCCGAACCCGTCGATGTCGAAGCCGTGCTGCGCGAGATGGCCGAGGCCAAGGGCGGTTCGAGCGACTGGCGCCGTTCGATCGTCGATCTGCTGAAGCTGCTCGACCTCGACTCCAGCCTCGACGCGCGCAAGGAACTCGCCGCCGAACTCGATGTCGACGCCGGCGCGCACGGCAGCGCCGAGCAGAACATCGCCCTGCACAAGGCGGTGATGCGCAAGCTCGCCGAGAACGGCGGCAAGGTGCCGGACGACCTGAAGGACTGATCCGCGCGCGAGCGCCGCGTCATCGCGTGGCGGTCGCGAACGACAATGCACGGACGAACGCCCCGGCTCTCAGGCCGGGGCGTTCTGCGTTCGGAGCCCTGCGTTCCGTACGACGCGGCGACGCGTCACTCGTGATGCCCGGTCGGCGGCGGCAGCGAGGCGAGTTTCGCTTCTTCCGCTGCTGCGCGCGCCGCGGTCCAGTCGTCGCGCAGAAAGCCGTGGATCGCCGCGATCTCCGCGTCCGTCAGGTGGGAGAACTGCAGCCGCGCGACCGCGCCCATCAGGCTGCCCTGCGCGTACATGTCGCGGCCGTCTCGGGTCACGCCGCTGCGCATCAGCGTCGCGAATTCGGGCAACGAGTAGGTCTTGGCGATGACCAGCGGCGGCGCATCGATGATCGTCTTCGGCGTCTGGTGGTGGCAGTTCACGCAGCCGGCGATGTAGACGAGATGCTCGCCCGATGGCAACGCGACCGCAGGCGCCGGCGCAGGTCGCGCGCTCGTCGAGGGGACCGACGTCTCGGCAGTACACGACGCCAGCCACGGCAGCAGACACAGCGTGACGGCGCAGAACAGTGTGCGAAGCATCGTGGCGTCCCCGGTTTCGATTGCTGCCATGGAAAGCAGACGCGGCGCGCGGCGCGAAGCGGCCAATGCGGATGACGCGCGCAGCCGGTGACCGCAAATGCCACACGCATCGCGCGATGCCGCAACCGCCGCGCTCACGACCACGCGCCGGTGACCCGCCGCGTGCGCGTCTTCGCGAACCGCACCTGACCCGCGCCCCGCTCACGCTGCGCGCCCGCCACGAACCCGTCCCCGGCCGCGTTACGATGCCGCGTCCCCACGTCACCCACTGCCGATCCGCATGAAGGCCCACCCCTCCGACGCCCCGCCGTCGGCATGAGCGCGACCCAGCGCCGCGCGGCGCCCCAGAGCGGATCCCGGATCGAACGCCTGCAGCCGTGGATCGCCGGCAGCCTCTGCGTGCTGCTGCATCTGCTGCTGCTGTGGCTCGTGCTGTCGCGACCGCCGGTGACCGTCACCACGCCGCAGGGCGGCGACGCCGGCAGCCGCACGGAAGTCACCTTCATCGACGACGACACCGGATCGCCGCCGCCGACCGATGTCCCACCGGCGCGCAGCACCGCGCCGCGCACGCCGCGCCCTCCCCGCCCCGACGCGCCCGCACCGGCACCTGCCGCCTCGCGCCTGCAGGCGACGACGGTCGACCGCGCCGACGAACCCGTCGCGCCCGACGTCGCCGATCCGGCCGACCCCGTCGCCGCGATCCCGCCGCCGCCAGCGCCGCAACCCGACGAACCCGAGCCCGAGCCGCCATCGTCGCCGCCGGAGGTCACCGCGCAGGCGTCGGTGCCGACTCCGCCGCCGCCGTCGACGCCGCGTCCCGCGCGCACCTGGGGCCAGCCCCCGGGCATGCAGGCCGAACCGCGCGCACCGGTCAACGCCGGCATGGCCAACAGTTCGGCTGTCGTACGCGGCCGCGGGCGCGACGGCACCACGTCCGAGCTGTCGATGGACATCGGCGGCTACCAGGTCTACTACGAGGTGCGCAGCGAAGACCGCCTGCGCGCCTGGCGCGACGAGGGCATCACCGAGCTCTACCTGCCGCTGCCGGGCATCCGCGAATACATGATCTGTCCGCTGGAAGTCGCGCTGCGCCGCGGCTCCGGCAAGTGCCGCCTGCTCGACCCGTATTCGCCGGAGATGGAAAAGATCGGCGACGCGCGCGAGGTCATCAACATGCAGGAGGTCTACCGGCGCGGCCAACCGATGTGGCGTGGGCCGGGGCCGTACCGCTGAGGCCGGACACCGGGCATCTGCACCTGATCGCACGATCGCGCCACCGACGATGCCAGCTACCTGCATCCCGGACGACGCCGCGCACGATTCCGGTTGCGAGGCTGGCTACGCCGATTGACTCGCGCAGCACGCAGCTCGCGGCGACGAAGACCGGAATTGAGACGTTGGGTCAGCGCGAATCATGGATCGCACTCGTCCTTGCGTCATGCCGCCTGCACCTTGAGTGGCCGCTCCTCCACGACCTGCGCGTTTCCTGCCTGCGGGGCCAGTGACCGGGCCCGACTGCGTGCACAGCGGTTTCGTGAAGGAGCATGACATGGCGTTGTTCGAAGAATGCAGGGGCCGCTGGTGGTTGCACACGCGCATCGATGCGCATTCACTCGGGACGGCCCTGCAAGCCGACGGCGCGCACATCGCCGATCTGGAAGTCCATCCCGGCGCTGACGCGCTCCGCTTCAGCGCGGTGGCATTGCCGAACCGGCCGGGCGGCGCCTACTGGTGGTATTTCGGACTCGATGGCGCCGCTGTCGGCGCCCGTCTCACGGAACACGGCGCCGTCCCTGTGTCGTTGACCTGTTATCGAAGCGCGGGCGGGATGCGGATGGCCGTCGCGATGCGTCGCGCGCCGGGCCAGGGCTACTGGTGGTACTTCGGGCTGTCCGCGTCGGACCTGGGGCAGCGACTCGCCGCCCACGACGCGCTGCCAGTCGACATCTGCGCCTACGAAGAAGGCGGACAGCTCTGGTTCGCGGCCGTCATGGTGCCGGCCCGAGGCAAACGGCATGCGTGGTACTTCGGACAGCATCCGCACGATGTCACCCGGCTGCTGCGGGAGACCGGCGGCCAGCTGCACATGCTCAGGGGCTACGCCACGACCGCGGGCACGCGCTACGTGGTGGTGATCCATCTTCCGAACCAGGACCGCAGCTGGTGGTACTGGGGCCAGACGCCTGACGACATCCGGCGCAACGCGCTGTTCAACGGCGCGTTCCCGTCGGATATCACGGTCTACCGCGAGGGCGGCGGCGACCGCTATGCGTGCGTGATGCGCGAGCGCACCGGGCTGACGACGGATTCCACGCGGCACCGCCGCGTGCGCGCCATGATCGAAGCCAGCCAGCAGGGCGGCTACTTCGGCTTCTATCTGCGAAAAACCGGTGGCAGCGTCATCGAGGCCTTCAACGAGGACGTGGTGTTCGATCCGTGCAGCTGTCTCAAAGCGCTGGTGCATGCCCATGCGCTCAGGGCCGTACAGGACGGAGCGCAGTTCGATGGCGCGCCCCTGACGCTGGCCACGACGGTCGCGGTCCCGGACCACACGACGGGCTCATGCCCGTTCGATGATCCCGGGGACCCGGCTTCCGGCTGGCAGTCGGGGACCCTGCGTGACGCCCTGCAACGCGCGATGCGGGATTCCAGCAACATCACGCCGGAGGCCGTCCGGCAGGCCCTCGGGCCTGCCAACGTGGCCGCGTCCGCGCAGCAGCTCGGGATGCCCCACACGCGTCACCTGGGTCCGACGGGCTGCAAGAGCAACGAAGCGACCCTGCTCGACTTTGCCAATCTCTACGAACGCTGCGCATCGATATTCTTGGACGCGACACATTGGGATCTGTTTCGGAACCTGGCACGAAGTGGGGAAATCCTCGCCGCCGTCGAGCGCCGTTGCGGCGCGCTCATGCAGGCGCACCCGTTACCGGCCGATTTCCCACGCCGCTTTCGTGCGCACTGCGTCGGCGTGCTCAAGCGCGGCAACGGCAGCGACGGCGACAACCACAAGAAGGCCACCGCCGGCTATATCGCGATCCCCTTCTGCACCGACGGGCGCGTGGTACTGCAGGGCTACGTCTATGGCGTCTTCAGCGAATACAACCGCTCCGGCCCGACGCTGGATTATGAGGATGTCGCCGCCGAGATGCTTTCGGGCGAAATACTCGCTGCGATACGCAGCTTCGCCGGCGGGAGCTGCTCGCTCTGACCCGACATATGCACTGATCCGTGCAGATTGCTGGACGTAGTCGACGCGCGATCCGATGACACGTGCCGCAATGCGATCTGCGCCTAGCGCGGCTCGTCCGCCGGCTGCGCCGCCGCACCCGTGAAGCGACCCTCGTCGACGTCGTCCGCCTGCCAGCCGCGATCGGCGTCCAGTCCCGTCAGCCACCAGGTGTGCGCGTCGATCCGCAGCGGGCCGCGGACGCGTTCGTGGAAGCGCGTCGGCACGCGCACGCCGCCGAGGTCGCGGTAATCGGTCAGCGTGGTGTCGACGTGCGCGCCCTGGGTGGTGGCGAAACCGTTCAAGGTCAGGTGCACGCGGTACAGCAGCTGCGTCTGCGGGTCGATCCACGCGACCACCTCGTCGCGCGCGGCCTCGCCGAAGCCCGGCGCGATCTCGACCAGCACGCGCCTGTAGTCCGCGCCGGCCTCGCGCGCATCGGGCAGCCGGGTCACGCGCGTGGCGCGCGCCGCCAGGAACGAGGGGCCGAAGTGGAAGAGTTCGAACGCATCGGTCGTCATTGCGGACGCCGCCAGGATGTCCGGATCCGTCACGGGCACGCCGTCGTAGTGCACGGCGATCGCGCCGGGCGTGCGCAGCACGTGCTTCACGCCGTTCGGCCCCTGGTAGCGGATCGCATGGATGCCTTGCGACGGCGCATAGCGCGCCTCGGCCGTGACCCGGTAACCGGCGTCGGTGACCACCGGCTGGATGCGCTGGATCAGCGACTGCCAGCGGCCGTCGCTCGCATAGTTGAGGTCGCCCTGGCGCGTGCGCAGATCGCCGCCGTGCGCCGCCACGCTACCCGCCAGCAGCGCGGCGCCGTCGAGGCCGTCGCTGCCTGCGTACGGCGCGGACGCGCGGGGAAATCCGGTCGCGCAGCCCGCGAGCCACGCGGCGGCGACGCACACCAGCAGAATCCGGATCACGACGTGCATCGCAGGTGCTCCTTCGAAAGTCTGCCCCGCTTACGCGCGACCACGCGCGATGGATGCAGCGATCGCGATGCGGAGATTCGGCCGGACGTCCGACGCCATCGGGCGACGCGGAACGGCGAGACCCTAGTCGGCCGCCTCCGGCGCCGACATCGATCTGCTGAAAAGACCCGAGCGGTCGAAGCAGCAGGCGCGGCGCTTGCCCGAGGCCAGCATGTCGCAGGCCGTCGCCAGGCGTTTGGTGCGCGTGTCGGCCTTCTTGCCGGACACGATCCAGTGGATCCAGTCGCGTCGCTGCACCGGCGTCAGCGTCGTCCACTGCGCGTGAGCGTCCGCATGGGCCGACAGCGCCGCGCGCACGTCGTCCGGGACCACGGGCTCGGGTTCCTCGGCAACCGGCGCGAACACGAGCGCGACCGCGTCGCCGACCGCCACGTCCGCGGCATCGGACAGCGCGCGCGGCACCCGCAGCCAATGGCCGCCCTGTCCGTCGGGTTGCAGCGTCGCGACGAAGGCCTGGCCAGCGAAGGTGCCGTCGACGGTGACCAGGCCGCGCGACGGCAGCCTGGCGCTGGCAACGGCCGGCACCAGGAGAAAGCGCCAATCCGCATCCGCCGGCGCAGCGGGGCGCTGGAGTCGGGCGGTGCAGCGGATGCGCGCGGGCGTCGAAGGCATGGCGAGCGGTCAGGTGAGCGAAGCCAGCACCGAGCATGCGACGCGCCGTCGTGGAAGTGAACCTGCCGCCATGACCCGACATGGCACGATGCCGCACCGTTCCCCGCGTTGCGCCTGCCATGACCCGTTCCCTTGCGTCCTTGTTGCTGCTGTCGCTGCTCACCGGTTGCGCCACCCAGGCGCCGCTGCAGATGCAGCGCAGCCCGGACGACGTGCGTGCGGAGATCGTGCGCAAGCTGCCGGCCGGCGTGGACGACCGCCAGGGCTGGGCGAACGACGTCTACGTCGCGCTCACCGCGCAGGACATCGCGCCCAGCAGCGAGCACATCTGCGCGGTGCTGGCCGTCACCGAGCAGGAGAGCACCTACACCGCCGATCCCGCGGTGTCCGGGCTGTCGACGATCGCGCGCGCCGAGATCGAACGCCGCGCCGATGCGCTGCACGTGCCGGGCTTTCTGCTCAATGCGGCGCTGCGGCTGGATTCGCCCGACGGCCGCACCTACGCGCAACGGCTCGAGCGCGTGCGCACCGAGCGCGACCTCAGCGAACTCTACGAAGACTTCATCGACATCGTGCCGCTGGGCGGCCGGCTGTTCGCGGGTCTCAATCCGGTGCGCACCGGCGGACCGATGCAGGTCCGCATCGACTTCGCGGAAACGCATGCGCGCGGCTATCCGTATCCGGTCGAGCGCGGCATCCGCCAGGAAGTGTTCACCCGGCGCGGCGGCCTGTACTTCGGCACGACCCATCTGCTGGGGTATCCCGCGACTTACGACACGCCGCTGTACCGCTTCGGCGATTTCAACGCCGGCTGGTACGCCAGCCGCAATGCGGCCTTCCAGAACGCCGTGACCGAAGCCTCCGGCATCGAGCTCGCGCTCGACGGCGACCTGCTGCTACCGGGCGCGAACCTCGACAATCCCGGCGCCACCGAACGCGCCGTGCGCGCACTCGGCGGCCGCATCGGCATGGACGACGCACAGATCCGCCGCGCACTGGAACAGGGCGGCGAACTCGACTTCGAAGAGACCCGGCTCTACGCGCGCGTGTTCGAACTCGCCGATGCCGCCGCCGGCACGCCGCTGCCGCGCGCCGTGCTGCCGGGCATCGTGCTGGACAGCCCCAAGATCACCCGCACCCTGACGACCGCGTGGTTCGCGAACCGGGTGCAGGAACGCTGGGAGCGGTGCATGCGGCGGTGACGCCGCGTGCGCCGTCGCTGGCACGCGACTCGGCGGTACGCGTCCTGCCCCCGAGCGCTGATGCGCCGGTGCGGTCGAACGGTCAGGACGCGTCGGCGCGCGGCGTGAAATAGCCGGGTGCCGCGAGGTCGGTCAGCAGATCGGGCTCGACGGGAGCCCAGCCGAGTATGTCGCGCGTGTGCGCGCTCGACGCGGGCTGATCGATCGCGGCGAACCCGGACATCCAGCCGAAATGCGCGCACGCCTCGTCCGCGGACAGCGACACGCACGGCACATCGAGACCGGTCGCGATGGCCTCGGCGATCTTCCGGAAGGCGACGCCCTGCTCGGCGACCGCGTGCCAGGTTCCGGCATACGGGCCACGTTCCACGGCAAGCCGGAACGCACGCGCGGCATCGCGCACGTGCACGGTGGGCCAGACGTTGTCGCCGGCGCCGATGTAAGCGGAGCAGCCCGTGCGCCGGGCGATGTCGATCAGCGTCGGCACGAAGCCGTGATCGCCCATGCCGTGCACGGTCGGCGGCAGCCGCATCACGCCCGTCGCGATGCCGCGCGCCGACAGCGCAGCGGCGGCGGCCTCGGACGCCCGTGGATAGTCGTCCGTCGGCGGGAAGGCGGCGTCGGCTTCGGTCGCAACAGGACCCGCCGCATCGAGAGAGGCGACGCCAGCGGTCACGATCAGCGGCTTACCGGTGCTGCCGATCGCCGCGCCCAGGGCGTCGATCGCGCGCCGATCGATCGCGCAGGCCTCGCCGAAGCGCGCGAAATCGTGCACGAAGCCCAGATGCAGCACCGCGTCGGCGCGTTCCGCACCAAGCTGCAACGTGTCGAGCGCTTCGAGGTCGCCGCGCAGCGCCTCGGCGCCCAGTGCGGCGAGTGCACGTTCGCTGTGGTCGGAGCGCGCGAGGCCGAGGACCCGGTGCCCGTGCGCAGCGAGTTCGCGGACGACGGCCGAGCCCACGAATCCGGTGGCGCCAGTGACGAATACCTGCATGACGATCGCTCCCTCTGTGGTTGACGGGCGAAGCGTGTCGCTACACTCCATGGTGGTAAAGACGTGGGCTTATCCTGGTATGGACGCTACTCCCCTCGCGACCGCGCACGGCGCAAACCGCCTCGGTACCTTTCTGCGGGACCGTCGCCAGCGGCTGGATCCCGCCGCCTTCGGGCTCGGCGGGCGCCGCCTCACGCCGGGCCTCCGGCGCGAGGAAGTCGCCCAGCGCGCCCACATCAGCACCACCTGGTACACCTGGCTCGAACAGGGCCGCGGCGGCGCACCGTCGCCGCGCGTGCTCGACCGTCTCGCGGACGCGCTGCTGCTGACCGAAGCCGAGCGCGAGCATCTGTTCCTGGTCGCGATCGGAAGTGCGCCCCGGGCCCAGGCCCGGACGCACGACGGCATCTCGCACCGGTTGCAGCGCCTGCTCGATGCGATGCCGATGATTCCGGCCACCGTCGCGACCGCGACCTGGGACATCGTCGGCTGGAATCGCGCGGCCCGGCTCGCACTCACGGATTACGAGACCCTGCCACCCGGCGAGCGCAATGTCCTGCGGCGGATGTTCCTGGACCCCGCCGCGCGCGCGGCGCAGCGCGACTGGGCGGCGGTGGCGCGCTTCCTCGTGGCGACGTTCCGCGCCGAGACCGCACGCGCGGGCCAGGATGCGCGTGCCGGGGCGCTCGTGGCCGAGTTGTCCGGCAAGAGCGACGACTTCGCCCGCATGTGGATCGAGAACGACGTGCACACCACCGGCGAAGGCGCGAAGACGATCCGCCATGCCGCGGTGGGCGACATCACGTTCGAGTTCTCGTCCTTCGCGATCGACGGCCGTCCGGACCTCAAGCTGATGATCTACAACCCGGCGGGCGACGCCGACCTGGCGAAGATGCGGCGGCTCTGCGGCTGAAGTCGAGCGAAGATCTGAGGCGCTCGCCCGAGCGCTTGAACCTGACGACCGCGTGGTTGGCCGACCGGTTCTGGAGCGATGGGAGTGGTGCGTGCGGCGTTAATTCGTCATGTGCGGCGAGCTTGGCGGCGCTCGCCGCTGACAGCGCCGCCACAACCTAACCAGCGGGCATCCTGCTCGGCAATCCGTGACGTGGACCAAGCGCAGCGGTGGTGCGTTGGCAACATCCGGGATCCGGTCGACTCAATCCTGCGAGAGCACGACAAATGCCGTAGCGATTTAACACGTCATCGATGCAGACTTAATGTTCTGTCCGTGACGCTCCTAGGTCATATATCCATGGGGTCGTCGTAATGCATCGATATCTGGCTGCAGTCCTCTTTATCGTCGGCGCTTGCGTCGTTCCGACCGACGCCCGTGCAGAGACCTGCCCGGGCAATTTGATTGGGGTCAAACCATTGCTGTGGGGCGATGGGGCACGTCTCGGCGAGTTGCAGCTCTACTACAACCCGGGGAATGGCAGAAACTGCGCCCGTGTTGTGCACGGCGGCGAGACATGGGGCAAACGGCGCACCACCAGCGTCCAGATCGAGACCTGCACGCAGGCGGTGTTCCGCGCCAACGGCAGGACCTGTCCCGGAGCTGCCTCTATTCCGAGACGTCAATGGAGCGGTGTCACGCAATACTCGACCAATGCAGTGTCGCTACCCGGACAAGGGCGTTGCGTAGACGCAACGGGAAGTATCGAGCGACGGCTGAATGCAGGCGGGGTGACTGCATCGCGGCTTGCAGGTTTCTGCGGCGGCTGACTCTATGGATGCGGAACTCACCCTTCACGAACATCGCCACGTCGAGAGGTCGCCCGCGACGCGTTCCGCTTCTTGGCCGACAGTTTTCTTGGCCTGTGCAGGCGCCGCCATCGTTGGAACAACGATCGGCTGGTTTGCCGGGTCCATAGATTCTGGCGCCGAAACTCCCGCACAGGCTCCTGCAGCATCGGATAGTCCGCAGCGTCGCCAAAACCCATCCGATTCCCGGAGCGCAACGTACGCGTCACGGAGCGGCGAGGCTGTTGCTCTAACTGATGCGCGTCCCTCGGTAGAAACGGTGGACTCGGCGTGTCCCGGCAGCCGCACCGCCACACCCGATGCAGGGTGTGTCACGGCCTTGACCTCCGCCAACCTGCGTGATGCGTCGGTCCGATATGCGCTGGTCGCGGCGCTCAAGTCGGAGCAGTCACCCGCTGCCAAGGCGGCGATCTTCGGCGCACTGCAACCGACGCCGTTGGCAACCGAGGACCTGGCGCCCCTGTTGGAAGAGCTGCGGGTGATTTATGACACGGGGCAGCCTGAACTGCGTGCAGCCGCGCTGGTGCATTGGGCGCAGTGGGATCGCGGCGATGGCATTGCTCCGTTGCTGCGCGACGGCCTGTACGACGACAGTCCCCAGGTCGTCCTTGGTGCGGTGACCGCGGTCGCGCTGTCGAACGTGCGCACTCAGGAAATGAAGGAAGCGCTGCTGCTGCTCGCGAACGATGCAGCGCCGGACTCCGAGGCCCGCGTCGCCGCGCTGGACGCGCTGCGCGATTTCAGTCTCTCTCGCACCGAAGACGCGATTTTCCGTGAAAGCGAAGCCGCATTGGCTGACGGCATAGACGACTCGTCCGGATTCACTTGAGCGAGCGGCCCATCTGGAACCACTAGCCCCCGGCAGGGATGCCGTTTGAAAGAAGCCCGCTGCACTCAGCGCCTGACCGACTCCGCATCCGACGGTGCGTCCGCCGGCAAGGTCGCGCGCTGCGTCGACCAGTGCAGCATGGCGTCCAGCGCGGGGCACAACGCCTGGCCCCAGGGCGTGAGGCGGTAGTCGACCTTCGGCGGCACCTGCGGATACACCGTGCGCGTGACCAGGCCGTCGGCTTCCAGCTGGCGCAGCTGCTGGGCAAGCATCTTCTGCGAGATGCCGGGCAC
The DNA here is from genome assembly GCF_002849595.1 of Luteimonas rhizosphaerae. Classification (GTDB taxonomy): domain Bacteria; phylum Pseudomonadota; class Gammaproteobacteria; order Xanthomonadales; family Xanthomonadaceae; genus Luteimonas; species Luteimonas cellulosilyticus. Next base: position 31,747 of record NZ_NRQR01000022.1, read on the forward strand.
CCGGCGTTCGAGATCGGAATAGCGTTGCACCTGCCCACCGAACAGGTGGAACAGCAGCTCGAGTTTCCAGCGTCCCTCGAGCAGGCGCAGCACCGTCTCCACGTCGCGCGCAGCGGTTTCAGGCGTGTGGTCCTGACCCATGGGTGAGGTCCTTACCTTGCGGTGCGTTCTTGATGCGGCCCGAGTCTATGACCACCATCCCGGGCAGACAAACGCAAGGACACGGACATGCCCCCTTCCCTGCCCGCCGTGGTGGCCGACTACTTCCGCATCAGCAACGGCGGCGACGATGCCGCGCTCGGCGCCTGCTTCACCGACGACGCCGTCGTGCACGACGAAGGCGGCACGCACCGCGGCCATGCCGACATCCAGGCGTGGAAGCGCGCGGCGCGGCGCAAGTACGACTATTCGGTCACGCCGGTGGAACACCAGCGCGACGGCGACCGCCTGACCGTCGCCGCCGAGCTCGTCGGCAATTTCCCCGGCAGCCCGGTGACGGTCGATCACGTGTTCGAACTGGCGGGCGATCGCATCCGCACGCTGCGGATCGGCTGAGCGCGGCGTCCCGCGTTGCGGGGCGCACGCCGGAAGCGGATGCTCGCGCGATGGAACGTTCCGCCACCGGCCACGAGACCGCCGCGCACCCGCCCGGTGTGCTCGGGCTGACCCGCGCGATGGACCTGCCGCAGGCGCCGGTGCTGGCGACGCGCGACGCCGGCGTCACCGGCATGGCCTTCCTCGAACTGGGCAGCGGCGAGGCCGCATCGGGCGTGGCCGCGCCGGTCCGCGACGATGCCTTCCTGATCGCACTGCAGCTGCGCGACTGCACCGATTTCGACCTCTACGCCGACGGTCGCCTGGTCCGCCCGCGCGACTTCGCCGCCGGCAACGTCGCCATTTTCGACCTGCGCGAGAACCTGGCCACGGAGCGCCGCGCGGCCTTCCACGCCGTCGATCTCTACCTGCCGCAGGCCTCGCTCGCGGCGATCGCCGAAGACGCCGGCGCGGCGCGCATCGACGACCTGCGCCACGACACCGGCGCGGCGTTCCGCGATGCCGTCGCGCGCGATCTGCTCTCCTCGATCCGCCCAGCCCTGGCCTTGCCGGCGCAGGCCAACCAGTTGTTTCTCGACCACGTCGCCCTGGCGCTGGCCTCGCACGTGGCCCACACCTACGGCGGCCTGCGGGCGCGCCCCGCCACGCAGCCCGGCGCGCTGGCGCCGTGGCAGGCGCGGCGCGCGCAGGACCTGCTGGCGTCCCATCTTGGCGGCCGCGTGAGCCTGGCCGAACTGGCCGGCGCCTGCGAGCTGTCGATCCGACACTTCACGCGGGCGTTCCGCGCGACCAGGCTGCTGCGCCTGCGTGTCGAACGGGCGAAGGCGCTGCTGGCCGACGCACGGCGGTCGCTGGGCGAGGTCGCACTCGACTGCGGCTTCGCCGACCAGAGCCATTTCACCCGCGTGTTCCAGCAGCGCGTGGGCCTCAGCCCGGGCGCGTGGCGGCGCCTGCAGCGGCGCTAGGCACCCGCACGAACGCGCATCGACGCATCGCGTGATCCGCACCCGACGGCCCGCCGCACGCGCGCGGCCCGATCGTTCAACGCACGGCCCGCGCGTGCAGGATCGTCGGCCGCCGCTGCATCAGCCTATGGGCTCCCCCAAGGTGCGAGGCACGCAGCACATGCACAGCAACAGCGACCGCCCGCCGGCGGCCGGCCCCACGTCCACAGCGCGCGCACGCGACAGCCGCGAACGCGACGCGGCGCATTACGACTTCATCGTCTGCGGCGCCGGCCCCGCCGGCTGCGCGCTGGCCGGCCGTCTCGCCGAGAACCCCGATGTCCGCGTGCTGCTGCTCGAGGCCGGCGGTACCGACGACGTGCCCGAGGTGCAGGTCCCCGGCCAGTGGCCGGCCAACCTCGGCTCCGAACGCGACTGGGGGTTCGTCGCCGAACCCAACCCGCACCTCAACGGCCGCGCCATCCCGCTCAACATGGGCAAGGTGCTCGGCGGCGGTTCCAGCATCAACGTCATGGTGTGGGCGCGCGGCCACCAGGAGGACTGGGACCAGATCGCCGAAGCGGTGGACGACGACGCCTGGGGCTACCGCGCCGTGCTCGACGTCTACCGCCGCATCGAGGACTGGCGCGGCCTGCCCGATCCCGAGCGCCGCGGCAGCGGCGGGCCGGTGCATGTCGAGCCCGCGCGCGATCCGCAGCCCGCGGCGGTGGCGATGGTGGCCGCCGCGGAGTCGATCGGCCTGCCGGTCTTCGCCAGTCCCAACGGCGCGATGATGGAAGGCCGCGGCGGCGTCGCCCTCGAAGACCTGATCATCCGGGCCGGGCAGCGCACGTCGATGTACCGCGCCTACATCTGGCCCCGGCGCCACCAGGCCAACCTCACCGTGCTGACCCGTGCGCACGTCGCGCGGCTGCTGTTCGCAGGCCGCGCCGTGGTCGGCGTGGAGGCCATCGTCGGCGACCGCCGCGAGACGTTCATGGCCGACCGCGAAGTCGTGCTGTCGATGGGCGCGATCAACACGCCGCGCGTGCTGCTGCAGTCCGGCATCGGCCCGGAAGAGGAACTGCGGCCGCACGGCATCCCGGTCGTGCATCACCTGCCGGGCGTGGGCCGCAACCACCAGGACCACGTCGCCTTCGGCTGCCTGTTCGAATCCACCCGGCCGCTGGTCGTCGGCCATGGCGGCTCGGAATCCACGCTGTACTGGAAGACCGATCCCGCGCTGCGCCTGCCCGACATCTTCCAGTGCCAGCTCGAGTTCCCGGTGCCGACGCCGGAAACCGCGCATCGCGGCGTCCCCGAGCACGGCTGGATGACGTTCGCCGGCCTGTCGCATCCCAAGAGCCGCGGCACGCTGCACCTGACCGGCGCGGATCCGCACGACCGCATCCGCATCCAGGCCAACACGCTGTCGCACCCGGACGACCTGCGCGCGGCGAAGGCGACGGTGGCGATCGCCCGGGAGATCGCCCATGCGCCGGCCTTCAAATCGCTGCTGAAACGCGAAGCCATGCCGGGCCCGCTCGCCGGCGTCGAGCTGGAGCGCTACATCCGCGATGCGGCGATCACGTTCTGGCACCAGGCCTGCACCGCGAAGATGGGCCGCGATGCGATGTCGGTCGTCGACGGCCGGCTGCGCGTGCACGGCATCGACCGCCTGCGCATCGCCGACGCCTCGGTGCTGCCCAACATGCCGAGCGGCAACACCATGGCCCCGTGCGTCGTCATCGGCGAACGCGCGGCCGATCTCATCAAGGCGGCGCACGGCATCTGATGCCGGCGCCCGCTCCCGTCCCTGTCCCACGTCGATCGGAGGAACACCCCATGCGCTTCGCACTCCCCACGCTGCTCGCCGGCGCCCTGAGTCTCGCCGCCGCCACCGCCACGGCTGAAACCCGCACCGCCGCGCCATTGCCCGCAGACGCGGCACGCAACGTCGTGCTGGTGCACGGCGCCTTCGTCGACGGCGCCGGCTGGCGCGGCGTCTACGATTTGCTGGTCGAGCGCGGCTACCGCGTCAGCATCGTGCAGAACCCGCTGACGTCGCTGGCCGACGACGTGGCCGCGACCCGGCGTGTCCTCGACCGCCAGGACGGCCCCACCGTGCTCGTCGGCCATTCCTGGGGCGGCACCGTGATCACCGAGGCCGGCCTGCACGACCAGGTGGTCGGCCTGGTCTACGTCTCCGCGCTGTCGCCGGATGCCGGGGAGACCACCGCGCAGCAGTACGAGGGCTTCGAGCCGCAGCCCGAATTCGTCATCGACACCCGGCCCGACGGCTACGGATTCCTCGACCGCGCGGGATTCAAGGCCGGCTTCGCCCACGATGCCAGCGACGCGGATGCCGCGTTCATGGCCGACGCGCAGGTGCCGATCCACATGAGCGCCTTCGCCACGCCGCTGCAGCATGCCGCCTGGCGCAGCAAGCCGAGCTGGGCGGTGATCGCGACCGAGGACAAGGCGTTCGACCAGGCCATGCTGCAGCACATGGCCAGGCGCATCGGTGCCGAGGTCACCAACGTGTCGGCCAGCCACGCGCTGTATGCCACCCAGCCAGGCGTGGTAGCCGACGTCATCGACCGCGCGGCACGCCAGGCGGCCCAGGCGCGCTGACGCCCACGCATCGCCGCGCGTCGCTGCGCGGCCGTGCGGTAGGCGCGGTTGTCCGGGCCCCACCTTTACGGGATAGTCGACCGCGTTGTCAGCGCAGGGCGCCGCCGCCCTGCGAACGCCACGCATCCGCCTGGCGACAGGACGCGGAGGGCGCATGCAGATTCGACATCCCGGCGGCACGGGGCCGCGGACACGCCTGCGCCTGCGCGAGCAGGTGGGCTACGGCATCGGCGATTTCGGCTTCAATCTCTACTGGGCCAACATCGCCGCGTTCCTGCTGATCTTCTACACCGACGTGATGGGCCTGGCGGCCGCGGCGGTGGGCACGATGATCCTCGTCACGCGGGTGCTCGACGCGGTCACCGATCCGCTGATGGGCGCCATCGCCGACCGCACCCGCACGCGCTTCGGCCGCTTCCGGCCCTACCTGCTGTGGGGTGCGTTGCCGCTGGCGTTCACCGGGGTGCTGACCTGGACCGTACCCGACCTCGGCGACACCGGCCGGCTGGTGTGGGCCTACCTGACCTTCAGCCTGATGATGCTGGCCTACACCGTGCTCAGCACGCCGTACTCGGCGCTGTCGGCGGTGATGACCAACGACAGCCAGCAACGCACCACGCTGATCAGCTTCCGCTTCATCGCCGCGTTCGCCGGTACCACGGTCGTCAATGCGTGCACGCTCGACCTGGTGCGCTGGTTCGGTGGCGGCGACGAGGCCCTGGGCTGGCAGCTCACGCTGGGGTTGTACGGGGTGGTGGCGTCGCTGCTGTTCGCGACGGTGTTCTTCAGCACGCGCGAGCGCATCGCGCCGCCGCCGCAGCAGCGCAGCGACGTGCGCCAGGACCTGCGCGACCTGCTCGACAACCGGCCGTGGATGGTGCTGTTCGTGCTGGCGCTGGTGATCATGGTCACCATCGTCATGCGCAGCGGCGCCACCGTGTACTACCTCAAGTACTACCTCGAGCGACCCGACCTGACCGGCTGGTTCCTCGGCAGCTATTCGCTGGCGCTGGCGGCGGGCGCCGCGCTCACGCCGGTGATGACGCGTTTCGTCGACAAGAAACGGCTGATGGTGTGGCTGATGGCGGCCGTGGGCGTGCTCAGCTGCGCGATGTTCCTGGTGCCGCGCGATGCGATCTGGCTGCTGTTCCTGCTCAACACGCTGGTCGGCCTGGCGCTGGGGCCGAAATCGCCATTGGCGTTCTCGATGTATGCCGACTGCGCCGACTACACCGAATGGAAGACCGGGCGCCGCGCCACCGCGCTGACGTTCTCGGCCGCCACGTTCTCGCAGAAGCTCGGCGGCGCGCTGGCGGCGGCGGTGATCGGCTGGATGCTCGCGGCGATGGGCTACGTCGCCAACGAGGCGCAGTCCGATGCCTCGCAGCTCGGCATCGCGCTGCTGCTGACCGTGATCCCCGGAGTCGTCGCGTTCTTCGCGGCCGTGGTGATGCGGGCCTACCCGGTCGATGCGTCGACGATGGCCGACGTGCAGGATGCGCTGGATGCGCGCAGGGCGGCACGCGCATGAGCACGCTGCAGTACGGCTTCAGCGACGACGGCCGCAGGTTCACCATCGACAGTCCGACCGCGATGCCGCACGCCTCGTCGTTCCTGTGGAACCGGCGGATGATGGTGCAGGCCACCTGCCGCGGTTTCGCCACCGCGCAGTTCATGCAACCCGAACCGGCGAAGTACGCGCATGCGCCGACGCTCGAGGCGCGCAGTTTCATGCAGCCCGAGCAGCCGGTCTACGCGCACCATCCGGGCCGCTTCTGCTACGTCAAGGACGAGGACGACGGCACGCTGTTTTCGCTGCCGCATGAACCCGCGCGTGCACCCGCGGATGCCTTCGCGTTCGAGGCGGCGCCGGACACGCTCATCTGGCGCATCGAACGCGATGGCCTCGCCTTCGAGTGGCAGCTGACGCTGCCGGTCGACGATGTCGCCGAGCTGTGGAGGCTGCGCGTGCGCAACAACTCGGGCAGGACGCGACGACTCAGCCTGTATCCCTATTTCCCGGTCGGCTACATGTCGTGGATGAACCAGTCCGCGACCTGGCGCGAGGATCTGGGTGGCATCGTCTGCAACAGCGTCACGCCCTACCAGAAGGTGGCCGACTACTTCGTCCAGCGCGACTTCATGGACCGCACGGTGCTGCTGCATGCCAACGCGCCCGACGCCTGGGACGCGCGCCAGGCCGCGTTCGAAGGCGAGGGTGGGCTGCATGCGCCGTCGGCGATCACGGATGCACCACTGCTGGGCGGCCGCGATGCCGATTACGAAATGCCCACCGCGGCGCTGCAGTACCGCTTGGTGCTGGCCGATGACGACGCACATGAAGAGCGCTTCGTGTTCGGCCCCGCGCGCGACGACGCGCAGATCCACGCGCTGCGTGCGACCTATCTCGTCCCCGGTGGCTTCGAAGCGGCCGCGGCGGCGTATGCGGATTACCTGGCCGGCGGGCGCGGCTGCGTCGACATCCGCACCCCCGATGCATGGCTCGACGCCTTCGCCAACCACTGGCTGCCGCGGCAGGTGTACTACCACGGCGACGTCAACCGCCTGACCACCGACCCGCAGACGCGCAACCTGCTGCAGGACCACATGGGCATGGCCTACCTGCAGCCGGCGACCGCGCGCACCGCGTTCCTGCGCGCGCTGTCGCAGCAGGCGCCCAGCGGCGCGATGCCCGACGGCATCCTGCTCGTTGACGGCGCGCAGCTGAAATACATCAACCAGGTGCCGCACACCGACCACTGCGTCTGGCTGCCGGTATTCCTGCAGGCCTACCTCGACGAGACCGGCGACGACGCCCTGCTCGACGTGCCGGTCACCGATGCCGACGGCCAGGTCGCCAGCGTGGCCGCGCGCGTGGACAAGGCGATGCACTGGCTGCTGGCGGCGCGCGATGCGCGCGGGCTGGGCTACATCGCCCAGGGCGACTGGTGCGATCCGATGAACATGGTCGGCTACAAGGGCCGCGGCGTATCGGGCTGGCTGACCCTGGCGACCGCGCATGCCCTGCGGCTGTGGGCCGGCATGCGCACGCGCCATGCCGGCAGTGCTGCGGCCGCGGTCTTCGTGCAGGGCGCGCAGGCCTGCAACGACGCCGCGAACCTACACCTGTGGGATGGCGACTGGTACGCGCGCGGCATCACCGACGACGACGTGACCTTCGGCGTGCAGCGCGACACCGAGGGCCGCATCTACCTCAACCCGCAGAGCTGGGCGATGCTCTCGGGCGCGGCCGATGCCACGCGTCGCGAACAACTACTGGCAGCGGTGGAAGCGCAGCTGGTCTCCCCGTACGGCGTGGCGATGCTCGATCCGCCCTACACCGGCATGCGCGACGACGTGGGCCGCCTCACCCAGAAATTCCCGGGCTCGGCCGAAAACGGCTCGGTCTACAACCACGCCGCCGCGTTCTACCTGCACGCGCTGTATGAAGTGGGCGACGCCGACCGCGCCTGGCGCGTGCTGCGCGCCATGCTGCCCGGGCCCGATGCCGACGATCTGCTGCAGCGCGGCCAGCTGCCGGTGTTCGTGCCCAACTACTACCGCGGCGACTGGCGCGGCCATCCGCGCACCGCGGGGCGTTCCAGCCAGCTGTTCAATACCGGCACCGCGGCGTGGCTGTATCGCTGCCTGATCGAAGGCCTGTTCGGCTTGCGCGGCGAAGGCGACGCGCTGCGCATCGCGCCGCAGCTGCCGTCGCACTGGTCCGGGGCTTCCGTGGTGCGCCGCTTCCGCGGCGCCGAGATCACACTGCAGGTGCGGCGCGTGCCCGGCCTGACGGCCATGCGCGTGCGCGCCGACGGGCACGTGCTCGACGCGCCGCTGCTGCGCGGCATCGTCGCCGGTGGCCGGCATCGCATCGACGTGGAGTTGCCGGAATGACGGCCACGCCGCAGGTGGTGATCGTCATGGGCGTCTCGGGCAGCGGCAAGACCACGCTGGCACGCCTGCTGGCGGAGGCCTGGCACGCGACCTTCCTCGATGCCGACGACATCCACGACGATGCCGCCCGGGCCCGCATGGCCGCGGGCCTGCCGCTCACCGACGCCATGCGCGACCCCTGGGTGGCGCGCATCGCGACCGAGCTGATGACGCGGGTGGCGGCCGGCGAGCGCGTGGTGCTCGCGTTCTCCGGCCTGCGCCGTCGCCATCGCGACCGGCTGCGTGATGCCGGCCTGTCGCTGCGCTTCCTCTTCCTGCAGGGGGACAAGCCCCTGATCGCGACGCGCATGCAGGCCCGCAGCGGGCACTACATGCCGGCGTCGCTGCTCGACAGCCAGTTCGAGGCGCTGGAGATGCCGGCCGGCGAAGACGACGTCGTGACGCTGGCGATCGATCGACCGCCGGCCGAGGTGCTGCGCGATGCGCTCGCGGTTTGCGTGTGAGCTTCCAGCTGCGGGCTGGAGGAAGTACCGGTCCGTTGCGGGGGAACGGTCAACCTCATGGGCTGGGCAGTGAATCTGCAACCGGTATCGCTGAGGTCACGACCCGGATGCGCCTGGCACCGCTGCATGCGGGCGCCTGGGCGACCTGCAGGCGAAAGCGCCCATCCAGGTCAGCGGCCGTTGTAGCGGGCCGAGAACCGACCGTTGGTCACATGCAAGCGCGGCGCATCATCAGCGGCGCCATGCTCCTTGAGCACGCCGGAGAACGTGCCCGCCACGCCGTCTGCATCCAGCCGGGTCAGCGTCATCCCGAAGCGCGTGCCTGGGGCGCCGGCCGCCATGTAGGTGGTCGTCTGCCCGCGCCCGTTGCTGGCGTAATACGTGCCGTGCAGCTCATCGCGTTCGCCGTCATAGGTGCCCAGCTCGACACCCGGCGAGACAAGCTGGAAGGAAAAGCTCGACCCGCTCCAGTCGGGCGTCTGGCTGCCGCCGACCGTCACGAAGTGCACGGTGGGCTCGGACGGCGGATCGTTCGCACTCACGGCGGCGTTGAACGTCATTGGCGTTCCATCGATCTCCAGCGTCAGGTACTGCGCCTCCGCCTCTTTCGATGGTCCGCCGCCGCAGGCGACAAGCGCCGCCATCGCCAGGACGCCCACGGTGCTGCGAATCGGGTGCTTCAAATAATTCATCGATCGCTCCTTGATCGTCGTGTAGCCGTCATGGCCGATGTATCCGGGTCCAGCCGTCGCACCGAGCAGCTGTTCGCCTCGGAACCTACCTCGGGACGTGATCGCGTTCTATCGGGATGTCGGCCAAGGGGCTTCAGTTGAAGCTGGAAGCGAGCGCCAACCTGATGTCCGCCATAAGAAACTGAAGCCGTAGGCTGTCAATCGGAACGCGGTTCTGCAGTCTGAGTTCAGAAAAATTTGGCCTACAGCGCGACGCAGCATGGGAAGTGAACCTGACACCGTTAGTTCACGCCGCGTTAGTTCACGCCGTGTGCGCACGGTTGACCTGATGGTCTGGGAAGTGAACTTGGCACCGTTATCCTGCGGCCGCTAGAAGTGAACCTGACCCCGTTACCCTGCTGTAAGTGAACCTGGCACCATTATCTCGCGCCTGTTCTCTCCTATAGCCTGGGCGGCTTGTCAGTCATCGGTCCAAGCCGACTAACGTGGCGGAAACTGTTAGCTCCAGAAGTGAATCCGACACCGTTATCGACGAAAATTGAGCGAGGATGCCGCTTTGCCCGCCAACTATGGTGTCGTTCGCTCCGTCCTACGGCAGTTCTCGCTAGAAGAGTCGCTTCCTCACATCTGGCATTATTCACGGCTTGTATCGCAGAATGTGCCGCTACCGAGTAGCTATACCTACGGTAGACCGGGCTACTGGGACCGCCTCCCGCAGACCTTGTTCCCTCACAAGGTTGATCTGCTTGTACGCGAACTATTGCTGCATGCCGATCATTGGGACACAAAGCAGATCAAATCGCTTTCCCGTTGGGACGATTTGGCGGACGCAGTCAACGCCTTGAGGGACTTCGGCGATAAGTCGTTTGATCCGCATGCCGGGGGTGGAGTCCGGTTGACCCTTCATCGGTTGGCTCAGCAACAGTTCCCACGTTTTAGCTTGTTGACGAGCCCGAAGATGGGCCGTCATCTGGCGCTGTACCGCACACCGGCAATCCGCGAGGTGTTTGAGAGAAACCTAGGCATCGGCGTGGATGCGTACTTCCTCATGGCGTTCGCTGTCATTGCCGGTTCGCTTTCCCGTCCGCACAACAACCTAAGAACGGATTACACAATCGTTGGGCTGGATCCAGAGCAGACCAAACGCTTCTTTGATCTGATCGTGGGTCAACGCAAGGAAATGCGAAACAAAGCGATTGAGGTACAGCGGTTGGACGATCAATGGGAGTACGCGTTCAACGTCTTCCATTACAAGCCAATGATCTCGCTGGATCCCAACCACCCTGAGCGCGCGTTCTGCCCTGTTCCGGCCGCATTGGAAAAGCGCGTGGTGGAAGGCCTGTATTACGATCTGGTCAACGCACAAGGCTTCGATAACGCCTTTGGTGAAGCCGTAGATGGTCTCATCGGTCGCATGCTCAGAAGCCTGGCGCCTGAGTGCGAAGTCTTCAAGCCGGAAGCTCTGATCATCGGCAAGTACCGGTACGACGGGTCTGACTGGATCATTCGCAAGGGCAACTACGATGCCCATGTCGAGTGCAAAGCCAAACGAATGTCGATGTCAGGACGTGTCGCAGACAACGTCCAAGCCCTGAGGAAAGAGCTTGCCAAGTTGGCCGAGGCCATCGTTCAGAACTACGGAAACATCCAGCGATCTCGACAGCATGGCAGCCAACCCGGCATCACTGAGCGTCAGCATTTCAACTTGGTCATCACGCTCGAAGACTGGCTCATTTTTAGTGATCTGACGTTCGATCTGCTGTACGAATTGGTTGTTGAGCAACTTGGCGCTGCGCGCCTATCCTTAGACCTCCTGGATGAGGTCCCATATCGAGTGATGAGCTTCGAGACGGCCCAGCACTTTTGCGGTGCTGTAAAGACCCATCCCATGGAAGAGGTGATTGGAGCGTCCAATGACGCCAAGTACGGTGGCATGGCGTTTACACACGAGCTGCAGGATCGGTTCCCAGACGTGGATTACCACGGTGTGGGCGGCTTCGATGCAGATTTCGATGCGCTAGTAGCTCCAATCGTTGAAGCCAGCGGCTTTCGTAAGACTGCAGAGTAGAAGAGGCGCGTCGACCCTCAAGGCCGGGGGCAGCCGTGATTGCGGCATGCCCCCAGACCAAACACAGCGTCAACCGACGCGGTGCTTACTTTTTGATGCCAGCAATCTTCTCGTACTGAGCTTGGACGACATCCTTGCCGTACTTTTCTTCCAGACGCAGGACGGTGAAATGGCCTCGCGCCATGTCCTGGTAGAAGTCAGTGAAAAGCGTGTTGATCGCAGCGCCAGACACTGCGCCAATGATTGGCACCGCCTGAGCCGCAAACTTCTGTGAGATCACTATCCCGAAGCGTGCTGCGACCTTTTCGATGAGCTTTGCGAGCATGGTGCTCGCTTGCTTCTCCGCGGCCTTGGACAACGCGCGGGTACCAGCCTTCTTGCCCGACTTGACAGCAATGTCAGCCAGGCTCTTGCCTACCGCGCCTGTAAAGCTGTTCAAGAAGCTACGGGTCATGTAATAGCCCGTCTCCGCGGCATCATCCGTTGAAGAGCCTCCGCCCATCGAGAAGACCTCGATACATGCGCGTTTGGTCTCGAAGTCATCCAGGTCGAAGTTCTCGCTGCGGGCAATGTCCACCACAGCTCGCATCATGATTGTTGTGGAAACTGGCAGATCTACCAGCAAGCCCGGCAGGCCGAAAGCGCCTCCAATACCGCCGGAGGTCGCCGCCAACAGCTTGTTGAAGCCTGTCGAGGCCTCAGTGCCAGGCTCGTTCTTGATCGTCAAAAGTGCGCCTTCAACAGCCTTGTTGAACGCAGCTTTGACAGCCAAGTCCAAAGGCCTCTTCATCATCTTAGGCAGCATCTTGATAGCGCCTTCAACAGGCGTGCCTATGAGATTGGAAATCTGGGCAGTGAGAGATGGCGACTCAAGCAGATCAACTGCCTTCTGCAAATCTTTGTAGTCCTGCGAACCCTTGGTGATCATTTCTTGCTCTCGGACGTCCATGCCGACGTAGGCGCCAAGCCCCCTGACCTGACCTGGTCAGTTTACAAGTTGGCTGCGGAGTAGCGGTTCCAGGTTAACTTCCAGCGCAGTTATAGCGCCCATCATCGCCCCCCCACTCCCCCGATACGCCGCAATCGTCTGCTCCGTAATCGGATTCGACATCGCCAAGCCGTTGACGTACACCGCCGACGCAGCTAACGGTTCCGCAGCTAACGGTTCCAGGTTCACTTCTACCCGCACCACTGCGCCTCACACGGCACCCCATCGTGATTGCCATCCATCTTCGTATCCGGGCAATTGCGGATGAAGAACGTCGCCTCCTCGCACGACCGCATCTGCGAGCAATGCTGGCGGCCATCGCAGCTGAAGGTCTGGGCCGGCCTGGGCAGCACCCGTTCCGGTGTCGATGGCCGAACTGTCGAGGTGGCGGCAACTGGCGCCGCCATCGTGGGTTCCGACGGATTGAAGTAGCGATAGCCGGCCCAGACGGCGAGACCCAGGATCAACAGCATGACCAGGCGTGTCATGGCGCGGCCTCCGAATTGACGGGATGACGGACGTGGACTGCGCCTGCCGCCGCGCTCATCGCGTGCCGCGGCAGACGGGGAATGCGGTGCAGCCCCAGAAGGTGCTGGCGGTGCGGCGGTTGGTGCGTTCGACCATCGTGGTGCCGCAGCGTGGGCAGTCCGGGGTGGGGGTCGCGAGAGATGCGGGCACGACGACGGGGTCGCGTGGTGGGGCGGGCGTCTGCGCCGGCAGCGGCTGGGCCGCGTGCGTGGCGGCCTGCGCGCTGCGGATCATCGCCAGCAGCGCGGTGCCGTCGAGCAGGGTGATGGGCTTGCCCTGGGCGAAGCGCGCGGCGTCGCGGGTGAAGCCGTGCAGCGCGGCGATCTGCACCGCGTGCGCGCCGTGGTGGGCGAGCAGGCCGTACATCTCGCGGACCACGCTGACGGGCACCTGCCGCCGGCGCCACTGCTTGCACTGCACCAGCGTGCGCTGGCCGTCCCTGCGCAGCACGAGGTCGATGCCGCCATCGGCGCCGCCGAGCCCGGTTTCCTCGATGGCGTAGCCCTGGCGCCGGAAGGCCTCGCCAACCAGGCGTTCGAACTCGCGCCAGTCGAGCGTGGCGATGCTGTCGAGCCCGGTGCGGGTCTCGAGCAGGCGACGCCGCCGGCGCGCGCGCACGAACGACACCAGCGAGGCGATGGTGCAGAGGGCCAGCACCGCCCATGCGATGGGCGCGAGGGTATCGGCCTGCGCGGCCAGTGCCTGGGCGAACGGCCCGTCCTGGTGCGCGAAGAATGCGGGAATGCCATGGCGGATGCCGGCGTAGCCGACGAGGCCCACGACCAGACCGACCGGCCACGGCGATGCAGCCAGATCTTCGAGCGTGCTGCGTCGTGCGCGTCCCATGCGACTTCCCCGTTCCCCTGGGCCGACGATAACGCGAAAGTCGCGCACTGCGGTTTGCAGGGTCGGAGAAAAGGCCTGCGTGCTGCGCGATCCACGCGTGCGTCGCCGGCGGGATGCGGGCGCGACCGCTGCCCTGCCCCACTCGCGGCACGTGCGTCACGGTCGTGCCTGGACAGCGTGGCGATCAGGCGATGGCACATCCGGGCGGCATGGTCGCGGCGGCGAGTCAGGTCACGGCTTCTGGCCCGGGAGCCATGCCGGTTTGCCTGCAGAGCGGGGCATTGCAGGCCGCGGCCCGGGTGCGGGATCCGGACGGCCTGCGCTATCGCCCGGCCTGGCGGCGCATGTCGCGGGCGAGCATGCGGGCCTGTCCGGCGCGCGATGTGAACGGGCTGAGCCACGCCAGCAGGCGGTTCAACCGGCCGGACACCACGCTGGACCGTCCTGCGAACAGGGCGTCCAGGCCGATCTCCACCGCCGCCTCCGGGGTGATGACCGTGGCCCTGGCCCAACGCGGGCCCGCGTAGCCGCCAGCCGCGTCGCCGAACCCCGTGTCCATCAACCCGGGGATGAGGGTCGTGACGCGCACGTCCGGCGCCAGCTCGGCGTGGAGCGCCTCCCCGAACGAGCGCACGAAGGCCTTCGATGCGCCGTAGGCGGCCAGCCCCGGGGTGGGGCCCAGCGACGCCATGCTGGCCACCTGCAGGATGTAGCCCTCGCCCTGCCGGGCCATGGCGCGCGCCGCCAGGCGGCTGAGCTCCATCACCGACAGCACGTTGAGCTCGATCATCGCGCGCAAGGCGGCACCGGACTGTTCGGCCAGCGGCCCCGACAGGCCGCGGCCCGCGTTGTTGATCAGCACGGTCGGCGTGACGCCCAGCGCCGACACCGCGTCCATCAGCGTCGACGCCGCGCCCGGGCGGGCCAGGTCCATCGGGCGGACGTGGACCCGGCGTCCGGGATGCGCGGCGAGGATCGTCGCGGCCAACGCGGTCATGGGCGCCTCCCGGCGCGCGACCAGCACGAGCGAGTACCCGCGCCTGGCGAGCGACCACGCGAACGGCAGGCCCAGGCCGCTGGACGCGCCGGTGACGACGGCCCAGCGTTCGGGCGTGCGGGAACTGGCGGGCATCGTGGTGTCCTCATCGAGCGCCCGGGACCGGGCGATGGAGGCAGCAGACCTGCGCCGGATTAATTTCCGATTGCGGGCGGCATCCGCTGCCGGCGGCTGGCGACGACACGACGCGTGCGGCCCCGCGGCCGCCGGGCTATGGTGCCGCCCTGTTGAGGAAGATGTCCGATGAAGAAGATCTACGACCCACCGCTGACGCAGAACTCGAATGCGCCGCTGTTCCGGTTCGACAGGGCGATCGAGAAAGCGCAGCAGCGCGTGACCGACGCGATCGACATGAAGCGCCACCACACCAGCCACAGCCTGGCGCAGGAAGTGATCCGCGAAGCGCGTGACGCGCTGCGGAAAGCGGAGCACGCACGCGAGGCCAAAGTGCGCGAACTCGCGCAGAAAGACGCCGAGCGCAAGGCGTCACGCCCCTAGTCGATGGGCGCGGTGCGCGTCGGGCACACAGCGGTGCTAGTCACGAGAGCGGCGTTGTCGGCAGCCCGTCGTCCTGACGCGGACGGAGAGCGCATCACCTTCGCGCGTCCTGCCGGAGGCGGCGCCGGACACGTGAGGTCGCACGTGCCACGCGTGGACATCCGCGCTCGACGGCACCGCCAGGGGCAGCGCCCCTTTCCGTGACCGGATCAGCCGCCGACGTGCTGGGCTTCGATGCGCAGGCGGAGGCCTGCGTCATGCCGGATCAGAACAGGGCGCCCTGCGTCGGCGTTGCGTCGGGGGCACGCGGGCCGGGCGGCAGCGCCGGTGTGTCCGGCGCGCCCAGGCGCCAGCCCAGCCCGGACCAGCGACTGGCGTGGCGGGCGAGCGCATCGGTGAGGACATCGGCGCGCGCGGCGAGGTGCAGCGCGCTGCGCGCGCGGGTCATGCCGGTATAGACGAGTTCGCGCGACAGCACGCGATTGAAGCGCTCGGGCAGGACCAGCCAGACGGTGTCGAACTCCGAGCCCTGCGCCTTGTGCACGGTCATCGCGAACGCGCTGTCGTGCGCGGGCAACGCAGAGGGATGGAAGGGGCGCGGGTGCAGCGGATCGTCGCCGGGGAACCAGGCCATGACGGGGCCGGTGTCGTCGCCCCGGAGACAGATGCCGATGTCACCGTTGAACAGGCGGTGGCGGTAGCTGTTCTCGGTGACCAGCAGCAGGCGGCCGTGGAAGTAGCCGGGGCCGGCGCCGCGACGCGTGCTGCCGCCGAGCAGCTCTTCGATGCGGGTGTTCAGGCCACGTGCGCCCTGCGGGCCTTCGCGCACGGCGGTGAGGATGCGCAGTCGACCGGCGCGGACGAGTGCCTCGGCGGGATCGGTGGTGTCGGCGAGCGCGGCCCAGTGCGCGAGCAACGCATCGCGGTGTGCGGCGAGCGGATCGGACGGGTTCTCGTGGAAGTGCACACCGGACAGATCGCCCGCGCGCAACAGCGACAGCGCGGTGCCGGCATCGCCATCGCGCACGGCGGTCGCCAGCGGTACGAGATCGAGCGCGGCGCTCTGGCGATAGCCGCGCTGCAGGTGGATGCGGCGGCCGGGGAAGCTCTCATCGTCGTTCCCGCGCAGGCGCAACGTGCTTCCCGACGGCGCGTTGCGCTGGTCATCCATGGACGTTGCCTGTGCTGCATCCGCAGTCCCTGGAGTCCCGCCCGCAGGAGATGTGACGGCACCTGCGTCAGTGACGCGTGTCGCGCTCATGGTCCACGCAGGTTCGCCGAAAAGAAGCTTCGACACTGCGGCATCGCCAATGGGGAAGTCCGTGCCGTCACCGGCCGCACGCAGGATGCCGCTGAGCACGTCGCCGGCTTCGACCGACGGCAGCTGGTCGGGATCGCCGAGCAGCACGAGCCGCGCGCCGTCGGCGACGGCGTCGACCAGCTTGGCCATCAGCGGCAGATCGATCATCGAGGCTTCGTCGACGACGACGACATCGAACGGCAGCGGGTTGTCGGCGTGGTGTCGGAAGCGCGGGCTGTCGGGAATCGTGCCGAGCAGGCGATGCAGCGTGGTGCCGGCGGTGGGCAGGGCGTCGAGCAGCGCGCCGTCGACACCGGAGGCCGTCAGCGTCTGCACGGCCTTGCGCACGCTTTCGGCCATGCGCTCGGCGGCGCGGCCGGTCGGCGCGGCCAGCGCGATACGCGGCGCGGGCTGGCCGGCCTGCTGCGCCTGTGCGGTGAGCAGGGCGAGCAGGCGGGTGATGGTCGTGGTCTTGCCGGTGCCGGGTCCGCCGGTGACGAGGACCAGGTTATGGCGCAGCGCCACCGCGGCGGCCAGCGCCTGCAGATCGTCGCCGTTGCGGGCATGGGGAAACAGCTGCGCGAACAGCGGAGCGAGTGCGTCCAGAGCGAGTGCGTCCAGATCGCCGCCTTCGGGCCTGTACGCGCCGATGCGTCGCAAGCCGAGCGCGAGGCGGCGTTCGTACTCGCGATAACGGCGCAGGTAGAGCAGGCCGTGTTCGAACACCAGCGGGGTGTCGGCGACGGATTCGGTGTCGCCGTCGTCGGGTTGCGAGATCCAGGGCGAGGCGTCGAGCGCCGCGCGCCAGGTGTCGGGGGACGGCCAGTCGATGTCGGCGTCGACGAGGCGCTGCGGCGCGGCGGGATCGAAGCCCGCGTGACCGTTGGCGACGGCGAGCGAGGCGAGCGCGGCGGCCGCGAGCACGGCGTCGGGCGTCGTGGGATCGAGCCGACGCAGCGACTGCGCGAGCGCGTGGTCGAGCGTGCGCAGTGCGCCGGTCTCGCGCAGGGTCTGCAGCAGCGTCACGCGGCGATCTCCTGGTCGCGTCCGGCGAACAGCCCGTCCAGCGCATCGACCAGCTCCGGCGCGAACCGCCAGGCCTGCACGCCCGGCGCGTCGTCGCGGCGCGCATCGAGCCCGCGGCAGAACAGGTAGCGCACGCCGCCGAAGTCACGTGCGTAGTCGTAACCATCACCCAGACGGAATCGCAGCCAGCGGTGCAGCGCGACGGTGTAGATCAGCGCCTGCAGGTCGTACTCGCTGTGCGCCATCGCGGCCTCGAGCTGCGCGGGGCCGTAGCCGGGCAGGCGGTTGGTCTTGTAGTCGAGCACGTACCAGCGGCCGTCGTGCACGTAGGTCAGATCGATCAGGCCGGTCATCAGGCCTTCGAGCTGGCGACGCGTGCCGAAACCGCTGCGCGCGGACAGCACGCCGTGGCGGTGCAGCAACGCGAGCAGGGCGTCGATGCGCGTCGGCGCGAGGGCGAACTGGAACTCGATTTCCGGACGACGCGCATCCGCCGGCACGTCGGCGAGGCGCACGCCTTCGGGCAGGGTGACGGTCAGCGTCTGGCCGACGAGCGGGGTCAGCACGTCGATGCCGTCGTCGAGATCGGCGTCCGCATAACCGGCCGCGCGCAGGCGCTCGACGATGACATCCGCGTCGGCTTCGGGCGCAGGCGCATCGGGCGTCCAGCCGGACCACTGCGTGAAGTCGCTGCGTTCGAGCACGTCGTGCAGCACCACGCCGAACCGCGCGCCGGCGAAGCGTGGATCGTAGGCGTCTGTATCGGCGGCGGTGTCGGGCGCGGCGTCGGGATCGACGGCCGGCTCGTCCAGGCCGCCGGGCGCGGCCAGGGTCGACGCGCTCGATGCATCGTTGCCGGAATCCGCATTCGCCAGCTGGGTGAAGCTGTAGACCCACCAGTCGCTGAGCAGCGAGCGCGTCGCGATGCGCGCGGCCGGCACGGCGTCTTCGGATTCGGGCGGCAGCCACGGCAGCGATGCGGGCGGCGCCTGCGTGTCGATGCGGATGGCAGTGCCCAAGGTTTCGGCCAGCGCGTCCGGCGTGGCGATCATGTGTGCGATCGCGGCCTTCTCAAAGCCGTAGAACGTGCCGCCCGCGATCCACAGCGCATGCCGCGCGCGGGTCAGGCCGACGTAGAGCAGGCGGGCGTCTTCGGCGCGCTGGCCGTCCTGCCAACGCTGCTTCGCGTCGTTCCAGCCCGACCGCGACGGCAGCAGTTTCCAGTGCAGGGCGCGGCCAGCGTCATCGGCCACGGTGACGTGACGCCCGGCGTCGCGCGGCTTGCCGCCGATGCCGGCGAACGGCAGGAACACCAGCGGATATTCCAGACCCTTGCTCTTGTGCAGCGTGACTACCTGCACCCGGCGTGCGTCGGATTCGAGGCGCAGCAGCTGGCTGTCGTCGTCACTGCTGGCGGACGCGATCGCGCGCGACAGCCAGTCGACCAGACCGTGCAGGCCCAGCGCGTGCGCCTGCGCTTCCTGCAGCAGCTCGGCGAGCTGCAGATAGTTCGTCAGGCGACGCTCGCCATCGAGCAGGCCGAGCAGGCGGCCTGCGTGCTCCGCGCAAAGGTCGGTGATCAAGGCAAGCGGGCCGCCGCGTTGCAGACGATCGCGCCAGCCGAGTGCGGCGAGCTGCCAGGTGCGCAGCGCGTCGCCGTCTTCGTCGAGCGCGGCGACGTGTCTCGCGTCCTCGCCGATCAGCACCGTCGACAGCACCATGCGCAGGCGGCCGTCGTCGGCGCCGTGCAGCAACGCGAGCAGCAGGGCATGCACATCGCACGCCTCGGCCGTCGCGAACAGGCTCTGCTTGCCCGCGGCGACCGCGGGAATGCCGACCATCGCCAGCGCGGCGCGGATGCGCGTGGCCTCACTGTGCGAGCGCACCAGCACCGCGATGTCGGCGGGCTGCACCGGGCGGCCCTCAATCAACGCGCGGCCTTCGCGCGCATCGGACAGCACGCGATGGATCTCGGCCACACAGGCCTGCGTCGCGAGTTCGCGCGAACGGCCGGCGCTCCACGGTTTGACCTTGCCCTTGTGGTCGGGCGGCGGATCGGGCGCCTGCCACAAGGTCAGCGCAGGCGCAGGTGCGCCATCGCGCAGATAGTCGTCATCGCGACGCACGCCGCCGGGTTCGACTTCGCGAAACGCGATGCGGTCGTCGACAAACGGCGGATGGCCTGCGCCTTGCGCCTGCGCGTACAGCGCCGCCACCGCGCGCAGCACGCCGGGGCGCGAACGGAAGTTCAATGCCAGCGGCGGCGCGAGTTCGGCAGAGGCCTGCGCGGCGAGATAGGTTTCGACATCGCCACCGCGGAAGCCGTAGATCGCCTGCTTGGGATCGCCGATGACGAACAGCGCCGGCGCACCACTGGCGGCGCCGAACACGCGTTCGAAGATGCGCCACTGGCGCGGATCGGTGTCCTGGAACTCGTCCACCAGCGCGACCTTGTACTGCGTGCGCAGCTGCGCGACCAGCGCATCGGCCTGCGGCCCGTCGACGGCATCGGCCACGCGGTCGATCAGATCGTCATAGGTCTGCACGCGTTGCTGCTGCTTGAAGCGGCCGACGCGAGCGCGCGCGTCATCGCGCAGGCGATGCAGCAGTTCGACGCGGCGCGCGTCCTGCCATTCGGCGATCTCATCAAGCGCGTCGAGATACGCGGGGATCGCATCGCACACCGGCGAGTCCGGCGTCGGTCCCTTCGCGGTCTTGTTGGTCTTCTCGATCAGGCGCTCGCGACGCAGATTCGCTAGCTTCGCGTGATGGAACGGCGCGTCGTGATTGCCGGCCGCGCACCAGGTGCGCAGATCGGCGAACAGCGCGGTGATCCAGTCGGCCTTGTAGCTGGCGCCATGCAGGATCTTGCTGTCGACGGCCGCGACCAGTGATGCGCGGAAATCGTCGCCGTGCGCGTGGAACGCCTGGGCAAGCGCGGCACCCGCGGCACGCAGGCGCGGCGCCGGATCGTCGGGTAATTCCGCCAGAGCAGGACGCAGCACGCGCTCGCGCACCAGCGGCGACAGATCGCCGGCGAGCGCGAGCGGACCGCCGGACCACAGGCTGAGCAGATCGTCGGCGGCATCGGGTTCGACGCCTTGCGAGCGCCACAGATCGGCGGCGATGGCTTCGCGCAGCGCGGTATCGCTGGCCATCAGTTCTGGCGCGTCGAAACCCTGCCCGGCTTCCAGCGCGTGTTCGCGCAGCACGCGCGCGCAAAAGCCGTGGATGGTGAAGATCGCCGCGAGATCGATCTCGTCGGCCGCCGTGCGCAGGCGGCGACGCAAGGCATCGGCGCTTTCCTCGCCACGCGCGAGATGCTGCGCGAGCACGGTGTGGGTGAGCGCAGCTTCCGGCGAGGCGTCGTCGCCGATGTCGGCCTCGACCAGCGCTTCGGCCATCTTCAGGCGCGTGTGGATGCGGCTACGCAGTTCCTGGGTCGCGGCCTCGGTGAAGGTCACGGCCAGAATTTCGCCGACGCGCAGGCCACCTTCGACGACGAGCCGCACGACCAGCGTCGCCAGCGTGAAGGTCTTGCCGGTGCCGGCCGAGGCCTCGATGGCGCGCACGCCGTCGAGCGGCAACAGCAGATAGGGATCGGTGCCGCTCAATCCGATTCCTCCACATCGAGGTCCGCGGCGATCGCGCGCAGCGCATCCAGATCGGTGCCGCCGTAGACCATGCCGGAGACGACCGCGTTGAACACCGTCAGCGCCTGATCGACGAATGCGACCTGCGTGGCGGCGTCAGTAAACGGATCGCGCCCGCGCAGCGCGAGCCGCAGCGCTTCGGTACTGCCTTCGCCCCAACTGCGGTCGCTGCCGTGCCATTTCTTCGCCGCGTTCTGAAGACCACGTTCGAGTGTCGGCGCGTTGAACAGTTCCCAGCCGCTGTAGGGCGCAAAGGGAAACGGCGCGCGCAGGCCCTGGGTGCGCAGCGCGATCAACTGCGCGAGCAGGGCGCGGGCGTCGTGCGGTGCGAGCGTGGCGCGCGTGTGCGGACCGAGGCCGGAATCGTCGCCATCGTGGAACTGCACCAGCGGCGTGTCGAGTCCGGCTGCGCTGGCGAGCAGCCAGTCGAGGCCGTCGCGGATCGCGGAATTGCCGTTCGGCGCGTCGAACCGGATGCGCGCGATGCCGTGCGGATACACGTCGCCGAGCCGCCCGTGCAGGCGCACAGCCTGTCCCGGACCCGATCCGGGGACGTCGATGTCGGCCTCGATCCGCGGTGATTCGGCTACCGCATCGCCACGCCAGGCAAGGAAGGCCTCGGCATAGCCGTCGACCTCGCGTCGCACCGCATCGAGCGTGCGACGCCCCAGCGGCCCGGACGGCAGCAGGCCGCGTGCGCGCAGCAGGGCCTGCGTGGTCGCATCATCGTCGCCGCGCAGACGCGCCTCGAACACCGCGCGCTGCAGCTGCTGCTTCGCGAGGCCGCGGCCGGGCGCGAGCAGCGGTTCGACATCGCCTTCGAGCGTGTCGACGTCGGCCAGTCGCATGCCGAGCCGCTGGCGCAGGAAGGTCTCGGCCGGTGCCTGCAGGAAGCGGCGCAGCGCATCGAGCGACAGCGACGCGTCTTCGTCTTCGGTCGGCGGCAGCGCGGTGCCGTCGAACCATGCCGGCAAGGCGATGCGCCGCTGCGCCGGCTGCGAGGCGGCCTGCCACCACTGCTGCCGGTACGAGAACCGGCGCGGCTCGTCGCCGGCGCCGAAGGCCGCGGGCGCGAACGGCTGCAGCGGGTGATGCACGACGAGGTCGTCCGCCGCGTGCGCGTCGGGTGCGTGCTGCACATCGGCGGCGGCCAGCAGTTCGGTCACCAGCACCGAGGGCTCGCGCACGCTGCCGTCGCGCGGGTCCGCGCCCTGGTAGCTGACGTAGAACACGTCCTGCGCGGCGGCGAACAGTTGCAGGAACAGGAAGCGGTCGTCGTCGCGCGTGCTGCGGTCGCCGACCTGGCGTCGATCGGTGCCGAGTTCGGCGGTCAAGCGGTTGAGGCCGGCGGCCGAATCGCGACGCGGGAAGTCGCCGTCGTCCATGCCCAGCAGGCAGATCGCGCGGAACGGCAGCAGGCGCATCGGCACCATGCGACCGACGCTGACGCCGCCGGTCAGCAGCGGCGCGCGCGTGTCGGCTTCACCGAGCACGGCGGCGAAATGCGCGCGTACGGCCTCCGACGGCACCGGCGTATCGAAGCCGGCGCGCGTGGCATCGGCGGCGAACGCGTCGATCAGGCTGCGCAGGCGATCGAGTGCGCGCTGGGTCGCGGGCGCGGACGGCGGCTTCGGCAGCAGCGCGTCGAGCAGGCGCAGCAGGCGGTCGCGCCAGGCTTCGGGCGGCATCGCCTCGCCGAGCAGGTCGGCATGCCGCGCGAGCACGCGCAGCAGGCGGACCAGCGTGTCGAGCGCATCGAGCGCGCTGCCTTCGAGTTCGGGCAATGGTGCGATCAGTTGACCGGATGCCGTCGCGATCGGCACATCGCTGCCGCTGGCGTGGCCGAGCAGCAGGCGGTCGAGCGCGAACGCCCAGGTGTAGGCGTCGTCGGCCGGCGCATCCAGGCGCGCACGATGGGCGGAGTCGATGCCCCAGCGCGCGCCGGCCGCGAACAGCCAGGCATGCAGCCGCGCGAACGCACCGGCATCGAGCCCGGCGGAGTCGGCGAGAGGCGGGCTCGCCAGCAGGTCCAGTGTTTCCTCCAGACCGAAGCGCGCGACCGGCAGGGCGAGCAGGCGGAGGAAGACGTCGGCCAGTGGTTCGCCGGCGAGCGGGCTGGCATCGGCCAGCGCGTAGGGAATGTGCTCGTGCGCGCCCTGCCCCTCACGCCCGCGCCCGCCGAACACCGCATCCAGATACGGGATATAGGGATCGATGTCCGGCGCCAGTACCGCGACGTCGCGCGGCTGCAGCGGCGGATCGAAACGCGGATCCTCGAACAATGCGCGCAGCTGGTCGTGCAGGACCTGCAGTTCGCGCAGGCGCGTGTGGCAGGCGTGCACCTGCAGGCTGGGATCGTCGCGGCGCAACGCGGGCAGACGTGTGCGCGGATCCATCGCGGTCGGCGTCAGCGGCGGCGATGGCAGCCGCTGGAACAGATCCGACTGCAGACGCCGCAGCAGGCTGCCGTGAAACGCGCCGCCGCCCTCGGCGGGATCGGCATCGCTGCGCAGTTCGACATCGGGATGCACGACTTCGTAGCTGCCGAGCACGGCCATGAAATCGCGGCCGGCATGGCCCCAGGCCTGCAGCAATGGATTCTCGGTACGTGCGGCGTCGGCGCCGCCGGCGCGCACGCGCTGGAGGTCACCCCAGTAATCGCGGCTGGGCGAGGGCACGTAGAAATGCAGCGTGCCCACGCGCGCCTGCGTGGCCAGCACGCGCAGCACGTCGGGCGACACATTGAGCGTGGCGAATGCGAACAGCCGCGGCGGCAGGCCGACGGGCAGCGGCGCGTCTGTGCTTTCGAAGCGGTCGAGATACTGCTGGATGCGCCGCGCGCGATGCTGGCGGCCGCGCGCGATGCGCCGCCACAGGATCGCCTGCGGATCGTCGGCATCCGCGCCCGCTTCCCAGCGCAGCAGCCAGTCGCGGCGCCAGGCCTGGTACTTCTCGAACACCGAGGCGAGTTCGCCGGCCAGCGCCCACGGCCGCAGCGGATCATTGCTGTCGACATGCGCGCGCAATGCGGCGAGCGCGGGCTGGGCGAGGAAGGCCGGATCGGTCAGCGCGGCATACAGATGCCAGCGCAGCGCGGCGGCATCGGGTTCGTCGGTCGGCGGGCCGAGATTGGCCGACAGCGCCTTGCCGACGAATTCGCCCGGCGTCACGAACTCCAGGTTTGCGGCGACGCCATGTTCGGCAGCGAGTGTCGCCTGCAGCCAGCGCCGCATCGCGACCTGCGGAATCAGGACCACGTCCGGCGCCAGCAGCGATTGCCCCGGTGCCGGCGTGCGCAGCGCATGCGCCATCAGGCCCGCCAGCACCTCCAGTGCGTTGGAATGGTAGAGGCGGAAGTCGGGCGTGGGCGCTGCGGGCATCGCACCATGATGCCGGAGCAGGCTCTCGCCGCGTGAGACCGCACGGGTCGACGCCGTCAACGTCGCCCGCCGTCACACCATCATGCGCGCCGCAATCAGAAGTAACCGAGCACCATGTCGGCCTGCGACCCGCTCAGCGTGCCCGCCTCGATCGCATCGGCAACCGACTCGCGTACCGCGCCGGACCACGTGTCGCCGTAGCCGCTGGTCATCTGCGCGAACATCTCCAGTCGCTGGTCGCCGTCCTCGGCGAGCAGGCGCAGGACTTCGGCGCGATAGGCCGGGTCGTCGTTGTTCTTCAGCAGGTTGCCGATGTCCATTTCCCAGGTGGAAGAGCTGCCACTGCGGTTGTAGTCGGCCAGCGCGAGTTCGCGCGCCTGCGCGGCATCGCCGAACAGATCCGGCGACAGCGTCTCGGCCAGCGACGCGGCATCCGGATAGGTGTTGCCGATGTAGTCGCGGTAGAAGGTCGCGGCCTCGCCGGGATCCGTCGGCGCGTACGAGGAGATGCCCATCAGGTCCCAGGCGAAATTCGGATTGTCGGCGGCGAGCGCGGCTGCGAAGTCCGCGACGTCGTCGCCACTGATGCCGCAGGCCGCGGCGATGTCGGTGAACTTGCCGGCCAGGCCGGGCGCGCCGCCGATGTCGGGATAGGTCACCAGCAGCGACTGCAGCTGCTCGGGCGTGAGGTCGAGGGTCTCGGCCATCTCGAACAGCTGCGACGAGGAACTGATCATCTCGTCGATGATCGCCGCGTCCACGCCCGCGGCGGTCAGATATTTCTCCAGCGTTTCGCGGCGCTCGTGGCCGTTGATGACTTCGCCGGCGAACGACCCCGCCGCCGAGATCACCGCGCCGATGCCCGAGAGGAGGAAACCGGCGGGCGCGACCGGGGTGAATTCCAGCGCGCTGCCCATCACGCCGAGCACGTCGCCGACCATCGCGATCGCATAGCCGGGATTGCCGTCGGCGGCGTGGTTGAAGCTGTTGGCCAGCGAGGCGGAGTTGGCGATCAGGCCCAGGCCCGGCGCGAGCTTGGCGGCGAATCCGGCGGCGCCGGCGAAGCGTCCGGCGGCCTGTGCGGCCTCGCCGACCGCGGCCGTGCCGCCCATCGTGCCGGCGACCAGACGCGCCGCGTTCTCGCCCGACTGGGCGAAGCCCGCGACCATGTTGACGTAGTCCTCGTTGGTGCCGGCGTTGACCGCGCCGACGGCGCCCAGCAGGACGCCCGCACCGGCCACGGCGCGCATCATCGGCGAGACGGACTCGTACTGGTTGAGGTAGCCCTGCAGGGCCCGGACGTCGCCGGCGGCGGCCGCATCGAGCAGTTGCGAGCCGATGCGGAAATCGTCGACGCCGGCCTTCGCCGGCCACGCCTGGAGGAGGCTCTGGAACGCGGTCTGGAACTGCGCCGAGGCCGCCGACACGTCGCCGTTGTTGCGTTCGAGCAGCTGCGCCATCGCCGAGGACGCCGCGTCCTCGAGCACCGGACCCGAGAGTTCGTCGAAACCGGCGAAGGCTTCGGCCAGCGCCGAGGTCGGGCCGCCGGCGTTGATCTCGGTCAGCAGCGCGAGCACTTCCTCGCCGCGGCCGTCCTTCGCCAGCCCGGTCATCGCCTCGGCCACCTGTTCGGCCACGGCGGGATCGCGCACGGCCGCATCGAGCACGGCGTCGCGGTTCCCGGTGACGTGGTCGGCCAGCGCGGCCGTCGCCTCGGTCAGGCGTTCGTAGGTGCCGGCGTTCTCGGGGTCGGTGCGGAAGGCGGTGACGAAGGCCGCCTGCTGCTCGGGCGTCATCGGGCCGGCCTGTGCCAGCAGCCCGCCGAGCGTTTCGTCGAGCCTGGTGACGTCGTCGGCGGCGGCGGTGTAATCGCCGAGCACGCTGTCGAGATCGGCGGCGGTGGCGCGGGTGGCCTCCGTCGCGCCGACCTGGCCGATGCCGGCCCGTCCGGCGACGTCGGCCCAGCCGGCCGCCTGGTTGCCGAGCGTGCGCACGTCGGTCTCCGACAGCACGCCGCGGTCGACGGCCGCGCCGATCGCCAGCGCGAAGGCCTCGCGGCGGCCGTCGGCATCGAAGGAGGCGTTGGCATTGGTGACGACGTAACCGCCGTTGCCGTCCTGCTCGTAGAGCCCGCCGTACACCGGGCTGACCACCTGTTCGAGCACGCCGTCTTCCTTCGCCAGACGCACCAGTTCGGCGAGATACGCGGGATCGCCGGCGTTGGCGACCATCAGGTCGCCCAGCGCGTGCTGGGACAGGATCGCCTGGCCCTGGACGCGCTCGGCGTAGTCGCCGGCGGCGGCGTCGACCTGCTCGGTGGTGCTGCGGCCCGACGGTTCCGCGGTCGTGGTCGCCGGGCCGGCGCCCGCCTGCTGCTCGTAGGCCTCGCGCACGGTGGCGGGGCTGCGGGTCTGCACCGCCGCCAGCACCTCGTCGGCGCCGAACACCGGATCGAGCCGCTGCAGCTGCTCGGCATCGAGCCCGGCGGCCAGCGTGTTGAGCAGATCGCTGCGCGCGCCGACGCCCAGATCGGCGACCTCCGCCGTCAGCGTCGCCTGCTGCTCGGGCGTCATCGCGTCGATGCTGCGGCCCGCGGTGTAGGCGTCGGCCTGGGCCAGGCTGCTCGGCGTCGGCACGGGCGGAGGCGGCAGGGTGTAGGGATTGGTGGATTCGACCGGCATGCTCATCGCGGACTCCAGGGCGCGTCCGCGACACGCGGCGGCAATGGCGCTATCTAATGCGATGTCGCGGGCCGGCACAGCTGGGGCGCGCCCTAGCCGTGCCGGCCTCGGCGCCTCGCGCTCGCCCCGATCCGCCCGGCATGCAGCATCCCGACCCCGGGACAATTTCTGTACTGACCAGTACACCGTATGAGGTAGGATTCAGCGTGCGCCCGCCATGCTCGGCGGGTTTTCGCGCCTACCGACCTGCGTTGTCCATGACCGACTCCCTCGCCCCCGCCGTGCAGTTGCGCGATGTCCGCCTCGACCGTGGCGGCCGCACGATCGTGTCCGGCATCGATCTGTCGGTGCCGCGCGGCAGCGTGACCGCGGTGCTCGGTCCGTCGGGCAGCGGCAAGTCGACGCTGCTCTCGGCGCTGACCGGCGAACTGGTGCCGGCCACCGGCACGGTGGAGGTCTTCGGCGAGCGCGTGCCGCAACGCCAGCGCGCGCTGCTGACGCTGCGCAAGCGCATCGGCGTGCTCCTGCAGGGCAATGGCCTGCTGACCGACCTGACCGCGGCCGAGAACGTCGCGCTGCCGCTGCGCACGCATACCGACCTGCCGCGTCCGGTCATAGACCGGCTGGTGGCGATGAAGCTGCACGCCGTCGGCCTGCGCACGGCCGGCGACCTGTATCCGCGCGAGCTGTCGGGCGGCATGGCGCGTCGCGTCGCGCTGGCCCGCGCGCTGGCGCTGGATCCGCCGCTGATGATCTACGACGAGCCGCTGACGGGACTGGACCCGATCGCCTCGGGCGTGATCATGAGCCTGATCGGCCGGCTCAATGCGTCGCTCGGGCTGACCAGCATCATCGTCACCCACCATGTCCATGAGACGCTGCCGATCGCCGACCACGCGATCGTCATCGCCAATGGCGGGATCGTGTTCTCCGGCACGCCGGCCGCGCTCGAGGCCAGCACCGATCCCCTGGTGCAGCAGTTCCTGCGCGGCGAGCCGGACGGTCCGATCGCGTTCGACCGCGGCACCTACGACAGCGCCGGCCAGGCCGTCGCCGATCCCGCACTGGAGGCCGCCCGATGAGCGCCGCGATCCGTTCCCTCGGCCGCGCCGGCTTGTTCTCGCTGTCGGTGCTGCGCGCGTCGAAGCCGACCGCCGACCTGTTCTCCGAGCTGGTCCGCGAGATCTACAAGATCGGCGGCCGCAGCCTGCCGATCATCGCGGTCGGCGGTGCCTTCGTCGGCCTGTCGCTGACCCTGCTCGGCTATCGCGCGCTGGAGACCTACGGCGCCAGCAACCAGGTCAGCGTGCTGATCGGCCTGGGCCTGTACCGCGAACTGGCGCCGGTGCTGACCGCGCTGCTGTTCGTCGGCCGCGCCGGCAGCTCGATCGCCGCCGAACTCGGCCTGATGCGCGCGACCGACCAGATCACCGCGCTCGGCCTGATGGCCATCGATCCGGTCGCCAAGACCGTCGCGCCGCGCTTCTGGGCCGCGGTGATCTGCGTGCCGCTGCTGACCGCGCTGTTCTGCAGCCTGGCGCTGTCGGCGAGCTGGTTCCAGGCGGTGCAGGTGCTCGGCGTCGACAACGGCATGTTCTGGCAGACGATGCGCGACGCGGTGGATTTCCGCACCGACTTCATCACCGCGTTCCTGAAATCGGCTGTGTTCGGCGGCACCGCGGCGCTGGTCGCCTCGTACGTCGGGTACCACGCCGAACCGACGATCGAAGGCACCTCGATCGCGACGACCCGCGCGGTGGTCAACGCGTCGCTGCTCGTGCTGATGTTCAATTTCGTGATGTCCGCGTTCCTGTTCCGATGAGCCATCACCGCTGGTTCCGGAACCGGATGCGACGCTTTTCCCTGCAATGCCGCGTCCTGCGCGGTCCGCTCAAAGGTGACACCCCATGACAAGCGCCCGTGGTCCCCGTCTCGAGTTCGCCGTCGGCGCGTTCCTGCTGCTGGCGCTCGCGTCGCTGCTGGTGCTGGCGGTCGCGTCGACCAACGGCAACTTCAGCTTCACCCGCGCGTCGAGCTACGAGCTGACGGCACGTTTCAGCAACCTCGGCCAGCTGCGCCCCAACGCGCCGGTCAAGGTGGGCGGCGTGACCATCGGCCGGGTGTCGGACATCGACCTCGACCCGGTGAAGTTCGACTCGATCGTGTCCATGGCGATCGACGAGCGCTACAACGAGATCCCGGCCGACACCTCGGCGGCGATCCTCACCGGCGGCCTGCTCGGCGAAAGCTACGTCGGCCTGTCGGTCGGCGGCGATCTGGAATCGCTGCAGCCCGGCGAAGAGATCGCGTTCACCTCGCCCGCGGTCGACCTGATGCAGATGGTCGGTCGTTACATGTTCAGCGGTGCCGGCGATGCGGCCGACACCGATTCCTCGACGGATGCAGCCCCCGCGCCCGCCGATGCCCCCGCCCCAGACGAAGGAATGACCCCATGATCCGTACCTCCCTGTTCCGCAGCACCCTGTCGCTGGCGCTCGGCGCCGCGCTGCTCGTCGGCGTGCCGACCCTCGCCAGTGCCCAGCAGACCGCCGCGCCCGCCGCCCAGGCCGGCCAGCCGAGCCAGCTGGTGCTGGCCAACACCGAGCGCGTGCTGCGCACGCTGGAATCGCGCCGCGCCGAGTTCAGCCGCGACCGCGGCGCGCTGCAGACCTTCATCAACAGCGAATTCGACACGATGTTCGACCGCGACTACGCCGCCCGCCAGGTGCTGGGCCGCCACGGTCGCGGCGCGTCGGACGCCGACGTCAAGCTGTTCGGCGATGCGCTGGCCGAGAACCTGATGCGCCGCTACGGTTCGTCGCTGCTCGACTTCAACGCGCAGCTGCGCGTGCGCATCAAGTCCGAAGCACCGCTGCCGCGTGGCCTCGGCGTGCGCGTGTCGAGCGAGCTGCTGCGCAGCGGTGGCGAGCCGATCCCGGTCGACTACCTGATGCGCCAGAGCGGCGGCACCTGGAAGGTGTTCGACGTGATGGTCGAAGGCGTGTCGTTCGTGCGCACCTTCCGCGAGCAGTTCGACGGCGAGCTGCAGCGCAAGTCGATCCCCGAGGTCGCGCAGCAGCTGCGCAGCGGCCAGATCCAGGCGACCGCCGAGTAATGGCGGACGCGGCCGCCACGGTCCGGCGCAGCGGCGACGCCCTGGCGTTCGCCGGCGCCTTGACGCGTGACGCCGTGCGCCGGCTGTGGGCCGAGGCCGGCCCGCTGCGGGCCGGTGCGACGCGCCTCGACCTGACCGCGATCACCGCGATCGACAGCGCCGGCCTGGCCCTGCTCGGCGCCCTGTCCGACGACGGTCGCGTGGCCGTCGACGGCACGCCGCCCGGCCTCGCCGACCTGCGCAGCGCCTACCGGCTCGCCCCCTCGCTGGCCTTCGCGGCGGCGTAATCCACGTTCAATCGCCCGACCCCTACGGGACACCGCGCCAATGTCGACTCCTCTGCTCCTTCGCGTGACCCTGCCGCTGCTGGTGGCCGTGTTCGCGACCGCCTGCGCCGGCAATGGCGCCTCCCGCGACACCGCACCGACGCCGGTCGCGGTGTCGACGCCTGCCGACGTGCCAGCCGACCCGGCGACCGCGCCGGTCGCCGAGGGCGAGGCTGCCGCGATGACGCCGCCCGGACAGGACGCCGCGGTCGTCGAGGCCTTCGACGATGCGGCCCGGGTCGCCGGCGACGCCGCGCCCGCCAACGGCACGCCGACCCAGGAAGAAATGGACTACGCGGCCCTGTACGGCACCGACGTCTACGACCCGATCGCCGATCCCACGCTGCCGGACGCCGCGCGCACGCCACCCAGCTACGACCCGTGGGAGCCGTTGAACCGGCGCGTGTTCGCGTTCAACAGCGCCGTCGACCGCACCATCGCCACCCCACTGGCGCGCGCGTACGCGGCCGTGGTCCCGCGGCCGGTGCGTCTGGGCGTGGGCAACTTCTTCAGCAACCTCGGCCAGCCGGTCAGCGCGCTGAACGCGCTGCTGCAGGGACGGCCGAAGGCGGCGGGCCAGTCGCTCGGCCGCTTCGTCGTCAACAGCACGCTCGGCATCGGGGGCATCTTCGATCCCGCGACCGACGCGAACATTCCCAACCGGAGCGCCGATTTCGGCCAGACGCTCGGGGTCTGGGGCTGGCGCAATTCGCGCTATCTCGAGCTGCCGCTGTTCGGCCCGCGCACGCTGCGCGACGGCTTCGGCCTGGTCGGCGATGCGCCGCTGTCGCCGCTGCGCCAGGTCGGCGACGACGCGTGGCGTTTCGGTCTGCAGGGCCTCCAGCTGGTCGACCTGCGCACGCAGCTGTTCGCGCTCGACAGCATGCGCCAGGGCGCGGCCGACGAGTACGCGCTGATCCGCGATGCGTGGATGCAGCGCCGTGCGTACCAGATCGAATCGGTGCGCCGCCACGACGACGACGACACCGATTCCGATCTGCCGGACTACCTGTTCGAGGACGACGCGATGCCGTCGGTGCCGGTCGACGTGATGCCGATCGTGCCGCTGTCGCCGACGCCGTAACCTGCCGCGCCTCGCGTCCAGTCACGGCGCGGGATCAGAAGAAAAAAAGCCCCGCGGATGCGGGGCTTTTTTTGCGCGGGGTGGCGACGCGATCGGGCTTGCGTGCAGGCGCGCCCTGGCCGACGCCGCGACCGCCCACTCAGCCTGCGAGCGCGTCGTCCACCGCCGCGCGCAGCCGCGGATCGTCGGCGGTGACGTCCGGCGCGAACCGCGCGCGCACCGCGCCGTCGCGGCCGATCAGGAACTTCTCGAAATTCCACAGCACCGCCGGCGGCGGGTTCGGCGTCATGCCGTAGCCGGCCAGCTTCTCGCGCATGGGGCCGTCGCCGGTCGCCTCGGGCTGCGCGGTCGTCAGCGCCGCGTACAGGGGATGGATGTAGGCGCCGGTGACAGCGATCTTCGAGAACATCGGGAAGCTCACGTCGTAGGTCAGGCTGCAGAACTGCTGGATCTCGTCCTCGCTGCCCGGCTCCTGGTCGCCGAAATCGTTGGCCGGAAACCCCAGCACTTCCAGCCCGGCGTCGTGCTTGTCGCGATACAGGGCTTCGAGCCCCGCGTACTGCGGCGTCAGCCCGCACTTGGACGCGACGTTGACGACCAGCAGCACCTTGCCGGCGTGGTCGCGGAGGGTCGCGGGCTTGCCGTCGATGGTCTGCAGCGGAATCGTGGGAAGCGAAGCGGTCATCGTGGCGTGCTCGGTCGGGTGGAGGCCGGAGCATGCCACGCGACGGGTTGCCATCCCGACACGACCCGCGCACGCACGCGGAACACCGCGTTGCGCGTCACGGCGCCGGCGGCTCGTCCGGCAGCGCGTCGTCGAGCAGCGCCTGCGCCGCGTCGCCGGGCAGCGATTCCACGCCGCGCAGCTGGCGCTCGATCGCGCGCGTGCGCACGCCGGCCGCCTTGATGCTGTTCTGCACGGTGTCGAGCTGGCCGGTCGCCTTCTCCAGCACGGTCGCGAACTTGCCGAACTCGCTCTTGACCGCGCCCAGCACCTGCCAGACCTCGCTCGAGCGCTTCTCGATCGCCAGCGTGCGGAAGCCCATCTGCAGGCTGTTGAGCAGCGCGGTGAACGTCGTCGGGCCGGCCAGCACCACGCGGTGTTCGCGCTGCAGCAGGTCGACGAGGCCGGCGCGGCGGATGGTCTCCGCGTACAGGCCTTCGGTCGGCAGGAACATGACCGCGAAATCGGTCGTGTGCGGCGGACAGACGTACTTGTCGCTGATCGACTTGGCCTGCACGCGGATCGCGCGTTCGAGCTGCGCGGCGCAGGTCTTGACCGCGTCGGCGTCGCCCTTGTCCTGCGCGTCGAGCAGGCGCTCGTAATCCTCGCGCGGGAACTTGGCGTCGACCGGCAGCCACACCGGCACGTCGGCATCGCCGCGGCCCGGCAGGCGGATCGCGAAGTCCACGGCCTCACCGCTGCCCGGGCGCACGCGCACGCTCTTGGCGTACTGCTCTTGGGTCAGGGTCTGCTCGAGGATGTTCTCCAGCTGCACCTCGCCCCAGCCGCCGCGGTCCTTGACGTTGGTCAGCACGCGCTTGAGGTCGCCGACGCCGGTGGCCAGCTGCTGCATCTCGCCGAGCCCGCGCTGCACCTGTTCCAGCCGCTCGGACACCAGCTTGAACGACGCGCCGAGGCGCGTTTCCAGCGTCGTCTGCAGTTTCTCGTCGACGGTCGCGCGCATCTGCTCCAGCTTCGCGGCGTTGTCGGCCTGCAGCGCCTGCAGCTGCTGTTCGAGCGTCGCGCGCATCTCGCCGATCTTCTGCTCGTTGCGCTGGGTGAGTTCGTTGAGCCGTGCGCCGAGTGCATCGGCGAAACGCTGCTGCTGCTCCGCGCCTTCGGTGCGCGTCTTGCGCGCGTCTTCGGTCAGCGCTGCGCGCAGCACGTCTAGGCGCTCGTCGGTGGTGCGGGTGAACGCGTCGAGTCGGGCATCGGTGCGCGTGGTGAATTCGTCCAGCCGCTGGTCGGTGCGCGCGGCGACGGCCTGCAGCTGCACACCGAAGGCGTCGATGCGCTGGGCCTGCGAGGCAGCCGAGGCATCGAGTTGCTGGCGCAGTTCGCCGCGGCCGTCGCGCTGCTCCTCGCGCAGCACGCGCTCCAGCGCGTCGCTGCCCTGGCCGGGCCGGCGCAGCAGCAGGACGACGAGCAGCCCGGTCGCGATGGCGACGAGCAGGAGGATCAGGGCGAGCAGGACGAGCGTGGTATCCATCCGGTGATTCTAGCGGGCGCCGTCTCAGCGGCTGCGTCTGCATGCGAAACTCGCGTGCGGGATGGAACGACGACGCTGCGGCGCAACCGGTCGATCGACGAGGCGAAGCGCCGGCTCACCGCCCGATGGTGACGCTGGTCGCTGCCTGCTGCTGGTCGGCGCGGGCGTGCTGGCCGCGATCCATCTGTCCGCCACCGAGGGCGAGGCGCTCGATCTCGGCCGCATCGTCGGCGGCGCCGTGGTGGTGGTCGGTCTGCTCGTCTACGGTTTTGGCCTGCTGGTTTCAACGAACAGTCGCGCGCCGCGCGAACGCCGCTGATCTACCCTTGGGAGATGCCGATGTCCGATCTGCCTGCATTGCCCGTACTCGCGCCGGGCCGCTACCGTCATTACAAGGGGCGGGATTACGACGTCATCGGCGTGGCGTGGCACAGCGAGACGCTGGAACCGGTGGTCGTTTACCGGCCGCTGTATGGCGAAGGCGCGTTGTGGGTGCGGCCGCATGCGATGTTCGTCGGCGCCGTCGATGTCGACGGCGTCGAGGTGCCGCGCTTCGCGCCGGTCGCCCTCTCCACGGAGCGCACCTGATGCACGCCATGCCTTCGATCGCACTTCGCCAGGTCGCCGTGACCGTCTCGGACGTCGACGCGGTGCTCGGCTTCTATCGCGACGTGCTGGGACTCGACTTCCTGTTCCGCGCCGGACCCGGGCTCGCGTTCCTCGATGCGGGCGGTGTGCGCCTGATGCTCAGCACGCCGCAGGGCGCTGGCGAGGTCGGGCGCAACTCGGTGCTGTATTTCGGCGTGCACGACATCGTCGCGACGTTCGAGGCGTGCGTGACCCGCGGTGCGACTGCGGAACGCGTGCCCGCGCTCGCCGCGCAGAGGCCCGACCACGCGCTGTGGATCGGTTTCCTGCGTGATCCCGACGGCAACCTGGTCGGGTTGATGGAAGAAGTGCGCGGGAGCGTCCCGTCCGGCGGCTGACGCCCCGTCCTGCCAGCGCGCCGTGCGCGCTGGCAGGACGTCGACGTCAGAAGTCCCAGCGCGCCGAAAGGGTGAGCGGCACGGAGAACCGGCTGCCGGTGTCGTTGATCGACGCCAGGCCGAGCCCACCGATCGCGCTGTCGTCGTCCTTCAGATCGGCGATGTAGCGCACGCCGCTGGCCAGGGTGACGCTGAAGCGCTCGCTGACCGGCATGATCACGCCCGCATCCAGGCCGCCGGTGGCGACCCAGCCCGACTCGTAGAACGGGGCATCGGCGATGGTGATGCCCGCATCCGGGATCGAGAACGTCGCGCGGATCTCGTCGACGCGGACGGCGCCCGCGCGC
Organism: Luteimonas rhizosphaerae; assembly: GCF_002849595.1. Classification (GTDB taxonomy): domain Bacteria; phylum Pseudomonadota; class Gammaproteobacteria; order Xanthomonadales; family Xanthomonadaceae; genus Luteimonas; species Luteimonas cellulosilyticus. The sequence goes on from NZ_NRQR01000022.1 coordinate 67,071, forward strand.
GCGCCGACGAACGGGCGTGCATAGCCGGGCGTGCCGAAGTAGTAGCGGTACCCGAGCTCGGCCGACACCGCCATGTAGTCGCTGAAGGTGCCGAAGACCGGGAGCTCGGTGGCCAGCGCCGGCACGAAGGCCCCGCCCACCTGCACCGTCCCGTCGTCGGCCTCGGTCCGGCGCACCTGTCCGAACAGCTCGGAGCGGTCGTCGAACGCGTAGGCGAATTCCACGCCCACCGTGGGGGCCAGGTCGTAGATGCGGTCGTGCCCGCGGTCGCCGATGCGCAGTTCGGCATCGATGCCGGCCAGGGCGGGATTCAGCGGACCGAGGTCGGGGACCGCGGCGACGGCGCCGTCATGGACGTCGCCGCTCAGGGGCGCATCGACGCCCCCCAGCAGCGACAGCGAGAAGCGGCCGGCCTCGGGGCCGGCGGCGTGGGCCGAGCTGGCAACCAGTGCCACGACAGGAACAATGAGCCAAGTGCGCATTGGAATCTCCGGACAGGATGGGAGCGGGGGATACCGGCGTCCGACGACGTCGGTGATGGCTCTACGGCCGACGAACGGAATCGGATTCCGCAGACGCTGCCGCGCGCCCGGGGATCCAGCCGGCCCCGGACGGCGTAGATATCTGGGCGCCCTCCCGCGCCGCCATCCCGGTCCCGACACCGCCGCCATGACTCGCCTGCCGCGTCCCGCTCCCACGAAGGTCACGCCATTGCGCGACACTGTGCGTATGTCCTCTCCGAGCGAAGCCCAGCGGGATCTCCAGTACTGGTCCGACCAGATGGCGCAGGTGGCGGCCACCCAGGACCAGGACAGCTTCCTGCGCATCTACGACCACTTCGCGCCGCGCCTGAAGCGTTATCTGCTCGGCCTGGGCGCGAACTCGAACAAGGCCGAGGATCTGGTGCAGGACGCCATGCTGCGGGCGTGGCGCGGGGCGCGGCAGTTCGATGCCTCGCGTGCCTGCCTGGCGACGTGGCTGTTCCGCATCACCCGCAACCTCTACATCGACAGCGTGCGGCGCCGGGCCACGGTGGCCTATGGCGACGGCCTGCCCGAGGATTTCGAACTGGCGCTCGACCGGGAGGTGGACGAAGCCAGCGCCCCGGAGAGCTATGTCGACGAGGTGAGTCTGGGCCGGGCGATCGACGCGCTGCCCGCCACCCAGGCGCGCCTGGTGCGGATGTCCTTTCTCGAGGCGCGCAGCCACAGCGAGATCGCCCACGAACTGGGCATGCCGCTGGGCTCGGTGAAATCGACCCTGCGCCGCGCCTTCGCACGGTTGCGCAACCGGCTGTTGGAGGCCGATGCATGAGATCGCTACAGCACCACCCGGATCCGACCACCCTGCTCGCCTATGCCGCCGGGACCAGCCCGACCGCCTTCGCGGTCGTGGTGGCGGCCCACCTCGCGGCCTGCGCCGCGTGCCGGACCGCGGTGCGCGACGCCGAACGCACCGGGGCATGCCTGGTCGAGCAGCAGGAGGGCGCCGCGCTGTCGCCGGGCGCGCGCGACGCCCTCCGCGCACGCCTGGGCGATGCGCCGATGCTGCCGCGCCCGGCCGTGCGTGATGTCGCGCCGGCCCACGATCCCGATCTGCTGCCGGTCTCGCTGCAACCCTTCTTCGGCCCGCGCTACAGCACGCTGCGCTGGCGCCGCGTGGTGCCCGGCGTGCATTACCTGCGCGCCGAGTCGCCGGGCGAAGGCGGTGGGCTGATGCTGCTGCGTACCGCGCCGGGCCAGGGCATTCCCATGCACAGCCACGCCGGTCACGAAGTCACGATGATCCTGCGTGGCGCCTACGACGACGCACTCGGCCGTTTCGGCGCCGGCGACGTCGCCGACCTCGACGAGAGCGTCGAGCACCAGCCGGTCACCGCGCCTGGGGAGGCCTGCATCTGCGTGGCCGCCACGGAAGCGCCGATGCGCTTCCACGGCTGGATGGCGCGCGCGCTGCAGTCCGTGCTGCGGCTCTGACGCCGGGGCGGTTCAGGCCGCCGTCGGTACCGGCGCGTTCGCGGCGAGGATGCCGGCCTCGCGCAGGTCGGACCACACGCCGGCCGGGATCGCGACCGACATCGATTCGATGTTCGCGGCCACCTGCTCGGCATTGCGCGATCCCGGCACGATCGCCGAGACCACGTCCGGCGCGTTGGCGAACTGCAGTGCGACGGTGCGCAGGTCGACGCCGTGCGCGCGCACGATCTCCTGCGCCTTCGCACGCTTGGCCTCGGAATCCGGCGGCACCGGCTGCGCACCGTAGAGATAGCGGTCGCGGCCGGCGAGGAAGCCGGCCAGCAACGGCGAGCCGACGATGACCGAGATGTCCTTCGCGGCGAGCTTCGGGAAGGTGTCGTCGAGCGCGCGATGGTGGTCGAGCAGCGAGTACTGGCAGGCCAGCAGGAAGATGTCCGGATCGCTGACCTCGATCGCGCGCAGCGCCGGGTCCGGTGTGTTGACGCCCATGCCCCAGGCCTTGATCAGCCCTTCCTCGCGCATCCTGGTCAGCTCGACGAACGCGCCGGTGCGCGCGGTCTCGAAATACTCGGTCCAGTTCTCGCCCATGTCCGCGTTGTCGGGCGACAGGTCGTGGATCAGCACGATGTCGATCGCGTCGATGCCGAGACGCTGCAGGCTGTCCTCGATCGAGCGGCGCGTGCCCGCGGCGCTGTAGTCGTAGCGGTAGTCGAACGGCGGCGGATCCTTCCAGCTGACCTGGGGCGTGTCCTTCGTCGCGGTCAGCAGACGGCCGACCTTGGTCGAGATGACGTACTCGTCGCGCGGCTGCCGGTTGAGCACATGGCCGAAGCGGCGCTCGGAACGTCCGAGACCGTACCAGGGCGAGGTGTCGAACAGGCGCATGCCACCGTCCCACGCCGCCTGCAGCGTGGCCTCCGCATCCTCTTCGGACACCACCGCCCAGTTGTTGCCGAGCGGCGCACCGCCGAGGCCGACGCGGCCGGTCGGGCGCCAGCGGGGCCCACCGGACGGATTGGTCGGCAGGGGTGTGCGTCGGGTCGGGCCGCGTGTCGGCAGCACGTCGCCGGGCGTGGTCTGGGTGCGCGCGAGCAGCGGCGCGGCGGCCAGGGTCGCGGCGCCGAGCGCGGCGGCGGACAGGAAGGTGCGGCGTGAATGCATGGCGGCTCTCTTATCGGCGTGGGTGTGGGCGCGGACACCGAATCGCGACCGGCAACCGGTCCGCCTCGATGTCGCGAGGGTCCACCCTGCCAGCGGCTGCGGCTGGAGACCGTGAATCCTGGCGATGTGGATGCGCCGCAATACCGGACACTGCGTTGCGGCCTCGGCCCGCGCGTATCATCCGCGCTCGCTCGCAATGGGGACCGGCATGGCGTGGATGGGGATTTCCGATGTGCCCACGTTCGTGGTGTCGGTGCTGGTCTTTCTGGCGATTCCCGGTCCGGGCACCTTCGCGCTGCTGACGGCGACTGCGCGCGGTGGCGTGCGCGCCGGCTATGCGGCGTTCCTCGGCCTCGCACTCGGCGACCAGGTGCTGCTGTGGCTGGCCGCCGGTGGCGTGGCCGCCCTGCTCGCGGCCAATCCGATGCTGTTCCGCGGCGTGCAGTGGCTCGGCGCGGCGTATCTGGTGTGGATCGGCGTGCAACTGCTGCGCAGTCGCGGTGACGGCGCCGGCATGGTCGCCATGGGCCGCGGCCACTGGTTCCGCCAGGGCATGCTCATCACCCTGCTCAATCCGAAGGCCGTGCTGTTCTACATGGCGTTCTTTCCGCTGTTCATCGATCCGGCCCGGCACCGCGGCCTCGTGACGTTCGCGGCGATGTCGGTACTGATCTGCGTGCTCGCCCTGCTGTACTGCTCGCTGCTGATCCTCACCGGCCACGCGCTGCGCGCCCGCGTCGCGCGCGATCCGCGCATCGCGACCTGGCTGCGGCGGATCGCCGGCGCGTGCCTGGTCGGATTCGGCGTGCGGCTCGCGTTCAATTGAAACCGGCGCGGTGCAGCGATGTATCGACTCGCCATGCGGGGCCGCGCGCGAGCGCGCTGCTACAAAAGCCGGACGATCACGCAGGATCGAGCCTGTCGGAGCGCGCGCGATGCGTGCGGACGCTGACTCTGGTGAATTGCGCGGCAGGGTGATGCAGCCTGCCGCGTGATCTGCGCTGGACGCGTTCAACGCAAGCGGTGATCGAGCCAGTCGACGACGCGCTGCTGCAGGTCGATCCCGTGCGCCTGCTCGTGGAACCAGTGCGGCCCGCGCGGATACGTCACCAGTTCGACCGGCGTGCCGTTGAAGCGCAAGGCGCGATGGAACATCTGTGCCTGCGACAACGGCACGCGTGCATCGGCCTCGCCGTGCAGCAACAGCACCGGCACGCGCACATCCGCGGCGTGATGCACCGGCGACTGCGCGTCGTAGGTCCTGCGTTCGCGCAGCGGATCGCCGAAGTAGCCGGGCAGGTAATCCGGCACGTCGTTGGTCAGCGCCGCGCTGGCGAGGTCGAGCACGCCGGCACCGACGATCGCCGTGCGGAACCGGTCACTGCGCGCGACCGCCCACGCCGACAGATAACCGCCGTAACTCCAGCCGCCGATCGCGAGGCGCTTCGGGTCGACGACGCCTTCGGCTTCCAGCACGTCGACACCGTCGAGCACGTCCTGCAGCGGGCCGTCGCCCCAGTCGCCGCGGGCGAGTTCGGCGAACGCAGTGCCGTGGCCTTCGGAGCCGCGCGGATTCGGCAGCAGCACGGCGTACCCGCGCGAGGCGAGCAGCTGCGCCCACTCGTGCCACGAACCCTGCCAGCCCGACCACCACGCCCACGCCGGTCCGCCGTGGATCTGCACCAGCGTCGGCAATGGCGTCTGGCCGTCCCAGTCGGAAGGCGTGACCAGCAGGCCGCTGATCGCGCGGCCATCGCGCGACGACGCCCATTCGAGTTCGCGCACGCGGCCGAGCGCCCAGTCCGCGACCTGCGGCTGGTGATCGCTGCGCTGCGCGAGCCGGGTGCCATCCCAGGTCCAGACGTTGCCCGGGCTGTCGTCGCGCAAGCCGAGGTAGGCGACGCGGCCATCGGCGGATGCGGTGAAGCTGCGATACGGAATCTGCGGCTGCGCGAGTTCGATGGCCGTGCCGCTCGACGCATCGAGCCGCAACAGCGCACCGCGGATGCCGCGCTGGCCCTGGCCGAGCAGCGTGGTGTCGGTCTGCCAGCGCGCGAGCCACAACGTGCCGGGCCAGCTCTCGCCGAGCGCCACCTGCGTGCCGCGCGCGATGTCGTGGGCGATCGGCGTCGCGACCATGCCGTGCGTACCGAGCCGGCCGTACAGCAGCCGCGTGCCATCCGGCGACCCCTGCAGCGGATGCGCCGACTGTCGACATCCAGCAGCACCACCGCCGAGTCGTACCAGAAGTCGTTGAGCGTGGTGCCGGTCGAGCGGCGCAGCGCGAGCGTGCGGCCATCGGGCGACCAGGCGAGATCGTGGACCTGCAGCCCGGTCGGCGTCAGCACGCGCGCCGCGCCAGTTTCGAGGTCCTGCACCCAGACGCGCGAGAAGCGCGTGGGCTGTTCGACGACGACCGCATCGTCCTTGGCCGCCATGCGAGCGGCGTCTGCGTGCGACGGCGCGTCGGTCGCCAGCCAGGCGATGCGGCGGCCGTCGGCGGACAGATCGAACGTGGCGACATCGGTCGCGGCGCGGGTCAGCAGCGTGGCCGTATCGCCGTCGGCGTCGACGCGCCAGACCTGGGTCAGGCCGGGCGACTGACCGCCCGGCATCGGACGATCCGACAGGAACAGCAGCTGGCGGCCGTCGCGCGACCAGCGCGGTTGCCGGTCGCTGGCCTCGGCGGGCGCGGGGATCGCCCGCGGGGCTGCATCACCGTCGAATGCGACGCGCCACAACTGGGTGCGCGGCGGTTTGCCGTCCGCGCGCGGCGTGCCGACGGTGTAGGCGATCCGGCGGCCATCGGGGCTGATCTGCGGATCGTCGACTGCAAGCAGCGCGGCGATGTCCTGCGGCGTCGGCACATGCGCGCGCGTTGCGGGCACCTGCGCGGACGCGAGCGGCGCCAGCGACAGCAGGGCGCAGGACAGCAGCAGGGGGCGGATCATGCGGAAGCGTCCTGCGTCACGGCGAGATGGGTGCGCAGCCAGCGTGCGCCCCGCGCGAGCGCATCGGTGGCGATGTCCGAGATCGACATCGCCTCGATGAAGCTGTGCGGCGTGCGCGGGTAGGCATGCGCGTCGACCTCGACGCCGGCCGCGCGCAGCCGCGCCGTCATCGCCGCGCTCTGCGCCGCGAGCACGTCGCGCTCGCCCCACAGCAGCAGCGTCGGCGGCAGGTCGTGCATCGCGGCGTGTGCGGGCACGGCGTAGCCATCGCGGCAGGTGGCCGCGTCGGGCCCGAGATACGCGGTCCAGTAGGCCGCCATTTCGTCGGCGCTGAGCATGTCGTCGGCGGTGCCGAGTGTGCGCACCGAGTCGGCGTCGAGCGCGGTATCGAAGGCGCCGTAGAGCAGCAGCAGCGCCTCGATACCATCATGCGCGCCGACATCGCGCAGGCGCAGGGCGGTCGCGAGCGCGAGATTCGCACCGGCCGAATCGCCGCCCAGCGCCAGGCGTGACGCATCGATGCCGAAGGTGTCGGGCTGCTCCCGAAGTGCGCGGATCGCGGCGAGGCACTGCTCCAGCGCGACCGGATACGGATGCTCGGGGGCCAGCGCGTAGTCCACGCCGATGACGACCACGCCGGCGCGTTCGGCGAGTTCGCGCATCAGCCGGTCGTGCGTATCGAGACTGAAAAGACACCAGCCGCCGCCGTGCAGGTACACCAGCGCCGGCGCCTGCGCGGCGATCCCCTGCGGCCGATGCACGCGCACGTCGAAGCCGTCCGCGCCATGGGCGATCCGGTGCGTCGTGGTCGCTGCCATCTGCGGTCCGCCCGCGCGCCACGGCGTGCGCACAGTCTCCGCGATCGCGCGCTGCTGTGGCCAGTCGAGGCGGCGGCCGTCTGCGAGGCGCGCGCCCTCGCTGCAGACCGTGTGCACGAACGTGCGCAGCGCCGGATCCAATGCGTCGAGACTCGCGCTCATGCAGGGCGGTCCGCGTCGAAATCGCGCATCCAGGCGACGAGATCGTGTTCGCCGCCGCGGACCAGACCCGCGACCAGTTGCGCGAAATCGTGCGGGGCTTCGTCCTGGCCCAGTTTGAACGTGGCGCGGGTTTCGAGGATCCGACCCCGCAATGCGGTGACACCCTGCGCGAGCCGCGCGTAGCGTTCGCCCATTTCCGGCAGCGCCCACGCGTTCGGACGCCCGGCTTCCATCGACGTGACCAGGGCATCGAGTTCGTCGGCGATGTCGGCCTCGGTCTCGCTGCAGTCGACGTGCAGGGTGAACGCGGCGGCGGCGTAGTTCCAGCTCGGCGCCTGGGTGCGATCGTCGAGCCAGCTCGGCGACACATAGGCATGCGGTCCGATCACCAGCGCGTAGGCGATGGGATCGCGACGCAGACGCGCGATATGCGGATTGCGACGCGCGACGTGTCCGCGCAACGCGACCAGACGACCCTCGGCATCGATCTCGGTGCGCAACGGCAGCGGCGTGAACGCGGCATCGTCGCCGCCGGCGGAGACCAGCCATGCGAACGGCTGCGCGTCGATCAGGCGCCGCACGTCGCCGTCGTGGCGCGGGGCGTATCGGGAATCGCGGGCGTGGCCCATCAGCGTGTGTCCTGTGTGGCGGCCACCGAGACCGGCGGCCAACGGTCGCACCACGGCGCGGCCGTTTCCAGCTCGAAGGCGAGTGCGAGCAGCATGGCTTCGCGTCCGCGATCGGCGGCGAACTGCAGACCGATCGGCAGGCCGTCGCGGCTGTGCGCGAGCGGCAGCGAGATCGCCGGCGTGCCGGCCAGATTCTGCAGCGGTGTGTAGGAGATCCATTCGAACATCGCCGGCATCAGCGCATCGAAGTCGCGATCGGGCGCGAGCGTGCCGAGCGTCGGCGGCGGCGTGCGCAGCGTCGGGCACAGCAGCACGTCGTGGCGTGCGTGGAAGTCGGCGAACGCGGCAGGCAACGCCGCGACGGTCGCCCAGGCCTGTTCGAGTTCGGGCACGCCGCAGTGCGTGTCGTGCCAGTGCGCGAGGCCGCGCGTCCACGGCTCGAGCGCGCGTTCGGCGAAGGCCGCGCCGCCCTGCGCGACCGCGAGTTCGACCGCGTCCGCACCGAGCCGCGACCACAAGGTGTACAGCGCCGCCCACACCGCCTCGCCCGGCAGTGGCCAGGCGACCGGCTCGACGTGGTGGCCGAGCGATTCGCACAGACGCGCCGTGGCATCGAGCGCGGCGGCGACCTCGGGATCGGGCGCGAGCCCTGGCAACGCATCGACGACCAGACCGATGCGCAGGCGGCGCGCGTCCGGCCCGGTCACCGCGATGGGCGAATCCGGGTGCGCGGCGGCGAAGGCCCACGCGGTGTCGCGCACGCTGCGTGACATCAGGCTGTCGGCGACGATCAGATCCTCGATCGCATGACGCCCGCGCACCGGCACGCAGGCCCCGCGTCCGGGCTTGAGGCCGACGACGCCGCAGGCCGATGCGGGAATCCGGATCGACCCCGCCCCGTCACTGCCATGCGCCAGCGGTACGATGCCGGCCGCGAGCGCCGCGCCGGCGCCGCCGCTGGAACCGCCCGGTGAATGCGTCAGCGCCCACGGATTCGCGGTGACCGGGCCGAGCAGGGACTCGGTGGACCCCATCAGGCCGAATTCGGGCATCGCGCTCTTGCCGATCGCGACGAGACCGGCGGCCTCGAAACGGCGGACGAAGGGCGAGGCCTCATCCGCGGTCGCCAGCGTGCCGGTCCGGCTGCGCGAACCGCCACGCGTCGGCATGCCGGGCACGCGCAGCGAATCCTTCGGCAGCCACGGCACGCCGGCCAGCGGCGTGGCGGGATCGACGCCGGCAGCATCGAGCGCGCGCGCATGCTGCCGGGCCGCATCGAACGCGGCGTGGCTCAGCGCGCCGAGCACGGGATCGAAATGGCGGGCGCGGAGAATCGCCGCGTCGGTGAGGTCCAGCGCGCCCAGCTCGCCGCGGGCGCGCAGCGTGGCCTGGGCGTGGGCGTCCAGCTGGCCGAGCGCGAGCGCATCGGCGAGGCCGGCCGGGGAATCGAACACGGTCATGGGAACAGGCATCTCCGGCCGCAATGGCGGTCGTGGTCGGGCAGCCGGCGCGGGCCGGCGTGGGGATCGCGCGTCGTCAGTAGTGCCAGTGCACGGTCACGCCGACGGTGCGCGGCCGCACGATGCCCTGGCCGATGCCGTTGACCTCGGACACGCTGCGGGTGATGCCGCGGGTGTCACCGAGATTGCTGCCGAACAGGGTCAGGTCGGTGTTGCCGAACGACATGCGGTAGCGCAGGTCGACGGTGTTGTAGTTGCCCTGTTCGTTGCGCACCGCGCCCGGCACGGCGGAATTGAGATCGCTGATGCCGCTGCCGATGTACTGGTGGGCCAGCGTCAGCGTCGGCGAAAAGCGCGTGTCGAAGCGGTAGCTCAGCACGTTGCTGACGGTCCAGTCGGCCGAGCCCGGCAACTGCGAACCGGCGGGCGCGGTGCCGGCGAACAGGATGTCGAGATCCTCGTCGAGGCGCGCCTGCTGCCAGGTCGCGGCCAGCGTCCAGTCGAAGCTGTCGACCGGGCGCCAGGTGGTCGCCAGTTCGATGCCGCGGCTGTAGGCCTTGCCGCCGTTGCTGGCGTAGTTGAAGAAGTCCGGGGTCTGCAGGCGCAGCTGGATGTCGCTCCAGTCGACGTAGAACAGCGTGGCGTCGACCAGCCAGCGGCCGTCCGCCCAGCTGGTGCGCGTGCCGAGCTCGTAGTTGACCAGACTGTCGCTGGCGGAGCCGGCAGGAATCGGGAACGCACTGAGCCCGGGCGTGTTGGGTTCGCCGAAGCGGAAGCCTTCCGACACCAGCGCGTAGAGCATCAGATCCGCCGACGGCGTCCAGGTCAGCGAGACCTTGGGATTGAAGCCGTCCTCGTCGGTGCGCGAGCGGGTGACGATGGGATCGCCGGGATACGTCGAGAAGCCGACCTGGGTGGTCTGCGCTTCGACGCTGGTGCGGAAGAAGCGGCCGCCGAATGTGGCCTTCCATTGCTCGTTGAAATGGAAGGTGCCTTCGCCGAACACCGCGAGTTCCGAACCGTCGAGATGGCTGTAGAAGGCGTTGAACGTCGAGCCGTCGGGCGCGATGACCGCGCCGCTGCCCGGGCCGAACAGCGACGAGCGATCGAACGCACCTGCAGCGCCGGCGGCGCCGATGGTTTCGTAGAGATCCTTGTCGGTCTGGAACGCCATGCCGCCGACCAGCCACTCCAGGCGCTGGTCACGAGGCGAGGCCAGACGCAGTTCGAGGCTGCGGCCGGTGCTTTCGCCGCCGGACGCAATGAACAGCGGCGTGTCGAGATCGAGGTCGAGATCGGCGTTGTAGGCGCCGCGGATCGGGGTGAAATCGAACTGCCAGTCCTGCTGCTTGTGCTGCTGCGACAGCAGCGCGGTCAGCGTGGCGAAGCCCACATCCTGATCGAGCCGCAGGCTGTGCACGGCGACTTTCGTGTCGGTGAATTCGGGAATCGCCGTGTCGCGTTCGAACTCGCCGAGCCCGGCGATGCGGTAGCTGTTGTCGTCGGCATCGGTGTTCTGCCACAGGCTCAACCAGCTCAGCGTGGTCGCCTCCGACGGCGTCAGCGTCACCGACAGGCGGCCGCCCGCGGTGCGGCTGTCATTGCTGCCTTCGCGGCCGATGCCGATGTTGTCGAGATAACCGGGATCGTCGCGGTACTGCGCGACGGCGCGCACGGCGAGGATGTCGTCGGCGATCGGCAGGTTGACCATCGCCTTGCCGCCGAAGCCGATGTCGGCGTTGCGGGTCTGGCTGGCGGTGGCTTCGACGGCCGCGTCGAAGCCGGTTGGGTCGGCGACATTCGCGACGTAGTTGATCGCGCCGCCCATCGAGGCCGAACCGAACAGCGTGCCCTGCGGCCCGCGCAGCACTTCGACGCGGTTGATGTCGAAGGCGTCGATGTCGGGGATGACGATGCTGAAACCCGGTTCGGTCAGCGGCACTTCGTTGAGGAAATAGCCGGTCGTCGTCTGGCCCTGCACGTTGCCCGAGCTGGTCGCGATGCCGCGCATGACCACATGCGAGACGCCCGGCTGATAACTGTTGAACACCACGCCCGGCGTGCGCTGGATGTAATCGGCCAGCGACTGCGCACCCAGATCCTCGAGTTGCTGACCGGTGACGGCCGAGACCGAGCCCGCGATCTCCCGCACCGATTCGTTGGTCTTGCCAGCGGTGACGACGATGGTCTCGAGTTCGGTCGGCGTCGCATCGGCGTCTGCGGGCGCCTGCTGGGCGAACGCGGGCGCTGCGGCCAGCGGCAGGCACAGGCAGGCGAGGCGGATGGCGTGGGCCAGTCGTGCGGTGGTGAGCGGTTGCATGGCGATCCCCGGATGGCAGTGGCTGGAGGCGGTGCAGGCCGGTGCGGCGTCGGGCTCTCCCTTCCCGCGCCGCGGCGCTGTCGATCGAGTAATAGAAGACGGGCGCCACCACGTCCAGCAGAATCCACGGGGTCCAACGTTTCATCAAACTATTGATTTAAAATGATTTATGACTGCCATTCGCCGCACATGCCACGGAATCTCGTAGCGAATTACGCAGGATCTGCGTCGGCGGCCCGGAAATTCGATACGTTGTACCGCCGGCCGCGCCGCCGGTCGCCGCCCGCCACGCTCAGGAGCGCGCCATGTCCGTCCGTCCGCCCGACCGTACCGACCTCAAGATCCTCGACGTGCTGCAGCAGGATGCACGGATCACCAACCACGGCCTCGCCGCGCGGGTCGCGCTGTCGCCCAGTGCCTGCCTCGCCCGGGTGCGGGCGCTGGAGCAGCGCGGCCTGATCCGCAGCTACCGCGCGCACGTCGCCGTCGACCGCATCCGCTCGGTGACCGTCGTCATGGCGCAGATCAGTTTCCAGAAGCACGCGCTCGACGCGTTCACCGCGTTCGATCGCTGCATCCTCGCGTTGCCGGAAGTCGTGGAAGCGAGCCGCGTCTCCGGTGCCTACGACTACATGCTGCGGGTCATGGTGCGCGACGTGCACCACTGGAAGGACATCGCACGCGAACTGCTCAGCGGCGACTATGGCGTGGAGAAGATCGTCTCCCACTTCCTGATGGACGAAGTCAAATCCTTCGCCGGTTATCCGCTGACCGACGACGAACCGGCGCGTCGCTGACGCAGCGTGGTCGACGCGGGTCGCCGATACGGCGATCACCCACGGACGCGGGTACAGGAGCGCGGCTTGCGCGCGCATCGCACGCCATCCGCGATCGGGCGCAGCCGGCGCCGCTATTGCAGCGTGATCGGCAGATCGCGGTTCGCGAGCGCCGCGTTGCCGCTGGCATCGCGCGCGGTGATGCGCACCCGGTAATCGCCGGCGGGCAGCGTATCGGGGGTCCACAGCCCGGGTTCGAGCCGGCCGTCGCGGACGGTGTTGGTGACGACGTAGAGGAAGCGCGTGCGCGCGGCGCCGTGGACGGTGATGCCGCTGTCGCCGGCGTAGGCGACGCGCACCGCCTCGCGGTGCGGCGGCATGCGGTCGAACACGAGGGTCATCCGCGGCGCGTCGAAGCCCGGCGCCGGCGTGCCGTCGGCGTGTAGCAGCTGGTAGCCCAGCGCGTGCAGACCGAGCCGGCGCCGGGCGAGATTGCCGTCGACCTGGTCCCAGGCCTCGACGACGATCTGCAGGCCGCCGCGGTCGCGCGGCACGACGACACGGCCGGCCTCGCGCACGGTCAGCGGCACGTCGTGCGCGTCGCGCAGCTCGATCGCATCGATGCGTGGCGCGACCGTGTCGACATAGCCCGCGAATCCGAGCCCGACCGCGTTGCGCTGGTAGCCGCCCGGGCCGACGATCAGGTGCACGTGGGCCTGCGGATTGATCGTGCCGAGCGGCTCGCCCGCGGCGATGCGGGTGCCGCGCGAGATCCGGATCCGCGACAGCCGGCCGTCCGCATCGCGCAGCTGGCGGAAACGCGGATCCAGCGCGCGCCCCTGCGCATCGCGGCCGACGCGGATGTGCATGTAGGTCAGCCGGTCGATGGCGACGTGTTCCGCTTGGTCGCCGAAACGGCTCGCGGCCAGCGGGCTCGCCACCTTGGCGTCGGCGATCGCGAGCACCGGCGTGCCGACATCGGCGCGGATGTCGAAACCGTCGTGCAGATGGCTGCGACTTTCGCCGCTGAAGTTGCCGCGCACCTCGCCCATCGTGCCGACGACCTCGTGCCAGCCGGTCTGCGGCGCCAGCGGCCAGCGCCCCTGCGTCTGTGGCAGCGGCGCGTCGGGTGCCGGGCCGACGACGGCGTTGCGCAGGGCCTGCTTCGCCCCGGCGCGCGGCACTTCGACAATGCGATGCACGCGGGATGCGGCGGCGTCGGCGACGTGCAGGCGGCCGCGCGCGTCGCGTGCCAGCCCGGCGACGCGCGCCAGCCGCTGGGCCATGTCGCGCCCGGTCAGCACGTGCACGCGGCCGTCGGCCGCGATCTGCAGCACACGGCCGCTGGCGAGCTCGCCGACGAACAGCACGCCGTCGTGGGCAACGGCCAGCGACAGCGGCGCGCGCGGCGCATCGTCCGGATCCGCCGGTCGCGGCACCCGTGTGCGCACGCCGGCGGCGTCGACGGACCGCAAGGCGTGATTGCCGGTATCGGCGATCCACAGGCGGCCCGCGGGATCGAGCGCGAGCCCGGTCGGCGTGTCGAAGCGTGCGTCCGCACCGGCGCCGTCGAGAAAACCGGGGCCGTCGCCGCCGGCCAGGGTCGAGACGCGGCCGTCGCGGATCACGCGGATGCGGTCGTTGTCGGTATCGGCGACGAACACCTGGCCGGCCGCATCGACGGCGATGCCGACCGGCGCACGGAAGCGCGCCTGCGCGGCCGGCCCGTCGACGAAGCCGGGTTCGCCGGTGCCGGCGAGCGTCGTCACCTCGCCCTGCGGCGTGACCTTGCGGATCGCGTGGTTGCCGGTGTCGGCGACGTAGAGGTTGCCGGCGACATCGATCGCCAGGCCCGACGGCGTGTGGAACCGCGCCGCGCTGCCCGACCCGTCGGCGAACCCCTCGACGCCGCCGGCCAGCGTCGTGACGCGCCCGTCGGGATGCAGGCTGCGGATGCGGTTGCTGTCGCCGGCATCGGCGATGTGCAGCACGCCGTGGTCGCCGACGACCCGGCCGAAGGGATCGTCGAAGCGCGCCTGCCGCGCATCGCCATCGCGGGTGCCGCGGACGCCGTCACCGGCCAGCAGGTCGACGCGTGCGGGTTGGCCGAACGGCGTCGCCACCGGCGCGCGGGGCGCGTCGTCGCGCTCGCCGAACTCGAACAGGAACGTGGCCGCCAACGCGACCAGCAGCAACGCCGCGATGCCCCACAGCGCCCGGCGCGCGCCGGGCTGCAACCGCCGGGTCATGCCCCCGTGGAAGCGCGCTTGCGCGCGATGGAACATTCGCAACGCGACCCGATCGCGCGTCCCCGGGCCGGGAATGCGGGCAGGCGCGCCGCGCCCCCGGGGTGCCGCATCAGTCGACCACGCGGCAGAAGACCGCCTTCAGATACCGCGATTCCTGCACGTGCGCCATGAACGGATGATCCGCGCCCGCGCCCGAGACCTTGAGGATCTGGATCGTGCGGTTGGCGTAGAACGCCGCGCGCCGCAGCATGTCGAGGAACTGTTCCTCGCTGACCAGGCCCGTGCACGAGAACGTCGCCAGCAGGCCGCCGGGCTTGACCACGCCGAGCGCGAGCTTGTTCATGTCGAGGTACTTCTTCAGCGCCGGAATCACCTGCTCGCGGTCGCGGGTCATCTTGGCCGGGTCGAGCACGACGACATCAAAGGCATCGCCCGCGTTCGATGCATCGCGCAGCCACGGGAAGATGTCGGCCTGCACGAACTTGATGCGCGCATCGTTGAGCTTCGCGTTGCCCTTGGCGATCTCGATGACGTCCTCGTCGATGTCGATGCCGACGACTTCGCTGGCGCCGCGCACCGCCGCGTAAACACCGAAGCCGCCGGTGTTGCAGCACAGGTCGAGCACCCGTTTGCCCTCGACCTGGCGACTGAGCCACTCGCGGTTCTCACGCTGGTCCGCGAAGAAACCGGTCTTGTGCGCGCCGGCGGGATCGGCGCGGAAACGCACGCCGTACTCGGTGATGATCGCCGGATCGGCGGGCACGCTGCCGCGGTAGTCGAAGCTTTCCTGCTTCTGCACGTGTTCGTCGGCGAAGCTGTGGAAGCGGCAGCCGGGGAACTGTTCGGTCAGCGCTTCGTAGATCCATTCGCGATGGCGGAACATGCCGGCGCTGAAGAATTCGACGACCAGCAGATCGCCGTAACGATCGACCACGAGGCCCGACAGGCCGTCGCCTTCGCTGTGCACGACGCGCCAGGCATTGGAGACTTCGTCGAGCTTCAGCACCTCGCGACGCAGCGACACGGCCTCGGCGATCTTGCGCGAGAACCAGCCGGCATCGACCGGCACGTCGGGATGCGTTTCGAGGATGCGCACGGCGATGCGTGAATGGCCGTTGTAGAAGCCGCGGCCGATCCACTCGCCCTCGACGCCGACGACATCGACGATGCTGCCCGGCTTGGGGCGCTGCGCCGGCTTTTCGACGAGGCGCTGGAAGATCCACGGATGGCTGGAACGCCAAGCGTTCTTCAGGTGTACGGTCGGGACAGGTGTGTTCATCGCGGCATTTTACCCGCCCGCTTGATTGTGCCGCGCGTCCTGCGCACAATCCGCCCCCGAAGGGGAGTAGCTCCCAGCGTGCAGGCCGTCATTTCGAGCAGCGATGCTCCGGTCGCACGGCAGTCCAAGCGGGCTGTGAGCAAGACCTTCGCCGCAATGGCGAAGGCACGTCCCCGGATTCCGGTTCCCGGTTCCCGACGATGTCCGCGCCCTGCGGACCTCCTCCACACGCTCGGGAATCTCGATGGAAACGATTGGCAATGTCTGGTTATGGGCCGGCTTCGGCGGCCTGGTGGTGATCGCGCTGCTCGTCGACCTGGTGCTGATGCGCCACGGCGGCGCGCACAAGGTCACGTTCAAGGAAGCGCTGTGGTGGAGCCTGGGCTGGGTGGCCCTGGCGCTGCTGTTCAACGCTGGCCTGTGGTGGTACCTGCACGAAACCGCGGGCGCTGCACTCGCCAACCGCGTGGGCCTGGAATTCCTGACCGGCTATCTGGTCGAGAAGTCGCTCGCGGTCGACAACATCTTCGTCTTCCTGCTGCTCTTCACCTTCTTCGGCGTGCCCGAAGAGCAGCGCCAGCGCGTGCTGATCATCGGCATCCTGCTGGCGCTGGTGCTGCGCGCGATCCTGATCTTCGTCGGCGCGGCGCTGCTGGCCCAGTTCCACTGGCTGCTGTACGTGTTCGGCGCGTTCCTGCTGCTGACCGGCTTCAAGATGTGGTTCGCCGCCGGCAAGGAACCGGATCTGGAGAACAACGTGGTGCTGCGCTGGATGCGCGGGCATCTGCGGCTCACCGACGGCTACCGCGGCGATGCGCTGCGCGTGCGCGAAGGCGGTGCCTGGGCCTACACGCCTCTGTTCGTGGTGCTGGTGCTGATCGGCGTGATCGACGTGATCTTCGCGGTCGACAGCATCCCGGCGATCTTCGCGATCACCACCGATCCCTTCATCGTGCTGACCTCCAACGTCTTTGCGGTGCTGGGCCTGCGCGCGATGTTCTTCATGCTCGCCGGCATGGCCGACCGCTTCCACCTGCTGCCCTACGGCCTGGCCGTGGTGCTGGTCTTCATCGGCGCCAAGATGCTGCTGATCGATGTCTACAAGATCCCGGTGCTGTGGTCGCTGGGCGTGGTGGCGGTGATCCTGGCGGTGACGGTGGCGCTGAGCCTGGCGCGGCCGCCCAAACCCCTGCCCGGTGCCTGACGCGCGACGTCAGGACGTGGCCGGCATCGCGACTTCGACGTCGCGATCGATCACGCGGTTGCGGCCCGCGCGCTTGGCCAGGTACAGGCGCCGGTCGGCCATCGCCAGCAGCGCGTCGAGATCGGGCGTGCGGCCCTCGCGGGCGTGGACGATGCCGATCGACAGCGTGACCGTGACCGCGCGGCCGGCGACGTCCAGCGGATAGTGCGCGACCTGCGTGCGCAGGCGCTCGGCGCGCACTGCCGCGTCGCCGACGCCGCCACCGGTCAGCAGCATGCAGAACTCGTCGCCGCCGAAGCGTCCGACGAGTTCGCCGTCCTGGATGGCGGCGCGCAGGCGCGTCGCCACCATCGCCAGCACCTGGTCGCCGGCGGCGTGGCCGTGCGCGTCGTTGACCGCCTTGAAACCGTCGACGTCGATCATCAACAGGGCGGCCATGCCGGCGTCGGGCGCCCGCGCCAGCCGGCGCTGTGCGAGCTCGAAGAACGCGCGGCGGTTGTGCACGCCGGTCAGCGCGTCCTCGGCGGCCAGTCCTTCGAGCCAGCGCTGCTGGCGTTCGAGCTGCAGCAGCAGGAAGGCGAACGTGGCGAACACCGGCGCGACCAGGAAGTACGCCAGGGCGATCTGCTGCGCGGGGGTGATGCCGGCGTCGAACGCGGGCCCGGACTGCGGCTGCCAGCCCTGCTCGGCCAGCCGGTAGACGCAGACCAGCGCGGCGCCGACGAACAGCAGCACCAGCGCGCGTTCCGGCCACGGGCGGCGGCCGCGCCGGCGCAGCGGGGCGCGCACGGCCAGCAGCACGGTCGCCAGCGCCGCGATCCAGAACAGCGTGATCCGTTGCGCGGCGTCTTGACCCGGCCACAGCAGCACCAGCAACAGCAGCACCGCCGGCAGGTACACCACCGACCACGACAGCGTGGTGCGCGCCGGCACGCGCGGCAGGCTGCGCAGCAGGGCGCGCAGCATCGCCGCGTACCCGGCCACCAGCAGTGCGCAGGCGATGGCCTGCACGGTGCCCTGCAGGACCGTCGACGGCACCGCGAACAGCGGCCAGGCCGTGGTCTGCAGCGCCAGGCCCACGGCCCATTCGCGCAGGCCGGCGCGTTCGCGGATGCGCTGCTCGCGCAGCACCAGCCACGTCAGTGCCGCCAGCGACACCGCCAGCAGGACGAACATCGCCAGCAATGTGACCTGCCAGGCATCCACCGTGGCGCGCACCCGTGTCGAATCCAGCCGGGCACGGTACCCCGCGCAGCGCGTCCGATCCGGAACGGAGGATGAAACCGCGATCCCCGTCACGTCGATCTTGCAACGGCGGCAACCGTCGCCATGCTGGGGACATGCATCTCGACAGCCCCGACGACGCGCCCGATACCGAGGCCCAACGCCAGCACGACAAGCGCCGGCTCTCCAATGCCCTGAAAGCGAGCGTCGCGTTCGTGCTGCTGCTGTGCATCGCGTTCGGCGTGCAGGGCGCGATCGACTGGCGCTTCCTCGCGGTGCAGCCGGGCGACTGGGCCGGTCTGCTCGGCCTGCTGACCGCGCCGCTGCTGCACGGCTCGCCCGAGCATCTGATCGCGAATGCCAGCGCCCTGCTGCTGCTCGGCTCGCTGGCGCTGGCGGTGTATCCGCGCGCCACGCTGCGCGGGCTGCCGCTGATGTGGCTGGGGTCGGGCCTGGGCGCGTGGCTGCTCGGCACGCCCGGCTCGCATCACCTCGGCGCCAGCGGCGTCACCCACGGCCTGATGTTCCTGGTGTTCGTGCTCGGCCTGCTGCGGCGCGACCGGCCGTCGATCGCGGCCGGCATGATCGCGTTCCTGTTCTACGGCGGCATGCTGCTGACGATCCTGCCGCAGGAACCCGGCGTGTCGTGGCAGTCGCACATGGGCGGCGCACTCGGCGGCGTGCTGGCCGCGTTCTGGTTCCGCGCCGCCGATCCGATCCCGCCGCGTCGCCGCTACAGCTGGGAACTCGAGGAAGAAGAAGCCGAGCGGGCCGCACTCGAGGCGCGGGACACCTTCGAGCCGCCGGCGCCGACGCGCGTGCCGGTGCTGTGGGACCGGCCGCAGGACGCACGCGGCGTGGTGCTGGAATTTCCGCGCCGCCGGGTCGACGACGGCACGTCGCAGGACGAGGCACCGGACGCGCGGCGCGACTGAGGTCGCAAGGCGTAGGCGTCCGGCCGGCGGCGGATCGGGCCTGTCGTCCGCGGCCGGCCACCGCGACCGGTGTGTATGCCGGCAGGCGCACGTCGGTCGTCACGCACTGCACGACGTTCGATCGGTGCGCGCTTCGCAACGGACCGTTGCGGGGCATTCGGTACGATCGCGCGTCCTTCCAGCGGAATCTTCCATGGCCCGTCCGGTGACCGCCTGCACCCATCGCACCGACGCGGCGTTGCCCCGCGCGCGTCCTGTCGCACGGCCGCGACGCGCTGCACGCCCCGCACCGGGCCGTTCCGCATGAGCAATCCCTACGCGCCGCCGTCGGCACCCGTGCGCGTGCCGACGTCCGACGACGCGGCGCCGTTCTTCGTCGTGTCGCCGGCCAAGCTGGTGGTGCTCTATCTCGTGACCTTCGGGCTGTATCCGCTGTACTGGTTCTACATGCACTGGTCGCGCGCGCGCGTCGGTCGCGAGGAGACGATCTGGCCGGTCGCGCGCGCGGTGTTCGCGGTCTTCTTCGTGCATGCACTGGCGCGGCGCATCGACGGCCGCCTGCGCGCGGTGGGCCTGCCGCGGCGCTGGTGGCCGATGACGCTCGCCACCGTGTACGTCGCGCTCGAAGTGCTGAACTACGGCAGCGCGATCGCGTGGCCGTGGCTGGTGTTCCACCTGCCCAACCGGTGGCTGTGGCTGGAATGGCTGGGCTTGCTGGTGTTGCCCTTCAGCGCCGCCTGCCTGGTGCGGTTGCAGATCGCGGCGAATGCCGCGAGCGGCGATCCGCTCGCGACGTCCAATCGCCGGTTCACCGCGTTCAATCTCGCGTGGATCGCGCTCGGCGGCGGCGCGACGTGCTGGACGCTCTACGAAGCCTTCCGCAGCGGCAGCGCGGGGTTCTAGCGCCGCTCAGCGGCGCGCCGCGAGCCGCAGGCCGCGCGGCGTCAGCGCGCGCTCGACGCCTTCGAACGCGCCCTGCACCAGCAGCGCGAGCACCGCGGCCGGCACCGCGCCTTCCAGGATCAGACCGAGGTCGTCGAGGCGGATGCCGGTCAGGATCGGCTGGCCGTAGCCACCCGCGCCGATCAGCGCGCCCAGCGTCGCGGTGCCGACGTTGATGACCGCCGCGGTCTTGATGCCGGCGAGGATCATGCCCAGCGCCAGCGGCAGTTCCACCCTCCACAGCCGCGTCGCCGGCGGCAGGCCGATCGCCGATGCCGTCTCGCGCAGGTCGCGTGGAATACCGGTCAGGCCCGCATGCGTATTGCGCACGATCGGCAGCAGGCTGTAGAGGAACAGCGCGGCGATCGCCGGCCAGGCACCGATGCCGAACACCGGGATCATGAAGACGAAGACCGCCAGCGACGGCAGGGTCTGCAGCAGGCCGGTCAGGGTCAGCACGCCCTGGCCCAGCCGCGGCCGGCGCGCGGCGACGATGCCCAGCGGCAGCGCGACCAGCAGGGCCAGCCCGAGCGAGATGCCGACCAGCGACAGATGCTCGCGCGTGCGCTGCCAGATGCGCGCGGCGCGGCCGGTCGCTGCCGGCGCCTCGACCTGCAACCAGTGCGCGGCGACGACGGCCTCGCTGTCGCGTTCGAGCTTCACCTGCGCGTTGAGCCGCTGCATCGTCGCCGCGTCGATGCGGCCTTCCAGGCCCTGCAGCGCGGCGAGCCACGCGGGTGCGGTATCGGCGAGCTCCGCGCGGTAGAGGAACACCGCCGCGTACGTGGGAAAGTAGTCGCGGTCGTCGTCGAGCACGACGAGGTCGTAGTACGGGATCTCGGCATCGGTGCCGTAGAGATCGGTCGCGTCGATCGCGCCGTCGGCCAGCGCGCGGTACGCGAGATCGTGGTCCAGCCCGTCGGGCCGCTGCGGCAGCGCGTAGGCCCGGCGCAGGCCGGGCCAGCCGTCGGCGCGCGACATGAACTCGTTGCTGAGGCCGATCGCGAGCTGCGGATGCGCGCGCAGGTCCGACAGCGTGGCGATGCCCAGCGCGGCCGCGCGCGCGCGTCGCATGCCGATCGCATAGCTGTTGTCGAACCCCAGCGGCGCCGTCATCGCCAGCCCGCGCTCGGCCAGTGCGGCGTCGAGCGCCGCGCGCTCCGCGCCGGGCATGCCGAGCAGCTCGTCGGCGAGTGTGCCCGTGTATTCGGCGTAGGCGTCGATGTCGCCTTCGAGCAGCGCGCGCCAGAGGATGCGGGTGCCGCCGAGCTGGCGCCGATGGGTCACCGCGACGCCGGCGTCGCGGCCGGCGAGCAGGGCGATCTCGCCGAGGATGACCGCCTCGGTGAAATTCTTCGACCCGACCGTCGCGGTCTCCGCGGCACGCGCGTCGGCGCCGACGCCGAGCAGCACGCAGGCCAGCAGCCAGCCGCGCCAGCCGCTCACGCGACGGCCTCGAGACTGCGCTGCGCGGTCATGAAGTCGCGCACGAATTCGTCCGCCGGTGCATCGAGCAGCTGCCGCGCACGGCCCTGCTGGACCACGCGTCCGTCGCGCAGCAGCACGACGGTGTCGGCGAGATACGCGGCCTCGGCGACATCGTGGGTCACCAGCACGACGGTCTTGCCGAGCGCGGCGAACAGCGCGCGCATCTGGGTCTGCAGGTCGTGGCGGACGATCGGGTCGAGTGCGCCCAGCGGTTCGTCGAGCAGCAGCACGTCGGGATCGAGCATCAGCGCGCGGATCAGGCCGACGCGCTGGCGCTGGCCGCCGGACAGTTCGGCCGGATACCGCCGCAGCGCATCGTCCGGCAGCTGGCACAGCGCCGCGAGCTCGGCGATGCGGGCATCGATGCGCACCCGCGGCCAGCCGAGCGTGCGCGCGAGCAGGGCGATGTTGCCGGTCGCATCGAGATGCGGGAACAGGCCGCCTTCCTGGATCACGTAGCCGATGCGCCGCCGCTGCGCGAGCAGCGTGGCGCGCCGCAGCGGCGCGCCATGGAAGCGCACGCTGCCGGCGTCCGGCCACTCCAGGCCGATCAGCATCCGCAGCACCGTCGACTTGCCCGCGCCGCTCGGGCCGATCAGTGCGGTCGTGCGCCCGGCGGCGATCGTCAGGTCCACGCGGTCGAGGGCGACGTGGGCGCCGTAGCGGCGGGTGACCTGGTCGAGTTCGAACATCGCGGCACCTTAGCGCAAGGCATGGCGCAGGCGTCGAGACGCTCGCCGGACCGCGCCGCGCGCGTGCTAACGTCGCCCGCGCCCCGCACCGGATCCGACCATGCACCGCCTCCTGCCGCTCGCCTGCTCGCTGTCGCTGCTCGTCGCCTGCGGGGGCGAGCCGGATGCGTCGACCCCCGCTGCGCAGGCCGCGGCCACCGAGGCCGCGACCGCGCCGGGCGCACCGATGCCGCCGACGCCGCCGGTGCCGAACGAGACCCCGGCCGGCCAACGCATCGAGGCCGACGTGCGGGCGCTGGCGGACGACGCGCTGGCCGGACGCGAAACCGGCACGCCGGGCTTCGATCTCGCCGCCGACCATGTCGCGCAACGCTTCGCGGCGATCGGCCTGGAACCGGCCGGCGACGACGGCAGCTGGTTCCAGCGCGTGCCGCTGGTACGCGCGGTCGCCGAGCAGGCGGGCGCGGTGCTGACGGTCGCGCGCAACGGCCGCACCATCGACCTGCGCGTCGGCGACCAGTTCCTGCCGTTGCCGAACTTCAACGCAGCCGACGCGCGCGTCACCGCTGAAGCCGTCTTCGTCGGCCAGGCGATCCACGCACCGGAACTGCAACACGACGACTTCGAGGGCGTCGACCTGCAGGGCCGGATCGCGGTGGTGTTCGGCGGCGCGCCGCAAGGTTTCGGCGACCATCCGCGCGCCTACCACGGCAGCCTGCGGACCAAGATCGAACAGCTGGTCGCGCGCGGTGCGGTCGCGCTGGTGCTGGTCAATACGGTGGACGACGAAGCCGGCCAGCCCTGGGCGCGCACGGTCGCGCAGTCGGGCCGGCCCGCGATGCGCCTGCGCGGCGACGACGGCCAGCCGGTCGATGCGCCGGCGCAGCTGCAGGCGATGGCGCGCGTCGGCGCGACCGCCGCGGACCTGGTGTTCGCCGATGGCCCGCAGACCGCGGCGCAGCTGTTCGAGGCCGCCCGCGCCGGCACGCTGCGGCCGTTCGTGCTGCCGGGCACGCTGACGCTCGCCGGCCGCAGCCGCATCGACACGCTGGAGTCGCGCAACGTCGTCGGCCTGCTGCGCGGACGCGATCCCGCGCGCGCCGGCGAGTCGATCGTGCACACCGCGCACCTCGACCACATCGGCACCGGCGCGCCGGTCGATGGCGATGCGATCTACAACGGCGCGCTCGACAACGCGCTCGGCGTCGCGATCCTGACCGAAGCGGCGCACATGCTGGCCAGTGGCGACGCCGCGCCCGCACGCAGCACGCTGTTCGCCGCGCTGACCGCCGAGGAGCAGGGCCTGCTCGGCGCGGAATGGCTGGCGACGCATCCCCCCGCAGGCGCCGGCACGCTGGTCGCCAACCTCAACATCGACATGCCGATCCTGACCGCACCGACGCGCGACATCGTCGCCATTGGCAGCGAGCACTCGACGCTGCAGGCGGCGGTCGCGCAGGCGGCGTCCGCGGCCGGCGTCGACGTGTCGCCCGATCTTTTCCCCGAGGAGGTCGCGTTCGTGCGCAGCGACCAGTACGCCTTCGTGCGCGCCGGCATTCCCGCGGTCTACCTCGATGCGGGCACGACTGGCGCCAACGCCAGCCAGAACCCGAAGCTCGCGGCGACCTGGTTCCTGCGCAACTGCTACCACCAGCCCTGCGACCAGGTCGACCTGCCGATCCAGTACGGCGACGCGGCGCGGATGGCCGACGTCAGCGCGCGCATCACCCGCCTCGTCGGCGATGCGGCGACGGCGCCGCGCTGGAACGACGGCGATTTCTTCGGCACGCGCTTCGGCGCGGCGGCGCGCTGACGGGCGACGCGGCATGCCTGCGCTGACGCCGGCGACGCGCATCGGCCTGTCGATCGCGGTGGCGACCGGGCTCTACGGCATCTCCTTCGGCGCGCTCGGCGTCGCCTCCGGCCTGTCGGTCTGGCAGACGATGGCGCTGAGCCTGCTGATGTTCACCGGTGGCTCGCAGTTCGCCTTCATCGGCGTGATCGGCGGCGGCGGCAGCGGCGCGGCGGCGTTCGGCGCGGCCACGCTGCTGGGTGCGCGCAATGCGGTCTACGGCATGCAGATCAACCGGCTGCTGCGGCCGCGCGGCTGGCGCCGGCTCCTCGCGGCGCAGGTCACGATCGACGAGTCCACCGCGACCGCGGTCGGGCAGTTCGAGAGCGGCGAACAGCGGCGTGGCTTCTGGACCGCGGGGCTCGGCGTGTTCGCGCTGTGGAACCTGTTCACCGCCTTCGGTGCGCTGCTCGGCGACGCGCTCGGCGATCCGCGCCAGTGGGGTCTCGACGGCGCTGCGGTCGCGGCCTTCCTCGGTCTGCTGTGGCCGCGCCTGCGTGGCCGCGAGCCGGTTGCGATCGCCGTGGTATGCGCGCTGGCGACGGTGATCGCGGTGCCGTGGACGCCGCCGGGCGTGCCGATCCTCGTCGCGGCACTGGTCGCGGTGGGCTGGAGCCTGTGGGCGCCGGTCCGTGCACCGGTCGATGCCGACGACACGGCGGCGCGCCCATGACGCTGTGGGCCTGGTTGCTGCTGGCGAGCGCGGCGGCGTTCGCGATCAAGCTGGTCGGCTATCTGGTGCCGGCGGCGTGGCTGGAGCGGCCGCGGATGTTGCGCGTCACGGCGGCGGTGACGGTCGGTCTGCTGGCGTCGCTGACCGCGCTCAACTCCGTCGCCAGCGGCCAGGGGCTGATGCTCGACGCCCGCCTCGGCGCGCTGGTCGGCGCGGCCATCGCGCTGGCGCTGCGCGTGCCGTTCCTCGGCGTCGTCGTGATCGGCGCGGCGACGGCGGCGCTGCTGCGGCTCGCCGGCCTGCCTTGATCGACGCGCACTTCAGCCGCCGACAGGCAGGCCGCGGGTATCCTCGCTCCCTCGTTCCGCCTGCCACGTCCACCGGGATCGCCATGACGCTCCGTACCGCACGCACCGCCCTGCTCGCCGCCTGCCTGGTCGTCGGCATCGCCGCGTGCGGCGGGTCGCGCGAGGTGAAGCCGGCCGCGCCCGTCGCGACGACGCCGACCGCGCCGGCACCGGTCGCGCCCGCGGTCCGCCCGGCGCGCATCGGGCTCGCGCTCGGCGGCGGCGCGGCGAAGGGCTTCGCGCACATCGGCGTCATCAAGATGCTCGAGGCCAACGGCATCCAGGCCGATGTCGTGGCCGGCACCAGCGCCGGCAGCGTGGTCGGTGCGCTGTACGCCAGCGGCATGGATCCCTTCCGGATGCAGGAACGCGCGGTCGCGCTCGACGAATCCAGCATCCGCGACGTGCGCCTGTTCTCCGGGGGCCTGGTGCAGGGCGTCGCGCTGCAGGACTACGTCAACCGCGAAGTCGACAACCGCACGCTGGACCGCATGCGCATTCCGTTCGCGGCGGTGGCGACGCGGCTGGAGACCGGTGATCGCGTGGTGTTCGTGCGCGGCAACACCGGCCAGGCGGTGCGCGCGTCGAGCAGCGTGCCCGGTGTGTTCGAACCGGTGAAGATCGGCGATCGCCACTACGTCGACGGCGGCGTGGTCAGCCCGGTGCCGGTCGATGCGGCGCGCCAGCTCGGCGCCGACCTCGTCATCGCCGTCGACATCTCCAGCAAGGCCAGCGGCGTGATGCCCGGCAGCATGCTCGGCATCGTCAACCAGTCGATCGCGATCATGGGCCAGAACCTCGGCCGCCAGGAACTCGCCCGCGCCGATGTCGTCATCCGCCCGCAGGTCGCCGACATCGGGCCGGCCAGTTTCGAACAGCGCAACGCCGCGATCCTGCAGGGCGAACGCGCGGCGCTTGCGGCGATGCCGCAGATCCGCGCGGCGATCGCCGAGTTCGAGCGTGCGCGCATCGCGGCCCGCACGCCGCCGCCGGTCGAAGCACCGGCACCGGTCGATATCGACTGCGGCGGCAGCTGGGTGCGCCGGCTCAATCCGTTCGCGAAGGATCCCGCCTGCTGACGGTGTGAGACGGCCGCGACGCATCGACCGGATGGCGTCGCCGCACACGAGACGTGATTTACGCGCGAGTCGTCGGGAGACGCAAAAAATGCCGCGCAGACAGGCTGATGAACACGCACGCGATGCGGTTGCATTCACCGTGGCGCGACGTGCGCGCATGCCACGATGTCTGCGAACCGGACACGATGTCCGCTGCGTGATCCGCGGCATCGTCGATCGCAGACCTCCTTTCCGACCTCCGCCAGGCGCCGTGCTGCGTGCCTGGCGATCGGCCTGCGACAGTCCGGTCGCCGCCACCGCGCGGGGCCCGCAACGGGTGCCGCTTGACCGTCGAACCGGCGCGCATTGCGCGTGCACCCCCTGCGAGGAGAGAGATCCATGCCACCCACCACTCTGGGCCGACAGCTCGAAATGAGCCTCGGCACCTACCTGCCCAGCGTGCTCGGCGCCGTCGCGATCCTGATCGTCGGCCTGATCATCGCGCTGTTCGTCCGCGGCGCGATCCGCAACGGCCTGCACCGCCTGCGCGTCAACGAGCGCGTCAACAGCCAGACCGCGTCGCATCTGGATGTCGCGAAGATCGGCGCGTCGATCGGGTTCTGGTTCG
Organism: Luteimonas rhizosphaerae; assembly: GCF_002849595.1. Taxonomy (GTDB): domain Bacteria; phylum Pseudomonadota; class Gammaproteobacteria; order Xanthomonadales; family Xanthomonadaceae; genus Luteimonas; species Luteimonas cellulosilyticus. Next base: position 93,895 of record NZ_NRQR01000022.1, read on the forward strand.
TCCTCATCATCACCCTCATCGGCGTCTTCAGCGTCCTGCGCTTCGACGGGCTCTACGGGCCGTTCTCCGCGCTGGTCACCGAGGTGATGCTGTATCTGCCGCGCATCCTGCTGGCCGGCATCCTCGCGCTGGTCGCCTGGATCGTCGCCACCGTGCTGCGCGCCGGCATCAACCGCCTGATGGCCGCCGGCCACTGGGACGAGAAGCTGTCGGCCTCGGCCGGCGTCAAGCCGATCTCGGCCGTGCTCGGCAACGTCGTCTACTGGCTGGTGCTGCTGCTGTTCCTGCCGGCGATCGTCGGCGCGCTGCGCATCGAAGGCCTGATGCTGCCGCTGTCGGACATGACCGCGCAATTCACCGCCGCGCTGCCGAACATCTTCGCCGCGATCGTCATCGGCCTCGTCGGCTGGCTGGTCGCCAAGGTGCTGCAGGGCCTGGTGACGAACCTGCTGGCCGCGTCGGGCGTCGACCGCTACAGCAACCGCGAGCACCTGACCGAAGGCGTGAAGCTGTCGCAGCTCGGCGGCACGCTGGTGTTCATCCTCGTCATCGTACCGACGCTGATCGCGGCGCTGGACGCGCTGGCGATCCGTGCGATCTCCGCGCCGGCGAGCGAGATGCTGGGGCTGTTCCTGACCGCGGTGCCGAACATCCTGGCCGCGGCGCTGATCCTGATCGTCGCCTGGTTCCTCGGCCGCTTCGTCGCGGGCCTGCTGACGCGCCTGCTGGAGAACCTCGGCGTGGACGGCATTCCCGCGCGTCTCGGCCTGGGCCATCTGTTCGCGTCGACGCCGGCCCCCGCCACCGTGTCGCCGGTCGACAGCGGGCTCGCGAGCGCCGATCCGGTCGCCGCTGCCGGCACGCCCGAACCCGGTCTGCCGATCGGTGCCGATCCGATCGCGCCCGCCCAGGTCGTGACGCCGCGGCCCGCGGGCCTGGCCGCGTTCGTCGGCCGCGTCGCGCTGTTCTTCATCCTGCTGTTCGCGACCGTGGAAGCCGCGCATCGCCTGGGCTTCACCGGCGTGCGCGATCTGCTGGCGACGTTCATCGCGTTCGGCGGCGACATCCTGCTCGGCGCGGTGATCCTGGTCGTCGGCTACTGGCTGGCGGATCTGGCGGCGCGTGCGATCCAGCGCGCGAATCCGGACGGCACGCCGGGACTGGCGCGCATCGCACGCGTGGCGATCATCGGCCTGGTGCTGGCGATGGGGCTGCGCGCGATGGGCATCGCCGACGACATCGTCAACCTCGCCTTCGGCCTGGTGCTGGGCGCCGTCGCGATCGCGGTCGCGCTGGCCTTCGGCCTCGGCGGACGCGATGCGGCGGGCAAGGTCACCGACCGCTGGGCGAAGGACTACCTGGACCGTCGCGAGCGCGACGACCGCCTGCCCTGACGCCGACGCGCGTCGCCCTGTCATGACGCACGGGCCCGCCCTCTGGCGGGCCCGTTGCGTTTGCGCCGGGCGGTGCCAGATACGTGAGACCGTCGTGCCCGCGGACCCTTCGCCATGCGCGGTCGGATTCGCAGTCCGGCACGCGCGGCGAGGTCGTGCGTTGCGGCAGCGCGGGTCGCCGCAGCGACGGTCGGTGGCAGCCGGCAGCCCGGACGACGTGTGCGTTCCCGCCGAAGGGTCGCGCCGGCCTGCGTGACGTCTCCGGACGACGGCGCGCGCCTCGTGTCGCAGCTTCGGATCGCGTCACGCCGCGACACCGCATCGCGCCGCGCGCGGCGCAGCCCGCGCCTCACTCCGGCGGCAGGTCCTCGCGTACGCGCAGGAAGCGCGCGAACCGTGGCAGGCCGGTCGCGGTCAGGCCGTTGTAGCGATAGGTCACCCAGCTGCCGATGGACGGTGGCGCCGCACGCTGGGCGTCGGTGAAGCCGCTGCCGAGCCGGAAACGACGGCCGTCGCGCTGTTCGACGACCAGTGCGCCGAGCAGGCCGCTGTACTTGCCCTTGCCCGGCGTGTGCCCGACGACGCGGGCCTCGGCATCGTCGTGCGGTTTGTACTTCAGCAACGCATCGCTGCGCCCGATGCGGTAGTGCGCGTCGCGGTGATGCAGCATCAAGCCTTCGCCGCCAGCGGCGACGACCTCGCGCAGATGCGCGTCGAGCTGCTCGCGGCTGGCGAAGCGACGCTGCGCCGCGACCTGCAGCGACGGGTTGCGCGCGTCCGCGACCAGCGCCCGCATCGCATCGACACGTTCGGCGAACGGGCCTGCATGCCCCGGTAGATCGAACACCAGGAAGCGCACCTCTCGCCACAGCGGATCGTCGGCGCGCTGCGTGCGCGACAGCACGCTGACCGCCTCGAAGCGGCCGCGCGCGAGCCACAGTTCCCCATCCAGTGGCGTGGCCGGCCAGCCACGGACGAAGGCCGCCGGCACGTCGATGCGATGGCCGCCCCGGGTCCACAGCGCGCGTCCATCCCAGCGCCCGCGCACGCCGTCGTATTTCTCGCTGACCAGGTAGGCGGGCACGTCGATGGCATCGTGCGCACTCGAGGCCAGCATCAACCGTGGCGGCGTGGCCGGCTGGGCGGACACGGGCAGCGCACCGCTCCAGGCGGCGCACCACAGCAGCAGGACGACGAGGTGCAGGCGCATGCGCGGACTCCGGAGCACGGGACCCGCAGCGTCGCGCGGCACGGCACGCGCCGGTATCGGAAGAGCGCAGACGGTGGCGTCGGAATCCGCCCGCGCGGGCCCGGGCGTTCGCCGCCGGTGCACGCGCACCCGGCCGCGTCGCCATCGTGTGCGCCGCGGCAAACGTCGGTGCGCTCGTCGCGACGCGCGGCCGCTCGTGCGCACTGGAGCGCTGCCCGCGCAGGACATCGCGTGCGTCGGCCCCCGACACGACGACGCCGGCACGGGGCCGGCGTCGGTCGCATCACGTGGCGGCCGTCAGAACGGCAGCTTGAGCGCCGGGTCGAGGGCGAGCAGCTGCTCGCGGAACAGCGCCTGGATGCGCTGCAGCGCCTCGCGCGTATCGGCGTCGAAGCGCAGCACCAGCACCGGCGTGGTGTTGGATGCGCGCACCAGGCCCCAGCCGTCCGGCCAGTCGGCGCGCACGCCGTCGATGTCGGACAGGCGCGCACCCTCGAACGCGGCATTGGCCTGCACCCGAGCGACGAAGCTGTGCGGGTCGCCATTGGGCGCGTCGACCTTGATCTCCGGCGTCGAGATGCCGTTCGGCAGCGCCTTCAGCACCGCGGACGGATCGTCGTCGACGGCCAGGATCTCGAGCAGGCGCGCAGCGGCGTAAATGCCGTCGTCGAAGCCGTACCAGCGCTCGGCGAAGAAGAAGTGGCCGCTCATCTCGCCGGCCAGCTCGGCGCCGGTCTCGCGCATCTTGGCCTTGATCAGCGAATGCCCCGTCTTCCACATCAGCGGGCTGCCGCCGTGGCGCAGCACGTGGCCCGGCAGGCGCCCGGTGCACTTCACGTCGAACACGATCATCGCGCCGGGGTTGCGCTCCAGCACGTCGGCCGCGAACAGCATCAGCAGGCGGTCGGGATAGATGTTCTCGCCATCCCGGGTGACCACGCCGAGGCGGTCGCCGTCGCCGTCGAAGGCGATGCCGAGGTCCGCGTCGAAGCGCGCGACGGTCTGGATCAGGTCTTCGAGGTTGTGCGCGTCGCTGGGATCGGGATGGTGGTTCGGGAAGGTGCCGTCGATCTCGCAGAACAGCGGGATGACCTCGGCGCCGATCGCCTCGAGCACGCGCGGCCCGAGCTCGCCGGCGACACCGTTGCCGGCATCGACGACGATCTTCAGCGGCCGCGCGATCTGGATGTCGCCGGCGATGCGCTCGACGTAGTCGGCGCTGATGTCGCGTTCGCTCAGGCCGCCCGGTTGCGGCGCGGTGTGCAGGCGGTCGTCGGCGACGCGCGCATGCAGGTCCATGATCGCGTCGCCCGACAGCGTCTCGCCGCCGACGACGATCTTGAAGCCGTTGTAGTCCGGCGGGTTGTGGCTGCCGGTCAGCGAGATGCAGCAACCGGTACGCAGGTGGTAGGCGCCGAAATAGATCAGCGGCGTCGGCGCCATGCCGATGTCGATGACGTTGCGGCCGGCCTTGCGCAGGCCGGCGATGAGGCCGGCGCTCAGGTCCGGACCGGACAGGCGACCGTCGCGGCCGACGACGATGTCGGTCAGGTCCTGCTCGCGCATCAGCGAGCCCACCGACTGGCCGATCAGTTCGGCCACGCCGGCATCGAGGGTCTGGCCGACGATGCCGCGGATGTCGTAGGCACGGAAAATATCGCGATCGAGCATGACGTTCGAAACCTTCTTCTTCGGGGGATCGGCGGCCGCCACCACCGGCAACGGCGGGGGTGCGCCGTCTTCGGGGGCCGGCGCCTGCAGCGATTCGGCGAACGTCGGCGAGGCATCGTCGCTGGCGCGTGCCGGTTGCAGGCGGGCGGGCAACCGCCACGCAAGGTACGCAAGCACGAGTAACAGCAGCGCGAAACCGAACAGCGGCATGACCCCGAGGCCAAGCGGCGCGGCCGCGACCGACGGCACCGCGGCGACGATGCGCAGGCCGGTGCCCGGCACCGGCGCGCCGAGGCGTTCGGCGACGTTGACCAGCTCGGTGTTGCCGCGCGCGAGCAGGGTCACGTTGCTCTGGCGCAGGCCGAGGAAGATCGCCTCGTCGACGTCGACGCCCGCCAGGCCCGCGGTCGCGCGCGTCAGCGGCAGCCGCACCAGGGCCACGCCGGCCAGCGTCTCACCGGCGCGCGCGGGCGCCGCCAGCGCGACGCGCGGGGCGCCTTCGTGCTGCACCACCCGCAGCACCGGCGCGTTCTCGATCAGCGCCGCTTCCAGCGCGGCGAGCTCGCCGAAACCGCCGTCGTCGAGCGCCGCGTAGCGCGTGCGCAGATCCGCCGGCACCACCTGCACCGCTTCGGCCTGGGCCCAGTCGGTGCCGAGCGCACGCGCGGCCGCCGCGAGGTCGCCGGCGCCGAGCGCGGCCTGGACCGGCGCGGAGGCGAGCCGCGTGTCCAGTTGCGCGAGATCGCCGGCCAGCAGTTGCCGGGTCGAGGCCACGGCGGCGTCGCGCGTGGTCTGGGCGCTGCTCACGCGCTGCTCGTACTGCATCTGCCGCCAGCCGCTCCAGGCCAGCCACGCGGCCAGCAGCACCAGCGCGGCGGCCAGCAGCGGGGCGAACGGGCGCAGCTGCGCCAGCAGGGCGCGCGTCTTGCGCGGTTCGGTGTCGCTCATCGTGTGCTCCCCTGTCAGCGGACGCCGGTATGGCCGAACCCCCCGGCCCCGCGCGACGTGTCGGCGAAAGTATCCACCACATTCAGGGTCGCACGCACGACCGGCAACACGACCAGTTGCGCGATCCGGTCGCCGGGTTCGACGGTGAAGGCGTCCTTGCCGCGGTTCCACACGCTGATCAGCAGCGGACCCTGGTAATCGGCATCGATCAGGCCGGTGCCGTTGCCCAGCACGATGCCGTGCTTGTGGCCCAGGCCCGAACGCGGCAGCACGACCGCGCACAGATCGGGCGCGCCGATATGGATCGCCAGACCCGACGGCACCAGCGCGGTGTCGCCCGGCAGCAGGGTCAGCGCCTCGTCGAGCGCGGCGCGCAGGTCGAGCCCGGCGCTGGCCTCGGTCGCATAGGCCGGCAGGGGCCATTGCTGGCCGAAGCGGGCATCGAGGACGCGGACATCGAGCACGTGGGCGCGGGCGGTCATGGGCGAAGCTCCGGAGCGAGGTGTTCGGCGATCAGCGCGATCAGGTCGGCGGCGACGGCGGTCTTCGGCCCCGGCCCCAGCGTGCGCACGCCGGCGGCGCCGTGCACGGCGAGCAGGTTGTCGTCGGACTCGAAGCCGCCGCCGGGCGCGCCGACCCGGTTGGCGGCGATGAGGTCGACGCCCTTGGCGAGGCGCTTGGCCTGGGCGTTGGCATCGACGTCCTCGGTCTCGGCGGCGAAGCCGACGACCAGGCGCGGCCGGTGCGCGGCGCGCGCGACGTCCGCGAGCACGTCGGCGGTGCGCACCAGCTGCAGGGTCAGGCCGTCCTCGCCCGGCACTTTCTTGATCTTGTGCGCGGCGACGCGCTGCGGGGTGAAGTCGGCGATCGCGGCGGCGCCGACGTAGACATCGGCCGGCAGGGCGGCGAACACCGCGGCATGCATCTGCGCGGCGGAACGCACGTCGACGCGCTGCACGCCCGGTGGCGTCGCCAACGCCACCGGACCGGCGACCAGCACGACCTCGGCGCCGGCGGCGACGGCCGCGGCGGCGACCGCGAACCCCATCTTGCCGCTGCTGCGGTTGCCGAGAAACCGGACCGGATCGAGGTCTTCGAAGGTCGGCCCGGCGCTGACGACGACGCGGCGGCCGGCGAGCGCTGCGGTCATGCCGGCAGGGCCGCGACGATCGCGTCCGGCTCGGCCAGGCGGCCGGGACCGGATTCGCCTTCGGCCAGCGGCCCGTCGTCGGGGCCGATGATCTGGGCACCGCGCGCGCGCAGCAGCGCGATGTTGGCCTGCGTCGCCGGATGCAGCCACATGCGGTGGTTCATCGCCGGACACACGGTCAGCGGCGCGGTCGTCGCCAGGCACAGCGTGGTCACGAGATTGTCGGCGAACCCGTGCGCGAGCTTGGCCAGGGTGTTCGCGGTCGCCGGCGCGACGACGACGCGCGTCGCCCAGCGCGCGAGCTCGATGTGACCCATCGCGGCCTCGGCGTTCGCGTCCCACAGCGACGTGCGCACCGCCGCACCCGAGACCGCCTGGAACGTCGCCGTGGACACGAAGCGCTGCGCGCTGTCGGTCATCGCCACCTGCACCTCGGCGCCGGCGTCGCGCAGCCGGCGCACCAGGTCGGCGGCCTTGTACGCGGCGATACCGCCACAGACGCACAACAGGAGGCGCTGCCCCTGCAGCGGGGTCGGGCGAGCCGTCATCTGGGGAAATTCCTACCGCCAATCCGGCCGCCAGCTTACCCGAAGCCACGCCCCGGCCCGGCTGTTTGAGCGCCGCGACGACGCTGCAATGAACGCTTCCGCCGGCATCCCGGCGTGCGCGACGCCCTTCCCCTGCGACGGCGCCGCCGCGATGCCGGCATTCCCCGGAATGCGCCATGCACATCCGCGAATGGCCGGTCGACGAACGCCCCCGCGAGAAGCTGCTCGGCCGCGGCGCCGCGGCGCTGTCAGACGCGGAACTGCTCGCGATCTTCCTCGGCTCGGGCCTGCGCGGCCAGGACGCGGTGTCGACGGCCCGCCAGCTGCTGGCGGCACACGGGCCACTGCGCGCCCTGCTCGACCGGGGTCCCGAGGGCCTGGCGGCGTTGCCCGGGCTCGGCCCCGCGCGCGCCTGCGCGCTGACCGCCGCGCTGGAACTCGGCAACCGGGTGCTGGCCTCGGATCTGCAGCGCGGCGACGCGATGACCGATCCGGCCGCCGCCGGTCGCTACTTCTCGCAGCGCCTGCGCGCGTTCCCGCACGAGGTGTTCGCCGTGCTGTTCCTCGATACCCGCCACCGCGCGCTCGGCTTCGAGGAGCTGTTCCGCGGCACCATCGACGGCGCCGAGGTGCACGCGCGCGAAGTCGTCCGCCGCGCGCTGGCGCACAACGCCGCGGCGGTGATCGTCGGTCACAACCACCCCAGCGGCAGCCGCGAGCCCAGCGCCGCCGACCGCGCGGTGACCGCGCAGCTCAAGCAGGCGCTGGCGCTGGTCGACGTGCGCCTGCTCGACCATTTCGTCGTCGGCGACGGCGCGGCGGTCTCGCTGGCGGCGCGCGGGTGGGTGTAGCGCGTTGAGCGGGCGTCGCTGCGCGCCAGCGTGACGTCCCCGCGAACCGCCACGCGTCGCGCTGATCGTGCGGCAGGGGCCGTATCCCGGCGATCGAGGGTATGCCGCTGCGGACCGCCACGCACCGCGGCCCGCAGCGTCCCGTACAGTCCGCTCGCGTACAATGGCCGGCCGTTGAATCGCGACACCATCCGCCCGTGAAATCCCAGCTCCGCGCCCTGATCGAGCCCCGCATCGAGCAGGCGATTGCCGCCCTGCGCGACCAGGGCATCCTGCCCGCCGACTTTGTCACGCCCGACTTCGTCGTCGAGCGTCCGAAGGACCGCAGCCATGGCGACGCGTCGACCAATGCCGCGATGCTGCTGGCGCGTCACGCGACCCAGAACGGCGCGCGCAGCAATCCGCGTGCGGTGGCGCAGGCACTGGTCGCGGCGATCCCGGCCGACGACGACATCGCCTCGATCGAGATCGCGGGCCCGGGTTTCCTGAATTTCCGGCTGACCCCGGCCGCCTGGCAACGCCAGCTGGTCGCCGCAGCTACGGCCGCAATGCCAGCGGCGGCGCGCGCACGGCGGGCGTCGAGTACGTGTCGGCCAACCCGACCGGTCCGCTGCATGTCGGCCACGGCCGCGCGGCGGTGATCGGCGACTGCATCGCGCGGGTGCTCGATGCCAACGGCTGGCACGTCAAACGCGAGTTCTACTACAACGATGCCGGCGTGCAGATCGAGAATCTCGCCCTGTCGGTGCAGGCGCGCGCGAAGGGCCTGACGCCCGACGACGCCGGCTGGCCGGAAGCGGGCTATCGCGGCGATTACATCGGCGATGTCGCCCGCGCGTATCTCGATGGCGCGGTCGTCGACATCGAAGGCCACACGATCACCGGCGCCGGCGATGCCGACGACCTCGACGCGATCCGCCGTTTCTCGGTCGCGTGGCTGCGCCGCGAACAGAACGGCGACCTCGCCGCGTTCGGCGTGGCGTTCGACGTCTATTTCCTCGAGTCGTCGCTGTACGCCGACGGCAAGGTGGAGGAAACCGTGCGCGAGCTCGTCGCCCACGGCCACACCTACGAGGAAGGCGGCGCGCTGTGGCTGCGCAGCACCGACTACGGTGATGACAAGGACCGCGTGATGCGCAAGTCCGACGGCACCTACACCTACTTCGTGCCCGACGTCGCCTATCACCTCAGCAAGTGGCAGCGCGGCTATGCGCGCGCGATCACCGAGCTCGGCGCCGACCACCACGGCTCGCTGGCCCGCGTGCGCGCCGGCCTGCAGGCGCTCGATGCCGGCATCCCGGCCGGTTATCCCGAGTACGTGCTGCACCAGATGGTCACGGTGATGCGCGGCGGCGAGGAAGTGAAGCTGTCCAAGCGCGCCGGCAGCTACCTCACGCTGCGCGACCTGATCGACGAGGCCGGGCGCGATGCGACGCGCTGGTTCCTGGTCGCGCGCAAGCCGGATTCGCAGCTGGTGTTCGACATCGACCTGGCGCGCAGCCAGTCGCTCGACAACCCGGTCTACTACGTGCAGCTGTCGCATGCGCGCATCTGCGGCCTGCTGCGCCAGCTGACCGAGCGCGGCCTCGCGTTCGACCTGCAGAACGGCATGGCGCAGCCGCTGGACATGGACGACGTCGCGATGCGCGACGTGCTGATCGACCTGTCGCGCTGGCCCGAGATCGTCGCCGTCGCCGGCGCCCAGCTCGAGCCGCACCTGGTCGCGACCTATCTGCTGGAACTGGCCCAGGCGTTCCAGACCTACTACAACGACCACCAGTTCCTGGTCGACGATGCCGACGTGCGCGATGCGCGTCTGGCGCTGGCACTGGCGGTCCGCCAGGTGCTTGCCAACGGCCTGGCCCTGCTCGGCGTCCACGCCCCGGAGGCGATGTAATGGCAGCACGACGCGGTAAATCGCAGGCCCGCCGCAGCGGCGGCAGTTCCGGCGGCCTCCCCGGCTGGGCGTGGATGATCATCGGCATCGTCATCGCGCTGGTCGTGGTGCTGGCCGCGCCGCGGCTGCTCAAGCCCGACAGCGAGGACGGTTTCTTCCGTCCGCGGCCGAATCCCGATGCGCAGCCGCAGGCCGGCGCGCTGGACGAAGCGGACATGGACGCGCCCGCGGCGACGCCCGAACCGCAGCCGCGCCCCGCCGGCCAGGCACCGGCCGCCGCGTCGACCGACTACGATTTCTACACGATGCTGCCCGAGCAGGAAGTCGCGATGAGCGACGCCGAACTCGCCGCCAGCGCCCGCGCCGAAGCCGAACGCCAGCAGCGCGCCGAGCAGCAGCAGGCCGCCTTGCAGGCGCGCAATCCCGACGCGGCGGATCTCGCCAGCGACGCCCCGGCCGACGGCCCGCGCCCGCTGTCCGAAACGCCAGCGACGCCGCCGCGCACGACGGCCGCCGCGTCGACCACGCCGGGCGCAGCCGCCACAGGCGATGCCCGCTATCTGCTGCAGGCCGGCTCGTTCAGCGGCTCCGGCGATGCCGAAGCGCTGAAGGCGCGGATCGCCCTGCTCGGCCTGAGCGCGCGCGTCGAGTCCGGCCAGGCCAACGGCCGCACGGTCTACCGCGTGCGCATGGGGCCCTACGGCACCGCGACCGAGCTCGCCGAGGCCAAGCAGGGCGGAGCGCGCCGTGGCGCTCGCCCACGTCAGCGGGAGCCTCCGCGCAGGCTGGTGTGGGCGACGGGCGTTCGCAAAGTGCCCGCTGCCGCTGTCGTTCCGCAGCTCGACATCGCGTGCTCGTCCCGGCGCAATCGGTGGGGCAAGGACCGCACGTCCACCGTCTACCGGGCAGCACCGCCCCACCCGCAGAGTGAGAACGGGCACGCTGCACGCGTCGTCATGAGGACCGCGGGCCGCGCGTGCGCCTGCCAGCGCCGGAGCAGGAAATCGGCGATGTTCCGGCGGCCTTGCCGCGCCGTGCGCTCGACGCGCCGGATCCACGGCGTCGGCCCGGGCGCGTCGCATCACCTGTTCATCGGTCGCACGCACCATCCCGGCGCACCGCCCGGGAGTTCGCCGACGAGAACGCCAGGCGTTTCAGCCTGCCCGTTCCGTGCGGCGCGTCGCAGCGGTGTCGCAGCCCGCGCGATGCCCCGGCCGGACACTGGCGTCCTACCGGAGACCTCCCATGGTGATCGAAGCCGCCCTCGTCAAACCCGTCGTCGACGCGCTGCTGGTGCTGTTCCAGCAGGGCAGCGACCTGAAACTCAAACACAACGCGCAGGCCGCCGTCCGCGAGGCGATCCGCGAACTGCTGCAGGCCAATCCCGACGAGAACAAGGCGGCCGCGCGCATCGCGGTCGCGCGGGCGGCGGGCATCCTGTCGGAAGACGTGGTGCTGGCGGAGGACATGCTGCAGAAGCATCGCGCCACCCGCGCCCGGACCACCGGCAAGGGCGCGACCGGGCGCCGCCGGCACGCCGCGTCCGACCCCCCGGACGCGGAGGCGCCCCCGCCGCGCAAGGCCACGCGCAAACCCGTATCGGCGACCGGCGCCTCACGCTGAGCCTGCGACCGTGGTCGCCCTGCCGCCGCGGATGCAACCGACATGATCGACGTCATCGTGTTCACCGCCTCGACCGCCCTGTGGGCCCTCAGCGAAGCGTGGATCGGCCTGCGCCGGCGCGCGCCGGACCGCAGCCGCGATGCGGGCACCCTGTCGCGCCTGGTGCTGGTGATCGGCGGCTGCGTGGCGCTGGCCGCGGCCGTGTCGCTGTGGCCGCCGGCGCGCGCCCCGGACGACTGGCATCCCGTGCTGCGCTGGCTCGGCAGCGCGGTGATGCTGACCGGCATGGGGTTCCGCTGGTGGTCGATCCGTGTGCTGGCCGAGCACTTCACCGTCGATGTCGCGATCGCCGCCGACCATCGGCTGATCCGCAGCGGCCCCTACCGCCGGCTGCGGCATCCCTCGTACACCGGCCTGCTTCTCACGGTCGCAGGCTTCCTGTGCGCGCTCGGCAGCGGGCTGGCGCCGCTGGTGATCGCCTGGCCGTTGTGGGCCGCGCTGCGCCAGCGCATCCGTATCGAGGAAGCCGCGCTGTCGGAGGCGTTTCCGGTCGACTATCCCGCCTACGCGCGCACCACGCGGCGCCTGGTGCCGGGCGTCTGGTGATGGAATGCGGGCCGGTCCGCGCGGGCCGGGACCGCGGCCCAGCGGTTAAGCTGTCGCCCCCTGCCGCCCGCCGCATGGCCTGCACCGGTCGAAGCCGGCGGCGCTGTGCGATGCGGGCATCCGCTCCCGTCACGCCACTTCGAGACCGCCCATGACGACCTCCCCCACGACGCCGCTCAGCGACGCCGAGCTCGACCGGCTCGACGTGCTGCTCGACCGCTGCACGCATCCCGAGACCGGCCTCGGCAACCTGGAGATGCTCGATGGTTTCCTGTCGGCGCTCGCGGTCGGCCCGCTCGACGCGGCGCTGGACACGATGCTGCCGCTGGTCTGGGGCGAGGGCGACGTGCCGCGGCGCGATGCGCGGCAGACCCGCGAGGCCGAGGCGCTGATCGCGCGGCTGGCGGTCGAGGTCGAACACCGGATCCGCCACGATCCCGAGGACAGCACCGATCGCGAAGCGCTGATGCCGCTGCTGGGGTTGCCCGAGGTTGAGGGCGACGACACACCGGGCGCCGACGACGAGGCGCTGGACGACATCCCGGCCGACTTCCCGTTCGCGGCGGCCTGGGCCGCCGGCTTCCTGCGCGCCGCGGCCCAGCACGAGGACGCATGGGCCGCGTGGATGGAGGAGCACGAGACGATCGGCGACGATCTGGGTGCGATCACGCGACTGGCCCTCGTCGACACCGCCCAGCTCGACGATCCCGAACTGGCCGCCGAAGGCCTGCTGTCGCTCGACGAGCGGTTCGATCTGGCCTACGACCTGCCCGACGTGCTGCACGCCATGTACCTGCAGCGGCTGCACGACCGTCGGCCGGAGCCGGCGCGTCGCGCGGACGTGCCGGGACGCAACGATCCCTGCAGCTGCGGCAGCGGGAAGAAGTACAAGAAGTGCTGCGCGGACCAGACGCTGCATTGACCGCAACCGGAACCGTGCGCGCGCCGCGTGTGCGGCACACGGCGACCGGCACCGCGATGCCCACGCTTGCATGACCCACGAGACGCCGCGCGGACGCGCGACGCAGGAGATTCCGCGATGACCCGCACCATCCTCATCACTGGCGGCACGTCGGGCTTCGGCGCGGCCACCGTCGCGCGTTTCCTCGCCGGCGGCTGGCGCGTGATCGCGACCGGCCGCCGCGCCGAACGCCTGCAGGCGCTGGTCGAGGCGCACGGCAGCGAGCGCCTGCACACCGCCGCGTTCGACGTCCGCGACGACGCCGCGATGCATGCCGCGCTCGACGCGATTCCGACGGACTTCCGCGCCATCGACGCGCTGGTCAACAACGCCGGCCTCGCGCTCGGCACGGCGCCGGCGCAGCGCGCGGACCTGGCGCAATGGCGGCAGATGATCGACACCAACGTCACCGCGCTGGTCACGCTGACGCACGCGTTGCTGCCGACGTTGATCGAACGCCGCGGCGCGATCCTCAACGTCAGCTCGATCGCCGGCAGCTATCCCTACCCCGGCGGCAACACCTACGGCGGCACCAAGGCTTTCGTCACCCAGTTTTCGCTGGGCCTGCGCAGCGACCTGCACGGCACCGGCGTGCGCGTGACCTCGATCGAACCGGGCCTGGCCGAAACCGAGTTCACCCTCGTGCGCACCAGCGGCGACCAGGACGCGTCCGACTCGCTGTACACCGGTGCGCAGCCGATCGTCGCCGACGACATCGCCGACACCCTGTGGTGGGTCGCGAACCTGCCGCCGCACCTCAACATCAACCGGCTCGAAGTGATGCCGGTCAGCCAGTCGTTCGCGGGCTTCCAGATCCATCGCGACAAGTGATGCAACGCACGGCCGCGTGCGGGCGCGGCGTTGCTATATTGCGAATGCGCACTGACGCGCGCCCTGCCCGACAAGGCGTCGTTATGGTCCGGACCGCCTGCACCACTGCCCTTCTCATCCCGCTGCTGGCGGTGTCCACGACCGCGTGGGCCAACCCCGAGGTGGACCGCATGTTCGCCAGGCAGGACACCAATCGTGATGGTGTGATCGACCCGGCCGAAGCCCGTGCGGAGGCGGCCCGGGTGTTCCAAGAACTCGATGCGAACCGGAACGAGGTCCTGGCGATCGCCGAACTCGACCCGCAGATCGCCAAAGGCAGCCCGGGTGACGTCGGATTTCCACCTGACATCCACGTCGTGCTGCGACAGACGACGATGCAGCGCTGGGATGCCAATGGCGATGGCGGGGTCACGCTCGCAGAACTGCAACAGGCCTTCGTGCGGGACCTGCTGACGGCGGACCACGACGGCGACGGCAAGGTCACGCGGGCGGAACTGGTCCGCATGCACCAGGGCGTCGTCGCGCCGACGCGCTGACGCCGCTGCGGACGGTGAATCGTCCGCAGCGGGACGGGCCGCCTGCGTCGACGTTCCCGCTTACTGCTGCGGCGCCCAGACGAACCCGTCGTCGCGCCGCGTGATCTGGCCCAGACCCGGGAACGGGAAATGCGGCGAGGCGACGATGATTCCGCTGTCGGCCGCGCGCGCCAGCAGCGCCTCGCGGCTGGCTTCCGCCACCGGCGCATCGCCGTCGAACGCGATCGTCCATTGCGGGCGCTGCACCGACACCGCGAAATGGTGCGCGGCGTCGCCGATGTAGAGCAGGCGTGCGTCGCCATCGACGATCTCGTAGGCGCTGTGGCCGGGCGTATGTCCGTCGACGGCGATCGCGGTCACGCCCGGCACGACCTCGGCGCCGGGCGCGAAGGCGTCGACCTGCGCGGTGATCGCCGTCGCCAGCGCGGCGCGCTCGGTGTCGGCCTGCAACGCCTGCCACTCGGGCGCCGACATGCGGATACGCGCGTTGGGGAAGGCCGGGGCACCGGACGCGTCGAGCAGGCCGCCGATGTGGTCGGGATGCGCATGGCTGATCAGGATGTCGGTCACCTCGCCCGGTTCGACGCCGGCCGCACGCAGCGCCTGCGGCAGCCGGCCCGCGTCCGCGAACGCGGCGTCGCCGGCGCCGGTGTCGAACAGCAGCACGCGCGCGCCGCTGCGCACCAGCAGGGCCTGCACGCCGAGATGCACGGTGTCGGTCGGCGCGCCGGCCGCGGCGAGGACCGCGTCGACATCGGCCTTCGGTTCGCCGACCGCGAGCGTCGT
>NZ_NRQR01000024.1 GCF_002849595.1 Luteimonas rhizosphaerae
TGTCGGCGGTCGCCATCGGCGGCGGCGGCGCGTCGACGGCGGCCGGCGGCGGGGCGGGCTCGGCGCAGGCCGCGAGCGCGGCGGCCAGGGCGAGGGTCAGGACGACTCGGGCAGGATCGAAACGACGCATCGGGACACTCCAGTCGATGGGGAAGGCGGCAGGCCGCGACAGCGCCGCAGCATAGACCCAAGCGCGCATCCGCGCGGCCTCGGCGACGGCCTGCCGCGTGCCACGGATGCCGCGCGCGCGGGGTTCCGGAGCGACGCGCTCGACGGCGGCGGCATGGGCCGCCGTGCGGAAGACAGGCCGCAACAGCTGCGCGACGCCGCCGACGGCGACCGCGGCAGACGCGTCACGCGCGCGAGCGACCCGCAGGCGCCACTCGACCCGCTGTTGCAGGCCGGGGTCGACACGGACAGCCGGGTGACGCTGCGCCGAGCGCGCGCCCCGCACGGGCTGCCGGCGCCGTGCGCCGTCCACGTCACTCCAGCGGTGTGTCGTCCAGATACGTGTAGCCGGTCAGTCCCGCTTCCAGCGCATCCTTGAGGCGCTGCGATTCGTCGCCCGGCAGCGCGGCGCGATCGACCAGCGCGGTGTAGCTGGCACGCAGGTCGCTCAGCGCATACCCGACGTAGTCGAGCATCACGTCGGTCGTGTCGCCGCGGCGCTGCTGCACGACCCGGTACCCGTCGCCGTCGACCTGGACCTCGATGGCATCGGTATCGCCGAACAGGTTGTGGATGTCGCCGAGGATCTCCTGGTAGGCGCCGACCATGAAGAAACCGAGCCGGTACTGCTCGCCCTTGCGCAACGCGTGCAGCGGCAGCGAGGTGTCGAGGTCCTCGTTCTCGACGTAGGTGTCGATCTTGCCGTCGGAGTCGCAGGTCAGATCGGCGATCACGCCGCGACGCTCGGGCACTTCGTCGAGGCGCTCGATCGGCACGATCGGGAACACCTGGTCGATCGCCCACACGTCGGGCATCGACTCGAACACGCTGAAGTTGACGAAGTACTTGTCGACGAGGCGCTCGTTGAGTTCGTCGAGCAGCGGGCGGTGGCTTTTCTCGTCGTAGGTCAGGCGCGCGCGCACGGCATGCGCGATCGCATAGAACAGATCGTCGATGCGCGCACGATGGACCAGGTCGATCTGCCCGAGCGCGTACAGCGCCAGGCCTTCGGCGTGGTGGTGCTGGGCCTCGTGGAACAGCTCGACCGCCGGCCGGGCGGTCAGCTCGTCGTGGATCTCGCGCAGGTTGCGCACGACGGCGGGCTCGTCGTCGTGGAGGTCCGGCACGCGGCCTTCGGGCGCGCGCTCGACTTCCGACACGTTGGCGACCAGCACCGCGTGGTGCGCGGTCATCGCGCGGCCGCATTCGGTGACGATGCGCGGCGGCGTGAGACCGTGCTCGGCGCAGGCCTGGGCCAGCGGCTGCACGATGGAACCGGCGTACTGGCGGATGCCGTAATTGACCGAGTTGTAGCTGCGCGAGCGCGTGCCCTCGTAGTCGACGCCGAGCCCGCCGCCGACATCGACGTGGCTGATCGTCGCGCCGAGCTTGGTCAGCTCGACGAAGTACCGCGTGGCCTCGCGCATGCCGTTGGCGATGTCGCGGACGTTGGAGATCTGCGAGCCCATGTGGAAGTGCAGCAACTGCAGGCAGTCGGTCATGTCCGCGTCGCGCAGCTTCTTCCACAGGTCCAGCAGCTGGCGCGGATTGAGGCCGAACTTGGCCTTGTCGCCGCCGCTGTTCTGCCACTTGCCGGCACCGAGCGAGGCCAGCCGCATGCGCACGCCCAGGCCCGGCTTGACGTCGAGCGCGGCGGCTTCCTCCATCACCAGCGCGAGCTCGGACGGCTTCTCGACGACGATGAAGGTCTGCAGGCCGAGCTTGCGGCCGATCAGCGCCAGACGGATGTATTCGCGGTCTTTGTAACCGTTGCAGACCACCAGGCCGCCCGGGCGCGACAGCGCCAGCACTGCCATCAGTTCCGGCTTGCTGCCCGCTTCCAGGCCGAAGCCGTCGCCGTGGTGCGAGGCCAGCGTGCCGGCGACGCCACGGTGCTGGTTGACCTTGATCGGGTACACGGCCGTGTAGCCGCCCGGGTACTCCCACTCGGCCTGCGCCTGGGCGAAGGCGTCCTGCAGGCGCGCGAGGCGGTCACCGAGGATGTCGGGGAAACGCACCAGCATCGGCAGCTGCGCGCCGGCCGCACGCGCGGCGTCGACCGCGTCGGGCAAGGGAATCGACGGGCCGTTCGTGCCACGCGGCGCGACCACGATGCGGCCGGCGTCGTCGACGTCGAAATACCCCTCGCTCCAGTGCGGGATCGAGTACGTCTTGCGGGCGAGGTCGGTGGACCAGGCGGTCATCGGCGGCATTCCGGTCGTGCGGGGGAGCCGCATAGTCTAGGGTCATCGGGCCAAACCGGCGGTGACACCGGCGGACGACGGCTCAGACGCGGCGGCCGCGCCCGCGCCGGTAGACCGGCTCGCCGCATGCGCGACGCACCTGTTTCGCCAGCGCCGCCGCGTCGCTGCCGGTGAACACGGTGTGGCTGCCGGGGAGCCGCAGCGCATCGGACAGCGCCTGCAGGCCGGCGCTTTCGCTGGCGACCGAGCCGCGCCAATCCAGCAGCAGGACGTAGTGCGCGGACTGCTCGGCCATCGCGACCTGCTTGCGCACCAGCCACGCGGCGGCGACCCGCGCGTGCGCGGCAAGGGTGTCGTCCAGGCGCCGCAACGTGGCGGCGTCGAGCGCATGGGGCTGCAGCGCATCGCCCGCTTCGATGCCGTCGCGATCGCGCAGGTCGTCGGCGCGCGGCGCCAGCTCGGCCTGCAGCGCGGCGACCGCGGCGGCGGTGTCGGCCTCGAGATCGGGATCGCGTGCCAGGCCCGCCAGCGCGTCGCCGACCGGGCCGATGGCACCGGCATCGCGCGCGACCGCGTCGCGCAAATGGGCCGCACCCGCCGGATCGCCGGCCTGCAGCAGGCGCACGCCGAGCCGGAACGCCAGCATCGCGCTGTCGGGCCGCGCCGTGCGCGCCCGGGCCAGTACGGGCAGCGGGTCGTGATCGATCTCGATCGACTCGAACAGGCGCGCGTGCTCCACCGCCTCGTCCACCGTCAGGCTGGTCTGCCCGTCGAGCGCATGGAACCGCGCGCGTTCGCCTGCCGCGGCCGCATGCTGCGCCTGCCACTCGGGCAGCAGTTGCGCGCGCCACTGCTGGTCCAGCGTCCGCTCGATCCGCGGCAACGCCTCGCCGAGCCAGTCCGCGGCCGGTGCGCCGCGCGGACGCAACGCCGGGGCGACACCGAGCGCCTCGAGGCGGCGCGCCAGCGGCGGATGGGTGTCGTCGGCATCGACGTCGCGTTCGGCGATCGCCAGCAGGCGGTCGATGCGCGGCAGGGGCTCCGCCTGCAGGCCGGCGACCAGCGGCGACAGCACGTGCGCCGGCAGGTGCGATTGCACCCGCGCACGCGCCAGCAGCCGCGGCCACAACGTGGACGTCCAGCGCGCGCTGCCGTGTTCGAGGCGCAGCAAGGCGCTGGCCATCGCGTCCGCCCCGACGACGCGCGCCGCGGCGGCGTCGGCGCGGAATTCGTGGGCGCGTGCCAGCACGAAACTCCAGGCATCGAACAGCGGTGCATACCACGCGTAGAAGCGCGCGATCGGCAGCGCGAGCAGGAAGCCGCTGCGCGACAGACCCTCGACGGCGCGATACCAGGTGAGGCGCACGCGATAGAGCCAGCCGGCGAGGCGGCCGTCCTCGGCGCCGAAGTGGCCGAACTCGTGCGCGATCACCGCGGCGGCTTCGTCGCGATCCAGCAGTTGCAGCAGCGGCAGGCCGAGCACGAGGTAGTGGCGGTGTCCCGCCAGGCCGAGCAGGCGCGGCAGGCTGGCCGCCGCGGCATTGAGCTGGGTATCGATGACGATGCCCGCCAGCGGCGGCGCGCCGGTCGCCTGGCGCAGGCGTTCCACTTCGGCGCGCAGCGCGGGCGCCTCGTCCGCCGCCAGCAGATGGCCCTGCGGCACCGCGAAGCGCACCCACATCGCGCGCAGCAGCACGGCGATCCCCATGCCGGCGACGATCAGCAGGAATCCGGCCTGCGGTTCCAGTCGCGCGCCCTGCACCAGCACCCGCCACGCGACCAGCGCCGGCAACGCGAGCAGCGCCAGCAGCAGGCCGACGAGAAACCCGTAGCCGGCCAGCGCCAGCAGTACGACGCGCACGAGGTAGGCCTGCGGGGACGCCGCGGCGCGCGCTTCCAGGCGCGCGACTCGCGCGCGACGTCGTGCAGTCGCGGCGTCGGCCGCGCGAAGAGGCGCCATGGGCTCGGGCTCGTGACGGAGGGACGCCGCGCAGTATCGCACCGGCCCGACATCGGGCCGACATCCGGACTTCGCTACAATTCCGGCCCCGCTGGCCGCCGCGATCGACGCGCCGACCGCCTGAATTCCCCCGCATTGCAGGAACCGACATGACCGCGCCCCACTGGCTCTACGAGAACTTCGAACCCGCCGGCTCGGCCATCGGCTTCCGCGTCAACAAGAAGCTCGATGAGGTGCAGTCGCCGTTCCAGAAGATCGAGCTCTACGAATCGACCGACTGGGGCAACGTCATGCTCATCGACGGCGCGATGATGGTGACCACGCGCGACAACTTCCTCTATCACGAGATGATGTCGCACCCGGCGCTGTTCACCCACGCCGCGCCGAAGACCGTCGTCATCATCGGCGGCGGCGACTGCGGCACGCTGCGCGAAGTGCTGCGCCACCCGGGCGTCGAGAAAGCCGTGCAGTGCGACATCGACGAGCAGGTCACGCGCATGGCGGAGACGTATTTCCCCGAGCTGTGCGAATCCAATGGCGACCCGCGCGCCGAGATCCTCTTCGACGACGGCATCGCCTACATGGCGAACTGCGCCCCCGGGAGCGTCGACATCGTCATCGTTGATTCGACCGATCCGGTCGGCCCGGCCGAAGGCCTGTTCAACAAGGCGTTCTTCGAAAGCTGCCACCGCGCGCTGAAGGACGACGGCATCCTCGTCCAGCAGTCCGAATCGCCGCTGGTGCTGCTGGAGCTGATCCAGGCCATGCGCGCCGAGATGGGCAAGGCCGGTTTCACCACCTTCCAGACCCTGCCGTTCCCGCAGCCGTGCTACCCGACCGGCTGGTGGAGCTGCACGCTGGCGCGCAAGGGCCAGGGCTTCGACTTCCGCGAAGCCGACGCACGCGCCAAGCCGTTCGAAACGCTGTACTACACCGCCGACATCCACAAGGGCGCGCAGTCGCTGCCGCCGTTCGTGGCGAAGGCGCTGGGCGAGGGCTGAGCGCTCAGCAGCCGCAACCGCCCGTCACCGGACGGGCCGTGCGCGCACCGTCCTCGCGGACGCCCGAGAGGCGTCCGCGGAACTCGACACACTCGCAGCCTTCTTTCCCGTCACAGGTGCGCGTGACGAAGCCGGCGCACCAGGCGACGTAAGGTCCGCCCGCGAAGCGGGCATTGACCGGCATCCCGCACGACGCGCCCCAGGCGCGCAGTGCACCGGTGAACATGGGTAGGACACGGTCCGCGCCGTCGAGCCGCAGGACGGGGGGCGATCCGTCGTCCAGGCCCTGCATCAGCAGGGCGGGATGAACGTCGACACCCGGGGTTGTTCGCCTCGTCAGCGAACAGCCGCGTTCGGGCTGTGAACCGGCTGCGGGTCGATCCGCAAAGGACCCTCGGCCGCGGTGCCCGCGCTCGCAGGCAACGCGAGCGACACTCCCGCCCCGGGGGTGCTAGATTGCGTCTCCATCGAGTTCACCGGTGCGGATGCGCACCGCGCGCTCCAGTTCATAGACGAAGATCTTGCCGTCGCCGATCTTGCCCATGCCGGCGGACTTGAGGATGGTCTCGACCACGCGGTCGGCGACATCGTCGGTGACGACGATTTCCAGCTTCACCTTCGGCAGGAAGTCGACGACGTATTCGGCACCGCGATAGAGCTCGGTGTGCCCCTTCTGCCGGCCGAAGCCCTTGACCTCGGTCACGGTGATGCCGCTGACCCCCACGTCGGCGAGCGCCTCGCGCACGTCATCGAGCTTGAAGGGCTTGATGATCGCCATGACCATTTTCATCTGCGTAGGACTCCCCGTTGGACTGGCGCACAAGGATACGCCACGCGTCCCGGGGCGCGTTCGACGACGCCGATCGCGCGTGCGCGCTTGCGGGCACCGGACCCGCATGCTCTAGTGCCGCGCGCCCGGCGCCGGCGCTTTCCTGACGGGGGAGCGCGGCCTGTGCCGACTGCACCCTCACGCGCCGCGCGCGACGCTGGCCGGACACCGAAGGAAGCCGCCATGATCGACCTGACCCACATCGACGAACTCGCCCGCCGCCTCAGCGGCCTGGTGCCCCCGGGCCTGCGCGGCGAGGCCTCGCAGGATCTCCGCGAGGAGCTGCAGGAAAACTTCAAGGCCGTGCTGCAGTCGGGCCTGGCGAAGCTCGACCTGGTGACGCGCGAGGAATTCGACGTGCAGCGCGCGGTGCTGCTGCGCACGCGCGAGAA
Source organism: Luteimonas rhizosphaerae (assembly GCF_002849595.1). Taxonomy (GTDB): domain Bacteria; phylum Pseudomonadota; class Gammaproteobacteria; order Xanthomonadales; family Xanthomonadaceae; genus Luteimonas; species Luteimonas cellulosilyticus. Next base: position 6,555 of record NZ_NRQR01000024.1, read on the forward strand.
GCTCGACGCGCTGGAAGCGCAGGTCCGCCAGCTGGAATCGGGCCGCGACGGCAGCGCACCCGCCGTCGGCGGTCCCACGCCTTCGGCCCACTGAGGCTCCGCCCATGGGGCTGGCGCTCGTGCACGGACGTGCGCGCGCAGGCGTTCGTGCACCCGCCGTCCAGGTCGAGGTGCATCTGGCGGGCGGTCTGCCGTCGATGTCGATCGTGGGCCTGCCGGAGGCCGCCGTACGCGAAGCCAAGGACCGGGTGCGTGCGGCGATCCAGTGCGCACAGTTCGAGTTCCCCGCGCGCCGCATCACCGTCAACCTCGCGCCCGCGGACCTGCCCAAGGGTGGCGGCCGCTTCGACCTGCCGATCGCCCTCGGCATCCTGGCCGCCAGCGGCCAGATTCCCCAGGACGCACTCCACGAATGGGAGTTCGTCGGCGAGCTCGGGCTCACCGGCGAGCTGCGCCCGGTCGACGGCGTGTTGCCGGCCGCACTGGCGGTCGCCGGCAGCGGCCGCAAGCTCGTGGTGCCCGCCGCCAATGGCGACGAAGCGGCGCTGGCAGCGGATGTCGAAGTCCGCACCGCGCGCACGCTGCTCGAGGTCTGTGGCCTGCTGACCGGCCAGCGCGCGCTGCCCCAGGCGATCGCGCCACCGCAGCGGACGGTGGGCGGTATCGACATGCGCGACGTCCGCGGCCAGAGCCAGGCACGACGCGCGCTCGAGATCGCCGCGGCCGGCGGTCATCACCTGCTGCTGGTCGGGCCACCGGGGTGCGGCAAGACCCTGCTCGCATCGCGGCTGCCCGGCCTGCTGCCGGACGCGAGCGAGGCCGACGCGCTCGAAACCGCCGCCGTGCGTTCGATCAGCGGCCACGGGCTCGATCCGACCTGCTGGCGCACGCGGCCCTTCCGCTCGCCGCACCACACGGCCAGCGCCGTCGCGCTGGTCGGCGGCGGTGCCGAGCCGCGTCCCGGCGAGATCTCGCTGGCGCACCACGGCGTGCTGTTCCTCGACGAACTGCCCGAGTGGGACCGCCGCGCGCTCGAAGTGCTGCGGGAACCGCTCGAGTCGGGCGTCGTGACGATCTCGCGCGCCGCGCGGCAGAGCGAGTTTCCAGCGCGCTTCCAGCTGGTCGCCGCAATGAACCCGTGCCCCTGCGGCTGGGCGGGTGATGTCTCCGGACGCTGTCGCTGCAGCGGGGACGCAATCCGACGCTACCGCGCACGCATTTCCGGCCCCCTGCTCGACCGCATCGATCTGCATGTCGATGTGCCCCGCCTGCCGCCTGCCGCCTTGCGACCGGACGCGCCGGAGGGTGAAGCCAGCGACCGGATCCGGTCGCGCGTCGACGCGGCCCGCGCGCGGCAACTCGCGCGCGGCGGCGCCATCAATGCACGCCTCGACCAGAGCGGCACGATGCGCGTGTGCCGCCTGCAAGCCCGTGACCAGGCCCTGCTCGAGCGCGCCATCGACGCCCTGCATCTCTCCGCGCGCTCCATGCACCGTATCCTGCGCGTCGCCCGTACCATCGCGGACCTCGACGAGAGCGAGACCATCGCATCGGGACATCTCACCGAAGCGCTGGGGTATCGCGGTGCCGACCGCTGCCTGGATTCAGAAAAGCGGGTCTGAACTTTGGGGGACCAACGGAGACTCTCGCGCTAGATTGCGTCGCCGCGCGGCGTGCCACGCCGGTGGCGCAGAGCATCGAGCGTATCCTCGCGCGCCTCTTCTCTCGATGCCGCAGTACGACATACCCGCGTGGACCGATTGCTGCCGATCTGCTTTTCGTTACGGCAGACCATCTTTTCTTCCGGCTGTGATTCCCTTACCTCGGCCGGCACGACAGGCGGCGTCGGAGTCGGCGAAACGACGGTGGCGGAGGCCTCGACCTCTTGCGCAGAGGAGATCGAAACCCCAGCCAGATTAAGGCCGATAAACAACATAGCAAGACCGATTGGGCGCATGGCATGCTCCTAAAGGTAGAGATCGCTGTCGACCCTACTTCTTTTTTTGCCGCTCTGCATCATCGACACGGACGCAGCACCGATCGCCGATCGTCCCCGGACACCCCTTTAGGATCCCTTCGATCACTCAGTCTCTAAAGCGTGATTTAGCATCCGCCAATGGCCCCGCGAGAGGACCTCAGATCTGGATATCAGGCACGGGTTGACTCTTTTTCCGACGCATCGCCTCTTCGGCTGCCCGCCTTTCAACGCGCGCTTCCTCCGCAGTCCTGCAAAGGCGCGTCACCCGGTTGCTGCCGGTCTGTCTCGTCCGCGTGCAGACCAGTGCTTCCTCCTCATTCGCGACGCGGGTTTCGGCAGGCGTCGCCGCGTCTCCGGACGCCTGAGGCGCCTGGGCGAAAGCCGTTAACGCCGCAGGTGCGAGCAAGAGGGCGGAAATTGCAACCGCAACGCGAAAACGAGTCATCCTGAACTCCTAGCAGTCAACGAAGCTCAACACTATCCCGGGAACGATCCGTGCGCTTTGCTTTTTTTGCCCGTAACCGGGAAACGCGCCCGCATCCGCCTCAGGCCGCTTTCGTTCCGTAGAACTGCGCTTCCTCCGTCGACCCCGTCAGCGCAGTCACGCTCGACACGCCGCCCTGGATCACCGTGGTCACGTCGTCGAAGTAGCCGGCGCCGACTTCCTGCTGGTGCGAGACGAAGGTGTAGCCCTTGTCGCGCGCGGCGAACTCGCGTTCCTGCACCTGCTCGACGTAGTGCTTCATGCCTTCGCCGCGGGCGTAGTCGTGGGCGAACTGGAAGCTGTTGAACCAGTTGATGTGGATGCCGGCCAGGGTGATGAACTGGAACCTGTAGCCCAGCGCGGCCAGGTCCTCCTGGAAGCTCGCGATCTGGCGGTCGTCGAGGTTCTTCTTCCAGTTGAAGCTCGGCGAGCAGTTGTAGCTCAGCAGCTTGCCGGGATGCCTGGCATGCACGGCCTGGGCGAATTCGCGGGCGAAACCGATGTCCGGCGTGCCGGTCTCGCACCACACCAGGTCCGCATAGGGCGCGTACGCCACGCCGCGGCTGATCGCCTGCTCCAGGCCGTTGCGCACCTTGTAAAAGCCTTCCGCGGTGCGCTCGCCGGTGACGAAGGACGCGTCGTTGGCGTCGAAGTCGGAGGTCAGCAGGTTCGCGGCTTCGGCATCGGTGCGCGCGAGCACGATCGCGGGCACGCCGAGCACGTCGGCGGCCAGGCGCGCGGCGACCAGCTTCTGCACGGCCTCCTGCGTGGGCACCAGCACCTTGCCGCCCATGTGGCCGCACTTCTTGACCGCGGCCAGCTGGTCCTCGAAATGCACGCCCGCAGCGCCGGCGACCAGCATGTTCTTCATCAGTTCGTAGGCGTTGAGCACGCCGCCGAAGCCGGCTTCGCCATCGGCGACGATCGGCAGGAAGAAGTCGATCGCCTCAGTCTCGTCGAGCTTGCCGTCGGCGATGTTCTTCCACTGGATCTCGTCGGCGCGCTGGAAGGTGTTGTTGATCCGGCGGACCATCGTCGGCACCGAGTCGTAGGCGTAGAGCGACTGGTCCGGATACATGGTCTCGGAGCTGTTGCCGTCGGCGGCGACCTGCCAGCCGGACAGGTACACCGCTTCCAGGCCGGCCTTGGCCTGCTGCATCGCCTGGCCCGCACTGATCGCGCCGAAGGCGTTGACGTAGCCCTTCTTCGCGTCGCCGTTGACGAGGTTCCACAGCTTTTCGGCGCCGCGCTTGGCGAGCGTGTGCTCCGGCTGCACGCTGCCGCGCAGGCGCACGACGTCAGCGGCGGAGTACGGCCGCTGGATGCCGTTCCAGCGCGGGTTGGTGGTCCAGTCGTGCTGCAGGGCGTCGATCTGTTGCGGGCGGGTGGTCATGGCGGGTCTCCGGAAGACAGCGTGTCGCGGTGGTTCGGAAGGGGTCGGTCGGCGTGCGGCGTCAGTCAGAGCCGCGCATAGGCCGGCAGGGTCAGGAAGTCGACGAGCGTGTCGCGCCAGGTCAGGTCTTCGAGCAGGGCGATCGCGTCCTGCACCCGGTCCGCGCCGGGCAGCGTCTGCCCGGCGAGGCGCGAGGGCAGGTTCAGCAGCGCGCGGTCGAACAGCGCGTCGTCGATCGCGGTGCCGTCGTGCAGCCGCAGGGGTTCGGCGCCGTCGTCGGTGAAGTGCAGCCACTGCCACAGCTGGGCGCGGGCGATCTCGGCGGTCGCGGCGTCTTCCATCATGCCGTGGATCGGCACGCAGCCGTTGCCCGAGAGCCAGGCGGCGAGATAGCGCACGCAGACTTCGACATTGCCGTCGAAACCGGGCCGGCTGATCGTGCCGAGCGGCGGCTCGATGAGATCGTCGCGCGTGACCACGACCTCGTCGCGACTCAGCGCGTGCTGGTGGGCGCCGGGCATGCGTTCGTCGAAGATCTGGCGTGCGAGCGGGATCAGCACCGGGTGCGCGACCCAGGTGCCGTCGTGGCCGGCGGTCACCTCGCGCAGCTTGTCGGCGCGCACGCGCGCCATCGCCGCATCGTTCGCCGCGTCGTCTCCGGCGATGGGAATCTGCGCCGCCATGCCGCCCATCGCATGCGCGCCGCGGCGATGGCAGGTCTGGATCAGCAGCTCCGAATACGCGCGCAGGAACGGCTGGGTCATCGTCACCTGGCCGCGCTCGGGCAGCACCCTGTCGCGGTGGCGGCGGAAGGTCTTGAGGTAGGAAAAGATGTAATCCCAGCGACCGCAGTTGAGGCCGGCGATGCGGGTCCGCAGCGCGTGCAGGATCTCGTCCATCTCGAACGCCGCCTGCAGGGTCTCGATGAGCACGGTGACCTTGATCTGCCCGTCTGGCAGGCCGAGCGCGCGCTCCAGATGGCCGAGCACCCGCTGCCACAACGCGGCCTCTTCCATCGATTCCAGCTTGGGCAGGTAGAGATACGGGCCGCGGTCCTGCGCCGCGAGCGCGTGCGCATTGTGGAACGCGAACACGCCGACATCGAACAGCGATGCCGACATCGGCTGGCCGTCGAGTTGCGCGTGCTTCTCGTCGAGATGCCAGCCGCGCGGGCGCACGATCAGCACCGCGCGCTCGGCGGCGGGCTTCAGCGTGTAGCGCTTGCCGCCCGGTCCGTCGAAGCGCAGCGTGCCGGCGACGGCGTCGCGCAGCGCGCGCTGGCCGGTGAGCAGGTTGTCCCAGGTCGGCGACGTCGAATCCTCGAAGTCCGCCATGTAGCAGTTCGCGCCCGAGTTCAGCGCGTTGATGACCATCTTGGGATCCACCGGCCCGGTGATCTCGACCCGACGGTCGCGCAGCGCCGCGGGCAGGGGCGCCACCCGCCAGTCGCCGTCGCGCAGGGCGCGGGTGTCGGCGCGGAAATCGGGCAACGCGCCGGCATCGAAGGCCATCTGACGCTCGCGGCGGGCCTGCAGTCGCTGCCGACGGTCGCCGTCGAAGCGGCGCTGCAGGTCGGTCAGCAGGGCCAGCAGCTCGGGCGGAAGGAGATCCGACGGCGTGTCGGCCGGAACCTGCAGGTCAGGGGCGGTGGGGCGGGGCTGGAGGACGGCGGACATCGGGCGGTTCCTGGCGGCAACGGCGTATTGCGTTGCAGCAGACCCTCCACCTGCATCGATTATTTGACAATACAGTTTTGGCAATGTTACCCATGATTTGAACTTATACAGTCTTCCCGATGGCACCCAAGTCCCCGCCCGAGCTGCGTTTTCCCTACAAGGCCGACCGCCTGAAGCCGCTCCGCGCGTTCTGCCAGACCACGCGACTGGGTTCAGTCTCGCGGGCGGCCGAGGCGCTCTATGTCAGCCAGCCGGCCATCACGCTGCAGTTGCAGGCGCTGGAACGTGAGCTGGGTGTCAGGCTGCTCGAGCGCAGCGGACGTCGCCTGGTCCCGACCCGAGAGGGCGAAGTGCTCTACGACCTGGCGGTGCCGCTGGTGGAGGCGCTCGACGGGCTTCCCGCCGCGTTCCGCCGCGGCCTCGACGGGCTTGATGCCGGCGAGCTCAACATCGCCGCCAACAGTTCGACGATCCTGTATCTGTTGCCGAAGATCGTCGAGAATTTCAGACGTTCGCACCCGGATGTGCGCCTGGTGCTGCACGATGCGATCACCGCGGACGGCACCGACCTGCTGCGCGCGGACGCCGTCGATCTGGTCGTCGGCTCGATGGTCGACGTGCCCGGCGACCTCGGCTATGCGCCGGTCTACCGCTTCGATCCGATCCTCATCACGCCGCGCGACCATCCGCTGACCCGGGTGCCGACGCTGACCCTGCAGGCGCTGGCCCAGTACGGCCTGATCCTGCCGCCGAAGCGCCAGATCACCTACCGCCTCGTCGACCAGGTCTTCCAGCAGGCGCGCGTGCCCTACACGGTGGCGCTGGAGGTCGGCGGCTGGGAGGTCATCAAGCGCTACGTCGCGATGGACATGGGCATCTCGATCGTCAGCTCGATCTGCCTGGATGCCAGCGATGCGTCGCGGCTGGCGACGCGGCCGGTGTCGGACTGGTTCCCGGCGCGCAGTTACGGCGTGGTGGTGCGCAAGGGCAAGGTGCTGTCGCCGCAGGCACGCGCCTTCATCGAGCTGATCCAGCCGGAACTGTTCGTCCGCCGCGACGACCAGAGCAGCGGCCATTCGGAACGCTGACCCGCGCACACGTAAGCGCGCCGTTGCCGGCGACACCCTCGCGAGGTCGACGTCGGGCGGCACGCCGTCCCCGCAACGGGCACGGCCGTCCGCCAAGGCGACTCAGCGGCGCGCGGGCACCGTCTCGTCCTCTTCGGACGCCGGCGCCGGGGTGTCGCGCCGCGAGGCCTTCTCCAGCTCCGCCAAGGCCACCACGCCGGCCGCTTTCGCCGCCATGGCCTTCTGCTGCACCGAGCACAGGGTCTGCATGTGGTCGGCGTCGAAATTCAGGCGCTCGATCAGGAAGTCGACGAAGGCGCGCACCTTGGGCGAGACCAGGCGGCCACCGGCGAACACGGCGTTGAAGTCCATCTCGGGCCCGGTCCAGCCGGCCAGCACGCGCTGCACCAGGCCCGCTTCGACCAGCGCCTTGGCCATCACGTCGCCGGTCAGCAGCAGCCCTTCGCCCTGCAGCACCGCCCAGTTCAGCGCGGAGGGATCGTTGGCGACCAGCTGCGGATTGACCGGGAACTCGCGCAGCGCCTCGCCATCGGTCAGCGACCAGACGTAGCGGTTCTGCGGATTGCGGCTCTTGCGCATCACGAGCGTGCGGTGGTGCTGCAGATCGTCGGGATGCAGCGGCTCGCCGTGCTGGGCGATGTAGCCGGGACTGGCGAAGATCTGCGTGCGCAGGCTGCCGAGCTTGCGCGCGACGAGGTTGGAATCGGGCAGCGTGCCGACGCGCAGCGCGAGGTCGGCCTCGCCGGCGATCAGGTCCAGCTTCTCGTTGCCCAGATGCATGTCCAGCGAGATTTCCGGGTACTGCGCCTGGAAATCGCCGAGCAGCGGCGCGATCCAGGTGATGCCTATCGAATACGGGACAGTGAAGCGCAGCCAGCCGCGCGGCCCCGACTGCAGCTGGCCGACGGCGCTCTCGGCCTCGTCCAGTTCTCGCGCGATGCGCTGGCAATGCTCGTGGTAGACGCTGCCGGCCTCGGTCAGGCCGAGGCGGCGCGTGGTCCGGTGCAGCAGCCGCGCGCCGAGGCGCTGTTCGAGCTCCTGCACCTTGCGGCTGACCGTGGTCTTCGGCAGACCCAGCGCGTTGGCCGCGGCGATGAAACTGCCCTGCTCGACGACCTTGACGAAGATCAGGGTGTCGTTGAGATCGTGTGCCATGAGGTGCCTCGGGGGATTGGACCGGTCGAGGGATAATTATTCCCTGGAAATCGGACTAATCAAGTCCTGTTCCCGCGCCTAAGGTAAGCGTCCTCCCCCCACAGGACGCTCCGCATGTCGCAGTCGCCCGTGCTGACCTACCGCCGCAACGCCGCCCCGTCCACCCCGGCGCGCAGCCGCGGCAAGGCGCTTGAAATTCCGCCGAATCAATCGTCTAGCGCCGCCGTAGGTGCCCGTCGGCAGGCGCGTGGCGGTGCGTTCGCATGGGGCTGGCTGACCGCCCTGTTGCCCCGCTCCACCCCCGCCACGACAGCCGGCGCCCGGTCCGGCCACGGGGTTTCGGGAAACAAAATCCCGAGGACGGGACAATGAGAGGCCCCTTGCTGGTGCTGGGTGCCACCGGTGCGATCGGCAGCGCCGTCGTGGCGAGCGCGCTGCAGGCCGGCGCTCCCGTGATTGCGGTGGCCCGCGACGCGGACCGGCTCGACGCCCTGCGCGACCGGCATCCGGGCGCCGCGTTGACCACGCTGGCCGCCACCGTGGCCAGCGATGCCGACGCCGCGACGCTCGCCGCGCAGCTGGCCGCGTTGCCGGGGCCCGCGTTGTCCGGCGCGATCGCGGCCATCCGCGGCAGCGCCGAGCGCGGCCGTCTGCTCGATGCGCCCGCCGACTTCCTGCGCCGGCGTCTCGACGAGGACCTGCTGCCGCATCTGTTCATCGCCCGCCACCTGCTGCCGCTGCTGGCCCCGCAGCCGCGCAGCGGTTACGTGCTGGTCGGCGGCCCGGGGGCCGACTATCCCTGGGCCGGCTACGGGCACCACTCGATCGGCGCCGCCGCGCTGCGCATGCTGGCGCGCGTGCTGCACGACGAAGCCCGCACCCTGCCGGTGCGCGTGCAGATGCTGGCCGTCGATGCGCCGGCGCGCACCACCGAGCACGCCCGCCATGCCTGCAGCCAGTGGCCGGCCGCCCATGCGATCGCGCAGGCCGCGCTCGACATGCTCGCGCGTCACGACCTGCCGGCCCAGCCGCTGGTCCGGTTTCCGATCGCCTCCGCGATGCCCGGGCTGACGCTGTCGGACGACATCGACATCGCCGAACGCCGCTGTACGCCGGTCCGCCAGACCCGGACCGCCGCCCCGTCCGCCGACGACCTTTCCGCCGCACGCACCTTGCTGCGCGGCCTCGCCACTTCCGCTTCCGCACAGGACCACCCGTGATGACCCGCTCCCCCCACCCGATGTCCCGCCGCGCGCCCCGTGCGTTGCTCCTGCTCACCCTGGCCGCGACGATCGCGGTCGTCGTCGCCGGCTGCGACAGCCGCGCCGACGATGCCGCCGCGCCGCCCCCGCCCGAGGTCAGCGTCGCCCCGGTGCTGACCGAACAGGTCCGCCAGTGGGACGACGCCACCGGTCGCATCTCCGCCGTCGATTCGGTCGAACTGCGGCCGCGCGTCAGCGGTTACGTGCAGCGCGTCGCGTTCGACGAAGGCGCCGAGGTCGACCAGGGCGACCTGCTGTTCGTCATCGATCCGCGGCCCTATCGCGCGGCACTCGACCAGGCCGAGGCGAACCTCGCCCGCGCCCGCGCCGAAGCGCAGCTCGCCGGGACCCAGGACGCGCGTGCCAAGGCCCTGGTCGACGCGCAGGCGATCTCGCGCGACGAGTTCGAAACCCGGCGCGCGGCGAGCGCACAGTCCGGCGCCAGCGTGCGCGCCGCGGAAGCGGCCGTCGCCGCGGCACGGCTCGACCTGCAGTTCACCGAAGTCCGCGCGCCGGTCGCCGGCCGTGCCGGCCGCGCGCTGGTGACCGCCGGCAACCTCGCCCAGGCCGACGCGACCCTGCTGACGACCGTCGTCTCGCAAGACCCGGTGCACGTGTACTTCGAGACCGACGAACGCGCCTTCCTCGGCTACCAGGCGCAGGCGCGCGCCGGCACCCGCGCCGACGACGGCAATGCGGTGCGCATCGGACTCGCCGACGAGACCGGTCATCCGCACGCCGGCATCGTCGACTTCATCGACAACCAGGTCGACCCCGCGACCGGCACGGTCCGCGCCCGCGCGGTGCTGCCGAATCCGGACCGCGTATTCACCCCGGGCATGTTCGCCCGCGTGCAGCTGGAAGGCGCGGCCGCGGCGCCGGCGATCCTGATCGACGACAAGGCCGTCATCACCGACCAGGACCGCAAGTACGTCTACGTCGTGGGCGAGGACAACACCGCGCAGCGCCGCGACGTCGTGCTGGGCCGCATGGTCGAGGACCTGCGTGTCGTGCAGTCGGGACTCGCGGCCGGCGACCGGGTGATCGTCAACGGCGTGCAGAAGGTCTTCATGCCGGGCATGCCGGTCGCGCCGAAGGCGGTGACCATGCGCGGTGATACGCCTGCCGACGCCGTGGCGAAGCGCTGATCGCCGCTGCGCCTCGTCACCCCCGCCACGTCATTCCCGCGCACGCGGGCCGCGCTTTTCGACCGCGCTTTCCGCGGGTCATCCAGGGACTTCGATTTCGTCTCACGCCCCTGGATGACCCGCCGCCCGGCTGCTGAAGGACGACGCCCGCCTGCGCGGGGATGACGCGTTCGTTTTCCCGTTCTCTCTGCGGCGCCCCGCCGCCCACAAGGAATTTCCCCGTGGACTTCTCCCGCTTCTTCATCGACCGGCCGATCTTCGCCGCGGTGCTGTCGATCCTGATCTTCGCCGGCGGCCTGATCGCCATCCCGCTGCTGCCGATCGGCGAATATCCCGAGGTCGTGCCGCCCTCGGTGGGCGTGCGCACCGTGTATCCCGGCGCCAACCCGAAGGTGATCGCCGAAACGGTGGCGACGCCGCTGGAGGAAGCCATCAACGGCGTCGAGGACATGATGTACATCAAGTCCGTCGCCGGCTCTGACGGCGTGCTGCAGCTCACCGCGACCTTCCGGCCCGGCACCGATGCCGACGAGGCCGCGGTGCGCGTGCAGAACCGCGTGGCCCAGGCGCTTGCGCGCCTGCCCGAGGACGTGCGACGGCAAGGCGTGACCACGCAGAAGCAGTCGCCGGTGTTCCTGATGGTCGTGCACCTGACCTCCGAGGACGGCCGCTACGATTCGTTGTACCTGCGCAACTACATGCGCCTGCACGTGCGGGACGAACTGGCCAAGATCACCGGCGTCGGCGATGCGCAGCTGTTCGGCGGCGGCGACTATGCGATGCGGCTGTGGCTCGATCCCGACCGCATCGCCGCACGCGGCATGACCGCCAGCGACGTGCTGCGTGCGGTGCGCGAGCAGAACGTGCAGGTCTCGGCCGGCCAGCTCGGCGCCGAGCCGATGCCCAACGGCAGCGACTTCCTGCTGCCGATCAATGCCAAGGGTCGCCTGGAGAGCGTCGAGGAGTTCGGCGACATCGTGCTGAAGTCCGGCGACGACGGCGAACTCGTGCGCCTCGCCGACGTCGCGCGCATCGAGCTCGCGGCCGGCGACTACACGCTGCGCGCGCGCCTCGACGGCAAGAACGCCGCGGCGATCGGCATCTTCCAGGCCCCGGGCGCGAACGCGCTCGAGATCCGCGACGGCGTCGTCGCGAAGATGGAGGAACTGCGTCCGTCGCTGCCGCCGGGCGTCGAGATCCAGTCGATCTACGACACCACCATCTTCGTGCGCGATTCGATCAAGTCGGTCGTCGTCACCCTGCTCGAAGCCACGCTGCTGGTGGTGCTGGTGGTGATCCTGTTCCTGCAGACCTGGCGTGCCTCGATCATCCCGCTGCTGGCGGTGCCGGTGTCGGTGGTCGGCACGTTCGCGGTGCTGTACCTGCTGGGCTATTCGATCAACACGCTGACCCTGTTCGGGCTGGTACTCGCGATCGGCATCGTCGTCGACGACGCGATCGTCGTGGTGGAGAACGTCGAGCGCCACATCGAACTCGGCGCATCGCCGCTCGAGGCGGCGCACCTGGCGATGAAGGAAGTCTCCGGGCCGATCATCGCGATCGCGCTGGTGCTGTGCGCGGTGTTCGTGCCGATGGCGTTCCTGACCGGCGTGACCGGCCAGTTCTACAAGCAGTTCGCGGTGACCATCGCGATCTCGACGGTGATCTCGGCGATCAACTCGCTGACCCTGTCGCCGGCGCTGGCGGCGATCCTGCTGAAGTCGCACGACGCGCCGAAGGATCGCGGCTCGCGCCTGATCGACCGTCTGTTCGGCTGGCTGTTCCGTCCGTTCAACCGCTTCTTCAACCGCAGCTCGGCGCGCTACGAGAGCGCGGTGTCGCGCTCGCTGGGCCGACGCGGCGCGGTGTTCCTGGTGTACGCGGTGCTGCTCGCCGGCGCGGGCCTGATGTTCAAGGCGGTGCCGGCCGGCTTCATCCCGGTGCAGGACAAGCTGTACGTGATCGCCGGCGTCAAGATGCCCGAAGGCGCGTCGATCGAACGCACCGACGCGACGCTGAAGAAGATGGCGGCGCTCGCGAGCGAGGTCGACGGCGTCGCCAGCGAGATCGCGTTCCCGGGCCTCAACCCGCTGCAGTTCACCAACACGCCCAACAACGGCGTGATCTTCTTCACCCTCGATCCCTTCAGCGAGCGCTCGCGCACCGCCGAAGAGATCACCGCCGAGCTCAACCAGAAGTTCTCGACCATCCAGGAGGGCTTCACCTTCGCCTTCATGCCGCCGCCGATCCAGGGCCTGGGCAACGGCTCGGGCTGGTCGCTGTTCGTCGAGGACCGTACGCGTCTGGGCTATGGCGAACTGCAGAACGCGGTGCAGGCCTTCCAGGGCGCGGCGTCGCAGACGCCCGGCATGGGCTTCCCGATCAGCAGCTACCAGGCGAACGTGCCGCAGCTCGACGCCGACGTCGACCGCGAGAAGGCCAAGGCCCAGGGCGTGCCGCTGACCGAGCTGTTCGACACGCTGCAGACCTATCTCGGCTCGGCCTACGTCAACGACTTCAACATGTTCGGCCGCACCTGGCAGGTCATCGCCCAGGCCGACGGGCAGTTCCGCGACGAGGTCTCCGACATCGCCAACCTGCGCACGCGCAACGACGCGGGCGAGATGGTGCCGGTGGGGTCGATGGTCAACGTGCGCCAGACCTACGGACCGGACCCGGTGATCCGCTTCAACGGCTACCCGGCCGCCGACCTGCTCGGCGAAGCCGACCCGCGCGTGCTGTCGTCGGGCGAGGCCATGGCCAAGGTCACCGAACTCGCCGAGCAGGCGCTGCCGGCCGGCATGGGCATCGGCTGGAGCGACCTGAGCTACCAGCAGTCGACCCAGAGCGGCGCGGCGGCGATCGTGTTCCCGCTGGCGGTGCTGCTGGCGTTCCTGGTGCTCGCGGCGCTGTACGAAAGCTGGACGCTGCCGCTGGCGGTGATCCTGATCGTGCCGATGACCCTGTTGTCGGCGCTGTTCGGCGTGTGGCTGGCGGGAGGCGACAACAACGTGTTCGTGCAGGTGGGTCTCGTCGTGCTGATGGGCCTGGCCTGCAAGAACGCGATCCTGATCGTCGAGTTCGCACGCGAGCTGGAACTGCAGGGCAAGGGCATCGTCGAGGCCGCGCTGGAAGCCAGCCGCCTGCGGTTGCGCCCGATCGTCATGACCTCGGTCGCGTTCATCGCCGGCACCGTGCCGCTGGTGCTCTCGTCCGGCGCCGGCGCGGAAGTCCGCTCGATCACCGGCATCACGGTGTTCGCGGGGATGCTGGGCGTCACGGTGTTCGGGCTGTTCCTGACGCCGGTGTTCTACGTCGCGCTGCGCAAGCTCGCCAACCGCAAGCTGGTCTCGCATGGCCCGGCGCACACCGCGCCGCATGACGCGCTGCCGACCACGCAGCAGTCCTGACCCTCCCGTTCTTCGACAGGAATTCCCCATGACCACCTCCCCCCGCGTCGCCCTCGTCACCGGCGCCACCCGTGGCATCGGCCTGGAAACCGTGCGCCAGCTGGCCGAAGCCGGCGTGCACACGCTGCTGGCCGGGCGCGATCGCGACCGCGCCGTCGCCGCCGCGTCGACGCTGCAGGCCGACGGCCTGCCGGTCGAGGCCATCACGCTCGACGTCACCGATGCCGCGAGCATCGCCGACGCCGCGCGCGACATCGAGCAGCGCCACGGTCGCCTCGACATCCTGGTCAACAACGCCGCCATCCTCGCCGACGATCCGCAGCTCGGCGTCGCCGGGCAGTCGCTCGAGGCCTGGCGCTCGACCTTCGACACCAACGTGTTCGGCCTGATCGCCACGACCCAGGCGCTGTTGCCGCTGCTGCGCAAATCCGAGGCCGGTCGCATCGTCAACGTGTCCAGCGCGCTGGGGTCGTTGACCCTGCACCAGGACCCCGCATCGCCGGCCTACGCCATCAAGGCCATCCCGTCGTACAACGTGTCCAAGAGCGCCGTGAATGCATGGACCGTGCACCTGGCGCATGCGCTGCAGGACACCGGCATCCAGGTCAATGCGATCCATCCCGGCGCGGTGAAGACCGACGGCAATCCCAACGGCGACCTGCCCGTTGCCGAGGGCGCGAAGACCGGCGTCGCGCTCGCACTTCTCGGCGCCGACGGTCCGACCGGCCGCTTCCTCCACTTCGGCGACGTGCTGCCGTGGTGACCCGGCGCGCGACGACAACTCCCCTCTCCGACTTCCCCACCAGGACCCCCTCCCCATGAACACGTCTTCTTCCCGCATCGCCCTCGTCACCGGCGCCACCCGTGGCATCGGCCTGGAAACCGTGCGCCAGCTGGCCGAAGCCGGCGTGCACACGCTGCTGGCCGGGCGCAACCGCGACCGCGCCGTCGCCGCCGCGTTGAAGCTGCAGGCCGAAGGCCTGCCGGTCGAAGCGATCGCGCTCGACGTCACCGATGCCGACAGCCTCGCCGAGGCCGCACGCAGCATCGAGCAGCGCCACGGTCGCCTCGACATCCTGGTCAACAACGCCGGCATCCAGATCGAGGATCCCCAGGCGGGCGTCGCCGGCCAGTCGATCGACACCTGGCGCACGACCTTCGACACCAACCTGTTCGGCCTGATCGCCACCACCCAGGCCCTGTTGCCGCTGCTGCACAAGTCCGCGGCCGGCCGCATCGTCAACGTCTCCAGCCTGCTGGGGTCGCTGGCGCAGCATCAGCAGCCCGGATCGCCCATCTACGACATGAAGGGCATTCCCGCCTACAACGTGTCCAAGACCGCGGTGAACGCATGGACCGTGCACCTGGCGCATGCGCTCCGGGACGACGGCATCAAGGTCAACACGATCCACCCGGGTTACGTCCGCACCGACATGAACAAGGCCGGCGACACGCAGAACGGCGAACTCGAGATCGCCGACGGCGCGCGCACCAGCGTGAAGCTGGCGCTGATCGCGGACGACGGCCCGACCGGCGGCTACTTCTACCTCGACGAGGTGCTGCCATGGTGAGCCGTCTCGCGATCACCGCGCTGGCGAGCGCCCTGCTCGCCGCCTGCGCGGTCGGCCCCGACCATGTGCGGCCTGCGATGCCGGTGCCGGCGACGTTCGCGTCGGAATCGACGGCCGCCACGTCGCAGGCCGGTGCGGACGGGCGATCCGCAGCTGACCGCGCTGGTGCAGACCGCACTGGTCGCCAACCACGACCTGCGCATCGCGTTGTCGCGCTACGACCAGGCGCGCGCGCTGCTGCGGCAGTCGCGCCTCGACGTGCTGCCGACCGTGACCGCACGCGGCGAGGGCGCGAGCACGCGCGCCAGCGCCGACCAGCTGCCCGGCGTGCCGCGCGCCGATCGCGACGGCGAGGGCTACAGCGCCGGCATCGACGCCAGCTGGGAACTCGACCTGTTCGGCCGCGTGCGCCGCGGCATCGAGGCCGATCGCGCCGATGCCGCCGCGACCGCGGATGCGTTGCGTGCGACCCAGGTCGCGATCGTCGGCGAGGTCGCGACCGGTTATCTGCAGTTGCGCGGCCTGCAGGAACGCCTGCGCGTCGCCGAGGACAACGCCCGCACCCAGCGCGACACCCTGCGCCTGGTCGAGGCGCGCGCCGCCGCCGGCCAGGACAGCGCGTTCGACACCGCGCGTGCGCGTGCCCAGGTGGCGTCGACGTCTGCGCGCATTCCCGCGCTGCAGGCCGAGGTCACGGCGACGATGCATCGCCTCGCCGTGCTCACCGGGCGCACGCCGGACGCGCTGCTCGCCGAGCTGTCGCCGGTGCGCGCACTGCCGACGGTGCCGGCGACGATCGATCCCGGGACGCCGGGCACGCTGCTGCGCCGTCGCCCGGACATCGCCGCGGCCGAGCAGCGGCTGCACGCCGCGACCGCGCGCGTCGGCGTCGCCACCGCCGACCTGTTCCCGCGTTTCACCCTCGGCGGACTGATCGGCAGCCAGGCGATCGACACCGGCGACCTGTTCTCGCGCGACAGCGAAACCCGCCTGGTCGCGCTCGGCATCGACTGGTCGTTCCTCGACATCGGCCGCGTCCGCGCCCGCATCGCCGCGCGCGACGCCGAAGCCGAAGGCGAGCTCGCGCGCTACCAGCAGACCGTGCTACTGGCGCTGGAGGATGCCGAGAACGCGCTGGTCCGCTTCGACCGTGCGCGCGAGGAGGACCGCCAGCTGGAAGACGCGGCGATCGCCAGCGCGCGCGCCGCCGAGCTCGCGCGGCTGCGCTTCGACGCCGGCGCGACCGGTCTGCTCGACGTGCTCGACGCCGAACGCACCCGCCTGCAGGCGCAGGACGCGTTCGCCGACGGCCGCACCCGCAGCGCGACCGGCGCCGTCGCGGTCTACCGCGCGCTCGCCGGCGGCTGGCCGCAGACCCTGCCACAGCGCGAGGCACTGGGCTCGGCGGTGTCGCAACGCTGACGCGGATCGCTCGTGTGCCGCCGCGCGCAGGCCCGTACCGGATCGCGCGGCGTCGGCGGCGTGACCGGTCGATGGCTGCAGGGATCCGAGGACGGGTCGATGGCCCGCGGCGTGACCGCGGCAGACATCGTCCAACGCGGGAGATCGTGGCTCGCGTGCCTTCCCGGATCGGGCGGTCTGCCGCCTGCTCCGGCAGACCGTGGGACCGCGCTGTGCCCTGAAGCGCGTCAACGCTCCAGCTGGGGGGCTGGCATCTCCTGCGCGGGGTCCGGCGTGCGCAGCGCCGGATCGAAGGCATGCGGCGCCAGGCCGGCCCGCCCGGAGTCCAGCCAGCGCTGCCCGGCGGGGCCTTGCAGGCGTTCCCGGGCGATCTCGAGGACCGACGCACCATCGCCGTCACGCGCGGCGCCCAGCAGTCGATCGACGAAGACCCCGTCGTTCGCACTCGCGCGGTTACCGGGCACGGGGCCGATCTCGACCCGTTGCCAGGTCAGCGACGCGGCCATGGCCTCGTTGCGCGGCATCGCATCGCGGCAGTCGAGCTGGCACAGGATGGGCGGGGCGAGCAGATCGATCTGCTCGCGCTCGCCGGCGCGCTCGAACTTCGACGTGCCATACAGGCCCGCCAGGTGCTGCTCGGAGCGATGGACCACGTAGGCCTCCGGGTCGTGCGGGATCGACCGCTTCTCCAATGGCGATGGCGAGATCTGAGCGGCAATGTAATCAATCGCCAGATTGCCGCTCTGCACGGCCAGACCATCGCGCTGATAACCACCACCGATGTCGCTATGCGCTCCTGCAACGACGACATTCAAGAAGCGGCCGTCCGCCGTCACGCCGGGATCGATGATCGACGTGCTCGGAAACGGGTTGCGGCGCTCGTCGGCCGCTGTAATCTGAAAACCGGAGACCACCGACGCCGCGAGACGCCGGTCGTGCTCGAGCGGCTTTCCCGTGCCAACCGGATCGAAGAGCACGACAGACTGGATCACGCGCCCAGGCGCCTGCAACGGCGGTTGCGGGTAGACGGCCTGCCCGATGATCTGGCCATCCTGATCGCGACGGACGTTGGCGCCTTCAGGATTCTGGATCCCCCGCGTTTCGACCATTCGCGTAAACCCAGCCGCTTGCTCGCCGCCGCGGCTGAAGCCCGTGACCAAGATGCGGATGTCCGCTGCAGGATCCTCCTTCAGCCAGCGATCGGCCCGGGTCACGAACTGCAGGTACATGTCTTCGAGCCGCGCTTGGTAACTTGCGCCTGTCGCCTTGTCGAGCGTGCGGCTCAGCCAGCGCTCCTGTGTGCCGGGCCCTTCGACGTAACCGGCTTCGATCGGCGTGTAGCCCAACTGATCGCTGTAACGGGCTGCTACTTCGCGCAACTGGTCATCGAGAAGCGCGACATTGGTCATCTTGCCGGGATCCTGCTTGCTGTTTCCGGTTCCATCGAACGAGGCAATGAACAACCTCTGTTCCGGGCGATCTAGATCCAGCAGCACCGGTGCCGAAAATGCAGCCAGCTGCTGCTCTGCAGCGGCATAACTCGCAAGTTGGGCCTCGGTCGCGACCTCGGCACGCACGCCATCTGGATTCCGATTGCCGCCCATGTCCAACCTCCTGTCAGACAACTTTCAGTCGATCAATAGGTCCTGCTCCAGACGAGCACCAGGTCGTCGCGATGGCCGCTGTAGACGTTGCCCGGAATCTGAAGTTCCTTGGTTGGAATGAAAGCTCGCATGTAGACACTGATCGTCCGGTCGTTCACTTCCATCACGATGTCCGGGTTTCCGATGGAAACGCCTTCCCGGATATCCTCGCGCGGCGTCTGGTGAACGATCAGCTCGTCCTTGAAGATCTCGCCAATATCGACTTCCGCCTGGAGTGGCGTCCCGTCGCGGCTGCGCCATTTCACTTCGGCGGGCGGGGGGAAGTTCCTGATCGAGATGTGACCGGCGCCGGTACTGGCGAATGCATTGGGGTGCACGTCTTCTCGTGCGGGTCTCGGGCCCCCTCGCGCACCGCCCCGCTCATGAAGACGCCCTGCGTAGAACACCGAGCATTCTTCAAGCGCGTACGTCGCGATGCCGAAATTGTGTCGCAGAAAACGCAGGGGCCAATCGGTCACGGTGTTGTGCGCGCCGGTGGGATTCGCCGGTGTCGGTTCGTTCGGTGTCATCGCCATCCCCTGGCATCCTGTGGCTGAGAGCGCGACTGCAACCGTCGCGAGTGCGAGCCGCCGCGCGGCGCCGCGAGGTCGACCGTTTTCCGTCCGCTGGACCATCGCATCGAACTCCATGTTCCGGGCATGTCGCAGGTGTCCGAGCATGACAGTTCGCGCCCGGCTGTCCATCAGAGTTTTCCCTTCGCTGTCGCGCCGCGTCCACTGGCGGAGGGACGATTGCGCTCGCGACGTGTCTTGCGCCGACCGCACGGCGTTCTGCTCGCGGCCTCGCGACATTGACCCCGGCCATACTCCCCGGCATCCCGCGCTGGAGGCCGCCACATGTCCCGATCCCTGGCTGCCGCGCTGCGCGACGGTCTTGCCCTGGCGCCTTTGCGCCGGGCGCGCATCGCCGGGCTGGCGTTCGTGTTCGTGTGGTTCTTCGTCGGTGGCCTCGCGCATTTCGTGCTGACCGAGGTCGAGATGCGGATCGTGCCGCCCTGGATGCCATGGCCGCGCGAGGCGGTGCTGGTCAGTGGCGTGTTCGAGCTGCTCGGTGCCGCCGGCCTGCTGTGGCATCGCACGCGACGCGCGGCCGGCGTAGGCCTGTGCCTGCTGACGCTGGCGGTGACGCCGGCGCATGTCCACATGCTGCAGCGGCCGGAGCTGTTCGACGTGCCGCTGTGGGCGTTGTGGCTGCGGTTACCGGTGCAGGTCGCGCTGCTGGCGCTGATCGTCTGGAGCACGCCGCCGCCGCGAGCCCGCGTCTGATTGCGAGGGGCGCGTATGCCGGTTGCGATGGTGTGGGCGACCACACGACGTGGCCAGGCGCGGCCGCACCTGCGCGAGCGCGAGGCCGGCGGCAGGAAAGCCCCACGTCCTTCGACGGGCAGGCATGACACGCGCGACCAGGGCAGATGGCCGGGCGCCCGACGCAGGTGGCCCGGGTCCGGTTCCCGGCAGCGCGCACGTCCATCGCACGCGCCGCGTCGACGCCAGTCTGGAACACCCTCGCCCGCCCGCAGGCGAGCGAGGACGTCCGCGCCTGTCGCGACGGCTCAGCCGGCGGCCAGCAGCCGGTTCATGCGCTGCACGAAGGCGGCCGGATCGGGCAACGGCGCACCGGCGGCGATCTCGGCCTGTTCCAGCAGCAGCGTCGCGAGATCGGTCGCCCGGGCGTCGTCGGTCTCGGCCGCCACGCGCTGCAGCAGGGCGTGCGCGGGATTGATCTCCAGCGTCGGCTTGCTCTCGGGCACGTCCTGCCCCGCTTCGCGCAGCAGGCGCGCGAGATGCCGGTCAGACGCGCGGAGACCCGCACGTCGCCGACGCGGTCGCCGAGCAGGGACTTGATCCGCTCGACCAGCGGCGCGGCATCCTTCGAGGCTTCCGCCTGTTTCGCCTTGTCGGCCTCGTCGAGCGGCAGCTCGCCCTTCGCGACGTTCTTCAGCGACTTGCCCGCGTACTCGTGCAGGCTGCCGAGCATCCACTCGTCGATGCGGTCCGACATCAGCAGCACTTCGATGTCCTTGGCGCGGAACGCCTCGAGCTGCGGGCTGCCGGCGGCGGCGTTGTAGCCGTCTGCGGTGATGTACCAGACGGTGTCCTGGCCGACGGCCATGCGGCCCACGTAATCGTCGAGCGACACGGTCTGCGCGGCGCCCTCGCCCTTCGTCGAGGCGAAACGCAGCAGCTTGGCGATGCGTTCGCGGTTCGACGGATCCTCGCCGATGCCTTCCTTCAGCGTGTTGCCGAACGCCTTGTAGAACGCGGCGAACTTCGCCGGCTCGTCGCGCGACAGCTTTTCGATGAGGTCGAGCACGCGCTTCACGCAGGCGCCCTTGATGCGGTCGAGCTGGCGGTTGTGCTGCAGCAGTTCGCGGCTGACGTTGAGCGGCAGGTCGTCGGCATCGACGACGCCGCGCACGAAGCGCAGGTAATTCGGCAGCAGTTCCTCGGCCGCGTCCATGACGAAGACGCGCTTGATGTAGAGCTTCAGGCCCTTGCGTTCGTCGCGGCCGCCCATCATCAGGTCGAACGGCGGCTTCTCGGGCAGGTACAGCAGCGTCGTGAAGCTCTGGCTGCCTTCGACGCGGTTGTGTGTCCACGCCGCGGCGTCGTTGAAGTCGTGGCCCAGCGCCTTGTAGAACGACTGGTATTCCGCGTCGCTGATCTCGGACTTCGGCCGCGTCCACAACGCGGACGCATCGTTGACGGTCTCCCACGCCGGCGCGGCATCGGCAGGCGCGTCGGTTTCGCTGTCGTCGGCAGGCGCCGGTGTGTCGGCGGGCATGCGGATCGGGAACGCGACGTGGTCGGAGTACTTGCCGATCAGCGAGCGCAGCGTCCAGTCGGCGAGGAACTCGTCCTCGTCGGGCTTGAGGTGCAGCACGACGGTGGTGCCGCGCTCGGGCAGTTCGACGGTGTCGAGCGAATACTCGCCGCGACCGTCGCTTTCCCACTTCACGCCCTCGGCGGCCGGCGCATCGGCGCGGCGCGTCAGCACGGTCACGCGCTCGGCGACGACGAAGGCCGAATAGAAGCCGACGCCGAACTGGCCGATCAGGCGCGCGTCGGCCTTCTGCTCGCCGCTCATCGCCTCGAGGAAGCGGCGCGTGCCGGAGCTGGCGATCGTGCCGATGTTGGCGACCACCTCGTCGCGGGTCATGCCGATGCCGGAATCGCGGATGGTGATGGTGCGCGCGTCCTTGTCGGCCGACACGTCGATCTGCAGCGCGCCGTCGCCGGCCAGCAGGTCCGGATTCGCGATCGCCTCGAAGCGCAGCTTGTCGCAGGCATCGGACGCATTGGAGATCAGCTCGCGCAGGAAGATCTCCTTGTGCGAGTACAGCGAGTGCGTGACCAGGTGCAGGACCTGGGCGACTTCGGCTTCGAACTTGCGGGTTTCGGCGGGTGCGGTCATTGCGTGCGGCTTCCGTGTGGATGTGGTGCGAGCCGGGGATATTGGTGTCGCCGGCCGGGAATCAAGGCGGCGGCCATGCGCCCGTATCGGGCCGCAAGTGGTCCCTCCCGGTAGGAGCGCGCTTGCGCGCGAGCGGGGCGTCTGGCGCACCGGGTGTCCGCGACCGTCGCGTCTCGCGCTTTGGGAATCCCTCGAACAACCCGCGCGCGCGAAGACGCTTCGACCAGGATCGCGTCGCGATCAGGATGCGGGGGCCTGCGCGCCGCGCAGCTGGCCGACGTCGCGGGCGGGCGGGGCGCCGAAGCAGCGCGCGTAGTCGCGGCTGAACTGCGAGGGGCTTTCGTAACCGACCCGGAAGCCCGCCGTCGCGGCATCGCAGCCTTCGCCGAGCATGAGGCTGCGCGCGGCCTGCAGGCGCAGCTGGTTGCGGTACTGCAGCGGCGACATCGTGGTGACGTCGCGGAAATGCTGGTGGAAGGTCGACGGGCTCATCCGCGCCGCGTCGGCCAGCGTGCGCACGCTGCAGGGCGACGCGTAATGGGTCTTCAGCCAGGCGATCGCATGGCCGACCCGCGCCAGCCGGCTGTCGCCGCTGGCGATGCGGCGCAGGGTCGCGGCCTGGTCGCCGCGCAGCAGCCGGTAGAGGATCTCGCGCTCGGCCAGCGGCGCCAGCGCGTCGATGTCCTCGGGCGTGTCGAGCAGGCGCAGCAGGCGCGTTGCGGCGTCGAGCAGGCCCGGTGTCATCCGCCCCAGCACCAGCCCGGGGCCCGCGTCCGGCGCGTCGGCCAGGCCCCCCATCTGCAGCAGCAGCTCGCCGAGCAGTCCGGGATCGAATACGAGCTGCATCGACAGATAGGGCGCCGCCTCGCTCGCGGTGACCACGGTGCCGATGACCGGCAGCTCGACGGCGCAGACCAGATAGGTCGCCGGCTCGTAGACGAGGGCGCGATCGCCGAGCACGACCTGCTTGCGGCCCTGCGCCACCAGGCACAGCGAGGCCTCGTAGACCGCGTGCACCGGCGTCGTCGGCGCGGCGGATCGTATCAGCGTGACCCGCGGCAGGCGGCTGGGCTGCAGCCCGTCGCCACGGGTGTGGCGGTCGATCAGGGACGCGAGTTCGGACGAATCGGCCATGGCCGCGTTGTCCCACGCCGGCGCCGGTGCCGCAAGGGCCGGCGGCCGGATCCGGAGGATCGTGCAAGGACCCCGGCCGCCTGTGCTACCGGCGGCGCTTCGCGCGGTGGGACCGTGACCCCACGCCGGATGTCGGCATGCCACCCCAGGAGACGCCCATGACTTCCCCCCTCGCAGACCGGATCGTCCTCATCACCGGCGCCAGCAGCGGCATCGGCGCCGCGGCCGCGCGCCTGCTCGCCGCGGCCGGCGCCACGGTCGTGCTCGGTGCGCGGCGCCGCGACCGGCTCGATGCGCTGGTCGCCGAGATCACCGCGGCCGGCGGCACCGCCCGGGCGCACACGCTCGACGTGACCCGCCGCGACGACGTGCAGGCCTTCGTCGATGCCGCGACCGCCGACTTCGGCCGCGTCGACGTCATCGTCAACAACGCCGGCGTCATGCCGCTGTCGGCGCTGTCGGCCGGCAAGGTCGACGAATGGGACCGGATGGTCGACGTCAACATCAAGGGCGTGCTGTACGGCATCGCCGCGGCGCTGCCCGGCATGCGGGCGCGCGGCAGCGGTCACGTCATCAACGTCGCCTCGACCGGCGGCCACGCGGTGTCGCCCACGGCGGCCGTCTACTGCGCGACCAAGTACGCGGTGCGGGCGATTTCCGAAGGCCTGCGCCAGGAAGAGGACCGGGTGCGGGTGACGATCATCTCGCCCGGCGTCACCGAATCCGAACTCGCCGACAGCATCACCGACCCGGCCGCGCGCGACGGCATGCAGACCTACCGGCGCACGGTCATCGGCGCCGACGCGGTGGCGCGCGCGATCCGTTTCGCGATCGAGCAGCCCGAGGACGTCGACACCAGCGAGATCATCATCCGGCCGACGGCGGTGGCGTGGTGAGCGGCGCGACGCGCACGCGCCCCGACGCGCCCGCCGCGCCGCAGGGCGCGGGCCTGTCGGCGCATCTGGTCGGCGCGCTCGGGATGACCGGGGCACTGCTGCTGCAGGCCGGGACCGGTGCGGCGCAGACGCCGCCGGCGTCGCCGGCCGCGGCGCAGGCCGCCCCGCCCGAGACGGCCTCGCACCCCTATGTGGGCATGTGGGTCACCGCCGACGGCAGGATCCGCCACGCGTTGTTGCCGAACGGGCGCTACGACGAAGCGCGCGGCCATCGCGAGAGCGCGTATCGCGGCCGCTACGTCGTCGACGGCAACGCGATCGATTACGTCGACGATACCGGCTTCACCGCCGACGGCGTGTTCGTCGACGAGAACACCCTGCACCACGGCGGCATGGTGCTGTTCCGCCGCTCGCCCTGACGGCACGCGCGCGGCCGGTCTCGTCCGATCGACGGCCGGCCGTGCGGTCGCTGCATACCGATCACCGGTTCCTGCGTCTCGCCCTGGAACCAGTTTCCTTCCCTTCGTCTCGATGGAGTTGTCCGATGCGTGTTCTCTCCGAACGTCCCTGGCGGACCGCCACTGCTACCGTCCTCGCGTTGCTGCTCGCCGCGCCTGTCCTCGCCGTCGCCCAGACGCGCGACGCGACCGAAACCCGCAACCACGCCTTGGTCCACGACGCGTTCGCCGCCTGGGCGCGGGGCGAGGGCCAGGTGTTCGACCTGCTCGCGCCCGACGTGACCTGGATGATCAAGGGCTCCGGTCCGTCGGCGCAGACCTACCGCAGCCGCCAGGCGTTTCTCGACGACGCCGTCGCGCCCTTCGCCGCCGAACTCGCGTCGCCGCTGGTGCCGACGGTGCGCCGCATCTGGAGCGACGGCGACGAGGTGCTGGTGTACTGGGACGGCGCGACGACGCTGCGCGACGGCACGCCCTACCGCAACAGCTACCTGTGGATCTTCACCCTGCGCGGCGCGCAGGTGGTCGAGGTCACCGCCTTCCTCGATCTGCCGGCCTACGACGCGGTGCTGCAGCGCGCGCAGACGCGGCGCTAGTCGACGCGCGCGGGAGTCCGCGGACGATCGACGGGGCGGTGCATGGGTCACCCGCGCGAACGCTCGCATCGACCGGTCGTCCCTGCAGCGCGGATACCGCGCACGACGACATCAGACGTAGGCGATCCACTGCCGCAGCAGTGCCTGCAGCGCATCCGCGCGCGCATCGACATCGGCACGGTCCGCGAATGCCACCCGCGCGCGGTCCGCGGCGAGCCAGGTCAGCAGGCGTGCCGGATCGGGAATGACGAGTCCACCTTCAGGCAGTGCACGCGCCTTCGCACCGAGATGCAGGATCAGTCCGATGCCCGAGGGCGCACGCAGGTGCGTCGTCGCGAAGTACTCGGTCGTGCGCCAGCTCGGCGCGTTCCACTTCACGCCTTCGGCGACCGCCGGATCGGCACCCGTCACGACGGCACGCAGGCGTTGCACCGCATCGAGATGCGGATGGACGAGCGTGGCGAGCAGCGCGTCGACGGCGGCCGCGGTGTCGGCCGGCGTGCGGTGTCGCGAGTGTGCGGCGTTCGCCATGACAACGCGCGACGGGGAACGACGCCGCGCGACTCAGGTGCCGCGCGTGTCGGGATGGGTGACGGGCGTAACCGCATCCGGTGCCTGCGGCCCATCGATGGGCGCTGCGCGCGATGCGCCGCGCGCCATCGCCTCGAACACGCCGTCGCGCCGCACCCAGGCATGGAACAGAGCCGCCGCCAGATGCGCGAGCACGGTCGCGAACAGCACCAGCGCCAGCCAGCCGTGTGCGGTGCGCAGCACGGTGTAGACGGTCGGGTCGTGCGGCGCGATCGGCGGTAGCGCGACACCGGACCACAGCACGACCGGATTGCCGGCCGCCGACACCATCGCCCAGCCGATCAGCGGCATCGCGAACAGCAACGCGTACAGCGCCCAGTGCGAGGCGTGCGCGGCGGCCACCTGCCAGCGCGGCAGGTCGGCCGGCAGCGGCGGCGGCCGATGCAGGCACCGGTTGACAAGGCGCACGACCGCCAGCAGCAGGATCGCAATGCCGAGCGGACGGTGCAGGTCCAGCAGCACCGGCCGCAGCGTCATCGACGCGACCATGCCCACGCCGACGAACAGCATCGTCAGCACCATCACCGACATGCTCCAGTGCAGCAGCCGGGCGAGTCCGTTGAAATGGCGTGGCGCGCTCATGGCGCGCCCTCCGTCACGGGTGTCTCGCCGGTCGTCGCCGCCTCGCCAGCGCCGGTCGCGATCTCGCGCTCGCGCCGGTCGAACGACGATGCGTAGACCGCCGCGCGTGCGGCGAGGATCGGATCGTCCGACACCGCCACGCCGGGCGGCAGCACGGTGGGATCGAAATTCAGATCGCGGCAGGGACCCGTGGCCTGCGGCTCGGCGCGTTCGATGACGACGGTGCCGATCACGACCTGTTCGCGGTCGTCGGGCCAGGCGGTCGACGGATCGGCGCTGTCGTCGCCCGGTCCGGCGATCGTGGCCACCATGTCCCAGCGCAGCGGTCCGTTCGCAAGGCGCGTCTGCAGTTCGCGCTGCAGGTAATCGTCGCCGGCGGCCTCGCGCTGCGCGGCGGGCAGTTCGACGAACGGCGCCTGCGGGCGCATCGACCAGCGCACCAGGCGACTGCCGCCGCCGGCATCGTCGAAGCGGAACGCGTGGATGCCGTTGTACTGCGTGTTGGCGAAGCTGTCCGACCACGGCGCGGACTTGGCCCACGCGGCGAACTTCGCACTTTCCGGATGGGCCTGGGCGAAGGCGGCCATGCGCGCGGGGTCCGGCTTGCCGGTCGCGGGGTCCGGCGCGGACGCGAGCGTCTGCGCGTGGAAGGCCTCGATCGAGGCGACGCCGAAGAACGGGAAACTGTTCATCGCCATGCGCCATTCCTGGCCGTCGTCACCGCGCAGCACCAGCGCCATGCTGCGCACGCGCGCCTGCGCGTCGAGGCCGTAGGGCGACCCGCCACCGATCGACATGCGGCCCAGCAGCGGCGTGCGTCCCGGCGCCAGCACGCGCGCCTTCGACAGGGCCGCGGCGGCCTCGCTGCCTTCGAAGTGGCCGGCCACGCAGACGCCCTTGGCGTGCGCGCGGCGGAACCCCGGATACGGCTGTGGCGACGTGCCTTCGATCGCGTCGGTCATGCGCGCCGGCGTCAGCCGTTGCGGCGTCAGCCAGCCCGCAGTCCAGGCGAAGAGCAGCGCCAGCGTGGCGACGATCGCGGCGATGGCGAGATAGGCCCCGACGGGGCGGGCGGCCGGCGTGCGCGGCGGCGGATCGACGGAGGGCATCGTGGCGTCCCGGAGGTGGCTGCGGCCGAGCATACGCCTGTCGCGCGGCGAATCGGCCCGCCTGCCGCGGCCCCGGACGCGCGCGCCCCGTTGCCGCGTCCCGAGTGGTCTACAGCGGCCACACCAGCAGCAGCATCGGCATGGCGACCGCGATCACCACGAGCTGCACCGGCAGGCCCAGACGCCAGTAATCGCCGAAGCGGAAGCCGCCCGGGCCGAGGATCAGGGTGTTGTTCTGGTGCCCGATCGGGGTCAGGAACGCGCACGACGCGCCGACCGCTACGGCCATCAGGAACGGATCCGCGCTGACGCCCAGCGTGGTCGCCGCACCGACCGCGATCGGGCACATCACCGCCGCGGTCGCCGCGTTGTTCATCAGGTCCGACAGCGTCATCGTCACCACCAGCACCAGCGCCAGGCCGATGACCGGATGGCCCTGGGCGACGGTGTCGAACAGGAAACGCGCGATCAGGTCCGCGGTGCCGGTCGCCTCCATCGCGCTCGCGACCGGCATCAAGGCGGCCAGCAGCACCACGACCGGCCAGTCGATCGCGGTGTAGACCTCGCGCGGCGGCACCGTGCGCAACACCATCGACGCGAGCACGCCGAGTGCGAACGCGATCGCGGCGGGCACCAGGCCGAACGCGGCGGCCGCGACCGACAGCGCGAGGATCGCCGCGGCGGTGATGGCCTTGCGGCGGTCGGGCATGCGCAGTTCACGCTCGGCCAGCGGCACGCCGCCGAACTGCGTGGCGAACGCGGCGATCGACGCCTGCGTGCCCTGCAGCAGCAGCAGGTCGCCGGCACGGAACATTCGAGAACGCAGCCGCGTCGTCGAGCGCTGGCCTTCGCGCGCGATCGCCAGCAGGTTGATGCTGTGCTGGGTGCGCAGCGCCAGGTCGGTCGCCGAGCGGCCGGCGAGACCGGAGCCCGGCAGCACGGCGATTTCCTGCAGCACGATGTCGCTACGCGGGGTGCGCGCGTCCTCGTCGGTGGCGTCTTCGTCGGCGGCGTCCGCGTCGTGCTCTTTGTCCTGCGACGGCTCCGCATCGGGGCCGGTCCCGGCCTGCGTGCGCGCTGTCTGGCGCGCAGGCTCGCGGGGCGCCGAGGCGTCGGCGCGTGCGTTGGCGTCGCGGGGCGCGTCTGTCGCCTGGGCCGCATCCGGCGCCGCGGTCTGCGCGGCCGCATCGTCACGCGCATCGCCGACCTCGCTCCCGTCTTCGTCGTCGTCGTCGCTGACCGCTTCCTCGAGCGCGAGGCCGAGGCTCGACAGGGCGCCCGCCAGCGCGTCGGCTTCCGCTTCCAGGACCAGGATGTCGCCGGCCCGCACCACGCGCGCGAGGTCGGGGGCGTGCACGCGGAACTCGGCCTGGACCATGCCGACGACCTGGGCGTCGTGTTCGTCGAGGATCGCCTCGATCTCGCGCACGGTCTTGCCGACGGCCTTCGCGCCCTCGGGCACGCGCGCCTCGGTGAGGTAGGCGCCGGTGTCGAAACTCTCCGCGCCCGCGTTCTTGCGCGCCGGCACCAGCTTCCAGCCGCCGAGCACGATCAGCAGCACGCCCGCGACCGCGACGGCGACACCGACCGGCGCGTAATCGAACATCGTGAACGCACCGGCGTCGGTCTGCTGCCGGAAGCCGGACACGATCAGGTTCGGCGGCGTGCCGATCAGCGTGGTCATGCCGCCGAGGATCGACCCGAAGGCCAGCGGCATCAGCACCTGGCCCGGCGCGAGTTCCTGCTTGCGCGCGATCTGGATCGCCACCGGCATCAGCAGCGCGAGCGCGCCGACGTTGTTCATGAAGGCCGACAGCACCGCGGCGAGACCGGTCAGGGCCGCGATCGCCAGCATCGGTCCCGCCTTCGCCGGCAGCACCACGCGGGTCAGCGCATCGACCGCGCCGGACGTCTGCAGGCCACGGCTGAGCACCAGCACGCAGGCGACGGTGATCACCGCCGGATGGCCGAAGCCCGCGAACGCGCCGCTCGCCGGCACCAGGCCCACCAGCACGCACAGCAGCAGCGCCGCGCCGGCCACCATGTCGTGGCGCCAGCGTCCCCACAGGAACATGCCGACGGTCGCGGCGAGGATGGCGAGGATCAGGATCTGGTCGGTCTGCATGGGACGCCGTGCGGGAGAAACGGGGGACAGCCTAGAGCACGCGCGCGTCCGTGGCAGGTGGCGGGCGTCGGATGCGCGCCGCGGGGGATGTCGACGCCGGCGCATGCGAGGCGCGGACGCCATGTCGGCGCGCTCGTCAGCGCGGAACCGTTCGGCGCTGCGCGAAGTCGGGTGTTTCGGCGCCATCGCATGAGACCGTGCGCAGGGCCGGCACCCGCCGCGCGTCGCGACGCAGGCATCGCACCCGCGCCGCGACTCACCGCGGACCGATGGCCTCGCCGTCGGGAATGTCGTAGTAGTCGCCTTTTTCGGCGGTGTAGATGTGCAATGCGATCCTGCAGCCGGTCGACGTGTCGAGCGCGCCCATCGCGATCGCGATCCAGGCATGTTTGGTGGTGTCCAGAGGATCGAAGAACAGCGTCGACCCGCAGGTGCCGCAGAAGCCGCGCCGCGCCTTTGCCGACGACGCGTACCAGCGCACATGCGCCGCACCCGTCACCGTCAGCGCCGTGCGTGGCACCTCGATATTGTCGAACACATGACCGGTCCACTTGCGGCATTGCACGCAGTGGCAGACCTCGACCGGACCCGCATCGGCGGTCGACCGGAACGACACCAGACCGCACAGGCAGCGTCCTTCGAGCATCGCGGGCACCTCGGACACGTCGCGACACGCACGCGATCACGGCCGCGCGGCATCGCCTGGAGTTGAGGACTGCCGCCGCGGTGCGACGGCAGTCCGGTCACGCCATCAGGGCTGGTAGCACGCGCCCGACGGATCGACCTCGATCTGGATCAGCTCGCCGCCGGCACCGCCCCAGACATTGCCACCGGTGAAGATCAGGCAACCCTCGTCGCGGAACAGCACCTGCATCCGCGTTGCGTCGTTGCCGAAGTAGAACGGGATCCAGCGCTTGCCTGATTCGTATGTGTGGGACCGGTCCGGCGCGCTGTCCATCAGCTCCTGCACGTCCTGCATGCTCATGCCGATCTGCAGCTGCGCGAATTTGCTGCCCTCGGCCGGCGTGCCGACGATCTCGCCGGTGAACGAGCCGTCCTGCGACTGCACTTCCCGCGTCTGTCCCTCGTTCGCCGCCGTCGTCCCGGCCGCCCCCAGTGCCAGCGCCAGTGCGGCGCCGATTGTCCATGCCTGCATTCCAGTCCCCTCCCCAACGTCGCCGGAATGGCGACGGCGGGGCGATGCTAGCAGGCGACCACGGCCCGGGCGATCCGGAAGCGGCGCCCGGCTCCGGCGTTGCGATGCGCGGTCGACGCGCTGGATTGTGTGCCCGTGGCGGACGACATCGGTCCGAGGATCGCGTCGCGGTCGTGCCGCCGCCGCGGCGACGCGCATCGGATGAGGCACGGCGACGGCGACCGTCGCGCCACAGGGTGATGCCGGACAGCACGCCGACAGCGACGTTCAACGCCGTGCGCGGCATGTCGACGACGTGAAACGGCGGCGTGCTCAGCTGCAGGTGGCGGTGCCCTGCGTCGCCCGGCCCAGCGCAAGCGCCAGCACGACAGGACGGACGAGCGCCCCGGGGTGTCATCGCGGCAGGGCAAAGGCTTGCGGGCGCGCTGCAGGATGCGGCGAGGCCGCGCCCGTCACGCGCGAGACCGCGGCGGTCTCGTGGCGAAGCACCGTCATCAGGAACTCCAGCACGCGCGCGCCGTGTCCGTCGCGGACGAGGTCCGCGGCCGTGCTGCCATCGAGCGCGGCGATGGGGTCGTCGTGGTACCAGCGCCGCGCTTCGGAGGCGTCGGTGACCATCGCGGCGGCCGACAGCACGCAGCGCTCGACGTCGTGGCCGCTCACGCCGCGTGCACCTGGTGCCGCGGAATCGCGACCACGAAGCGGGCACCACCGCCGTCGGCGACCTCCACCGTGATCGTCCACTGGTGCGCGAGGCAGATCTCGCTGACGATGGCCAGACCGAGCCCCGCGCCGTTCGTCGCGGTGGACGCACGCCAGAACCGCTCGAACAGATGCGCGCGGTCGCCGGGTGCGACGCCCGTGCCCTCGTCGGCCACGACGAAGCCGCGAGGCGCGACCTCGAGGGTCACGCGGTTGCCCGTCGGGGTGTGGCTGATCGCGTTCTCGAGCAGGTTCTTCAGCAGCACGAAGACCGCGCCGCCATCCGCGTCCACCCAGGCGTCGGGTTCCTGCCGTTCGACCTGCAGCCGCACGCCGTGCTGCTCGGCCACGCGCGCCATGTAGCCGCCCGCTTCCTGCGCGAGCGCCCACAACGACACGCGCGCGAAGCGGTAGTTGCGATCCTCGCTGACCTCGGCCAGGTGCAGCAGCTGGTTCACCTGCCGCGCCATCAGCTGGGTGTCGTGCAGCATCGCATCGCGGTCCATGCCCTCGCCGAGCTCGATCTCCGCACGCAGCAGCGTGAGCGGCGTCTTCAGTTCGTGCGCGGCCGTCGCCAGGAAATCCTGCTGGACGCGCAGGCCGTGTTCGAGCCGTTGCAGCGCGAGGTTCAACGCCTCGATGAGGGGGCGCATCTCCGACGGCATGCCGTCGGTGCGCAACCGCGCCGAGACCGTGCGCGGGTTGATCTGCGCGGCCAGTTCCGACGCCTGCTGCAGCGGGCCGACGGCGCGCCGGATGGTCAGGTAGATGACGATGGCGAACACGGTCAGGGCGCCCAGCGCCGCGACGATCGCCGATTCGCGGTAGAGGCCGTGGGCATGTTCGGCGAGGCGCTGCTCCATGCGCTGGCTGCGCGCGACCTGGATGCGGTAGTCCATGTCGCGGCCGGCCACGTGGCGTTCGGCCACCTGCAGGGCCACCGGCGGGCCGTCGCCGCGGACCTCCACGCGATCGCGACCGGGCGGCATGCGCTCGAGTGCGGCGAGCGCGGGGCCGCGCGGGCTGTGCACGACCACGCGGCCCGTCGCATCGGTCACGCGATAGGCGATATCGCGGCGCAGCGCATCGTAGTCGCCCGCGAACCAGGTGCCGCCGAGTGTCTCGCTGTCGAACCGGCCGGCGAGGATCTGCTGCTCGATGACCGACAGGTCGTCGTGGTTTTCCTGGCGCACCTCGTAGTCGGTGCCGCGCAGGTGCGCCAGCGCGGCAAAGATCGCGATCGCCACCGCGCCCGCGGCGAGCATGCCGACCAGCGCCGACAGCAGCAGCCGGCCGACCAGGCTAGGGGGCCACATCGCCGACGCCCAGTGAGAATCCGTGGCCGCGGCTGTTCACCAGGGCCAGCGCGGATCCGATGGCAGCGAGCTTGCGCCGCAGCCGATGCACGGCGACGTCGAGCGCATTCGGCGTCACCGCGTCGGTGAGGCCCCAGGCGGCCTGTTCGAGGCTGCTGCGCCGCACCGTGCGTCCTTCCGCCTGCAACAGGCACACCACGATCTGCAGCTCGGTGGGCGACAGGGTCACCACCTCGTCTCCGCAGCACAGGCAGCCGGCCTGGGGCAGCACGCGCAGGTCGCCGTAGCGCACCTCGTTGGGCTGCAGCGACGGCGCCCGGCGCAACAGCGCCCGCACGCGCGCCACCAGTTCTTCCATCGCGAACGGCTTGGGAAGATAGTCGTCGGCCCCCGCTTCCAGGCCGTCGACGCGGTCGCGCAACGCGTCCCGCGCGGTGAGCACCAGGCACGGCGTGGCCCGGCCCGCCGCGCGCAGGCGCCGTACGAGATCGAGGCCGTCGCCGCCGGGCAGGCCGCGATCGACGAGCAATGCGCCGTACTCGCGTTCGTTGAGCGGTCGCCACGCGGATTCGGCGGTGCCGAACACATCGGAGGGGATACCCGCGGCCAGCAGGCCGCGCGCGATCAGGCCGGCGATGCGGTCGTGGTCCTCGACGATGGCGACTCGGTTCATCGCAGGGTCCGGTCAGAAACCACGTGCCACAGCGATGAAGGCCTGCGCCACGCCGTCAGTATCGCGTTCCAGCAGCGGGCTGTCGGCGAGTTCGTCGGGCAGGTGCTGGTACTGCAGGCGGCCGATCACCTGCCACTTGCCGCCGAGCGGACGCTGGAACGTCACGCTGGCCGCGGGCACGACGGCGGCGCCGGGCGCGTACGCCGCGCCGTTGAAGGTTTCGGATGCCCGCACGCCGTAGTAGTAATCGGCCACGTCCTCGGAGAGCCACTTCACGCCGATGCCGGGAATGACCGTGGTCCTGCCCAGGCTCAGGCGATACGTGTAGTCCAGGGCCAGTTCGTATCCGTCGCTCGTGCCGGTGACGTCGGCGACGCCGCGCACGGCCAGTGCGTTGCGTCCGAGGCGCCACTGCGCGGCGAGGCCTGCGTCCGCCGCGTCGTCGCGGTCGACCAGTCGATCGAGATCCACGCCATTGCCAGCCAGGGCCGCGCGGCCCAGGTCGTCCCGGTCCACGCCGTCGAAGCGGCCGGACACGATGGCATCGAGCACGAAACCATCGGTCGCCAGCAGGTGGACGCCCACCGTGTCGGCGCGCCAGAACAGCCGGTCGCCTTCGTACGTCACATAGGGCAAGGGCCGCGTCCGCACGCCCTCGCCCGCGTAAGGGCTGTCGACGACCGACGCGCCGAGCCCCAGGGTCCAGCGATCGGGTTGCGGTGTCTGGCTGAGGGCGGGTTCCGCGCCCACGGGCGTCTGGGCCGCCACGGTGACGGGGAGAAGGAACAGCAGGGCAAGTGCGGCACGGGACATGGGGGAACGCCGGTCGGGGGGGTGCCGACCATGGTCGTGACCGCGACTTACACCGGACTTACGCATTGGCGGTCATGTCCGGAGCAGGGCCGGGGGCGCAGTCGCCGGCGCAACGGCGCTGCAGGTCGTGGCCGCGACGCGGCACCGACGCGCGGTACCCGCCGGTCAGGCGGCCGCCGCGGCGATGGCGCCGTGGAAGCGGCCGACGAAGTCGTCCATGCCCACCTCGCCGAGGTCCACCGCCTTGGCGCCGCCGGCCGCGACGACCGTGACGTCGTCGATGCCGATCACGCCGAGGACCAGGCGCAGGTACTGGACGGCGATGTCGCGGTCGCGGATCGGCGAGTCCCGGGTATAGACCCCGCCGGAGGCGACCAGCACCGTCGCCCGGGTCCCGGTCACGAGCCCGCGGCCGTCCATGCCGAGCGTCAGCCCCTTGCGGACGATGTGGTCGATCCAGGCCTTCAGCGAGGCCGGCACGTTGTAGTTGTAGACGGGCGTCGCGATGACGATGTGGTCGGCGGCGAGCACTTCGGCGACCAGCGTGTCCGAGCCCTGCATCCGCGCGCGCATGTCCGGCGTCCACTGGCCGGGCGGGGTGAAGTACGCCGTGAGCCACGGCGCATCGACGAACGGCAGCGGGGTGGCCGCGAGATCGCGGTGGACGATCTCGCCCTGCGGATGCGCCTGGCGCCAGCGGTCCACGAAGCGGCGGGTGAGGTGGCGGGAAATCGAACGATCGCCGCGCGGGCTGGTCTCGACGACGAGGAGTCTGGACATGGGGGTGCCTTCGTTGATGGGAGCGGCGCCCATGCTGGCCGCCGTAGTCCCCCTGCGGAAGCGATAAAATTCCGATCAATTCGATCGGTCGAGGTGATGGATGATCGGCAACTTCACCCTGGACCAGCTGCGCATCCTGGTCACGATCGCGGACACCGGCAGCTTCTCCGCTGCGGGGCGGGCGCTGGGACGAGTGCAGTCGGCGATCAGCCAGTCGATCGCGACGCTGGAGCACGTGCAGGGCGTGAGCCTGTTCGACCGCAGCACGCACCGGCCGCGCCTCACCGACGTGGGGCGTGCGCTCGTCGCCGAAGCGCGCACCGTGCTGGCCAGTGCCGCGCGCTTCGAGGCGCTCGCCGCGGGCACGCGCGCCGGCGTCGAACCGGAACTCGCCATCGCGGTCGATCCGCTGGTCCCGACGGAGGCGTTCATCGACAGCCTGCGCGCGCTGCGCGTGGCGTTCCCGTCGCTGCCGGTCAGCTTCTCGACCGAAGGCCTCGGCGGTGCGGAGCGCCGGCTGCGCCGAGGCGACGCCGCCATCGCGTTGTGCACGCTGCTCCCCACGGTGCCGCAGGACCTGGCGGCGTTGCCGCTGGTGGCGGTGGAACTGGTGCCGGTGGTCGCGCACGACCATCCGCTCGCGGCGCTCGGGCGCGCCGTGGACCGCACCGATCTCGATGCCCACGTCCAGCTGATCCTGTCCGACCCGTCGACGCCGGACGGCCCGAGTTACGGCGTGCTGAGCACGCGGACCTGGCGCTTCGTGGAGCTCGGGCGACGTCTCGACTTCCTGCTGGCAGGCCTCGGCTGGTGCCGGATGCCGGCCCTTCTGGTGGCACCCCTGATCGCCCAGGGCCGGCTCGTGCGGCTGGCGATCCACGACGACCCGGCCCCCGCCCCGGGTGCCCTGACGATCTACGCTGCCCACCTGCAGACCCGGCCGCCGGGACGGGCGGGACGCTGGCTGCTGGAGGATCTCCGGGCGCGCTTCGCGCCGGACCGGTAAGCGGCGCGCTGCCAGGTCACGATCGCGAGGTCGCGGATGGCGGCACCGGACCGCCGCCGGCGCGACACCATCCGGAGCGGGCAGGCGTCCACCGGATCCGGCCCGTCCGCGGAACGTCGCGGCCGGCGAGGCTGCGCGCGTCGGACGGGCGCGCTGCGCAGCGCCGTTCGTATCTCGAAAGCGCGACGAGCCCGTCGACCTGCCCGGCCCGTCCCACTAGAGTCGGGCGTGCGCACGCCCACCACGCGCGACGGGGTTCCACGGCGCTGCCAGGCGGGTGCGGACACGTCCCGCCCCCCGTTCCAACGTCCACAACGGAGACGACAACGATGCACGTCCTGATGGTGCTGACCTCGCATGACCGGCTCGGCAATACCGGCCGCAAGACCGGCTTCTGGCTCGAAGAGCTGGCCGCCCCCTACTACGTGTTCAAGGACGCCGGGTACGCGATCACCCTCGCCTCGCCCAAGGGCGGGCAGCCGCCACTCGACCCCAAGAGCAACGAGCCCGATTTCCAGACCGACGACACCCGTCGCTTCGAGGCCGACGCCGACGCGGGCCAGGCGCTGGCGACGACGGTGATGCTCGCCGATGTCTCGGCGGACGATTTCGACACGGTGTTCTACCCCGGTGGCCACGGCCCGATGTGGGACCTGGCCGAGAGCCCGGCGTCGGCGCGCCTGATCGAAGCGTTCCTCGCCGCCGACAAACCGGTCGCGCTGGTCTGCCACGCGCCGGGCGTGCTGCGCCACGTCCAGACCCCGGACGGCCGTCCGCTGGTCGAAGGAAAGCAGGTCACCGGCTTCACCAACACCGAGGAAGCAGCGGTGGGCCTGACCGAGGTCGTGCCGTTCCTGGTCGAGGACGAACTGCAGGCCAAGGGTGGCCTCTATTCGAGCGGCCCGGACTGGAGCCCGTACGTGGTGCAGGACGGCCTGCTGATCACCGGCCAGAACCCGGCCTCGTCGGCCCCCGCCGCGCAGCGCCTGGTCGCCGCCTTGCGTTGACCCCTGGCGGGAGGCTCACGCTGGTCGCGCGGCGTCGGCGTGGCGTGCGCGGGCGGGACGTGCGTCGCCCGCCGCCTGCGAGGCACGACCGGGCTGCGGGCGCCCGGCTGCACGGACCTGCGCGCATCCGGTCACGCCGAGGCCCGCGGCCCGCGCGCGCTGCGCGCCCTGAACGTCGCCGCCTTCTGCCGGTTGCCGCACTGGGCCATGCTGCACCACCGCCGCTTGTGCGACTTCGTGCGGTCGTAGAACCACAGAATGCAGTCCGGGTGTTCGCATTGCCGGACCAGGGCGAAGTCGCCCTCCACCAGCAGCTGTGCCGCGGCCTCGGCTACGGGGCCGAGCAGCGCGGGCACCGCGTCGCTGCACGCGGTCCGGGCGAGTGCGAAGCCGCCGTCCGACGTGCGCTTGACGGACGGTGCCGTCACGTAGCGGTGCAGGAACTCGTTGAGCACCGCGAGGTCCGGGTGGTCGCCCGCCTTGCGCGCAACGACCAGAGCACGCACCCGCGCCCGCAGGGTCCGGCCCTGGGCCAGCAGGCCCGACGGCGGCGGCGTGCCGGCCGCCTGCCCGATGCCGTGGCGCGCCAGCCAACGGACGACGTCCGCAGCCGTGGCCCAGTGGTCGATCAACCCGCCCTGGCTGCGCGCCTCGGTATTGAGCAGATCCAGCGCCAGGTGGTCGACATGCCCGGCGGCGTCTCGCGCTTCGGTCATCGACATAACCTCCAAAAATATATTTGACAGGTTACCACGCAGCGGCTAGCCTGCGGCATAGTAACCTTCAATATTTGATTTTTAAGGTTACGCGCAGTGCCCACTCCGAGGATCCCGCCATGCACATCGCCCCGCTCGTTCTCGCCGCCGCCACGCTCCTGGCCGGCGCCACGTCTGCCGCGGCGTCCGACCCCGCGGCCACGGTCCACTACCGCACCACGGACATCCGGGGCGTCAGCGTCTTCTATCGCGAAGCCGGCCCGGCGGATGCGCCCGTCGTGCTGCTGCTCCACGGCTTCGGCGCCTCGTCGCACATGTTCCGGGAGCTCATTCCGGCCCTGGCGACGCGGTATCGGGTGATCGCGCCCGACCTGCCCGGTTTCGGTCAGACCACGGTCGCGCCGGGCGTCGCGTTCGACTACACCTTCGACACGCTGACCTCGGTCATCGAGGCCTTTACCGTCGAGAAGGGCCTGAACCGCTACGCCCTCTACGTCTTCGATTACGGCGCGCCCGTCGGCTGGCGACTGGCCGTGGCGAATCCCGGGAAGATCACCGCGATCGTCAGCCAGAACGGCAACGGCTACGAGGAAGGCCTCAGCGACGGCTGGGCCGACATGCGCAAGGCGTGGGCATCCCCGACCGCCGACAACCGCGAGGCGCTGCGTCGCTTCAACACGCCCGAGATGATCCAGTGGCAGTACACCGAAGGGGTCGAGGACACGTCGCGGATCGCGCCGGAGAGTTACCAGCTGGCCTCGGCGGCGATCGCGCGGATCGGTGTCGAACCGCAGATGGACCTGCTGCTCGACTACGGCAGCAACGTCCGCCAGTACCCGCAGCTGCACGCGTTTTTCCGCCAGCACCAGCCGCCGACGCTGGCGATCTGGGGCCGGCGCGACCCGTTCTTCCTGCCGGCCGGCGCGGAGGCGTTCCAGCGCGACAACCCGAACGCCGAGGTCCGCTTCCTCGACGCCGGCCACTTCGCGCTCGAAACCCATGGCGGCGAGATCGCGGCGGCGATGCTCGAGTTCCTGGATCGCAGCATCGCACGTTGAACGCCGACGCGGCCTGCGATGCCCCACCGGCATCGCAGGCACGTTGCGCCGGCACCGCGCGGGGACCAGGTCGATCCCTCCAGGCCCGCGGGTCCTGGCGTCCCCGCGATCAGGCGTTGAAGCCCGCATCCACCGTGACCACGGATCCGGTCATGAACTGCGCCGCGGGACTGGCGAGAAAGCTCACCGCGGCGGCGATGTCGGCCGGCGCGCCGTAGCGGCCGAGCGCGGTCAGGCGCGTGTTGGCCTCCGACCACTCGCCATCGGCCGGATTCTGGTCGGTGTCGATCGGGCCGGGCTGGACCAGGTTCACGGTGATGTTCTGCGGCCCCAGCTCGCGCGCCAGTCCGCGGTTGAAGGCCAGCAACGCGGACTTCGACATGGAATAGACGGTCAGCCCCGGATAGGGAACGCGCTCGCCCAGGGCGGAGCCGATGGTGATGATGCGGCCGCCGCCGGCCAGGTGCGGAATCGCCGCCTGCGCAGCGAGCACCGCCGCACGCGCGTTGACGTCGAGGACGTCCTGGATGACCGCCAGGTCCATGTCGACCAGCGGGCCTGCGCGCGAGATGCCGACGTTGTTGACGAGGATGTCGAGCCCGCCGAGTGCCGTCACGGTCTCGGCGACCGAGCGCCGCACTGCGGCGGGATCGCCGCTGTCGGCCTGGATCGCGAGGCCGCGACGACCAGCCTGTTCGATGTCGCGCACGACGGCCGCGGCCTTGTCCGCGGACTGCAGATAGGTGATGGTGACATCGGCGCCGCGGCGCGCCAGGGCCAGCGCGATGCCGGCACCGATGCCGCGCGAGGCGCCGGTGACCAGCGCGCGTTTGCCGCGCAGGTCCTGCGGCGGCGTGTCGCCGTCATTGCCGCGGCCACGTGTCGCCGCGACGGCCAGTGCGGGTGCGCCGACTGCGGCCAGCCCCTTCGCCACGCCGAGCAGCAGGTTGCGCCTGCTGATGCCGTGATTGCCGATCTCTTGCATGTCGTTCTCCTGGAATCCGGCCATTGCCGGTCGTTGTGGGACGTGGTTGTGGTGGGCCGATCGCGTACCCGCTGCGATCACTTGGGGGAGGCGTTGGCCGCTGGCCGGTCTGCGCAGCGGGTTCAGACGCGAGGCCAGGCGGACGTTGCAGGCCCGGACCTCTGCGCTGACACGGCTGCAGACAGGAAGAAGACGGGTGACAGCGCAATCTGGAACATGGGAAAGCTGTGCGTGGTCTGGACGATGGTCTTTGTCACGACTTACGCAGGACTTACACGCGGTTGCCAGACGGCGAGTTGTGCATGCATCCGGGCTTGAATCTGCCGGCTATGTCCCGCGGGCGAGCGCGGCCCGGCGCAAGCACTCAACCGAGGCGTTGCCGCTGCCCGGTCTGCGCCGCGCGCTCGACCGCCGCGATCAGGCGGGCGTTGTGGCGCGCGTGCGCGAAGCCGGGCGTGTCGTACGTGCCGGCGGCGATGTCGCGCGCCAGGCTGGCGTAGACCTCGCCGACGTTGATGGCCGCGCCGTTCCAGACGTCCGCCGCCGTCGGGCCGACACCCGTCGCGACCGGTGCGTCGGGCGCGTCGAACGGCACGCTGGCCCACAGCGTCAGGTCGCCGACCTGCACGCCGGCCAGGTGGTCGCCGCGCAGGGTCAGCAAGCCCTGCGTGCCGCGGATTTCGAACACGAATCGCGGCGCATTCTCGACGCCGGCCAGCACCTGCACCGACACGGACGCGCCCGAGGCCGTGGCGCCGATCAGGTCGATGTGATCCGGGATCTCGCGCACCGATGTGTCGCCGGTATCGACCAGCGTGATCTGCGGCCACAACAGCGCGGTACGCGCGTCGACCTCCGTGAAATCGCCCAGCACGCTTTCGACGATGTCGAGGACGTGTGCAGTGGTGATCGTCAGGAAGCTCGCGCCGGACGCCGCTTTGTTGAAATAGTCGTAGGCGCTCGGCGAACTCGGGCCGAAACCGAACGTCGTCGCGCGCACGTTGGCCGACAGCAGCCGGCCGAGCGCGCCGGACGCGACGAGGTCCGCGGCGCGCCGCACCGACGGGTTGGCACGCCCCTGCAGGCCGATCGCG
The DNA here is from genome assembly GCF_002849595.1 of Luteimonas rhizosphaerae. Classification (GTDB taxonomy): domain Bacteria; phylum Pseudomonadota; class Gammaproteobacteria; order Xanthomonadales; family Xanthomonadaceae; genus Luteimonas; species Luteimonas cellulosilyticus. Next base: position 47,017 of record NZ_NRQR01000024.1, read on the forward strand.
GTGTGCAGTGCACCTGCGGCGTCGGCCATCGCCTCGGTCTCGGCCAGCGTCGCGCCGAGCGGCGATTCGCAATAGACGGCCTTGCCCGCGGCCAGCGCCGCGCGCACCAGGTCGTGGTGCGCCGGCACTTTGACCGCGACGGTGACGATGTCGATCGTGTCGTCGGCGATCAGGGCATACGGATCGGCGTACCAGCGCTCGGCGCCGAACGCCGCGGCGGCAGCGCGCGCGCTGTCTTCGCGGCGCGTGGCGACCGCGGCCAGCACGAGATCGGGATGGGCCTCGATGGCAGGCACGTGCGAGGCGCCTGCCCAGCTCGCCCGGGTATCGGCGCCGATGATGCCGACGCGTAAGGGATGGATGGACACGGTGTGGCTCCAGAGGTTGGGGGAGGTGAAAGCGATGAGGCCGTGCGCGGCAGGGCGCGCGTGGATGTCGTCCCGCGCGCGACGGCATCAGCTGCGGCGGTCGTCCGACTGGGCCAGCAGCCAGCCGGGATACTCGGCCGGTAACCGGCTGGCGGCATCCAGTCGCGCCAGCGCGGCGGCATCCAGGCGCAGGTCGGTCGCCCGCACGTTGTCGGCGAGTTGCGCGACGCGTTTCGCGCCGAGCAGCACCGTGGTCACGACCGGCTGGTGCAGCAGCCAGGCGATGGCCACCTGGCCGGGCGTGGCATCGTGCTGCTGCGCGACGGTGCGCAGCACCTCGATCAGCGGTTCGCCACGCTGGCGGTCGATCGGCGGGAAATCGAGGTCCGTGCGCCGGCCATCGGCGCCGTCGCCACCGCTGGAATACTTGCCGGTCAGGTAGCCACCGGCCAGCGGGCTCCAGACCATCAGGCCGACGCGCTCGGAGGCCAGCATCGGCGCGATCTCGCGTTCCAGGTCGCGGCCGACCAGCGAGTAGTACGCCTGCAGCGAGACGATCGGCGCGAGTCCGCGCGCGCGGCCGATACCGAGCGCCTTCATGACCTGCCAGGCGGCCCAGTTCGACAGGCCGACGTAGCGCACGTCGCCGGCGCGCACCAGGGTGTCGAGCGCGTCGAGCGTTTCCTCGATCGGCGTGGCCGGATCGAAGGCGTGGATCTGGTAGAGGTCGATGTGGCCGACGCCGAGCCGCTGCAGGCTGGCCCGGCTCTGGCCCAGCACGTGCCGGCGCGAGCCGCCGCGCATGTTCGGTCCCTCGCCCATCGCCGATGCCACCTTGGTGGCGATCACCACGTCGTCGCGCGCGACGCCCAGGTTGCGCAGCGACTGGCCGAGCATCGTCTCGCTGCGGCCGTCGGCATAGGCGTTCGCCGTATCGAAGAAATTGATGCCGGCGTCGAGCGCCGCGCCGACCAGGGCATCGGCCTCGTCCTGGCCCAGCCGGCCCACCTGGCCCCAGATGCCGCCTTCGCCGCCGAGGGTCATCGCGCCGAAGCACAGCTCCGACACGAACAGTCCGCTGTCGCCCAATGTGCGCATCCGCATGACACGTCTCCTCATCCGATCGAGGTGGTCACCGTACGCAGCGGATTGGCTGTCCAGAAGACCGCAAACCGCACATCAGTCGTAAGCACGGCTTTACAATCCGCCGATGGATCCGTCGCAACTGCCGTCGCTCGCCTGGTTCGCCCACGTCGCCCGCCATGGCAGCTTCACGCGCGCGGCCGAGGAGATGAGCGTGTCGCGCGCGGCGCTGTCCCAGCACGTCAAGGCGCTGGAAGCACAGCTCGGCGTGCGCCTGCTCTATCGCACGACCCGGAACATGTCGCTGACCGAGGCCGGGCAGACACTGTTCGACGCGCTGGCACCGTCGCTGGGCGGCATCGAGAATGCGGTCCAGCGTCTGGGCGAGGTCCGCGACACGCCGTCTGGCGTGCTGCGGGTGAACACCTCGCGTCTCGCGGCACGCGCGCTGGTCGAACCGCACCTGGTCGAATTCCACGCGCGCTATCCGCAGGTCACGCTCGAACTCGCGATGGCCGACTCGCTGTCGAACATCATTGCCGACGGCTGCGATGCCGGCATCCGGCTCGGGCAGAGCCTGGCGCCGCACGTCGTCGCGGTGCCGATCAGCCCGCCGCTGTCGATGGCGGTCGCGGGCTCGCCGGATTACCTCGCGCGCCACGGCCTGCCGAAAACGCCTGACGACCTCGCCGCGCACCGCTGCATCAACTACCGCTTCGCGGGCACGGGCGCGCTGCACCACTGGGATTTCAAGGCGCGCGGCCGCCACGGACGCCACTTCACCCAGGCCGTCACCGGCCCGCTGATCTGCAACGACGACCAGGCCATGGTGCGCGCCGCACTGCAGGGCATCGGCCTGCTGCAGATCGTCGACCTGTCGATCCAGCCGCAGCTCGCCGACGGCAGCCTGGTCCGCGTGCTGCAGGACTGGACGCATCCCCTCGCCGGCTTCCATCTCTACGCGCCCTCGCGCGAGCACATGCCGTCGAAGGTGCGCGCGCTGATCGACTTCCTGGTCGAGAAGCGGGATGCGGTGGTGGTGCCCTGACCGCGACGCGGATCGCGCGCTCAGAACATCGTGTTGTCGTGTGCTGCCTGCACGGGCACCGGTTGCAGCACGTCCCAGTGTTCGACGATCTTCCCGTCCGCATCGAAGCGGAAGATGTCGATGCCGGCCCAGTCCGGGTGCGCGTCCGTCGGCCAGTGCTGGTGGCAGTGCAGGACGACGAGATCGCCCTCCGCGACGACGCGCTTGAACGTCACGTGTTTGCGCGGGTAGTCGCGTGCCATGCGTTCGAAGTACGCGATGAAGGCCTGTGCACCGTCCGCGACCTGCGGGTTGTGCTGGCGGTACGTCGCGCCGACATAGCGGGCCACCGCCTCGGCAGGGCGACCGTCGTTGAACATCAGGCGGTAGAACGCCATCGCGGTCGACTTGTTCTGCGCGGGGGTGGTCGGCATGGCGAGGGTCCGGTGCGTCGCAGTGGCCTGCGCGTAGTTCGTGTCGGGCGACGTCGGGGCGCCGGAGGATCGGGGCGTGGATCGGCGCGGGCGACGCGCGCTGATTCTGGTATCAGCCGCCCGATGCCCCGGAATGCGGCTGCGGCGCCGGACGCTGCGACGGTGGCGACCTGGCGCCCAGCGTGCGCGCCGTCGCCAGCGCCCACCAGCCGAGCAGACCGCTCATGACGATCCGTGCGGGAAAGTAGAGCAGCGCAGGCAGCGCGAACAGCCAGGCGACGACATGCGCCGGCAGCACATGGGCGGCCACGGCCTTCACCCAGAGCAGGGCCGGCAGATGCGCCTGCAGCAGCGCGCCGACCTGCAGGCCGGGGTCGTCCCAACCGGACGCGGCCACGACCCACAGCGCGTACAGACCGATCGCGCCGTCGCCGATGCTGCCGACGAACGAGGACCAGCCGAGGACCAACAGGAACATGCGCATCGGGTCGCCTTGTGCGATGGATCGGAGTCGTCGGGCGGGCGTATCGCGGCGCCCGCGCCGACGGACACGCGATCATGCCGCGCTCGCCGCGTTGGCGTCTCAGGTGACCTGTGTGCCGACCCACCACGTGGTGCCGCCGGCATCGGTGAATCCACCGCGGCGGTCCTCGTCGTCGCCCTGCGCCGGCGCTTTCACCGGCGTCGCGCCGGCGGCGATCGCACGCTGGTACGTGGCGTCGACATCGGCGACGTAGACGTGCACGTGCGCCGCGACCGCAGGCCACCCCGCGGTCGCCTCGCTCAGCATCAGCACGGTGTCGTCGATCCGCGCCTCGGCATGCAGCAGCGTCCCGTCGTCGCGCGCGTAGCGCCGCAGCGGCGTGGCGTCGAAGACCCGGACCAGGAAGTCGAGCGTCGCCTGCGCGCCGTCGACGACGAGGTACGGGGCGACCGAGGTGTAGGCGTCGGGCTTGAACGACATGGCGGCTCCTCGCGAACGGCGTGCTGGCGTGCATCCGGATGGCGCATGTACCGGCCATGCGGCGCCGCCCGATGCTAGCGCAGGGCCGCGGCGGATCCGCACGGATCCGCGACCGTCCGTCGGCGCGCGACGTCGAGATCCGCGCGACCGCACCCGTGTGGGGTCATGCGCCGGCTTCCGCCCGGTCGCGCCCGACACGCGCGACCGGCATCGACGCCAGGCAACGCGCTACGGCGCCCGCGTCGGCCCTTCGCCCTCGACGACACTCTGCGCCGCGCCATTGCTCTGGCCGATCGCACCGATGGTCGCGAGATCCACGCCCTCGATGCAGGCGAGATTGAAGCCGTACTCGGTCGGCACGCTGCGACGCTGGTGATGCGTGTAGATCCCGCAGACGCCGCAGAACCAGTGCTTCGCGATGCCGGTATTCCACTGGTAGAGACGCAGCGCGTCGGCGCCGCGGATCACGCGCAGGCGGTCGAGGGTGACCCCCGCCATGACCGCGCCCTTGCGACGGCACAGCGAACAGTTGCAGCGCCGCACGTTCTCGAAGCCGTCGATCAGATCGACTTCGAACGCGACGGCCCGGCAGTGGCAGGTCCCGGTGACGGTTGGCATGGCGTGGTCCGATCCTCGGTGGCGGCGGCCGGATGCTCCCATGCGGGGCGGTGCTGTCCGCACGCCATGGGCCGATGGTCGCGCGGCCCAAGCGAAACCCGCGCAGGATCGGCCCGACCGCGAGCTAAACTTCGGCGCTGCGGAGCCGATGGGGTGTTGCGGGCCGACCGCAACGGGGGAGACATGCGCTGGGGCGTGGGAGGGGCGCTGCTGCTGCTTCTGGCAGCTGTCGGGTGCGTGGAGGTCCCGGCGACCTCCGCGGCGACCTCGCTGCGGTCCGCGCGGCCGCGGGCTGGCAGGACGCGGGTGATGCCCTGCGCCGCCGCGACGACGCGCGCTGGTGGCGGGTGACGGTCGACGCCGGCCCGGCGCCCGACGCCGGCGAGTGGATCGTCTCGATCCGCGAGGCCTACGATGCGCGCCTCGTCGTCTATGCGCCGCCCGACTACCGGCCGCGTGCGCTGGCGACGTTCGACCCCGCGGCGACCCAGATCGGTTCACGCCAGCGCCTGACGATCCCGGTGCCGGACACGGCGCTCGACCGGCCCGTCTTCATCGAAGTCGTGTCCTCGCGCCATCAGCCGATGCGCGTCGAGGCGCAGCCGCTGCAGGCCTACCTCACCGCAGACTACTCGCGCGTGCGCTTCAGCAGCGCCGTCCTCAGCGCGCAGCTGCTGCTGGCCACGGTGGCGGCGATCTTCGCGTTCGCGCTGCGGCGCTGGATGCTGCTGCTGTTCTGCGTGTGGGTGCTCTCGGTCGCGGTGTATCTCGTGGTCATGCGCGGCGAAGTGGTGGCGCTCGCACCGTGGCTCCCGCCGGCACATGCCATGCGCGTCGCGGGCGTGGTCATCAGCCTGGGCCTGCTGTCGGTCTATGCATTCCTGTTCGCGCTACTGCAGGTCGGCGAGCGGTTTCCGCGGATCGCCCGCGCCTACAAGCTGACGCTCGCCGCGTGCGCACTGTTGGTGGTGCTGATTCCGTTCGCGCCAGCCTCGGCGATGACGACGGTGGCCCCGGCGGTCGTCAACCTGCTGCTGCTCGCACTCGGCCTCACCACCCTCGGCATCGGCCTGCGGCGCGCGATCGCCGGCGATCGCGAGGCGTTGTATTTCCTCATCGGTTGGGGCCTGGTCTCGGTCGTCGCGATGGTGCGCACCGTGTACTTCATGCGCTACGCCGGCACGCCCGACTGGCTGGAATACCTGCATCCCGCCGCCGATGCGACCGGCGCGCTGATCCTGGTGCTGGCCACCGCGCGCGCGGCCCGGTATGCGGAGCGCGAGATGGCGTCCGCGCGCCTCAGCGCAATGACCGATCCGCTGACCGGCCTGCCCAACCGCGCCCAGCTCGACGCCGGCGCCGCGCAGTTGCTCGACAGCTCGACCTCGGGCGCGCAGGCGCTGTCGGTGCTGTTCGTCGATCTCGATTACTTCAAGCAGGTCAACGACCGCTTCGGCCACGACGTGGGCGACGCCTGCCTGCAGGCGATGGCCGGCATCCTGCGCCGCCACGTGCGCGCCAGCGATCTGGTCGCGCGCTACGGCGGCGAGGAATTCGTGCTGGTGCTGGCCGGCGCGGACACAGCATCCGCACTGCGCGTCGCGGAATCGCTGCGCACGGTGGTGGAAACCGAAGGCCGCGAGGTCGGCGGGCGCGAGGTCGGCCTCACCGTATCGATCGGCGTGGCGACACGTCGCCCGGGCGACGACGTCGCCAGCCTGTTCAAACGCGCCGATGCCGTGCTCTACCGCGCCAAACACGCGGGCCGGAACCGCATCGTGCTCGACACCGACGCCCTCACCCTTCTCGACCCGGAGCCTGCATGACCCCGTCCATCGATCCCGCCACGCTGCGCCCGGGTGACGTGCTGCTGATGCGCGGCATCGGCCCCGTGTCCGACCTGATCGCGTGGTTCGGCGACTCCACCTACAGCCACGCCGCCGTGCTCGTCGACGACGGCATGCTGATCGAAGCCGCGGCGCCGGTGTCGCGTCGCGTGCCGCTGGCCACCCGGCTGGCGCAGGGCGCGTACTACGACTTCATCGACGTGCTGCGCCCGACGCGCGCGAGCGGCGAACCGCTCGACGACACCGAACGCGCGGCGATCGTGCAAGGCGCGGTCGACTGTCTCGACGTGCCCTACCCGCTGGACGCATTGCTGCAGATGGCCGTGTTCGCGACGCTGCGCAACCGCATTCCCGCCGACGCCGGCGTCCGCTGGCTGCTGCGCGAACTCGTCGAGCATCTGATCGCCGACGACCCGTCGCACATGGTCTGCAGCGAGCTGGTCTACCGCAGCTTCCTCGCCGCGGACCTGGCACCCGCGCTCATCGTCAGCGCGCAGCTGGACCTGCCCTTCCCGAAGATCGATGTCGCCGAACTGATCCGCGAATGGCGCGAGGCCAGCGGCAAGACGCACGCGGCGCTGGCCGCGCCGTCCCCCGACCCCACGATGGGCGCGAGCGAGGATGCACTGACCGAATCCTTCGCGCGCCTGCGCGCAAGCCGCACCACGGCCGTCGCCACGCTCGGCATGCCACCCGTGCTGCGCCCGAGCCCGCGCGACGTGATGCCGGTGGACCTGGAGACCAGCCCGCAGCTGCGGCGACTGGGGCGGTTGCCATTGACGGTGGCGGCCTAGCCAGCGATCCGGAGCGACCCGGATCCGTCGCCTCTGCGCGCGCGTCGAAGCATCATCACTTTTTGACGAGCACCACCGACGCCCACAGGTTCCGCTCTAGCGAGGCAAGGCCAGCAATACGTTGGAATCAGGAGTTTCAAATGCGTTTCCAAGGAAAGCGTCCAATACCTAGGTTTCTGCGTTTTTTTGCGACGCAGTCATGCGCCGCTGGGTATCAGCGACGGCCAGCCGATTCGCTCGGTTCCGCGCGTCGACTTTGCACGCGGAATCGAACTGCCGGAATGGTTGTCCTGTCGCTACTCGGATTGGTAGGCGCGCCAGCATTGGCTGCTCATCAGACATCCTCGCTTGATGCCAGCGCTGTCATTGCCGCCGGCGAGCGGTTCAGTACCATGGTCGCCAAATCTCGGCAGCGCAACGATATGCCGCGGCTTTCCGATCCGGCCGTGGCCAGTGTGTTCGATCGCATGGCCAGCCCGCGTCTTCTCGCTCAGGATCGGTACACAGCTGGCGATTTCGGCGCTGTTACCGCCATCTGTGACGTGGCGAACCGCATCAACTCCGCTTATCTGCTGTTCGGAGTGGAAACGCGCATTGGTCCGCAAACAGAGCCGACAGAGGCTGCGCGTCAGATGCAGGTACTGTCCTTGGAGAACGGCACGCGCTTCCACGACGAAACTGTGGCGATGGCGCCGTTTCTGATGCGCTGCGTCGCTGTCCAAGCACAGCTACTGACCGACGCCTTCGGAACATGGGCGACAGATGAGCTGACGCCAGTCCGCATCGGTGGGCTTCGGCAGGCTCAAGCAGGAGCAACCGCTGCAGTGTTGGGCGCTTTGAAGATCCTCGCGGACGCAAATGTGACGCCAGCGCATCACGCGCAATTACTGCGAGAGCTCGGCAGGGCAGCGGCGCCGGTGGCAAACATGCTGCCTTACCCAGCGCGGCACCAGGTGTCGGCGTTGGCGCTTCAGGTGGAGACAGCGGCAGCGCCGGAACTGCGCGCGGCGTTAGGGAGCATTCGACAGACCTTCGCAAGCGACGTCTGCGCCGGACTTTGCGCGCTTGCCGACGTTGATCGCTGACTAGAGCATCGCGGGCGCGTTCCACGTGGATGTCGCGGCCGGGAATGCGCCGCGCCGACCCGATCAACCAGCGCGTCGGCGGTCCAGCAGAATGCCCACGGCCATTCCGAGCGACAGTCCGACGATGCTCCAGGGCAGGGTCGACCCGGTCTGCCAGTAAGCCAGCGCGCCGCCCGTGAACAGCCCGGACAGCGCGCCGATGGTCAGCCATTTGATGGCGGGAAACCGCCGGCCCCGGACGGCGGCGAGTGCCGTCGCCCGGGCGCGCTGTGCCTCCTTCCGGTCGCGCAGTAGCGCGTCCGATGCGGCCTCGGCCTCTTCTGTCGTGCGCATCGTCTTTCTCCTCGTGTCGTGCGGTCCGCATGCCGGCGAGGCACGCGTCCGATCCTGGAGCGGAACGCCGTCCAGTTGCGGCAGGGTCGTCCCCGATGTGGCGCACCGACGCCCTGCTGCATCGGCGCGCCGGTGGCGTCAGCTGTCGACCTGGAACCCCGGGTTGAACACGACCTCCCAGACGTGCCCGTCCGGATCGGTGAAGTACCCGGCATAGCCGCCATAGAACGTGTCGGCCGGCGCTTTGACCGGCTCGGCGCCATGGGCCGTTGCCTGTTCGAACGCGGCGTCGACGTCCGCTTTCGAATCGACGTTGTAGGCGATGGTGATCGCGCCCGTGTGGGCCGACGGCACCGCAAGCGCGGTGTCGTGCGCAATGCTGGCCAGCGGCCACGCGGCGAGCTTCAATCCCGGGTGGATGTCGAAGAAGGCGACCGCTCCGTACTCGAGCTCCGCACCCACGATGCCGTCCGTGTTCAGGCCCAGGCCATCGCGATAGAACTGGACCGCCCGTTCGAGGTCACGGACACCCAGCGTCAAGACCGTAATTCCAAAGTTCATGTCGCTCTCCGAAGTGAGTAAGAGAACTCGGAACGACAACGGCGCCTTCTGAAGACTGCACACACACGACCTTCAGCCGACGCGAGTCGGTCCAAGGCCGCGGGGCCACAAGGGCGCAGAGCTCCACCAACGGAGCGGCTGGACTAACCATACCAGCCTGTCTTTTTCGGCCCGGTCAGCTTATGCAGCGCCGGAAGCGATTGCAACGCGGCTCGGCGGCGCCCGCGTTCCCGAGTCCGGCGCGCGCTCCCGACAGTACCGTTCGCGTCTGCGCGATCCTGCCTGCGCGTTGCAGATCGACGTCGGCAACAACCAGATGCCGCTTGACTGTCCCATGCGTGTCCGCTCGACTGGATCCGCGCCGCGCAGGCGTCGACAAGCAGACTGACTGACACGTCAGCCGGCGCGCGGCGCGAATGCCTCGAACAAACGCCTCTGTTCCGATGAGAAGACGCGATACGGCAGCGGCATCGCGCCGCCTTCCTCGAGTTCGATGAGATAGGCGCACGACAGACGATGCACGACGCCGACCTGGTCCCAGGTGCGGCTCGCAGTGTGGCCGCGGCTCGTGCGGGAGAGGCCGGACGCACTGAAGGTGAACGCACAATCGCCGACGCGCGCCATCTTCCAGCGGAAGACCACCGGCACGAACACGTCGAAGATCGCGATCTGCGAGACGGGCCAGTTCCACGGCCACCAGCGGTTCGGCGGCGTGACGGGCAGCGTGTGGCGCAACGCGATGGACTCGCGCAGCACCTGCTTGTATTCCCGCAGCTGGTACCTGACCGCCACGTCGATCTTCGGTGCCGTATGTTCCATGTGCTCCGCGTCCATGCACCCCGCCTAATCGTACTGCGCGATCTCGTCCGCGAGCCGCACCCAGCCGTGTTGCCGCATACCGTAGACCGACGTGGTCGGCGGTGGGAACGCCGGGTCGGCGAAGACGCCGAGCGGGATCGCGACCTGGCCGGGTTCCGCCTCCAGCCGGTACAGCACCGTGACGCCGCACACGGGGCAGAACGTGAACCGGGCCACGCGGCCCTCGTCGTTGACGCGCACGTACTCCCTGCCCGCGCCTTCGACAGTGACGTGCGCTGCAGGAAACCGCGCCTGCGCCGCGAACGCGCTGCCCGAGCGTGTCTGGCATGCGAGGCAGTGGCAGACCGACACGCGGACCGGTTCGCCTTCGGTGTGGACCGCGAGGCCACCGCAACTGCAACGGGCGTGACGGATGTGCATGGCATCTGGTGTCCGATTGGGCCGCTCCGCGGACGCGGCGCAGCGCTCTAGGCGCGACGCGGCGGTGCGCCCGCGCGCCTACTTCAGAATACGCCGCTGTCCGGCGCAGGCGTCGATGAGTTGCGCCAGGCGGCGGGCACGGGTCTCCGGGCGCTTGGCGCTGACGATCCAGTGGGTCATGAGGTTGCGGTAGCCCGGTGGCGATGCCACGAAGTACTGCCACGCCAAGCCGTCGCGCTGGAAGGTCCGCGTTTCGTCCGGCGCCAGCACTGCGGGCGCCGCGCGTTCGAACGCGTAGACCCCCGACCTGCTGTCGTCCCGCGCCGCGTATGCGGCAAGCCCGGCCGGCTGCATGCGCTGCTGCGCGATCAGCGCTTCGACCTTCGCGAGATTGACCCGGCTCCAGATCGAGCCGCGACGACGCGGCGTGAACCGGATCTGGTACGACGCATCGTCGATGCGCTTGCGCACGCCGTCGATCCAGCCGTAGCACAACGCCTCGTCCACCGAATCCGGCCACGTCATGCTGGGACGGCCGGACCCCACCTTGTGGAAGCCCACGATCAGCTCGGTCGCGGTGTCGTGGTGTTGCGCCAGCCAGGCGCGGAATTGCAGGGCGGTGTCGAAGAAGGTGGGCGACATGGGATTCGATCCGATGGGTGTCGCGCCCTTGGCGCACGGCGCGATGTGCAGCAGCTTGCGGCCAGCACGGCCGCTGGAGCAACGGGACCTGCACACCCGTTTCCCCATGTGACGCGGCGACCGTCCGTCGGATCGGCCCCGTGCAGGCGAGCAGGCCGCGGCGGCAGGTCTAGACTCGATGCCGCGGCCTGCGGGCGCGCGGCAACGGGAGGTGCGGGATGCGGACCTGGTGTCTTGCGGCAATGCTGGTGATCGGCGGTGTGGCACCGGCGTCGACGTTCGCCGCGGGCGACACGCCCCCCGAGCCGGCGCAGATCATGGCGATTCCACCGGAGCTGCACGACGCACTCCGCCAGGCGGTCGCCGAGCGCAGCACATCGCCGCAGGCCCGGCTCGAACTGCTGATGACCTTCCTGTTCGACCGCGAGCGCGGCCTCGGGATGGCCTACGACCACACGGCCACGTTGACCGTCGAAGAGGCCTATCGGACGCGCCGGGCCAACTGCCTCACCTTCACGATCCTCACGCTGGCGCTCGCCCGCGAACTCGGCCTCGACGCGCAGGCCCACCACCTCGACGAAGTGCTGTCCTGGCGGGAGGAGAACGCGAATCTCGTGCGCACCGACCACGTCAATACCGGCGTGCGCTTGCAACAGCGGCGGTACACGATCGATGTCGCGTCGAACGACATCCTGTCGCGGGCCTCGCCCAACCCGATCCGCGATGAGGTGCTGCTGGCGATGTACTTCAGCAACCGGGCCATGGAGCTCGTCATCGACGGCGACTACCTCGGCGCCGCGCCGTACATGGCGACGTCGCTGGCGCTCGATCCGGACTCGGCCGACAGCCTGAGCAACGCGGGCGTCGTGGCCCTGCGGACGGGCGACCTGCCGGCCGCGGAGCGGCACTACCGCGCCGCCCTCGCACGCAAGCCCGATCACCTCGGCGCACTCGCCAACCTGGCGCAGCTGTACGACCGGCAGGGGCAGGCCGACCGTGCGCAACAGCTGCGCACGCGCAGCGCCCGCGTGCTCGCGCGCGACCCCTTCCATCACTTCATGGCCGGCCATCAGGCCGAGGCGACCGGCGACTACGACACGGCCGTCGATCGCTACCGGCGTGCGGTCCGGCTCCATCCCGCCGAACACCGCTTCCACTTCGCGCTCGCCCGTGCGCTGCTGCAACAGGGCGACACGCGCCAGGCGATCCGGGTGCTGACGCAGGCGCGCAGGCGGGCCGACCAGGACAGCAGCACGCTTTACCAAGCGAAGCTCGATCTGTTGCGGTCAAAGGCGGCCAGATAGCACCGCATGGCGCATCTAGGTAAGTGAACCTGGCACCGTTATCTGCACCGTTATCTCCGCACGTCACAGACCTGATCGCATGAAGGGACCGCCGGCGTGGGGTGTGGTGTGTCGTCGGTCGCCTGTCCGAGGGCTGCACCGACACGTCACCACTTCAGTAGCCGGGTCAGAACAGCAGTGTGCCGATGACGAAGACGGCCGGAATCGACAGCAGACCGTACGTCACGAGGGTGGCGCGATAGGCCGGTGTGTCCGGGCTCAGTCGCCTACCCCAGGCCCGCATCGCCAATGCGACCCCCACTAGCGCCGGGAGAAAGAGCAGGGCCGACAGGTATCCGGAGCTCCCTTCGAACTTCGATGCGCCCGCGATGTAGGGGATGAGGAACGAAATCGCACCTGCCACTGTCACTGCGGCCAGCACTGAACAACATCGATGTAGGGCGCTTCTTTTCATGAGATTCCTGGGAATGACGTAGCGCCGCGCCCTTCGCAGTCGATGCCTTGCGAGACGCTCCCGCTAGAAATAAGTGAACCTGACCCCGTTATCTTCTGTCCGCTCACCCAGATGAAGCGGTTCTGCGAAGTCATTCAGAACGAAGGGCGCACTAGTTACCTAGCGCGACTGATGAAATTGGTGTGCCAATCGGGAGTTCTTTAACTTGCGACTGAATCTTACCGAGGCCACTAAAATGCACTATTAAGTCGCTCGCATAAAAGTTGTCAGGCTTGAAATCGCCACCGAGAGTCAGGGGAATCTTGTAGCTAAAACACTGACCAGAGCCAAGGCTGTGGCCAGCAGACAATAGGTCGCCCACAAGCTGAGGTGCAAACCATTGATCCGCTAGCTCCGGCTCCCGGCGCGAATCGTCGAATTTCTTTCTGCTGTCCGCTATGCGGGTTAGCTCTGCTCCACCAGTGTCGAGCCAGTAGATGGCGCCGGAGGCATCCTCCAAGAAGGCATCACCTAAAGCTGAAACCATCCGAAGCGACAAAGCTTCAGGGACGAGCCAGCGCCACTCCCTCATCAGGTCATCAGATGACTGACCTGACAGATCTACTGCCAGTTCCCGCCAAGTAATCTTCATGTACGGCCTGACACTTGAGTTAAGCCTAGCCACGGCGCGGTGTCGGCGTGAATGAATTCTCAGACGGATCACTTCGTGCAATAGACAACCGCAGTGCGGTCGTCTACCGGAGTACGCACCACCTTGCCCCTGGCGGCGTACTAACCCCAAAAAATTGAACTCTGACCCCTGTTTTCATCGATTACGCGAGTGCAATCAGTTGAGCGCCCTGCATGCCGAAACGGCATTGTTCGGGCCCGGGTCGTCCACGATACAGATCACGAACTTCGCGGACTTCTCAAGCGTGAACGTAAATCTGTTCCGGCTGTCCGACTCGTAGTTGGCACGCACGATAGCGCTCGACGTAATGCGCCAACCATCATTGAGTAGCGCTTCCATCGAGCTTTCCAGAGGCGCTCATCTCGTTGAAATAGCGTTCGATGCAAGAGCGCTGAATGCTGCTATGGAAGTAGCAAGGCCCACGGCGGCGACGAGTATATTCATTGCTTCAGCTCTCCAAAGATTAAGTTAACCTGACCCCGTTATCGTTACGCGACGCTTCGACCAGAATTGAGTGAACCCCGCACCGTTATCGCTTTTTAAGGGGATACGTCCTTCAACTCTCTTGATGTATCTAGCTTATCCAAGATGTGAAGAATCACGATTTCTCTTGCCTTGTCGGCCTTATCTCGCCGCTCCAACTCAGTCAGCGTCGTATCGGCCTCAATTGAGGCCACCTCGCTTTTTGCGCGCTCCAGCTCTTTCGAAATCCCAGCCAAAGATGCTGATAGATACGCTTGCTTTTTGGCATTGAGAATCTGCGCCCTCATGGATACAGCGGCTCCAATCATGCCGCCCGAAAAGGCACCGACAACGATGTTGAGCAAGCTCGATGCCATCTTAAGATCAGCCAAATGATCTTGGCCTGGTTGCAGCTTGGTGAGCGCATGCGAAACGTTCTCGACGGACACTTGGAAAAAGAAAGCTAGCGTTAGCGCGGTGATGGCCGGAACCAAGAAGCGCCAAGGCCTCGCTTGCATTTTTTCATTCACCGCAATGTGCATCGCGGCAGCGGCTCCAATCACTAAAACGACTGCCACTAGAAGGGTCGTCAGCATCGGATTTCCTCCCCCTAAAGATTGAAGTAAGTGTTAAGGCTCACCCGAGTAGCTTTCGCTTGCCTACTCGAACAAAATCTTCGTAAAGCGGCACGAACTCACGAGACTTTTGGTTCAAAACGCTCGCGTCCTCGAGGACAGAGGGAGGGCGCGGCCCCTCAGCCCGAAGCGCGTCGGGAAAGACCGAGGATTTATCCCCGTTTCCTACTGGCACCGTGCGCCTTGCGATTTCCATGCTCAGCTCCTGCGCTGCCTCGAAGAGTGCTTTGCGCTTTTTGTCCAGCGCACTATCTAAGAACTCTTTATCGACGTCACCCCATGTGGCCGCGAAGTTGAAGAATGGCCTTATTTGAGAAGACCAGAACGAGTTTCCGAAGTCGTGCTCTTTCAAAACGTTCAACGTGGGTTCGACCGGGAAATCTGTCAAGAATTTCTGGAAAAGCGCCCGGTCGTGATCCCGAGGGGGCTGGCCCACATTTAGCTGGTCTTTGACGTAGTCTTTCGCAAAGAAAGCGGCAATTGCCCCGACAAAGGCGATTGAAGCGTCCCAGCTTGGCTTGTTGTTAAAAGCGCCGTGTAAGAACCACGCTTCAGCGAGCATGAGTATGGTAACGGCAAGAATGTTCTCTACGCTGAGTCGCATGTCAGTGAGCCCTAACAGCCGAGTTAAGCCGCCCCGCGAAGCGGCGAGGACTTCCTTCGAAAAAGTGGACACCTTCTGGTTAGGCGCAAGTGCGTTCGTAGTCGGCAGGTGTGTGGTAATCGAGCGCCGAGTGTAGGCGCTGGTGGTTGTAGAAATCCGCGTAACCGCGAATGGCTGCCTGGAGCGAGTGGTCGCTGTTGAAGGTGTGCCGGTGATACAGATCGGACGCGGTGACGCCATGCAGGCGGCACAGCGACCTTACCGGGGCGGCTTCCGGATGGTGGGCGATGAAGGCGAAGATGTCGGCCTTGGATTGGAAGTGAACGCGATGGCTTTTTTAAAAGTTCATGCTCGACCTGCAACCGCTCGTACTTCCGCTTCACTTCGCGCAGCGCCTTGAGCTCTGCGGCCACCGTCTTGTCGAGTTCGATTCCCTTGGTCACGATCGCTCCCTCACGGGCCAGTTTTCGCCAACGAGACAGCATGAAGCGATGGATGTAAAGCGATTCGGCGATGTCGCGTACGGAGACGCCGGCGAGCTCGCTCAATCGCACGGCCGTCGCCTTGAAATGATCGCTGTAGCGATGGGTTGTTCTGGGGCCTGGTGCTGGCATGAAGACACTCCTAATCGTTAGGTCAGGGTGTCCACTAAACCGAAGGAACTACCGCATCGGCTTGGATGAATTGTTATGCGCTAGATGTGTACTAGGCGATGTTGTATGGCGTAGTGCTTCCCTTGTTCAGACAGGTAGAGATCACCGTCTTGATCCGTAGAGATGAGGTCCTGCTTGATTGCTTGGGCGATCAAAATGTCCAAGTAGATGCGCGAGATCCCGACCTGGCTGACGAGATTCTTGTAGATGGTGTACGTCGCCCCAGTCTCGAAGTCGGCTACCACTTGGCGCATGAGCAATTTGATTGGGTCGCCCGTCTTGTCGGGGCTAACTTCAGAAGCCGGCTGAAAAGGGTTGTTTCCAATTGGAGGCTTCTCAAACAGAGGTGCGCCATGAATTGTGCGCACAAGCTCATCAAATGAAAACTCCATTTGATCATCGCTCGAAAAGTCGATGTATAGCTTGCTCTTCAAGAAGGTAGGCACATCTGATGTGCCGAATTGCCTGATGATTGGAATGACCTTGCTCGAATCGATGTCACGCATCAGGTCTGACGTGACAATCATCTTCTCGTAGCCGACGCCACCCTTGCCAGAATTAGCCTTTTCTACATACGGGGCCGTGCACACCATCAAGACACGATCCGCCGTTCGGAGCTTGTTCTCCATGAAAGCAGGAAGATCGTCGCCGGGCCGTAGATCCCATTGGTCCAAGCTTGCATCCACGCCGCTGTTGCGGAGCTTGATGCCCAGATCGAGCACCCACTTTTTGTGCTCCAAGCTGTCGTGGGAGTAGGAAACGAATACCTTAGGGATGTCCATCGATGCTTCCATAGCGCATAACACTGAGTAGCGCCCAAAAAGCGCGTTATGCACATGGTGTTCCGGCCAAGCGCCGGCGGTCAATCGCTTCTCTCTCGGTTCTGAATTCAATCGCTAGCTGCCGATGCGTGAGCGATCGGTCGCGTTCGCTCCACGCGTTATCTCAGGATTCGCCTGATAACGCGGAGTACTTCGAGAAGTTCGATATGCACGCCTCCCAACGCAATCGGGGCGACCCGAAGGCCGCCCCGATGCGCAGACCGCATGACGCGCAGGGCGCGTCAGTCAGCTCACTTCAACCCACGATGCTCCAGCAGCGGCTCGACGCTCGGGTCCTGGCCGCGGAAGTCACGGTAGGCGGTCGGCAGGTCCTGCGAATGGCCGATCGACAGGATCTTGTCGCGGAAGGTCTGGCCGTTCTCGCGGGTCAAGCCGCCGTTCTCGCGGAACCACTGGAAGGCGTCGTGGTCGAGGACTTCGGCGCCGAAGTAGGCGTAGTAACCGGCCGCGTAACCGCCGCCCCAGATGTGGCTGAAATAGCTGGTGCGGTAGCGCGGCGGTACCGCCGGCAGGTCCACCTTGTACTGCGCCAGCGCCTGTTTCTCGAAGGTGTCGACGTCCTGCTTCGCGTCACCCGCGGGCAGGGTGTGCCAGGCGAGGTCGAGCAGCGCGGCCGACAGGTATTCCGTCGTCGCGTAGCCCTGGTTGAAGGTGCGGGCGGTGGCGATCTTGTTGACGAGGTCCTGCGGCATCGCCTCGCCGGTCTGGTAGTGCTTGGCGTAGTTGGCGAAGACGACGGGGTCGAGCGCCCAGTGCTCGTTGAACTGCGAGGGGAACTCGACGAAATCGCGCGGCACGTTGGTGCCGGCGAGGCTCGGGTATTTGGTGTCCGAGAAGAAGCCGTGCAGCGCGTGGCCGAATTCGTGGAACAGCGTGGTGACGTCGTCGAAGCTCAGCAGCGCGGGCTGGCCGGCGGCGGGTTTCGTGAAGTTCTCGACGTTGTAGACCACGGGGATGGTGCCGGTCAGGCCGTTCTGCTCGACGAAGTTGCCCATCCACGCGCCGCCCTGCTTGCTGTCGCGCTTGAACGGGTCGAGGTAGAACAGCGCGAGCTGGGTGCCGTCGGCGTCCATGATGTCGAACACGCGCACGTCGGGGTGGTAAACGGGAATGTCCTTCCGCTCCTTGGCGGTGATGCCGTAGAGCTGGTGGGCGGCGAAGAACACGCCATCAACGAGCACGCGGTCGAGCTCGAAGTACGGGCGGATCTGCGCCTCGTCGAGATCGAACTCGGCCTTGCGCACCTGCTCGGCGTAGAAATCCCAGTCGGCGGCGCCGGCGGTGAAGCCGCCGTTCTGCGCGTCGACAACGCCCTGGATCTTCGCCAGCTCGGCGCGCGCACGCGCGGTGGCCGCGGGCACGGTGTCGGTCAGCAGCTTCAGCGCGGTCTCGGGCGTCTTCGCCATCTGGTCGGCGATGCTGTAGGCGGCGTAGTTGGGGAAGCCCAGCAGCTGCGCCTTCTGCGCGCGCAGTTCGGCCAGGCGCTGGATGGTGGCGCGGGTGTCGTTGTCGTCGCCCTGCTCGGTGCGGGTCATCGACGCGTTCAACACGCGCTCGCGCAGCGCGCGGTTCTTCAGCGCGCCGAGCACCGGCTGCTGGGTGGTGTTCTGCAGGCTCAGCAGCCACTGGCCGTCCTTGCCGGCGGCCTTGGCGGCATCGGCCGCGGCGGCGATCGCGGCGTCGTCCAGGCCGTCGAGCTCGGCCACGTCGGTGACGAACACGCCGCCGGCGTTGCTGGCGGCCAGCAGCTTGTTGCCGAACGCGGTCGACAGCGTGCTTTCCTCGATGTTGAGCTTGCGCAGCGCGGGCTTGCCGTCCTCGCGCTCCGACAACTGGGCGCCGGCGCGGACGAAGCTGTCCTGGTAATGCTCGACGAGGCGCTTCTGCTGCGGATCGGTCAGCGTGTCGCGGGCCTCAAAGATCGTTTCGACGCGGGCGAACAGCGCGGGATCGAGATAGATCGCATCACTGTGCTCGGCGAGCTTGGGCGCCAGCGCTTCTTCGGCGGCCTGCAGCGTCGGGTTGGTGTGGGCGCCGGTCAGCATGAAGAACACGTTGGCCGCGCGCGTGAGCAGTTCGCCGCTGCGCTCCATCGCCTCGATGGTGTTCTCGAAGGTCGGCGGCTCGGGGTTGTCGGCGATCGCGCGGATCTCGGCGAGGTGCTGCTTCATGCCTTCTTCGATCGCCGGCTGGTAGTCGGCGTCTTTGAGCTTGTCGAACGCCGGCGCCTGGAACGGCAGCGTGCTGGCGGCGAAGAGGACGTTGTCGCCCGTGGCGGGGGCGGCGGTTTCGGTGGTGGGCATGGGGGCCTCGGGCGCGGGGCGGTCGCCGCAGGCGGCCAGCGCCAGCGCGATCGCGGAAGACAGGAGCAAGGTACGCAACATGGGAGGGAACTCCGGAAAGACAACACGGGGCTGACGTCTGCCGCGCAGCTGCGGCCCGCCAGCCGCGCAGCGTGCGCCGATGGCGCGCGGCTGGGAATGTGCCGTTGGTTGGTCGGTTCAGCGGGTGGCGGGCGCGCGGGTGCTGGCGGCGAAGCGGGTGTCGCTGCAGGCGCCGGGCTCGATGTCGTCGATGCCGCCGTCCACGCGGATCGCACCCGGCTCCAGGCTGTCTGCGTCCGGCACGACGACCGCCGCCGTCAGCTGCGCGGCGCGGGCGCTCTCCGACGCGGTGGCCGCGGCCTGCAGCGTGGCGAGCTGGCGCGCGACGTTGAGGGCAGTCGGGTGGTCCGGGGGCAGCGTGGTGATCGCCGGATGCCGCGCCAGCACCGAGAACCAGGCGAGCGACTGGGCGAGGTCCGGCGTGGTGGTCTGGGCGAGGAAGGGACGCCAGTGGCCGCCGTCGCTGTCGGCATAGGCCATCGCCAGCGCGTAGATGCTGGCCGCGTCGCCCTGCATGGCCGCGCGCCGGGCGATGGCTTCGGCCTCGCGCCGGTAGGTCTGCAATGCGGGCAGGGCATCCATCAGATCGTGCCAGCGGAAGGCGTTGCCGATGGCGTAGTGACGCATCGACGGCACGTGGCCGGCCAGCGCCGCCTGGCGCCAGTAGCGGGCCCGGGCGTCGGGCGACAGCGGCGCGATCTCGTCGCATTGCGCCACGAACTGCGCCTGTTCGCTGCGCGCCTGCAGCTGCTGCACGCGCATGGCCTCGACATGCGCACGCGCTTCGTCCGAGTCCGCAGTGCCCAGACGCCGCGTCTGCCACGCGGGGTCCTGCGCGTCGCGCGCGACCATCGAGCGCAGCCGGGTGCGTCCCGTTTCGCAGCGCTGGTGCTCGACCGCCAGACGGCAGGCCGCGCGGGCCTCGCCATTGGCGGCGCGGCGCACGAGATCGTCGTGGATCTGCGCGAGCGGCGTGTCGAGGTCCGGCAACGGGGCGGCGATGTCGACGGCGGCAGCGGCCACGCGCGCGGGACGCGGGCTGGCGGCTGGGGTGGCCTCGCGCTGGGCATCGGCTGCGGCGGTCCGGCTCGCGTCGGCGTCCGGCCCCGTCAGCAGCCCCGGACGGCCGAGCAGAAACCCGAGGCCGCCGGCCAGCAGCAGCGCGGCGACGATCAGCAGAAAGCGAGGAGCCATGCGGCGCGATCCCTGTGCCGGTGACGGGTCAGACGGTGCCGCGGTTCTTGCCCATCCACGGCGCGTACCACGCGCGGATCTCGGCCATGTCGGCATCGGGATCGTCGCCGGGATGGAACAGCGGACCGAAGCCGATGACCTTGTCGGGGTAGTGGAAGTACATGCGCAGGATCGGCACGTTGGCGGTCTTCGCGATCTTGAGGAAACCCGGCTTCCAGCGTTCGACGCGCTTGCGCGTGCCTTCCGGCGCCAGGCCGTACCAGAACGGTTGCGGACCGTTGATCGCGGCGGCGGCCTGCTGGACCACGCCGTAGGCCTTGCTGCGGTCGACCGGGATCACGCCGAGCTTGCGCAGCACCCAGCCGAGCACCGGGATGCGGAACAGCGAATCCTTGCCGAGCACGCGGATGTCGAGGCCCAGCGCAGCCTTCGCGGCGAAGCCCCAGACGCCGTCCCAGTTCGAGGAATGCGGCGCGCCGATCAGCACCAGACGCGGCTCGTCCGGCAGTTCGCCGATCAGGCGCCAGCCGCCGAGACGGAGGATGTTGCGGCCCACCCAGCGTGCGAGCCGGCTGGGTTTGACGCGTGGCGCGCGCGGCGGCACGGCAAGCAGATGATCGTGGGTCGGTGTCCTCATGCGTCCTCGGCGCTAATCCCAGTCGCGCACGGCGCGACCCTTCTTGATGGTACTGCGTTCGCGTTTCGCGCCCAGCCGCCGCTCCTTCGAGCCGCGCGTCGGCCGCGTGGCGATGCGCTTGCGCGGCGCCTGCAGGCCGCTGGCGATGAAAGCGTCCAGCCGCTCGCGCGCGTCCTGGCGGTTGCGTTCCTGGGTGCGGAAGCGCTGGGCGTTGATGACGAACACGCCGTCGTCGGTGAGCCGCCGGTCGCGCTTGGCCAACAGCCGCGCGCGCACGTCCTCGTGCAGCGTGGGCGAATTGGCGATGTCGAAGCGCAGCTCGACCGCGGTCGCGACCTTGTTGACGTTCTGCCCGCCCGGCCCGCTCGCGCGCACGAAGCGCTCGACGAGTTCCTGTTCCGGGATGGCGGGCGGCGTGGTCATCGGCGGCGATTGTAGTCGCTGCACGCAGCGCGCCGGTGAGCGCGGCAGTGCCGCCGGCCTGCGGCTAGAGTAGGCGCCCACCCTCGACATGGAGATGCCACATGGCACGTCGTTTTCAGCTGCTCGCCCTGCTCGCCCTCGTCCTGACCGCTCCCGCGGCCTTCGCCGCGCCGCCGAGCGCGGCGCAGATCGACCGGCTGCTGGAGGTCATGCGCGCCGAGCAGACCGTGACCACGATGATCCCGCAGGTCGCGGCCTCGCAGCAGCAGATGCTGGCGCAGCTCACGCAGGACGCCGACCCGCAGCAGCGCGAGGCCGCGGCGCGCGTGGCGAAGGCCTCGTTGCGTTCGATCGAGACCGCATTGTCGTGGGAGGCGCTGCAGCCGCTGTACCACGACATCTACGCCAAGACGTTCACCGCCGAGGACACCGAGGCGATGACCGCGTTCTACAGCAGCCCGGCGGGCCAGAACCTGCTCGACAAGATGCCGCTGCTGATGCAGAACACGATGGCCGCGGTGCAGACGCTGCTGCTGCCGATGCTGCAGCAGCTGGAGCAGGACCTGCGCGAGGAACTCGAGGCCACGGCGCCCGCCGCGGACTGAGGTCCTGCCGGCACGCCGCCCTCAGTCGGTCGGCGTGCCGGGAAACAGCAGCAGCGCCCGTGCGAATTCCGCGTCGGGCGCGGCGGCGACCGTCATGCGCGCGCTGGTCTGCGGATGCGTGAAGCCCAGGCGCTCGGCGTGCAGCAGCATGCGGTGCAGGCCGAGCATGCGGAAGTGGCGGTTGTGCCGGCCGTCGCCGTGGCTGGTGTCGCCGATCAGGTGATGCGACAGGTGCTTGAGATGGCGGCGGATCTGGCGGAAGCGCCCGGTCAGCGGTTCGGCGCGCAGCAGCGCGTAGCGCGAGGTCGCGAACCCCGACGACGGCAGCGCGAGCTCGGTCGTCGCCAGCCGGGTGAAGCGGGTCTGCGCAGGTTTCTTCAGCGGCTTGCCCGGGCCGCCGTCGAGCGGATGGTCGACCAGCAGATCGGCGTCCGGCCAGCCGCGGCAGATCGCGAGGTAGTGCTTGTCGACGCTGCGCGACATCAGCTGTTCGCCGAGCGCGGCCGCGGTGTCGCGATCGAAGGCGATCAGCAGCACGCCGCTTGTCGCGCGGTCGAGCCGGTGGGCGAGGAAGATCTGGCGACCGAACTGGTCCCGCAGGTGGTCGGCGAGGAATTCCTGTTCGCCGCGCGCCAGCTTGCTGTCGTGAACCATCATGCCGGCCGGCTTGTCGACCACGGCCAGCCAGCGGTCCTCGTACAACACCTCGATCATCGCGTGCATCCGTCGCGTGCACGCGGCGGGGCGCCGGATGCGGTCTGCTATTTTCGCCGATCTTCGTCGTCGGGCAGGGCTGTCATGGGAATCGCGTGTCGCTGGACTGTGGTGCTGCTGCTGGCGGGCCTCGTCACCGGGCCGGCGGGGGCCGCGCCGGCGCGCCTCGAGGCGCCGGTGCACAGCGCCGACGGCATCGACGAATACCGCTTCGACAACGGCCTGCGCGTCGTGCTGTTCCCCGACGCCAGCAAGCCGGTGACGACGGTCAATCTGGTCTATCGGGTCGGCTCGCGGCACGAGCACTACGGCGAGACCGGCATGGCCCACCTGCTCGAACACCTGGTGTTCAAGGGCACGCCGGCGCATCCCGACATCCCGGGCGAGATGCGCAAGCGCGGCATCCGCTTCAACGGCACCACGTGGCTGGACCGCACGAACTACTTCGCCAGTTTCAGTCGCGATCCCGACACCCTGGCCTGGCTGCTGCAGCTCGGTACGCAGCTGCGGCATGGTGATGCGCAAGGGCAAACTGCCGTCACCGCAGGCGCGCGCGTGCATGGACCTGATCCAGTCCGACCTGTTCGTGCGCCGCGACTACTACGACAGCGGGCATTCGGAGCGGTGATGTCGCTGGCTGAAGCGGCGGAGGCTACGCTGCCCACCGACGATCGCCCTGCGCTCCCGTCGCCGGTGCGAGGCCGGAGTTCCGCCCTCAACGGGTGATTTCGACGGGATCTTGCGTGCGTTGCGCCGCATCCGGTCCGTGGCGGGTCTGTTCCTGTTCCCGCAATCGTTGCTCCCCGGCCTGCAGCCACGCTTGACCGGCCTCGCCATCGAGATACTGCCGCGAGGTCACCTCGATCGCCCCGCCATTCCCCAGGCGCGCCTGTTCCAGCAGGCGTTCGACGAAGGCGCTCTGCCCGGACGCCGCCTGTTGCACGTCCGGGGCGACCGGCACGGGCGCGATGGCGACCGGCCGCCAGGCCAGGCCCGCCGCCAGGGCCTCGTTGCGCGGTTCGGCATCGCGGCAATCGATCCGGCACAGCGCTGGTGGGGCCAGGTCTTCCTGGTGGGCGCGCGTGCCCAGTCGATCGTAGATCGACGTCCTGTAGAACACCTGGTGGTCCTCGGACCGGTGGATGACGTTGCGCGCGGGATCCGACGGTTCCTCGCGTTTCTCGAGGAACGGCCGGTCGCTCAACGCATTGAGGTAGTCGACCATCAGGTTACCGCTGCGGATCGATAGTCCGTCGAGGGTATAGCTGCCGCCGATGTTGCTGTGCGCGCCGGCCACCTGGACGTTGAGGAAGCGCCCGTCCGCCGTTGCGCCCGGGTCCAGGATCCGCGTGCCCTGGAACAGGTTCCTGCGCTCGTCCTCGGCCGTGATCTGGAAGCCCGACACCACGGTCGCCGCGAGCCGCCGGTCATGGTCGCGAGGTGTTCCTGTTCCGACCGGATCGAACAGGCCGGCCGCCTGTACGACCGACCCGGGCTCGCGGAGCGGCGGGCGGGTTGGTTCGATGCGTTCGATCAACCCATCGCGTCCGCGCACGACTTCCGCGCCCTCCGGGTTCCAGATGCCACGTTCCTCGACCAGCTTGGTGAAGCCCGCGGTCTGCTCGGCTCCTCGACTGAAACCGATGGCCGCAACGCGGATGTCGGCGTCGGGGTTCTGCTTCAGCCAGGCATCCGCCTGCAGCATGAACCGCAAGTACATTTCCTCCAGCCGCGCCTCGTAGGTGTGTCCCGACGCGAGGTCCCGGGTTCCGCCGAGACCACCTTGGGTACCGACGCCTTCGACATAACCGGATCCAATATTGACGATGCCTTCTTTTCGCCGCTCCTCGACCTGCTGGTGAATGCGCGCCACATTCGTGTGGTTCTCCGGTGCATCGCGGAACATGCTGTTTCCGGTGCCATCGAAGGCCGCAACGAAGAGTCGATCATCCTGATTGCCACTATTGATCAGCAGTGGCGCGGAGAAGCCAGCCAGCTCGCGACTGGCACGTACGTAACTCTCGATGTCTTCAACCGTTGCGGGGTAGGTCGCTACGCCGTCAGGATGTCTATCAGCACCCATGGTTTCCCTCCATGATTTTCCACAGGATCAGTAGGTCCGAGTCCAGGCAAGAATCAACTCGTGTCGTGAATACCCCCTGCGCCCTTCAACGACTTGCTCTCCCTTGGTCGATACGAACGCCCGCATATAAACGTTGATGGTACGGTCGTTGACTTCGAGTACGACTTCGGCCGTTCCAGGGCTTCCATCGACCTCCTCGCGCGGGACGTTATGAAGGATGACCTGGTCCTTGAAGATTTCGCCGATATCTACTTCCGCTTGATGCGAAGTGCCATCCTTCGACCGCCAGCTCACATGTGCTGGAGGCGGAAAATTCATGATCCCCAAGTGTCCTGCGGAAAGGTTTTCAGGGTATTTTTCTCCCAACGAATCCGAAGATATCTGCAACTTGTCGTTTGGCTCGGTCCTGCGGTAACCCCCGTATGAGATCTGGCACGCGTAGGTTGAGTAGCAAAACGCACCGAAGCTATGCTGCACAAACTTCAGCGGCCAATCGGCGACGGAATTTTCCGCCTTGCGCGATCCGGAGGAAGACGCATCCTGTGTGGTTGTGGCCATGCCCTGGCACCCTGTGATTGAAAACACTGCTGCAACGATCGCGGCCGCGAGCGGGCGCGTCGATGCGCCGCCGGCCCGCGTCCTGGTCGATGGCTGCCCCATTTTCTGCTCCATTTCCTTCCGACCACGTGGCCGTTGGCGAAAATGACATTAGCGATTAGTGCAGCCGTGATCAAACCTTGCTTTGCAAGGCCGATGATCGCGACAACCTCGCACCATCGAACGTCCCAAGCGACGATGGCCGCATAACTGTGTCAGCGCCGGTCCGGCATCCGGACCAGAGGCTCAAACCGCGCCGCGATCCCTCCCCTGCCACGGCCGGTATCAGGCACGC
The DNA here is from genome assembly GCF_002849595.1 of Luteimonas rhizosphaerae. GTDB lineage: Bacteria > Pseudomonadota > Gammaproteobacteria > Xanthomonadales > Xanthomonadaceae > Luteimonas > Luteimonas cellulosilyticus. The sequence continues at coordinate 72,568 of NZ_NRQR01000024.1, forward strand.
AGCGCCGGCATGTCGCCCTTGATGTGGAACAGCGTGCCAATGCCGATAACCCGGTCCGGGTCATGAAAGTACGTCGGTAGGATCGGTACCTCCGCGCTTCGGGCGACTCAAGGGGCCGGTCTTCCGGAGGCGCACCTCGCGCGCCAACGACGGCGAACTGATCACGCTGGTGGCGGCGAATCTCTACCTCGACCGCACCCTCGCCTACTCCGCCGCATTCGAGGAACGCCTGCGCGCGCTGACGCCGGCCGACGTACAGGCCGCGATGGCGCGGCACCTGCGGCCGGAGGCGCTGACGGTCTTCATCGGCGGCGATGTGCAAGCGGACGCCGGTGCGGGCACTGGCGCCGGCGACGATTGAGGGCGCGATCGCGGCGCGGAATAGCGGCGTGGCTGCGAGGGTGGTTAGGGTCGCGTTGCGTCTACGACTACGTCGCTGCATTGTGCGCGCGGTCGAAGCTCCGACATGGGTGGCGAGCGTGCGCCCTCCATGCCCTGCAGGAGCGCGCTTGCGCGCGAACCATGTCACAGGTGGCGATGACTGCGGTTGCGTAAGAGGTCTGCGAATCCCGGCCAGGAGACGGTGCGCGTGGGCCGACTGTCGCGCGCGAGCGCGCTCCTACAAAAGATGCGCTGTCTCATTGCTGCAAGCCCTGCGGGCGCGGGCTCGCGTGCGAGCGCATGTTGCGGATGGCGAGCGCTGTGAACCGTGGTGTGGCGCGCGCCAGACCGTATGCCAGATACGGCTAATGCGCGTTTCCTATGCGGATGGTTGTCGCGCGCGAGCGCGCTCCTACAACAGGCGGCTCCTGTAGAAGCGCGCTTGCGCGCGACAGGAGGTTGCCGATTGCGACTCCTCGCGCATTCGACACGACAACTGCGACGAACGGCACTCACGGACCGATCGACACCCCGGCTGCCCAACAAAAAAACGGGCCGTCACCGGCCCGCTTCGTCATTGCGGTTGGGTGGCGGCTCAGCCGGCCGGCGGCTGCGCCGCCATCTGCGCGAGCTCGTCGCACATCTGCTGCTGCTGCGGCGCGGTCGCGCCTTCGAACTGCGCGCGGACCTTGTCGTAGGCCGAGGTGAACTCGGTTTCGAAGGTCGTCGCGTCGCCGCCCATCTGCTCGAAATTCTGGCGCTGCTGCTCTTTCGCGTCCGCGAGCTGCGCAGGGTCGTGCGTGGGCTCGCAGCTTTCGACGGCGGCGTGCATCGCGCCGCCGAGGCCGGCGAGCTGGGTCAGCATGGGATTGCCGCCGGCGACCGGATCGGCAGGATCGGCGGCGCCCGGCATGCCCGGCTGCGGCGCGGCATCGGCCGGCGGCGCCGCGGCTTCGGTCTCGGCCGGGGTCGGCGTGGCCGCGGCGTCGGGCGTGGGCTCGGCCGTGCCGCCACAGGCAGCCAGGGCGAGGGTGAGCGCGGTGGCCAGCAACGCCGGCGCAGTACGGTGGAAACGCGGAATGCGCATGTCGATCCTTCACATCGAAAGTGGAATCGAGCCTAGCAGACGCCTGCGTCACCGGGCGCGACCGCGCACGCGGTCACGGCGTGTCCGGCGTCGCGCGTCGCGACGTGTAGGCCTGCAGGTGGCACCACGCGGTCGCGAGCCGCGGCGCATCGATGCCTGCCGCCTGCGCGCGATGCCACAGGTCGCCGACGATGTGCGCGCCCTCGACGTCCTGCCCCGCTTCGAGGTCGCGCAGCATCGACGCGGTCGTCGTCGACTCGGCCTGCGTCAGCAGCTTGCGCGCGCCGGCGCGCACCTGGCCGGGCACCGGGTACCCGGCCGCCGCCGCAACCGCCAGGCATTCGTCGTGCAGCGCGGCAAGGAAGTCGGGTCCGCCTTCGCTGGCGACGATGCGGCCGATGCTCGCGCGCATCGTGCAGGTGGCGGCGGCCAGCGTGGTCAGGAACGCGAACTTGTTCCATGCCGCCTGCAGGAAGGTCTCGCTGCAGACGTGCTCGAAGCCTTCCGCGCGCGTGCACAGATCGGCCAGCGCGCGGGTGCGTGCGCTGCCGTTGCGCGCGGGATCGCGTTCGCCGAAGGTCATCGACGGCGGCGAAGGAAGATGCACGATCTCGCCGTCCGCGCCCTTCATCGCGCTGATGAAGCACAGGCCGCCGAGCACGCGTTCGGCGCCGAAGCGCGCGTCGAGCGTCGCGTAATGCAGCAGCCCGTTGAGGATCGGCATGACGGCCGTGTCCGCGCCGACGGCGGGCGCGATCGCGTCGATCGAACTGTCGAGGTCGTAGGCCTTGCAGCTCAGCAGCACCAGGTCGAAGGGACGCTCGGCGGCCAACGCCGGCAGCGCGTCGGCAGTGACGTGCGCGACGGCGAGGTCGGCGTCGCCGAGCGCGCTGCGGATGCGCAGGCCATCGCGCGCGAGCTGCGCCGCACGCGGCGGGCGCACGAGGAAGGTCACGTCGGCGCCGGATTGCGCGAGGCGACCGCCGAAGTAACCACCGGTGCCGCCGGCACCGAGAACGAGAATACGCATGAGCGGACCATTGAGCCGACGTGGGGCAGTCATGGTGACCAGACCGCGGCGCCAGAGCAATTGCATGGCCTGCGATTGGCACGGTGCAGATCATCCACTCCCGCCATCTCGACGTTTCTCGCCCTCGTCCGATCGCGCAGAGGCGCGCGCCGGGTCCCGAATCAGATCGGGGCTGCAACAGGTTGGACTACGGTCGCCGCACCAGCTCGACGCGACGGTTTGCAGCGCGACCCGTCTCATCGGCATTGTCTGCAACCGGGCGACTGTCCCCATGGCCCACGGCATCGAGGCGATCGCTGGCAATACCGGCTTCGGTCAGCGCCGCGACTACCGATGCGGCGCGCGCCTGGGACAGTGTGCGATTGCGAACAGGGTCACCGGTGTTGTCGGTATGGCCTTCGATCGACAGCGCCAACGCGTCGTCCGCCTGCAGCAGCTCAACGACCTGCACAATCTGCGGCTGCGAGTCAGCCAGGATCTCGGCGCGGTCGGTCGCGAAATGCACCTGCAGCGCGACGCGACCCGTATCGGTCAATGCCTGTTCCAGCGCGCTGGCGGGCAGCAGCGTCGAGGTCACCTGCAATGCCTGCTCCTGCACGACGATCAGGCCTGCGAAATTCCCGGCGCGGCAGGTGCGGACCCAGACGTTGCCGTCGTCACGGCGCAACACGAAGATCTGCTCCGGACTGAAGCCGTAACAGTTCGCCTCGGTGCGGTACTGCTTCATCACACGGGAGATCTCATCGCCCACCTCGCGCGGCGACTGACCGGCGAACACCTCGACGCCGCCGGCGGCGGTGACGACGCGCTCCAGATTGCGGACGACCTCCAGGTCGGAGAACTGCTTGTCCTTCGACTGGTCGCGATCGACGCCAATGCCGGTCGCATAGACGCGGCCCTCGACCCGGTGGACGCCCGATCCTGTCCAGAATGCAGCCTCGCCGAAATCCAGGCGTCGGGTCGAGTTGAACGCCTCGCCGTAGCCTTCGGGAATCGAGAAGAACGGGAATTCGCCCAACACCTGCGTCGACAATGGCAGCGCATCGATGTTGAATCCGGCCGGCGCGGCGTCGCGATCCGCATCCTGCACGGGGGCATCCACGGACGCCGAATCGTCGGCGTCGCCCTCGGCGGGCGCGGCCCGTTCGACCGGCGCATCACCCGGCAGGACCTCGGCCGGCGCGTCGGACGGCTGCGCGCAGCCTGCAATCAGTACGGCAAGACCCGCCGCCAGCACACGATGTGATCCCGACATTCCCTGTCTCCTCCATCCGGTTAGGACGGAGACCTTAGCAAATGCGCGGACGCTCAGCTGCGCAATCCGATCCCGCGCTTGAGCAGCCACAGCGCCAGCGCGCCGAGCCCGACGACGAAGCCGAGCATCAGCGCGAACGACACGCCGACCGACACGTCGCTGACGCCGAGCAGGCCGTAGCGGAACGCATTGACCATGTAGAAGATCGGATTCGCGTGCGTCGCGGTCTCGGCCCAGCCGGGCAGCAGCGAGACCGAATAGAACACGCCGCCCAGATACGTCAGCGGGGTCAGGATGAAGATCGGCACGATGGCGACGTCGTCGAACTTCTTCGCGTAGACCGCGTTGACGAAACCGGCCAGCGCGAAGATCGTCGCGCCCAGCAGCACGGTGGCGAAGGTCACCAGCGGATGCGGGATGCGCACGGTGGTGAAGAGCATCGCGATGCACAGCACGATGACGCCGACGGCGAGACCGCGCGTGACCGCGCCGATCACGTAGCCGCCGAGGATCACCCAGTTGGGCATCGGGCTGACCAGCAGTTCCTCGACGTGGCGGCCGAACTTCGCGCCGAAGAAGCTCGACGAGATGTTGCCGTAGCTGTTCTGGATCACGCTCATCATCACCAGGCCGGGGACGATGAAATCCATGTAGCGGATGCCGTCCATCTCGCCGACGCGCGCGCCGATGAGGCCGCCGAAGATCAGGAAGTACAGCGTCATCGTGATCGCCGGCGGCACCAGGGTCTGGCCCCAGATGCGCAGGATGCGGACAATCTCGCGGCGCGCGATGGTCACCAGCGCGACCCAGTGGCGCTGCGCGGTGCCCTCGACGGCGGCGACGTCGGTGTGGGTGGTCTTGGCGGTCATGCCGACGGCTCCTGTTGCGAGGCGGCGTTGGGGCCGGTCATGCGCACGAACAGTTCCTCGAGGCGGTTGGACTTGGTGCGCATCGAGCGCACGCGGATGCCGGCGGCGTCGAGCGTGGCGAACACGCGGTTGAGATCCATCGCGCGCGGCATGTCGATGTCGAGCGTGTGGTCGTCGGTGGCGACGAGGGTCGCACCCTCGATCGGCGGCAACGTCGCCGGGAGCGAGCCGTCGATGTCGAGCAGGAACCCCTCGACGTCGAGTTTCGACAGCAGCACGCGCATCGGGCCCTGCTCGACGATGCCGCCGCGATCGATGATCGCGAGGTTGCGGCACAGGCTTTCGGCTTCCTCGAGGTAGTGCGTGGTCAGGATGATCGTCGTGCCGGCGGCGTTGATCTCCTTGAGCGTCTGCCACATGCCGCGGCGGATCTCGATGTCGACCCCGGCGGTGGGCTCGTCGAGGATCAGCAGGCGCGGGCGCGTCATCATCGCGCGGGCGATCATCAGCCGGCGCTTCATGCCGCCCGACAGCGTGCGCGACATGGTCCGCGCCTTGTCCCACAACTGCGCGCGCTTGAGTTCCTCTTCGGCCCGCACCATCGCCTCGGCGCGCGGGATGCCGTAGAAGCCCGCGTAGTTGACGAGGATGTCGAAGGGCTTTTCGAACAGGTTGAAGTTCAGCTCCTGCGGCACCAGGCCGATCAGGCGCATCGCTTCGTCGCGGCGCGTGTGCAGGTCGGTGCCGAACAGGCGCACGTCGCCCGAGGTCTTGTTGACCAGCGAAGAGACGATGCCGATCAGGGTCGACTTGCCGGCGCCGTTGGGACCGAGCAGGGCGAAGAAATCGCCGGGCGCGACGTCGAGCGACACGCCCTTGAGCGCTTCCACGCCACCGGCGTAGGTCTTGCGCAGATCGCGCACCGACAAAGCCGGCACTGCGGCCGGCGTGGGAGTGGTTGGCATCATGGTCCAGTGCCTGTGCCGCGGAGCGCGCGGCGAAGGCGTTAGTATAGGCGCCCGGTCGCGCCCGACCCTGCGATGCAGTGTTGCGCGCGTTCCTCCGGGCGTTTCCGCCCGGCCCTCTCCCGCTTCGCTCCGGTTGACTTCGTGGCCATCCAGCAGTTCCCGCTCAAGCTCATCGGCCGTCGCATGATCGCGCCGACCGTCGCCCATCTGTCGTTCGTCCGCGACGACGGCCTGCCGCTGGATTTCATCCCCGGCCAGTTCATCCAGGTGCATTTCAGCTACGCCGACGGCACGGCGCCCAAGCGCTCGTATTCGATCTCGGTGACCACGTGCAGGCCAGCGGGCCGTTCGGCCGTTTCTGCCTGATGCCGCAGGACACCAACCGGCGTTACCTGCTGGTCGGTACCGGTACCGGTGTCACGCCATACCGCGCGATGCTGCCGCAACTGGAGAAGGCGATCGCCGAGCGCGGCGTCGAGGTCGTGCTGCTGATGGGCGCGCGCACGCCGGAAGAGCTGCTGTACGGGGACGATTTCCGCGCGTTCGCCGATCGCCACCCGGCGTTCCGTTTCGTGCCCTGCTTCTCGCGCGAGCTGCCGGAGGCGCCGCATGCCGACGTGCGTCATGGCTACGTGCAGCAGTTCCTGCCGGAGTTCGCACCGTCCGCCGAGGGCGACATCGCCTACCTGTGCGGCAATCCGAACATGGTCGACGCGACCTTCGATGCGTTGAAGGACGCGGGCCTGCCGATTCCGCTGATCCGCCGCGAGAAATATGTCAGCAGCAAGTGACGCTGTCGCCGACGCATCGCCTTCGGCACGCAGCACGCGCAGCGGGAAGTCCGGCGCCGGCACGTAAAGCTGGCGCATAGACGCGGCGTCACGCGCGCATGCGTGAACCCGCAGGCCCGTACCAGATGCCGGCGGACCGGGTGGCGGCACTGGACCACAGGACAGGAAGAACCGGCATGGACACCGCCGACGACCTCATCGACGCCCCGGACATCGCCGCGCTGATGCCGCCCGCGCCCGGCGCGCCTGTCGCGCGGCCGCCCCTGTGGCGTCGCCTGTTGCCCGTGGTCGGCGGGTTCCTCGGCGGTGGCCTCGTCGGCGCGGGTGTCGCGGCCATCGCACTGCCGATGCTCGACGCGTTGCCGGCGTCCGCCGGGATCGCACTGCTGGCCGGTGTCTTCCTCTCGCTGTGGCCGAACATCGTGCTCCACGAGGCCGGCCATGCGCTGGCCGGGCTGTCGCGCGGCATGTCCGCGATCGCGTTCGGCGTGGGGCCGCTGCGCTGCGAGCGCGGCAGCGATCACCGCTGGCGCGTTCGCCACGGCGGCGGCGTGCGTGGCATCGGCGGGTTCGCAGCGCTGTTGCCGCGTGGCGAGCGCGGCCTGTCGCGCGTCGACCAGATGGTGTTCCTGTCGGGCGGACCGCTGGCGAACCTGCTGACGACGGCGGTCCTCGTCGCACTCGTGGCGTGGGCGCCGTTGCCGGCGTGGCTGGCCGGCGCGCTGCTCGGCACGGCGTTGGGCGCGGCGACGCTCGGCCTCGGCAATCTGGTCCCGCTGCATCTGCACGGCTGGCGCTCCGACGGGCGCGGCCTGCTCGACCTGCTTCGGCGCACGCCCGATGCGGCGCTGCAACTGCAGATCAACCAGCTGATGGCATTGAGCCTGGCCGGCGTACGCCCGCGCGACTGGCCGGCCGCCGCGCTGCCCGCGAGCGAGGGCGCGATCGCCAGCACCGGCCTGCGGCAGTCGGCGCAGATGCTGCGGCTGTCGCACGCGATCGATGCCCGCGATGCGGCCCGCGCGCGGCCCGATGCGCTGGCGTTGACCGCCGCGTTCGCCGACGCGCCGCCGGTGTTCCAGAGCGCCATCGCCGTGTCGCTCGCCAGCCATGCGGCCCTGCTGGTCGGCGATCGCGGTCTGGTCTCGGCCTGGCGGCTGCGCTGCGAGGGCGGGCTGATGGACCTGTCGCCGTACCGCGCGTGGCTGGATGCGGAGATCGCACGCCTCGACGGCGACCGCGCTGCCGTCGCGTCGCATGTCGCGCGCGCACGCGCGCTGGTGGGACGGGTACCCGATGCGGCGAGCCGTCTGCTCGTCGACGAGCGGCTCGATGCGCTGCTCGACCCGGTCCCGTAGGCGCGTGCCGGCGCGCGCGAGGCATTCCCATGGCGGCCCGTCGCGCGCGAGCCCGCGCCTGCACACGTGCTCGTGTGTAAAGGCTGCTTGACACGCAAAGATCGAGCGACGATGCTCGCTGTCAAGCTCACTTGACACCCGGTGCCTTCATGACGTTCCGCTCCGCCACGCGTCCTCTGCTTGCGACCTCCCTGCTGCTGCTCGTGGCAGCGCTCGCCCTGCGGCTCGCGGTGCCCGCGGCGCCCGACTGGACCAGCGGGCTGCTCCTGCTGTCGGGCGCGGCGCTGGGCGGGCTGGTGCTGTCGCGCCGCGCGGGGAGCTGCGCGGCCGCGCCGCCGGCGCTGCAGCGGCGCTACACCCGCGACATGCTGATCGGCATGGGCGCTTACGTCGCGTTGCTGGTCTGCTCGCTGCTGCTGCTGCGCCATGTCGAGGCGCCGGCGCTGCGCGCGCTGGTCGCGCTGCTGCCGGTCGCGCCGATCGCCCTGGTGTTGCGGGCGATGGTGCGCTTCATCCGCGGCGTCGACGAGCTGCAGCAACGCATCGAGCTGGAGGCGGTCTGCATCGCCGCCGCCGTGGTCTCGTTCGCCTACATGACCGGCGGCTTCCTGCAGGCGGCGCGGGTCATCGACGTACCGGCGAGCGCGGCGATGCTGTGGGTCTTCCCGCTGGTCTGCGGCGGTTATGGCGTCGCCAAGGCCGTCGTCGCGCGGCGCTACCGTTGAGCACGCGGCGATGAAGAGCCGGGTCCGCGACCTGCGCGAGGCGCGCGGCTGGTCACAAGCGCAGCTGGGCGAACGTCTTGAGGTTTCGAGACAGACGATCAACGCGATCGAGACCGGCAAGTACGACCCCAGCCTGCCCCTGGCGTTCCGCATCGCACGCGAGTTCGCCGAACCCATCGAATCCATTTTCCTGTTCGAGGACGCTTCATGAGACAGACGACCTCCCTCCTGCTGGCCCTGGCCGCGACAGCCTGCGTCGCGGGCTGCGCCGACAGCGGTCCCGCGCCGGGCGCCGAGCCCGCCGCCGCGACGCGCCTGTTCGGCGACCTCCCCTTCCACGGCTGCACGCTCGACGGCGGCATCGCGTCGGCGCGCGTCGAGGCGCAATGCGCGACGTTCGAGGTACCCGAGGATCCGGACGCACCCGAGGGCCGCCGCATCGGCCTCAACATCGCCTGGCTGCCGGCGGGCGGCGATGGCGGCACGGGCGATCCGGTGTTCTTCCTCGCCGGCGGTCCCGGCCAGGCGGCCACCGAGCTCGCCGCGCACATCAACGGCGCCCTGCGCGAAGTGCGGCGCCAGCGCGACATCGTGCTGATCGACCAGCGCGGCACGGGCCGGTCGAATCCGCTGGACTGCGTCGATGCCGCGGGCGATCCGCTGCCGCTCGACGCGTTGACGGTGCCGACCGCCGCGGAGCTCGACGCCTACGTCGGCCGCTGCGTCGACGGGCTGGCCGGGCGCGCGGATCCGCGCTTCTACACCACCGGTCACGCGATCCGTGATCTCGACGCGGTGCGCGAAGCGCTCGGCGCGGAGACCGTCAACCTGATCGGCGGCTCCTACGGCACGCGCGTCGCGCAGCAGTACGCGGCCGAATACCCGGCGCGCACCCGCAGCCTGGTGCTCGACGGCGTGGCGCCGAATGATCTGGTCGTCGGCGGCGAGTTCGCGCACACGTTCGAGGACGCGCTGCGCCTGCAGTCGGCGCAGTGCCAGGCCGATGCGACCTGCCGCGCGCGCTATCCGGTCGACCTGCAGCGCCAGCTGCGCGGCCTGATGACCACCCTGGCGGCCGCACCGGCCGAGGCCGCGTTTCGCGATCCGACCAGCGGTGCGCAGCGCGCGGGCACGGTCACGCCGGACACGGTGACTGGCCTCGCGTTCCTGTTCTCGTATGCGCCGCAGACCGCGTCGCTTCTGCCGCTGATGCTCGACGAAGCCAGCCAGGGCCGCTACGGCCCGCTGCTGTCGCTGTCGCATCTGATGAACGACAACGTCGCCGGGCAGATGACGCGCGGCATGCAGTGGTCGGTGATCTGCGCCGAAGATGCGGGCCGCTATCGCGAGGACGCGCGCACCGCCGACACGATCCTCGGCCCGGAGGTCGCGCAGATGTTCTTCGGCGCCTGCCGCACCTGGCCCACCGGCACCCCGCGCGCCGACCACACGGCGCCGCTGCAGTCGGATGTGCCGGCGCTGTTGCTGTCGGGCGAACTCGACCCGGTGACGCCACCGGCCTACGCCGAACGCGTGCTCGCCACCCTGCCCAACGGTCGCCATCTGGTGCTGCAGGGCCAGGGCCACGGCACGCTGGCGCTGGGCTGCATGCCGAAGCTGCTGGCGCAGTTCATCGAGTCCACCGATGCCACGGCGCTCGACGCCGCCTGCCTCGACACGATGCGGCCGGTGCCGCCGTTCACCAGCTTCAACGGCTGGGAACCATGACCCGCGCGTCCGCCGCGGCGCGCGCGGCCCGCCCGCGCATCGCCTGCGCCTTCTTCCGATCTTCCATTGCGAGCGCCTGCCCATGATCACCGCACAGCAGCTGCACAAGACCTTCAAGACCAAGACCGGCCCGGTCGCGGCGGTCGACGGCGTCGACTTCATCGCCGAGGACGGTCGCATTACCGGCCTGCTCGGCCCCAACGGCGCCGGCAAGACGACGACGCTGCGCATGCTCTACACGCTGATGAAACCCGACAGCGGCCAGGTGCTGGTCGACGGCATCGACGCCGCGCAGGATCCGGCCGCGGTGCGCCGCGTGCTCGGCGTGCTGCCGGATGCGCGCGGCGTCTACAAGCGCCTGACCGCGCGCGAGAACATCCGCTACTTCGGCGAGCTGCACGGCCTGTCGAAGGCGGAGATCGCCGAGCGCACGCGGGTGCTGTCGGCGCAGCTCGACATGGACGACATCCTCGACCGCCAGACCGAAGGCTTCAGCCAGGGCCAGCGCACCAAGACCGCGATCGCGCGCGCGCTGGTGCACGATCCACGCAACGTGATCCTCGACGAGCCGACCAATGGCCTGGACGTGATGACCACCCGCGCGATGCGCGAGTTCCTGTTCCGCCTGCGCGACGACGGCCGTTGCGTGATCTTCTCCAGCCACATCATGCAGGAGGTCGCCGCGCTGTGTGACCGCATCGTCATCATCGCCAAGGGCCGCGTCGTTGCCGCCGGCACCGCCGACGAACTGCGTGCGCGCTTCGGCATGGAGAACCTGGAGGACGCGTTCGTGCGGGCCATCGGTTCCGAGGAGGGCCTGCTGGCATGAGCACCCATCGCAAGACCTCGAACCTGACCGCACTGTGGTGCGTGATGCGCAAGGAACTGCTCGACATCGGCCGCGACCGGCGCACGCTGTTCATGGCGCTGTTCCTCGGGCCACTGCTGTATCCCTTGATGATGTTCGGCATGAACTTCATGGCCGAGAAGCGCATGACCACCGGCCAGGACAGGATCCTCGAGGTGCCGGTGGTCGGCGCCGAGCACGCGCCGAACCTGGTCGCGCATCTCGCGACCCTCGGCATCCGCGCGATCGATCCGCCGGCCGATCTCGATGCGGCGATCGCGCGGCAGGATGTCGACGTGGCGATCGCGATCGACGCGGACTTCGCCGACGACTGGCACGCCGGACGCCCGGCGACGATCGAGATCCTCAGCGACAGTACGCGACGCAGTTCGGATGTGCCCACGGCGCGCGTACGCGCGGCGATCGGCGGCTACGGCGCCCATCCGTCGGTGATGCGGCCGATCGGCATCGGCACCCGCGACCTGGCGACCGAGGAAGCCAAGCGCGGCGTGCTGCTGGCGGTGCTGCTGCCCTACCTGCTGATCCTGTCGAGCTTCATCGGCGGCTCCTATCTGATCCTCGACGCGACCGCGGGCGAACGCGAGCGGCAGTCGCTGGAACCGCTGCTGGCGACGCCGGCGGCGCGTGGCGCGATCGTCAGCGGCAAGATCGCCGCGGCCTGCGCGATCGGTGTGCTGTCACTGCTGTTGACGCTGCTCGCCTTCAAGATCAGTGCGCAGATGGGCACGAGTGCGGCGCGGATGCTCGACGTCAGTTTCCTGGCGATCGGCAAGATGCTGGTCGTGCTGCTGCCGATGCTGTTGATCGGCACGTCGCTCCTGACCTTCCTGGCCGCGACCGCCAAGAGCATGAAGGAGGCGCAGAGCCACATGGTGTGGCTGATGCTGTTGCCGATGGTGCCGAGCTTCATGTTGATGATCAATCCGATCAAGACCGAGCTGTGGCAGTTCGCGGTGCCGTTCCTCGCGCAGAACCAGCTGCTGCTGAAGGTGATCCGCGCCGAGCAGATCCCGATGCAGGTCTGGGGGATCTACCTTACGGCCAGCGTCGCGCTCGCGGCGCTGCTGTGGTTCGCCGCAGTGCAACGCTACCGGCAGGAGCGCCTGGCCGTCGCCGGCTGACGTCGCAGGTCACGGCTCCGGCGCAGGAGGCGCCAACAAAAAAGCCCGGCACTGCCGGGCTTTTTTTGTCCACTCGCGCCGCCCTGCGGCGACGCGGCCAGCCTCAGTTGCCGCTGGGCGAGAACCCGATCGACCGGCGCGTGGTCACCGGTGCGGGCACCGGTTCGAAACGCCAGCGACGCACGGCATTGAGCGCTTCACGGTCGAAGGTGCGCGGCGGATCAGCGCGCACGACGCGGGCGTTGGTCACCGAGCCGTCGACACCGACGGTGAACTCGACCTGCACTTCGCCGGACGTGCCCGCGCGCAGCGCCTCGGGCGGATAACGCGGCGCAGGCGTGTTGACCGGACGCAGCTGCGCCGGGGTCGCGGCGGCGGGCGCGGCCGGCGTCGGTGCGGCCGCAGCCGGCGGTGGCGCGGCGGCCTGTTGGCGGGCGGCTTCCTGGCGGGCGGTTTCGGCGCGGGCCGCGGCCTCGCGGTTGGCTTCCTGCTCCGCAGCCTGCTGCTGGGCCAGGGCCTGCGCGGCGGTGGCCTGCGCCTGCTGCTGCTGCTGCGCGCGCTCGCGCTCCAGTTGTTCCTGCCGCTGCGTTTCCTGCTCGGCGGTGAGCTTCTGCTCCTCGGCGCGGCGGGCATTCTCTTCTTCGGCGGCGACGATGCTCGCGCGCAGTCGCTCGACCGCCGGATGCGCCGCGTCGGCGCGCTCGATCAACCCGAGCAGACGCCGCGCTTCGGCGAAGTCCCCGCGGTCGCGGCTCTGCTCGGTCGCAATGACCGTCATCGGCAACAGGTCGATCAGTGCGCTGGACGCGGCAGCGTCGCCGGCTTCCTTGTCGCGCAGCGCCAGGTAGTACTCCATCGCGCTTTCGCCGACCGGCGAGTACAGCCGGCTTTCCTGGTAGGCCTTGTTGGCCTCGGTGCGCAGCTGCTCGACCGACAGGCCGGCGAGCGAGGCGTCGGCCTGCTGCTGGGCCTTGGCCGCTTCTTCGACCGCCTGCGCCTGCACGGCACTCGCCGCCGCAGCCGGTGTGTCCGCCGGTGCGACCGGTTCCTCCTGCGAGCCACACGCGCCGAGTCCCGCCACCAGGCAGACTCCCCCCATGACGCGCAGCCAAGCCGCCCGCGAAGGCGTCGATTGCGATGGATACATGATCTTTCCCCAAGGATGCATGTCTGCAAGACTGCGTAGGACGCGACAGCGGGCGCGATTTGTCAACTGGCACGCGCGATCGGCGTGCGTGGGCTGTCGACACGATCACGGATTGTTGCCGGACGTTGGCCCCCGTTCCGTATGATTCCGACGCAGGTCGGCGCCGCGTGCGCGCTCACTTGCCGATGCAGAAACTCGAGAAGATGTGCCCCAGCAGGTCGTCGGGGAGCACCCGGCCGGTGATCTCGCCGGTCGCGTCGTGCGCCTCGCGCAGGGCCTCGGCGGTCAGCTCGAGCACGTCGGCGCGCAGCGTGACGCGGGCAGCGGCCACCGCGTCGCGCGCACGACGCAGGCCGTCGATGTGCCGACTGCGCGCGGTGAACGCGCCCTCGCCGGCGTCGTGCGTGCCGCCCGCGTGTGCATGCAGCGCCGCCCGCAGCGCGTCGAGACCGGCGCCGGTCCGCGCCGACACCGCCAGCACGCCTTCGCCCAGCGGCGCGGGGTCGTCGAGCAGGTCGCACTTGTTGTGCAGCCACAGCGTGGCCGGCACGCCGGCGATCGCGTCGGCGATGGCGGCCGTGCCCGCGGCCGGCGCGCGCGCGTCGAGCACGACGAGCGCCAGGTCCGCGCGCTGCAGTTCCCCGCGCGCGCGTCGCATGCCTTCACGTTCGATCGCATCGCCGTCCTCGCGCAGGCCGGCGGTGTCGACGAGGGTCAGCTCGATGCCGTCGATGCGCACGGTTTCCTGCAACAGGTCGCGCGTGGTGCCGGCGATGTCGGTGACGATCGCGCGGTCGCTGCCGGCCAGCGCGTTGAGCAGCGAACTCTTGCCGGCGTTCGGCGGGCCGACGATCACCGCGTGCACGCCGTCGCGCAGCTTGCGGCCCTGCTCGGCGTCGGCCAGCAGCGCGTCGAGCCGCTCGACCAGCGCATCGATGCGTGCGGCGACGACGTCGCCGCCGAGCGTGTCGATGGGCTCGTCGGAGAAATCGATCATCGCCTCGACGTGCACGCGCAGTTCGAGCAGCGCCGCGGCGATGGCATCGACCTGCGCCGAGAACACGCCATCGAGCGCGCGTCGCGCCGCGCGCGCCGCGCGCACGTCGCCGGCGGCGATCAGGTCGGCGACGGCTTCGGCCTGGGTCAGGTCGAGCCGTCCGTTGAGGAAGGCGCGTTCGCTGAACTCGCCGGCCCGCGCGAGCCGGGCGCCGAGCGCACGCGTGCACGCCAGCAACTGCTGCAGGACGACCGGGCTGCCGTGGGCCTGCAGCTCGACAACGTCCTCGCCGGTGTAACTGGCCGGGGCGACGAATGCGAGCGCCAGGCCGTCGTCGAGGACCTGGCCGTCGGCGTCGTGGAAACGCACGTAGTGGGCATGCCGCGGCGTCAGTGCGCGCGCGCAGATGGCCCGGGCGATGTCGCGCGCCGCTGGCCCCGAGAGCCGCACGATGCCGACGCCGCCGGCGCCGGCGGGCGTCGCGATCGCGGCGATGGTGTCGGTGTCGTGCATGGCGCGATTCTCGCAGAACGCACAAGCCCGCCGGGCGGCGGGCTTGTGGAAAGGACGGTGGCGGGTGCGGCCCGCCGCATGGGGTCAGGCCTTGGCCGGCGCCTCGCTGTAGCGCTTGATCATCCACCACTGCTGCAGCAGGCCGAGGCCGCCGTTGGTGACCCAGTACAGCACCAGGCCCGAGGGGAAGAAGACCATGATGACGCCGAAGATCAGCGGCATGAACTGCATGATCTTCTGCTGCATCGGATCCATGCCGACCATCGGCGTGAGCTTCTGGGTCGCCCACATGATCGCGATGTTGAGCACCGGCAGGATGAAGTAGGGATCGCGCGCGGTCAGGTCCTGGATCCACAGCATCCACGGCGTGTGGCGCAGTTCCACCGATTCCAGCAGCACCCAGTACAGCGCGAAGAACACCGGCATCTGCAGCAGCACCGGCAGGCAGCCGCCGACGGGATTGATCTTTTCCTTCTTGTAGAGCTCCATCATCGCCTGCTGGAACTTCTGCTTGTCGTCGCCGTAACGTTCCTTGAGCTGGGCGATGCGCGGCTGGAACTTGCGCATCTTGGCCATCGACTTGTACTGCGCGACCGACAGCGGATACAGCGCCAGCTTCACCAGCAGCACCAGGCCGATGATCGACCAGCCCCAGTTGCCGATCAGACCGTGCAGCTTGGCGAGGATCCAGAACAGGCCCTCGCCGAGCATCGCGAAGATCGAGAAGCGGCTGTAGTCGACGACGCGGTCGAGCCCGCGCACGCCTTCGGCGCGGATCAGGTCGACCTGCTTGGGTCCGACCCACAGGCGCGCCGTGGTGGCGACCTGCTGGCCGGCGGCGACCGAGACCGGCGGTCCCATTTCGCGGATCAGGTACCGCGGCGCACCGGTGCTGGCGTCGACCTGCATCGAGACCGTGCTGACGCCTTCGGGCTGCGGGATCCAGGCGCTGAAGAAATGGTGCTGGACCATCGCGACCCAGACCTGGCTGTCCTGAGCGTTGAGCGGGCCGTCGTCGGCGAAGTCGGCGAGCTGGCGGCGACCGTAGCCGATCTCGTCACCGAACCAGGTCGCGCCGACCAGGCTGTAGGACTCGGGATTGGTCATGCCGCGCTTCATCGCCGGCGCGGTGCGCGTCAGCTGGCGGTAGGCGAAGCCCTGCCACGGCGCGCCGCTGGCATTGACGACTTCGTCGCGCACTTCGATGGCGTACCCGCCACGGGTCAGGATGAAGCTGCGGCGGATGGTCACGCCGTCGCCGTCGGTCCAGACGAACGGCACGACCACGGTGTTCTCGCCGTCGACCAGGGCGACGGTCGCTTCCGGGCGTTCCGCCGCGAAGCCGGCCTCGTGCGTCGGCGCCGCATTCGCGCTGCTGACCCAGCCGCTCTGCGCGGCGTAATAGTGCAGCGGGTCGGGATCGAACATCCGCACCGGCGGGCTGCCGTCGTCGCGGGTCTGCGGATAGGCCAGCAGGTCGGCCTGGACCACGTTGCCGCCATCGAGCACGACGCGCAGCACGTCGGTCTGCACGACGACCTGGCGGTTGGCCGCGGGCGGCGCGGCGACTTCGGTCGGCGCGGCGCCGGGCACCGCGGGTGCGGCCGGGGCATTGGGGATCGCGGCGCTGCCGGCCGCGGCGGTCGCCGACGGCACGGTGGAGGACGCGGCCGTCTGGCTCGTGGCCTGCGCCTGCGGCGGCGCGGCCTGTTCCTTCCCCCACTCCATCCACAACAGCACGGCGACGGGTCTGGTTCATCAGGCGGGCACGCTCATGCGCCGGCGGACGCCGGCGGGGATGGGAGGATCGGGGCGGCCGGCATTGTGCCGCCCATGGCCACGGGCGGCAATGCGCGGGCACGGCGCAACGCGCCGACGAAGGCCTCGACGATCGAGGAATGGTCGGCCTGCGCGGCGGCCGGACGCGCCACGACGACATAGGCGCCGGGCGGCAGGTCCGCGCGGAGCTGGCGAAACTGCTCGCGCAGGATGCGTTTGATGCGGTTGCGGCCGACGGCGCGCTTGTCGACCTTGCGCGAGACCGCCAGACCCAGGCGCGCGCCGCCAGGCTCGCGCAGGATGTGCACGGCGAGCAACGGGGTCGCGGTGCGCTTCGCCTCGGCAAAGACGCGGTCGAATTCGGCGCGCAGGCGCACGCGCGCGCTCCGCGGGAAGCGGACGGCGGCGTTCATCGGATCAGGACAGCAGACCGGTGGGCGAGCACGCTCCCCCACCCGGCGGACTTCAGGCCGAGAGGACCTTGCGGCCCTTGGCGCGGCGGCGCGCGAGAATCTTGCGGCCATCGGCCGTCGCCATGCGGGCACGGAAACCGTGGTCGCGCTTGCGCTTGAGGTTGCTGGGCTGGTAGGTGCGCTTGGTAGCCATGGTGAGCCTTCTGGGGGCGACGCGACAAATAAGGAACCGGAAATTCTAGCGGCGCCCCACCACGACGGTCAAGCCGATGTGACGAATCACCCGCGCCGCCGGATGCGGCCCCTGCCGCGCGGGATGCCGGGGCCGGGAACCAGATGATAGTCTGCCTGCCCTTCCCCCGGTGCCCGGAACGCGCAGTGCGCGGCGGTGCCCGCTTTCCGAATCCCGCGCAATGATGGATGCCTGGCCCCGCTGCCTCCTACGTCTCGAAGCCGAATTTCCGGCCGAAGACGTCCACACCTGGCTCAAGCCGCTGCAGGCGCAGGCGCATGCCCAGACCACGGTGCTCTATGCGCCGAACGCCTTCGTCCGCGACGAGGTGCAGGCCCGCTACATGCCGCGGATCCGCGAGCTGCTGCAGCATTTCGGCGGGATCGAGGAGGTCAGCCTGCAGGTCGGCTCGCTGCCACGGATCGCGGTGCCGGCGCCGACGCCCGCGGCCGATGCGGCCCGCGCCGCCGCGCCGATGCCGATCGAGGCCTTCGCCGGCAATCTCGACAATCACTACACCTTCGACAACTTCGTCGAGGGGCGCAGCAACCAGATGGGCCGCGCCGCCGCCTGGCAGGCCGCGCTCAATCCGGGCGAGCGTGCGCACAACCCGCTGCTGCTCTACGGCGGCACCGGGCTGGGCAAGACCCACCTGATGTTCGCGGCCGGCAACGAGATGCGCCGGATCAATCCGCGGGCGCGGATCCTGTATCTGCGGTCGGAAGAGTTCTACAGCGCCTTCTTCCGCTCGATCCAGGAGAAGACCTCGGACCAGTTCAAGCGCCAGTTCCGCCAGATCGACGCGCTGCTGATCGACGACATCCAGTTCTTCGCCGGCAAGGACCGCACCCAGGAAGAGTTCTTCCACACGTTCAATACGCTGTTCGACAGCAAGCAGCAGATCATCATGACCTGCGACCGCTATCCGCGCGAAGTCGAGGGTCTGGAGCCCCGGCTCAAGTCGCGGCTGTCCTGGGGCCTGTCGGTGGCGATCGATCCGCCCGACTTCGAAACGCGTGCGGCGATCGTGCTGGCCAAGGCGCGCGAGCGCGGCACCCAGATGCCCGACGACGTGGCGTTCCTGCTGGCCAAGAAGATGCATTCCAACGTGCGCGACCTCGAGGGCGCGCTCAACACGCTGGCGGCGCGCGCGAACTTCATGGGCCGGGCCATCACCGTGGAGTTCGCCCAGGAGACCCTGCGCGACCTGTTGCGGGCCCAGCAGCAGGCCATCAGCATCGCCAATATCCAGAAGGTCGTGGCAGACTACTACGGCTTGCAGATCAAGGATTTGCTGTCGAAACGGCGCACCCGTTCGCTGGCGCGTCCGCGGCAGGTGGCGATGGCGTTGTCGAAGGAACTGACCGAACACAGCCTGCCGGAGATCGGCGAGGCGTTCGCCGGTCGCGACCACACGACGGTGCTGCACGCCTGCCGGCAGATCCGCACGCTGATCGCCAGCGACGGCAAACTGCGTGAGGACTGGGACAAGCTGATCCGAAAACTCAGTGAATGAGGCGGCGGATCCTGTGGAAAACGGCCGGTACACAAGCTGGCGGTGAGAGGTGGACAAGCTGTGGATGGTTTGGGCCCCTTGAAGTTGTCCACAGCTTCGTCCCCGGTTCCAGGGCGTACTGTCCACCGGGTTGTATCGCGAAATTTGTCTTTCAGATCAGTCGGTTATCGCAGATATCACCTGATTTTCCGGACTCCAAGCACCACCATTTTTAGATTTATCTCTCTGATTAAAGAAGCATTGGACTAGGGGATAACACCGACATGCGTTTCAGTCTGCAACGCGAAACCCTGCTCAAACCGTTGGCCCAGGTCGTCAACGTCGTCGAGCGGCGCCAGACCCTGCCCGTGCTGGCGAACCTGCTCGTGCAGGTCGTCGATGGCCAGCTGTCGCTGACCGGTACCGATCTCGAAGTCGAGATGGTGTCGCGTCGTGCGGTGGACGACGCCCAGGACGGCGAGACCACGATCCCCGCCCGGAAACTGTTCGACATCGTTCGCGCGCTCCCGGACGGCAGCAAGGTCGTCATCTCCCAGTCCGGCGACAAGATCACCGTGCAGGCCGGCCGCAGCCGCTTCACGCTGGCGACGTTGCCGGCAGGCGATTTCCCGTCGGTGGACGAGGTCGAGGCCACCGAGCGCATCCGGGTGCCGGAAGCGGCGCTGAAGGAGCTGATCGAGCGCACCGCCTTCGCGATGGCGCAGCAGGACGTCCGCTACTACCTCAACGGGCTTCTGTTCGATCTCGGCGACATGCGCCTGCGCTGCGTCGCGACGGACGGACACCGTCTCGCGCTGTGCGAGACGACCCTTGAAGAGACCGTGCAGACCAAGCGGCAGATCATCCTGCCCCGCAAGGGCGTGACCGAGCTGCAGCGCCTGCTGGAAGGCGGCGACAAGACCCTGGAGCTGGAGCTGGGTCGCAACCACCTGCGGGTCAAGCGCGACGATGTGACCTTCACCAGCAAGCTGATCGACGGCCGCTTCCCGGATTACGAAGCGGTGATCCCGATCGGTGCCGACCGGGAGGTCAAGATCGACCGCGAGGTGCTGCGCGCCGCGCTGCAGCGCGTGGCGATCCTGTCGAACGAGAAGTACCGCGGCGTGCGGCTGGAAGTCTCGCCGGGCACGGTCAAGATCAACGCGCACAACCCCGAACAGGAAGAGGCGCAGGAAGAAGTCGAAGCGGACACCAAGGTCGATGACCTGGCGGTGGGCTTCAACGTCAATTACCTTCTGGACGCGTTGACCGCGCTTCGCGGCGAGCAGGTGATCCTGAAGTTGCGCGATGCCAGTTCCTCGGCGCTGGTGCGCGAGGCCGCCGACGAACGCAGCCGTCACGTGGTGATGCCGCTCCGTCTCTGACCCGTCGCTATAGTGCGTGGCCCAGTGCCCGCGCCTGATGTTTCACGTGGAACATGACGCCCGGCCCGCGCCGGGCGTCTTCCGTTGTGCCGATCGCCTCTGCCAGGATCCGTCGTGCTGATCACCCGTTTGGACCTCCGCAATCTGCGCAATCTCGCAGACGTCACCCTGCAGCCGGGTCCAGGCATGAACCTGCTGCTGGGCGACAACGGCGCCGGCAAGACCAGCGTGCTGGAAGGTCTGCATCTGATGGCGTACGGGCGCAGCTTTCGCGGACGGGTCCGGGATGGTCTGGTCCGCCGCGGCGCCGATGCGCTCGAGGTGTACGCGGAGTGGCTGCCCGCCGCCGCCGAGGCCCGTCCACGTCGTGCCGGATTGCGGCATACCGGCAGCCAATGGGACGGACGGCTCGACGGCAATCCGGTGCCGCATCTCGGCGAGCTGTGCGCTGCGCTGATGGTCGTGAGCTTCGAACCGGGCAGCCATGCATTGATTTCGGGCAACAGCGAGGTCCGGCGCCGGTTTCTCGACTGGGGCCTGTTCCACGTGGAACACGAGTTCCTGCCGCAGTGGCGCCGCTACGCACGGGCGCTCAAGCAGCGCAATGCATTGCTGAAAGCGGGCGCCGGTGGCGCGCAGCTGGATGCCTGGGATGCCGAGCTCGCCGACGCCGGGGCTCCGTTGGACAGCCGACGGGAACGCTATCTCCAGCGTCTGCAACAGGGCCTGCAGCCGATCGCCGCCTTGCTCGCACCGTCGCTCGGTCCCCCGCAACTGACGTTCCAACCGGGCTGGCGCCGCGCGGACCTGTCGCTCGCCGACGCGCTACTGGTGGCGCGCGACCGGGACCGCAGCATGGGCTACACCTCCGTGGGGCCCCACCGTGCCGACTGGCGGATCGTGTTCGCGGACCGCCCCGAGCAGGCACTGTTGTCCCGCGGGCAAGCTAAACAGGCGGCGCTGTGCGCCCTGCTGGCGCAAGCTGCGGATTGCGCGGCACATGCCGCCGGCGCCTGGCCGGTGATCGCGCTGGATGATCTCGCTTCCGAACTGGATCGGCATCACCAGGCGCAGGTCCTCGCGTATCTGGCCGAGGTCGGTGCCCAGGCCTTCCTGACCGGGACCGAGATCCCGGCGCACTGGCCTGGCAGCATCACGCGGAACGCCGCATTGTTCCACGTGGAACACGGTCTCGTGACCCGCGCGCAGGACCGTTCGAAGGAGGAATAGAGACTCTGCCAGGCTTCGGAGTGTCGGGCGAAACGCGCACTGGGTTTCCCGCAACACAGCATTCGCGGCACACCTCGTTACCCGCATGTTCCACGTGGAACATGCGGGCCCATCCCTCCGGGCCGCGCCGGCCGCCGATGCTATAATTCGCGGTCTGCGGCCCAGCGATCCCGAGCCGCGCGCCGCCGCCTTGCGGGCCGGACGCGCCCGGGTCGACGCCGCGCTCCGGCAGACAGCGAACCGAATGAGCGACGAGATCATCCCCGGCGATATCCCCGCCAACACCGAGTACGACTCCAGCCGCATCACCGTGCTGCGCGGGCTCGAAGCCGTCCGCAAGCGCCCCGGCATGTACATCGGTGACGTCCACGATGGCACCGGTCTGCATCACATGGTGTTCGAGGTCGTCGACAACTCGATCGACGAAGCACTGGCGGGCCATGCCGACGATGTGATCGTCACGATCCACGAGGACGGCTCGGTCTCGGTGTCGGACAACGGCCGCGGTATTCCGGTCGACATCCACAAGGAAGAAGGCGTCTCGGCGGCGCAGGTCATCATGACCCAGCTGCATGCCGGCGGTAAGTTCGACGACAACAGCTACAAGGTGTCGGGCGGCCTGCACGGCGTGGGCGTGTCGGTCGTCAACGCGCTCAGCGAGAAGCTGACGCTCGACATCTGGCGCGACGGCCATCACCACCAGCAGGAATACGCGATGGGCGAACCCGTCGCGCCCGTCGCGACGCTGGAGCCGAGCACCAAGCGCGGCACCCTGCTGCGGTTCTGGCCAGCAGTGGAGACGTTCTCGGACGTGACCTTCCATTACGACATCCTGGCGCGCCGCCTGCGCGAGCTGTCGTTCCTGAACTCCGGTGTCCGCATCCACCTGATCGACCTGCGCGGCGACGGCCGCCAGGACCTGTTCCAGTACGAAGGTGGGATCCGCTCGTTCGTCGAGCATCTGGCGCAGCTGAAGACACCGCTGCATCCGAACGTGATTTCCGTGACCGGCGAGATGAACGGGATCACGGTCGACGTCGCGCTCCAGTGGACCGATGCCTACCAGGAAACGATGTTCTGCTTCACCAACAATATTCCGCAGAAGGACGGCGGTACCCACCTGATCGGATTCCGCGCGGCGCTGACGCGCACGCTGACGAACTACATCGAGCAGAACGGGATCGCCAAGCAGGCCAAGGTCGCGCTGTCGGGCGACGACATGCGCGAGGGCATGATCGCAGTGCTGTCGGTCAAGGTGCCGGACCCCAGCTTCTCGTCGCAGACCAAGGAAAAACTGGTCTCGTCCGAAGTCAGGCCGGTCGTTGAGAGCACGTTCGGTGCACGATTGCAGGAGTTCCTGCAGGAAAACCCCAACGAGGCCCGTGCGATCGCCGGCAAGATCGTCGATGCCGCCCGTGCACGCGAAGCGGCGCGCAAGGCGCGCGACCTGACCCGGCGCAAGGGTGCACTCGACATCGCCGGTCTCCCCGGCAAGCTGGCCGACTGTCAGGAAAAGGATCCGGCGCTGTCGGAACTCTTCATCGTCGAGGGTGACTCGGCGGGTGGCTCCGCCAAGCAGGGCCGCAACCGCAAGACGCAGGCGATCCTGCCGCTGAAGGGCAAGATCCTCAACGTCGAGCGCGCGCGCTTCGACCGCATGCTCGCCAGCGCCGAGGTCGGCACGCTGATCACCGCGCTCGGCACCGGCATCGGCAAGGACGAGTACAACCCGGACAAGCTGCGCTACCACCGCATCATCCTGATGACCGACGCCGACGTCGACGGCTCGCACATCCGCACGCTGCTGCTGACGTTCTTCTACCGGCAGATGCCGGAGCTGATCGAGCGCGGCCACGTCTACATCGGCCTGCCGCCGCTGTACAAGATCAAGCAGGGCAAGTCCGAGATCTATCTGAAGGACGACGCGGCGCTGGATGCCTACCTGGCCGGCAACGCGGTCGAAGGGGCGGCACTGACGCCGGCAGCCGGCGAACCGCCGATCGAGGGCGTCGCGCTCGAGAAGCTGCTGCTGATGTACGCCACCGCGCGCGATGCGATCACCCGCAATGCGCACCGCTACGATCCTGCCGTGCTGGAGCTGCTGATCGATGCCGCGCCGCTGGTCGGCGACGACGCGACGATCGACACCGCGCTGCGCGGACTCGAAGCGCGGTTGAACCAGAAGGGCCTGGGCCGTCCGCGCTACAAGTTCTCCGTGCAGCCGGCGACCGAAGCCCGCGGCGCGGTGCTGGCGATCGAGCGGCGGCACATGGGACTCGACCTGATCCAGCTGCTGCCACTGGCCTCGCTCGAGACCGGCGAACTGCGCACGCTGGGCGAGACCGCCCGCGAACTGCATGGTCTGATCCGAGACGGTGCGCAGATCGTCCGCGGCAACCGCGCGCAGCCGATCGAGCGTTTCGCCGATGCGCAGGCGTGGCTGATGGACGAAGCCAAGAAGGGCCGCCAGATCCAGCGCTTCAAGGGCCTGGGCGAGATGAATCCCGAACAGCTGTGGGACACCACGGTGAACCCGGAGACCCGGCGCCTGCTTCAGGTGCGGATCGAGGACGCGGTCGCCGCCGACGAGATCTTCAGCACCCTGATGGGCGATGTCGTCGAACCGCGCCGTGCCTTCATCGACGACAACGCGCTCAAGGTCGCGAACCTCGACATCTGAGCCGGGTGTGCGACCGTGCCGGCATTCGCCGGCGCGGTTTGACGGGACATTAATCTTTCCGGCCGTACAAGAGACGCTGGAACAGGGAGGACTGCCATGACACGACTGACCGCGGCGATCGCGACGACGCTGCTGCTCGCCGGTTGCGCGACGACCACCTCGCCGACCGGGCGTACCCAGTACGTCGGCGCGGTGACGGCCCAGCAGCTCAACCAGATGGGCGAGCAGGCGTTCGCCGAAACCAAGACCAAGATGCGGCAGTCACCGGACGCGAGACAGCAGGCCTATGTGCGCTGCATCGTGACCGACATCGTCCGCGAGCTACCGGCCGATGCGCAGCGTCTTAGCTGGGAATCGGTGGTCTTCGTCGACGACAACCCGAATGCGTTCGCGTTGCCGGGCGGCAAGGTTGGTGTCCACACCGGCATCCTCGGCGTCGCCAAGAACCAGGACCAGCTGGCGGCGGTGATCGCGCACGAGATCGGCCACGTCTACGCCAACCACCACGACGAGCGCATCACCCGCCAGATGGGCGCGCAGGGCGCGCTCGGCGTCGCCGGTGCCCTGCTCGGCTCGCGCTACGGCGAAGGCGCGACGCAGACGACGAACCAGCTCGGTGGCGCGGCGCTGCAGGCGACGTTCCTGCTGCCCGGCACCCGCACCCAGGAAACCGAAGCCGATGTCGTTGGCCAGGAACTGATGGCGAAGGCCGGCTTCGATCCGCGCGCGGCCGTCGGCCTGTGGCAGAACATGATCGCCGCCAGTGGCGGCAGCCAGTCGCCGCAATGGCTGTCGACCCACCCCAATCCCGAAAGCCGCATCAGCGAGCTGCAGGGACGCGCGACGACGCTGCTGCCGACCTACGAGCAGGCACGCGTGGCGGGTCGTCGTCCCAACTGCGGCTGACCGTCGCGTCCGCAACACGCCCGGTCGTGTCATGCGACTCGTTCCATCCAATTCCGATGACTCCGGCGTCCGCAGTGACGGGCGCCTTTCTGCCAATCGAGGTGATGAGATGTTGAAGTCCCGCGTATCCCATCAGGCGCTTGCCGCCGCCATTGCGACCGCCCTGCTGGTGTTTGCCGCACCGACGACATTCGCGCAGAGCGAGGGCGGCAGCCAGCGCAGCGGCACGCCGGCCGAGCGTCGTGCGGAACGCCGCGCTGCGCGTGAGCAGGCCGAGGCCGCCCCGCAGGACGAGGCCCGCTATCCGAATGCGACGCGCGCCGAGCCTGGCCTCGCCGCAAGCGAGCGCCTCGTCAAGCAGCTCAACGCGCTGTCGGAGGCGTACAACGAACAGGACGCCGCCAAGGGCCTGCCGCTGGCCGATGCGCTGATCGCGAACGAACGGGCCAATGCCTACGACAAGTCGATGGCGGCCCTACTCGCCGGCCAGCTGCTGCTCAACGACGACAACGCGCGCGCGACCACGTATCTGCAGCAGGCGATCGATTTCGGCGGTCTCAAGAACAACGATCATTTCCAGAGCATGCTGATCATCGCGCAGCTGCAGGCGCAGGAAGACCAGTACACCGAAGCACTGGCTTTGCTCGAGACCTATCTCGCCGAATCGGGATCGACCGATCCGGCCGACCAGGCGCTCAAGGGCAACATGCTCTATCGCCTCGAGCGCTATCCGGAGGCGGTCGCGACGCTCAAGCCGCTGGTCGATGCCGGCGGTGAGGTCAATCCGCAGTGGACCCAGATCCTGATGGCGTCCTACGCCGAGCAGGGACAGACCGCCGAGGCCGCGCAGCTGGCCGAACAGATCGCCGCCAGCGCACCGGGCGACAAGCAGTCGCAGATGAACCTCGCGGTGTCCTACCTGCAGACCGATCAGAACGACAAGGCGGCCGAGGTGCTGGAGCGCCTGCGCGCGAGCGGCCAGCTGACCGAAGAGGCGGAATACCGCAACCTCTACGCCGTCTACATCAACAGCGACAACAAGGAGCGCGAGGCGATCGCGGTCATCAACGAAGGCATGGAAAAGAACATCCTGCCGGCGGATTTCCGTACCCTGTCCGCACTCGCGCAGGCCTACTACTTCTCGGACCAGATCGCCCCGGCGATCGCGACCTACCAGAAGGCGGCGCCGCTCGCTGAGAACGGCGAGACCTATCTGAATCTCGCGAAGATCCTGCATCAGGAAGGTCGCACCGCCGAAGCGCAGGCTGCAGCGCGCCAGGCCATCGACAAGGGCCTGCGTTCGAACGTCGATGCGGAGCGCATCCTCTCAGCGCGTTAAGAAAAAGTTGTAAGTGCCACGGATGGCGTTTCGCAACTTGCTTGGTATAAGCTTTAGGGTTCCTGCCGCCCGCAAGGGTTGTAGTTCGACTTTTCCACCGGCGCATCTTTCGCTCCGGCCCCACTAGAGTTCTCCGCATGACGCAACGCTCGACGACCGACAGGAACGACGAAGACGAAGGTCTGAACTGGGCCCGTATCACCGGCTTCACGATGGTGGTGGCGTTCCACGCCGCCGCCGTGATGCTGCTGATGGCACCGGTTAACCCGCCGACCGAAGCGCCCCCGGAAGAAGCCGCGACGCGTGTGGTCATCATCGAACCGCCGCCGCCCCCGCCGCCGCCGCCGCCGCCGCCGCCGGAACCGCCGAAGCCGCAGCCGATCAAGGAGCTGTCGCCGCCGCGCCCGACGCCGATTCCGCCGCCGCCCGAGCAGCCGCCGGTCGTGTTCGACGAGCCGTCGCCGATGGACGTGCCGGCCCCGCCGCCGGCCCCGCCCGCACCGCCGGCCCCGGCGCCCGACATCGGCGCCAGCGTCGACATCTCGTCGAAGAACATGAACCCGCCGCGTTATCCGCCGGCCGCTGCGCGCGCGCAGATCGAAGGCACTGTGGTACTGGTCATCGACGTCGATGCCAACGGCAACGTGACCAACGTATCGGTCGAGAAGTCCAGCCGCAACCGTGACCTCGACCGCGCCGCGATCGAAGCCGCACGCAAGTGGTCGTTCGCGCCTGCGACCAAGAACGGACAGCCGGCCGCCGGTCGCGTCCGTGTCCCGGTCGACTTCAACCTCGGTTGACCGGTCGCGCTCCGCATCGAACCTGGCGTCCGCGTGGCGCCTGCTAGAACCGCTTCACCGTTTCAAACTCCAAACCACAACATCTAGAAGGTAAGCGTCATGCTGCAGGAATCTACCAACGCCCCTGTGTCCGGAGCCGCCAACAATGCTGCAGGTCTGCAGCAGATGGGCTTCGCCGACATGCTTCAGCACATGGATGCTGTCGGTTACGTCGTGCTCGCCACGATGGTCGTCATGTCCGCCATGTCGATCTACTGGATCATCTACAACGTCATCAAGAACATCCGCCTGCGCGGTAATTCGGATCGCGTGATCAACACGTTCTGGGAAACCCCGAACGCGCAGGACGCCATCCGTTACATGGAAGAGCAGCCGAAGAGCGATCCGTTCTCCAAGGTCGCCCTCGACGCCGCCCAGGCCGCCGCGCATCACCAGCGTCATGAAGGTTCGCGTCTGGTCGAGTCGCTGAACCGCTCGGAGTTCGTGGACCGCGCCCTGCGCCAGGCCGTGACCCGCGAGTCGCTGAAGCTCGAGAACGGCCTGACCGTGCTCGCGACCGTCGGTGCGACCGCGCCGTTCGTCGGTCTGCTCGGTACGGTCTGGGGCATCTACCGCGCCCTGATCCGCATCGGCGCCAGTGGCCAGGCCGACATCGGCGCGGTTGCCGGTCCCGTCGGCGAGGCGCTGATCATGACCGCGATCGGTCTGGGCGTCGCGATCCCGGCCGTGCTGGGCTACAACTTCTTCGTCCGTCTGAACCGCGGTACGAACAACAAGCTCGACACCTTCGCGCACGATCTGCACGACTTCTTCGCCACCGGTGCCCGCGTCGGTGACGCCGTGCCGCCGCCGGCCAAGGTCTGATCAGAACGTTAACGACGACGGAGTCCCGATATGGCTTTCAGCTCAGGTGGTGGCGGTAACGACAAGGTCAACGCCACGATCAACATCGTCCCGCTTGTCGACGTCATGCTGGTGCTGTTGATCATCTTCATGGTCACGGCACCTCTGATGGCGCACAAGGTCCAGGTCGAGTTGCCGCAGGCCAATCTGGACGAACGTCCGGAGACCGCGCCGCCGACACCGCCGATCACGATCGCGGTGTCGGAGAACGGCGAGATCTGCAGCCGCCGGTCAACATCCGTGGCGACTCGACGACCAAGTACCGCACGATCAACGAAGTGGTCAACGTTGCGCAGGCCCAGGGCATGCGCAAGGTCGGCTTCGTCGCGACGCGCGAAAACTAAAACCGGAGCAACACGCATGGCATTTTCATCCGGTGGCGAAGGCCCAATGGCCGACATCAACATCATTCCGCTCTGCGACGTGATGTTGGTGCTGCTGATCATCTTCATGGTGACGGCGCCGCAGCTGTCCTACCCGATCGACATCGATCTGCCGCAGCGTTCGGCGACTCCGCCGGATAACCCGGTGGAACCGCCGGAGCCGATCCGGCTCCGCATCGACGCGTCGGGCCAGACCTTCTGGAACGACAGCCCGACCCCGCTGTCCGCGTTGCGCAACATGATGGAATCGGAAGTCCAGCGCGATCCGACCAACCAGCCGACGCTGGAGATCGACACCAGTGAGGACGCCGATTACGGCGTGCTGGCCAAGGTGCTGGCGGAAGCCAAGAACGCGCAGATGCAGAAGATCGGTTTCGTCAGGCAGTAACCGCAATCCCGTCAGGGCGTGCCTGCAGCGCGTCCGGCGCTTACCAGATCCAGTTTCGACGCCGCCTTCGGGCGGCGTTTTTTTTGCCCTGTCTCCGTACGTTCGTCGGCCGACGCTGTTGCAAGCGGAGCCCCCGGGCGGCATGCAGCAGGTGAGCGGACTGATCTCCAATGCGAGCGGACGAGACACAAGAAGGCAGGGAAGGCGACGGCGGTCATGCGAAGCGTCTCTCGCTATACGGACTCGGGACGACCGCGCGCAGAAACTCAACGCGCACGTCAGCTGGATTCGATCGTGTTTCTACACGTGATCGCGGCACACTCGCGCCGCAGCAATGCGGATCCTTCGCAGGCGCGATCCGCCGCTCAATGACGGACCAACGCTGCGCGGAGCTGCCCGAGCGGCACGCGGACGGGCTAGCAGCCTGCTGGTCTCCAATGGAAGCGGACAGACCGGCAGCAATCCGCATCTGTGCGTGCTGCGATACAGGCGCAGGCTCAGGTCTACCGCGCCGCGTCGTGCAGGATGTCGAGGTAACGCGCCACGGTCGTCGACAAACCGTCGTAGAGCGCCTCGCCAATCAGGGCATGCCCGATCGAGACTTCGTCGACGGCGCCGAGACCCGCGACGAACGCGCCCAGGTTCTCCTGGCTGAGATCGTGTCCCGCATTGACGCCGAGGCCCGCCGCGCGTGCGGAGGCCGCCGTCGACGCGAACAGGGGCAATACACGCCCAATGTGGCCTTCGGCATGTGCCGCGGCGTAGGGGCCGGTGTAGAGCTCGATCCGGTCTGCGCCGATCGCCGCCGCGTCAGCGACATCGGCGCCGGGATCGGCGAACAGGCTGACGCGGCAGCCGAATCCACGCAGGGCATCGACCAGCGGCCGCAGCGCGGCCGCATCGCGGGTGAAGTCGAAACCGTGATCGGAAGTCAGCTGGCCGTCGCCATCGGGCACGAGAGTGACCTGCGCCGGTCGCGTGCGTTCGCACAATGCCAGCAGACCCGGATAGCCGGGGCGGGGCGGGGCAAAGGGATTCCCCTCGATGTTGAACTCGACGCCGCGCGCCGTCGTGAGGACCGACAGCCCCAGCACATCGTCTTCGCGGATGTGCCGCGCATCGGGCCGCGGGTGCACGGTGATGCCGTGCGCGCCGGCATCCAGGCACGCATGCGCGGCGCGCAGCACGTCGGGCTCGCGGCCGCCGCGCGAATTGCGCAGCACGGCGATCTTGTTGAGATTGACGCTGAGCCGCGTGCCAGCTCGCGCCGGACCACCGGTCATGATGTACGGGGCCGCATCGGCATGTCAGACACCGGTCTGCGGACCGGACGCGGGCGGCGGCTCGGCCGCGTTGCGGCGTGCATCGGCCTGCTCGCGCAGCCGCCGCAGTTCGGCCGGATCGACCATCATCGCCTCGCTGCGTGCCTGGTTGCCGACCCGCTGGGCCAGAAGGCCGAGCACGCCGAAGACCACCAATACGAGCGAGAGCAGCAGGGCGATCGCGGCGAGTGCGACCGAGGTTGTGGAGAACGCGAGTACCAGCGCGCCGAGCGCGAGCAACAGGAACAGCCAAGGCATGGACGGTCTCCGCCGGACGTGCGGACCAGTCTACCGGGTCGCTGCGCACGGCGGCAGCGCCGGCCGTCGCGTCGACGCCGCCGACGGTCGCCCGATGGCCGCCGCCGTCACAGCAACGGCGAGCACAGACGCGCCAGTGCTTCGGGCAGGCGCGCGGTCAACAGCGGACGATGGCGGCCGCGCTGCACCCGCGGCGCATTCGCGAACTCGCCGTTGATCAGCGACTCGAGGCCGGCGGCGACGTCGGCGTCGTCGAACAGCACCGAGACCTCGAAGTTGAGCCGGAAGCTGCGATGGTCGAAATTCGCACTGCCGATGATCGCGATGGTGTCGTCGACCAGCAGCGATTTGGTATGCAGCATCCGCGACCGGTATTCGTAGACCTTGACGCCCGCGACCAGCAGCTGGCCGAAATACGAACGCGCGGCGCAGGTGACCAGGCGCGAATCGCTGGTGTGCGGCACAACCAGGCGTACGTCGAGCCCGGCCAGCGCAGCCGACGTCAGTGCCATCATCGCCGCCTCGCCCGGCACGAAGTAAGGCGTCGTCATCCAGACGCGATGTTTCGCACCGTGGATCGCGCTGACGTGCGCGCGATGGATCGCTTCCCACGACGAATCCGGACCGGAGGTCAGCACCTGCGTGCGGATGGGGCCGGCGTCGACCGGCGGCGTCTGCCGCTCCACTTCGGCGAGGAAATCGCGACGACCGGTGGCATATGCCCAGTCCTCGGCGAACACCAGCTGCAGCACGCGCACCGATTTCCCGGTCAGCCGCAGGTGCAGGTCGCGGTACGCATCGGCGCGACGCGATTCGTCCTGCTCGTCGGTGACGTTCATGCCACCGGTGTACCCGATGCGGCCATCGATGACGACGATCTTGCGATGCGTGCGCAAGTTGGTCCACGGTCGCTTCCAGAACTGGCCGAAGCGCATCGGATGGAACCAGGCGAGCTCGCCGCCCGCCTCCAGCAGCGGCGCGAAGAACCGGCGCGCGGCCGACGACCCGACCGCATCGAGCAGCAGGCGGACCCGCACGCCATCGCGCGCGCGCGCGACCAGCGCGTCGCGCAGCGCTTCGCCCGTCGCGTCGGGTTCGTAGATGTAGTACTCGAGATGCACATGCTGGGTCGCCTGCGCGATGTCCTCGAGCAGGGCGCTGTACTTCGCATGGCCGTCGATCAACAGCCGCACGTCCGCGGACGATGTCACCGGCAGGCCGGTCGTCGCGGCCGACAGGCGGATCAGTTCGGCCGCTTCGCCTTCCTCCGCTTCGATCTGCGCCGGCGTCATCGTCGAGCGACTGCGCGCACGCCGCAGCCGGTTGCGGCGGATCTTCTGCGGGCCGAACACGTGGTAGATCAGGAAACCGAGATACGGCAACAGCGCGAGACCGAGCAGCCAGCTCAGCGTGGCGACCGGCTCGCGCTTCTGCAGCACGATCCAGCCACCCAGGACCACGAGGTAGGCCACCCAGCCCGCGGTCAGCAGCGCGATCAGATGCGGAGTGGTGACGAGCGTGTCCCAGCCCCGTTGGAGAACGTCGAACATGGTGGCCCTGTGCGATGACGCCGGATGCGCCGTGCGACAGGGTACTGGCGTCGTGGCATTCGCGGCGCTGTAACGCGTGACAGCCCGGTGTCACGACGGCGATACACCCCGCACCGATGCGCCGGGCCGCGATGCGGCGCGGTTCCCGGGCGTCCAGGCGTCGCCACCTGTAGCACCCGACCTGCATCGGCACCGCCCGCAGCCAGGCAAGCGTGTCAAGCAAGCTTCTGATTTTATTGAATAAGTAAGGATGGCACGGTGCGTGCGTTGTCTTCTCCGCCTGAGCTGGAGGGGACTCCCATGCACCACATCGTTCGCACCTGCGCCCTCGCGTTGCCGGGCCTGCTGCTGCTCGCCGCATCTCCGGCGCATGCGGCCGGCGCGCGCATCGGCGTGCAGGCCAACCACGGCGAGATGACCCTGCTGCGCGACGTCAACGCGCGGCACGCGGTGCGCCCGGTGCCGCCGAGCACGGCGCTGATCGTCGATCCGACGCCGACCCGCCAGCTGCAGCCGCTGATCGGCGGCGAACTCAGCGATGCCGACTTCATGTCGCTCGATACCGGCAACCGCATGACCGGTGCGGACCGGCCGGCAAGCGGCGCGATCGCCACCACGGTGACGTCGACCCTCGGTGGTGTCCTGCACGGCGGCAGCACCCGCGACGCCGGCGGCGGCGGTGTCCTCGGCACCGGCCCGGGCAGCGCGCTCGGCGGTTCGATGGGCGCGGTGACCGGCGCGACGCGCGGCATCGGCGCGCACGTCACCGGCGCACTGGCGCAGTTTCCCCTCGGCCAGCCGGCCAACGGCGGTGGGCCGTGAGGCGTCGCGCCGTCCGCCGCTGGCTCGCACTCGCGCCGCTGCTGGCATTCGCCGGCGTTGCGGCCGCGACGGACGACTACCCGGCGTTGCTGGCCTATCTCGCCGAGACGCGCATCGACGGCGAGGCCTTCGCGGGTGCCAGCGGTGCCATCGCGATCAACCTGGCCGCCGGCGACCCCAACCAGCAGACCAGCGCACGCAGCATCGCCATCGGCGATACCGCGCTGGCATCGACCGACCTGCGGCAGCAACGGCAGGCCGACGTCGCGACCGCGCCCGACCACGCGTCGGCGGTCATCGCCGGCGAGGCGCTGTCCGGCGCCACTGGCGTCGTGTCGATCAATCAGGCCAGCGGCAACGCGAACACCGCACTCAACGCGGTGGCGCTGTCGCTGGCGCAACAGGGCATACGTGAAGCCGACGACGACACCGCGTTGTCGTCGGCTTTCGCGTCGGCGGGGCAACAGCACGTCGTCGGGGCAGGGGGCGCGACCACGCTCCGCCGCACGGCGGCCGTGGAGGCCACTGCGTTGCAGGGCTTCGACGGCGTGCTGCAGCTCAATCAGATCGCGGGTTCGGGCAACGACGTCGGCAATGTCCTGTCGATGTCGGTCCAGGCCGGCCCGTGAATCACTCCAACGGGAACAGAAGACCTTAAGGCGAGAGAGAGCACATCATGAAGATCAATCCGAAATGGACGGTCCTGGCGCTGGCCGTCACCGCGGCGGCCACCGGCACCGCGCAGGCGCAGAGCGTCGACTGGCAGATCGTCGACTACGACATCACCATCGACGACACGCGCAACTACACGACCAACGTAGACGACACGCGCAACTACGAAACCAACATCACCAACACCAACACCGAGGTCAACCAGACCGTCGACTGGACCCAGACCGTCGACCAGAGTCTGTCGGAGTCCTACGACATCAGCGTCAGCGAGTCGTACAACGCCGAGGTCAACCAGACCATCGACCAGAGCCTCGACGAAGCGCACCGCATCCGCACCAACCAGGTCGTCGAGACCATCGACCGGACCGAGAACGTCGACTCCGACGTCCGCCGCGAGCGCAACGAACACGGCGTCGCGGTCAACCTGGAGAAGGACCTGTCGCTGAGCTCGGACATCAGCTTCAGCGGCGATCCGACGATCAGCGGCGACATCGATCTCGACTCGGCCGCCATCGCGGTCATCGACAACCGCCAGTCGGTCAGCGGCAACCTCGGCCTCAACGACAAGCTCGACAACGACGCGTCGATCGCCGACGACGTCGGTTCCGAAGCCTCGGGCAACCTGCTGTTCAACGTCGCCGCCGGCGACAACAACGTGCAGGACAACGCCGCGGCGCTGTCGGCCGCCGATGCGGGCTTCGCCTTCGGCCTTGCCGACGCGGAAGTGTTCGTCAACCAGGCGGGCAGCGGCAACGTCACGATGAACGAAGGCGTGACCAACAGCGCCAGCATGGGCGGCAACGCCTTCTCGGCGGCCAGCGGCAACATCGGCGTCAACATCGCGTCGGGCAACAACAATGCGCAGAAGAACGCGATGGCCGCCTCGGTCGCCACCGCCGCCTATGCGCAGGCCAGCGTCAGCTCCAACCAGGCCTCGTCGGGCAACATGACCCACAACGAAGGCAGCTACCGCGCCCTGACCGACACGACCCAGGTCAGCCTCAGCGGTCCGGTCAGCGGCTGGAGCCTGTCGGCAGGCGTGGGCGGATACGAGGGCACCACGTCGGGTGAAACGGCGTCGCGTGGCAACGCGTACCAGCAGAGCAACTTCTACGCCGACATGTGGGAAGGCGAACAACACCCCGAAGGTCCGGTCATCGGCCATGCCGATTTCGATGGCGAATCCCAGGGTGCGGTCGACAATCCCTACCGCGGTTCCGACGAGCATGGCCCGATCGGTGGCCTGGCGTTCGATACCGACGCCGAGGGCAGCTACGAGGGTTCCGAGTCGGGTGACCTGGCGTTCCTCGAACTGGGCTACAGCGAGCTCGAGGCCAGCCTCAGCGGTACGGTGACGACGACCCGTTGGGTGGCCGTCGCGGCGACCAACACCGCCAGCCTCTCTGGCAGCGCCTTCAGCCAGGCCTCGGGCAACATCGGCGTCAACGTGGCTGCCGGCACCGGCAATCTGCAGGCCAACAGCCTGGCGATGGCGGTGGCGCAGCCGAGCACGGCCGCTCCGCCTCCGGGCGGCGGCGGCGAGTAACCGCGCCGACCAGGTGTGACGCCCGGCCTGCCCCCTTGGCCGGGTTTCCCCGGAAGCCCCGCGCCACATGCCCCGTGGCGCGGGGCCTCCTTCTGCGGAGGTCCCATGTCGATCCGCCGTTCCCTCGCCGCCGCGCTCGCGGCCTGTCTGCTGCCGATGTGCGTGACCGCTTCTGCGGCCGACGTCCGCTTCGCCGGCATCCTGCCCGATGGCAGTCTGCACACGATGCCGGTCGAGAGCATGCGCGAAGCGCGCTTCCGCCACCTCGTGCGCCAGCACACCGATTACAGCTGCGGCGCTGCGGCGCTGGCGACGATCCTGAAGTTCGCCTACCGCCTCGATGTCGACGAGGCCACCGTCATCGAAGGAATGATGGGCCTGTCGGACCCGGCCGTCGTCCAGGAACGCGGCTTCTCGCTGCTGGACATCAAGCGCTACGTCGAATCGCTCGGCATGCGCGGCCGCGGCTACCGCGTCGATGCCGACAAGCTGCGCGCGCTGCGCGTGCCCGGCCTGGTGCTGATGGACGTCCGCGGTTTCCGCCACTTCGTCGTACTCAAGCAGGTGACCGGCGACATCGTCGAGGTCGCCGACCCGATCCTGGGCAACCGCAGCGTGCCGATGGCGGAGTTTCTCGACTCGTGGCCGTCGCGCGCCATTTTCATCGTCATAGCCAGTGATTTCGATCGCAACACGGTGCTGCTGCAGCCAGTCGCCCGGCCCAGTGCGAAAGCGCTGTTCGCCCGGCAGGGACCGGTGACGGATGCCGAGCTGCTGGACTTCGGATTCACCCATGCAGACCTGTTCTGACGGAGACGTGTGATGCGTGCCATTCCCCTTTCCCTGCTGGCGGCGTTGCTCGCCGTCGGCGCGGCGCTGCCGGTCCATGCGCAGGCGCCCCAGACCGCGCCGGCGGCCGGCAACGGCCTGCGCGAGATCCCCGATGCCGAACTCGGCGACATGCGCGGCCGCTACATCGTCGGCGACAACCGCATCGCCTGGTTCGGCGTGTCGATGGTGTCGACCTGGCTGACCGGCAGCGGCCAGGCCGTCCAGGGCGCGATGAAGATGGGCTTCGACGTGCGCGGCAACACGCCGGTCGTCAGCTTCACGCCCAGCGTCACGATCACCGAGGGCGCGCCTGCGCTGGCGGCGACCGGCGATCGCGCCATCGATTCGGCCGGCCTGGCGAACGTCGACGGCCTGGTGCAGAGCATCCAGGTCGCGGGCGACGCCAACGCCGCGCGCAACGGCACCACGCTGACCATCCGCGATGGCGATGCACCATCGGCGAGCGCGCAGGACATCGCTCCCGCGACCGCGTTCGCGCAGTCGGGCGGCGTCACCGCGCAGGCCGGCGTCGACAACGGCGCTGCCCGCGTGCTGCTGCAGATCGCCGGGCAGGGCGCCACCGAGCAGTGGATCGGCGCCAACGCCGTCGGCCAGAGCATCCGCATCGCCGGCGATGGCCAGTCGGTCAGCAACCAGCTGCAGCTCGACCTGGTCCGCCAGGCCCTGCCGAGCGGCCAGAGCATCCAGCAGAGCGTGGCGCAGGCCATCGTGATGTCGCGCGGCATCGGGCTCTGATCCGCGCCGTGCCGATCCAACACCGTCGATCCGGGAGGGGCACCTTGAACTCGACACCCACCATCGCGCACCGGCCGCTGGCCGTCGCGCTCGCACTGGCGTTCGCGCCGATCGCACCGCTGCTGGCGCAGGACGCGCCACCTCCCGCGGTCCCGCAGGCGATGACGGAGGCCGATCGCGAAGCGATGCGGCAGCTGCTGCAGGACCTGGCGTCGATGAAGCAGAGCTACGCGCAGGAAGTGCGGCGCCTGCGCGAACTGGACATGCAGATCCAGGCGCTGCAGGCACGGGTCGGCGGCCTCGCACCGATGCAGGCCACGGCCCAGGCGCAACCCGCGCGTGCGCTGGTCGTGCAGGCCGCGCCGCCTGCCGGCCTGCCGCCGGCGCCGCCCGCCGCCGCGCC